>NC_007512.1:125000-1325000 GCF_000012485.1 Pelodictyon luteolum DSM 273 | reverse complement strand
GTAGGCCCCTGCTCGATTCATGATATCAACGCTGCCCGCGAGTATGCCCAGCGGCTGGCAATCCTGCGCAAAGAGCTTGAGGAGGACCTTGTCATCGTCATGCGGGTCTACTTCGAAAAACCGCGCACGACCATCGGATGGAAAGGGTTCATCAACGATCCGCATCTAGACGATACCTACGATATCGAGCACGGTCTTTATCATGCCCGCAAGCTGCTCCTTGAAATCAATGCCATGGGTCTGCCCTGTGCGACGGAGTTCCTTGACCCCATTACCCCGCAGTATGTGGCCGATGTCATCAGCTGGGCTGCCATCGGCGCCCGCACCATCGAGTCGCAGACGCACCGGCAGATGGCCAGCGGCCTTTCCATGCCGGTCGGGTTCAAAAACTCGACGGACGGCCGTCTCGGCGTAGCCGTTGACGCCATCCGCTCGGCGATGCACCCGCACAGTTTTCTCGGCATCGACCAGGAAGGGCGCAGCAGCGTGATCACCACCAAGGGCAACCCGTTCGGGCACATGGTTCTTCGCGGCGGCAGCAAGGGGCCTAATTATGATGCATCGAGCATCGCCGAAGCCGAAGCGCTCTTGAAGAAAGCCGGGCTCGAGCAGTCCCTGCTTGTTGACTGCAGCCATGCAAATTCCGGTAAACAGCACGCCCAGCAGCTGAAGGTGTGGGAGGACATCCTCCGCCAGAAGCGTGAAGGCAGCAGAAGTATTGCCGGCGTCATGATCGAAAGCAATATCTGTTCCGGCAACCAGCCTTTTCCCGAAGACCCCCAGAAGCTCCATTACGGCGTCTCGATTACCGACGAGTGCATCTCGTGGGAAGAGACTGAACGGATGCTGCGTGAGGGAGCCGATACCATGCACTCAATTCTCTGACTTTCGCTTTCTAAACCATAACCCAAATCAACATGAATATCGATAAGCTTGTTCTTGCCATAGCTGGACTTCTCATTCTCGTCAGTGTTTCCCTTGCTGTTACCATCAGCACCGGATGGCTCTGGCTCACCGGCATTGTCGGCGCCATGATGCTTCAGTCCGCATTCACCGGTTTCTGCCCGATGGCCCTCATTCTGAAGGCACTCGGCGTCGAGCCCGGCAACGCGTTCAAGTGACCTTTCAGCCGGTGATTTATCAATGACATAATCCCCCTTTCCAGGGGGATTTGTATTCCTAAATGAGACAACCATTCGAGGAGGGAGGGCGAAATGTCCATCGAAATCAGGCAGGTTCATACAAAGCAGGAACGCAAGGCGTTCATCAAGTTCGCCTGGAAGGTCTACCGGGATGACCGGCAGCTGAAAGAGAACTGGGTGCCGCCGGTGATCTCCGACTACATGAAGACGCTGGACACTGAGGCTTTCCCGCTCTACGAACATGCAGAACTTGCAATGTTCACCGCCTGGAAGGACGGCTCCATGGCCGGAACCATTGCCGCCATCGCCAACCGCCGCCATAATGAGGTGCATGGCGACCGTGTCGGGTTCTGGGGCTTTTTCGAGTGCCTGAACGACCAGGGGGTTGCCGACGCCCTCTTTGCCGCAGCTGCGGACTGGCTGAAGGGAAAAGGGCTGGACACCATGCGCGGTCCTGTCAGCCCTTCAATGAACGACCAGTGCGGCATGCTTACCAAAGGCTATGACAGTCCTCCGGTCTTCCTCATGCTCTACAACCCTCCCTATTACAACGATCTTGTCCAGAAAGCCGGTCACCATGTCGGTCAGGAACTGCTGGCATGGTACATCGACCAGAAGATCATCGACATTGCGCGGCTACGCAAAATCTCGGCGCATGTGATGAAGCGTGAGGGGCTGTCGATCAGGATCATCGACATGAAGAATTTCGAACGGGAAATCGAGCTGGTGCGTGACATCTACAATAGCGCATGGGAGAAAAACTGGGGGTTCGTGCCGATGACGGACAAGGAGTTCGACTTCATGGCCAAGAGTTTGAAGCCGATCGCCAACCCGCACTATATTTATTTCGTAGAGGACTCCAATGGACGTACCATCGGGTTCTCCCTCTCACTGCCTGACATCAACCAGGCGCTCCGCCATGTGAACGGCAACCCGTTCACTCCCTGGGGGTTCGTGAAGTTCCTCTGGTACCGGCGCAACATCTCCCTTGTCCGCACCATTGTGATGGGAGTGCTGCCCGAGTACCGCAACAAGGGGATCGACAGCATCCTGAACACGCATATTGCCGATTACGGGGGCCAGCACGGCCTGTTCGCCAGTGAGATGAGCTGGGTGCTCAAGTCCAACGAGGCCATGAGCAAGCTCGCCAAGGTCATCGGAGGCAAGCCCTATAAGGAGTATGTGATTTACGAAAAACAGATCGCCTGATCTTTTTTTATGGTTCTGCTTCAGGGCGGCGACGCTCGCCCTGTGGCCGGGCCCCTGATGTTTCCTTTCGCCTTTCATTATCTTCCGGGCCAGAGAGCCCTTCCCAGGCCTTTTCATCTTCCGCCTCAAGCCACTCTGTAAGGGAAGCCTCGGCAATCGCCAGATAGGGATCCTCCTTCGGTTCAGGCTTGCTGATTATGATGTGCTCTCCTTCTATCCTCACCGCTACGGTGTCGCCGGTATTCAGCCCTGCTTTATTCCTGATTGCGACAGGGATGCTTATCCGGCCTTCTTCACTGATTTTCCTGATTTCCATGCTATTTCGGTCACAGGTTGGAAATAACTGCCGTTGTGACACCTTAAACTTTTTTCCCTTCGGAAGCAAGGAAGCGATGCACCCCCAATCTATGGTGTGGAGGGATCCCCCTCCCTCAGCCCATAAACAACAAAAGGGCCCTAAGGCCCTTCTGCTGCTATCTCTGTCAAGCACACACACAAGACAGTCGATGGGAAAGAACATGGAACAGCGGTTTAGAACGATGCCATGAAGGCGAGGACTGACTTCTCGGAATCGGGGTTGTACACGTAGGATGCGGTGTAGCGGTCCTTCGAGACAGAGATGCCGGTGTTGACGATAGTGAATCCGTTGCTCAGGGTGTCACCGTAAAACGCCTGGTCTCCTGCGCCGATTACGCCGGAGGCAGTGTAGCCGTCTTTGTCGTAGAACTGGTAGCCGGCTTCACAGTAGACTGCGTTTTTAGCACTTCCTTCCTTTCCAGCCACATTGATCGCAGCAAGTAGGCTGAGGTCATCGATTCCATAGCTTGCGCTCAGTTCAACGACATTGGGGCCGTCCTGCGAAAAGTCAAAAGAGTTATCTGCAGCGGCGTCACAATAGTCCGTCACTGTAAGTGTGACAGGGCCGACCGGTACGGAGGCATAAAGGTCGATTTCTTTGTAGCGGGTGCCATCTGCTTTGTCATCGATGGCGTATGAACCCCATGCGCCGATTTCTATGCCGATGCCGGAGAATGTGTAGCTCAGGCTAGGCTGAATCGAGGGGGAGTCGCTCAGTTCGGTACCCCTCCATACATAGGTGCTGATAATGTCTGCGCCGATGCTGAAGCCTTCGTCTGCTTTTGCGGTGCCGGTAAATGTTGCTGCCAGCGCTACTGCGAGTGTCAGGAATTTTGCGGTCTTTCTCATTGGATTTCTCCTGTTTGCTGATTGTTGTGTGGTTGCCGGGGCACCCGGTTTCCGGGTACCCCGACGATGGGTTGTTTATTGAAAAGAACAGTTGTTTTCCTTATCCGATGGCGTCTTCACCTTTTTCTTCAGTGCGGATCCTGACGCATTCGGGGAGGTCGAAGATGAAGATCTTTCCGTCTCCGATTTCACCGGTCTTGGCCCCTTTGACGATGGCTTTCACGGTTTTTTCGGCATACTCTTCATTGACTCCGATTTCCAGTTTGATCTTTTTGAGGAGGTTGACCTCGCTCGGTACGCCGCGGTAGACCTCTGTGTAGCCTCCCTGTGCACCGCAACCCAGCGCGTTGGTAACCGTCATCTTCCTCACTCCAACCTCTGCAAGCGCAGCCTTCACGTCAGGCAGCTTGTGGGGCTGGATCATTGCGACAATGTATTTCATGTGTGAGCTCCGGTTGTTTGGTTACTGAGTTGTGAAAATCTGGAATCCGTAGTAGGCCTCCTCCTCATGCTCGGAGATGTCAAGGCCCTTCATTTCATCGTCCCTCGAGACGCGGAGGACGCCCATCGCCTTCAGGATGAAGAACAGAACAAGCATTGTAGCGAATCCCCAGAGCGGGATGGCGATGGAGCCGACGAGCTGCGCGACCATCGGCTGTCCGCCGAAGATCCATGCTGCCACACCGCCCCAGACACCGTTGAGTCCATGCACCGGCCATGCGCCGACAGGGTCATCGATCTTCAGCACGTCGAGCAGCTTGATGCCGGCAACGACCAGGATACCGCCGACTGCACCGATGATGAGCGATTCGTCATAGGTGACGGCATCGCAGTTGGCCGTGATGGCGACAAGACCGGCAAGCATGCCGTTGAGCCCCATGGTGAGATCGGGCTTCTTGAAGAGCGCCCATGCGAAGAACATTGCCACAACCGCACCGGCAGTTGCCGCAAGGGTGGTGTTGGCTGCGATCAGCATGACGGCATTGGTGTTGTCAGCGCCGACGACTGCAAGCTGGCTGCCGGGGTTGAACCCGTACCATCCGATGAGGAGGATGAAGACACCGAGCGTGCTGAGTGCAAGGTTGTGACCGGGCATGGCGTTCGGTGTTCCGTCTGCATTGAACCTGCCGATCCTTGGTCCGAGTACGATCGCGCCTGCAAGTCCAGCGAATCCGCCAAGGGCGTGGACAAGGAGTGAGCCTGCGAAGTCATGGAATCCGAGCGCGCTCAACCAGCCTCCGCCCCACTGCCAGAACCCGCTGATGGGATAGACGAGTCCGCTGATGACTGCCGAATAGATCAGGTAGGACTTGAACTGCATCCTTCCTGCAACGGCGCCCGAGACGATGGTTGCAGCGGTTGCGGCAAAGGCCACCTGGAAGAGGAAGTCGACTGCAGGGTGCAGGTTGCCGGCGGCTGTCTCCGGTGCCACGGAACCGATGCCGAATCCTCCGAAGCCGAAGAACCCGCCCGAGAAGGCTTCACCCGGGTACATGATGCCGTATCCTACGAAGTAGAACAGGATGGCGCCGATTGAAAGGTCCATCAGGTTCTTGAACAGGATGTTCACGGTGTTCTTCGCGGAGTTGAGTCCGGTTTCGACCAGAGCGAATCCTGCCTGCATGAAGAGGACAAGCACGGCACAGATGAAGATAAAGAAGTTGTCTATCGCATAGGCGTTGACGGCGTCCGCCGTTGCTTCGGCTGCCTGGAGCGGCGGGCTGAGCAGGGCAAGCGCCAGAAACGCGCCTACGGAGAGAGCTCCTGATGTCAGCGTTGATCGTTTCATGCTGTTGATTGTTTACTGTTTGTTAAAAAGATTAAGCGAGGTTGACCATTAAGGAAATTCTTTAAGAGAACTTCTGGGATTAATATAAAGAAATAATGCATTCACACAAATAAGTAGTAAATAATTAGCACAAAATTCTTTCTGACTTAAATAATTAAGCCGCATTTCCGAATGCTCCGGTTTGTCCTGATGGCCCTGCAATGCTACATTCCTCATAGGAACCGGTCTCTGGCGCTCTTTCGAAAGACAACGGCCTATGGGAAACTGCATGCTTACCCTCCACGGCAACG
This sequence comes from Pelodictyon luteolum DSM 273, assembly GCF_000012485.1. Lineage (NCBI taxonomy): Bacteria > Pseudomonadati > Chlorobiota > Chlorobiia > Chlorobiales > Chlorobiaceae > Pelodictyon > Pelodictyon luteolum. The sequence goes on along the minus strand of NC_007512.1, from coordinate 1,319,364 downwards.
TGGATGCCTACGAGTCCCTTCGGGGGCGGGTGGAGTCGTTTGCCCGGGGGGAGGGGTACAGCCGGGATTTTCGCCGCCAGCTTCAGCTCTCACTCAAAGAGGTGTTCGTCAACGCTGTGCAGCACGGGAACTGCGGGCATGAGGAACTCTCGATTACCGTGCAACTCGATGCCACCCTCGAAGCCAACGGCCCCGTGCTCCGGGTAGAGGTGACGGACTGCGGCTGCGGATTCGCACTTCGCGACCTTGCAGATCCAACCAAACCGCAGTTCCTTATGCGTTCTTCCGGCAGAGGGATGTATATTATATCCAGCATTGCTGAAATCGTCGACGTCGAGTGTAATAGGGAGGGCTGCACGCTGCGCCTCCGTTATGCACCGTACTGACGGCATTGTAGTAACCCCCCAAACACAGGACAAAGGAACATCATGATGGATCTTTCAAGAAGTGCTGCGTGGAGCGCCCTCGTATCACACCGCCAGGAGGTCGAGCAACTCCATATGCGGGACATGTTCATGAGCGACCATGACCGCTTCAAGCACTTCTCAATCCGCTGGAACGGCCTGCTTCTTGATTACTCGAAAAACCGTATCAACTCCCGGACCATGGGTCTGCTCGTAGAGCTTGCCCGGCAGGCGAACCTCATCGAGGCCCGGGACGGGATGTTCGCGGGAGAAAAGATCAATTTCACCGAAAACCGTGCGGTTCTGCATACTGCATTGCGCCGCCAGCCGGGCTACACCTTGAACGTCGACGGGCTCGATGTGCCTGCCGAGGTGGACTCGGTGCTCCGGCAGATGAAGGCGTTCACCGACAAGGTGGTTGGCGGAGAGTGGAAGGGGTATACGGGAAAGCGCATTACTGATGTCGTAAACATCGGCATCGGCGGCTCCGATCTTGGTCCCTGCATGGTGACGGAGGCGCTCCGCCCGTTCGCAGATGGCGCCATTGCCGTACACTTTGTGTCCAACATCGACGGCACCCATGTCAGCGAAGTGCTCAAGAGGGTTGATGCTGAAACCACCCTTTTTGTCATTGCATCGAAAACCTTCACCACTCAGGAGACCCTGACCAACTCCATGACAGCCAGGGAGTGGTTCCTTTCGAGGGCTATTGACCCGGCCCACATCGCCCTGCATTTTGCCGCCGTCTCGACCAACCGCACGAAGGTCGTGGAGTTCGGCATTGATCCGGAGAACATGTTCAGGTTCTGGGACTGGGTCGGGGGCCGTTATTCCCTCTGGTCTGCCATCGGTCTTTCCATTGCGCTCTATCTGGGGTTTGAGGCTTTCCAGGAGCTGCTCCGGGGAGCCCGGGCCATGGACGAGCACTTCCAGGAGGCTCCGCTTGAAGAGAATATTCCCGTCATCCTCGCCCTGCTCGGCGTCTGGTACAACAATTTCTTCGATGTACCCTCCCACGCCGTCATTCCCTATGACCAGTATCTCCATCGCCTTCCGGCCTATCTCCAGCAGCTGGACATGGAAAGCAACGGCAAGCGGGTAGACCGGCTCGGCAATACGGTCGAGTATCCCACCGGACCGATCATCTGGGGCGAGCCCGGAACCAATTCACAGCATGCGTTCTTCCAGCTCCTGCATCAGGGAACCGGTTTCATTCCTGCAGACTTTATTCTGCCGCTGAAAACCCAGAACCCCATAGGTGAGCATCATGACATTCTCGTCGCCAACTGCTTTGCCCAGACCGAGGCGCTCATGCGCGGCAAGAGTGCTTCGGAGGCATCTGAAGAGCTTGCGGCTGCGGGGGTCGATGAAGAAACGATGCAGATGCTCGTGGCGCACAAGGTCTTCCCCGGAAACCGACCGACCAATACGCTCCTGCTGGATGAAATAAATCCCTTTACGCTCGGAAGCCTCATCGCCATGTATGAGCACAAGGTGTTTGTGCAGGGAGTGATATGGCAGGTCAACTCGTTCGACCAGTGGGGAGTAGAGCTCGGAAAGCAGCTGGCCAAAGCGATTCTGCCTGAGCTCCAGTCCCAGAAAGAGAGCGATGCCCACGATGCTTCGACCAACGCCCTCATCAACAGCTACCGCAGCTACCGCGAGGGGCAGAAGGTCGGGTAGTCATTTCTGATTTCGCCACGTTCGGCATGCATTGAACCCCCGGGAAAATACTGATTTCTCCCCGGGGGTTCGTATTGCCGGGTCCACACCTCTCTCCACGTTATTCCACTAGAGTCCGCCATCTGTCGTGCCCGAAGTCAATAAGGACTCCCGGTGGTGCGCCTGGGGTCTGTTCAGGCGGTTTACTCGTTCGCATGCTCTTTATTCACGTGAGCCCTGATTATTCAATGCCGGAAGCCGGTGATGTTCAACATGTTCCAATACACAACCCCGGTTTCCCTCCCCAGGGGGCATTTTGATTTAGTTTCTTCCGCCCTTCTTTCCCTTGGTGCCTCAGACCCTCGGGGCCACTGTCAGCAGTTTGTCTCTTTTCATCGCTTGCCTTTCGGATGGCTTTTATCTTGAGCTTCCCTGAAGCCAGAGCCCCCTGGTAGAGCCTCATTCTTCAATGAAGGCTGAAAGGTTCGGGCTGCGGTGGATGCGGCCTGTGCTGTCGATGAGGATGTAAGCGAGGGTTGTGTCACGCATGGTACGGGCGCGTGATAGCTCGGGCCCGAGGATGAAGAAGGCGGTCGCATAGGCGTCTGCCTTTGCGGGGTCATGGGCGAAGACCGTCGCGCTTTTCATACCCGAAGCCGGCTGGCCGGTCGAAAGATCGATGATGTGGTGGTAGCGGCGGCCGTTCCATATAAAGAAGTTCTCATACCCTCCACTTGTTGCGATGCCGCACTCACGCCTTATGTTGAAGCGGATGAGCGGAGGGGCGTCCTTTCTGTCGGGATCCTGTATGCCAGAGCTCCATTCCCCGCCGTTCTTTCTGCCGTGCACAAACAGATCTCCTCCGGCGTTGATGATGTAGTCGTCTATGCCCGCCCGCTCCAGTATCCTGCCGGCTTCGCGTGCAGCGTACCCTTTGGCGATCCCCCCGAACCCGATTTTCATCCCCTTCTTTTCGAGATACAGCGTCATCTTCTTCCGCTCAAGCCGGACAGCCCGGTAGTCGACAAGTTTCAGGGCAGCCGCAATGCTGTCGGGGGGAGGCGGAGACTTCCGGTGCTTGATGTCCCACAACCTCCCGAGCGGCAGAAAGGTCGGGTCGAATACGCCCCCGGTGCTGTCTGATATGGCCAGGCCGAGCTCTGTGACGTTCGCGAGGTCCCGGGTGACGGGAACGGGGGCGAGGCCTGCCTGACGTGCCGCCAGAGAGACGGGGCTTTCGGCGATCCACTCGCTCAATTGGGACTCCAGAGAGGCAATTCTCTGGAATGCGTTGGTGAAAGCCGCTTCAACTTTTTCTTCAGGGATATCCCTGCTTGCAGCCTTGATTTTGAAGACGGTCCCCATCAGGACCTTTTCCTGTTCGTACACCGGTGCTTCGTCCAGCCGGGCGGAGCAGGAGAAGAGGATGGTGAGAAAGAAGATGAGAAGAGAGAGGCGGAAGGGAGTTCGCATGGCGGTTTCTGGCTTGCAGCCCCCGCCCGGGCAGGCGGGGGAGGCTGCGTTCTCGCGGGGGTATCTTACTTCACAAGTCCGGAAAATCCCATGAATGCAAGCGAGAGGATTGCTGCGGAGACCAGGCCGATCGGGACGTTCCTGAACGGGGCCGGAATATCTGCGTCTTCAAGCTTTTCGCGCACACCGGCAAAGATGACGATGGCCAGGATGAAGCCGATGGCGGAGAAGAAGGCGAAGAGTACGGACATCACAAGCGAATACTTCTCCTGGATGGCAAGCAGGGCCACACCAAGGATGGCGCAGTTCGTGGTGATGAGCGGCAGGTAGATGCCGAGCGCGCTGTACAGGGGCTTGGAGACCTTCTTGAGGACGATTTCGACCAGCTGTACCAGCGAGGCGATGACGAGGATGTACATGACCGTCTGCATGAACTCAATGTGGAATGCCACGAGCACGCCGTGGTAGAGCACATAGGTGATGGCGGTGGAGAGCGTCATGACGAAGGTGACGGCAAGTCCCATTCCGAGGGCCGTGTCGAGTTTCTTTGAGACCCCGAGGTAGGGGCAGATGCCGAGGAAGCGGGCGAAGACAACGTTGTTGACAAAAACAGCGCTGACGATTACGAGCAGATATTCAGCCATCAGTTGACTCCTCTTTTCTTTTCAAGTGCGTTCATGAGTGCAATCATTGCTCCGAGGCCTGCAAATGCGCCGGGAGGGAGGGCGAAGACGAGCAGCGGGGTGCCGTTCTCGCCGATGAGAGGCATATTGAATATTGTTCCGCTGCCGAGAACCTCGCGGATGGAGGCGAGAACAAGGAGCGCCAGGGTAAAGCCGATACCCATACCGATGGCGTCAAGCACCGAGTACCATACTCCGGAGCGGCTGGCGAAGGCTTCAGCACGACCGAGGATGATGCAGTTGACGACGATCAGCGGAATGAAGATGCCGAGCGCCTGGTTCAGCTCAGGCGAGAACGCCTTTATGAGCATATCGACGATCGTCACGAAGGTGGCGATGATGAGCACGAACGACGGGATGCGTACCGTGTCGGGGATCATTTTCGATGTGAGCGATATCACGACATTCGAGCCGAGCAGTACGAAGGTGGTCGCAAGTCCCATGCCGAGTCCGTTTACCGCAGAAGTGGTGACCGCGAGCACCGGGCAGAGCCCGAGGAGCATCTTGGTCACGGGGTTTTCCTTGACGAACCCCCGGGTCAGTGTATTGAGTGCTTCGTTCATTTTGCAGCGGTGTTAGGGTATTGCTGGTTGATCAGTTCCAGTCCGGTGTGGACGGCATCGGTGATGGCTCGCGAGGAGATTGTGGCCGCAGTCAGTTCGTCGACGAACCCGCCATCCTTGTGGACTTTCCATACCGGCCCGTCCAGGCTGACTCCGTGGAACTGCCGGCGGAACTTCTCCTTGTCGATCTTGTCTCCGAGGCCGGGGGTTTCCATGGTCGTGATGACCTTGTAGTCGATGATGCTGTGGTCGGGGGCGACACCAAGCAGGATTTCGATCCTGCCGCCGTAGCCTTTTTCCGTGAATGATTTCACGGCGATGCCCTTCAGTGTGCCTTCGGTGTCGTAGGCTTCGAAGAATGAAGTGCCGGCAGCTTCGAGGGTTCGGAGGCTGTCAAGCTGGAATGGGAAGATCTTCTCGATCGCACGACGCTCCATCTGAGCTTTGGCAATCGCGATTGGCTCTTTGGTGAAGTCGGCGACCGTTGCCAGAAGGGCGGCACTGATAAGGCCGATGATGGTAAGTATGATGACTGGTCTCATGCTGTTTCGAGGGACTGTTGTTTCTTGGCCTTGATGTCGTTGAGGTCCCACCGGTCAAGCAGCGGTACCAGGGAGTTCATGATGAGGATTGCGAACGAGACCCCTTCAGGGTATCCGCCCCAGAGTCTGATTACTGCGGTGAGTATGCCGCAGCCGCCGGCGAAGACCAGCTGGCCGCGCATCGACATCGGACTTGTCACCATATCGGTAGCCATGAAGAAAGCACCGAGGATGAGGCCGCCGGTCAGGATGTGGAAGAGCGGGGTGGCGTAGGTCGAAGGATCGATGAGATAGAATATGCCGGTGAAGACTGCGGTGACGGCGATGAAGGTCAGCGGGATGGTGAGGGTGATGTAGCGCTTGTAGAAGAGCCATGCCGCACCGATGAGGAGCGCAAGCGCGGAGGTTTCACCGAGGCTTCCGCCGGTTTTGCCGAGCAGCGCGTCCATGTAGCTGAACCCCTGGAGGGCGGAGAGTCCGTCGGTTTTCAGGATGCCGAGCGGGGAGGCTGCCGTCTGCATGTCCACCGCGAAGGGGACAGGCCAGCTGGTCATGGCGACCGGAAAGGAGATGAGGAGAAACACCCTTGCCACAAGCGCCGGGTTGAAGATGTTGAAGCCGAGCCCTCCGAACAGGTGCTTGGTGACGACGATGGCCACAAAGGCTCCGAGGACGACCATCCAGAGCGGAAGGCCGGAGGGGACGTTGAGTGCAAGGAGCAGGCCGGTGACAACGGCGCTGCCGTCGAAGCAGGAATCGGGCTTCCTTCGGATGCGGTCGGTCATCCATTCAAAGGCGATGGATGCGGCGATGGCCGTAAGGGTCACGAGCAGGGCGGGGATGCCGAAATAGTAGACCGAAAGTGCGGTTGCCGGCAGCAGCGCTAGGGCAACGTTGTACATCACCGATTCTATCGAGTCCTTCGAGCGGACGAAGGGCGCGTAGGATACTTTCAACTTCAGTGGTTCCATGTGGCTAATGCTGTTGCTGTTAAGCGGTTTTGCGTTGACGGCGGTTGTTTCTGAGGGCCTTGGCGTACTTGATCCAGTGGACGAGTTCGCGTCCTGACGGGCACTGGTAGCTGCAGCTGCCGCATTCCGTGCAGTTCATGAGCCCGTAAGTCTCGGCATCATCCAGCCGGCGGAACTCGGCTTCGGTGGCAAGCAGCCATGGCTCCAGGCTCTGTGGGCAGCCGCTCGTGCATTTGCCGCATCGGATGCAGGTCCTTTCACGAGAACCTGTGAGCATGGTGTTGTTGATGAAGAGGATGCCCGACGTGGTTTTTGTGACCGGAACGTCGAGGGTGAACTGCGAGCGCCCCATCATAGGTCCGCCGGTGATGACCTGGTTCGTTTTCTCCGACATGCTGCCTGCAAAAGCGGCGATGTCGCTGAAGCGGGTTCCGATGACCGCCTTGATGTTCTTTGCCGACTTGATCTCCATGCCCGATACGGTCACAATGCGCTCAACCAGCGGACGGTTCAGGCATACGGCTTCGTAGACGGCAAGCGCCGTGCCGATGTTCTGGACGAGGCAGCCTTTGTCGAAGGGGAGCTGGCCCTCTTCGATGGTGCGGCCGGTGATGGCGTTGATGAGCTGTTTTTCCGCACCCTGAGGGTATTTGGTCTCGAGGGTGACGATCTCTATGCCTTTTCCGGCAGCTGCTTTCTGGAGAGCAAGAACGGCGTCGGGTTTGTTCGATTCAACGCCGATGAAGGGTTTTGCCTTTCCCTCAAAGAGCGAGGTGATGATCAGAAGGCCCTTCACGATACCTTCCGGAGACTCGAGCATGAGGCGGTGGTCGGCGGTGAGGAACGGTTCGCACTCGGCGCCGTTGAGTATGATGGTGTCGACCGGCTTGTCCTTGGGAGGGGAGAGCTTCACTGAGGTCGGGAACCCTGCTCCGCCCATTCCGACAACTCCCGCATCCTTGATTTTCCGCAGAATCTCCTCTTTCGAAAGACTCGTCGGGTCAATGGCCGGGGTGTTGCAGCCTTCCAGCCACTCGTCTTTGCCGTCGGTGGTGATGATGACGGTCATTGAGTAGTTGCCGCCGGGGTGCGGGGCCGATTTGACAGCCTTGACCTTGCCGCTCGTGCCGGCATGGACATTGGCGGAGATAAATCCGTCGGCTTCACCGATGAGCTGGCCTTTCTTGACCTCGTCGCCCACTTTCACAACCGGTTTGGCGGGCTTTCCGAGGTGCTGGTTCATAGAAACGGCAATCTCGGCGGGAATCGGCATGGCCTCAATCGCTTTCGATGCAGTCAGTTTATGTTCGGGAGGGTGGATGCCTCCAACCGTGAATGTCTTCATCTATGAGGCTTGTTTTGATTTGACGGTATCGTTCAGCCGGACGATGCAGTTGACTTTCGTCGGGCAGACCTCGATGCACTTGCCGCACGAGGTGCATTTTTCCTGGATGATGCGGGCTACGAAGTCTTCGATGACGATGGCCTGTTCAGGGCACTCTTTCACACATTTCTGGCAGGCGATGCAGCCGGCGTCGCAGGCACGTTTGGTGTCGGCACCGCGGTCGTGCGAGTTGCAGGCGATGAAGATTCTGTCGGCTTTCTTGTCCTGCATGACGAGCACTCCGGTGGGGCAGGCGGGAATGCAGGCTCCGCAGCCGGTGCAGAGGTCGGAATCAATGACGATGAGGCCGTTTTCGATACGCATGGCATTGAAGTCGCACCATGCGATGCAGGAGCCGAGGCCGATGCAGCTGTGGCGGCAGAGTTTGGGGCCGGCGAATGCCTGGGTGGCGGCCCAGCAGTCCTGGATGCCGACGTACTCGGCAGAAGGCTTTGCGACGTTGTCGGAACCCTGGCAGAGGACGGCGCAGACAACCGGCTTTGGCTCAGCCATTTCAATGCCGAGCGAGTCACCGAGCTTTGCGGCAAGATCACTTCCTCCGACCGGGCAGGTCATCGAGGTGTCTCTGGTTCGTACCAGCTCTTCGGCAAACTGGTTGCAGCTTGGATAGCCGCAGGCGCCGCAGTTGACACCGGGCAGGACCCCGTTGATGATGGTCACCATCGGGTCTTCTGCGACATGGAACTTTCTGGAGACAAAGTATATGATGACGCCGAGGGCGAGGGCAAGGGTTCCCAGGCTGAGGACGGCGGGTATGAAGGCTTCATTTACCATTGGCTTGTAATAGAGGCGGCATACGGGTATGCCGGTTGATGCATCATCCGGTTCAGGCGGTCTGTAACGGGGCAGTTTTCCCGTTCGAAGCCGCAGCGAATGTGCGGGCATTGAAAATTCTGACTTTCAAGGTACGGCTTTTCTGTCTGAAATAAAAGTACTGCAGGGCAATTGCCGTTCTTCACCCGTGTTTCAGGGGTTTTGGTACGACGCGGACCACCCTGTGGTAGGTCTTGTTTCTCAGAACAGCCTTGAGGACGACGAGGGTTAGAAGGAGGACCGCTCCTCCCGTACCTGCCGCCTGCAGGAGCGGCAGCTGGACGGCTGCCGCCGCGATGAGGGCGAGAATGAATGTCGAGAGGGGTATGACAAAGAGGATGAGTGCGGCCTTCAGCTCGGCATGCTCGCCGATGGAGAGTTCAACGATCGTGCCGGCGGTTGCACCGGCGTCGTTCCGTGCCAGAATGGTCTCGTTCTTCGCTTTGCCTGCACCTCCGCCGCTGGCACTGCAGAATCCGCAGTGCGGGCCTTTCAGGGCTTCGTCCTCACAGACGACCATGATCTCTGCAAGGCCTTTTCTTACGGCGTGTACCCGTCCGTACATTCGTGTAGCTCCTTCAGTCAAGTCCGTTGCGCTTGAAGATGATGTCAACGCTGTTCTTCAGCTTGCCGAGAATGGTCTCGAAGCTGAACAGACCGGCGATTTCCTCTGCACTGATGTGCTGGAGAAGCTCTTCATCCTTCAGTACGAGCTCCCGCAGGTGGGTTTTCGTCGCCCAGCTCTCCATGGCGTTGCGCTGCACGAGCCGGTAGGCATCTTCGCGGGTCAGGCCTTTTGCCGTGAGGGCCAGAAGCAGGGTCTGCGATGTGGTGAGGCCGTAGGAGGAGTTGAAGTTCTCTTCCATCCGTTCGGGGTAGACGAGGAGGGTTTCAAGCGATTCCGAGAAGGTGCGGAGCATGTAGCATAGTGCCGTCGTGCTGTCGGGCATGATGATGCGCTCGACCGAGGAGTGCGAGATGTCGCGTTCGTGCCACAGTGCCACGTTTTCCATGGCGGCGAGGGAGTTTGAGCGTACGACGCGGGCCAGGCCCGTCAGGCGCTCGAAGGTGATGGGGTTGCGTTTGTGCGGCATGGCCGAGCTGCCTTTCTGGCCTTTGCTGAAGTACTCCTCAGCCTCACGGACCTCGGTGCGCTGCAGGTGGCGGAGCTCGACGGAGAACTTCTCGATGCTTGAGGCGACGATGGCCATGGTGGTTGCGAACTCTGCATGGCGGTCGCGCTGCAGGATCTGGGTCGATATGCTGGAGGGCTCCAGGCCGAGTTTGCGGCATACGGCTGCTTCAATGTCGGGGGAGAGGTGCTGGTAGGTGCCGACGGCTCCCGAGATCTTTCCGACCGAGATGGTCTCGACCGCGCGCTTCATCCGCAGGAGGTTGCGCTTCATCTCCTCGTGCCAGAGCAGGAGCTTGAGCCCGAACGTGGTCGGTTCGGCGTGTATGCCGTGGGTGCGGCCCATTTCGACCGTGTACTTGAACTCGACGGCACGCCGGGCAAGCACGGCGACGAGCTGTTCGATATCTTTTACCAGAATGGCGCCGGCGTCACGCATCTGCATGGCCAGGCACGTGTCGACCACGTCGGACGAGGTCAGCCCTTCATGGATCCAGCGGGAGTCGGGGCCGACGTAGCTTGCGACATTGGTGAGGAAGGCGATGACGTCATGCTTGGTCTCTTTCTCGATCTCAAGGATTTCTTCCACATTGAATGCGGCTTTCTTCCTGATGGTGTCGAGTGCAGGGGGGGGGACGATTCCGGCTTCCATGCGGGCTTCGACTGCGGCGATTTCAAGCTGGAGCCAGCGCTGGAACTTGGCTTCATCGGTCCAGATCGCCGTCATGTCTTTGGGTGAGTAACGAGGTATCAAGGGTGGTGCTGTTTTGGAGTTCGAAAAGGTTCTTCAAAAAAGGCTCAATATAACGAAAAGTCGGTGCTTATTTTCCCGCTGCAGGGGGGCCATCTCCCGATAACCTCCTGTATGCCTCCCGAACATACTCGAGCGCTGCTTCACGCTCATAGGGGAGAGTGCCGTCGATGATGGCGTTTTCCATCTCTTTCTTGATCATGCCGACCATCCTGCCTTCCGGGAGCTGGAGCTCCTGCATGATTTCCAGTCCGTCGACGGGCGGGCGCCATTTGGCCAGAAGATCCTTTTCTCCGACTTCCGCGATCTTCTTCTCCACATTTCCGAAGTTCTGCATGATGCGGGCAACCTTCCGGGGGTTCTTGCTCGTGACGTCTGCACGGCAGAGCGTCATCAGGTCTTCCAGATCTTCTCCGGCGTCGAACATGAGCCGGCGGATGGCCGAGTCCGTGATCTCTTCCTTCGAGAGGGGAATGGGCCGGTGGTGCATGCGGATCATTTTCTGCACATAGACGAGCCGGTCCTGCGGCCATCGCATTTCGCGGAAGATCCTTGCCGCCGCCCTCACTCCCACCGCATCATGGCCATGGAAGGTCCAGCCCGCATGTTTGCTGAACCGCTTTGTCTGTGGTTTTGCGACGTCGTGCAGGAGCGCGGCAATCCGGAGCCAGAGGTCCTGGGACGCCCGGGCGACGTTGTCGACCACCTGGAATGTGTGGTAGAGGGTGTCTTTGTGGCCAAGGCCGTCGATCTGTTCGATGCCCGCCATGGCTGCCGTTTCAGGGAGGATTTCTGCGAGCACTCCGGTTTCATGCAGGAGTTTGAGCCCGACTGAAGGCTCGGGGGACTGCATGATTTTCAGGAACTCGCTGCTCGTGCGTTCGGCAGATACGATCCTGATGCGTTCGTGCATGGTGGCCATGGCCGCCACTGCTTCAGGAGCCGGGGTGAAGCCGAGCTGTGCTGCGAAACGCGCTGTGCGCATCATGCGGAGAGGGTCGTCCGAGTATGTCTGCAGAGGGGCGAGCGGTGTGCGGAGTATTTTCTTTTCAAGGTCCTCCCGGCCGCAGTGCTGGTCCACGATGGTGCCGCGCCCTTCATGGTTGAGGACGAGGGCAAGGGCGTTGATGGTGAAGTCGCGCCGTGAGAGATCGTCTTCGAGGGTGCCCTTGAGGGTGATGGGTTTGCGGGAGTCGTGGTTGTAGGACTCCTTGCGGGCGCCGACAAGCTCAAGGGTAAAGGTCGCACCCTCCGGGTCCGGAAGCTCGAGGCGTGCGGTGCGGAACCGTTCGAACAAGACGAAATTCCGGCCACCGAGCTCTTTCTGGACGGTCTTTGCAAAGGGAACGGGGTCGCCCAACACCATGATGTCGATGTCGGTGCAGGGGCGCTGCATCAGCATGTCGCGGACATAGCCGCCGACAAGGTAGCAGCCCATCTGGCTCCTGTCGGCGATTTCTCCAATGCGGAACAGGATATCGGGAACAGTAGTTACCATGCGCTTCAGTCCTCCATCGCTCCTTCAGCCGCTTTCAGGGCCTCTGCGTTTGCGGCGATTTCCTCGGCGATGCGTCCGGCCACCATGATTGCCCGTCGGCCGTCGTGGGAGCTGACTGCCACTGGAGCCTCACCCGCCACTGCGGCGATGAAGTGCAGCAGCTCGTCCTTCAGGGCATTGACTTTCGGCGGGTCGGGGTGGATGTAGTCGAGCACGAGGCCCTGCATTGACTCCTGAATCTCGCCGAACTGTTCGAGGATCTTTTTTGCTGCAAAGGTCTTGATGGGGTTTTTCGATGAGGCTTCTTCGGGCTTCACGAGCCGGAACACTTCGGATTTGCCTGTCGTGAGGTCGAGCGATGCGTAACTTTTCGGCGCAGTCCCGAAAAAGCGGAGCTTGCGGCTGCGGCTCCGGCTGAGCCGGCTCGCCGTGACGTTTGCTGTCGCACCGTTCTGGAAGTCGATTCGGGCTGTGGCCATGTCGAGCTCGTTGGAAAACACCCTGACGCCGGAAGCAGAGATATGGCGGATCTCGGAGTTGATGAGCGAAAGGACAAGGTCGATGTCGTGGATCATGAGATCAAGCACGACAGAGACATCGGTCACCCGGCGTGAAAAGCCGCTGAGCCGTTCTGCCTGGATGTACATCGGCCGCCCGATATGGGCTTCGACCGCTCTCAGGGCCGGGTTGAACCGCTCGATATGGCCGACCTGGATGGTGACGCCCATCTCTTTTTCGAGACGGATGAGCAGGTCTGCCTCTTCGACCGTAGTTGTGATGGGTTTTTCGATGAAAAGGTGCAGGCCTTTCTGAAGCAGGCCGCGGGCGATCTGGAAGTGGGAACTCGTCGTTGTGGCGATGACGGCCGCATCGCAGGCTTCAGCCAGACTGTCGATGGTGGGGAACACCGAGACCTCGTATTTCGAGGCGATTTCCCGGGCCCTTGCGGGATCGAGGTCGAATACGCCGGCACAGGTGACACCGGGGGTTTCCTGCGCTATTTCCGCCAGCAGCTTGGTGTGGAACTCACCGAGCTTGCCGACGCCTATCACTCCGATGTTCATGATGGTATTCTCCAGTTAGGGCATGGTTGCCGAAGGGGGTTCTGATTCAGGCGTTTGGGGATTCTACAGCTGCGGCACCCTCGGTATCGAAGGCCTCGATCCGGTACTTGAACATATCAAGCGCGATCAGTACCCCGAGAACCGTCAGCGCTCCGGCGACGATGTAGGGGGCGTGGAAGTTCATGCCGTAGAGGATGCTTCCGCTGAAGGGTCCCATGATGCGGGCCAGCGAGTTGACCGACTGCGAGATGCCGAGTATCTGTCCCTGCTGCTGCTTGTAGCTGTAGAGGGAGATCATTGAGAGGTTGATCGGGGCCACGAGGCTGGTGCCGATTGCAAAGAAAAAGAGGATCAGGAGCCCGATGGTGAAAAGGGAGTCCTTAGGGGCGAAGGGGACGAAAAAGACCCCGATGAAGGTGAAGATATGGCCCCAGAGAAAGAGCTTGTGCTCTCCGAGCTTTTTGATGAGGTTGCGGATCATGCCGCCTTGAACAACGACGGAAAAGAAACCGACATAGGCGAAAATGTAGCCGATGCCCTGGTCGGTCGCCATGAAATACTCTTTCCAGAGGAGGATGGAGGCCACCTGCATGTTGACGATGGCGAAGGTGAAGAGGAAATTGGCGATCATCAGCATGGCCAGCGGGCGGGAACTGAAGGCCAGTTTCAGGCCGTCGACATATTCTCCGGTCTTTTCCCCGAGGATTTCCAGAACGGGGCGGGAGGGACCTTTGGCCGACCTGCCGAAGCTGAAGGAGAGCTTTCCTGCGTTTTTGTTCGATTCAGGCAGGAAGAAGACGGCAAGCAGGAAGTCGAAAGCGATGAGCCCGGCAGAGACATAGCCGACCATCGGGATGCCCCAGTTGTGTTTGAGCAGGCCGCCGATGAGGGGGCCGATGATGAAGCCGATGCCGAATGCCGCCCCGATCATGCCCATCGCGCCGGAGCGGCTCTTGCTGTCGGTGACGTCGGTGATGTAGGCCTGTGCGGCGGCGATGTTGGCCGAGCCGATGCCGGAAAGGCCGCGGGAGAGAATGAGCAGCGGTATGGTGCTGGCCTGGGAGAAGAGCAGATAGGAGAGCGCAGTGATGAAGATGCTGATGAGCATGACCGGCCGCCGGCCGATCTTGTCACTCAGCTTTCCCCATAGCGGGGAGAAGATGAACTGCATGATGGAGAAGATCGCCGCGATGAAGCCGATCATGAACGGGTTCGCTCCGAGGTCCTTTGCGTAGGTCGGAAGAAGCGGCAGCACGATCCCGAACCCGATAAGGTCGAGCATGACGGTCAGGAGCAGGATGAACAGTGGCGACTTCTTCATGCACAGGGAGCGTTTTGTTCAGCGGTTTGCCCCCCCGGCCGGGGGGGTCAAAGCCCCAAAGATAAGAAAATTGAAGCCGAATCGGTACTGCCGGCCTGAAATTCAGCCCTTCTCTTTGTCCCCGGGGTAAAAGAGTCTGTGCAGCCTTTCCACTCCTTCAAGGACCCTCGGCCCCGGACGCAGGAACAGGCTGTTGTCGAACCCGTCGTACACATGTCCCCCCTTCACCGCACGGAGGTGCCCCCAGCCGGGGCGCTTCATCACATCTCCGGCAGCGGAGGTCTCCCTGGCCATGTACATACAGGCGATGATGTCCGGGTTCCGGGCAATCACCCACTCCTGGGATATTTCAAAATATTCCTTCTCCACCACGTCCCCGATGTTGCGTCCTCCGGCGCATTCGATCAGTGCCGAGGTGTAGCTGCCGCTGCCGCCGGTCCAGAACGGGTCGTCCCAGATTTCCAGATAGACGCTCGGGCGCGTTTTCTTTTCTCTGGCCTTCATGCGTTCTTCGGCCTTCATGCGGTATCGGCCGAGCCCTTCCGTGATGACGGCTGCAAGGCTGTCGGCCTGCTTTTCGTGGCCGGTCAGCCGGCCGAGTCTTCTCAGCGCGTCCGGGATCTCTTCAGGGGTTTTGCAGCTTATGGTCTCAAGCCGTATGCCGAGCCCTTTGATTTTTTCTCCCATCTTCTCATCGGCAAGGTCGACATCGATGGCAAGATCGGGGTGGATGGATGCGAGTACTTCAAGTGAGGGGCGGCCGAAGGCGCCGGTTACCGGGATCGCTTTAGCTTCAACCGGCCAGTCACAGGCGCTGGTGCGCCCGACGACCTGGTCCCCGGCCCCTATGGCGAAGAGCATTTCGGTGAGGCTCGGTGCGAGGCTGACGATTTTCGGGCGTCTGGCGTCCTGTGCCGGGGTTTCTGCATGCTTTTCCGTGCATGCGGCCGTGAAGATGAACATGCATAAGAGGGGCAGAAAGGCCATCTGCCGGAAAAGGTTGCCCTGTCGACGCATACGGGTGGTTGTTGCGGTTACTGAAGGTATCGGGTGGAAAATGCAGTAGCAAGGTACATAGCGCGTGTTGTAAATGCCAACAGGGCGGGGATACTTTTTTGCCCCGGGAGCGTTATAGGAACTATGGAAACACATACACTGCAGTTCGTACAGCACTTCCCGGTCGGGATTGAATGCGTCTGGGACTTTTTTTCGCGTCCCCTGAACCTTGCCCGCCTGACTCCGCCTGAGATGCGCTTCAGGGTAACGGGAGGGTCGGGCGCGGGGCACATTCATGAGGGTATGCGCATCACCTATACACTCTATCCCTTCATGCTTGTCCCTGTTTTCTGGGAAACCGAAATCAGCCGGGTAGAAAAGCCATTTGTTTTTGAGGACGTGCAGCTCTCCGGTCCCTATCTGCACTGGATGCATCGCCATGAGTTCAAGGCGGTCAAGGGGGGCACGGAAATGACCGATACCATCTTCTACCGTATGCCCGGTGGCGTTCTTGGTGAACTGGTCGATTCATTCATCCTCAGCCATAGGCTCCGGGAGGTTTTTGAATACAGGCGTCAGAGGGGCTTTGCTCTGCTCGGCAGAGAAAAAATATGTAATTTGCCTGCAGGCGGCCCGTCTCCATCTCCATCATGAACCGGGTGCCGACAACGAGCCAAAACGAGCTGTACACGAATCATGAACGCACTATTAACTCGCTAATGAACATGCCATGAACATGCCATGAACCAGGTGATCTCCTTCACATCCATCGCCGTGTATTTTTCCGGCGGTCTGGCTCTGTTCCTGTTCGGGATCAGGATGATGAGCAGCGGCCTGAAAAAGGCCTCCGGTGAACGGATGAGGGTGTTTGTTTCACGCATTGCCGGCAGGCCTGTATTCGGGCTGTTTGCCGGAGCGATGGCAACTATGGTGGTGCAGAGCAGCAGTACCATCATCGCCACCCTCGTCGGGCTCGTACAGTCCCGCCTCATGACCTTCAGCCAGTCGCTGGCCGTGATTTTAGGCGCGGAAATCGGCACGACGGCCATGGCACAGCTGATTGCATTCCGGCTCCACGATTACGCCCTCGTCATCTTCACGTTGGGTTTTCTTCTCTACACTCTCGCCAAGACTGAGAACCTCCGTTTTCTTGGCGAGGCGGTATCGGGGTTCGGCCTGCTGTTTTTCGGTCTGCAGCTGATGTCCGGGGCGGTAGCGCCGCTGCAGGCCTATCCGCCCTTTCTCCAGATGCTCTCCTTTCTTGACAACCCGCTCGCGGGACTTCTTTCGGGCCTCTTTCTCACCGCCCTCATGCAGAGCAGCGGCGCGTTTATCGGTATCGTCATAACGCTTGCTTCTCAGGGCAGCATCGGTCTTGAGGCGGCGATTCCTCTGCTTCTCGGCGCCAACATCGGCACCTGCATCACGGCAGTGATTGCCGGCTCAGGGATGCTTCGGCCAGCCAAAAGGGTGGCGCTTGCACAAGTCATGTTCAACGTGGCGGGCATTCTCCTCTTCATCTTCTTCATCCCCCAGTTTGCTTCGCTCGTCCGGACCCTCAGCGTGTCGGAGGACCTGCCGCGGCAGGTGGCCAACGCCCATTCCATATACAACGTTTTCATGGCTCTTGTCTTTCTTCCGCTTCTGCCGCTGTTCGACCGCCTGCTGTATTTCCTTTACCCGGATGACCCGATGGAGATCCGCCAGCAGCCAGCCGTCTGGTACCTGAAGGAGTCCGCGCTTGCCACACCGGAACTTGCCCTCAGTTACGCGCGCAGGGAGATCGTACGCATGGCGCGCATAGCGGCCCGGATGGTCTGCGCTGCGCTGCACCCCTTTGTTCGTGAGGACAGGGGCCGGGATGAGGTGTTCCCCAGCCTTTCCATTATCGGAGGAATGGACATGCGGGAGGAAAAGATGGATTACCTCGAACGGAGGGTGTCGGACTACCTGATAAAGATCAGCCGGAGCGGTCTTACCGAGGCGCAGTCAAGGGAGGTATTCGCTCTCATGGAAACGGTCAAGTATCTGGAATCCATGGGAGACGTCATCGAGGTGCTCTCCCGTCGTCTTGTCAGGATGAAAGAGAGCCTCAGGACTCCGCTGAGCATGGATGGGAAAGAGGAGCTGCTCCGCCTGCATGCGTTTGTCTGCAGCGAATCGGGCAGGCTTGCCGACTTGCTTCAGAGCATGGACGCCGCAGAAGCGGCGGCGATCCTCGCCAAAGACCGGGAGTTCCGCACTCTTTCCTCAGAGACCGGGGCCTCGCATCTGGAGCGTGTACGGCGCAATCCTGAATCGGAACTGACGCACGACCTGCATATGGAGCTGGTCAATGTCCTCGAACAGGTTCACCATTACTCGAAGGCGATTACGACAGTCATTGCCGGAGCAGGAGAGAAGAGCTGATGGAGGACCACTATGGCATCTCTTGCTTTCTTCTGTTTGGCGGGAGGAAACTTTTTCTTATCCTGCAAATCTAGACTTGTGGTGCCTGAATATGGAAACATCGAAGGCGTAATAGGGAACCCGGTGTAAATCCGGGACAGTACCCGCTGCTGTAATCCTGCATCCCCCAAGGGAGATGGAAAGGTTTCTGCAACAATGCCACTGTTCCAAACAAAAATGGAACGGGAAGGCTGCAGGAATTCGGGAAAGTCAGAAGACCTGCCGCAACTATTTCGTGAACGCTTCGGGATAAAAGCTGAGATACCAAGATGAAGAACAACTCCGCACAAGCACGGGGAGCGGGTAAACTCCGCCTCTCTGTCGGTCGCATCGGCACACGCATTTTTCTTTCGATCCTCCGCCGCCTCTTTCCGGCGCTGCGGGCTCCGGATTTCATCTCACCGCCTCCGCTTGAGGTGTTTTCCACAAGCCCGAGGATGCTGTTCACCAGTCCGCGGATGGCCAGAGCCATCCTGCAGCACCGGAGGCCGGAGGCGTGTTTTCCCGTCGGCATGCAGGAAAAGCCTGCTGACCCGCTCTGGGATCCGTTCGGATACGGGTATCCGTATTCCCTGAACTCGCTGCTTATCGTGTCGGTGACGCTGTTTGCCCTTTAGCCTCTCTCCCCGCTCCTTACCTCATGGTATGGAACTGCGGCACATGGCGCGGTGACTGAGGCAGTATTTCAAGCCCGTTCAGATTGATACACTGGTTCAGCAGCCCGGCGGAAGCTCCATGTTGTTCCTGTGGCTTTGCATGATTTGTATTTCATCGCGGATGCATTACCTTTGCAATGAGTGGTTGCATAGCATCCAGGAACACGGTGTGAATCCGTGGCGGTCCCGCCGCTGTAACCGGGAACTGAACCTGCACAAGATCCCCGGAAGGGGATGGTCACTGTTCCGGCATACCGGAATGGGAAGGTCTGCGGGGGAGGAATGATCCGGGAGCCAGAAGACCTGCTGTGACGAACCCTTACCAATAATCGGCATTTACCCCCGTGGGGAGTGCCTTGAGAGAATCCCAATGGCAAAGGGCTTCGCTCCATCTTCAATGAAGATGGGACGAAGCCCTTTTTTATTTATGCGAAAACATGAAAGCACTCCTTCTCTGCGGCCCCAAATCACTCTCGATTCTCGATCGGCCGATTCCGATACCGGGCGAAGGCGAGGTTCTTCTGCGGGTCCGGGCGGCCGCGATCTGCCGCACCGATGCCAAGATGTGGAGTTCGGGACATCGTGACCTCCGGCTGCCACGGGTTCTCGGCCATGAAGTCAGCGGCACTATCGAGGGCAATCCGGGGCAGCTTTATGCCCTGTGGCCCGGTCAAGCCTGTGGCAGCTGTATGGCGTGCCGGAGCGGGCGCCAGAACCTTTGCCCGGACATGCGCATCACCGGCTTTCATCGTGATGGCGGTTTTGCTGAATTCCTCACGGCTCCGCGCTCCAGCCTTCTCGAAGTGCCTGAGGGAGTCGGCCCGGTGATGGCAACGCTTGCCGAACCTCTCGCCTGTGCCGTACACGGCGTGCGGCAGGGAGGTGTGAGTTCCCGGGAGCGGGTCCTCATTTACGGGGCAGGTACGCTGGGGCTTCTCGTTGCCCTTGTGGCGAGGGAATGTGGCGCTTCTGTCGTTATGTCCGATCCTGATATAGAGAAGCTTTCAAAGAGCGAGGTGTTCAGAAATCGTTTCGGAATCGGCACCGACGTACATCCGGGCGCGCCCTGTGGTCTGTTTGATGTTGTCTTCAACGCCACGCCGGCTCCGGAAGCCATTGAGGCCGGAGTCGACCGGCTGGCGGCCGGCGGCAGGTTCTGCCTGTTCAGCGGGATAGGGAAGGAGCCGGCAATCCCTGCCCGCGTAGTTGATGAGCTGCATTACCGTGAGCTTGCATTCATAGGCGCTTATGGCTGCCGGCTTCATGATATGGGTGAAGCAGTCCGCCTGCTTTCATGGTACAGCGCTGAGCTCGGGTTCCTTATTGAGCGCAGGATCCGGCTGGACGGGGTGCAACCCGCAATGGAAGCAGTCCTCAGCGGGAAAGGTTTCCGCCATGTCATTGTCTGAGGTGCCCTGATGAGCGTGTTATTACAACAACAGTGCCTCCGCCGGGATCGGACGGGGGCCGATTATGAAGGAAAAAATCAATGGAGAATGAACAACGGCTTCGGGAATTCGGAAAGTTGATTACCGCTGTTGCCGGTGGCCACATCATGGATCGCGAGGAGTCCCGGGAGGCCTATCGGCAGGTTATCCTCAACCTTCAGCCGGAGCTTCAGCAGGGGGCATTTCTTGCAGCACATCTGATGCGGGGACCGACCACCGGGGAACTGTCCGGAGCGTGGGACGCGCTTGACTGCCACGATACCCTGAAAATCGATGTGGATCTCGTGGGGCCTGTATGTGATATCGTCGGCACGGGATCCGACCGGCTGAAAACCTTGAACTGCTCGAGCCCCGCCGCACTCATTGCCGCAGCATGCGGTCTGCCCATAGCAAAAAAAGGTGCGCGGCTCGTTACCGGCGTTTCTGGAGCGTCCGATATCTTCGAGGCTTTGGGGGTTGATCTGGACCACCCGCTTGAGCGGGCCGCACAGAGTCTCCGGCATGCAGGGATATGCTATCTGCCGGGAGAGGCGTTCCTGCAGTCAGGTTGGGCACGGCTCATCAGAAGCATGCGTTTCACTTCGGCATTCAACATCCTCGGTCCGCTCACCCGTCCCTGCCGGCAGAACAACTGTGCAGTTATCGGAGCCTATGCCCCTGCCGTGTCGGTACAGATGGTGGAAATCCTGAGAGACATAGGGATGGCAGCGGCACTCTCTCCCTACGGTACGGCAGCGGGGTTCGACCCGGCGTTCGGTATTGATGAATTCTCCCTCTCCGGGCCGACCCGCGTGGTTGAACTCCGGGACGGAAGCATTACGCACTATGAAGTCACTCCGGAGGATTTCGGGATGAAAACGGTGCCGTTCGAATGCATCGCAAGCAGAAGCACTGCAAGGGAGAATGCAGCAACAGTTCTCGCTGTCCTGGAGGGCCTCGAGGGCGGAGCGGCAGCCGATTTCTTCTGCATGAACGCAGCGGCAGCACTCTATGTGTCCGGCATTGCATCGTCGTATCGCGAGGGTGGTGACAAGGCGCGCCATGCACTTGAGAGCGGTGCCGCCTATGAGAAATTCGAAGCCCTGCGTCAGTATCAGGGGCGTGATGTGTTTATGAGTAATGAAAGCAGATAAGGCTGTGGCTGTGAGGGCTCGGAGGTTGATTGCCGTGTCTCTGCGGCCACTCGCCTGAAAGGCTTGCTGTGCCTGCATGGGGAGCGGGCCCGGCTGATTGCGCTTGTCAGTTTCAGGAGAATTCGCTATATAACGCTTCATAATTGTTCTTTCAGCGTAGCTGGTGCCGGTTTAAAAACCGGAGAATAGGGAACTGCGTGAAAATCGCAGACTGTACCCGCAACTGTATAACGGTAAGCCACGAAATCCCTGCATGGCCACATGCATCGGTTTCAGGGTTCGTTCCAGGTCACTGCATCGTTTTCCACCTCGGAAAACAGCGGGAAGGCCGGAATGGAAGTAAGCCGTCAAAGTCAGGAGACCTGCCATCTACCATTTGCATAAACGATCGACTACGGGTTAATAGTCTGGGCAAAGCTGTATTACTTCTGCATCGCTTTTCCATCTGATCCTTTTTGCAAAGCACAGGCCCAAGGTCCGTCTCTCCAGTCTCCGGCTGCAGCTGTATGGTCTCACAGTCAATGATGCTTTGTTCTGGAATCCAAAAAGGAAATGCCGCTTCAGTGTCATACGCACCCTTCAGCTAACCCCTGTCTGTTCAATAATCCATAACTGAACACAGGAACAATCATGAACAAAAAAGTATTTCTCGCCGTCATGCTCGGACTGCTCTCGAGCCGGGGAGTGTTTGCAGAAGAGGCCTCTTTAACCTACATGATGGACGAGGTTGTTGTGACCTCAAGCCGTTTCGAGGAGATGAAAAGCACCGTGACATCCAATGTCACGATTATCGGAAGGGCAGAGATCGAGCTTTCGTCAGCCAAGGATCTCAGCGAGCTTCTTGCGGAGAAAAGCCTTGGCCATTTTCAGAAATATCCCGGGACATTGACTTCAATCGGCCTCAGGGGGTTTCGGAGTGAAACACATGGAAATGATTTGATGGGAAAGGTACTCATCCTTTTGGATGGACGGCGTGCTGGCACCGGAAATCTTGCAAAGATCATGACCGAGAATGTGGAGCGTATTGAAATTATACGCGGACCCGCATCTGTGCAATACGGCTCTGCAGCGATTGGCGGAGTGGTGAATGTCATTACCAAAACAGGCAGTGGTGCACCCTCATTTTTTGCAGCACAGCAGGTTGGAAACAACGAATATGTGAAGACCGGCGCTGGTGCAGAAGGGAGTATAGGGAGGTTTGATTTTTCCGGCAGTGTTTCAACTGCAGATATGGGTGATTACCAGACAGGCTCAGGTGATACGTATCAGAATACTGGATTTGATGACCAGGTGATGGGAAGCCTCAGTCTGGGATATGAATTCCTTCCGCATCAGCGTATGCAGGTAATCTATCATGTTTTCGATCTTGAACGAGCTGGTTCACCCTCATATTTCGCTACTCCTGATTTCGATGCCTACACGGTTCAGAACAATCATTCGACCGATTTGATGTATGAAGGCTCCGATGGCGAAGGGCGATGGTCTTGGATGGCTCGCTATTACATGGGGATGGATAAATACGGATATGTCAGTCCCAGTTCATCCTATATGAGCCAGAGCGATACCGATCAGCAGGGTGCTCAGGCGCAAATCAGCTATGCAGAAGCCTCAATGAGGGTGACGGCGGGAGTTGATTGGCTGCAGTATGAACTTGAATCTACTCTGGCTCCGAAATGGAGCCAGTACGAAAATCCTGCGGCATTCGTCCTTGGCAGATACCTTTTTTTCGATGATGCACTCACCCTTACCGCAGGTTTGCGGTATGATGATTACTCTGTTGACCTTCATGCAAATGAGGGTACATCCCGGAACACCGACAATACATCCGGGCAGGCCGGCCTTGCATTCCGGATTGCCGATGGCCTGCGTTTGAGAGGATCCTATGCCGAAGGGTTCAGAATGCCCTCTGCCAGAGAGCTTGCCGGAGAAATCGTTTCATACGGAAAAACCTATATCGGAAACGCTGAGCTGAAACCAGAATCAAGTCTGACATGGGAAGGGGGGATTGACGTGGCATGGAAGCGACTTGTGGCTTCATGTACGGTATTTACCACTGACTATACTGATTTGATTGAGACCAGTGCCACAGGGGCCTCAAGTTACACGTATGTCAATGTCGGAAGTGCTACGGTTTCAGGACTGGAGGCCGAACTGTCCTGGCCCTTTGCTCCATTGGGCGAAAACTGGACCGTCGAACCTTTTGCAGGGTACACTCATCTTTTCGAGTTCAAGGATGACAAGACCGGTGCGAATCTTCCGTATACACCCGAATGGAATGCATCAACAGGGATCAGGTTGCGTGATAAAGGAGGGTTTGCCGGTTCGGTGAATGTCGCCATGACGGGAAGTACGATTGTCCAGGACTGGGAAAACAATAATGGCGCATTCGTCACCAAGGGAAGCTTTGCGGTGGTGAATCTTGCCGCTTCAAAGAAATTTCCATTCGATCACACCAAAGTGAATGGACGAGGCATAACCCTAAAGGGCGAGATAAACAATCTTTTCGACAGGGATTACCAGTATGTTACAGGTTATCCAATGCCGGGAATCAATTTTGTTGTGGGCATTCGAGCCGATTTCTAAACCATGGAGATATTGCAAAACGCAAGAGTGAACAGCACTATATCGCCATCAGAGCGCGATGCCCTCTACAAAGTGATATTCAGTCGCCGTGATGTACGGGGACAGTATCTTCCGGATGCTGTCCCTGATGATGTGGTGCAGCGTATCCTTCATGCGGCACATCATGCCCCGAGTGTGGGCTTCATGCAGCCGTGGGATTTCATAGTCGTCAAGGACATGGGCGTGCGACAGGGTATCAAGGACGGATTCGAAACGGCACATCGGGAGGCTGCGGCACTGTTCGGCGGTGAACAGAGGGAAAAGTACTGCTCGCTGAAGCTGGAGGGTATAATGGATGCGCCGATGGGCATCTGCGTCACCTGTGACCGGTCCCGAAGTGGCGATGTGGTGATCGGGCGGACGCCAAACCCCGAGATGGATCTCTACAGTTCGGTCTGTGCCGTGCAGAATCTCTGGCTTGCCGCCCGGGCAGAGAACCTCGGGGTTGGATGGGTAAGCATTGTGCATCATGATCATGTGCGTAAGGTGCTCGGGATTCCGGAGCACATCGTTCCTGTCGCGTGGCTCTGCGTGGGCTATGTGAGCTTTTTTCACGAAACTCCAGAACTTGAGCAGGCCGGTTGGCTGCCGAGGATGGAGCTTAAAACACTGGTGCATCACGAGGTATGGTAGTACAGAATGAAACAGCACATTCCATCGCCGTTCTCGGCACCGCTTCCGACGTCGGCAAGAGCATCGTAGCCACGGCGCTCTGCAGGATATTCCGTGATGCGGGCATTGATGTCGCGCCCTACAAGGCGCAGAACATGTCGAACAACTCCGGAGTTACGCCGGATGGTATGGAGATCGGCCGTGCTCAGGTCGTGCAGGCCGAGGCGGCCCGGGTTGCGCCGACTGCCGACATGAACCCCGTCCTCCTGAAACCCAACACCGATACCGGCGCGCAGGTCGTGCTGCAGGGAAAGGTATCCTCGACCGAGAGTGCGAAGGGGTATTTCAAAGATACCTCGAAGTGGGCGGCTGCGGCATTCGAGAGCCTGCACCGGCTGATGGCAAAGCATGAACTGCTGGTTATTGAAGGCGCGGGGTCCTGCGCAGAGATGAACCTCTATAAGCGCGACTTCGTGAACTTCCGTACGGCCCGTGAAGCGGGAGCTTCGGTGATTCTTGTTGCCGACATCGACCGCGGGGGCGTATTTGCCCAGGTTGTGGGCACCCTTTCCATCATCCCTCCCGAAGACCGCGCGCTCGTCAAAGGGGTCATCATCAACCGTTTCCGGGGCGACATCGACCTGTTCCGGGAGGGCGTGGAGATGCTCGAAGCGATGAGTGGTGTGCCGGTGCTCGGCGTCATTCCGTATTTCAGGGGGTTTACGATCGATGCCGAAGATGCCGTTCCGCTTCAGGCGAAGGTGGATCCAGGAGGAGGACCTGCTGAGGGCAGGGTAGGCGTGGCGGCAATCTATTTCCCCCATATCTCCAACTTTACAGACCTCTCTCCGCTCGAAGAGGATCCGTCGGTCGATCTTCACTATCTGCACCGCCCCCGTTCGCTTGAGGGGTACAGGATGCTGGTCCTACCGGGATCAAAAAACGTACGAGGGGATCTTGAGTGGCTCCGGAGCATGGGATGGGAGGAAGAGATCAGTGCATTCCGCCGTTCGGGAGGCATGATTCTCGGTATCTGCGGCGGGTTCCAGATGCTCGGTCGGAGCATTGCCGATCCGCACGGGCTTGAAGGAGAGCCCGGCACGAGCGAGGCGCTTGGCGTTCTGGAAGTCAGCACCGTGCTGGATAAGGAGAAATATCTTTCAAATTCCCGAGGCAGACTGCATGGTGCCGATGTGGCAGCTTCAGGGTATGAAATCCATATGGGCCGTACGGCTGTCGAGGGTTCATGCCGCCCGTTCCTGCAGGTTACCGAGCGAAACGGTTTGCCGAGCGAGGATACCGACGGGGTGGTGAGCGAAGACGGACGGGTTATGGGCACCTATTTCCACGGTATTTTCGATGAACCCTCCCTTCGCCACCATTTCCTGGAGGAGGCTGATTCCAGCTACACGCCTCCTCGGGAGGAGATCAGCCGCCGGCTTGAGTCGGACCGCAGCTATGACATGCTTGCCCGGCACTTTTCAGACAATCTTGATCTTGACAGGCTTTTTGCCCTTGCCGGCAGGCTGTCGCCAAAGGAGCGCGTGTGAGCAGTCTCTATGACCATACGCACGGGGGTTCTCCGGCTTCATCGGGCGCCATGCTGGACTTCAGCATCAACATCAGTCCGGTTCTTCCGCCGATCGGCCCGGTCGTCGTCGAGCCTTCTGAGTTGATGAGATACCCCTCCATCGACGGGGCAGGGATCCGTTCGTTCTATGTGGACCGGTTCAAACTTGATCCCAATTCGGTGCTTCCTCTGAACGGGGCCGCTGAGGGCATCTACCTCCTGCCGCGGGCCCACGGTCTCCGGCGGGTGCTTATCCCTGCACCCTCATTCTACGAGTATGAGCGGGCATGCCGCATTGCGGGTGCGGAAGTCGTATGGATGGAACTCAGCGAGGCGGACGGTTTTGCGATGCCATCGTTCGAGCGGCTGGTTTCTGCAATGGACGGTGTTGACGCCCTGTTCCTCGCCAACCCCAACAACCCGACAGGAACTGAACTTCCGCCCGGGATGCTGCCGGGACTCGCAAGCCGGTTCCCTGAAAAGTGGTTTATTGTCGATGAGGCGTTCATCCAGTATACCGCGGCATTTCCCCGGAATTCGCTGATGCGGGAGGTCATGGCCATGAAGAACGTGGTCGTGGTGCACTCCCTGACGAAGTTCTATGCCCTTCCGGGGCTTCGCCTCGGTGCGGTTGTCGCCCATCCCGATGTCATTGAACGATTGCTCTTCCACAAGGAGCCGTGGACGGTGAACGCTGTGGCCGAGCAGGTGGCCGGGAGGCTGGCCGGATGCGGCACGTGGGAGGAGTCGCTCCGCAAGATGCTCGCTGCAGAACGTGAAAGGATACAGCGGGAGTGCTCCTCAATCGAGGGTCTCACGCTCTATGGCGGCAGTGCGAATTTCTTCCTCGCCCGCTCGACCCGCTCTCTTGATGTTCTGCTCCCTCAGTTTACCAGGAAGGGGATCCATCTGCGCGATGCAAGAAACTTCCGCGGACTGGAAGGGGAGTGGTTCCGGTTTGCCGTAAGGACACCCGATGAAAACACCCGCCTCATCGCTCTCTTTCGTGAGGTGATGCCATGATGGAGTCGGTGTGGCTTGTTCTGGCGGCGTTCCTGCTTGACCTTGCATTCGGCGACCCCAGGTGGCTGCCGCATCCGGTCCGTGCGATGGGGAGCCTTGCTGCCGCTCTTGAAGCACGGCTCCGCCGCACCGCGCTTCCGCTTCGCTTTCAGGGCATCCTTGCCGCGGCATCAGTCATTGCAATCTCCTCCGGTGCGGCCTGGGCCGTCATCAGGGGCGCGGCGGCACTGCACCCGCTTTTTGCCGATGTCGTCTCGGTGCTTATTATGTACAGCTGTTTCGCCACGCGTGACCTTGCCGACCACGCCCTTGCCGTGCTCAGTCCGCTTGCGGCAGGAAGACTCAAAGAAGCCCGGCAGCGGGTCTCATGGATGGTCGGTCGCGATACGGAGGTGATGGATGAAGACGCCATTGCCCTTGCCGCCACCGAAAGCGTGGCAGAGAATACTGTTGACGGAGTGACTGCCCCGATCTTTTACGCGCTCCTTCTTGGGCCTCTCGGCGTAGTTGCATACAAGGCGGCAAGTACGCTTGATTCAACCTTCGGGTACCGCAATGAGCGCTATATGGAGTTCGGATGGGCATCGGCCCGGTTCGATGATCTCGTCAACTTTATCCCTGCACGGCTGACCGTCTTTGCCATAGCGCTTGCGGCTGCAGTCGCGAAACTGCGGGTTTTTGATATATTCAGGGCTGTCCGGGAGGGTGCAGCTCTTCATGAGAGCCCCAACGCAGGATATCCGGAATCCGCCTTTGCCGGTGCGCTGGGGGTGATGTTCGGTGGAGAACGCAGCTATGGCGGGGTGCCGGATATGGCGCCGGTCCTTGGCGTACGCGCTGAGCGCTGCAATGCCCGGACGCTTCGGGGTGCCATAGGGCTCATGCGGCTGACGGCATTCTTTTTTCTCGGGGGCGGGGTTCTGCTGTCGGCAGCCATCGGCCACTTTCTTTTACAATGACCAACATTAACTCATAACAACGGAACACTGCGATGGGTGAGGCTGAGAGAAATGCAAGGCGTATCCTTCTCTTTACCGGCAACGGCAAAGGCAAAAGCACTGCGGCATTCGGCATGCTGGCCCGTGCGCTCGGCCACGGCATGCGTGCACGGGTGATTCAGTTCGTGAAATCCGACGGCGAGGTCGGCGAACAGAAGTTTTTCAGCGCTTTACCGCTGGTGGAGTGGTCGCAGCATGGCAGGGGATTCCTTCCGCGTGACCCTGACAGCCCCCAGATGGCAGACCACAGGGAGGCCGCGGCCGAAGGGCTGTCGGCCGCACTTGCCGCCCTTCTCGACCCCGACTGCGATTTCGTCCTGCTCGACGAGGTCTGTTTCGCGCTCTCCAGAGGGCTTATCGAGTCTGCACCCCTCATATCCGGCATCAAAGGTGCCGCTGACGGGAAGATCGTCGTCCTGACCGGCCGCAATGCGCCTCAGGAGCTGCTGGACCTGGCCGATACCGCTACCGAAATGACCATGTTGAAGCACGGCTACGAAGCGGGCATCCCTGCCCAGAAAGGAGTGGAAGATTAAGTATCCTTCCATCTATAGAAACCCTGAAAAGGCGGTCTGTGCCGATAACCGGTTCACGGCCCGGAAGCCCCGGCGGTTGCGGGTGGTGGCCTTTCTTGCTGCCGTTCCTCTCCTTCTCGTGCTCTCGCTCCTCCTGGGGCCTTCCGGCATCGGCATTCCCGACCTCCAGACCCCTTCAGGCAATGCCATCCTGTCGCTTCGCTTCAGCCGACTCCTGATGGGGCTCATGACCGGTGCCGCTCTCTCGGCTTCCGGCGTGGTCTTTCAGGCACTGCTCCGCAACCCTCTGGCAGAGCCTTACGTACTCGGCGTGAGCGGCGGGGCGGGGCTCGGCGCCACAATCAGCATCCTGGCCGGGGCCTCTCTTGCTCTTCCCTTCAGCCTTCCGGTCATCGCTTTTGTGTCCGCCGTCTTGACCCTCATCCTCGTCTACGCAATCGCCAGCCAGGGCACAGGCGGCCAGCCATCGGTCTACAGCCTGATTCTTGCGGGAGTAATCGTCAGCGCCATATGCTCGAGCATCATCATGTTTCTGGTTTCGAGTGCAAGCGTGGAAGGACTGCACAATGTCATCTGGTGGATGCTCGGAAGTCTTCAACCCGCTTCATCTTCACAGCAGCTCGCTGCGTCCCTTCTGGTCTCGATCGGCCTCATCGGCTCCTGGGTGCTGTCGCGGCCGCTGAATGCCCTCGTGCTCGGTCGCGACATGGCGCACTACCAGGGTATCAATGCACGGCTCATCATCGTTCTCGGCCTGCTGCTTGCAACCCTGCTTGCAGCCACCGCAGTTTCTCTGTCAGGCATGATAGGGTTTGTCGGGCTCATCGTGCCGCATGTGGTCCGGGCCTCGTTCGGACCCGACCACCGGAAGCTGATTCCGCTCTCAGCATTGGGTGGCGGGGTATTTCTCGTCATGTGCGATGCTCTCGCCCGTACCCTCATCGCTCCTGTCGAAATACCTGTCGGGGTCGTCACTGCGCTTGCCGGAGGCCCATTTTTCCTCATTATCCTCCAGAAGCGGATGAAACAGGCCTGGATCAGCTGAGATGGCAGGCGAAGCACTGACATTCAGGGACGTAACTGCCGGCTACAGCCACCGCCGTGTGCTCGACGGGGTGAGTTTTGCTGTCAGGGAAGGGGAGTTCGTCTCCCTCATCGGCCCCAACGGTAGCGGCAAAAGCACCCTTCTGAAGACTGCTGCGGCCCTTGTAAAGCCTGTTGCCGGGTCGGTCGAGTTATTCGGACAGGATGTCTGTACTCTCCGGCCCTCTTTGCGCGCATCGCTGCTCGGGGTGGTGCCGCAGAAGCTTGATGCTCCGATGGCGTTCAGCGTCGCTGAAATCGTGATGAACGGCCGTGTCGGGTCTATGGGGCTGCTCGGCCGCCTCTCCCCCCATGACCACGACCTTGTCGAGCGCGCCATGATCTACACGGACGTTCTCGATCTCCGCAACCGGTATTTCGGGGAACTCAGCGGCGGCGAGCAGCAGCGCGTTGCGCTTGCCATGGTGCTGGCGCAGGAGCCGCGCATCATCATGCTCGACGAGTCGATCTCCCATCTCGACATCAATCACCGCAACGAGGTGCTGCAGATCCTGCTCAACCTGAATCGCGAACAGCAGCTGACGATCGTGCTCGTCAGCCATGACCTCACGCTTTCAGCCTCCGTCTCCGACCGCCTGCTCCTCATGTATGAGGGCCGGCTTGCCGCCGACGGGGCGCCGCACGAAGTCCTTCGCCCAGACCTGCTCGGCCGGGTGTATGACTGCGAACTCCAGGTCCGTCCGGACCCCTTTACGGGTTCACTCCAGGTGACGGGGAACCTTGAAGGGCGAAAGATGAGCGGCAGCCCTGCAATCCGTACCCATGTGGTCGCCGGCGGGGGCAGCGGCATCGAGCTCTACCGTCGCCTGGTTCTCGAGGGGTTCGGCGTTACGACGGGTGTGCTCAACCAGCTTGATTCCGATGCCGAAGCGGCCCGGGCGCTTTCCATCCCCGCAGTGCTTGAACAGCCTTTTTCAGCGGTCGGGCAGGAGGCGGCAGATAAAGCCCGCGGGATGGTGGCCGAAGCCGATGCCCTGATCATCACCCATGTGCCTTTCGGTTCAGGCAACCTGGTCAACCTTCAGATCGCAGACGAAGCACTGCGCCAGGGCCTGCGGGTGTTCATCGCCCGGGGCCTTGAAGATCGGGACTATACGGAGTATAAAGCCGCCAGCCGCCTCGCTGCCGATATGACGGCAAGAGGCGCCCTGTCGTGGCAGACGATGCACGAGCTCATCATGAAACTGCAGCAACAGCAACCAACCTGATACCGATGGCATCACAGCATGCATTCCCCTGCCGCTTCGGGACCACTTCCTACATCATTCCGGATGCGATCATCCCTAATGTGGAGTATCTCAGAAAGCGGGTGGACGACATAGAACTCGTCCTCTTCGAGTCCGACGAGTTCTCGAACCTGCCAACGGCCGACGATATGCGGCGTCTTATTGAGTTTGCCGCAGAAGATGACCTCACATACTCGGTCCATCTGCCGCTCGACGCCTATCTTGGCCACAGGGACAGGGATGAGAGGGAGCGCTCGGTAGCGAAGTGCATGCGCATCGTCGAACTCACGGCCGATCTGCCGCGTTCGGCCTATGTGGTGCATGCTGAAGCGGGAAAGGGTGTTGACGTCAACACCTTTGACCAGTCAGCCCTCATGCGCTTCGCCGATGCGTTCCGCGCTTCTGCCTCACGCCTGCTCTCCTCCACGGATGCTTCTGCCAGCGAGTTTTCGGTCGAAACCCTCAACTATCCCTACGAACACATCTGGCCGGTGGTCGATGACCTCGGTCTCTCGGTGACGCTTGACGTCGGCCATATGATGCTCTGCGGGTTCCCGGCCGCTGAGTATTTCGACCGTTACCTGCACCGGGCGAGGGTGCTGCATGTGCATGGGGTGCTGGAAGGGCGCGACCATGTCTCGCTCCGCCACCTTGATGCCACGATTCTCGACATGGTGATGGAGAGACTCAAAACACATCCCGACCTTGAGCGGGTCTTTACCATGGAAATCTTTTCTGAGGCTGACTTCCTTGATTCATGCAGCCTGTTTGACACAAGGAGGAGGCGGGCATGACGGATAAACCGACAAAGATTGTCTTTGTGACGGGCGGAGCCCGGAGCGGCAAGAGCACCTTTGCCTTGAGGCTTGCCATGCAGCATCGGCGGAGGGTGTTTCTTGCTACGGCCGAACCGTTCGATATTGAGATGCAGAGGCGCATCGGCCGCCACCGGGAGGAACGCGGTTCGGCGTTCAAGACCATTGAGGAGCCGGTTCAGATAGCCCGTGCACTGAAAAATGTCCCAGAGGAGACCGATGTGGTGCTGCTTGACTGCCTCACGGTATGGACCGGGAATCTCATGCACCGTTTCGGTGACGATGAACCGGCCATCTCGGCGGAAATTGATGCCCTCCTTGAAGTCCTCCTGCAGCCGCCCTGTTCCCTGGTCATCGTCACCAATGAAACGGGCATGGGCATTGTGCCCGAAAACGCCATGGCCCGCAGGTTCCGCGACATGGCAGGCATCATCAATCAGCGTGTTGCCTCCCGGAGCGATGAAGCATGGCTCCTGGCCAGCGGGCTGCCGCTTAAACTGAAATGACCAAACCCTCATCATTGCGCAACCTTTTTTCTGACACACCCTCCATGCAGAAACAGTTCCAGACCCTCATCGATGCGGTCCAGCCGGTTGACGGCACTCTTACGGAGGCCGCACAGGCGCATCTCGACGACCTTACCAAACCCCGTGGGAGCCTCGGCCGTCTGGAGGAGATTGCCCTGCAGTTCGTCCGGGCTACCGGATGCCTGAAGCCGGTGCTCACAAAGAAAAAGATCTGCTGTTTCGCCGGCGACCACGGCGTCGCTATAGAGGGTGTCTCGGCGTTTCCGGCCGAGGTGACACCCCAGATGGTCTACAACATGCTCTCCGGCGGAGCGGCCATCAATGTCCTCGCCAGCCATTCTGGAGCAGATCTCGACGTGGTCGACATGGGCGTGAACCATGATTTCCCTGAGACTGAGGGCCTCGTTCAGCGGAAGGTCGGGCGCGGCACCCGGAACATTGCCGAAGGGCCTGCAATGACGGAAGCCGAGACCCTTATTGCCCTTATGGCGGGAGCCGGCATAGCCCTCTCCGCCCATGAGGCCGGTTACCACCTGCTTGGAACAGGGGAGATGGGCATTGCCAATACGACGCCGGCAACCGCGCTCTATGCTGTGCTTCTCGGTATAGCGCCGGAGACGATCGCCGGAAGGGGAACCGGAATAGACGACCAGCGCCTGGAGCATAAAAAAACGGTGATCAGGCGCGCCATTGAGATCAATCAGCTACATTGTGGAACACCGCTAGGGACGCTAGCTGCGCTCGGCGGGTTTGAAATCGCCGGCATCGCAGGCTTCATCCTCGGTGCCGCTTCAGTCCGGCTTCCGGTCGTGGTCGACGGCTTCATCTCAACGGCAGGAGCCGTTGCTGCAATGAAGCTCTGTCCGGCCTCGTCCGGGTACCTGTTCTTCAGCCATCTCTCCAACGAGCAGGGCCATAGAACGGTGATGGAGTCGCAGGGAGTTCGACCGATTCTCGATCTCGACCTTCGACTCGGCGAGGGAACGGGCGGTGCGCTTGCCATGCATGTGATCGAGGGGGCAATACGGATATACAACGAAATGGCAACGTTCAGCTCTGCCTGCGTAGCCGGAAAAGAGGGGGAGTAAGAGGATGCTTAATGGTCTTGTGACGGGTCTTGTTACTGCACTAAGGACGCTCTCCGTGTTTCCGGTTCCGGGCAGAGAGGCCCGGTCGTTCAGCTCTGCCCTCTACTGGTTTCCTGCTGTCGGCCTGCTGCTCGGCCTCTTCGTGGCCGGGTCCGGCTGGATCGGATACCTGGCGGGATGGGACCGATTCGGTGCTGCGCTGATGGTTGTCTCCGGCCTTGTGGTTACCCGTGGCATGCATGCCGACGGCCTTGCAGACATGTTTGACGGATTCTGGGGCGGGCGCGACCGCGATTCGGCCCTCAGGATCATGAAAGATCCCAATGTCGGCTCGTTCGGTGCTCTGGGTCTTGGCTCTCTCCTGCTCTTCAAGTGGGTTGCCCTTGAACAGCTTCTTTCGTTCGGTGCCTTCGACTGGGTTATTGCTGGCGTGGTGCTTGCGCGCACGGCTCAGGTGGCGCTTGCCGTTGCGCTTCCTTACGCCCGCAGCGGCGGGGGCACGGCGGAGGGGTTTGTTGTGGGGGCGGGCCGCAAGCATGCCGTTGTTTCCTCCCTCTCAGCCCTTTTGATCATCGTCTTCGTCCTGAAAAGCACCCCGGGGGCTGTTGTCATTGTTACAGGAGCGTCTCTTGCCTCAACCCTCTTCATCGGCTGGCTCTCCAGTAAGAAAATTGGTGGAGTCACCGGAGACGTTCTCGGGGCGGTCAGCGAGGTGACGGAAATAGCCGTATGGACGGCTGGCGGACTTTATTTCATGCTGCGTTGAGGTTTCGGGCCGGGCGGATTTCTGCATTTGGTTCTACATGAGCATATGCTTATAATAGGCATCCCCCCTTTTGGCCGGGATCTGTTTCAGAGCATCTCCTTACACCCTTATTTCTATCTTACATCATGGGCAACGATATGATCATTTCGTTCGGCGGCGGCAAGAAGGTCAATGCCGAGTTCAAAGGCTTCACCATTCATACCGACCAGTCCCCGAATGGCGGCGGCGAGGGATCGGCTCCAGAGCCGTTCGCGCTCTTCCTTGCTTCCATCGGCACCTGTGCCGGCATATACGTCTACTCCTTCTGTCAGCAGCGCGACATTCCGACCGATAACATCCGTATCGTGCAGTCCCATTTCCCCAAAGAGAGTGGTCGCGGCATCGGGAAAATTGCCATTGATATCCAGCTTCCGGCCGATTTCCCGGAGAAGTACCGCGATGCGGTCATCAATGCGGCGAACCTCTGCGCGGTGAAGAAGCATATCCAGGATCCTCCGGTGTTCGAGCTTTCGACTTCGGTCGCCGGCTCCTGAGGGTCGGGCTGCCTTTTTTAACCTGAACGCAGGACACTCTCTGCTATGGAAAAGATCCAGCGACTCCGGCATTTCCCTGTAACATTCTTTTCGCTGGTCCTCGGCATGGCCGGCTTCACGCTGGCCGTGCAGCGGAGCATGCCGCTGGCCGGTATGGGATCTCTTCCTTCCGACTGGCTGCTCTACCTCACGCTTGCCATCGGCGGGCTCTCCGTAGTGGCCTACCTCCTGAAATCCCTCCTGCATCCGGGAGAAGTTGCTCTTGAGTGGGGCCATCCTGTCCTGATCAATTTCTTTCCTCTGCCGGCAATCGTTCTTCTCATCTTTTCGGCGGTGTTTCTTGTCCGCGACATCGAGACGGCCCGCTATTTCTTCATGGTCGGAGTCTTTCTGCAGTTCGCCTCGTCTGTCGCCATCATTTCCAGCTGGATGTCTGAACCTCATTACCGGATCAGCCACATGACTCCGGCCTGGTTCATTCCGATCATGGGCTCCATCATTGTTCCGCTTTCGGGCGTAAGGCTCGGGAACCTCGAGCTCTCCTGGTTTTTCTTTTCTCTCGGCCTGGTGTTCTGGATCGCCCTCTTTGTCATCGTCATGAACCGGATGATCTTCCATGCCTCCATTCCCGAGCGGTTCATGCCGACCCTCTTCATCCTCTTTGCCCCTCCGGCACTCGGCTTTCTCGCCTATCTCAGCCTGAACGGCGGCCAGCTTGATGCATTCGCCCGCATTCTCTATTACTTTTCCCTCTACCTCTTCGTCCTTCTGCTCTTCCGTCTCCCTTCGCTTTCACGGCTGGAGTTCCACCTCTCCTGGTGGGCGTACTCTTTTCCGATCGCAGCGAGGGTGCTGGCTTCCGTGAAAATGTTCTCCCTCACTGAAAACCCTTTTTTCCGGAGCATTGCGTTTTTTGAGCTCGCCTTTCTGGCCATTGTCGTGCTTTTTCTCATCATCCGTACGGCAACCGCAATGGTTTCCGGCAGTATATGCACCGAGGAGTGATGGGAGAAGGGAGCGAAAGCCGCAGCCGGAGAAAACCCGTCCGCCCCGGCAGGCCGGTCCTGTGCCGCTGTGTCGTCGGCAAGCCGAGGGCAACCTGCTTCAAGCCGGAGGGCGTGTCTCCCTCACGGCTGAAAGACGTGGTGATCACGCTTGACGAACTCGAGGCCATCCGTCTTGCTGACAAACTCGGCCTCTACCATGCCGAAGCTGCCGGCCTCATGAAGGTATCCCGCCAGACCTTCGGCCGTATCCTGGACTCTGCACATCGTAAGGTTGCTCTGGCGCTCGTCGAGGGTCATTCAATCTGCATCGAGGGCGGCCACATCCAGCCGCAGGATCCAAACGGCGAGCCTGACGAGCCGGGAATCTGTGTCTGCCTCCACTGCGGGACCGAAATACCGCACCATAACGGCACACCCTGCCGGACCCTTGACTGCCCCGACTGCGGCCGCCCCATGGTACGCCGTGGGCGCTGCTCCTCCATAGACTGACATGAAGCGTTAGAAAACAGTTTCCGAATTATTGTTTCATAATTATTGGCATATGCTTATAATGTCGTCACTCCGTGCCCCTCAGGCATGCATATTATCACGACAAACAGCATAATGCAGTGAAGAACATAAAGAGTGTGCTCATACTCGGCGGAGGCATTGCCGGCGCTGAAGCGGCAATTGCGTTCCGCAAGAAGGGATTCTCCGTTGAACTGGTATCAGACCGAGACCACCTGTTCATTTTTCCCATATCGATATGGATACCGGTCGGAACCTTGAAATACAGCGACGCGTCCATCCCGCTCAAAAAACTGGCCCGGCGTCACGGCTTCACCCTGACCATCGACCGAGTCACGGCCATTGACGCGGAGAGCCGCAGGGTGTGGCTTGAAAAAGGCGGGGAGCGGAGTGGAACGGACGCTGTGGTCGTGGCGCTCGGCGCCGCAAAGATCCAGTACCCCGGCATGGAGCATGCCCGCTCCATCTGCGCAAGCCCGCAGAACTCACTCTACCTGAAAGAGCGGGTCGATGCCATTATCGCAAAGGGGAGCGGAAAGATCGCTTTCGGGTTCGGGGGCAATCCAAAGGATAAGAGCGCGGTGCGCGGCGGACCGGCCTTCGAGCTTTTCTTCAACCTGCACCACAAGCTGAAGAAGCTCGGCATCCGTGACCGCTATGAGATGACCTTTTTCGCCCCGATGCCGCAGCCGGGAGCCAGAATGGGCAGGAAGGCGCTTGAGGCGATGGACGGCATGTTCAGGGATAACGGGTTCAAGACACGGTACGGGAAGAAAATCACTGGCTTTGACGAGGGCGGGGTCATGTTCGAGGACGGCAGCCGTCTGGAGAGCGATTTCACCATGTTCATCTCCGCGCTTGACGGCCACCGGGTCATCAAGGAGTCGAATCTTCCGCTGAACCCGTCAGGCTTCATTATGATTGACGATTACTGCCGTATTGACGGCATCGAAGGGTGGTACGCAATCGGTGACTCGGCCGCGCTCGAGGGCCCTGACTGGAAGGCCAAGCAGGGGCATCTTGCTGAAACCATGGCTGTCAACGCCGCACACAACGCGTCAATTGTCATTCAGGGCCGCGAGGGGGCGCTGAAAGGCTACAGGGAGCACCTGAACATCCTCTGTGTCATGGACATCGGCAACGGAGCCGGCTTCGTCTATGCGGACGGCATCAAGGAGATCTTTTTTCCCATGCCCCTTTTCGGGCACTGGCTGAAGCACGGCTGGGCGCATTACTACCGGTTCAGCAAGCTCGGAAGGCTGCTGAGGACTTCGGGCGTATAGACCCTCTTCCTATGGAGATGGCCGGGCAGGGGAGCCTACACAGCTTCCTGCCTGGTGCTCCACCACTCTTTTCCGTAGTTGTAGAAGAGTTCCTCTCCCTTGCTGATCGTCCGGAGTGCATAGAGCACCAGTTCAGGGCCTGTTGCCGTATCGTCGAGCCAGTAGGCGACATTGGGTTCGAAGGAGTGGTTGAAGAGCATCCCATAGCCCATCACGACGAGCCGCGAGCGCTCGGTGTTTCCGTAAAAGACATAGTTCACGAGTTCCCCTCCCACATCGCTCTCCGTCACCTCGAGAGCCGGGCACCGTTCGAGCACCTCTCCTTCATTGATTTTTTCCAGGGCGA
The DNA here is from genome assembly GCF_000012485.1 of Pelodictyon luteolum DSM 273. NCBI lineage: Bacteria > Pseudomonadati > Chlorobiota > Chlorobiia > Chlorobiales > Chlorobiaceae > Pelodictyon > Pelodictyon luteolum. Next base: position 1,281,838 of record NC_007512.1, on the reverse strand, counting down.
ACGCCCCGCGCCCTGCTACGCTTGATGGCCCTATGCCGACTTTGCCTCTTGAGGGAGCCCGGTGCTTCCTCCCGGTGAAGAAGAGCGCGAGTGCTCCGGTAAGGAGGCCGAGAATGAATATGATGATAGAGAGCAGGTATATATTGACATGCATGGCGGAGGGGTCTCTTCTTGAACTGACGGATCGGTTTTTCTGGCTGTCATCCTAAAATAACGTTTGTTTTCCTCATCCCTCTCCCCCCGGGAAATGAAATGCATGCGGAGTCTGTTGAAGAATTATGACAGAACATCATAATCCGCACAGAGATGGACATAGCAGAGAACCTCCCGGACAGGGATCGGGGGATCATCCTCACCCTTGACTCGATTGGCAAATCATATCCGATGGGCGAGGTAAGTGTTGAGGCTCTCCGTAATGTTTCCCTCAGCATTGCTGAAGGGGAGCTTGTCGTGCTGCTCGGCGCTTCGGGAAGCGGGAAATCCACCCTCCTGAACATCATCGGCGGCCTTGATACGCCCTCATCCGGAACCCTGCTGTTCGGCGATCGGAACCTCTCTACGGCTTCCGAAGCTGAACTGACTGAATACCGCCGCCATTCCATCGGGTTCGTTTTCCAGTTCTACAACCTGATCCCGAGCCTTTCTGCACTTGAGAACGTGCAGCTCGTCACCGACATCGCCCTTGATCCGATGGATGCAGTGGATGCGCTTCGGCTTGTTGGTCTTGGTGAACGGATGCAGCATTTTCCAGCTCAGCTTTCAGGAGGGGAGCAGCAGAGGGTGGCTATTGCGAGGGCTGTAGCCAAACGGCCCCGGCTGCTGCTCTGCGACGAACCCACCGGAGCACTCGATTTCCAGACCGGAAAGATTGTTCTGGAGGTACTCCGGATGGTGAACGCTGAACTGCGGACAACGGTGCTCCTCATCACCCATAATGCTTCGATTGCCGGTATGGCCCACAGGGTTATCCGGATGCGAAGCGGGGAGGTCTCGGAGGACTACCGGAACGAAACGCGTCTCGATCCTTCCGAACTCTCATGGTAGCTCGAGAGATGCATACCCTGAACCACAAACTCCTCTTCGGGCTTCGCCGTGGCCTTACGCAGATGGCGGCAGTCGCCGCTGTGGTGGCCTGCGGCATAGCGGTTTTTGTGTCGATGCGGAGCGTGAAGTATTCGCTTGAAGCCACGCTGGAGGCTTACTACGCCAGGTACCGGTTCGCCGATGTGTTCATGCAGCTGAAGCGGGCCCCGGGGTATATGGAGGGTGCAGTGTCCGCTGTGCCCGGAGTGCGCTTTGTGACATCGAGGGTGGTAGCCGACGTGACGCTTGATGTTCCGGGCCTTCCTGAACCCGCAACAGCCCGGCTGATCTCCATCCCGGAGCGCAGCGGGGAGGCATCGCTCAATGCGATTGCCGTTGTTGCAGGCCGGTACATCGAACCCCGATCTCTTAACGAGGTTGTGGCCAGCAGGCCATTCATGGAGGCCAACGGACTCAAGCCGGGAGATAGGATCCGGGTGGTGATCAACGGTCGGTTGAAAGAACTCAGGATTGTCGGGACTGGTCTTTCGCCGGAGTATGTCTACGAGGTACAGCCGGGGGCGTTCTTTCCCGACAGCCGGCATTTCGGTGTGCTCTGGATGGGTCGTACTGCAATGGAGTCGGCCCTCGACATGAGCGGGGCGTTCAACGACCTGTCGGTTGCTTTGGAGCGGGATGCTTCAAAGGAGGATGTGAAGATGGAGCTCGACAGGCTGCTCGGCCGCTACGGTTCGCTTGGTGCATATGGCCGGGATGAACAGATCTCCGACCGCTTCATCTCCGACGAGATCCGCCAGGTTGCCGTCCAGGTGACTTTTCTTCCTGCTGTGTTCCTTCTGGCTGCCGTGTTTCTTCTCAACATCATTCTTTCCCGCATGGTCAACCTCCAGCGCGAGGAGATCGGCGTCCTGAAGGCAATGGGGTACCGGGGGCGGGAGATCGGTCTGCATTATCTCGGCTTTGCCCTTCTTCCCGCTGCGGCTGGCGTGCTTGGCGGTGCTGTTGGGGGTGTCTTTCTCGGCAGAGGCTTGATGAGGATCTATTCTGAGTATTATAATTTCCCCGATCCGCTCTATCTGTTCCGTCCGGCTGACCTGCTGCTGGCTGTCGTCTTGAGCTTTGCCGCAGCGCTTCTTGGCGCCGCCTCATCGGTACGGCGTGTCACCGCACTTCCTCCAGCCGAGGCAATGCGTCCGGAGTCGCCGGCGCTGTACCGTGAGGGGTTGCTGGACCGGCTCCGGTTTTTCGGACGGATGCCGGTTCCGGTGAAGATCATTGTCAGGAACCTCGAGCGTCATCCATGGAAGAGCACGCTTTCTCTGGCTATGGTGGCCCTCGCAGTCGCCATACTGTTTGCCGGTCGCTACGCCTACGATGCAACGAAATGGATGGTGCATGTCGAGTTCGGTGAAAAACACCGTGAAGATGTCACGCTCCTCTTCAATAATCCTATGCCGCCCTCCATCGCATCCTCCCTCAAGAGTGGTGAGGGGGTGCTTCAGGATGAGTACTACCGGGAGGAGCCTGCGCGGCTGAGCTTCCGGCACCGCTCGAAACGGCAGTCGATCCGCGGGCTTCCCTTCAGGGGCGGCCTCCAGCGTCTTGTCGACAGCAGGGGGCTTTCAAGGACGGTGCCTCCGGACGGCATGCTGTTGACCACAGAGCTTGCCTCGGCTCTCGGCGTCGAGGCGGGCGACACCCTCCGGGTCGATCTTCTCCATGGCAGACAGCGTTCCGGAAATGTCCTGGTGGCAGGGACGATTGATGAAATCCTCGGGCTCAGCGCCTACATGCAGCTTGAAGGGCTCAACCGCCTTGCCGGAGACGACGGCGTGGTGAACGGTGCGCTCCTGAAGATAGATCCAGCAGAAATGGAAGCCCGCTACGCCGATTTCAAGCAGATGCCCGGCGTCGGCGGCATCATGCTCCTCAAAGCCCTCCGGAAGAGTTTCGACGAACTGATCGAGCGGAGCATGATGACCTCAACCATTATCCTGACGGTATTTGCCTGTGTGCTTGCGTTTGCCGTCGTATACAACGGGGCCAGGATTTCCCTTTCAGAACGCTCCCGCGAACTGGCAGGGCTGCGGATACTCGGAATGACGAAGGGGGAGATCTCCTTTATCCTGCTTGGCGAGCAGGCCGTCATAACCCTCGGGGCCCTTATCCCCGGCTATCTCCTCGGAATCCTGCTCTCTATCCTTCTTGCCCGTTCACTGAACTCGGATCTTTACCGGATGCCCCTGGTGTTTACGGTGTGGAACGTTCTTTTTGCCTATCTTGTCGTCATATCGGTGTCAATGCTGTCGGGTTTTGCAATATGGCGCAGACTGCAGCGGCTTGATCTTGTGGCGGTCCTCAAAACAAGGGAATGATTCTCAACAGCATGCACGCTTCCGGCCGGAAACATTTTCAGCTGCCTTCAAAGAATCGGCTCTTCACGATTCTAGGGCTCATTGGTGTGGCGTTTCTGCTGTACGCCCTCTTCCGGCCTGCTCCGGTTTCTGTTGATACCGCTCCAGTCTCCCCGGGTCTTCTGCAGGCCACGATTGAAGATGAGGGAACCGCCCGTGTAGGTGAGCGCTACCGGGTTGCAGCCCCGATAACCGGACGGCTTCTGCGTATCACGCTTGAGGAGGGGGATTCCCTCCGTAGAGGAGACATTGCCGCCACTGTCCTTCCACCGGCGCTTGACGCCCTGCAGGAGCGGGAGGCGGCTTTCAGCGCCCGGGCTGCAGCCTCAGCGCTCGATGAATCGCTCGCCCGTAAAAAAAAGGCTGCGGTCAATGCCGGCGAAGCGGCTCTTCGCGCCCTGCGCTATCGGAACCTGTACGGCGAGGGTGCTGTATCGAAGGAAGCATTCGAGGGGGCGCAGAACGACTCGGCCATGCTGCAGAGAGAACTGCAGTCGGCTGCTGCCGCGGCTGAAGCCGCCCGCTTCCGTTTAGGCAGAGCACGAGCGGTCATTGATCCCTCAGTCGCATCAAGGCCTCTTCATGTGCTCTCGCCTGTCGATGGCCGGGTTCTCGTCATCCATGAAAAAAGCGAGCGCACCCTGCAGGCCGGCACCCCGCTGCTTGATATCGGCGATCCCATGTCGCTTGAAATCATCATCGATCTTCTCTCCAGCGATGCGGTTCTTGTCCGTCCCGGAAACCCTGTCGAAATCACCGGCTGGGGAGGGCCCTCCATCCTTGCCGCCAGAGTCATGAGGGTGGAGCCAGCTGCAAGAACGACACTCTCCGCTCTCGGCGTGGAGGAGAAACGGGTGAACGTCATTGCCGTTCTTCTCTCTGCCGAACCGGCTCTTGGCGACAACTACCGGGTGCAGGCGCGGATTGAGGTGGAGCGGCGGGAGCACTGCCTGAAAATCCCCCGGAGTGCGCTCTTTCGCGCCGGAAACCGGTGGCATGTGTTCGTGGCGGAAGGCGGCCGGGCCGCTGAAAAACCGGTCAGGATCGGGCTTATGGGAACCCATGAGGCGGAACTGCTGGAGGGTATTGACGTTGGTGCCAGGGTCATTCTGCACCCGTCACCAGTTCTTCGCGATGGTGTCCGCGTCAGGGAGCGGACGTGAAGCACTGCAGAGTAGCCATCATCGGCGGCGGAGCCTCAGGCATGGCGGCAGCTGTTGCTGCATTGAGGGCACCGGCTCAGGGGGGCATTTCGAAGGCCGAACGTTCCGTCATGGTGTTTGAGCGCAACCGTCGTACCGGTGAGAAAATCAGGATATCCGGCGGCGGGAAATGCAACCTTACCCACGCCGGACCGGTAGAGGCCATTCTTGAGGAGGGTTTTCTCAGGATGAATGAACGCCGCTTTCTCCGCCATGCCCTCCACAGCTTCACCAACGAGGACATCATTGCCCTGATGGAGGCCGAAGGGGTCGGGCTTGAGGCACGACCGGACGGGAAGGTGTTTACAGAGCGAGGCGATGCCGATGCGGTTGCCGAGGCCCTCAGCCGGATGCTGAAGCGTGCCGGCACCCTCATGATCTATGGCTCAAGAGTAACCAGAGTCAGCAGGAAGAGCGGGATGTTTGAGCTGGAGACGGAGGGCGGCATCTTCAGTGCGGAACGGCTCATCATCGCCACCGGCGGCGCTTCATGGCCGCAGCTCGGTACGACAGGGGACGGCATCCGGCTTGCCGTGTCGCTCGGTCATACAAAGACCCCTGTCTCCCCGGCACTCGCACCCCTCTACCTCATCAATCCTCCCGGCAGTGAGCTCTCCGGTATTGCTCTCCGCTCCGTTACCATTCATGCCTCTTCGGGTAAAGAGAAGAGTTCCCGGAACGGGGACGTGCTCTTTACCCATCGCGGCCTCAGCGGACCGGCGGCGCTCTCGATTTCACGCGATGTTGCACGCATCATGCAGACCACCGGGTCATGCATGATGACGGCAGATCTGTTCCCCTCCCATGAGGTGAGCGCACTGGAGGAGGAGCTGCTCCTTCATGCAGCGCGTAACGGCAGCCAGATGGTGCGCAAGTTCCTGCAGTCCTGTCCGATTGCACCCGGCGGAAGGATTGCTGGCGGGAACCACCCGCACGGCACCATCCCGACCGCGTTTGTAGGCTGTATCCTCCCTCACGCAGGCATTGGAGACGAGGTGGTCTGGGGCGGGTTGCAGAAGAAAACCCGGCAATCCCTGCTCTCGGTGCTGAAGCGGTTCCCGCTGGGGCCGGTGGCGAAGGTGCCGATGGAGCAGGGAGAGGTGTCAGCCGGCGGGGTTGTGCTTGGTGAGGTGAACCCGAAAACGATGGAGTCGCGACTGGTCCCGGGGCTGTACTTCGCCGGTGAAGTGCTCGACTACACCGGTGAAATCGGCGGCTATAACCTGCAGGCGGCTTTTTCCACAGGGTGGCTTGCCGGAACCTCAGCCGCTCAGCCTCCGCAGGAGTAGGACGGCTCGTCGGCGCCGCTGAGGGCCTCAAGCCCAATCGCCCGGCATGTTTCGACACTGAAGCCTTCCCCCTCCTCGCTGTTGATGAAAACGCGCTCCCCCCTGAACAGGACATGCATCGGAACCTTCACCTTCCGCTCGTCACCGCAGACATTGTTCTTCAGCCCGGGACGGAACACTTCGAGCACACCCTCAATGCTCACCTCAATGGCTTCGTCCACCGTGCTGATGCCCTTGATGCTGCCGTCCGGCGCAAACTGCAGGGAGTTGGTGTCGCCGTGGATGCCGTTGGGTTCGCTGTCGTAGGCCCTCATGTCGCCGATCGGTGTTTCGAGCACGGTCTTTTTCAGGGGCTCAAGGGACCTGACCGACCCGTTTTCATAAAATGACACCCCTTTTCTTGCTGTGATCATACCAAGAGGCGTCATGATGGTGATGGATTCTCCGGGCCAGAGGGTGAGGCTTTTCAGGGCACCGCTTTCATAGAAGCGGAATGCAATCACCTTGGCGTTCAGCGCTCCCTGCGGTGAGTCGAAGCTGAGCTTTTCGGCAAGCTTCAGCTCGTTCTGCCACGACCAGAACCCGCTGAGCTTCCCGTCGAGCGGAAACACCCTTTTGAGCGCACCGGAGGGATAAAAAGTCAAGAGTTCGGCCGGGAGATGCCCGATAGGGGTCTTGAGCATGGTCCGGGTCTGCAGGGGGATGGCTTTCGGTGTTCCGTCCTTGTAGAAGCAGAGCGGTTTAAGGGTACGGCGCCCCATGTCTTCCGTTTCAAACTGGGGGACCATGTCGCCGAATGGTGTCTTGAGCGTCTGAGGGCCGGTAATGAAGCCGCCGTCCATTCTGCTGTTTGAGGCAAGCTCACGGAACTCGATCCCTTCAAGTCCTCCGTACGGGGTGCTGCATGGTTGCATGGTTCTGGTCGTCATGATGCTATGGGTATTCCTGATTGGTGAACTGAAAAATGCAGCAATGGCAGAAGTATCTGCAGTAATCAATTGCAATAACCGTGCCGGAATCAATATGTTTGTTAAGTCACTGTATGGCAATGTCCTACGGCTTTGTTGGACGTGTGCCTGTAGTGTTTAAAGCTACGGAAATGTAGGAATGTGGTGCGCTTGTACAGGGAGGTAGGAAAGCAGGCGTGGCGGCTGCTTATTTCTCAGGTCGGAGCGCTTTTTCAGAAATAGAGCGCTCGATGTCGGAGGCAATGCTCAGGCTTTTCAGGAGGGAGAGGAGGTTCTGGCGGATGGTGAGGTTGATTTCAACCGGGCGCCCGCCCTGGTATTCTGGGTTATTGCCTTTCAGCTGGACTGTTAAGAGTGACTCGCCGTCAGGAGCCATGTCAAGCGATGAGGCGAGCTGGATGTAGAGGAAGTTGGTGAGTGCCTCATAGGTTGTCCTGAGTCCTGGGTTGGCGGCTGCCCGTTCCTCGGGGGTGGTGGCATAGATGATCTGCCCGGATTCTTCGGCGCGCAGCCCACCGTCCTTGATGGCGATGGTCTCTTTATCCATCCTGACGGGTATGTCGCCTTGAAGGGTGCCGGTTGCATAGAGCTTTTTCGTGCCCTGCAGGTCCAGCAGTTTCTGCAGCGGGAGGCTGCTGAAATGCAGCACGGTGTTCCCGCTGCCGGTCAGCATATCGTAGCGTGCATCGGTTATGCTGAGGGTGGAGTTGAAAAATCCTGCACTGAAGTTCGTAAGGCGTACCATGTCGGGGGACGCCGGATCGCTCCACAGCAAGGCTCTGCCTGCCGGGTGAGTGAGGAGCAGTTCGCCGCCTTCTGCCTTGCGAGTGAGCTCTCTCATGCTGAAATCGAGGGTAAGGGCACCGGTCGGGTAACGGGTGAAGCGCGCCGTTGGTTCAGTGAACGCATAGGAGGCTTCTATCCCGGTTTTCGGGTCTCTGATTGAGATGGTTCCTCCTCCCTCTGAGCGGAGGGTTCCGTTCCGGATGGCAAACCCCGTTTTTTCAAGAGTGACAGGTACCGTACCGTAGATACGGCCTTTGAGTGCTCCTTTATAGGCTCCGTGGAATTTGACCGTCTGCAGGGCATCGACGCCCTCAATCCCCACGATGATGGGTTTCCTGCCGGACGGGGCGGGAGTTCTGGCGGTTTTTGCCTTGAGGGTTCCCTGAAGCATTCCTGCCGAGAGGGATGTAAGTTCGGTTCCCTCCGGGCCGCCGACGGCTATTTGGGCCTTGAGCTTCCTGAGGACGGGACCCGTCCCCAATTCTATCGACAGCCACTCCTGCACGGTGCGGTCGTACCAATGGAGTGCAAGGGGTTTGGAGGCCGAGATGAAGGCTCCCTCTACCCTCAGGACAGAGTCGGCGTAGACGACCGGAATGCTTCCGTGGAGCACTCCGGTGGCAAAAGGCTTTTCCCGGTTGCCCGCTTTGGTGCCCTGCAGGCGGATAAGATCGGCGTTTTCGATATCGAGCTGGAATGCGGCCCGCTTCCGGAGCATATCGTAGGCAAGCGTGTCGGTCGAGGCCTTCATGCCGAAGAGTTCCAGGGAAGAGCGGTTGAGGGTGAGGGTGCAATGGTTGCTGCTGTCGGGCAGAGCGATGAGGGATGCCCGGATGGCGGTAACGGGCAACGGACCGGTTTTGTTTTCGAGGCTCCGGATGCTGATGTCGGCCTTTTCCGGCACCCATTCCCGGTCGGCCGAGGCCCTGAGCGGGACGCTGATGCCCCTGGCCTTGAATCCGCCGGCCTCGAGGGCGGCATCATCGATCACATACGAGGCGGCAAGCGGGGTGAATGCCGGTGCATTGAAACCATTCAGCGAGATGCTCATCTCCACGCCGGCAAGAGGGTCGGTATCGGAATAACTGAATGCTCCGGAGCTTGGCCCGAACTGCAGGCTGTCAGCAGTGAGGCGAAGGGTGATGGTGGCTTTTCCCGTGGCGAGGAGCTTCGAAAGATCGGTATCCCATCGCAACTGCGGCCTGATGATGGTTGCATGGTAGAGGGTGGCGGCGGTGTCAGGGGTGCAGGGACCCGGCGGTACCTCAACATCGGCCGTGAGGGCATGGCAGCCTACAGAGTTGAAGCCGGGCCGGGAGAGGCCGGCTATCTCTATACGGCGTCCCGGTGCTTCAAGAGCGGAACGGAGAAGGGCGGGGGCAATCTGCGGAAAGAAGACCCATGCTGCCGCCAAAAAGAGCAGCGGCAGCAGCAGGAGCAGGGGTATGATGCGCAGCAGCCATTTCACGGGAAGCGGTCAGGGTGTTTTTTTCTTCCATTCACCCTTGATCTGGATCCATGTGCCTGCCGGAAGCCGGCTGTAGATCTTCTGGAACATCATTGAGCCAACGACATCGAGCGCGAGGTTGTTCTGGGCCGCCACACGGGCGTATTCAGCCCGGCGCTGGTTGTTGATGTCTCTGATGAGGGTGGCAGCATCCTGAGCTGCGCCTGGAGGTATGGCAAGCAGGCCGGTGTCGACTTCGCCGGCAAGTCCGCTGGAGCGAGCCGTATCGAGGTCAAGTGCTGAAGCTGGTGCGGCCAGTGCCATCAGCAGCATCATAAAAGAGAGGATGGCGAGAGAGAAGATCGATTTCGTTTTCATCGTGCTGGTTCTCCGGTTTAGAATAGTCCCTGTTTGTTGTCAAGCAGCGAGTCGAGCTCCCTGTCGACCTTGACGCGGATCTCATGATCGATTTTGATGTTCATGTTGATCACGATCGGTTTGTCGGGTGCTTCGACCCTTACCGTAGGATTGCATCCGAGGAGGAAGGATCCCGAGACGAGAAGCATGAAGGGGGACGTGTGGTTCCGTTTCATCTGTGGTCCTTTTGCTGTATGCTGCCGTTATTGGCGTTGCTGTTGTTCATTGAACCTTTCATTCTTTCAAGATAGTTCATCGCGACCCGCACTTCAACTTCTTTGGCGGTTATTTCGAATCGTGCCTCTTTGAAACTCGGAGGGCCGTATCCGATGGCAGGGTTGTTGGAGACCCCGAAACCTTCCTTGGGGATGCCGATGAAGGTCTTGTCCATTTTCCCGTTGCCGTTTTCATCATGCAGGATGCTTACGGCGTAAGTGCCATATGGGATGTTCCTGAATTCAAAGACCGGGGATGAACCCTGCAGCTTCATTGCTTTGGAGAGATAGGCCCGCTCGGGTTTGTCGGGGAATCCTTGCTTCGAGGTGTAGATGGCGGCTCCGATGATGCCCTCTGTGCTGGCGAGTCCCATGATCTGTACCCGAAGGGATCCTTTTTCGTTGTTGTTTATGGCGTCCGGCTCACGGTGCGGCACCGATGCCGACAGCAGTGGGGCTGCAAGCAGCGCGAGGAGGAGTGCTTTCAAGCTAGGCATGTGGTTCTGGAAATGGTTGCAGGGTGGTTGAGGCGCATCGTTCTCTTTTTTTTGGAATATACACAATGAACGGTTCCTGCCCGCGCGCCCGGAACGGGAGGGGCGTTTCATGCGTTCATGATTTTTATCGGTTACGTTTTATTAACCAGAAGCCAGCGGGAGAGCAATGAGCATGAAACGGGATTTTCTCGAGGCCGTCCGGCACCGCCGCTCGGTTTATGACATCGGCGCCGCAGTGGCGGTTGAGCACGACCGTGTGGTAGCTATTGTCCATCACGCCATACTCCATACCCCTTCTACCTTCAATTCGCAGAGCTCCCGTGCTGTGGTGCTGAAGCCTGATGCACACCGGAGGCTCTGGGATATTGTCCTGGATATCCTGCGCGGAGTTGTTCCCGAAGAGTCTTTTCCGGCAACTGAGGAAAAAATTGCAGGGTTTCGTGCCGGTGCCGGAACCGTGATGTTTTTTGAGGACCAGGCGGTGATCGATGGCCTCAGTACCAGCTATCCGCTTTATGCCGCTCAGTTCCCCCTGTTTTCTCTCCAGACTTCGGGCATGGCGCAGTACATCGTATGGACCGCGCTTGAGGATGAGGGATGCGGCGCTTCGCTCCAGCATTACAATCCGCTTATCGATGAGGCGGTGCATCGTGAATGGGGCATCGCTCCTTCATGGCGTCTCCTCTCACAGCTGGTTTACGGTAGCGTCAAGCATTGGCCCGGTGAAAAGTCGTTTTCGCCGATTGAAGAGCGTGTCCTTGTGAAGGGCTGAAATGCTGGAGCGGAGCCTTGAGCGGCATGCGCTCCGTTCACTGTGATATGCTGGCGTAGTCTACTCCCCCTATATACTGAAGCTGTAGCTTGTCTAACGTTCAGAGAGACAGAGGGAGGAATGGAATGGAGCGGAGAAATGTGACGACAGGGGTGTTTCTTGAGCATCTCACGGCTGAAAAGGCCATCGAAGAGCTCAGCGCATCCGGTTTCGATCTTGGCAAGCTTTCCCTTATCGGCCTGGATTCCCCTCATGGGGCGCATGTGTCAGGTCTCTACCGCATCGGTGAACAGCTGAGGGCGTGCGGGAAGCTCGAAGCCTTCTGGCAGGGACTTTCCCGCCAGTTTTCCGCTTCGGCCTCATTCTTTGTGCCCGGCATCGGCCATGTGATGCTGTTCGGCCCTATCGTGGAGCTGATCCTCTCCGCGCTTGAGCGGGAGCTTGTGGTCGGCGGCCTCAGCGCTGTCGGTGCGGCGCTCTTCAGCATCGGCATTCCCAAGGAGTGCACAAGCCGGTATGAAGCTGCACTCCGTGAGGGGCATTTCCTTGTCATGGCAGAAGGGACGGCGGATGAAGCAGAAGAGGCCCGGCGTATCCTGAACGCAACAAGCGAAAACGATGCCGTCGTCTATCACTCCACTGTGCCGGGGTCATAGGCGGAACTACTGCTATCGGTGCTCCATGAAATCAGAGGGCGGGACCCTTGAGAAACCCGTTCCCTCTTTGTATGTTACTGTTCAGGTAGTGCCTGCGCCAGAGGGCGCACCAACCATGTGAACCTATCCTCCAGAGATGAGCCACCCCACTCCTCCATGCCGGTATGAAGCCGATGTGCCGCTGCACTCCAGAGCGTACTACGGTATCGGGGGCAGGGCACGGTTCATGGTGTTTCCCTCCTCGCCGGCCGAATGTGCCGACCTCGTCCGCTGGAACCGGGGTGAGGGTCTTCGGCTTGCTGTGCAGGGCAGCGGCAGCAATACGCTGTTCGCCGATGATGATTTTCAGGGTACCGTCCTTTCCCTTGAGGGGATGCAGCGCATCTGGCGTACCGGCCCCCTCGAACTCTTCGTGGAGGCGGGTGCCGAGAACACTGCTGTTGCTCAGGAACTGCTCCGGCTGGGCATCAGCGGCGGAGAGTGGCTCTACCGTCTTCCCGGCCGCATCGGCGGAACGGTGAGGATGAACGCCCGCTGTTTCGGTGGTGAAATATCGGCCGTGACGGCCGGTGTTTTCGTCCTCTCACCATCCGGGACCCTCACCTTTCTTCAGCCCGAAGAGGTGTTTCATGGCTACAAAGAGACCTCCCTCATGCATATACCGGGAATCGTGCTCGGCGTCCTGCTCCGGTTCGGGGGATTCGGCACGCCGGAGGAGATCGAGGCGCGGATGCAAGGCCATCTCGGTGAGCGCCTCCAGAAACATCACTTCGATTTCCCGAGCTGTGGCTCGGTGTTCAGGAACAATTACGATGCCGGCCGCCCCTGCGGCAGGATATTCGAAGAGCTCGGCTTCAAGGGTGCCAGTGAGGGCGGTGCGGCCGTCAGCCCTCACCATGCCAACTTCATTTTCAATGAAAAAGACGCCACTGCTGCCGACGTGCTTCGCCTTGCAGGACGGATGCGGGCTGCTGCTTTAGAGCATGAGGGGATACAGCTTCAGCTTGAGCTTGAATGCATCGGCCGGTTCCCCGTAGAGCTGCTCCAGCGTTGCGGGGTGGCCTTTGATGTCGACCGGGATGACTCCGGCTACGGATGGTCCGGCATTCTTGACGGCCCCGGTATGGCTGAAGCCGAAGGCGCCCGTTCAGGCAGCTTTCCGAGGGTTCTTCTCCGGGGGCCCCTGACTGGTTACCCCGGCCGTGAGATGGCGTTTCCTTCCGGGATTGAGGTGCGCCTGGAGCAGCTGATGCCGCTCGCCCATGCCGCCATTGCATGCGACCGGCCGTTCATCCGCTGGAGCACGTCCTCTCCGTTGCCGGAAGGGTTCATGGCAACGCCGGAGAATGGTCCGGATGCGGATGGCTTCATGGACAGGCTCTGGGAATATGGGGCTTCAGAGCTGTTCATCGGCGGCGGCAATGGCCCCTATCTGGAATTCGAGGCCTCGCCTTCCGGGCAGTGGCTCGCCATCCGGTTTGAGGGTCCACGCCGTCGGACTCCGGGACAGGAGCGGCCGTCAGGAGAGCATTGGAGAGATAGGGTTGTGGTGGAGTTCGGGGACGGACACTTCGGGATGACCTTCACCTACGGGTTGCTCGGCCCGTTCATAGAGCCGGAGAAGGGTGGCGGAGGGGTGCTGCCGTTCCAGTGCTGTGCTTCTTCCTGCGAGGGGTCTCCCGGGCTCCTGCCCTGGTGGAACGAAGCTCCCGATCCTCCGGACTTCCATCGTCCGGAGCGGTTCTTCCGGGTCATGCTCGATTGAACAGAAAGGGTGCGGTTTTACAGGTCGGCCTGCGGCATGGAGGACACTTCGGCTGCCGTAAAGACAGGCCCCTCCTTGCAGACATAGACCGAACCCACATTGCAGCGACCGCACTTGCCGATGCCGCATTTCATACGGTTTTCCAGCGTCGTATAGACGTTCTCCTCCTCAAAACCGAGTTTCTTCAGGGACGCCAGCGTGAACTTGATCATGATGGGCGGTCCGCAGAGCACGGCAACGCAGTTGCCGGCCGCGGGTGCCGCCTCTTCGAGGATCGTCGGCACGAACCCTACACGGTGTTTCCAGTCGGGTGTCTCCCCGCCCGGATCGACCGTAAGGACCAGTTCAACGTCATCCCGCTTTTCCCACTCTTCGAGTTCCTGCTTGTAGACAAGGTCGGCAACTGTTCTTGCACCGTAGACGATGGTGATTTTACCGAACTTGTCACGTTGGTCGAGGCACGACCATATGACACTGCGGGTAGGGGGGAGGGCTATGCCTCCGGCAATGAAGAGGAGGTTTTTACCGTGGAACTCTTCAATCGGAAAGCGGTTGCCATACGGCCCGCGGAATGTCATGAGGTCTCCGATCTCAGCGGATGCGAGTGCTGCGGTTACCCGGCCTGATTTGCGGAACGTGCATTCAATATAGTCGTTCCGGGTCTCGGGGCTTGCGACGCAGAAGGTGCTTTCCCCCTCGCCGTAGATGCCGTAAAGGCCGAACATGCCGGTGCGGTATGCCTGCTTGAACTTTTCGAGTTCAAGCGGGTCCTGGAACTCAAGCCGCATGGTCCGAACGCCGGGTGCTTCGTCGCGGGTGGCGACGATTTTCATGACGGCCGGACGGTAGATGTTTTCCCCTGATGTCGTGTTGTGTGCAGTCACCGCTGTAGTGTTGATATCGCTTGTAAAGTTTCCGTTACGCCCATGTCGACCGGGCACTCACGGGTGCACCGTCCGCAGCCGGTACAGCTGTTGACGTTGAATTTAAGGGAGAAGTAATTGAACTTGTGCATGATGCGCTGCCTCCACCGGGCAGACTGGGTCGCCCGCGGGTTGTGGCCGGAGGTATGCATGGTGAAAAGAGAAAACGAGCAGCTGTCCCAGTTCTTGCGTCGTATGCCTTTGTAAGTGTCTCCCTCATCCTGAATGTCGAAGCAGTGGCAGGTGGGACAGAGGTAGGTGCAGGATCCGCAGCCGATGCATCGCTCAGAGATCTCTTTCCAGAACCGGCTCTCGAAGTTTTCCGGGTCGGCAAGCCAGCTCCTGCAGGCCTCGAGGTCGAACTTCACCGGAACATCAGCTACCGGGGCCGTTGGGTCGCCGCCTTCTTTCAAGAGTGAGGAAATGGAGGCAAGGGCGTTTTCTCCCCGTTCCGTGAGTGCTTCGACCTGCCAGCCGTTTCCGGCCAGAAGCGGGCGGAGCAGCACGTCGGATCCCTTTGTGCTGTCGGGCGAAAGGTTGAGCGAGGTGCACATGCAGAAGTCGTCTGCATGTGTGCATGCAATGCTGACGATGACGGAGCTGTCGCGGCGTCGGAACCAGTACTCATCGTGGTAGTCCCAGTCGAAGAGGGCGTCGTCGACCTGCATTCCGGCAGCATCGCATGGACGGACGCCAAAAATGATCCTTCGGCCCTCCGGAGGACGGAACTCCTCTGTTTCGATCTGCTGTTTTCCTATCCGGTAACCAAGCATCGGTTCAGTGCGCGGGAAGAAGAGCTCTTTCAGGGTGCTTCGGGTAAGGATCAGGTCGAGATCGAGTGACCCGGCGTCTTTGACTTCCTGAAACCCCGATACCCCGCCGGTTGTTGCCGGGCCGAAGACCATAAGGCCTTCTTCCCGCCACCTGGCGATGCAGTCGTTGAGGTTCGCGGAATATAGTAGTGTGGCCATCTCTTGTGTTCAGTTAAAGAATGAATGTCTCAGGATCGTCTTTTCTGAAGCTTGCGAGCACCGGCTCCTGCGCTTCGTCCATGCCGGGATAGTGGTCGAACGATGCCTGGACCTCATCGGCCATCCTGCGGTTGAGGAGATGCAGCGGGATGTCGGCCGGGCATGCCCGGCTGCAGTTGCCACATTCGACGCACCGTCCCGCCAGATGGAATGCCCGGAGGAGGTTCCATTCAAGGTTGCCGAGGGTGTGGGATGAGGTGTTTACCCACTGCGGCTGGTTGTTGTCGACAACGCACCGGCGGCACCAGCACATCGGGCAGGCCTGTCGGCATGCGTAGCATTTGATGCAGCGGGAGAATTCCCCTTCCCAGAAACTGAAGCGCTCTTTGGGCGTCATCGCTTCGAGCTTCTCCTGCAGCTCATCTGCCGGCTGACTCTTGCGCTGTTCCTTCGCTGCGGCAATGACTGATTTGAAATCAGCCGCCCGCTCGCCCTCAATCGCCCTTGCCTGGTCGCCCTCAATGCCGAAACCAAACACCAGCACCTGCGATGTATCAAGCTGCGACTCGGCAGCAAGGACGTTGAGCGAACGGATGCCGTCCACCGTGAGAAAGACGGCCACCTGCTTCTGGTCGCTGAGGAGTCCCTCGCGAAGCAGATAGCCCGAGAGGTTGGTTCGGCAGGTCGTGTCCAGCACGAGCCGGTCGGCCTCATCGGGGCTTGTGATGAAAACGGGGCGGCGGCGGTCCGGGGTGGATCCGGCGCCGTAGCCGATGACCATTTTGACGGTCCCCGCACTCAGCAGTTCTTTTGCACGGGACCGGTAGTGTTCCTGTATGCTCATGAAGAGGGTGTGGATTATAATGGAGCTGCGCTGCCGGTTTCGGCAATCAGTGTATGGTACTCTTCAAACGGCCCGATTTTTCTGATGTCCTCTGTGATATCCCTGATCAGTTCTGCGAACTTGATGCCTTCGGCTGCGCTGATCCAAGAGAACTTCACCCGCTCTTCGGGCACTCCGGCGAACTGCAGGAGGGAGTTGAACACGGTCCAGCGGCGGCGGGCGTGGTAGTTGCCGTGGTCGAAATGGCAGTCACCGGGGTGACAGCCGCTCACCAGCACCCCGTCGGCACCCTTCTGAAGGGCCTTCAGGATGAACATCGGACTGATGCGTCCGGTGCACGGCAGGCGCACGATGCGGACGTTGGACGGGTATTTCAGCCTGCTGGTGCCGGCAAGGTCTGCCCCTGCATAGGTGCAGTAGGTGCAGACGAATGCGACGATTTTAGGCTCGAACACTTCACTCATCGGTGGTATCTCCTGCTCTGGTTTCAGGGCGGGGGCTTTAGAGCCCCATCACCTCTGCAAATATCTGTTTTTCTGTAAACCCTGCCAGATCGATGCTGTTCGAGCGGCAGAAGGTGACGCAGGTGCCGCATCCCTGGCAGAGACCGGGGTTGACGGAGGCTACCCGCCGGATGAGGTTGCCTGCACGGTCGGTGATGTCCTTTTTTTCGATGGCGTTGTACGGGCAGGCGAGCACGCAGCCCCAGCAGCCCGAACAGGTTGCCTCGTTGTTCATTGCGATGATGGGTTCACGCTCCAGCTTTTCACGGCTGAAGAGGGCGAGCACCTTGCTTGCCGCTGCCGAGGCCTGAGCGACGGAGTCCGGGATGTCCTTTGGTGACTGGCAGGCTCCGGCAAGGAATATGCCGGCAGTCGCGGTTTCTACAGGGCGGAGTTTCATGTGGGCCTCGTTGAAGAAGCCGTATTCATCACAGCCGATGCCGAGCGTTTTGGCAAACTCTTTGGCATCGGGCTGCGGCACCATCGCGGTGGCCAGCACCACCATGTCGGCGGGTACCTCAACGGGTCTGCCGAGCAGGGTGTCGACGCCGCGCACCATCAGCTTTCCGTTTTCCTCCCACAGCTTGCTGACCCTGCCGCGGATATAGCCGGCACCGTCTTCCTCGATGGCGCGGCGGGTGAATTCGTCATACCCCTTGCCGGCGGCCCTGATGTCCATGTAGAAGACGCGGCTTGTGCCGTGGTGGTTCTTGTGCGCATACAGCATGGCATGTTTGGCCGTGTACATGCAGCAGATCTTTGAACAGTAGCTTACGCCTTTCGAGGGATCCCGCGATCCGGCGCACTGGATGAACACCACCGTTTCGGGTTCCTTTCCGTCGGAGGGACGGGCTATCCTGCCGCCGGTGGGGCCGCTGGCCGAAGCGAGCCGCTCGAACTGCAGACCTGTCACCACATCGGGATAGCGCCCATAGCCGTATTCTCCGTAAAGCGAGGTGTTCTGGATCTGGAACCCTGTCGCCACGACAATGGCGCCGATTTCCAGATCAAGGTACTCGTCTTCCATATCGAAATTGATGGCATTGGTCTGGCAGACCTTCTGGCAGACCTTGCATTTTCCGTTCTTGAAGTAGGTGCAGTGCTGACGATCGATGACCGGCTTGTTCGGCACGGCCTGTGCGAACGGCGTGTAGATGGCGGGCCGGTTGGCCAGCCCGCAGTCGAACTCAGCGGAAATCTTCTTCTGGGGGCATTTCTGGATGCAGTCCCCGCATCCGGTGCAGGCGTACATGTCGACATACCGGGCCTTCATTTTGACCCTGACATGGAAGTTTCCTATGAAACCCTCGACTTTTTCGACTTCAGCATACGTGAGCAGGCGGATGTTCGGGTGCTGTGCCGCCTCGACCATGCGGGGTGTCATGATGCACTGCGAGCAGTCAAGGGTAGGGAAGGTTTCAGAGAGCTGGGCCATGTGGCCGCCAAGCGAGGCTTCGCGCTCGACCAGCACAACCTCTCCGCCCGCATTGGCGATGTCAAGGGCAGCCTGGATGCCGGCAATGCCGCCTCCGATGACGAGTGCGCGTTTGGTGACCGGCACCAGGATGGGCTGCAGCTCATTGTTCCGCTTTACCTTTTCGACAAGCGAACGGGTGATCTCGATTGCTTTCTCTGTCGCCTCATCTCCATCGCTGTGAACCCAGGAACACTGCTCCCTGATGTTTGCGATTTCGCAGAGGTAGGGGTTGAGGCCTGCTGCCGCACATGCCTTGCGGAAGGTCGCTTCATGCATGCGGGGCGAACAGGCGGCAACGATGACGCCGGTGAGCCCTTGCTCGACGATCGCTTTCTTGATGCTCTCCTGGCCGGGGTCGGAGCAGAAGTACTTGTACTCGGTCGCTATGGAAACGCCGGGATGGCTCTCCATCGCGGCTGTGAGCTTGGTGCAGTCTACCTTGGCGG
The DNA here is from genome assembly GCF_000012485.1 of Pelodictyon luteolum DSM 273. NCBI lineage: Bacteria > Pseudomonadati > Chlorobiota > Chlorobiia > Chlorobiales > Chlorobiaceae > Pelodictyon > Pelodictyon luteolum. The sequence goes on along the minus strand of NC_007512.1, from coordinate 1,263,202 downwards.
CGATGTTTTCGCCGCAGTGGCAGACGAAGACTCCTATTTTTGCCATGTGTATCGTCTCGGTTTTGGTCAGGAGTTGCTGCTGCTCCCGTGCAGCGGGCTCCCTTGAAATTCAGTTGCGCGCGTTCCTCTGTACACCGGCGAGGTGCAGCTTCCGCATTGAGAGGCGTTTTTTGATGCGCTTTTCGTCTTTGAGGTGTTATCGGTGTGAGACCATGTCCAGTGCGGGGACAAAATGCTTGCCGACGGCTACTTCCACGGGATCGGCACCGCAGGCGATGGCTACCAGTTCGGAAATATAGTACACCGGCATTGGTTTGATGTCCCCGTAGCGTTTTCTCATGCCTTCCTGGCGCATATCGAGGTTGGCGTGGCAGAGCGGGCAGGCGACAGCAAAGGCTTCAGCGCCGTTCGCCTGTGCATTCCTTGCAATGTTGTAGGTGAGGTCCTCCACCATGCCCTGCTGGGCCAGGGTGAGGCCCGCACCGCAGCACTCGATCTTGAAAGCCCAGTCGACGGTGGAGGCTCCGAGAGTCTGGAGGACAGCCTCCATTTTCATCGGGTTTTCAGGGTCGTCAAACTGCATGGCATCAAAAGGCCTGACAAGCAGGCACCCGTAGTAACAGGCAAGGGAAAGCGAAACCAGCGGTTTCTTCACATGTTTTGCGATCTCTTCCGAACCAAGGGCTTCGAGCAGCTGGGTTACGCCGATGAACTGGGCATTGCCTGTTGCCTCCATACCGGTTGCCGCCTTCAGCTCGCGCCGGAGCTCCGGGTCTTCCATGAGTGCACGTCGTGCCATGACCTGACGGTTCTGGCATGCCGCACAGGGTGCCAGCACAAGATCCATCCCCTCCCTGTCCGCCAATGCCTGGTTACGTGCTGGAAGCAGGAGGGAGAGTTTGTGGTTCGTGGCATGCGCCGAAGTGGCACCGCAGCAGTTCCAGTCAGGGATTTCCTTCAGCGTCAGGCCGAGAAGCGAACACATTTTCCGTACGGAGATGTCATACTCCTTCGCAGTTCCGCTGAGGGAGCAGCCGGGATAGTATCCGATGGTCGAGCCGGGGGCTATCGAAATGGGAGCTCCGGGAGTGAACGTGTTTTTTTTGGGTTTCCTCGTCGCAGTATGGTGGCTGCCGGGCTTTTGGGCGGCGGCAAATATCGCCGCGATCTGATCCTTGCCTTTGACATCCTCTTTGCCTGTAAGGGCATGGAGCGGATTGATCTTGCCTTCCCTGAGCATGGTGATGCCGGCTCCGGCATCCTGCAGGAAGCTGCGGGTGCGGAGTTTATAGCTCTGGACGAGGGAGAGTTCCTGAAGCCGTCCGTGCTTTTTGATATTGTTCAGGAACGAGACATGGAATGCTGTGACCAGCTTTTTGGCTTTGTCATCCGATACCGTACCGGTTCTGAGGGCGATGGAGCGCAGGGCGTCCATGGTGCCAGCAATGTCCATGTTCTGAGGGCAGCGGGAGGTGCATGTCATGCACCCGACGCAGTACCAGAGGGCATCGCTTCTGAGTGCCTCCTCGACCATGCCGGCCTGTACGAGGCGCATGATCCGGGTGGGAGGGTTGTCCATAAGGTTCCCGGCAGGGCAGCCGGCTGTGCATTTCCCGCACTGATAGCAGCTGTTGAACGCATTGCCGGTCACCTCGGTGATTTCCTGCTTCAGGCGTTCGCCTTCAAGTCTCTGTTTTTCTTGCACGAAGTGGATTTGGCGTTGGGTTCAAGGTGCGGGGGCGGAAAGGGCGAAAACATAGTATTATAATCAAATAATCAGAAAAGACCATCATGTAGGATGATTTCAGCTTCTGGAGCAGTACCTTTTATGGTGATGTTAATCGCTGATGCCGGGTGCGCCGGGCCGGCTCAGCGTGACCATATGAACCAGACATGAGAGAGGGGGGCCGTTCGATGCTTAAAGAGTTCAAGGAGTTTGCACTAAAGGGCAATGTTGTCGACATGGCGGTGGGTATCATCGTCGGCGGGGCGTTCGGCTCGATTGTCAATACACTTGTATCCGAGGTCATGATGCCGCCGCTCGGACTCCTAACAGGGGGAGTGGACTTCAGCAACCTCTATGTTGTCATGAAGGAGGGTGTTGAGCCGGGTCCGTATGCGGCACTTGCCAATGCAAGAGCCGCCGGAGCCGTCACCCTCAATTACGGCCTCTTCCTCAACGCTCTCGTCAGCTTCACAATCATGGCCTTCTCGGTCTTCATTCTGGTGAAGGCGATCAACAGGCTCCGGCAGAAAGCGGATGCCGCACCCGCACCGCCATCCAAGAAGACATGTCCGTACTGCCTCACGCTTGTGCCCCAACAGGCGTCACGCTGTCCTGCCTGCACTTCAGAGCTTCCAGGGGCGGCAGACCCCGGCGCCCGTGTCGCCGCCAAATAAATACGGCCGACGTATTGATTTCAGCCGCTTTTTGCTTATGATTGCTGAACATCCACTTCCCAGTGACCCATTCACTCTTCCGGACACCGCCCATGTTTGATGAAATCGAGTTTGACAGGATCAAGCGCCTTCCAAAATATGTCTTTGCCGCCGTCAATGAACTGAAAATGGCTGAACGGCGGGCGGGGGAGGATGTCATCGATTTTTCGATGGGCAACCCTGACGGCCCGACCCCGCAGCATATCGTCGACAAGCTGGTTGAAAGCATCAACCGCCCGAGAACCCACGGTTACTCGGTCTCGAAAGGGATCTATAAGCTTCGCGGTGCAGTGGCAAACTGGTACCAGAGGAAATACAACGTTGATCTCGACCTCGACCGTGAAATCGTTGTGACCATGGGTTCGAAAGAGGGGTATGTCCATCTTGTGCAGGCCATCACCAACCCCGGCGACCTCGCCATGGTGCCCGATCCCTGCTACCCGATCCATTCCCAGGCGTTCATCCTTGCCGGCGGCAACGTGCACCGCATGAAACTGGAGCTGAACGAGGATTTCACCCTTGATGAGGATGCGTTCTTCCGCAACGTGGAAACAGCCCTCAGGGAGTCGACCCCCAAGCCGAAGTATCTGGTCGTCAACTTCCCCAACAACCCGACGACAGCGACCGTCAACCTCTCATTCTATGAGAAGCTGGTTGATATCGCACGCCAGGAGCGGTTCTACATCATCAGCGACATCGCCTATGCCGAAATAACCTTTGACGGCTATGTCACCCCTTCCATTCTCCAGGTGCCCGGAGCCAAGGATGTGGCCGTTGAAAGCTACACCCTGTCGAAAACCTACAACATGGCCGGCTGGCGCATGGGGTTCATGGTCGGCAACGCCAAGCTTATCGGTGCGCTTGAGAAAATAAAAAGCTGGCTCGATTACGGCACCTTCACCCCGATCCAGGTCGCTTCCACCGTGGCCCTGAATGGCGACCAGAGCTGCGTGCAGGAGATTACCGAAGTCTACCGGAAACGTCGTGACGTCATGATCAAGAGCTTCGAGAACGCAGGCTGGCCGCTTACCACTCCGAGGGCAAGCATGTTCGTATGGGCCCATATCCCTGAACCCTTCCGCGAGATGGGCAGCCTTGAGTTCTCGAAGCGGCTTCTGAGGGAAGGCAAGGTTGCCGTAAGCCCCGGCATCGGCTTCGGCGCCTACGGAGACGAGTATGTGAGGATTGCAATGATCGAGAACGAGGAGCGTATCCGCCAGGCAGCCCGCAACATCAGGAAGTTCCTGCGCAGCCACGGCGTCGAAGCACCTCATGGCCCTGTGGAATAAGGCCGGTCAGTGGTCAGCCGCCGTCAGGTTGACGTTGAACACGTAGTCATCGATGATGCTGAACTGCATTTTAGATGGTGATTCTATCCTTATTCCTCCATTGGATTCCACGACAGCCTGATACGTGCCGGCCCGGAGTCCGTCTACCCTGTAATAGCCGAACTGGTTTGTTACGGCTTTTTTAATGGTCGTCCCCTCCGCATCCGACACCCTTACGACGGCGCCGCCAATACTCTCGCCCCCGGCGCCCCGTACCATGCCAGCAGCACCGTATTCGGCATAGACGGGGATCTTCATGCCCGTCACCGCACCGTTCTTGATTTCAACCCTCACTTCATTTTTTTCGGTCACCAGCTCAATCGGCAGGTTTTCCTGATCGACAGAAACCCGGTAAATCCCTGGAGGGAGGCCGCCGACAAAGAAATCTCCGTTCAGCTGGCGTTGCTGCATGCGCCTCCCGTTCAGGAGTATCTGGATGTCATTGATGTCTGATGCGGAGAGGCTGGACTCGTTGGCAATGTCAAGCGAGCCGGCCAGTGCACCTCTGGTCAGGGTGACTGCATTGCGGTTGATGGGTATGAAGCCCCTGTTTGACCAGCCGAGGTCCCAGGACATGCTGAGGGAGATGCTTTTTGCCGATGTTGTGCTGCTGCCGTATGCAGACTCGATGTCTGTCGTCGCCAGATTTGCTGCGTTGTTCATATTGAAGGTGTACTGCATGGCGAACCTCAGTCCGGTATTGAGGTAGCGGCTCCATGACCCCGATATGCCATAGGACCCTCCGGAGTATGAGAGGACGGTCGCAATGATGTCGCTGGAGCTGTTTCCGGGGTACCAGTCTATGCCGAAGTTGGTGACCATGTCGCCTGACTTAAAGGCATAGTCGTTGACAAGCCGCATGTTCAGCTGGCGTGAAAGGTTGTGCTGGTAATCGAGTGAAACGATTGCATTGTCATAGATCCCGCGCAGCCGGTCGTTATTGCCAAGCCGTACCCATGATTCGTACCGGTATGTCTTGTCGTCGTGCGGGGTAGCCGAAAGGCTGAGCCATGTCAGGGGGGCGATGGTGCCGGCAGGGAGGAGGTAGTGAAGCGTGAGACTGTCAGCCTGGACCTGATAACTGCCGATGGCCTGAAGGGTCAGTTCCTGCATGGGCCGAAGACTCAGCCTCAGGGCATGACGCTGTTCTTTCGCTGCAGTGGCGCTCCCGTACCCGGCATCCTGCAGTGATCCCCAATACGACGCATTCCAGTTCCTGTTGCCTCCCTCCACGCGGACGTCGGCTGCACTGTGCCTGTTGGACTGTGCTCCATAGAGTGCCGTTGTCCAGTTGTTTGCTATGGACAATACGGTACCGGCAAGCATATCGGGTGTCCCTGTTGCAGGGTTTTCCTGTATCGCTGTTTCAAGGGTGACCCGCTGGCTGATGCCATAGAGGACGTTTGCGAACGCTTCATTGTTGCGGCTTGATCCGGATTCGCCGTCCAGAACATTGCCAGTACGTCCCGCCCCTCCCCGAACCATGATTTCGCCGGCTGGAAGAGAACGGCTGGCGACGGTCTGGCTGAAGTCGATAACCTTGAGTGGATTTTCATTGATGGAACGAAAATAGATGTAGACCTCTGTCTTTCGCAGATCGCTGTCCATCCTTACATTTTCGAATGCAAAGCGACCATCAAGTTTCAGTCGCTGGCGGGCAACCACCTCACCATCAAACCGCAGTTCAGCGATGCCTCCAGGAGGACCCGATCCTTCAAGGGTACGCAGCTGGTTGGAGTCGAAACTGAGGAAGCTGTCGCTGCCATATCCCTGCTCGGCATCAAGCTGGCGGATGATGCTGTGGTTGTTCCATCCGAACTGCACGCCGGTCATATAGGATGGACCGATCAGAGAATAGCTCCCGGAATAGCCGGTACCGATGCGGAATGCCAGGTTTCTATTGAAGGTCGTCCACGTATAACGGGTAGGGGTGAAGGTATCTCCTGCTTCATTGGACTCGCCGGATCCGGTGATGTTCCAAACGCCGCCGAGCCCTCGTCCTGCAGATTCAACGAGCATGCTTTTATTGGTTGCCGACTCGAAATCATAGCTGCCCCGGGCCTCCAGGCCGACATAGGAAACCGTTCCTGCCGGTGCCTTGATGTCTGGCACTTCACGCTCCCGCTTTGGCCGGGCACCGGGTTGCCAGGGAATATTAAGCATGACGGCGAAGAGGGAATAGTCAAAAACCGGTGTGGAGATGAATACGGTTTTCAGGTCCGTGAATGCTATGCAGACTGTGCCCTCGAACTCCTTCAGGGATGCAGTGTCAAAGCGGAGTGTTCCGAGGTTGGTGGCATAGGATGCAACTGAGCCTTGACGTTCCTGCTCCTTCAGCCCGGTTTGTTTGAGAAAGAGTTCAAACGGCATCCAGTATTCCTCTGATTCATGGTAGATGGTTTCCTCTGCCTGAAGTACGCGGTTGAAGTATATCCCGACAAGCAGGGGCTCGGCATCCGACATGGATGCGCGCGGCGTGCTTGAAAGAGCCTTTGGCGTGTCGTTTTGAAGGATACCTTCAGCAGCATGTGCCGCGGGTAGCGGCATGAGCATGATGCAGAGGAACGGCAGCAGCATGAAGCGCCGGATGCTATGTGCGGTGCTGGGGGGCAATGACGGGGAATGCTTTATGCCTTGGTGAATCGAAGCGTCTCCTATGGAAACACCTTCTCAATTTTCCGGTCATCGACAGTTCCCTGCACGGCAACGACATAGGAGCCCTTATTTTCTGCAGGAAGGGGAATCGATGTCGTAATCACTCGACGGTTTCCGGCAAGAACCGGAGTGTTGTTCATGTTTCCTCCGGCAATGAATCCTTCTGGCTGTTCTTTGGTCAAATCCATTCCTGTTTTCTTGAATCCCGGAAAACTTCCCGGTTTCCATATCGAATACTCGCCCTTCAGGCGGGTATGGACATTGCCGCTGTTCTGCAGTCCTACCTTGATCATGCTTCCTGCCCTGTCCAGCGAAATGGATGTCAGTACGCCGGCGTGACGGATCGGGTCGGCATAGGCGTATACTGCCACGCCAAGCTTGAAGAGTACTTCAACGCCTCCTGCCTTGTCTTTCGGGGGCTGTTCGGTAAAAAAAATGATTGCGCGGTGTTCTCCGGGGTCCGGAGTCGTAGTCGGACGGATGGAAAACCGGATAACCTGCTCCTTGCCAGGGTCAATGGTGAACGATACCGGGTTGATGATCATCCATTGGTCGATGGATTGCGCGGTGGGCGCGATCTCTTTCAGGCTGTTGTTGCCATCTAGCGTCCAGTTATAGACATCCACCTTAAGAATGATGGGATGCTTCTTGAGGTTTTTCAGCCGGATTGACTGGGTGAGCGGTTTTGTGCCGATGTTGAGTTCGAACATGGACGGCGATACGGCAATCTGCCCGGGTGGATCACCGGCCATCAGGCTGGAGAGGGGTGCAGTGCACAGCAGAAGAAGGGCAGCAATGCGTAACAAGTATTTCATCTGGGGGAGAAAGACCGAATTCTGATTATTGGACCTTGAAGTTGGCGGCAGAAATCCGGGTGTCAATGCTTCCCGAATAAGTACCTGAGGCCGTTGCATCGGTTACTTTGAACGTAATTACAGCCGGCTCCGCCTTAAGGATATAAGATTTATCGCTTTTATCCTCGGTGATCCGGGGGGGAGTGAAGGTAATTCTGATTTTAGAGGAGCGGTCGCTGTTGTAGAAATACTCCGACTGCTGATTTTCACTATATGGCGAGTTGTTGATGCTGTAGGTGACCCTGTAATCGGGCGATCTGCCGTTATCAGTCCTGAACGCATCGGTATGCCACAAATCCTCAATGGTACGCTGCTCTACTGATGATGTATAGGCCGGGGTATCAATATCAAGCGTAGCGCTGCTTTCGTATTGTTCATTCCAGAGGATTTCTGCAGAGTAGCTCCCGATGGCCACTGCTCCTGTCTGTCCAGGATATATCTCCCCGACCGTGATGCTTATTGGCGCATCGTTCCGGAAATACAGGGTTGCAGTCCGATCAGTTTCGGCATACGATATAGATAGGGCAAGAAAGAATTGAGCCGAAATAAAAAAAGCCACCAGTGCCGTCATTGCCCTGCTGGGATGAGAGCTCGCACTCCCTGTGTTTCTGTCATGCGCTATGCTGCTGCTCCTGGTTACCATAAGGGTAAATATAATAGCCTTTACTTCACTATTCCTATGCAGATTGCCGTTCTGTTGCACGGCAACCTGCACAAGGTCTGAGGGCTAGATGGTGATGGCGGTGATGGTGAAGCTTCCATCATGCTCACCCGACTCGGTGGTGTTTGCGAAATTGAGCGTCATCTTGACATCGCCTTTGGTCTGCTTGCCCGAGATTCCTCTCAGGTCTGTCTCGATGCTTTTTCCTGCATTGCTGCCCACAGCCACTTTCCAGTCTTCTGTATCTATTTTGGAGCTGCTGTCGTCCTTCTCGAGATCAGTTCCTGTGATCGACACCCTTGCTTCCCCGGAGGGCGATAGGCCTGCTATCGACCAGACATTTTTGAGCGTTATCGCCCTTGTTGCATCTCCAGCCTCTGCAGCACTGGTTATGTTGGCGTCGAAGACCTCGCCACCTTCAGTCGCAGTGGTCCAGCTTGCCGTCAAGGGGCTGAGTGTTCCATCTGATTCGGCTGAAGATGCTGCCGTGAACGAAAGCTGAATGTCGCTGTAGTAATGCAGGACGATATATTCCGGCATGACCACCTTCAGGTTTGTCGTTCCCGAAACTGATTCTCCAGACTCACCCCGGTCAGCATATGCTGTCTGGGGCAGTGCTCCTGCTGCAAGGAGGGCGGCACAGAGAATGACGCGCGCGAGAGTAGATTTCGTAGTCATGATAGTAGTGTTTAAGGTGAACAGATAAATCGGTTACTTTGTCGATCCCTTAAATAGGATCTATTTTCACCTATTATTATAACCCATGAAGGTGCCCCTCACAAGGCACGAAAGGTGACATCGGGTGACGAATTGTGATGGAGGTGATCTGAGCTGTGGGGCGTGCAGTCAGACAGGAGCGGAGAGAGTCAGGCGATCGAAATGGGGGATGAGAGAGCGTATCCGGTTCCATGGATGGTTTTTATCGGAAAGGTGCATCCGGCATCATCCATTTTCTTTCTGAGACGGTAGACGAGCGACTTGAGGGCAAGGCTTCCGTATTCGTTATAGGGGTAATCAAGGTGTTTGAGGATCTCCGCGCGGGAAATGACTGCTGTGTCCTGCTGGATCAGGAACATGATCAGCTCATATTCCTTCGAGGTAAGCTGGATGGGAATATTTGAGGGTGAGCGAAGAACCCAGTCGCTTTTCATAAGCCTCCATGAGGAAGACTGTACGGTATTTTCGTTCGTTTGTCGCAGGGCAGATGGCATGCGCTCAAACATGCTGTTAGCCTTTACTTCACTATTCCTATGCAGATTGCCGTTCTGTTGCACGGCAACCTGCACAAGGTCTGAGGGCTAGATGGTGATGGCGGTGATGGTGAAGCTTCCATCATGCTCACCCGACTCGGTGGTGTTTGCGAAATTGAGCGTCATCTTGACATCGCCTTTGGTCTGCTTGCCCGAGATTCCTCTCAGGTCTGTCTCGATGCTTTTTCCTGCATTGCTGCCCACAGCCACTTTCCAGTCTTCTGTATCTATTTTGGAGCTGCTGTCGTCCTTCTCGAGATCAGTTCCTGTGATCGACACCCTTGCTTCCCCGGAGGGCGATAGGCCTGCTATCGACCAGACATTTTTGAGCGTTATCGCCCTTGTTGCATCTCCAGCCTCTGCAGCACTGGTTATGTTGGCGTCGAAGACCTCGCCACCTTCAGTCGCAGTGGTCCAGCTTGCCGTCAAGGGGCTGAGTGTTCCATCTGATTCGGCTGAAGATGCTGCCGTGAACGAAAGCTGAATGTCGCTGTAGTAATGCAGGACGATATATTCCGGCATGACCACCTTCAGGTTTGTCGTTCCCGAAACTGATTCTCCAGACTCACCCCGGTCAGCATATGCTGTCTGGGGCAGTGCTCCTGCTGCAAGGAGGGCGGCACAGAGAATGACGCGCGAGAGAGTAGATTTCGTAGTCATGATAGTAGTGTTTAAGGTGAACAGATAAATCGGTTACTTTGTCGATCCCTTAAATAGGATCTATTTTCACCTATTATTATAACCCATGAAGGTGCCCCTCACAAGGCACGAAAGGTGACATCGGGTGACGAATTGTGATGGAGGTGATCTGAGCTGTGGGGCGTGCAGTCAGACAGGAGCGGAGAGACTCAGGCGATCGAAATGGGGGATGAGAGAGCGTATCCGGTTCCATGGATGGTTTTTATCGGAAAAGTGCATCCGGCATCATCCATTTTCTTTCTGAGACGGTAGACGAGCGACTTGAGGGCAAGGCTTCCGTATTCGTTATAGGGGTAATCAAGGTGTTTGAGGATCTCCGCGCGGGAAATGACTGCTGTGTCCTGCTGGATCAGGAACATGATCAGCTCATATTCCTTCGAGGTAAGCTGGATGGGAATATTTGAGGGTGAGCGAAGAACCCAGTCGCTTTTCATAAGCCTCCATGAGGAAGACTGTACGGTATTTTCGTTCGTTTGTCGCAGGGCAGAGGGCATGCGCTCAAACATGCTGTTAATTGCTGCCGAGAGTTCACGGCAGTCTACAGGCTTTGTCATATAAATGTCGGCTCCGGACTGGTACCCTCCGATTTTGTCGTCAAGTGTCGAGTGCGCCGTCAGCATGATGATGCGCATGAGGGTGTGTTGGCGGACATGGTCTGCAAGCACAAGGCCGCTCTGGTCTGGAAGGCCGATATCGATGATTGCAAGCGCAAACGACCCTCCGGAGAGTGCTTCATAAAATGCTTTTGCCGTACCTACGCCGGTGACACGATGTCCGATTTTCTCCAGGTACTCGATCATGGCTTCCCTGAGATCAGCGTCATCTTCAACGTAAAGGATCGGCTTTCCGTCAGCCGGATGAGCATTGCTGTCCATGGTTCTTGTGTCGTCCTGATGGTTTATGGTATCGTTATTCTGAGGTGAGGATTACTGGAATACGTAAAGTAGCAATAAATTCTTCGGTATTCCGCTCAATGGCAACCCGGCCGTGATGGTGCTCGACAATACGGCGTACCCTCCAGAGTCCTAGCCCTGCACCGGCAGTGTTCGTACTGTTGCGTCCTCGCCGATACTGCTCAAACAGCTCATCCCCCTCTCGAATGAAGCACTCTTCAACCCGGTTTCGTAACCTCATTACCATCCAGCTCTGCTCGACACTGCATTCAAGGAGGATCCGGCTGCCGGGGACAGAGTATTTTCCGGCGTTGTCGAGCAGATTGAAAAGGGCTGTTTTCAGTTGTGCCGCATCGGCTTTGATGCAATGGTTTCCAATGCTTTCAGACATCCGGGCCGAGAGATTGAAACGGGATGTTATTTCGGCGACATACTCCTGAGACAAGAACTCGTCAATCCTCATTGACTGAGGGTTTCGGGTATCTCTCGGATCATCATGCTGGCTTTCCTCAAGAGATATGTCCATAATCTCCACAAGGCGCTGGATGGCTCGATTTATTTTGCAGAAACGGCTGGCAGCCTCTTTTGACTGACTTGCTTCATTGAGCATCATGATGTCAATATTTGCTCTAATGATGGCAATGGGAGTGCGGTATTCATGTGAAATCATATCAATCAGGCGCTTTTTTCGCGCGCCCATGTTTTCCTGTACGGCCAGAGACTTTTCAAGCACATCACGGTTATTCCGGAGTTCAATCGACATCTCCTCTGCAGCAAGCCGCGATTCCCTCAGCCGTTCAGTCAAGGCGAACGAGATAAGGATTATGGCGAGCAGGAAGAAAAACGGCATGGGATTGCTGCTCCACCATTCAAGCGGGACGACACCGAAATGCCGGAGCAGCTGGAGGACATAACCAGCCTGAATGATGACGAAAGCAGCGAGATACATCTTTGAGCCCGGCTCCCTTTCCATGACAAGGATTGATGAAATATGGATCAGGATCATCATCATTCCGAGTGCGCCAATCATGGATGCCGTAGCGAGATCCTTATACAGCCAGAACGGCGCAGACAGGGCGGTAATGCCGCTGAGTATGGATATGAACAGCAGGTAGCGCGAGGCAAAGGGATGGGAACGGGCCCTCTGGATGCTCCGGCCGAACAGTGCCAGAAACACGAAGCTCAACGCCATGGCTGTCCGGCGGATGAACTCGGTGACCAGATGTGCCTGTTGGGGAAGTGCAAGCACAAGGATCCCTTCCCCGGAGAGGATAAAGCAGAATATGCAGAGAACGAACAGCCCGAAGTAGAGGTAGGGCGATTCATTCAGGCGGTAGAAGTTGAAAATGCTGAAGAGTGCGGTAATGAGGATAATGCCGAGATAGGCTCCCTGGAGCAGGAGCAGCATGTTGGTCTGGCCGTAGAGGTCTTCGGGCGTCAGAATCGTGGCGAAAAGGCTGATTGCGATGCCGGGTTCAACCCGGATAAGGATTGTGGTTGGTCGAACGTTGTCGAGCACGAGAGGGACCGCAAACTGTGGTGTGAGCAATGTCCGCTGTGAGGCGGGGATGTCGGCTCCGAGCCTGTATTCACGGTACGAGGCAGGACTCGACGGGTCATTGCCTGTCTGCACATAGACCCTCAGCCGTTCAAGGGAGGGCGGGCCGATGGAAAGGATGGTGTGCCGTGGAAATCCATCCTCTGTCCGTACGGTGGCCTTGAGCCATACCGGATGATCGATATGCCCGGTGTTGAGGTGTCCTGCGATGTGCGTGAATTTTGACTGGATGGCGGGCTGCAGAGCCTTAGTGAGGGTAAGCTGGCCGGTTTCATCCACATACTGCTCCATATGGCCTGCGAGGCTGAAGGATGAGTCTGTGCCATGCTCACGAGCCGATGCCTCATCTCCTGAAAGCATCGCAGAAAAAGGGAGAACCACTGAGAGTGCAAGAAGTATGCATCCTCTCAGGATTGCTGCCGCTTTGGCATGGATGGATTTTTGGCGGCAGGGGGGTGGCACCGGCAGGATAGTTTAAGGTTTGGTCACAAATCCTGCATTGCTGAGTATCTGTTTTCCTTCCATTGATTCTGTCAGCTTCAGAAACCTTGAAACGTTGCCTTCCGGTTTTCCATCGGTATAGAAGTACAGGCTCCGGGTCAGCGGGTAGGTCTCGTTCAAAATAGCGTCCGTTGAGTGGGTTACGCCGTTGATGCTGAGTGATTTGACGGTAGCGTCAAGAAATCCGTGACTGATGAACCCTATCGCCCCTGGTGTTTCTGCTACGCGGCGGCGGACAGCCTTGTTGCTGATTTCAATGAGGGCACTTGCTGTCATCGGGTTTGCCTGTCCCATGACCATGTCAGTAAATGTCTCCTGCGTTCCGCTCCCGTATTCCCGTCGAACAAGGATCACCGGTTCATCGACTCCTCCAAGCTCCTTCCAGTTGAAGCAGGCTCCAGAATAGAGTCTATGAAGCTCCTCCACCTTCAGGGCTGTAACCGGATTGGCCTGGTTGACCACGATCACAAGAGCTCCGAACGCAATGAAGTGCGCGTTGGGTTCAATTCCGTTTGCCCTTGCCGCATCTATTTCATCAAGATTCATGGTCCGCGACATCGCCGCAATCGATGATGTTCCGACGGCCAAAAGCTTTGCACCCTGTCCGGAATTCGATGTCGTAACCATCACCGGTATACCTGTATTTCTTGCAAACTCTGAGCCAAGCGCTTCAGCGGCCGATGAAATTGAAGTTGATCCGGTGATGATTATAGCTTTCTCTGCTGCCTGTGCCCGGGCAAAAGCCAGAGTTGAAAAGACTGCACAGGTAAGAGCTATGGCTACGTATTTCATTCGGCAGTATTTCATTTCAGAAGCTTCTGTATCGTTTTCCCGTCGATACTTCCTGTTACGGCAATGTCGAAATCTTTGGACATGTCAGGTATGCCGAGTCTTGTGAGGATCGAGCTCCTTATTCCGGGGAGCACCGGAGTGAGATTCATGCTCCCGCTCTTGATGAACCCTTTTGGGCGTTCCTCTTCATGCGGCCGGGAAATTATTTCCTTCATACGCTGGAATCCAGGGAACGAACCTTTCTCCCACACTGAATAATCACCATGAAAGTTCGTATGGATATTTCCTTTGTTTCTTATCACCATGACGATTCCTCCGGTACCATCATCAAACGAAACAGATTCAATGACGGGGTGGCGTCTGATTTCTCCTATCTGGAAATAGACTCCCGCACCAATCCTGAAACTCACTTCAACAAGATCATTGATCTTTTCGGGCTTATGTTCCTGAAAATATATTATGGCCCGATACTCTCCGGGCGCTGCGTTTTCGGGCGGATGAACTGAAAATTGAACGGACCTCTGCTGTCCGGATGGAATGGTGATGATTTTTTCCGGAAAGTCAATCCAGCCTGCAAGAGGGGCAGTGCTTGAGGGTTCAACCACAAGGCTTCCATTGCCATCGAACGTCCAGTTGCAGATCTCAACATCGAGGACGACTGCGTCATCTTTGTTGTTGAAAAGGCGAATGGTCTGCTGAGCACCATGCTTACCGGAATGCAGATCAAACATTACCGGCTCTATCTGTATCTGTCCCGCACAACCTGAAGCCACTGCGGCCGTCATCGGCATGCAGAGCCAGAGCATTATTGCTATGATGATCCTGTTCAAGCGGAATGCCGTTGAAATGGAGTTGGCTTTCACGATACGGCTCCTTCAGATATTGGTGATGGTGATCAATGCGGTGATGACGCCGTCATATCTTCCGGGTATGACGTCTTCAGGCAGCTGTAGCACCAATTCTACACCCTCATGCATGAGCCATTGGTCATTGATGTACTCAACAGCTTTTATCCCCATGGGCTTCAGATGCACGATGATAGGCGATGAAGGGTTCTCAGGGTTAATGAACACATCTCTCCTCCCATCTGGTCCCTTGACGCAGTATCGGGTCTGCAGGATGGGAAAGTGCTCATCCTGCAGCGTCCATGTCCATAGCGGTTCCACCCGCCGTGTTATGCATTCACAGGAGATATTGGTGCAATACACGCATAAGCCATTGCTGCCGACACCCACACTGTCCACTTCACCGGTTTTCGGTGCAATGAGTTCCATCTCCTTGTTTGCAGCCGCTCCTCCACCGTATACGGGGGCTGCGTTGAGGATGGCAGCCAAAGCTATGCATGTCATGAGTTTTGCAATCATGATAGTATGACGCATCTCAGCTCTCCAGTGTATTCGGACTAAACAAGACAATTGATCTCCTTAATTATACCATGGAGAGGCGCATGCAGACAAGGCATGAAAGGTGATTTCTTGTGATGAAATGTGATGAACGGGCGGCTCAGCTTCGCTCTGGAACCACAGCGGAGCTGTCTGGCGCTGAAGGGGAAAGGGACGGATTCAGCGGACGTTCAGATGAGGCATTCCTTCGCTGCTGCAGGTACTGGACGAACGATTCTGAGACGTTGATGGAAATCTTCGTCTGGACAACCGCCTGTTGTGACGCCCCAACGATGTCAGGGGACAGGACTGAGGCAATGAGCAGCACAATGCCGATGCGAAGAAACCATGTGGTGTAAGGCGCCATGATCAATGACTGTGTATCCTGCTTGAAGTCATCCCTCATCGGGATGATATCCGGGCGCATCCATGATCATACCGCTCTGGGGGCAGGAGATAGATGAGTCCTTATATAAGGTTAATGTACGACCAATTTCGACAAGTTGCGTAATTCTGTTTCTTTTTCCTGATGATGAACCTGATACCTCCGGGGGCGGGAGGCCGCCAGCTTATGGTGCAAATATTTAATGAGCACCCTTGAGTGGCAGGGAGAACGTGAAAACGGATCCTCCTTTCTGCGGACAGACAACCCGTATGTTTCCCCTATGTCTGTTGACGATGATGTCATGACAGATGCTCAGGCCGAGGCCGGTTCCTGCACCCATCTCCTTCGTGGTGAAAAAGGGTTCAAATACCCTCTCCCTGAGTTTTTCAGGAATACCCGGGCCGTCATCCTGTACTGAACAGGATACCGCCTTATTGTTACACCCGGTCGATATGGTTATGGTTCCCACTTCTTTCCGCGCCATGGTCCTGATCGCGTGGATGCTGTTCATCACAAGGTTCAAGAGCACCTGATTGATCTGCGACGGATCACAGGGTACGGGAGGAAGCGGTGCCAGATCCAAGGAGATCTCTGCCACCGAGCGGCATTCATTTTTTGTTATGACAACAATCTCCTCAATGGCCTTGTTGATATCAAACGGGCTGAAGTTGCCAGAGGCGTTCCGGTAGGCATGCTTCTGCATGCTTTGGCTGATCTCTTTGATGCGGGCGACACCGGTCCTGGTTTTTTCAAGTGAAGCGTGGATGGTGCCAATGAGCGAGTCGAGATCCTCACCGCTCAGGAGCCCGGCTTCTCTGTCTGCACCCACCAGAGGATCTCTGCCATCCCGATAAGTGTCAATGACAGAGAGCAGTTCGCTGAAATTGTTTTCCAGATTCTGTTCATTGGCGAGAATGAAGTTCAGGGGATTGTTTATTTCATGGGCAATTCCTGCTGCGAGCTGTCCGACAAGTTCCATTTTCGAGGATACTTGAAGCTTTTGATGAAGCAAGTTCCGGCTCTCTTCAGCTATTTTTTTTGCAATGATGTCCCAGGCTTGATTGGTCAGGGTTTCGAGCAACTCGATGTCTTTGTCGACATAATCAACAGCTTTGCCCCCAATCCCGAGAATTGCAACGGTAGCGTTGTCCCGTATGACCGGCACCACCAGTTCACTGTTATCTTGACTGCTCTCCGCGTTATTGCGGCAGCAGTGCATGAAGGCAGCTTGTCCATTGTGGATGGCAGGTTTTCCTGTGCGTATGACATCTGCCCATGGCGAACCCTTTTCAAACAATGAGGGATGTTTCTGGCCATTGCAGGTAGTTTTCGTTCCTTCGTTTTTACAAGCCTCCAGAGAGAGTGTCCGCTGGTCACCGGTGACGAAAAAGACAAAGCCTGAAGGGCTGGCTGTCAGCCGGCATGCGCGGTCGAGTACGGCCCTGAGCATCACTCCGGCCGAAGAGAAACTCGACATCTCCAGCAGTTCAATTCGCATTGCAGATACTGCCTGAAGCCTGACTTGTTCGGTGTTGTCGTGAATGATGTGGTAGAGTACATCTCTTCCGTTCATGTTGATCAGGCTTGTAAACAGTTCTACATCCCGTAGCCCCCCGTTTTTCAGGTGATGCACGAATGAGAAGCGCTTCTGCCTGTCTGTCCTCATTTTTCGGAGGTTGCTGTTGATCTGGTCCGCTGATACTGTCGCAATATCCAGAATGTTCATCTTTCGTAGTTCATCGACGGACCAGCCGTAGAAATCAGCGGCAGCTTCGTTGGTGTCGATGATCTCGCCACTATGAGCGTCAAGCAGCATCATGCATGCCGAATGGTTTTCAAAGAGGGTCCTGAACCGTTGTTCTGACTGCCGGAGGCCCTCTTCTGAAACTTTCCTTGCCGTGATATCATCAATGATGGCGGTGAAATGGTCCGTGTCTGTACTGAATATAGAGATGTCATACCAGCGGTCCAGCGCCTCCAGATAGAGTTCTAAACTATCTGAAATGCCTGTTTCAGCAACCCTCAGATGTCGGGCGAGAAAATCGGGATTGTTGCGCTTAAGGTCGGGAAAGACCTCCGTGGCCTTTTTGCCGATGATGCCCCGGAGGCCCGTCAGCCTGCTGTAGCTCTCATTGACCTCTTCATGGATGAAATCTACGGCACGGCCAGTTTCATCAAAGAGGACGCGCGCATAGATATAGCCATAGCGCATGTGTGGCGAAATATTTCTATGGCAGGTATTACAGGCCGTCATGAGTACCTGGGGAAAAAGGGGCTGCGTCATGGTTAGCTGGAGAATATGGGCTGAACCGCGTTAAGCGTCCTTTCAGTACAAATAAGATTTGATTTATCCTAAATATAGGAAAAGAAATGGAAAGTATAGTATCCGGGCAGGGAGTATCGGGCGGTTCTGTTGGGACGGGGTTTCTTACTGAATACTGAAGTTGTCGGGCGTGACCTCTGTCGTTATCGTTACCGGGTAGGAACCAGAAGCGGTTGTCTCATTGGTCGAAAAAGATAGGGCTGCTGTGCCTGCCTGCAACCTGTACGTTTTAGAAAAGCCGGAGCTTGTCTTGATTACATCGATTGCGGGGGGCTTGAATGTGACAGAAATTTTTGATGTTCCCAGAGTGTTGGCAATCTCTACGGTTTGTTCCTTTTCAGAGAACGGCAGGCTGTTGATGCTGTATTCTGCCCTAAAAACCGGCTTTTTACCGTTCGTGGTGCTGAAGGAATCGGTGTACCAGAGGTCCTTGATGCTGCGTTCGTTTATGCTTGACGTATAGGCATCGATGGTTAGCTCAAGTGACCCGATAGAGTCATCCGCATCAAGCCAGGACATCTCGACAGATCTGCTTCCGGCTGAAACCGGACCGGTGCTGTCGGGGTAAAGTTCTTCAACCATTATGGTGAGCGGTGCGCTCTTCTGGACAGAGAGTGTGGCTGTCGTGTCAGCATGGCCCGTCTGCGGTTGATGCAGGAGCGTCAACAGCATCAAGAGTATCGGAGTTGGCGTAAGGCGCCGGTTTGGTGTTGCAGTGATCATGATGATCCTCCAGTGGCATTGCGGAGCTGAATTTTGAAAATGAGCCAAAAATGAAAATGCAGAAACTTGATCGAGAGTTTCTGCATTTTCTGCATCCCATTCAATTGGGTTTCGTTCAGATGGTCTGCACCGTGATGGTGAATGTACCGGTATGGTCTCCCGACATGGTCGTATTCTTGAAATTCAGCGACATGTTCACATCACCTTTTTTTGCACCTCCCGATACACCCCTCAACGTCGTTGTGATTGCATTGGATTCAGAGGTTCCATCACTAACCGTCCAGTTCTCAACACCGATCGTGGAAACTGCTGAGCCTGAATTATCCTTTTTCGTCAGGTCGGTTCCTTCGATGGTTACTGATGCCGTTCCCGAGGGTGAAAGTCCGGCTATTGCCCAAGCATTCTGGAGTTTGATCTTTCTTGTGGCCGCACCGAGTTCATCCGGCAGGGTCACGTCGGCGTTCAGGGTGGCATCACCGCCAGTCCAGGTGGCTTCGAAAGACTTGTCGCCCTTAGCTGTTGCTGCCGACGCGCTGGTGAATGTCAGGCTGATTTTGTCATAGTATCTGAGGACGATGTATTCCGGCATCGTGACGGTCATGTCTGTTTTGCCTGATGCGCTCGGTCCTGCAACTACGGCATGTGCCGAAGCGGGAATGAGTCCGGCAGTAAAGAGCGATGCGGCGAGGATGGCGCGGCAGAGAGTTTTCCTGGTTGACATGGCAGTAGGGGTTTTCTGTGTTGTGTGTAAGGGGTCAGTTATGACTACCCTTAAACAACTCCTGTGCCAAACATTTAAAACCGCGATGTTACAGAGCCGTAAAAGACCTCGATATTACCGGAAACCTCCTGTGGGTGGGCCTTTACTGATTCAGAAATCCGTGGGCCTATACATCACCCTAAACGCATTGGTCGGGGGCGTAAGGCTGAAGCAGTTGCGGCGTGCTGACACAGCTGTGCCAGTTTGCTTCAGGCATGCCACAATGACTCATATGGGCTGCGGAGGATTGGCTGGATAAGCCGGGGGGGATATGCGGAGGGATGAAGAGGTGCTGTTGGTCAGTCCTCGAAGTCGAACATCTCTTCAATCGCTGAAGGAATCGCATCACGGACCATCGAGGCGGAAACAAGGCTGGATACGTCGGATGCAAGATCACCGGCACGACCGTGGAACCATGCTGCTGCAGCTGCGGCTTCGGGGAGGCATTCGCCCTTGGCGGCAAGAGCTGCAACCATACCTGAAAGGACATCGCCCGTTCCGGCTGTGGCCAGGGCCTCCGTGCCGCTGGTGTTCAGAAGAACAGGACCTGATTCTTTTGCTATGATGGTCGGCCTGCCTTTGAGCAGGACTGTTGTCGAATACGTGTCGGCAAATCGGGTGGCGGCAGCCAGCGGGTCTTTGGTCACCGATCCGGCATCGGTGCCGGTCAGGCGTGCCAGCTCTCCATAATGGGGCGTGATGAGCACTTCCGGCATTGCAGAGAGCACGTTCTGAAGCCCTGCTTCGGCAATCGCGTACAACGCATCTGCATCGAGGATGAGCTTCTTTTCGAAAATGTCGGGGTGGCTGAGGAGCGCTCTTACGAGGTCGATGGATTCGGGGCTCCGGCCGAGTCCCGGACCGATCAATATCGCCTCTGACCATCGTGCTTTTTCCATCAGCGAGTCCATGTCCCGGCCGATGACGATTGCTTCAGGCACGGCGATATGCAGTGTGGCTGCCAGAGAAGGCGGAATGGAGACTGCCACATACCCCGCCCCGGTCTTTACCGCAGCACCGGCGGCAAGCAGCGCGGCACCGCCCATCGAGCTTTCTCCGGTGCTGGAGCCTGCGATGATGAGCACTTTTCCGTTCATGTGCTTCGCACTGCCTTCCGACCTGAGTGCGAAATGTTCTGCAGCAAAGGATTCGTCTATAAGAAACGCTCCGGCATCCTCTGCGAGGAACCCCGGAATGGAGATTTCCGCCACATGCACTTCTCCACACAGCTCCGGTCCGTCCTGCAGAAGCAGTCCTGTTTTCATGAATCCCATGGTGATGGTGAAGTCGGCCGTAACGGCCGGCATGGCGGCATGGCCGCTGGTGGCATCCAGACCTGTCGGGATGTCGACAGCCATACAGAGGGCTTCTGAGCGCTCATGCAGGGCGTTGAGCAGTTCAACGCCTTCAGCAAGGGGAGAGAGGAGCGGTGCACCCGGAGCTTCAAGACGCAGTCCGGTGCCTGTCATGGCGTCTATGGTGACGCTGTACTCCTGTTCGGAGACAAAGGGGATGGCTTCCTCTATGCTGTTGAAGATGCGGAGCGGGAGTCCCTCCTCTTCATAAGCACGCAGGATCGACATGTTTGCTTCGGCGGCGCCCCCGGCTGCACCCTCAGGATAAAGAAGGACAAGATCGACTGCAGCTCCAAGGTTCAGGAGATGACGGGCGATGACGAACCCGTCGCCGCCGTTGTTGCCTTTTCCGGCAACAATGAGAAACTGCAGTCCTTCGGGCGATTCGAGGCTGAGTTTTTCGAGCATATACCCTATACACTCCTTTCCGGCAAGCTCCATCAGGCATATGGGGCTGATATGGAGCTTCTCGATAGCAGCACTGTCGGCCTGCTGCATTTCAATGGCGGTCAGGACTGGCTGCATCGCTTAAAGGAGTTCGTTCAGGTGCAGGGCGTTTTCAAGTGCATCGTAATAGGCTGCCGTCAGTTCTTCAGTAGTAAAGCGGAGGGTCTCATGGCCGTCGACGGCAAGGGATGCATCAGCAGGAACCACCTGGCCGATGACGCGCACCGGGACGCTGTGCCGGATTGCTTCCTCGATGACTGCACGGGCGGCATCGGGGGCGATAGTTCCGACAACGCGACCCTGGGCCTCTGAAAAGAGCTGCTCCTGTACACGGTAGGGTCCCGATCCGCAATCTTCAAGATCGACCTGGAAACCGAGCTGGCGGGATTCGTCCATGATGGCTTTTTCGGCAAGGGTGACGAACAGTCCGCCGTCCGATACGTCGTGAGCGGAGTGGAGGAGCTTCTGTTCAGCCAGAGTCACGAGAAGGTCCTGCAGGTTCTTTTCGTGCTGGAGGTCTATATCCGGAGCATCGGTGCCGGGCGTGCCGTACTGCATGACCTGGAATTCCGAGCCCTCGAGCTTCAGGAGGGGATCGCCGAAGAGGATGATGGCGTCGCCGGCGGTCGTGAAGGCAGAGCCGACGAGGTTGTCGATGTCATCAAGCAGGCCGATCATGCCGATGGTCGGTGTCGGGTAGATGGCTGCCCGCCCGCCGCCATGGGTGGACTCGTTGTAGAAACTGACATTGCCTCCGGTTACCGGGGTGTTGAACGCCCTGCAGGCGTCTCCCATACCCTGTACGGAGGTCTTGAACTGGAAGTACACCTCGGGCTTGTAGGGATTGCCGAAGTTCAGGCAGTTGGTGATGGCAAGCGGGCGGGCGCCGGAGCATGCGATGTTGCGCGCGCATTCAGCAACGGCGATACGTCCCCCGGCCAGCGGGTTCAGGTAGACATAACGCGAGTTGCAGTCGGTTTTCATGGCAAGGCCCTTCTTTGTGCCTCGGATTCTTATGACGGCAGCATCGGTATGGCCCACCGGAGTCACCGTGTTGGTCTGTACCATGGAGTCGTACTGGCGGTATACCCAGCGCTTGCTTGCGATGTTTGGCCTCTTGAGAAGCTCGAGGGCAAGGGCACGGAGGTCGAGCCCCGCATCGGGCAGAAGTGCGGCCGGTGCAGTATCGGGCTTTTTTCCCACGGCTTCGCGGATGTAGACCGGGGCGCCGCCGCCGAGGACGAGCGATTCAGCCGGAATGTCGGCGACCAGTTCGCCGTGGTGCAGCACCTTGACATGGTTGTCCGACGTGACGGTTCCGACGACCACAGCCTGGACATCCCATTTTCTGTAGACGGCAATGATGTCGTCCTCATGGCCCTTTTCGGCGACGATGAGCATCCTTTCCTGGGACTCGGACAGCATGATTTCATAGGCGCTCATGCCTGCTTCACGGGCAGGAACAAGGTCGAGGTCGATAGTGATGCCGCCATTGCCGTTCTTTTCGATGCCGCGGGCGCTCATTTCCGACGTGGAACTGGTGATGCCTGCTGCGCCCATGTCCTGAAGGCCTGCGACGTATCCCGTGGCAATGGCTTCGAGGGTGGCCTCGAGCAGGAGCTTTTCGGCGAACGGGTCGCCGACCTGCACGCTCGGGCGTTTGTCTTCTGAGGCTTCGCTGAGATCTTCCGATGCAAACGTGGCCCCGTGGATGCCGTCCCGGCCTGTAGAGGATCCGACGATCAGCACCGGGTTGCCCTCACCCTCCGCCGTGGCGCTGACGGTCTTGTGGTGCTCGACGATGCCGACCGACATGGCATTGACGAGCGGGTTGCCGGTATAGCAGTCCTCGAAATAGATTTCACCGCCAACGGTCGGTACGCCGAACGAGTTGCCGTAGTCGCCGATGCCGCGGACGACACCGTCGACGAGGTAGCGGACCCGGGGGTCTTTCGGCGAGCCGAAGCGGAGCGAGTTGAGCGAAGCCACGGGCCGTGCGCCCATGGTGAAAATGTCGCGGTGGATGCCGCCGACGCCGGTGGCAGCGCCCTGATATGGCTCTACGGCCGAGGGATGGTTGTGGGACTCGATCTTGAAGGCCACGGCAAGGTTGTCACCGATATCGACAAGTCCGGCGTTTTCCTCTCCGGCTCCTGTCAGGAGGGCTTCGCCCTCACGCGGAAGGGTTTTAAGGACGGCAATTGAGTTTTTGTAGCTGCAGTGCTCGCTCCACATGACGGAGAAGATCCCAAGTTCAGTAAACGTGGGGGTGCGGCCGAGCACCTCCTGTATCTTCTGGTACTCTTCTGCATTAAGGCCATGTTCGGCGGCAAGGGCAAGATTGACTTCCGGTTCGATCGTTTTCATGCTGGGTGTTCGATGTTCCTTAGGGGTGATCACGCCTCTCGGCCGTGACAGTTTTTGTACTTCTTTCCGCTTCCGCAGGGGCAGAGGTCATTCCTGCCCGGTTTTGAGTGATCGGCGACAACCGGCTGCTGCTTTGATGCCTGCGATTCAGGTTCGCCATCCGGCTGAGCATTATACACACTGCCGGCCTCCTCATGCTGCGCCATCAGCTTTTCCTGCTGGATGGCGGCCCGGCGGCGGCGCTCCTCGATCTCGCCGGCTTCGTCCGGGTGGACGGGAAAGAGCTTGAATGCGAGCGACAGGGTTTCCAGCTCGATTTCATGCAGCAGCAGAATGAAGAGATTGTAGGCCTCCTGCTTGTATTCAAGCAGCGGGTCTTTCTGGCCGTATGCCCGCAGGTTGATGCCCTCGCGAAGGGTATCGATTTCGCGGAGGTGCTCCCGCCAGTGCTTGTCGATGACGCTGAGCACGGCATACTTCTCGATCTGACGCATGATTTCTTCCGGCACGGCCTCTTCCTTGCGGCGATAGAACGCGAGCGCAAGGTCGTAAAGGCTGTCGGCCATGGGAGCGATACCTTCCCGCTCGAAGGTTTCCCGGTCAGGCTTGAACTCGATTGAGAGCTCCCTGAGGACCTGCTCTTCAAGGGCGTCAACATCGTGCGTTTTATGGTGCTTTTCGACCGTTGTGTCGCAGTAGTCCCGGAGAAGGTCGAGGATGTCGGAGGTCAGACGCTCCTTTTTCAGGCCGTCACGGCGGCGGGTGTAGATGACCTCGCGCTGCTGGTTCAGGACATCGTCATATTCAAGGAGGCGCTTGCGGATGGCGAAGTTCTGTTCTTCGACCTTTTTCTGTGCCCTCTCGATCGACTTGGTGATCATGGAGTGCTCAATCACGTCTCCCTCTTCATGGCCGAGGCGGTCCATCACCGAAATCACCCGGTCGGAACCGAAGAGGCGCATCAGTTCATCCTCAAGCGAAACGAAAAACACCGATTCACCGGGATCTCCCTGACGTCCGGCCCTGCCCCGAAGCTGGCGGTCGATTCGGCGGGACTCATGGCGTTCGGAGCCGAGGATGAAGAGGCCTCCGAGGTCACGGACCCCTTCGCCGAGCTTGATGTCGGTGCCGCGGCCCGCCATGTTCGTGGCAATGGTGACCGCTCCCTGCCTGCCGGCTTCGGCTACGATTTCGGCTTCACGCTCGTTCTGCTTGGCGTTGAGCACATTGTGCGTGATGCGTTTTGCCCGGAGCATCCTTGACAGGGTTTCCGACACTTCAACACTCGTCGTACCGACCAGCACCGGCTGGCCCTTTTTCTGAAGTTCCTCGACTTTGGCTGCAATCGCGTTGTATTTCTCGCGCCGGGTCTTGTAGACGAGGTCGTCCATGTCCCTGCGCACGATCGGACGGTTGGTGGGGATGGCCACCACGTCCAGCTTGTAGATTTCGTAGAACTCCGATGCTTCGGTTTCGGCCGTGCCCGTCATGCCGGCAAGCTTTTTGTAGAGGCGGAAGAAGTTCTGGATCGTGACGGTTGCCATGGTCTGGGTTTCGCCCTCGATCTTCACGTTCTCCTTGGCTTCGATCGCCTGATGCAGCCCGTCGCTGTAACGGCGCCCGGGAAGGATGCGGCCGGTGAACTCGTCGACAATCATCACCTGACCGTTCTGTACCACGTATTCATCGTCTTTTGTAAAGAGCGAGTAGGCTTTCAGGAGCTGCGCGATGTTATGGAGCCGTTCAGAGCGTTCGGCAAACAACCTGTATACCTCGTCTTTCCTCATGATCTTATCGGGAGCTGCAATAGAAGAATCGGCGTCGATGGCGGCTATCTCAGTGCCCACGTCGGGAAGAAGGAAGAGGTCCCGGTCCTGATGGCTCAGTTTGCTGAGGAACTCTCGGCCCTTGTCTGTAAGGTCGATGGTCGAGGCTTTTTCGTCGACGGCGAAATAAAGTTCATCATCGACTTCGTGCATCCTGCTTGATTTATCGCGCAGGTACTCGTTTTCCGTGGTCTGGATGAGCTTTGCGACTCCCTGCTGGGCAAGGAGCTTGGTGTAGCGGCTGTTTTTCGGCTGGCCCCGTTTTACCCGGAGCAGGGCAAGACCCGCTTCGGGGTCAGGTTTTTCGTTCTTCAGACCCTTTTCTGCTTCGCTGAGGAATGATGCCGTCAGGTGCTGCTGCGCCCGCACCAGCTGTTCAATCCAGGGCCGTATTTCCTCGAACTTGCTGTTGTCGGCGTTGGGGACAGGGCCGGAAATGATGAGCGGGGTCCTGGCTTCGTCGATGAGGACGCTGTCGACCTCATCGACGATTGCGAAATAAAAGTCGCGCTGCACCATCTCATCCTCGGTTCCTGCCATGTTGTCGCGGAGGTAGTCGAAGCCGAACTCGTTGTTGGTGCCGTAGGTAACGTCGCACTGGTACTGGCGGCGGCGTTCTTCAGGGCGCATGGTGTTCAGGATGACGCCGACACTGATGCCGTGGAACTCGAACACGGGGTTCATCCACTCCTTGTCGCGCTGTGCCAGATAATCGTTGACCGTCACCAGATGAACTCCGCGGCCGGTGAGGGCGTTGAGGAAGGTCGGAAGGGTTGATACGAGGGTTTTACCCTCGCCGGTGGCCATTTCAGAGATCTTTCCGGAGTGCAGGACGATGCCGCCGATGAGCTGTACGTCATAGGGCACCATGTCCCATGTTGCCTCGCGCCCCATGACAGTATATACATGGCCCTTGAGGCGCCGGCAGGTGTCTTTGACAACGGCGTATGTGTCAGGGAGGATCTCTTCAAGCACTGCGGCCGTTGCAGTTTCGTACTCTTTGGCGAGTTCGTCTATCTCTTCGTTGATCCTGTCTGCATCTTCAAGGCTTATCGCGGCATCGTCGAGTTTCAGGTAGAGGTCACTGCGCTTTGACTCTATCGGCTCGAGCGTTTTGCGTACCCGGGCCTTCAGCTCCATGCAGCGTGCCCTGAGCTCATCGTCGCTGAGCGGAACCAGCGCGGCATGGAGTTCATTGATCCGGTCAATGACCGGCTGGATCTTCTTTACGTCTTTTTCGTGCTTGGAGCCGAATATCTTTTCAAAAAATTTCAACATGCTGAAGCAGTGCTCACCTCTAAGGTTTCAAGGACGTCCATGTGGCCGTATTTTCGTCTCATAAGGTATTGAATTACGGCTTGAGAAAAAAACCGATACACAGGAAAAAAGAGCCCTCCTGAGAGCTGACGGAATAAGGGTTCCGGGGGTATTTCAAAACGCCTGCATTTTCCTGACTTCAGTCCTCCAGCAGTGGAAGAGGTGGTGGCCTCTGTAGCCGGCCAGTTTTTCTCCAAGGAGCTCCCGGGCTCTTTCGGCGAGGATGCGGTAGTTTTTATCGGTGAGGGGGGCTGATGCCTCGGGAAAGCCGAACCACAGGCCAAGGAACTGCCGGACATGGGTGTCGATGGGGAATGCATCGAACCGTCCCAGTCCGAACAGGGCGATGCAGTCAGCGATCTTCAGTCCGATGCCTCCGCATCGGCTGAGGGCTGCCTGAATATCCTCCTGCGTGTTTTTTTTCGAGGCCAGAGCCTTGAAGTCAATGCAGCCTTCAGTGACTTTTTGCGAGGCGCTGATGATGTTACGGGCCCTCATGAGGTTGTTGTTCGTACACGCCCTGAGTTCCATAGGATCTGCAGCCCCGAGGCGTGACGGGGTAGGGAAGCGGTACAGATTGATGGTGCAGCCGTTCAGTGACAGCGGAACATGCTCGCCGTAGCGCCGGGCAAGCATCGAGACCTGCCGGCGGATCAGCGCCATTCCAATGCCTTGAGCGCACATGAACGTCACCATTGTTTCATACGGATCCTGCCGCAGCACCCTCAGTCCGCGGTAGCGTTCGAGCTGCAGTGCCAGCTCGGGATGTGCGTTCCGGAATGGCTCGGAAAAGAGTGTTTCCGTGTCGACATCCAAGGAGAAATACCGTCGAAACCACACCTGGGGGGATTCGACGCCAATCGTATTTCCGTCAGTATGAAGAACGACTCCACCATCATTTGTGTTTTCGATAACAACCGCACTCCCGTTTATTATTGCTGACACATACCGCCCATCATTGCCATGCTTCTGCCATGAAAACGATTGTCCGCTGAAGAGACAATGGTTGATGTCGACAGCCTCAGAATGCTCTATAAAAAAGCGCTTCATTGATAATGAGTAATCAGTTTATGCTGAATGAAACCGGAGGTCGCACAGTTAAAGTAAGGTGTTTGCTCTGAATATCTAATCACTTGTAATTGAATAATATAATGATTCTTGTACAGGAAAACTTTAATACAGGAAGGCGGATATTTCTGTGCGGTATAATTCCTGCTATACTTTGATAAACAAATCGCCTAATATTTCTTGACGTGAGGGTGGATGTTGATTTTATTGGTTAGGTAATGGTGGTGGCTGGTATTCGGTATCGCGATGAGCGAGTGTTGTGGGCGTGCAGATAAATCTGCCTGAATGTGTCTATTCAGATTCTTATTCTGTTTGGTATAAGGATGGTTAATCGAGCAGGTCGAATACCTTCTTGAGGGATTCCTGCTGTTCTTCAGTCTCCTGAATAAGCTCGAATGTCCTGTTTCTGGCGCCCTCAGCCGAGAGCGATAGAACTGCGACTTCAGCAACATCGCTACGGCTTATTGAGCCGGAAATAGCGTCGCCGGTGGCTGCAAGAAGGCGGTGCATGAAGGGGGGCGTGTCGAGAAGTCCACCCGGCCTTATGATGGTATATGAGCGGTTTCTGCGGCCGAACAGCCGACGGACCTCGTTCTCGCCTGCAAGTTTCATCGTAAGTACCTGACCGTATTTGTTGAGGGGGTGGTCCGGCTTTGTCGCGCCGAGCGAGCTTAAAAGGACGAACTTCTTCAGGCCCCGGTCCTCCGCAATGGCCGCCAAACGCATTACTCCGTCACGGTCTATTGCCGATGGCGGGGGTGCGGTGGGATCTGCAGGATTGCTTCCGATTGCAGAGATGATGGCATCGCATCCTTCAAGAGCGCTTTTCAGGGCTTCCTCATCTTCCAGAGAGCCGATACGGACGAAGTCATCAATGGCGTTTCCAAAGAGCTCCTTCAGCTTATCGGCAGAGCGTACATAGAGACGGAAGGGGATGCCGTAGTGCTGCAGCCTCTTGATGATTTCGCGTCCGGTCCTTCCTGTGGCTCCAGCCACAAAAACGGTTCCAGGGTAGGGAGCCATTGGCAGTCAGGTGTCAGTTGAAGAGCGAGAACTTTACATTCCAGGCCATGGTGAGATCCACAAGGGCGTGGAGGATGATGACTGAGCGGATGTCGCGGTACCAGAAGAAGCTGAGTGCCCAGCTTCCGGCAATCATCATCTGCACCGGCATGAAGAAGGGTTTGAACGGGCTCGACTGGTCGACGTGCTCGGGAAGAATGGCCAGCCAGAAGAGGCCGTGAATCAGCCCGCTGTATATGATGAAGCAGAGAAATCCGGCGCTGAACACCACCCAGGGGTTCATGGTGGCTTTTTCAGCCATGGCGGTCCCGATGCGGAAGACGGCATAGAACATGAAGGTTTCGGCGATTCCGTTGCCGATGCTGAATACAATGAGGGTAAGGGGATCGAGCGCGCGGCCACCGTCATACGTGGAATTGCTGTAGACCCAGGCATTCAGGGCAACGATCGCAGCAGACAGGGCCAGCAGGATGATTCTCCGCGGCCCGAAATCCTTATTGAATGTAAGGATGTCGGAACGGAAGAACACAAGGCCGATGAGGATGGCGATGGCCCAGTACAGAAAGACCATCATTGGCGGTGTCAACTCCATGGTGATGATGATTGAGGGTTATGGGACGGGTGTGCATGCCGCGCTTGAAGCTGCGGCATGATATGAACTTCTGACAAAAGGCCCCGACTGGACGCTGCTG
Source organism: Pelodictyon luteolum DSM 273 (assembly GCF_000012485.1). Taxonomy (NCBI): domain Bacteria; kingdom Pseudomonadati; phylum Chlorobiota; class Chlorobiia; order Chlorobiales; family Chlorobiaceae; genus Pelodictyon; species Pelodictyon luteolum. The sequence continues at coordinate 1,233,904 of NC_007512.1, read as the reverse complement.
AAGCCGAGCGAGAGGGCAAGATCACGGAAGCCTGCGAACTCTTCAGGAGTGACATAGCGTTCCACAGGGATATGGCGGGCACTCGGCTGGAGGTACTGGCCGATGGTGATCATCCGGCATCCATGGCGGGCAAGGTCCTGAAGGGCTTCGCCTACCTCTTCGAATGATTCCCCCATACCGACCATCATGCCTGACTTGGTGGTGAGCCCGAATAGTGATGCTGCGCGCTGAAGCAGATCAAGCGAGCGGCGGTAGCGTGCCTCCGGCCTTACTTTTTCGTACAGCCTCGGAACGGTTTCAATGTTATGGTTGAGCACATCCGGACGTTCTTTGCATACCAGGTCGAGAGCTGCTTCGTTTCCGGCAAAATCAGGGATGAGGCATTCGATGCCGGCCCGGGGGCTGGCCTTCCGGATTGCACGTATGGTTTCCACCCAGTGTGCGGCTCCGCCGTCCGGGAGATCGTCCCTTGTCACGCTCGTCAGCACCACGAACTGCAATGCCATGGTCCTGGCAGCCGCTGCAACCCGTTCCGGTTCATCGGTTTCAGGGGCGGCTGGCGTTCTCGATGTATCGATTGCGCAGAACCTGCAGGTTCTGGTACAGACGTTGCCGAGAAGAAGGAAGGTTGCGGTGCCCTCTGACCAGCACTCCTGCAGGTTAGGGCATTTTGCCGAACGGCATACGGTATGGATGCCTTTGGAAGAGAGAAGCCTCTGGAGCGCACCAAACCCGTCACCGGCGCTCAGCCGCTGTTTCAGCCATTCGGGTTTTCTCGGGGAGTGATCCTTCATTGCGTGCTTCCGTTCTCTATTTCAAAGGGCGGTGACTTCGGTCAATATAAGAAAATGTGGCTGATGGGAACGTTTCTCTTGGACGTTTGATTGGATAGTTTAACTTTATGGTTAAACTTGATAGATAAACGGGAAACAGAGGGAGCCCTGGAAAATGAGCACAGAGAGCGATACGCAAAACAGAATTCTGCAGAGCGCTGAAGATGTGTTTTACCAGAGAGGCTACGAAGGGGCGAGAATGCAGGAGATTGCCGACGGGGCAGGCATCAACAAGGCGCTGCTGCATTACTATTTCCGAAGCAAGGACCGACTCTTCAATGCGGTGTTTGCGGCGGCCGTAGCCCGTCTTATGCCGCCTGTCTTTGCAACGCTTGCTTCTGACGAGCCCCTGCAGGAAAAGGTCCGTGCGTTTGTTGACAGCTATTTCGACACCGTGCAGAAGTATCCCTTTCTTCCCGGCTTCGTAGTCCATGAAATGCACCGCAACCCCGGGCGCTTCAGCGATATCATCGGCACAAAAAACCTACTTGCCCTTGAGCGACTGCAGCGTGAACTTGATGAAGGTGCGGACCGTGGCGAGTTCCGCCGGATGGACGCCGTGCAGTTTCTCCTTAATCTGCTCTCGCTCTCTGCCTTTCCCTTTGTCGCAGCCCGGGCCATGCAGGCCATTACAGGCAGGACCGACGCCGAGTACCGCCGGGCGCTCGATGAACGCCGGGCGCTTGTTCCCGTCTGGATTGCAGAACTACTGAAACCATCGACAGCATCATGAAACACCCTTCACCGATAGCAAGAAGAGCCATCCTCGGCGTTACTCTCACAATTGGGCTTGCCGGATGCTCCGGCCAGAGTGCGTCGGATGCTTATGGGAATTTCGAGTCCACGGAGGTTGTGGTTTCATCCGAAACGGCAGGACGGCTTCTGGAGTTTCCGCTCGAGGAAGGAGACCGGCTGAAAAAGGGTGCATTGACAGCCATTATCGATACGACCCAGCTGCAGTTCAGCCTTCTGCAGCTGGAGGCGCAGCAGAAAGCCCTGGAGGCAAAAAAACCCTCCCTCAGCGCTGAATCCGGCGTCTACCGCCAGAAACGCCGGAACCTCCAGCACGACGTGGAGCGCTACACCCGGCTTGTGGCCGATGGTGCCGCACCGGCCAAGCAGCTTGAGGATATCCGGAACGAGGTGAAGGTTATGGAGCGCCAGATTCAATCCGTCAACTCCAGGACTCCGGAAATCAACGCCGAGCTGCAGTCCATGGAAGCGCGGATCTGTCAGCTCCGTGACCAGATCGGGCGGAGCACCATCCGCTCTCCCATTGAGGGCACGGTGCTCGCAAAGTATGCAGAGCCGGGCGAACTCGTTTCGCCTGGAAAACCACTCTACCGGATAGCCGATCTCGACAACATGTACCTGAGGGCCTACGTCGGTGCCCGCCAGCTTCCCTCCATCAGGATAGGCCAGGAGGTAGACGTCCTTATCGACGGGCGCAAACCGGCCGATAGCAGGCTTCGGGGCACCATTACATGGATCTCTTCAAAGGCCGAGTTCACGCCCAAGATCATACAGACCCGGGAGGACCGCATCAACATGGTATACGCCTTGAAGATCCTCGTCAAAAACCCGAACGGCATTCTCAAAATAGGCATGCCGGGCGAAATGCGCCTGAAGGAGCCCTGAGAGAATGGGTAAGGCCATCAGCCTTGAAGGCGTTGAAAAGTCATTCGGTGCCGTTTCTGCACTCCGCAACATTGCCCTCGGGGTTGATGAGGGGGAGCTGTTCGGACTGATCGGTGCCGACGGCGCCGGCAAAACGACCCTCATCAGGATCCTCTGCACCCTGCTCGTTGCCGACCACGGAAAAGCAGAAGTGCTCGGTCTCGACCCGGTGAAGGAGTATCGAAGCATACGCAGCCGGATCGGCTACATGCCCGGGACCTTCTCGCTCTACGAGGATCTCAGCGTTGAAGAGAACCTCCGCTTTTTTGCCACCGTTTTCAATACGACGGTCGAAGAGAACTATGAACTCATCCGAGACATCTACAGCCAGCTCGAGCCGTTCCGCACCCGCAGGGCGGGCAAGCTCTCAGGGGGAATGAAGCAGAAGCTCGCCCTTTGCTGCGCTCTCGTGCACCGGCCCGACCTCCTCCTGCTCGATGAGCCGACGACAGGGGTCGATGCCGTCTCACGCCGGGAGTTCTGGGAGATGCTCCAGCGCCTCAGGACGCAGGGCATAACCATCGTGGTCTCGACACCCTACATGGATGAAGCATCCCTCTGCGACCGGGTGGCATTCCTGCAGGAAGGCTCTTTGCTTGCCATAGATACCCCGGAGGGGGTCACTGCGCTCTTCACCGCCCCCTTGTTTGCAGTGCGTGCCCGCGAAAAACACCGCCTGCTGAGGGAGCTGAGAGGGTTTGAGCATGCGCTTTCGGCCTATGCCTTCGGCAGTTCGGTGCACTATGCCGACCGCCGCGCCATTGCATCAGCCGGAGAGATCAAGGCACATCTCCAGAGCCGGGGGCTGCAGGACGTTATGGTCGAACCGGTCAGGCCCGGCATAGAAGACACGTTCATGGCCCTCATGAAGCAGGGAAGGGGGGAGGGGGATGACTGAGTCCGTCACAAGAGGTCCCATTACTGTGGGTGGTAATGATATCGGTCATGATATCGGTAATGATGTCGTTAAAGATGTCACCGGCAACGTCATCAATGCCGAAGGGCTCACGAAGGTGTTCGGGGAGTTCAGGGCGGTCGATGCGATATCGTTTTCCGTTGGCGGGGGAGAGGTGTTCGGGTTCCTCGGTGCGAACGGGGCGGGCAAGACGACGGCGATCAAGATGCTGACAGGCCTGCTGGCGCCATCCTCCGGCAACGCATCCGTTGCAGGATTCGATGTGTATACAGGGGCTGAGGACATCAAGCGCAACATCGGCTATATGAGCCAGCGGTTTTCCCTCTACGACGATTTGACGCCCTTGGAGAATATCCGTTTTTTCGGGGGAATCTACGGACTCCACCGCAAGGAAATCAAAGAAAAGGGCAGAGCTCTGATTGATACGCTCGGTCTTGCCTCAGTAGCCGACGTCCGCCTGAAGGCGCTGCCGCTCGGCTGGAAACAGAAACTGGCGTTTTCCGTCGCCGTGATGCATGAACCAAGGATCGTGTTTCTCGATGAACCGACCGGAGGCGTCGACCCGTTGACCCGCCGCCGGTTCTGGGAGATGATATATGAATCGGCAGAGCGCGGCCTGACGGTCTTTGTCACAACCCACTATATGGATGAAGCTGAATACTGCGACCGGGTCTCCATCATGGTGGACGGCCGCATCGCCGCGCTCGACACTCCCTTGGAACTGCAACGCCAGTTTGGAGTAGAGAGCATGGATGAACTGTTCATCCGCCTGGCCCGGCCCGCAAAGGGGGGGGCATCATGAAGAAGAGAAAAGGCACCGCTTCGAGTTTCATGGGGTTCGTGAAAAAAGAGTTCCTCCATATCTTCCGTGACAGGCGCTCTGCTGCAATCCTGTTCGGCATGCCCATCATCCAGCTTCTTCTGTTCGGCTACGCCATACGCAACGAGATCAACGAAGTGAAAATCGCCGTCTCCGACCTCTCCCATGACAGCGTGACCCGTGGCATTACCAATACACTCCTTTCGTCCGGCACGTTCGTCCTGGCCGGTGAGCCTGAGTCGCCGGCCGCCATCGCCCGGCTCTTTGCCGGTGGCGGCATTGATGAGGCCATCGTTTTTGAACCCGGTTTCGGGGTCCGGCTCGAGCGGGACCGGAAGGCGGAGCTGCAGGTGATCACCGACGGGTCAGATCCGAACGTCTCCCGCATCATCACCGGTTACACGACGGCTGCCGTTCTTGACTACCTTCGCCAGTCCTCGCGTCCCCTTGAAGGGGAGAGGGGAGTTGTGGCTGAACCCCTCATGATGTTCAACCCTTCCCTGAAAAGCGTCTATCTCTTCGTTCCCGGCCTCATGGCCATGATCCTTATGCTGGTTTCCGCCCTCATGACATCCATCAGCATAACCCGGGAAAAAGAGAGCGGCACCATGGAGGTGCTGCTGGTCTCCAGTTTGAGGCCGGTGCAGATAATTCTCGGCAAGGTGGTCCCGTATTTCATTCTCTCTTTTGTCAACGTCGTCAGCATTGTCGCCATTGCCTCCGTAGTGTTCGGTGTTCCATGCCGGGGGAGTTATCTCCTTCTGCTTATGGAATCCCTTCTTTTCATCATGACGGCGCTCTCGCTCGGCATCTTCATCTCCACCATGACGAACTCACAGCAGGTCGCCATGATGATCTCCCTCGGCGGGCTCCTGCTTCCGACCATACTGCTCTCGGGGTTCATCTTTCCGGTCGAGAGCATGCCGCTTCCGCTGCAGGTGATCAGCAACATCATCCCCGCCAGGTGGTATCTGGAGATTGTAAGAGCCATCATGCTGAAAGGAGCTGGCATCAGCATCCTATGGCAGGAAACGCTCGTGCTTGTGGTGATGACCGGCGTCCTTGTGGCTGCAAGTGTCAGGAAATTCAAGGAGCGGCTCCAGTAGCCCCCGAACCAAACCATGTCGATATGAAGGCTATAGGGTATCTGCTGCAGAAAGAGTTTCTGCAGATATTCCGCAACAGGGGCATGCTGCCGATCATATTCATCATGCCCTTCATCCAGCTGGTGATTCTCTCGAATGCGGCGACCTTCGACGTGAAGAACGTGGCGTTCCATCTCCAGGATCTTGACCGGACGTCTCTGTCCAGAGCGTTCCGCGAACAGTTTACCGGGTCCGGCTGGTTCCTGCTCACCGGGGAGTCATTTGCCGAAGGCGAGGCGATCAACCAGCTCGTGGCAGGTAAAGCCGATCTCGTGCTCGTCATCCCTCGAGACTTTGAAAAGGAGCTCATGACCGGTAGAGAGAGCCGGGTACAGCTCGTCATCAATGCCGAAGACGGGTTCTCGGCGGGAGTCATCCAGGCCTATTCCAATGAAATCGTCCAGGCATTCAACCGCACCCTGCCTGCCGTCCTTCCCGGCATGCAGAGCGGGTCGGCTGTCAGAGAGATCGTCGTCAAGTCTTCCGCCTGGTACAACCCCGAGCTCCGCTATTCCGATTACATGGTTCCAGGGATTCTTGTTATTCTGGTGACCATGGTCGGGCTCTTTCTGTCGGGAATGAACATCGTCCGGGAGAAGGAGATCGGTACCATCGACCAGATCAATGTGACGCCCCTGAAGCGTTACCAGTTCATTACGGGCAAGCTTCTTCCGTTCTGGATCATAGGCCTCGGTGAACTTACCCTGGGGCTTCTCATTGCCCGCATAGGGTTCGATGTCCCGATGCTCGGCAGCTACTTCACCGTCTATCTCGTCGCCGCAATCTACATGCTGGTGGTCCTCGGCATGGGCCTGCTTATCTCAACCCTCACCGATTCCCAGCAGCAGGCCATGTTCATTGCATGGTTCTTCATGGTCATCTTCACCCTCATGAGCGGTCTCTTTACCTCGATTGAAAGCATGCCGCACTGGGCGCAGAATATGACCATGGCTAATCCCGTCCGGCATTTCGTCGACATCATGCGCAGAGTCATGCTGAAGGGGGCCGGCATCCGCGAAATCGCCCTTCCGCTTTCCATTCTGACTGCGGATGCTGCCCTCATGCTGGCCCTCGCCCTCAACCGCTACCGCAAGGTATCCAACTGAAATTGAGTGGTCCGGATGCTTTCTGTTTGGATATTATGTTAACGATTGTTAATGTATCGATATATATCGATACAGGGTATCCAAAAAGTAACAATCCGAAAAACCTTCAACACTCGTAACATGAAACAGTTATGGATCTTTCTCCTGCTCATGATAGGTGCATCTGCGCCGCTCAGGGCCGAAAAGCACGCCCTTGACATACCGGCGTACATCAAGGTCGGTGAGGTATCGAAAAACATGGAAACGGTTGCCGCCGAGGTGAAAGCGGGTCTTGGTTCGAAAGGGTTCGAAATACTGGGTGCCTACAGCCCGGAAAACAACCCGGACCTTCGGGTCATTGCCTATACCAGGACGGATTTGAAAAGAGCTGTCTCGAGTGTAGCTGATCGGGGTGCCATGGCGGCAGTCCTGAAGGTCGGACTGGTTAAAAAGAACCATGCAGTCACGGTGTCCTATCTGAACCCTCCGTATCTCTTCAACGCATATCTCCGGAAGGAGAGCCCGAAGCATCAGAAAGTACTCGGAACGGTTACTGCGGACGTTAAAGCGGCCATGGGACCGCTTGGGAACGAATTTACCGGCTTTGGAGGCGGCATGCGTGCCGAAAAACTTTGGAAGTACCGGTACAAAATCATCATGCCGGACTTCGGAGATCCAGAAAGGCTCAACACCTACAGCTCATTTGAAAAGGGTCTGGAAACAATCGACGGACATTTGAAGAAGAACAATGTCCATGCAAAAGAGGTCTATCGACTGGTGTTTCCTGCAAAGAAAATCGCCGTCATAGGCGTCGGTCTGCATGACCCGAAGGATGGAGAGGCAAAGTTCCTGCCGAAAATCGGTGAGGAGAACATCGCAGCCATGCCCTACGAAATCATTCTTGAAGGCAATACCGTCACCATGCTGCCCGGCAAATACCGCCTGGCACTCAGCTGGCCGGAACTCTCCATGGGCACATTCATGAAGATCGTGAGCACACCGGGCAACATCAAGGACATGATGAAAGCCATTACGGAATAAGTCCGGATTCACTCAAGCAAGTAAAAACAAACGGCCGGCCATTCCTGCAGGGAGTGGACGGCCGTTTGTGCTGCATGAATACCTGTCAGGTATAATAATCGTCTTCATGTTGATGGCGTATAGCCAGAATCTTGACAACGTGATGATCATCTATTTTAAACAGGGCCACATAGCCAGTCGAACCAAATGAAATAATCAGCTCACGTAAAAATGGGCTGTCATGGTGAATCCTTCTGCAACTGAATGGAAAGCGATGCAGAAAATCAATCCCATGTGTTATTGCCTCAAGTGCATCAACAGCTGATGCATGGTCAGTATGTAAGCGGAATACATAAAGCCGCATCAGATCTTCCTTCGCAAGACGGGTAAATCTGATGTGATACGTCAAAACTTTTTCCCGGTTTTTGACTCCACCAACATCTGCTTCAACTCTGCCAGCACATCATCAGCATCGTAATACTCACCGGTAGCCTCAGACTCATCAAGAGCCTTGAGTCCTTTTTCCAAAAAAGAGGTCTGAAGTTTACGCCGCTCAATATTCGTGCAGAGAGAGTCAAGAATGAATCCAGACAGCGTTTCCCCTTCGCGCAAAACCCCTTCTGCAGCGGTACGGAGCTCGGGATTTATCCTTATTGAAGGAAGTGATGCTGATTTCTTCATGGTGTTACGTGTTTTGCGTTGCAATTGCAATACAATTTATATGATTCATGGTTGAAGTACCACCAGAATCACTTGGCCCATTATCCAGCTTTACATAATTTATATTATACAACAAATATGGATAAAGCGAAATGAGCCTCTGCCGCCGAGGCAATCATCTCCCCCCGTAAATGGTAGCCTGCGATGCCGGGCTCTCATCGGTCATGGTCGAAGAACCGAATTCATTTTCAGCCAGCCTGAAAAGCCTCCATCTGTTCGGCGAATTCCGGGTCTTATGGCGTTATCGCATAGCCTTCGGGCGTTTCCGTCAGAATCAGCATGTCGCCCAGCTTGATTTTAAGGCGTTCTGCGACAACCTTTGGAAGGATCACTCCTGTTGAGTTGCCGATTTTTGTTACTGATGCGCGCATAACGGCCTCCTTTTTATGTTTAATTATTACCAAGAAAATCGATCCCGGCAGGGATTGATTAACCCCACGCTGCCGTTTGATTGGTTGTACTCCGGGCGGCGATCCTCCGCAGCCCGGTGCCCCTCGCCCCACCATCCCTCATGATCGGTTCTAGCGTATTCCAGGAACGTAATCATGAACAACCCATGAACTACCTCATCACCGGATCCCTCGGCCATGTGTCGAGGCCGCTCGCAGCAAAACTCGTCCGTACCGGCCACAGCGTCACCGTCGTCACCCGCCGGGCTGAAAAGAGGGCCGCCATCGAGGCCCTTGGGGCAAAAGCAGCCGTCGGCAGCCTCCTCGACCTCGAGTTCCTCTCCTCTGCCTGCCATGGCGTCGACGCCCTCTTCACGCTCGTGCCACCCGACATGCAGACCGACAACTGGAAGAACTACATCGCGCACGTCGGCGACAACTACGCCAATGCCATCACAAGGGCCGGCGTGAAATACGTGGTCAACCTCAGCAGCATCGGCGCCCATCTCCGTGAAGGATGCGGCCCGGCAGGTGCGCTGCACTATGTCGAAGAGGCGCTCAACAGCCTTTCAGGCGTGCATGTCCGCCATCTCAGGGCCGGGTTCTTCCACACCAACTTCCTCCGGGACATCGACACCATCCGCAGTATGGGGATCATCGCCGCCAACTACGGCAGGGACGCGTCCATTCCGCTCGTCCATCCCGACGACGTCGCCAACATGGCTTCCATGGAGCTGAAGGATTTGCAGTTCACCCTCAAGAGCATCCGCTACATCGACGGAGAGCGTCTCGATACCCAATCGATCGCCCGTACGCTCGGCGCCGCCGTCATGATGCCCGGCCTTCGGTGGGTCGACATGGCCGACGACGAGCTGTACGCCGGCATGCTCGAGCGTGGTTTTCCCCCCGAAATCGCCGACAACACTGTTGAGATGGGACGCTGCCTTCGACTGGGCCGCATGCTCGAGGATTATCTGCAGCACCCCCCTGCCGCCCATGGCAAAATCACTCTCGAAGCCTTCGGTGCGGAGTTTGCCGAGGAGTATGCCCGAAGGGGCGAGCCGCTCGCTGAGAAGCACTGAGCCGGGCTGCTTCCCCTACTCCCCTCTCCGCCCTTCGGCCTCCCTGGCGGCAAGGACGCCGAGCGCGCAAGAGAGCAGGCGCGTGCGGAGGCTGTCGGCCCGGCTTGCGAGCATGACGGGCACCACGCCTCCCATGACGAGACCGCCGGCATCGGCACGGTCGATGAAGGTGAGCTGCTTGGCGAGGATGTTTCCGGCCTCGATGTCCGGCACGAGAAGGATATCGGGATCCCCTGCGACCGGGGAGACGATCCCTTTCTGCTCTGCCGCCTCGCGGCTGACGGCGTTGTCGAACGCAAGCGGGCCGTCGATGATGCAGCCTTGGATCTGTCCGCGGTCGGCCATCTTGCAGAGCGCAGCGGCGTCGATGGTCGCCGCCATCCTCGGGTTGACGAATTCGATGGCCGCGAGTACGGCGACCTTCGCCGGTTCGCGGCTTCCGCTGAAGGCCCTCCAGAGATCGACAGCGTTGCGCACGATATCCGCCTTCGCCTCGAGGTCCGGGGCGATGTTGACGACGGCGTCGGTGACGAGCAGCCACTTATGGTAACCGGCCGTGTCCATCGCGTAGGCATGCGAAAGCCGCCGCTCGGTGCGCAGCGGAGAAGAGCGGGCGACGATCGGCTGCAGCAGCTCGTCAGTATGCAGCGATCCCTTCATGATGGCACCGGCCTCCCGGGCCGCGGCGAGTTTTACGGCCAGGTCGGCGGCTTCGTGGCTGTGGCGGGCGTCTACCATGCGCCACTGCGATATGTCGATTCCGCAGGCTTCGGCCGCCCCCCTGATCCTCCCCCGGGGGCCGACGAGCACCGGCGTGATCAGTCCTTCATCGGCGGCGTCGCGTGCGGCTTCCAGCGCAGCCCGGTCTACAGGGTGGACGACTGCCGTCACGAGCGGCTGCAGATCCCTGCACGACTCCATCACGCTGTGGTAGCGCCGGTGGAGATGGATCTGGACGTCTGCCGGCTCGTCTCCGGGGAATGCCTGCCTGCGGCCCTTCACCGGTAAAGGTCGAGCATGTTCTGGAACTCCGCTTCGTCGGGTGCCTTGCGAAGGTGGAGCGGCGTTCTGCCGCAACAGGCGAGCTCCTCGTAGGTCTCCCTCCCCTCCTTCCGGTAGAGGATGCCGAGCGGGATCGGCCCTTCGGCAGTCGCAAGCGCGAATGCGGCCGTCCGGTCACCGGGGTCATGCTCCTCCGGAACATGTCTGGTATGCTCGCCGAACCAGGCGTAGGTGTTCATGCTGTTGAAGACCACGCAGGGCTGCAGGACGTCGACCAGGGCCGTGCCCCTGAAACGGATGGCCTCCATGATGATCGAGGCCGTCTCGTCCTCGTTTCCTGCATAGGCGCGTGCGACGAAAGGGGCGTTCATGGCGATGGCGACGGCCGCCGGGTTGAAGGGCTCCATGACGACCCCTCTTACCTGCACGGGCGTAACCATGCCGCGGCACGAGGTCGGAGATCCCTGCCCTTTGGTGAGCCCGTAGACCATGTTGTCGTGCACGATCACGGTGATATCGGGGTTGCGCCTGATGGTATGCAGAAAGTGGTTTCCGCCCTCGCCGTAGATGTCCCCGTCCCCGGACTCCACGACCACGGTGAGCTCGGGGTTGGCCAGGCGGATGCCGAGCGCCGCGGGCAGTGCCCGGCCGTGCAGGCCGTTGAACATGTTGGTATTGAGGTACTGCGGCGCCTTTCCCGCCTGGCCGATGCCGGAAACCATGACGAGCCGCGTCCGGTCGATGTCGAGGTCGGTAAGGGCACGCTTCATGGCGCTGAGCAGCTTGAAGTTGCCGCAGCCGGGGCACCAGGCGACGTCCGTCGTCTCCGGCATGTCGAACGAGTCGAGCGAGTCATGCATTGCTGATCTCCCTTAGTGCTTCGCAGATATCCTCCACGGCGAACGGTTCGCCGCTCGACTTCAGGATGCGGTGCGAGACCACGACGCCCGCCTCCCGGGTCAGAAGATCGGCGAACTGTCCGGTTGCATTGTTTTCGATGACCGCCAGTCTCCGGCCCTGCAGCAGGCGGTAGACATCCGGCGGGAGCGGATAGACCTGGCTGAAATGGAGCCCGGCACATCCCTCTCCACCGGTTTTTTCGAGCGCCTCCTCAAGAAGGCTCCTTGTCGATCCCCAGGCGAGGAACAGGGTATGGGCGGATTCGGGATCGCCGAACGCGCTCGGCGGCAGTGCCGCCTTGGCCATCGCGGTCCGGCGTTTGAGGCGCTTTTCCATCATCCGGCGCCGCATCTCGAAACTTTCGGTGATGAGTCCGCTTTCGTCGTGCTCGTCGGAATCGGCGCGCACGATCCCCTCGCCGTAGCCCGGCACTCCCCTGGGGCTGATGCCGTCGGCAGTGAAGGCGTAGCGGCGGTACCCGCACGCGGTCTGGATGATCGACGGGTAGGAGCCGATGCGGCGGATCACCGAACGTGGGATCGTCGTTGCGAGGTCGAGCAGGTGCTGGTCGGTGAGAATGATGACCGGTACCTGGTAGCGGCTGCTGGAGCTGAAGGCTTGCTGCATGGCGGTGACGAGCTCGGAGATCGATCCCGGGGCGAGAACGATCCTCGGAAACTCTCCGTGGCCGCCGTGGAGGACGAGCGAGAGATCGCCCTGTTCCGTCCGGGTCGGCAGTCCGGTAGCGGGGCCGGGTCGCTGGGCGACATGAATCACGACGGGCGTCTCCGTCATGGCTGCCAGACTGAGTCCCTCCTGCATGAGGTCGAATCCTCCCCCGGAGGTGCTGGCAAGAGCCCTGGCGCCCGCAAAGGAAGCGCCGACGCAGGCGTTGAGGGCAGCGATCTCGTCCTCGGCCTGGTCCACAACGATCCCGAACGCCTCGGCATGGGCGGCCAGGAAGGTCATGAGCCCGGTCGCCGGCGACATCGGATAAGAGCTGAGGAAGTTGCACCCTGCCGCGACAGCGCCTATCCCGAGCGCCTGCGTACCGGTGAGGAGGAGATGTTCGACGGCCAGGTCGGTGTCGACAGGTGGAGAAAACGGCATGCCGCCATCCTGGTGTGCTTCACCCCAGCCGTACCCGAGCGCCGCGGCTCTCGCGTTGCCTTTCATCGCATCGGTCCCGCTTCGTGCGAAGGCGGCTTCGAGGTGGGTGATGAAGGGTTTCAGCGGAAGCGCGAGCATGCCGAGGACGATGCCGCCCCCAACGGTGTTGCGGTAGCGGTTGCTGCCGCACTCGGCAGCCATCTCGCTGAAGGGCGTCGTAACGATCTTTCCCGGCACACCGTCGCTCGGTGCGTCGTGTTCGATATACGCCACGCTCCCGGTACCGCTGCGTTCATGGTATCGGCGGAGCGCCTCTGCAGAAAGTCCGATGTAGATGTCGGTTCGGCGGGTGTAGGCGGTGCGGGGCTTGTCGGTGATGCGGATCTGGGCGGTATTGCTGCCGCCGCGTATCCTGGACATGTACTCATGCGATACGGATACAAAGTAGCCGCAGTCCTTGAGGGTTGCGGCAAGGATGTCGGCCATGGCTTTTATCCCCTGGCCGGCTGCACCTTCGAATACGACGCTGAGTTCATCCTGCGGCATTGCTCGCCCCCAAGTAGGTTCGGTTCAATCGGAGGTCACGAAACCCTCCTTCCTTTTGCCGCATGGGGGCGGCCAGAGACGGCCCTTTCGGGGCCTATCCGTTCATAGTACCTGTTGTAATGGGAGAACGGGCTCAATAAGTTCCGCCTCCGTTTCCTCTTTTTTCCTTCCTCTCCGCTCCGCCGAGCGCGGTAAAGCCCGAGACGACATCGAAGAGCTCCTCATCGATCATCGACTGGCGCCGGCGGTGGTAGCGGTGCATGAGGGAGTCGAGGATGTCGTCGATGTTCTTTTCGGCACGCTGCATGGCGGCAAGGCGGCTGGAGTTCTCGCTCGCCAGCGATTCGGCCGAGGCCCTGAAGAGTGAGACGAAGAGGTACTCCCCGAGAAGGGAGCGCTGAAGGTCGAGCGGTTCGCCGATGAGCTGGGGGATCGTCCGCGAAGGCCACCGCCTGTCGCGCAAGCGCTCCTTCCAGGTTTCGTCGAGCGGCAGGATGCGGCTTTGTGTCGGCCGGTAGCGCTCGCCCGACTCCGGGCTGTTGAAAAAGAGCGTCACCTCGATGCCGTGATGTTCTTCCAGGATCGCTTCCGTCCGCGCGAGCAACGCCGAGACCAGCCCGGTGATGGCGCCAACCGAGCTGGGGACCAGATAGAGCTCTTCGGGAGGAGCGGCATCCTCACTGAGGCGCGCATGCACCCGCTCCCCCACCGCCAGGATGGTCGGCTCCGCAGCATCATCCTGGTACTCTCCGGCGACCTTCGTGGAGAGGACATCGTTGAACTGCCCGACGAGCCCCTGGTCGGAACCGAACACGATGGCGACCCGCTTCAGCGGACCCGGCCTGCCGACGGCGCGTTTCGGCTCGCGGGAAAGCGACACGGCAAGTCCGAGCTCGACCGTATCGTAATAGTCCTCGAGGGAGCGTACGGCGTCCTCGTACTGCCGGATGCTCGATGCCGCAAGGGTCTTCATGGTACGGACGACGGAGCGGAGCATCCCGGCGCGCTCGATTTTCCTCGAGAGTGTCTCAATCGTTTCGCTCATAACCGCCCCGCAGTCCTCTTCTTCTGCAACGCCGCTTCGGCCGTCTGCAGGAGGCGCCGGCGGTCCTCGTCGGAAAGAGGCCGGTCGCTGTGCAGCCGTTCGAGAAGGTCGCGGGGAAGTTCGCGCGCGGCTGCCGAGAGCCGCTTCATCGCCCCGGATACCTCCGAAAGCTCAAGCGGGTCGAACTGCCCTTCGCTCAGGGAGAGGAGAATGAGGATCTGCTCCTCGACGCCGAGCACGTCGAGTTCGTCCTGCTTCAGGCACTCCCGGATCCGCTCCCCGTGGGTGATGGCCTTCCGGCTCGCCTCGTCGAGTCGCGTTCCGAACCGTGCGAAGTTCTCAAGTTCCTCGAACTGTGCGTAGGCGAGCTTGAGCCTGCCCGTCACGCTCCGGTAGGCGGCAAGCTGGGCCTTGCCGCCTACGCGCGAGACGGATTTGCCGATGTCGACAGCGGGAAGGTTGCCGAGCTCGAAGAGCGTCGGGGAGAGATAGATCTGCCCGTCGGTGATGGAGATCAGGTTGGTGGGGATGTAGGCCGAGATGTTCTGGGCTTCGGTCTCGATGATCGGCAGCGCCGTGAGGCTCCCCCCTCCCAGCTCCTTTCGAAGATGGGTGGAGCGTTCGAGCAGGCGCGAGTGGACATAGAAGATGTCGCCGGGAAAGGCCTCCCGTCCGGGCGGGCGCTTGAGGAGGAGCGAAAGCTCCCGATAGGCCCGGGCATGGTTGGTGAGATCGTCATAGACGATGAGGACGTCGCGGCCCTGCTCCATGAAATATTCCCCGATGCTGGTCGCAGCGTAGGGGGCGATGTACTGGAGGCCGGAGGGGTCGTTGCCCTCGGTGACGACGGCGACGGTATGGGCCATGGCCCCGTGCTCCCGAAGCTGCGCGAGGACCTTTGCTACCGCGGAGGCCCGCTGGCCGATGGCGCAGTAGATGCAGATGACGTTTCGCCCTTTCTGGTTGAGGATCGTGGCGACGGCGATGGCGGTCTTACCGGTCTGGCGGTCGCCGAGAATGAGTTCGCGCTGCCCCCGGCCGATGGGGACGATCGCGTCGACCACCTTCAGTCCGGTCTGCAGGGGCGTCGATACCGCATTGCGGTCCATGATGCCCGGGGATGGGCGTTCGATCGGCAGGCGGCCGGAGAAGCGGGGTTCCCCCTCTGCGTCAAGCGGGCGGCCGAGCGGGTTGACGACCCTCCCGAGCAGTCCGTCGCCGACCGGAACGTCCATGACCCTGCCGGTCCTTCTGGCACGGCCCCCGGCCTGCAGCTTCGCGTACTCGCCGAGCAGGACGACGCCCACCTCGTCAGGATCGACATTGAAGGCGATTCCGTAGACACCCCCCGACATCTCCACCAGCTCTTCATAGCCCACTCCCGGCAGCCCCCGGATGAGTGCGATACCGTTGAGCACGGTGGTGACCACCCCGTTCTCGCGGAGTTCGATCTCGGGCTGTGTCGTTCGGCTCGCTTCCCCAATCGAGCTGAGGGCGGCGTCGATGCTCTCAGTCAGCGTCTTTTCCTGCATGGCCTTCCTCCTCGTTCATTTCGTCATCCGGCCCGTCGAGCAGGGCGGAGGATGCTTCGTCGATCGCTTCAAGGCGGGAGTTGACGCTCCACTCGATGCTTCGGCCTCCCTGCTCGAGAGCGATGCCGCCCCGGTACGACTCCTCCGTCATGAAGTCCAGGCGCCCTTTGTAACCGAACCGGTCGGCAAGAGTCTTCCGCACCAGTTCCTTTTCCTCCTCCCCCATTTCGAAACCGCTGCGCAGGACGAGGGGCGTGCCGCCCGACTTCAGCAGCTCCTCCACCTCCGTGCCGCCTTCAGAGAGTCGGCCAGAGAACGCCCTGGCCATCTGCGCCTGGAGCCCGCTGTCGGCGAGCGAGTTCAAGACGGAGTCCGAGACCCGGAACACTTCGGCGCGGATCCGGCCGGCGATCGTCCTCCCGAGCGCGGCCTGTTCCTCGTGCAGGGACTCACGGAGCCGCCCGCGAAGCTCGTCGTACTCGCGGCGCGCCTCGCCCTGCAGCCGCTTCTTCTCCTCCCCGGCCTCCTTCCGGGCCGTTTCGAGCATGCCGGCGGCCTGAGCATCCAGCCGGCTCATTTTCTCTTGCCACTCCCTGATTGCCTGCTCAGCCTGTTTGCGGCCCTCATCGGCATCGCGGAGTTCCCCCGAGATCTTCTTCTCCCGCTCGTCGATGGCCTCCAGGACGGGCCGGTAGAGGAAGCGTTTGAGCAGCCAGACCAGGATGAGGAAGTTCAGCAGCTGCGCCCAGAATGTGAACCAGTCGAAGAGCATCGATCAGTGCCCTCCCGCTTTGGACAGGGCCATGGTCCAGAAGGGGTTGGCGAAGATCAGGATCATGGAGGTCACGAAACAGTAGATGGCCACCGACTCGATCATGGCAAGGCCGACGAAAAGCGTGCGGGTGATGCTCGAGGAAGCGTCGGGCTGCTGGGCGAGCGCCTCGAGGGCGCTGGCCACTGCCCGGCCTTCGCCGAGGGCGGGGCCGATCGAGCCGACGGCGATGGTGATGCCGGCGGTGAAGATCGAGACGGCGGCGACGATGGTAAGGATATCCATATGGCTGTGCTCCGTTTTGTTGCGGTAAAGGAAATCACTCCTTCCGGGCCCTGGTGGCCGCGGAAATGTAGACGGTCGCAAGGATGCTGAAGATGTAGGCCTGCACCATGCCGGTCAGGAGGCCGAGGACGCTCATGAGTACCGGAAAGACGAACGGCGTGACGGTCAGCAGGATGGCCAGGATCATGCTGCCGCTCATGATGTTGCCGAAAAGCCTCACGGCAAGCGCGAGCGTGCGTGAGAGTTCGCTGATGATATTGAAGGGCAGCATGATGGGGGTCGGCTTCACGTAGGTGGAGAGGTATCCCCCGAGGCCGCTTTCGGCAATACCGAAAAGCGGGACGGCGACGAAGACCGACATGGCCAGTGCTGCCGTCGTCGACAGCGACCCGGTCGGAGGCTCATAGCCCGGAATGATGGTGCAGAGGTTGCTGAACGCGATGAAGATGAAGAGCGTTCCGAGGTACGGCAGGTACTGCATCGAGCGGCGGAGCCCCACCTCCTCGATCTGGCGGCGGGCCATGCCGACAATGATTTCCAGGACGTTCTGCCAGCGTGGCCGGTGCATCCCGTTCGACAGCCGGCGTGATGCGAACGCCGATCCCCCGACAAGGACCAGCATGAGGGCCCATGTGGTTGCGATCGTAAGGTTGAGTTTCACGAACCCGTGCTGCCAGATGATGATCTCATCTCCTGAAAGGTGCATGGCTATCCCTCCTTTGCCTGGCCCTCATAGGGCGGCGATTTACGGCTGAGAACTGCCGCCAGGACCTTTGCTGCGGTAAAACCGAGCAGCGCGGCAAGGAACCCCCGCCAGTCATTTCCGGCCAGCCACCAGAAACCGGCCAGCACGAGCATGGTGCGCAGGAGCGAGCTGAGCCCGAACCAGAGCCACGGCCTGGGAGAGGCGAGCCCCCTGCGGACGGTAAGCCACAGCCCGCCGAAGAACAGTGAGCCGAGCAGCAGCCCCCCGAGAAGGTCCGGCAGGAGACCCATCAGCATCTCACTCGTCATCACGCTCCTCCCTCTCCATCTCTTTTTTCTCCTCGAGCATCCATCGCACCGCATTCCAGCATCCCACCGCCAGCCCTGCGACGAGCAGCATCAGCGCCCATGATCGCCCGGAAGGATAGCGGCTGTCGATCCACAGGCCGATCGCCACGCCGGCCAGCGTCGGTATGACGATCGACCAGCCGATGAGGCCGAAGAGCGAGAAGCCGAACCAGATGTTGCGGATGGTGCGTTTCCGGGCCTTCAGCTTCCGCTGCTCGCTGCTTCCCACCCGTTTTGAAAGCGGCCCTTTCTCTTCGGGACGTTCAGTCATGGTAGAATTCAACATAGCGTCGGATGAAACTGCTTTCAAGCCTGGCAAGAGCCGAATGCATGGTGCGTTCATGTTCGTCAAGCTCCAGGAAGTCCTCCTTTACGGCCTTTTCGAGGGCCCCGAGCTCGACACCGCCCACCGCCTGGCGGACGGAAACGACGACGTCGGACCCTTTCTTGACGAGGATTCCGCAATCGACGGCGACGAACGAGACACCCGACTCCAGGGTTTCGTATTCAAGGATTCCCGGCACGAGCGAGGCGACGCAGTCGCGCCTTCCGGGGAGAAACCCCCATGAGCCGCAGTTGGTTTCCGCGACGATTCGCGTGACCTTTTCCGTCACGGAAAAGACGCCAAATGGAAGCAGGAGCTCAAGGCGCATGGACGGCGTTGTTTTTACGTGCTTCGGCGACTGTGCCGATCATGTAGAGCGAGCTTTCCGGATAGTCGGCGAATTCATCCCGCAGGATGCGCTCGCATCCGTCTATCGTATCGTTGAGCGACACCATCCGGCCTTCGATCCCGGTGAACTGCTCCGTCGTGAAAAACGGCTGGGTAAGGAATCGTTCAAGCCGGCGGGCCCGGGCCACCAGCTTGCGGTCTTCGGCGGAGAGCTGTTCGAGGCCGAGCATGGCGATGATGTCCTTCAATTCGGAGTACTGGGCCAGTACGCGGCGTATCTGGCGCGAGAGGTCGTAGTGGCGGCGGCCGATGATCGACGGGGCCGTCATTTTCGAACCCGACTGCAGCGGATCGATTGCCGGGAAAAACCCCTCTCCTGCCCGCTTGCGCGAAAGGGTCAGCGATGCAGACAGGTGGGAGAATGTATGGACCGCGGCAGGGTCGGTGAAGTCGTCTGCGGGCACATAGACCGCCTGGATGGAGGTGATGGCTCCGGTACCGGTATTGGCGATGCGCTCTTCGAGCTGCGAGAGCTCCGTGCCCATGGTCGGCTGGTAGCCGAGGCGCGAGGGCATCTGGCCCATCATGCCGGAGATTTCGCTCCCGGCCTGGATGAAGCGGAAGATGTTGTCGATGAGGAGCAGCACGTCCTCGTGCTGGTCGTCGCGGAAGTACTCGGCCATGGTGAGCGCGGCAAGCCCGACACGGAACCGGCTCCCGGGCGGCTCGTTCATCTGGCCGAAGACCATCACCATGGAGTCGAGAACCCCGGCGTCGCGCATGTCGCGGTAGAGCTCCTCCCCTTCCCGACAGCGCTCTCCGATGCCGCAGAAGATGCTCACGCCGTGGTGACGGTGCACCATGTTGTGGATCATTTCGGTAAGCAGCACGGTCTTGCCGACTCCGGCCCCGCCGAAGAGGCCGGCCTTGCCGCCCCTCTCGAGCGGCGAGAGCAGGTCGATGATCTTGATGCCGGTCTCAAACACCTCCGAGCGGGTCGAGCGCCTTCCGAGCGGAGGCGGCATGCGGTGGACCCCTCTCCACTCGACATCTGGCGGTGGGGCACCTCGATCGATCGGTCGGCCGAAAACATCGAACATGCGCGAAAGGATCTGCTTGCCGACAGGGGCCCTGAGCGGCATGCCCGTATCGAGGACGGCCATGGCACGGCAGAGCCCTTCCGTACCGGTCAGCGCGATGCCGCGAATGTGGCGGTCGTCGAGCTGGGTCAGCACTTCGATTTTGACTTCCCGGTCTTTTCCGGTCTCCAGAATGGTGTGGATGGGTGGCAGATGGCGCTCGAAACGAACGTCAACGACGCTTCCGCGGATCCTGGCAACCCTGCCGTAACGCTGGTGATGGTCCGCTGTATCCATGGCGACGTGATGCTTGATGACGAGGGACTGTACGTATCCTCTGCAAAATCAGCTCTCTGTTACAACAAGCATTCTTTCAGCGGTTTCGTTCACCCCGGCCGGACAAAAAAAAGAGAGCGGGACCCGAAAGTCCCGCTCTCCCTGTCTGTATGACCGAGTGCCGAAGCTTACTTCTTCTCGGGCACTTCGCGCTCGTCTTTCACCGCGTAGTTGATCAGGTAATCGTAGAGCCTGATGAGTCGGGCGTTCTGCGTGTTCTGGTCGATCCAGTGGCCGATCATGCCGATGGTGCGGGCCAGGACGAAGAATCCGTTCAGAGACTGCTCCGGGAAGTCCAGATCGACGAGGATACAGCCGATGGTGCCGTCGACGTTGAGGATAAGGTTGTCCTTTTTCGAGGTGGTGACTTTTTCAACCTCAAGCGCATAGTCGAGGATCGGCATATGGAGCGAGGTGTGGTTCTTCACGTAGTCGACAAGGTACTTGACCCTCTTGTCCGGGTTCTTGAGGCTTTTGACCCTGTGGCCGATGCCGGGTACCGGTCCGACGTTCTGCTTCATCCATGAGAGGAATCCGGGGATGTCGTTCGGGAACTCCTTGACGCCGTAGGCAAAGTACTTGCCGGCGTTGGTGACGGCGCCGCCGAAACGGGGTCCGATCATGGTCATGCCTGCAGAAACCGCCTGCGGCATGTCGATGCCTGCGCAGGCGCCGAGGATTGCACCGAAAGCACCAGACACTGCCGGGCCGTGGTCGGCGGAAATCATGACGATGCGCTTGATGATTTCAGACTCTTCCCTTGAGGGGAGCTTCTTGTTCCAGAGGAGGGCAAGAACGTCTTCGATGCCGTAACCCTTCTCGCAGAGCTCGGAAGCGGCATAACCGACATAACGGGGCTCTTCGCCGCGGTCGTCGGAGATGGTGGT
Source organism: Pelodictyon luteolum DSM 273 (assembly GCF_000012485.1). Taxonomy (NCBI): domain Bacteria; kingdom Pseudomonadati; phylum Chlorobiota; class Chlorobiia; order Chlorobiales; family Chlorobiaceae; genus Pelodictyon; species Pelodictyon luteolum. The sequence goes on along the minus strand of NC_007512.1, from coordinate 1,212,997 downwards.
GCGGATGAGCGGCTCGACGATGACGTCACCCTGCTTCATGATCTCCTGTACCTTCAGCGGCAGCTCGGGGAGCAGCGCGTCGTCGATCTCGGCCTCCGGCTTGATGGAGCCTTCAGCGAGGAGTTCCTGGTATACCTGCTTGATGGCCTTCGAGAGTCCGCCGAAAGTGTCGGGGACAAGGGCGCCGGCTTCACGCAGGGAGTTGATTTTCGAGCGGGCGGAACCGAGGCCTTTCTTGCCTTCCTTGGCGCCGGCATGGCCGAACTTCATGCCCTGGGGCAGAACTTCCTGGCAGGTGCCGCCGATGGCTGCGATGAGGCGGATGCGGCGCTTCTTTGCTCCGAACCACTCTGCGGCTTCTTCCTCAAGGGTTCCGCCGACTTCGCCGACCATGACAACAGCCTTGGTTTCGGGATCGTTCTCGAACATCTCAAGGTAGGTGACAAAGTCGGTGCCCGGGTAGGAGTCACCGCCGATTGCCACGGCTGAAGTGATGCCGTTGCCGTTCTGGGCGCAGAGCCACATGGTTTCGTTCGAAAGGCCTCCCGACTTGGTCAGCACACCGAACGAGCCTGCACGGTAGAGGTTGCAGAGCTTGAGGTTCTTGTACTCTCCGCCGATGACGCCGAGACGGCACTCGCCTGCCGACATGATGCCGATCGAGGACGGGCCGTTGAACATCTTGCCGCTCTTGATGGCCATGGCACGAAGCTTTTTCGCGTCTTTTTCCGGCACACCTTCAGTGATCATGGAGACCAGCTGGATGTTCTTCGACTCAAGGCACTCCCTGGCCGACTGGGCGGCACGTGATGCGCCGAGGTAGATAAGGGCGGTATTGATCTGCGGGTTCTCCTCAAGAGCCTCCTGAAGGGTGGCGTATACTGAAATGTTGTTCAGTTCGCCGCCACGGTAGATCTCTTTCTGCTGTCCTTTCTCGGGGGGATAGACAAATGCCTGGACTGAGAGAGGCCTGTTGATGAGAAAGTCGAACTGCGCCATCCTCTTTGCGGCATTGACACCGGCGACACCGCCGATGATGACAACCCTTGTGTCTTTATTTGCAATTATGCTCACGTTACGTTCCGTTTTATGAAGTTAGAAGTTTTCTGTGTCTTTTGCCTCAGTGATACCAGTCAGCCTTACGCTTTCAGTGCAAGGTCGACGATATCGGTCATCGGCATGGTGCGATCGTAGACATGGATGTCGAACCCTTCGTCTTCGAGCTTTTTGATGGCGGCAAGACCCTGGTTCTCGTTCGGTCCGCCACGCCTCACCCAGATCTTCACTCCATCCAGGTAGCCTTTTGCCTTGCTGGCACGGAACCCGTTGATGATGCCGCTGAACGTCGCTTTCACATCGGTGAAGTTGGCGATTGCGCCACCGACGATGATGTGCTTGATGTTCGGAAGCTGGCAGATGGTCTCCGTGAGTGCTTCCACAGCCCAGTCGGCCGGGTCGCCGGAGTATTCTGCATAGTTGGCGATGGTGCCGCCGCGTGCGACAACCGCATCGGAATAGAATACGGAAGCGCCGCCGCCTGCTGTCAGGAGGGCGATTTCGCCGCCGGGAACTTCAACGAACTTGACCGAACCCTTGATGCGTGCATCAATCTCCATGATCTGCTGCTCGGCTTCGGTGAACGGACGGCCGATTTCGGAAACCGGTTTGAAATCCCAGTCCGCATGGCGGAAACGGGCATCCCAGTCGACGTTCATGACCGCGTCAAGCGCTGCAAAGCGCATGTCGCTCTTGCGGATGACAAGCGGGTTGATTTCGATGGACTGTGCATCTTCGTTGTCGAAGCAGAGGATAAGGCGTGAGGCGATCTTGGCGACGCGCTCTGCGACTTCTCCGGTAAAACCGGCATCCGCTGCCGTTTCGGTGAGCTTTTCAAGGGAAGGGGTCTCGTCAAGGGGAATGAAAAGCCTTTTGACGGTGTCCCAGTTGTCTTCGATATCTACGCCGCCCTTGTTGGAGAGCAGGAGTTCAGCGCCGTCGCGGTTGCCGGCGATTGAGACGTAATATTCCGCGTCATGCTCAAGCATTTCTGCGACGATGACCTGACGGACGACGGCGGTGCCGATCTCCCTGCCGATCATTTCTTTTGCTGCCTCATACGCCTCTTCGAGGTTCAGGCCGATCTTGACAAGGCCCAGCTTGTACCGTCCGCCTATGGCTTCGTGTGCTTTAACGACAAGTTTCGAATCCCGGAGCCATTTATTAGCTTCTCCGAGCTGCATAAGGCGTTCGGGATCCATGATGACAACATAGTTCGGCACGGGAATGCCCCACTTGTTGAACAGTTTCATGGCAGGCCCTTCAAGTATCTTAGCCATTCTATCGGTATTTTGTGTGTTAATGGGTATGGAAATGCAACAAAATGCGCAAGATTGAAAGTTAACGATATTTTTTTTTGATACAATAGTTCCGCAGTTGTAAATAGCAGGAAAACCGTAAAAAATGAACACTCTGCTCAGCTGGTGGCAGCACCTTCCCTCACAGATGGACCCCGTCATCTTCAGCGTCGGCGGCTTTGCCGTCCGCTGGTATGGTACGATGTACATTGTCGCCTTCGCCATCGTATGGCTGCTGGCCAACTATCGTATAAGGACGGAAAAGCTGCCGTTCACGAAACCCTTCATCGGCGATGCCCTGACCTGGGTGATGGTGGGCGTGATTCTCGGAGGAAGAATCGGCTACCTCCTTTTCTACGGCATGGCGGACCTCATTGCCGATCCTCTGGGTACCCTGCTTCCCTGGATGGGAACCGCAGAGGGATGCGCGTTCAGCGGGATATCAGGCATGTCCTACCACGGCGGTCTCATCGGGGTCACCATAGCGCTCTTTGCATTCACGCGGTCACAGAAAAAAGGGTTCCTTGAAACCGTTGACCTTTTCATTCCCGCAGTCCCGCTCGGCTACACGTTCGGGCGCATCGGCAACTTCATCAATGGCGAGCTCTACGGCCGGGTGACCGATGCGGCTGTCGGCATGTACTTCCCGCTTGCCCCGACCTATGAGCTCCGCCACCCATCGCAGCTGTATGAAGCGTTTTTCGAAGGCATCGTGCTCTTCGGCATTCTCTGGACGCTGAGGAAACAAGCGCCTTTCAGCGGCTACCTCTCGGCCGTCTACCTGTTCGGGTACGGGTTCGTACGCTTTTTCATCGAGTATTTCAGGGAGCCGGATGCGCAGCTCGGATTCGTGTTCCTCGATTTTTCAATGGGCCAGCTGCTCTGCATATCGATGATGCTCGCGGCCGTTGCCGTATACATCGCGGCATCACGGCAGGCAGGGTCCGGGCGGAGTGCATGAACTCCCACCTGGGGGACAGCATGCGAGGACGGGAACGGGTGAACCTCCTTCGTTCGTTATAGCATCATCGGTACGCATAAAACCCTTTGCTCTCTCAACAACCTCACAAATAACTCTATCACTTATAAAGGATACCCACAATGAAACGCGTATTTCTTTTCCTCATAACCAACCTTGCCGTTATACTGGTGCTGTCCTTCAGCGCCCGGCTTCTCGGCGTAGACCGGTTTCTGACGTCGAACGGCCTTGACCTCGGCATGCTGCTGGCGTTTGCCGCCCTCATCGGCTTCGGCGGCTCGTTCATATCGCTGTTGATGTCGAAAACCATGGCAAAATGGAGCACCGGGGCACGGGTCATCCTGCGCGCGTCGAACGAGGACGAGTCATGGCTGCTGAATACGGTCCGGCAGCTTTCCAAAAAAGCTGACCTTGCAATGCCTGAAGTAGCAATCTACGAGGGTGCTCCCAATGCGTTCGCGACCGGACCGAGCCGTTCGAAGTCGCTTGTTGCCGTTTCGAGCGGTCTTCTCCGCAGCATGGACCGCAAACAGGTGGAAGCGGTACTGGCTCATGAGGTGGCCCATATCCAGAACGGCGACATGGTCACCCTCACCCTCATCCAGGGTGTCGTCAACACCTTCGTGATTTTTCTGGCGCGCGTCTTTGCTTACGCCCTCGACAGCTTTCTCCGGAGGGACGAAGACGAGTCCGGCAGCCCGGGCATCGGCTACTGGATCAGCAGCATTGCCTTTGAAATCGTTTTCGGTATCCTTGCAAGCATCGTTGTCATGTACTTCTCGCGCAAGCGTGAATTCCGGGCGGATGCCGGAGCCGCAGCCCTGATCGGCGACCGCCGTCCGATGATCGAGGCCCTGCGTGCACTCGGAAGCATTGACGCCGGCAAACTGCCTAAAGAGATGGCGGCTAGCGGCATTGCCGGTGGCGGCATGATGGCGCTCTTCAGCAGCCACCCCCCTCTTGAATCCCGGATCGCAGCACTTGAATCAGCCCGCTGAGCCCCCTGCTCCCGGCCTTCTCCCGCACCCTTAAAGCCCCGTGCCGTATGACGGGGCTTTTTCTGTGCCCCGCCGCAACAGCATCTCTCGGGCTTGGTGTTACGGCAGTGTGTTACTCCGGGGTGAGGAGCAGCTCCTCACCGCTGCCGAAACAGCGCCTGCGGATGAGGAGCATCACCGAAACGGAGCTGACCGCCGTTGCCCCCACCAGCATGAGCATGACCACGATCTGGTAGCGTATGGCGATCAAGGGATCGGCTCCCGCCAGTATCTGGCCGGACATCATGCCGGGGATGAACACCAGCCCTACGCCCATCATGGCGTTGATGGAGGGGATCATGCCGGCTTTCACCGCAGCCCGGAACTGTTCGGCGCTCGCTTCCCGGTAACCGGCTCCGAGACAGAGCTTCATTTCAACCAGTTCGCGTTGCTGTCGCAGGTCCTTGAAAAAGCGCTCTATGGAGATGGCAAGCGCTGACATGGAGTTGCCGATGACCATGCCGCCGGCCGGAATGAAGTAGCGCGGCTCCCACCAGGGCGAGCTTCCGATGATGAGGCCGGAGACGAACACGGCGGTCACAAAATAACTGAGCAGCATGGTGATGAAGGTCGGCAGAAGGTAGGCAACCTGTTTTTCATTCACCCGGCCCTTGATGATGAAGATGGCCGAGGAGACCATGACGACGAACACCCCTGTGATCAAAAAGACATTGTCGGAGTGCAGGATATATGTCAGTACGTATCCCATGAGGAACAGCTGCGCAAAAGTACGCACGGTGCCGATGGCGATGTCCCGGTGCAGGCCGAGCTGGAAGATGAACGAGGAGATCTGCGCAAGGAGGATGAAGACAAGCGCAAGCAGGAGCTGGCCGATGGAGATGTCTATGATGGAGGTCATGGCTGCCGTGTAAGGGTGCGGTTCCGGAGAAGATACAGCTCAACGTGGGCACCGGAAGGACGATAGTCGCTGTGGGTGACGGTAATGAGGGTTTTCTTTTCACGGGTGTTGAGCCGCTCCATTATGGTAAACACCATGCTTGCGCTCAGGGCATCCAGTGCAGAGGTCGGCTCGTCGAGCAGGAGAAGGTCAGGCTTGAGCAGGAGTGTGCGCATAAGGGCAAGTCGCTGCTGCTGGCCGGTCGAGAGTTTCAGTGCGGGATGGGTGAGCTTGAGGTCGTCAAGATAAAAATCACTGAGCATCCGGCGGAGTTCGTCCTCTGCAGGTGCCTTGAGTCCATGGTTGGCGGCGAACGTGAAGGGAAGGAGGAGGTTCTCTTTTACCGATCCTTCCATCATCCGGGGAATCTGGGCAACGTAGCCGACGGCGCTTCTGAGTTTCGGGGGGGCAATGCCGGTGATGGGCTCCCCACGGTACAGGATGGTTCCGGACGTGGGGGCGGCAAGCCGGCAGATGAGGCGGAGCAGGCTCGATTTTCCGGTGCCCGATGCCCCTTTCAGGAGGATATGGCTCCCCTCCTCCACTGCGAGGGAGAGATGCTCGAAAATCGGCGATTGAGCGCCCTCATGGGTGAAGGAGAGATCACGGATTTCAAGGATTGGAGCCATCGCTGCCGTCCCCGGTGGTTTGATTTCGGGATCTGGAGGCCGGTTTGGGGCGAAGGAACAGCCAGCCGATGAGGGCGGTGAGTCCGAGAGCCGCAGCCCATATTGAGAGCGGGAATGCAGCGCCTCCTTCATACATGCTGTACAGGCCGAAAAGGAAGAAGATTACGGCAGCTCCGATGCCGACGGCTTTTTCCGGGAGCTTTTTGCCGAGCATACGCCCGAGTATGATGGCAAGACCGTCCGAGAGCACCATACCGACCGTTGAGCCGAGCCATACCGGTATGAACGGGGCCGTTGCGGCAAGCGTTACGGTGGAGAGCATGGTCTTGTCGCCGAGTTCGGCCATGAAGAAGGTTGCGAACACCAGCCAGAAGGGGCTCAGGGTGCGTCGGCAGGTACCGCTGTCCTCATCGTCAAGATGGTCGCCCCGAAGGGTCCAGAACCCGAATGCCAGAAACGCCACGCCTGCGCCGAACCGGATCCAGTCGACCGGCAGAAGATCGCCCATGAACCAGCCGATGCCGGCTGAAAACACGTGGATGAGGAGCGTGGCCCAGAAAATGCCCCAGAGTACCGTCCAGGTGTTGTAGCAGGTTGCCAGCGTGAGAGCGACCAGCTGGGTTTTGTCGCCGAGTTCGGCAAGAAATATCATGACGAGAGAGAGCCAGAACGCATCCATTTGAAAGTGGGGTCGGGAAATTATGGAATAGAATTGTCTAGATTTAACGGGTGAAAATAACACAAATTCATGAAGTATATTCTATCCGGCACCCGATTGGCAGAGTAAACCATGCAGGACAGCACCCCATTATGACACCCCGGATCCGAAGCGCAGCAGAAGGAGACATCGAGGCCTGTACGAGGCTGCTCGAAATACTTTTTTCAGAGGAAACAGAGTTTTCTCCCGATCCCCTGCGCCAAGAGAACGGGCTCCGGATGATCATCGCCCGTCCTGATTCCGGCAGGGTGTTCGTTGCCGAGATTGAAAGAGAGATCGTCGGCATGGTGCTCCTGCTCACTACCGTAAGCACGTTTCAGGGTAAAAAGGTTGCACTGCTCGAAGATATGGTGGTCGATCCCCGCTGGCGGAGAAAGGGCGTCGGAGCTCTCCTTCTCGACCATGCAATCGAGGCCGCTGCCCTTGAGGGGCTAGGGCGCATAACCCTCCTCACGGACGAGTGCAACACTGAAGCGCAGGCGTTCTATCGCTCAAGGGGCTTCCAGCCTTCAACGATGCAGGTATTCAGAAAAATGATCGATGAATCGTGCTGAAGAACATCCCCGCCACCATCATCACCGGCTTTCTCGGCTCAGGCAAAACAACCGCCATTAACCACCTCCTTTCGATAAAACCTGCAAAGGAGCGTTGGGCCGTCATCATCAACGAGTTCGGCCGCATCGGCGTCGACAGCCTGCTGGCTTCGCGGTCCGGAACAGCCACCATACGGGAGGTGCCGGGCGGATGCCTCTGCTGCACAGCAGGCCCCTCGTTCGAAACCGCCCTCAACCGGCTCATCCGCGAGACAAAGCCTGAGCGCATCCTCATTGAGCCGACAGGCATCGCCCACCCGCTGCGGGTCATCCGGACCCTCTCGGAAGGGTTTTACCGGGAGGTGCTTGATCTGAAGGCCGTCATCTGCCTTCTCGATTCGAGAAACCTCTGCAGTGAGCGCCATACCGCCCACCCCGCGTTCATGGACCAGCTCAGTCTTGCCGATGTCATCGTCTCCACCAAGCCGGACCTTCTTGAAGCCTGTCACCGTGAGGCCCTCCGGGCATATGCCGAGAAGGTGCAACCCCCTAAAACAGCCCTCAGGGAAACTGCATACGGACAGATAGAGCTTGACCTTCTTGATCTCCCCCGTACCTCCGGCCGGACGGCAGGAACTCCTGACGCCCATCGGCACAGCCATCCCGCCCCGTGTGCCCTTCCGGATGAACCCGGAGATGGCGGTCAACGGGAGTGGCTTCTTCTGGAGGGCAGAGGTGATGGCTTCTTTACGGCCGGGTGGCGCATCGGCACGGATTTCTGCTTCGATGCGGAAATGCTTGCACGTTTTTTCGGTAACCTTTTTTCGATGAGGGTAAAGGGAGTTCTGCGGTGCCGTGAGGGGTGGATGGCTTTCAACGGCGTCGAGGGGGAGCTGTCGCTGAGGGGTGCCCCGGCGGCCGGGTTTTCCCGCCTTGAGGTGATAAACGACTTGCCGCTTGCGGCTCTGGATCTTGATCAACAGCTCAGGTGCTGCCTAAAGATAGCTTAGCTGCTCAACAGGTCTCGTGAGCGCCGTTCGGCCATGAGGGCGGCCTTGCGTGCAGGCAGGATGCTCACCAGAAGGCAGAGGCAGATCGATGCCAGTCCGACGATGAGAAAGTCACCCGCAACCATCTCGACGGGATAGGCGTCGATGATGAATGCGCTTTTTGATGGAAGCTGCACCATACCGAACCGCTCCTGCAGAAAACAGATGATCCATGCAAGACCGGACCCGGCAAGCGTACCGGCAATGCCGGTCAGTGCGCCCTGCAGCATGAATATCGACTGAAGCCCACTGCCCTCAAGGCCGAGACAGCGCAGCGAAAACAGGTCCTCCTGCTTGTCGATGGCCGTCATGGCAAGTGCCCCTGTCAGGCTGAGGGATGCGACGAGCACAATCAGCATAAGCACCCCGAAACTCACCCATTTTTCAAGCTCCATGACGGCAAAGATGTCGCGGTAGCGGCTCTCCAGCGTCTTCAGCTCAAGCGTGCCTCCGCCCTCGCGTTGCCGGAGCCAGACGGAGAGTTCCCTGTTGAGGCGCAAATGCCCCACCCCTTCGCGAGCCCTGATGTCAATGCCGCTGCACTCTCCTTTCGGTATAAGCAGGACACGTGAAGCCAGATCCATGGGGGCAAGGACATACCGGTCGTCGAACAGCTTCTGCAGTGAAAAGAGTGAAGAGATGCCCGGTTCGGGAATCCGGAGAGCCGGCATCAGATAGGGTTCGGAGAGCGATTCAAGCCCGAGCGAGATCAGCTCGGGACTGAAGAGCCGGACCCGGTCCCCTGCCATGATCCTTGTCCGGTAGGCAAGCAGCTCCCCTACCGAGATGCTCCCGCTGGTGAAATAAGGACGGGATGCAGCGGTGAGGGTTTCAAGGCGCCGCCCTGCAGGCGCGGAGAGCCCTTTGAGCCTTACCAGTTCGCTCACCCCGCCGGCGACAAGGATGGCATCCCCTTCATGAAACGGCTCTGCAGAGCCGACGGCATCCACCTGCTGGAGTGCACTGAGGAGCGACTGGTCGAAAGGCATCGAGCGGCCTTCTTTCGATACGAGCTGCACGGGGCTGTCAATTGAGAGAAACATGTCCCGGGCAAGCTTCTGAAACCCGTTCAGGACACTCATGACGACCAGGAGCGTGCTGACGCCGATGATGATGCCAAGGAGGCTGATCGAGGAGATGATGTTGATCACCCTGAACCGTTTCCGGGCAAAGCTGAAGCGTCGTGCGATCCAGAGGGCCGGACGGAGTGTGGTACCTGCTTTTCTCATGAGCCGAGGGCCATGCCCGGTTTGAGGGCTGCGGCGATCCTTGCCGGAATGAAGGCGAAGACGAGCGTCAGCGAAAGGACCGCAAGTGAGACGGCCAGGTAGTCTGTCGGGTCGATGATGAGCGGTACGTACTTGATGAAATAGCTTTTTTCGGGCAGTGTGATGAGATGGAAGCGCATTTCGAAGAGCGTGAGCAGGAGCGCAAGCAGGTTGCCGAGAAGTATGCCCGCAATGGCGGTGAGGAAGGCCTGTGTCATGAACACCCGGCTGATGCGGCCGGGTTCAAGGCCGAGCGCCGAGAGCATGCCGACCTCCCGGGTCTTTTCAATGATGAGGACAAGAAGCGTGGAGATGATGTTGAAGACGGCCACGATCGTGATGGTCACGATGAGCAGCGGCATGAGGTTCTTCTGGAGACGAAGCCACTCAAAAAGGTTCTGGTAGCGCTCGAACACAGTGTAGCCGTAGAACGGGTATCGGAGCTCACCGGCTATCCTTTCCACCGTGCCGGAGAGCAGTTCGGGGTGGCGGACCCTGGCTTCATAGCCGCTGATCATGCCGGGGCTGAAGCGGTCCTGCATGGCCCGGAGATCTGCGATCATCATGAAATCGTCGAACCCTTCCTGCAGACCCGTGTCGTAGATGCCGCGGATGGTGCCGACCTCAAGGTCGAGTGAGGAGAGAAGTTCCAGCATCCCGCCCCCTTCCGTTCCGGATGAAACGCCTGATACACCGGCCAGCATCACCCTCGAACCCGGTTTCAGCCTGAGGTTTTCAGCCAGAGTGCTGCCGGCGTACAGCCCTATGGTGCCGTCTTCCTGGGCGGCGTTCAGGCTCCCCTCCCGCAGGAACTTCCCGAGAAACAGCCGCCGTTCCTCCTCATCCGTCCCCTTTACCATGACCGGGCCTGCCGGGCCGCGCTCTCCCCTGGCTCCGGCGGAACTCTTGAGGATGAAATTCTTTTCGAGGAACGGGCCGCCGGAAACCGTTTCCGGGTCATTGAGGACTTGCTGCATTTCGGAACGGCGTTCCATGAACAGCCGGCTGTCGGGCTGGCGGAACTGCATGTGAGAACTGAAACTGATCAGCTTCACTTCGATGCTTGAGGCAAACCCCTTCACGACGGAGAGGGTGAGGATGAGGGCTGCCGTGCCGACGGCTATGCCGATGACGGCAATGAGGATGATGAAGGTTGGCCGTGTTGCAGAGCGGCGCTTGAATGCGAATCTCCCTGCGATATAGAACTCAGGCTTCATCGGGCGGACCCTCTTGCAGGTTGAGAGAGCTGAATGTCACTACACTGTTCCGACCCTGTGCCTTGGCCTCATAGAGCGCACGGTCGGCATTGTTGATGAGGGTGTACCAGTCGGAGGCATCATCGGGAAATGTTGCGATGCCGATGCTGACGGTAAGCTGCCCGGAGGGCTGCTGGTGCTCATGCGGGACCGGTGTCGCACTGATGATTTTACGGAGACGCTCGGAAATGTCGAGTGCGGTCTCTGCATCGGTTTTGGGGAACAGAATGGCGAACTCCTCCCCGCCGAAGCGCGAAGGGATGTCGGAGAGCCGGCTCTCCTCTTTGATGATGCCGGCAAGGATTTCCAGGACGTGGTCGCCGGCGATATGGCCGTGGGCATCGTTGTAAAGCTTGAAGTGGTCGATGTCGATCATGGCGAGCGAAACGTTGGAGTGGAAACGTTTTGCCCGCTCGACGTCGATGATCAGATGCTCCTTGAAGTGGCGGTAGTTGTAGAGCCCGGTCTTTTCATCCCTGATGAAGATTTCGTCGAGTTTCTTGTTCTTCGCCTCGATATCTCCGCAGAAGTTCATGATCGACTCGGTGATCTGGGTGATGTCGTGGGAATGTGCCGTTGCTGTCAGCTCCTTTTTCATCTCTTCGGCCGTGTCATGGATGCTTTCAGGGATATCGCGGTTGATGAGCTTCAGCTGGTCGGCCAGCTGCCGTAGGGGAATGAGGGTAAGGCGGTAGTTGAAATGGAGCATCCAGCCTGCCACAAAGTTCAGGCTGAGGAGAAGCGCAAGGATGAAAAAGATGAACATGTGGGTGAAAAGCACCAGCCTCTCCATCGCCTCTCGAGCTTCGGATTTCACCCGTTCGATGGCCGAGTCAAGCTGGAGCACGACCAGTTCGCTGTTTGCAACAGAGGGAACTGGAACGACGGGGACATGTTTCAGGCATGAATCTTCCATCTGGCCTGCCAGCCGTTCGTACATGAAGCGAAGAATCCGGTCCTGCTGCTTCGCCTTGAGGAGAAGTCCGCCGGGATCGATTCCCGTGGCTGCATTGCCTGCATGCTCGATGCCGGCTCCAGTCACCTTCGCCTTGAACTCGACGAGGTTGAAGTAGCACTCCTGCTTCTTTTCGACCTCATCGATAATGCGCCCCTGAAAGAATATGAACCCGGCCGTTCCTGCAATGACCACCAGAATGCCGATGGCGCCGGCAAGGATGATGATCAGGAGCGGAGAGCGTTTCTTGCGGTTCAGCAGATCGTTCATAAGGGGTCGGAAGCTTGTTTTGCTGAGAGTATGATGGTACGCACCCTTTGGCGGTAAGGAACGAGAGGGCCGTTTTCAAAGGCCTTCTGGCCTTCGGCCGACAGCCATGCGCCGAACCCTGCCGGAAGAGCTTCTCCCGAGTAATATATATAGCAAACCTCTGCGACAAAGGGATAGCTTCCGTTGAGGATATTTTCCGGGTCGGGAGTGACGGGTTCTGCCCCCGCGGCATCGGCTGAAACCGCGAGCAGCCTGAGCTTGTCGGGTGCAGCATGATCGGCCCTTGCCGTCTGGAACGCCGAGCGCAAGATGATGCCGACGGCATGGCTGTCACCGGCCACACGCTGCAGCATCTCCTGTTGGCTCCTGCACCCATACGCCTGCAGCTTCCTGCCTTTGAGTGCATCACCGCCATCAAGGAGTTCCCGAAGGATGGTGTCGTCCGCTGCAATCAGCGGCAGCAGGCCATTATCCCCGTCAGCACGCATGCCGCTGAAGGCTTGAAAGACTGCTTCTTTTGAAATGTACGTGAGCGGGCTGTTTTCATTGACGACGAGCACAACGGCATCGCGGGCAACCGGCTCAACCCTCAGCGACGGCGTAAGTTTTCCGGCATCGGGTGACGGGCAACGCAGTGTGAGAGCCGCCTTAGAGCGACCGGAGAGAAGGCTGTTGAGGGCTGAGAGGCTGTCGGCACCGATGGTGACGACCCGGGCGTCGGGATAGTAGCGGGTGAAGAGTTCGGACTGCATCGAAGCCACGCTGAGAAGGCCGGGGTCGGCAACAAGCCGCATCTCGCCCCTTATGGGGCTTTCTGGCGTGCTGCCGCCGGTGCAGGAACCCAGAATGAGTCCGAGAAGAAGCCCCGGAATCAGCACGAAGGCAGGGCGTGAAGAGAAGCAACGGAAGAGGAGCATATGCATAGGTATCCATAAGGGCGGTTACGGGTCGCTCCAGGCGCACCCCCAGCTTCGGATAAGATACTGAGAAAAAAGCGCTTGGCATAAAATTGCGATGCAATTGACACACGAATGCAAAAATGCCCTGCAGGGTTTGAAAATGCGCAGGAAAAGATTTATATATCCGCTTTGCTGGATATTTATTCATTGCTTAAAGAGAGATCTGCATGAACGCTTCCCTGGATGGGGCAACATCGGGACCGACCGTCTCGATCATCGGTGCTTCCGGGTATTCCGGCGCTGAACTCACCCGGCTGATTCTCCGCCACCCGGCCGTCAGACTTGAGCACCTCTATGCATTCTCGCAGGCAGGCAAATCCGTTTCCTCCCTTTACCCTGCCCTCGGCTGTGACCGTATCTACCGCTCCTACGAGGGCGAAACCGGAAGCGACATCTATTTCCTCGCGCTGCCGCACGGCGAAGCGCACGCCATAGTGCCGAAGCTTCAGGCCGCAGGTAAAATGGTCATAGACCTGTCAGGAGACTTCCGCCTTCGGGACACGGATGAGCATGAGCGGTTCTACGGCGGCAGGAAATCCCCCGATGCGGTGATGACCTATGCCATGCCGGAACTTTCCCGTGAAGCGATAGCCGGAGCCCGTACCGTAAGCAATCCCGGATGCTACGCCACGGCGATCATTCTCGGGCTCGCTCCCCTGTTTGCCCGCTCTTCAGCACTGCCTCGGGTGCGTTCTGTCGCCTGTACGGCGATTTCGGGCCTGTCGGGTGCAGGACGGAGCTCCAAAACCGAACTTTCGTTTGCCGAAATGAGCGAAAACATCAGGGCCTACAAGGTCGGAGTGCACCAGCACACCCCTGAAATCATGCAGGCGCTCGGCACCTCAGCCAGAAACCCGTCGTTCGACTTCAGCTTCACGCCCCTTATCGGACCTCTGGTCAGGGGCATCTACGCAACCCTCTCCGTAACGCTGGACGGTCCGGTTGATCTCAAGGAGGCCAGGAGCGCCTATGAGGCATTCTACCGCAATGCGCCCTTCACAAGAGTGCGGAGCGAAATGCCGGAAGTGCGCCATGTCGCCCATACCAACTTCTGCGACCTTCATGTTGCCTATGCCGGACAGCACGGCACCCTCACCATTGTATCAACCATCGACAACCTCCTGAAAGGAGCAGCCGGCCAGGCCGTCGAGAACATGAACATCATGCTCGGGATTGATGAAACCGCAGGGCTTTGAACCTAGAAGAGGCGAAAGAAACAACACGCAAAGAAGAACACAACACCGTTGAAAAAAAGAGAGAAAGCGCTCGCCACCATCCATGCTCATGCTGCTGCAACCCTCTGGCCTGCAGGGGTCCGGCCCATGGCGGCTGATGATGACGGCGCAAGGGGGTTCTGGCCGAAAGGATTTAAGACGTCAGCCGCAGCCGCAGGCATCAAGTACTCTGGAAGGACCGACATGTTCCTGCTCTTCAGTGAGCAGCCGGCAGTCACGTCGGGCGTGTTCACCACCAACCTCTGCTGTGCCGCTCCGGTCGTGCTGTCCCGCAGGAACATTGCCGCTGCTGGCTCGGCCATGCGCGTAGTCATCTGCAACAGCGGCAATGCCAATGCTGCAACCGGGATGCAGGGGCTGCGGGATGCTGAAGACACGGCGGCAAAAGCTGCCGAAGTGCTCGGCATCAAAGCCGAAGAGGTCATCGTCTCCTCAACCGGCGTGATCGGCCAGCTGCTGCCGATGGAGAAGATCCTTCGCGGTGTTGAAGCTCTCCCTGCCACCCTCGGGGAATCCTCCGGCGTCGAGGCGGCTGAAGCCATCATGACCACCGACACCTTCCCTAAATTCTTTTATGTCGATATTGCGCTCAGCGGCGGCACCGTACGCATCAGCGGTGTGGCCAAAGGGTCCGGGATGATTGCTCCGAACATGGCCACCATGCTCGCATTTCTTGCCACCGATGCCGATATCGAACAGGGCCTTTTGCAGGAAGCCCTCCGGAGTGCCAACAGCGTAAGCTTCAACGCCATTACGGTCGACGGAGACACCAGCACCAACGATATGGCGGTCATCATGGCCGGCGGCACGGGCCCCTCAGTTGAAGCCGGCAGTGAAGACCTCAGACTCTTTAGCGCCGGTCTGGAGTCGCTGATGGGGTTCCTTGCCCGCCTCATCGTCATAGACGGAGAGGGTGCGACGAAGCTTGTTGAAATCAACGTGCAGGAGGCCCGGAGCGCCGAAGAGGCGGTGATTGCAGCCCGCACCATCGCGCAGTCGAGCCTCGTCAAGACCGCCCTGCACGGCGAAGACGCCAACTGGGGCCGCATCATTGCCGCTGCAGGCCGCTCGGGCGCCATGTTCCGCGAAGAGGACCTCGAGCTCTACTTCGAAGAGCTGCCGATTCTCCGGCGCGGACTCCGGGCTGATTTCTCAGAAGAAGCAGCCGCTGCCATACTCGCCCGGCCCGCTTACGCAATCACCCTTCGACTCGGGGCAGGAACTGCTTCGGCACGCGTATGGACCTGCGACCTCAGCAAAGAGTATGTGGACATCAACGGCAGCTACAGGAGCTGACCGTACTCATAACCCTCAATCCGACCGACCGCATTGAAAGAAACCGATTCACTCACCTGCAGCGACCTGAGGCCGGCACGCAAGGCACCACAGACGGCCATCGGCCAGGTGCTCATCGAGGCCCTGCCCTACATCCGTAAATTCGAGAGGAAGACCTTCGTCATCAAGTACGGAGGCTCGGCGATGAAGGATCTGTGCCTCAAGAACTCATTCGCGCAGAACGTCACCCTGCTGCGCAAGGTCGGCATCAACGTCGTGCTCGTGCATGGCGGTGGTGATGCCATCACCAAAACGGCTGAAAAACTCGGCATCACCTCCACGTTCGTACACGGCAAGCGGGTGACCGACAAGGAGATGATCTCCGTTGTGCAGATGACGCTTGCCGGAAAGGTCAACCAGGACATCGTCCAGCTGATCAGCGAACACGGCGGCAAGGCGGTCGGCGTGACCGGCCTCGATGCCGACACCATCCAGGCCGTGCCGTGCAGGGATGCGGCCACGCTCGGCCTGGTGGGTGAAATCGAATCGATCAACACCGCCTACATCGACCTGCTCTGCAAGGCCGGGCTGATCCCCGTCATTGCCCCCATCGGCTTCGACGATGACGGCAACATATACAACATCAACGCTGACGACGCCGCCAGCAGCATCGCCATTGCCCTGAAGGCCGAAAAGCTCATCTATGTGAGCGACGTGGCAGGTATCCAGGTCGGCGAGAGGATCCTGAAAACCATCTGCAAGGCTGAAGCCGCCGACTTCATCGAGCAGGGCATCATCACCGGCGGCATGATCCCGAAAGTCCTTTCCGGGTTCCTGACGCTCGACGGAGGGGTCCGGAAGATCCACATCATCGACGGAAAGTCAGTCCACTCCCTCCTGCTTGAAATATTCACCCATGAGGGAGTCGGCACCCAGTTCATCTCCGAACAGGACGACGAAAGCAACCATTAACTTTAGCGCGAGCCAACACCCATGCAAGCTACCGACAAACGCGATTTTCTTGGATTCGAGCCTCTTGACGCATCGAAGATCATAGAACTGTTCGACTACTCCCTCTTCATCAAGAAAGCCCGCCGTGAGGGCGGCAACGGATTCCGTCCGCTTGAGGGCAAAACGGTCGCCATGATCTTCAACAAGCCCTCGCTGAGGACCCGGGTCTCCTTTGAGCTCGGCATCCATGAGCTCGGAGGGTACTCGATCAACCTCGACGGCAAGTCCATCGGTGTCGGTTCGCGCGAATCGGTCGAGGACATCGGCCTCCTGCTTTCCCGTTACAATGATGCCATCGTCGCCCGTCTGCATGAGCATTCCGTCATAGAGGGCCTTGCCGGCAGTGCCTCAATTCCGGTCGTCAACGCCCTGACCGACCTCTCACACCCGTGCCAGATTCTGGCCGATGCCTTCACGCTGTACGAAAAAGGGCTCTGGAAAGCGGGCATCAAGGTCGTCTTCGTCGGTGACGGCAACAACGTGGCCAACTCCTGGATTGAACTTGCCGGTATCCTCCCCTTCCATTTCGTGCTCGCCTGCCCCGAAGGCTACACTCCGGACGCCGGGCTGCTTGAAGCGGCCAGGAAAAAAGGCATCAGCACCATTGAGATCATTCACGATCCGATGGCTGCAGCAAAAGACGCCGACGTGCTCTATACCGATGTCTGGACCAGCATGGGCCAGGAAGAGGAGCAGAAAGAGCGGCTTAAGGCGTTCGCCCCGTTCCAGATCAACAGCCGGATGCTTGCCGTTGCCAAACCCTCCGCTGTCGTCATGCACTGCATGCCGGCACACCGCGGAGAGGAGATAACGGCCGAAGTGATGGACGGGCCGCAGGCCATCATCATCGATGAGGCGGAAAACCGCCTGCATGTGCAGAAGGCGCTCCTCGTGAAGCTTCTCAACCACGACGAGTACCGCAAGTTCCATCTCACCCACCGGCTGCAGAACGCTGCCAAAAACATCAAGGCCTGAAGGTGCCGATGAACAAGCACATACGCCAGCAGCGGATCCGGGAGCTCATCCAGCAGGAGGGCGTCGGAAACCAGCATGACCTTCTCCGCCTTCTCCGGGAATC
The DNA here is from genome assembly GCF_000012485.1 of Pelodictyon luteolum DSM 273. Classification (NCBI taxonomy): domain Bacteria; kingdom Pseudomonadati; phylum Chlorobiota; class Chlorobiia; order Chlorobiales; family Chlorobiaceae; genus Pelodictyon; species Pelodictyon luteolum. Next base: position 1,195,493 of record NC_007512.1, on the reverse strand, counting down.
CGGCATCAAGGTCGCGCAGGCAACCCTTTCGCGCGACTGCGCCGAGCTCGGCATTGTGCGCTCGAAAACCCATGCAGGCTACCGCCTGCTGCTCGGTGATGAAAGCACCGGCCGCATCATCAAGGGGCTGGTGGGGATGGAAGTCACCTCTGTTGCCGCAAATGAAACCTCGGTCATCGTCCGCACCCTTCCCGGCCGTGCTCACGGCGTAGGATCATGGCTCGACCAGTTCAAAAGCCAGCTCATTCTCGGTACCATCGCCGGTGACGATACGGTGCTGGTAATTCCTGATTCAGTGCAGAATATTTCGGTGCTGATGTCCTATATTCAGAAAAATCTTTCCACAAACTGATCAATACCACAACGACAATGCAGAGAGAAAAAATTGCGATCGCCTATTCCGGCGGACTTGACACTTCGATCATGATCAAATGGCTGAAGGACAAGTACGATGCCGATATCGTTGCCGTCACGGGCAACCTCGGCCAGCAGAAAGAGATAGAGAACCTTGAATCCAAAGCCATAGCGACCGGCGCCTCCGGCTTCCATTTCGTCGACCTCAAGAAGCCGTTCGTCGAAGACTACATCTGGCGCGCACTGAAGGCAGGCGCCCTGTATGAGGATGTCTATCCGCTGGCCACTGCGCTCGGCCGTCCGCTCCTGGCCAAAGCGCTTGTCGACGTCGCACTTGAAGAGAACTGCACCATGCTCGCCCACGGCTGCACCGGCAAAGGCAACGACCAGGTCCGCTTTGAAGTGACCTTCGCCTCGCTCGCCCCGCACCTGAAGGTGCTCGCTCCTCTCCGTGAATGGGAGTTCACCTCACGCGAGTCTGAAATGGACTACGCCATCAAGCACAACATCCCGGTGTCGGCCACGAAAAAGAGCCCCTACTCGATCGACGAGAACATCTGGGGAATCAGCATCGAATGCGGCGTGCTCGAAGACCCGATGGTTGCGCCTCCCGAAGATGCCTACCAGATCACCACCTCCCCCGAGAACGCCCCGAATGAGGCTACCGTGGTCGAAATCGAGTTCGAACAGGGTGTTCCTGTATCGGTCGACGGCAAGAAGATGGCCGGACTGGACATCATCAACCGCCTCAATGAGCTCGGCGCAAAGAACGGCATCGGCCGCCTTGACATGATCGAGAACCGAGTCGTCGGCATCAAGTCGCGTGAGATCTATGAAGCCCCGGCAGCCACCATCCTGCACTTCGCACACCGCGAGCTCGAGCGCCTTACCCTTGAGAAAACCGTCTTCCAGTACAAGAAGAACATCGCTCAGGACTACGCAAACATCATCTACAACGGCACCTGGTTCTCGCCGATGCGCACTGCCCTCGACGCATTCGTCGACGATACCCAGAAGCCTGTCACCGGCATGGTCCGCCTGAAACTCTTCAAAGGCTCTGTTACGCTGCTCGGCCGCCAGTCTCCGTACTCGCTCTACAATGAATCGCTGGCTACCTACACCGAGGCAGACTCGTTCGACCACAAGGCTGCAGCAGGGTTCATCCAGATCTACGGACTCGGCCTGAAGACCTTCAGCGAAGTCCATCCCGCAAAATAACTGCACAGCAAGGATCCCGGTCATACACCTGCTCCCTTTTCCCAGGGGGGCAGGCGTATGGCCTTTCTCCTCTTTTCCACCAGCACAACCAGCCGCAGCCATGAGCAACAAGAAAGAACTTCTCTGGGCAAGCCGCTTCAATGAACCGTTCGACAGCGAGGCGTTGAGGTTTTCCTCATCGGTCCATGTCGATGGAAAGCTCTACCGTGAAGACATTCAAGGCTCCATCGCCCATGCCACCATGCTCGGCGAGGAAGGCATCATCTCGGCGGATGACGCCCATGCGATATGCAGGGGGCTGAAGGAGATTGAAAAGGAAATTGAAACGGGAACGCTCGTTCCGCAGTGGGAGGATGAAGACATCCACACGGTGATTGAAAACCGGCTGAAGGAGAAAATAGGAGCCGCTGCCGGCAAACTCCACTCCGGCCGCAGCCGTAACGACCAGGTGGCAACCGATACCCGGCTCTACATGCGTGAGCGGATCGAAGAGCTGCAGGAAGCGCTGAACGACCTCCTCGGAACCCTCGTCCAGAAAGCCGAAACCTACAAGGACTCCATCATCTTCGGCTACACCCACCTGCAGAGGGCTCAGCCGATATCGGCAGGCCATTACTACCTGGCCTACTTCAACATGTTCAACCGGGACACTGAGCGCCTGCTTGATCTTCTGATGCGGGTGAACGTTTCTCCGCTTGGTGCGGCGGCATTTGCCGGCAGCACCCTCCCGCTTAATGCCGGGCGCACGGCCGAGCTGCTTGATTTCAGCGAGCTCTTCACGAACAGCATCGATGCCGTCAGCGACCGTGATATCCTGATTGAATTCATCTCCTGCTGCTCCATCGTGATGATGCACCTCTCGCGCTTCTGTGAGGACATCATTCTCTGGAGTTCGTATGAGTTCGGGTATCTGGAGATCAGCGACGCCTTCTCGACCGGCTCCTCCATCATGCCGCAGAAGAAGAACGCTGATATCGCAGAACTGATCAGGGGAAAAACCGGAAGGGTGTACGGGGACCTCATGGCAATGCTCACCATCATGAAAGGGCTCCCGCTCTCCTACAACCGGGACATGCAGGAGGACAAGCCGCCTTTGTTCGACAGTGCCGAAACCGCCATCTCAAGCGTTACCCTCTTCAACCGCATGCTGCAGCACACGCGGCTCAGGGAGGAGCGCCTGAAAGAGCTCACGAAGAAGGATTTGAGCCTGGCGACCGAGATCGCCGAGTACCTGGTGAAGAAAGATGTCCCCTTCCGCGACGCGCACCGCATCACCGGAAAGATTGTCAGCTGGAGCATCGAGAACCAGACTCCCCTGCCCGACATCCCGCTCGAGCGCTTCAGGGAGTTCTCGGAGGTGTTCGACGAGGGAATATTCACGGCGCTGACGCCGGAAGCGAGCATCACGTCGAAAAAGTCGCACGGGAGCTGCTCGTTCGAGTCGGTCGAACGGCAGATCAGGGAGGCCCGGGAACTGCTCGGCTGAAGGGCCGGGCTCACTCCCCGTAAGGAGCTTCATCTTCATTGAGCACCCCAAGTACGGTATCGGGAGCCTTACGGACAAGGTCGAGGAGAACGAGAGCTGGCCCGTGGGGTTTGCGGTCTCCCCGCTCCCAATGCCGCAATGTGGCCACGCTGATGCCGAAGGCCGCAGCAAACCGCTCCTGGGTCAGGCCGGTCTTCTCCCTGACAACCTTCACGTCTATGGGCCGAGGCCTATAAACCCTTGCCCCGACGTCTTCCCCCCCCATGTAGGCGATGGCTTCTTCAAGCCCCCTCCTGATACTGTCGAAGTCTGAATGCATCGTAATTCCACCTAATTGGTTATAAGGACATCAACCATCTGCCGAAGACCGTTCATGTCCGCCTTCGTCAGATTTTCCCTCTCGCTTTTGCTGAAAAGCGTCAATAGAAATAATGGCATGCGCGGATCATGATAAAAGTATATGACACGAACTCCGCCGCTCTTGCCTTTGTTTCCTTTCGCCCACCGCAGCCACGCACGATGCTTCCGGCCTGGGGATGCATCGACAGATAGAAGACGAGCGCATCTCGCTCATCAGAAGTCAAGAGATTATCTGACCGACGAATGAATTCAGGAAGCTCTACGATTGTGACATTCATACCCCAATATAATCCATTGGATTATATTGGCAAAACACGGAATCAATGAATGCCCCGGGGTACAGGAGGAAGTGTTCAGTGCTGGGGGGGGATCATTTGGTATGGCCATCTAGAAACCCTGCAGCCACGGCCTGCTCCGGGGCTGACCCAGAACCCTGGGTGGGAACCGTACTCGATCCAGTGGCGTTCTGCCCCCGGCGGACAATTTCTTTTGATACGTTATTTTGTAATTTAGCATGAAGTGGCAGAGATCAATCAGCGCAATCCAGACGCCTTCATTTCGGCAGCCATAACTTTTCAAGAAAAGAAACTAATGGGCTCAAGCATATACTTCTGCGCACCTGTCAACGCGCTTGTAGAGGGTATATACAGGCAAAAAATCCCGTTTACCGAGATCAAGAAACATGGGGATTTCGGATTGGGTACCTTTGACGACCTCGACGGAGAGATGGTGATGTTTGACGGGAAGATCTATCAGATCACATCCGATGGTGTTGCGGCAATGGTTGATGACGCCACGCTGACACCATTTTCCTGCGTGACGTTTTACTCGCCGGTCAGTCATGACAGCCTTGATAGGAGAACGCCCTATCCGGAGTTTCAGGCTTGGCTGTACAGCCTCCTTCCGTCCCTGAACATTTTTTACGCCATCCGCATCGAGGGGACCTTTTCTTCCATGAAAGTCCGCTCAGTACCCCGTCAGGAAAACTACCGGCCCCTCGCTGAGGTCGCAAAAGACCAGCCAATCTTTGAGTATCAGGAAATCGAGGGAACGCTGGTCGGATTCTATACCCCTGCGTTCATGGGCTCGGTCAGTGTACCCGGCCTTCATCTCCATTTTCTTTCGCGTGACAGGCACCATGGCGGGCATCTGCTTGAGTGCACTCCTGCAAACATCAATGCGGGCATACAGTTCATCACAGCTCTTGAGCTGGCAATGCCCATGAACTTCGATTACCTCTCATGCGATTTCCAGCGTGATGTGGAAAGAGACCTGGAAAGTGCCGAGCGCTGAAGTCATTGAACTGCCGGATATCAGTGATCAACGTGCATGGAAATGTCCTGCTTACCGTTGTATATCCCAGTCGTCACACTGTCGGCATACTGCCCCATGAGAGCGGCAGCAAGGCGCATGAGAGGATAGACAATGAACACCAGGGCAAGGGCCGCGTGCTGAAAGCCGAGCAGAACATTCACCGGAAAAGGCGGGGTGTCCTCAAGGCCATAGGTCAGATTGGGTGGTTTTGTGTTCATGGCAGCTCTATTGATGCTCCACGCCGGAACACAAGGGTCAGAACATTCATTCCATCCCTTCGTGTATAACTGACAGCATCGCTGAACTGCCGGATGAAATAGCCGCCAAGGCCTCCGATTTCCCGATCCTCTATCGCAGCATCTGTTTCAGGGTCAGGAAGCGTAAGGATGTTGAAAGGGATACCTGAATCGGACAGTTCAATCACGAGTGACTCATCCGTAACCCTGCACGCCACATCAAGCATGCCTTCAGTATCAGGGTATGCATAACTGCAGATATTGACAACAGCCTCTTCAACGGCAATGTTCAGCCCGAATTTCCGGGAGTCTTCCAGCCTGAACCGATCGGCACAGTCCTCCACGAAACCGACTATCTCCTCAAGCCGGTCAAGCTTCGCATCAACCCTTATCCGTTCTTCCGGCATCATCGTCTACTCTTCAGCTGCGCCAAGCGCACTCTGCACGGTATCGTGCATTGGAAAGATTGTTCCGAAACCGGAGATCGCAAACACGTCCTTGACTGCACCGCCAATATTGGCAAGCAGCATAAGACCCCCGAGGCTTTTGACTCTTTTGCCAGTCATGAGCAAAGCCCTCAAACCGGCACTGCTGATATAGTCGAGCTTGCCGAAATCAATGATGAAATTCTTTTCCCCTTCGTCCATCATCCCGGCAAGTTTTTTTTCATACTCGGGAGCCGTTACGGCGTCCATCCTGCCGATGACAGCAACAACCGTTGCCGCTGTTTCTTTTTGTATCTGGAATTCCATTTTGACCACCTTTCATTTATTGTTCTTTTAAGATCAATGTGAGCCTGTTTTGACCACCATCCCGCTTGTATGCAATGCTCCGGGTAAGATTGCGGATGATCGTCAGGCCCAGTTCGTCCGGCAGGGCTGCCGATTCAAGGATGTTCTCCTCTGCTCCTCCGCTCTCGACCAGAAGCTTTATCTCCCCGGTCTTTTCCGAATGGGTTATGGCCAGCTCGATCGCCGTGGAGCGCAGGGTATCTGCGCATATCTGCAGGACCTCTTCGACGAGCAGCTGCAGACTCTGTCGGGACTTCAGCGGAAGGATCTGCTTTTCACAGAACAGCTCAATTTCCGCATTCATGGCATATAGATCGTAATCGGGGGAAGCAATCCGGTAGTTGAAGCTCCTCACCCGATTGATGAAGATTTTCGTCCTCTCCTTCTGGGGGTTGTCAAAGATCTGCTCAGGGGGCCCCTCCTCATAAATCACACCCTCGTCCATATAGAGCACCCTGCTGGACACATCCCTTGCAAACTTCATTTCATGGGTAACGATGAGCATGGTCATACCGTCCCGGGCCAGACGGCGGATGACAGCCAGCACCTCGCTTACCATGGTAGGATCAAGTGCAGAGGTCGGCTCGTCGAACAGAATGATTGATGGCTCCATCGCCAGGCAGCGGGCAATGGCTACACGCTGTTTCTGGCCTCCGGACAGCTCATCGGGAAAACTGTCAGCCTTTTCAGCAAGCCCTACAAGCTTGAGCAGCTCGAGCGCCTTTTTCTCCGCATCCTGCCTGCCGGTCTGCAACAGCTTCACAGGACCGAGGGTCAGGTTGTCCATCACGGAAAGATGCTGATACAGGTTAAAGGACTGGAACACCATGTTCATCTTCCTGCGGATGGCCGGTACATCGGCTTTGGGATCAAGAATATCGACTCCATTGATGACAATCGACCCTCCACTCGGACGATCAAGCAGGTTGATGCATCGCAGGAATGTGCTTTTTCCCGTACCGGAGGGGCCGATGATTGAAATCACTTCTCCTTTCCGGACGGTGATGCTTACATCGCGGAGTACTTCAAGTGCCCCGAACTTCTTGGAAAGATGCTTGATCTGTATCATGCTGCAACGGTTCGGTTCCGGTGTTTTGGGGCCATCATGCCTTCAAGGTATTCAAGCATGCGCATGAGAGCCCATGAGAGAAAGAAATATAATGCCGCTACCATAATGAGCGGGAAAAAGGCATCGAAGGTACGGCTTCGGATGATATCTCCAGCTTTCGTCAGATCCTGCACCGCGATATAGCCCACAATCGAGGTCATTTTCACCAATGAAATGAACTCCCCTTTGTAGACCGGCAGGATGCGCTGCAGGGTCTGCGGCAGAACAATGAAGTAAAACGTTGCCGGCCCGGTAAAGCCCATCGCGATACCCGCCTCGGTCTGCCCCCTGTCGATACCCTCAATGCCGGCCCGGAAGATTTCCGCAGAGTAGGCTGCAAAGTTCAGTCCGAAGGCGATGACTGCCACCAGCACCGGGTCGATGTTGACGGAGGCAAAGACCACATAGAATACCAGCATCAGGAGCACCAGCACCGGCGTGCCGCGAAGCAGCGAGATGAAAACTCCGGCCGACACCCTCAGGATGTTGAGGCGTGACATTCTCATAAAACAGACCAGGGCGCCGAAGAGGGTTCCAAGCAGTGCGGAAAACACGGAAATGACAAGGGTTGTCCGGAACCCCTCAAGGATGAGCTGCCAGCGGTTCTCCAGCAGGATGTTGCTCCGGAAACTTTCGGCAATCCCCGCAAGGAAAGACTCCCCATCCTTTACACTGCCGGCTGTCGAGGGTTGAGGTAATGATGCAATGTTCTTTTTCAGGGCAAAGAGGTGGGCTCCCTGTGCATAGTAAGGGTCGGAAAAAGCAACCTTTTTGCGCCGCTCAGGGGTAATTGCCATCACGGCGCCGATCATGTCGATTTTTCGGCTTGCAAGAGCGGCTATCATGCTCCCGAACTCGATATTCACATAGGTAATCTTCCGCCCTGTGTACAGCCCGAACCTGTCGAGCAGTTCAATGGAGTATCCGGTAAGCCGGTTATCGATAAGTGCGCAGAACGGCATACCGTTATCGCTGAGAATACCAACCCTGAGCACTTCGTTCTCTGCCGATGCTGCAATCGCCGGCATCCGGGTTCCGCCGTCCTTCATCCAGTAGCGGACCATCGCGTCCTGCCGCCCGTCAGCCATGATGTCCCGGAGGAAATTGTTGAATGCGCTGCGCAGTTCAGTCTGTTCGTAGCGGAACCCCATGCCGAGCGGGGTTGCAAGCAGCTCATCCCCCAGAACGGCAAGGTCACCGTTCTGGCGTAGCATCACCATGAGTTCGTCATCACTGTAAATGGCAGCGTCTGCCTTTCCAGACTTCACCGCCAGCAAGAGATCAGACGGAGACTGGTACTGGAGTATCGTCGCCTCAGGCCAGGCTTTCATGGCATAGCGCTCATGGATGGTCCCCTGAAGGACCCCTATCCGCCCAAGCCTGAGGTCATCGGGTGAGCGGAGGGTTGCGCCGTTTAAAGATGTTCCGACTACCAGCGACGCTGCAACGAAAAGAAGTGCGGATATCATGGCCAGCTTTCTCATACCGCTGTCTTTATCCGTTTGAATTTCGGATCCGTCCTTCGTTCAAGATATGCCATCGACTGCAACAGCAGCCAGGAAATTGAAAAGTACAGTATTGCTACCATGATGAGGGGAAAGAATGCATCGAAAGTCCTGCTCCGGATGATGTCGCCTGCTTTCGTGAGGTCCTCGACAGCGATGTATCCGACGATCGAGGTCATTTTAACGAGCGAAAGGAACTCGCCCTTGTACACCGGCAGGATGCGCTGGATGGTCTGAGGAAGGATGATGAGCAGGAAGGTACGAAGCCGGGTGAACCCCATGGAAATCCCCGCCTCACGCTGCCCATTGTCGATGCTCTCCACACCGCTCCGGAAAATTTCGGCCACATAGGCTGCAAAATTCAGCCCGAAGGCAATGACGGCAACAGCCACAGGATCAATGGAGACCGATGCGAACACGACATAAAAAATCAGCATCAACAGCACCAATACAGGCGTTCCCCGAAGCAGGGAAATGAACACCGATGCCAGCGTCTTCAAGGTTTTGGCCGATGACATGCGCATGGCGCATACACCCGCCCCGAGCACCGTGCCGAACAGAGCTGAAAGCACCGAAATGATTACGGTGACTCTCAGTCCGCTGAGAATCAGTTTCCAGCGGTTTTCCTTTATGATATTATTCTGGAATCCGTCCACAATGGGCTGAATGAAGGAGTATGCAGCACCCGGAGCGTCGTTTCCAGCGACAGCCTCAGCCTCCCCCGTCTTCATGACGAAAGCGCTTGCCCCAATCTCATAATATGGATCAGAAAAACTGATCTGGAGTGCCCGTTCCGGGGTAATCATGAGCGTGCTGGCAATCATGTCAATCTTGTTCGTGGCCGCAGCTGCGATCAAGTTGCCGAAATCCATATCACTTGTCTTGATCTCCTTGCCGAGATATGCGGCAAACCGTTCTGCGAGCTCCTCGTCAAACCCTACCAGGCGGTTGTTTTTGACAATCATGAACGGAAGCCCCTTGTCGCTGACAACCCCGACCCTCAGGACGCCATTGGCCCTTGTGCCGGAAATGGAGGGCATTGCATCCTCACCCCGGGTGATCCAGCGGTCGACCATATCCCGATAGACACCGTTTTGACGGATGTCTTGAAGAAAGACATTGAATTGCTCCCGAAGGCTGTCATTCTGCTTATTGAACCCCATGGCCACGGGTACGGAGAACAGGACCCCGCCCTTGAGCTCAAGGGACGGGTCTGCCCTGAAAATCTCCCGGAGGGTCTCGGTTGTGTATATGCCCGCGTCCACCTTGCCGCTCTTGACGGCCAGAATGATGTCGGATGGGGTCTTGTACTGCAGGAGCGTTGCGTTCGGGTAGTGACTGAGTGCATAGGTGTCATGCGTGGAACCAAGCAGCACGGCAACCCGCGTGCCGTTCAGATCAGGAGCTGAAAGTGATGCCCCCTCCGAAACCGGTGCCGCGGGAGCAGCGGCTGAACGGAGCACAAGCGCGGAAATGTCATTCTGAAGATAGGGCCTCGAGAACAGGATCAGCTTCTTTCGCTCTTCGGTGACATTGAAGTTAGAAAGGGCAAAATCAATCTTGCCCGCCTGCAGTGCCGGAATCAGGGCTCCGAACGGCATGTCGACAAGCGTGATTTTTTTCTGGAGCCGATTGCCGATCATCCTTGCCAGCTCAATGTCAAGTCCCGTGATTTCTCCATTCGCATGATAGGAGAATGGAGCCAGGGTAGCGCAGGTCCCCATCCGAAGCTCTGCTTCGCCTTTCCTCCCGCCTGCATTCGATTCCTGAAGGGAGCCGCCATCCCCGTCGATCCATTTCTTTCTGAGTATGGCAAGAGTGCCGTCTTCTGTGAACGCCCCAATCGCCTCGTTCAACTCCGAAGCAAGCGCCGTATTACCCTTCTTGAGGGCTGCGGCAACCTCAAGCTTCGCCACCGGCTCTCCAAGAATCACAAGCCCCGGCTCTTGTCGGGCAATATTCTCGAGCACGCTCCTGTCATAGATAAATGCATCCGCCTTTCGGGTGTTCAGGGCAACGGCAGCATCGGCTGCATTTTCCATCACAAGGAACTCTGAATCGCGGAACCGGCGGCGCGCGGCAAGGTCACCGGCAGAACCCGACAGCACCGCAACCCGTTTCCCGTCGATATCCTTCAGTACCCTTACCTTGCCATCACCGTGGGGAGCTGCGGTCTTGACCAGCATAACCTGGGCGTTCTCGAAATAGGTCTTTGTGAAATCAACCGATCGCTTCCGCTCAGCCGTGGCCGTCATACCGGTAATCACCAGATCGATCTTTGCAGACTGAAGAGCAGGAATAAGCCCCATGAACTTCATGTTATGGAACTCTACCGGCCGGCGGAGAACCCGGCCGATGATGCGTGCCAGTTCTCCGTCGAATCCGCTGACCTCTGCATCCCTGTCCATGAACGACATCGGCTCCCTTGTGGCGGTGACACCTATTTTAAGTACCTCCCCCTTCGTCGGCACCTCAAGCGTGCGTTCCTCGTATGGGGACAGGTCCTTTTTAAACCACCGCCTGCGCATGTCGGCAAGCGTACCATCCTGGTGGAGCGAATCGATGATGCCGTTCAAGGTAGTGATGAGTGCCGGATTGCCTTTCCTCAGGGCAATGCATGTATTCTCGTTGCGGAGCGGTTCTTCGAGGACACGGAATGCAGTATGCTTCTTGGTTACCTGCAGCGCCGTGGGATAGGCTGTGACGATTGCATCCAGCTTGCCGGACATCATCGCGGTGACGGCGTCCATGACGTCATCGAAACTCTTGATATCGGCGTCAGGAAACATCTGCAGCGCCAGCTCTTCGCCGGTCGAACCGGTCATCACTCCAATCCTTGCGTTGCGGGCATCCTCAATCGAGCGGATCTCCTGCGCATCTTTGCCGCAGCCGGAAAGCAGGGCAAGGATAAAAAGGACCGGAAACCATCTATGCATGCGCCCCTTCATTGAGCCACCATTGCGGCGATTCCGCCCGTATAATAAGGCTCTGAAAAGAGTACCTTTTCTGAGCGCTCTTCGGTAATGGTGATGCAGGCTGCAATCATGTCTACCTTGCCGGACATCAGGGCCGGGATCAGCGCGCCGAAGTCCATGTTCACGACCTCAAGCTTCTGGCTGAGCCCCGCAGCTACACGCCGGGCAAGCTCGATGTCATACCCGACAACCATCCCGCTGCCATCAACAAATGAAAAAGGCTCAGTCACGCTTGAAGTGCCGAGGCGCAATATTCCGTTGTCACCGCTTGAGGCGATTTCGGGCATCGGAGCCGGACTTCCGGATACAGGAAACCAGCGCCGCAGCATCTCCGTACCGGTCCCGTCCGTCTTCAGCTGGCCCAGCGTCCTGTCGATGGCCTGCTTGAGCGGGGCGTCATCTTTACGGACAGCAAAACCATACTGGTCGACCGTGATCATCTCTTTGAGAATGACAAGCCCATCGACCTTTGCGGCAATGTTTTTCAGGATGGGCTCATCATATGCCAGCGCATCCGCCTTCCCCGTTTTCACGGCAAGAGCCCCGTCCATAACGGTGTTATAGTACTGGAACCGTGCATCGGGCAGTTTCGAGAGCACCAGCTTGTCGGCAACAGTTCCGGTAGGAACGGCGAACTCTTTTCCTGACAGCTGCTGCAGTGCAGTGATTTTCTCCCGCTGGCTGCATCCGCCAAGCACAATGAAGAGGGAGAAGAGCACAATCACCAATACTGAAGGTCGCAATTTATTCATGGTGTCTTGATTACGGGTGGATTCGTCTATTATTGCTGTCAGCTTTTACTTATAATCAGCGGGGCATCAATTGCTGAACTTGATATGCCATTTCCCGTGTATTGCAGCGCAACCATCGTGATGTCGTCCGACTGCGCCGCCCCTTCAGCAAACCCCGCCACACTGGAGCGGACGGCATGGACCATATCTTCCACCGCCATGGAGAAATCACCCTGCAGAATCTCCAGCAGGCGCTGCTCCCCGAACAGTTCATCCTCCCTGTTTTTTGCTTCGGTGACCCCGTCCGTATAGAGGAAGAATACATCACCGTTGCGCAGTGTGATGCGTTCGGTCTCGTACCGGGAATCCGGCACGGGTCCAAGCAGGAATCCCGGCTTCACGTCCAGATAACGCACACCGCCCGAACCGACGAGGAGCGGCGGGTTGTGGCCTGCATTCGAAAAGATCAGCTCCCCTGATGCGGTATCGAGTATGGCGCAGAACACGGTAGCGAACATGCAGCTCTCATTATCTTCGGCAAGGATGTTGTTCACATGCTCAAGAATCACACCGGGATCTCTCAACCGCTGCGCCTCCGACTTCAGAAGCGTCTTTGCAACCATCATGTAGAGTGCCGCAGGCACACCTTTGTCTGCAACATCGGCAATAAGGAAACAGAGATGACTGTCATCGATGAAAAAGAAATCATAAAAATCTCCACCGACCTCTTTGGCCGCATCCATCGATGCAAAGATATCGAACTCGGGGCGCTCAGGGAATGCCGGGAAGATACGGGGCAGGAGGCTCGCCTGAATGTCGGTGGCCATCTGCAGCTCACTCTGTATCCGTTCTTTCTGTGCCGTAGTTTCCGTCAGGTTGCGGATATACTCTTTCAGTGACTCCCCCATCATGCGGAATGAACTGGTGAGCATGCCGATTTCATCGTTCGAGCGGACAGCAGGCAGTTCAACATCGAAGTTACCTGAAGCCATCGGCCCCGTTGCACTTGCCAGCGCCCTGAGCGGAAGGGTTATGGAACGGGTGGCCATGGCCACAACCAGCGCAAGAAGCAATAGGCCGCCAGTGCCAATCCCTGCCATAGTCAGGCTCAGGTTCCTTACTTTTTCGAACAGTTCCGCTTCAGGAAAAACAACAGCCAGAGTCCACCCTGTCGAACGGATAGGAGCATAATACATCCAGCCAGGCTCGTCCGTCAGGGAATGGTGGACAAAACCCGACTCTCCCGCAATCATCTTTCTTCCCATCTCCCGCAACACAGGATCGCTACGCTCTTCGGCAATGCTGAAAATTGACTCGTTCATGATGAATGAACTGTCAGGATGGGTGAGCACCATGCCGTTTCGCGACAGGAGCATCGCATAACCGGTTTTGAGGATTCTGACGGAAGATATCAGCTGGGTCAGTGAATCAAGCCGGATATCTGCCGATACCACCCCCTTAACCTCCTTTTTTCCCCCGCTCGAATAATAAAAGGGAACCGAACAGGTCGCCATGGTCGCATTCCCGCCTCCATCGTCAAAATAAGGCTCGCTCCACACTGGCGCCTGCAGCTCGACGGGAATCTGGTACCAGTCCTGATAAAGATACGGCACATACCGGTAGGAGGCATCAAGACGGATTGCCTTTACCGTTCCTTCGTCACGGAACAGGTAGAGCGCATAGAGGCGCTCCTGCTTATTGAATGCATAAGGCTCGAATGCAATAGCCGAACCATAGACAGACGGGTTGGAATCAAGCATGCTGCCAATGAGGGGAACAAGCCCCTCTCGATTATATTCAGCCGTATCGAGTGAGCGTGCCATCCCCTCCGTCACCTTCGCCACCGAAACCAGCTCTGCGTCCACCCTGTTGGCCAGTGAAGATGCCAGATTGCGGGCATTCTTTTCAAGCTCCATTTCAAGCATGCTCCGTGACTGCATATAGTTGACGACCAGCGTTACGGCGAAAATTCCTGCGCTGCACAGGGTAATCACCACAATCATGCGGATGACAATGCTCTTACTGAACTGCATCATGTCTCCAGGTAAAATCGGCATAGTCCGGACACCCCCCTATCAGCCCTGCACGCTGCATGGCATTTCCTGCATCATGGTAGTCCTTCCGATCCAATGTTCCGGACGGCATTTTGCCGAAAGCCGTACCGGGCATGATAAGGTCGCGCATCCGGTTCAGCATCCACTTCTGGTGCATCCGGTTTGCCGGTACATGAGCACGAAGCATATATTTCATTACAATATCAAGTGCCTCTTCAGGATGATCGAACGCGTACTGCCACCCCTCCCGTGAGGCATCCGCAATGGCTGCAGCCAAAGCAGGATCGCCCTTCACGGTCTTTTCAAGCCCGTAAATCCCGTCTTCCGGGAAGTTCACGCCCTGTTCGCTCAGAAAGACCGCATTGAGTTCATCGGCGTCCACCCCTGAGTTCAGGATCACGTGATACTCGTTGTACCACATCGCCGAGGTCACCTCAATCCCCCCGCGCAGGAACAGGTTCACCGTATTTGTTAGCGGTACCTGACGGATCGTAATGCCCCTGCGGGAAAACAACGTCAGTGGTGGAATCGATAAATCTCCGTCCCACAGTCCGACCTTTTTTCCGTTCATCCCCTGCAATGAATCAATCCTGCTGGATTTCCTGGAAATAAGCATCATCGAAGAGCGCTGGATAACCTGACTTATGTTCACAAGACGTATCCCTGCATCACGATGCCGCAACGCCGTGGTCAGCCACATCACCGCATAGTCGGCCCTGCCGCTCTGGAGGGCCTCGACTGGCGAATTGCCCGAGCCTCCGTTCAGGATACTCAGTTCAACCCCGTAACGGCGGTACAGCCCTTTTTCAAGGGCAACATAATACCCGGCAAACTGTGCCTGCGGGCTCCAGAGAGGAATGAGGGAAGCTTTTTTAAGCGGGGGTTCTGCATGGAGCAGGGAAGGATATGCAGCAAGGGAAAGCAGCGCAACAACAACCATCAGGCTGAATGCCTGGAACAGTAAGGAACCTGTTGATCGCTGGCGTTCGTGCATGGCACCGAGGGACTGGAGTTGCAAGAAAGACATGGACAGGTTAAGAAGCCAAAGACCCCGGCTTGTAATCATTGCATAAGGTGCAGCAGGAGATATTCCAAGGCCGAAGAATCACTTGGCACTGAACCTATCTTGGGAGCCAGTCATCATGACAATCCTCAATCCCTCAATGTGGATGAAGGGAAGGCGTCCGGCAGCATCCTCGATGCTCATAATCTGCTCTCGGGGAACGCTTCTGCCTGCTCTAATGACATGAGGGTCTCCTTTTGATCCCAATGGTTGAATGTATCCAACTATTACAATCACGACTACTTCAATAAGTTACCCAATACAGCAAGAAAACCCAACACAGTCTCTGGCAGTACCTCACCCGTTGGCACCGCTGGCTCCTTGGCGGTTTGGACTAGCTGGTAACCACCAAAGGCGGCGTAACCAGATACCGGGTCTATGTCCTGAAATACCTCCACATCTCAGGAGCCACCCTGCGAAACTGATGCCGGAACGGTTTATGATCGCTCCGGCATCGCATAGGTAAGGCGGGCAGAGAAGATACCCCAGGGATGGGGGTTACGGAGGTGTGGGCAGGCACGCTACAATGCTCCGGGTATCAGCCGGCATGGCGTTCGAGAAAAGCTGCAGCATGTTTCTGGGCAGCAGCAGAGCCTGGACTGACCCAGAATCCGACATGCGATCCGAATTCAATCCAGTGGCGTTCTGCCCCCTCAATGCTTTCATATGCATAGACACCATCGTAGAACTTGACATCGGCATCATGGGTCCCATGGATGATGAGCGTCGGGCATTGTATGCCGCTCAATGGCAGTCGGGTATAGGTCCTGTAGATTGCCATATCATTATCCGTTCCGGCCTTACGGGGCTTGTACGGGTACATGGTGTTCATGAAGGCATCTACGAATTCAAGGGCGGATGGAGTATTGATGGCAAAGTCGATATGCGTTTTCATCTGCTCCTTGGTGTAATACGCCTCGGTAACGAACAGCTGCTTCAGGAATGAAGCCGGACTGATCTTTTCCATCATGCTTGTTAGCTTTTGACCAAAGCTGTTGAGAAAGAGCGCTTCGGCAACCGGGCCGACCTTTTCCGGAAGGTCGTAATAACCACTGACACAGTCGATGGCAATCATGGCTGATACCCGTTCGGGATGGCGCATTGCGAAAACATAGCCTGGAGGGCCTCCTGCAGATGCACTGACGACAACCACCTTCTCGATCCCGAGATGGTCCAGAAGTGAAGCGAAGAGGTCGGCCTGCTCTTCCATGCTCCGGCCACTCTCAAGCGGAGTGCCAAGGTAACCGGGGCGGGACGGGCACAGGATGCGAAAGTTGTTCTCATTAATCCATCGTGCAGCCATGACCCGTGCCTGGTCATAACCTCCAAGGCCACCATGCACGACCATGACGACCGGACCATTCGATCCTGTCAATGAATATTCAATTATACCGGCCTTGGTCTCGACGGTAACCGGATCAGCAATGATCCCGGGCATTAATTCCTGATGGTTCATTTTTTGCCGATGAGATGATTTAAACGGGAATTTTTGCGCTGCTCCTCCAGCAACTGACATAATGGACGGATATCAAGGATGCAGGGGGGGGCTGTAATAAAAACAGGTCTTTTATTGACCAATATCCTCCGCTGCCTATTATCCCACCAAGGGGAACCAACTTGTGAAAGCGAGCTCTCGAATAAACGTAACCGCTGGAAAACTGTAGGCCGACCCGTGAGGGAATACTGAATTTCCCAGTAGGAGGTGGAGAGGGCAAGAGGGAGAGCGGTTTCGCTCCCGCTCCACTGCTCTCCAGCGGCCCTCCATACATTAATATAGCCTATTGAAACCCTGTGTTTCACGACATCAATTCACAATCGCGGGGAAATGTACTGGTCAGCAAATCAAACAACCGGAAGCGGGCTGTAGTTTATTGGAAACCCGTTTCGCGACATCACCCAAAAATCACGCCGAGATCTTGAGCGTCAGCGTATTCAAGAAAGTCGATATTTTACAACTAGTTACGAATTCAGGCGGCACAATCGAGAATACCTATACCGATAACCAGTCGAATGTATTTAAGATATAACCGGACACTAGTGACAGCATATATGCGATGAATCGCATATATGCTGTGTCTGATGGGTGCTGGCTGTAAGCAGTATTAATCAAAAAAAGCTTTTGAGCAGTTTCAAGGCTCCACTAGCAATGTCGGACAGAACCTTTTCAACCTTTTTCGCAGCACCTTCTGCAGCTTTTGCGGCTTCCTTGGCCGTGTTCTGCGCAAACTGGGCTCCTTGCTTGGCCGAATCAAAAGCTTTAATACCGACACTGGCTATGTCCTGTGTCGCTTGTGAGTAATATTGCGTGGGATCCATTTTGAACAGCTTGACGACGTCCCCCCCCAGTTCAACTGACAGATCACAAAGTGCCTTAAAATATGCACCAGGATTAGTGATTAGGTCTTGAGCAATAGTGATGACCCTAGCGCCAATTTGGGATGCTATGCTTGTGTTGAAATCGGCAATGGATACCTGCGCAAAATCAATATTGATTGCTTTTCCGAATGCTGCAGCATGAACAGAGCCGCTCGCCAGAGTCCCTTTTGAAAGACCATCAAGTGATCCCTTGACACGTACCGATCGGATATCAATGCCTCCACCGATAAAGTCAATGGCTTTCTTTACTACACTATTGCCTCCAATGGAATTGTTCACGGCATTCTTAATGTTCTGGACCGCGTGGGTACGAAGGAACCCTTCAAATGCCATATCCCCTCCCTTTGTGACATCTGTAAGCACGGCCTGTGTTCCCGATGCTACAATCTGGGCATCAAGGACTCCGGCCAGCATCCCATCAAGATTCATCTTCAAGTTATCTTTCCCGATATCCACAAAGGCATCAAGCCCAACACCCGGAATACTAGCCGTTCCGCTCAAGTAGCAACGCTGTGAGACATCAAAGGCCGACTTTGGAGTATACTTCAAGTCGAGCATCGGTTTGTCATCCGGAGTCCCGGAGCGCTTGTCCGGCCCGGCACCACTGATCTTTATGGGACCGACATTGAACGGCGAGACCCATCCCGTGCATTCCAGGCCTTTATCGGCAAGCATCCATAAATAGGCAGAGCCCAGATCTGCTGTCCCGAGCTTCAAGCCTCCGTTAAAGCTTATCCCCTGCCTGAAGTTGAGAGCAGGCATATCTACTTCCGCAATCGAAAACGAGGGCTTGGTGATTTTAACTACATCTATTGGCAACTTCAGCGTCGCAAGACTCGGAATTTGAGCTGATGGTATGGCAGCTTTCATGATGATGCCATGCAGCGAAATCAGATCACCAAGACTGAGGTCGCGTGGTATATCGCATCGTAAACCTGTTAGCGCTACCGGTGAGGTAAAGGACAGTGCACCAGCTAAATCCAGATCCCAGCCTTGACCGAGGTTCATATTCGCAGCAAGTCCAAGATTCGGCAGTGACCCGAAGGTGCCGGAAATCTTCATCTCAGACAGCGACAAGCCCTTGAGGCCCATGGGGTCTTTCCATGTTCCAGGGATGATACCTGAAACGCTGATGCCCGAAAGCGGATTGACGCCAACCGGAAAATCAAGACGGGCCGGCAGGTCGACATGCAGTTTTTTTGAGAGGTTCAGGTGCAGGTCGGACCACAGCGTCACACCATTGAATGAACCCGTACTGATTTCCATGTCAGGCATATCCAGATTGATTCCGGAAGGAAGAAAGCCCGTCGTTTTGTATTTAGTCTGGAGGGTTGCCCTGAGTTTGAACGGATCAGTCGGTTTTTCAGGGAAAATCGCTGTAAAGAGTACTTTGGCAGGCGCTGCATTAAGCACTGTGAATGGTGCTGCCAACAGGCTGTTGCTTTGTACTGATGCTACAAGCCAGACATTCTCTCCTTTCGGGAAGGTGATGAGTTCTTTTCCGGTTGGAGCATATGCCTGCAATGCAGTTTTGACCTCTACCGGTAGATCGGCAACATTCCAGGAATGAGTCTCCTGACCAAAGGTAACTGCAGCATCGGAAAAATGCAGCGCATTCAAAGGATCGCTGTTTAAGCCGGGCAGTTTTGACGCTACCGCCGTTGTTGGCACTTTAATGACATAACCGGTCCGCAAGCCTTCCTTTTTATAGAGCCTGGAGAGAGCGATCACCTGACCGCTGACAGATCCGAACCGATTGGTTTGTACCGTGACATTTCCGCTGAGACACATCCAGGGCTGGCCTGCTTCTGGGCCTGTGGCGATGGTTCCCTGCGTAAACTCTGCATCAGTGACCCTAACGCCCTTCAGCAATGGAATCTGATTAAATCCGGGAAGCTGGTCAAGGCCAATGGAATTGCCGATGCCGGCCAGCATGCTGCCGGTTGCTGAAAACTGGCTTGGCGAATGGGTTACTGCAGGGATAGATTGGCTGGCCGTATCTCCTCCTATCAGCTTTTCATTACCACTAATCTGGGCAGGACGCGAGATCTTATCCGGATCAGAGGGGATCGTTGCATGGAGTTGGTTTGTAACGAGTGTCAGAGAGTCCTGATGCGCTTTGAGCGCTGTCTGCACTACTGCTTGAATTCCTTGAGATAAACCTGTGGCATGAATTTTGGTAGCCTTAGCAATCGCTTTCGATTGCGCCTGCTCTGGCCTTAAGAGACGAATCATTCCTGGCCCGGATGCTGCCATATTGGGATGACGTGTCCACTGGATATTCCAGAATGAACTCGTCACCACACCAGGGTCAATCGCAGCTCCCTCAGGAGTCTGGGTCCAACTCATCACGGAGCACTGCCCCCTTGCCCCAGAGCCCTCATCAGTCCAAAGCGGACCGATCCATTTGGATCCTGTCCAGGTCAAAAGATCGTTTCTCACGCAATAGGCCAAGGTCATATCTGTCGGGACATTATGACCATTCCCGTCAATAGCTTCTCCTGAGCAAACAAAACCTACGGGAGAGTATCCATTCGGACTAACTGGGAGCCAAAATGAACCATTATATCTACCGCCAGAGCCTGAATCGTCCCATGACCAATCGTAACGCAAGGGCCTTTTCATATATGCTCCATTGGCGTCCCCCTGCGGGAACCGGTCATCCCACATGACAATAAGACAGGGGGGATATGGCGCAACTCCGGCGTAATTCGCCCCTGGTTCCGGATAGTCTCCGAGCCTTACCCACCCGGGAGGAACCGATGGACGCCAAAATGCAATGTTGCTGTAGGCACCGCTTCCGCTGTCATTCCAGATCTGCTTATCGTAATGATATGAATAGCGGACGATAAGATGCTGTGTCTTGATTTCCGGACCAACCAATCCTTTAGCTTCATATTGCTTGGCTGCAAGAGTGGCACCAGCTAGAAATTGGTCATGATTCGTCCAAGTTGACGGATTGGTATTTCCCTTGTTGACCTGATCCTGAGTCAGCGGATCAGATATAACATCAAAAATGAAATGTGGGATGACCGGTTCCCGCAGGGGGACGCCAATGGGGCGTATATGAATACCACCTCCATCTGCGCTTAAGACAGGCACCAGCACTAACATTGATGAAACAAAAAGAACCTTAATCCCCCTTGTCGGCAACGACCTAATGAGCCAATGGAATAATAACATGGTCGAAATGATTATATTATTGGGATATACAGCTAATCAATGAACACCGACAGTCAAAGGTCTATCCATCCCCTTTGATTAATTCCGATTGGTTGAGAAACTCATCGTAATCAAGAGGTATGATTCCCTTGAATGGATGGTCAAGGGAAAGGGCAATGCAGATCAGCATTGCCATCACAGCGCCGAGAAAAGCCATCATGATTGACTGCGCCAAAAAATTAGGGGTGCCAAACAACCATGCAAATCCAATGGTCAGAATGGCACCACTTACCAAGACTGCCCAGAAAAAAACATTAAGGGTATATTTTGCAGACATTATTCTTGATAAGCGTGCAGATTCAAATGCATCAAGATCGCTTATGATACGCACGAGCCAAAGTTCTTCAAATCTTGACCGTGGCTCTATGTGGTAAATAGACTGAATAATGTCAATAGATTGCCTCTCTGCCGCAACACTTGCCTTTCCTTCAGCCATGAGGGGCCATTCATTATTTGCTACAACCCTGAAATATTCTTCTATGGTGCTCTGAATTCGCGTTACCTGAGGATTTTCAAGGAGATTTAGGCCACGATACACCGATGCAAGGCTGTTGACCTCTTGCTGAATGTTTGATTCTGCATCACGGCGAATTTCCCATTCGTCAATGATTACGAATGCAAGGAAAACGGAGTACATCACACCCAGAACGCCATAAATGAAGCCTGCTACATCATTGTTTTTCTCCAGTACTTTATACCCGAAAAACTTTCTAGTGATGAATGCTCCGGTAACGGCAAACATCGCCGTTCCAAATAGAACAGCAAACATAAGAGCCATTAAATCCTCCATTTATTCTAGATCATAGCCTTGCGGGCACTGAAAGACTCACAATTCAAGGGATTCTTTGCTATTATTGTTAGATGTAAATCAGTAATACAGGAACCCAAAACCCCTTCCTACCCTATAGTCAAGATTTGCTGGATTGACCATTTTATACCGGATTAAATCACCGCTACGAAATTCTTTAACAAAATGATTATGCTGTAAATGTTCCAAAATCCTGTCGCTGGTCATGTCAACATCGACATACCAGTCCGGGTGCTTCTTTCGTAATTTTATTAGGGACTTGTTTTTTTTAAGATCTTGGACGACGGTGGCCCTTGTGTTAAAATTGTATGACTTCGGGTTGATGTATGGAGTCAAAAGAATGATGACCGAGCGCTGAAACAATCGCTCAGTCTTTTTAGAGAACAAGTACTGCAATAGTGGGATGTCTTGAAGAATTGGCACGCCGTCCCGCGTATCTACAGCTTCGCGCTCATATAGGCCGCTAAGAATCATGGTTTCACCGAATGCGATATCCACATCAGTTGTCACCTTGGTATTTGATGTGGTGACCATATACTGATAAGTGATTTTATCTTTATCCGTTGTATCAAGAAATGATCGGGATACTTCGACATGAAGTTTTACCTTGTTGCGGGTAATTTCATTGGGTCGGACATGCATGGTAACTCCGATTTCTTTGTTGATGGATATTGGGCTTGAATCCGCGCTTCCAGCAACTGCAGCATCAATCTGATTTCCAGAAAAGAATTCGGAGTCAATATTCAGCATACCGGTGAGCGTCGGTCTGGCAATAACATCAATCTTCGAACTGCCCATATTGAAAATGTTCATGCTATAGGTCAGTGCCGGCACTGAAATAATGCCTGTAATGGTATTGGTTATGCTTTTAGCTATGGTATCGTCTGTACCATCCGGATTATGTGTCCATGAACTTGAATATGCCCTATTGAATGAGATTGCTGGGTTTGATGAGTTGCCGAACTGAAGCGAGAGACCATTAAGAAGGTTGACCCCTTTACTATGAGTTATCTCGTCTTCATTCCGCAAGATCACGGCATCAATGATTACCATGTCCGGCATAGGCAAATTTTCCTCCATTGAGGCGGCTCCGGGATTTTGTCCCTCACTCATGGAATCCGGATTACTACGGATATACTCAATCATATGATTCCACTCGCCTGCCCTGATTTTCAAATTTCGCAGGGAATCATCATCAGGGAAGAGGCGCTCATATGAGGATAGTTCCTTACTCGCACTGATATTGTCACCGGATGCCGCTGCCAGCAGTATTTTAGCTGCTTTTACCCTTCGGCTTTCAGGCTCAAGAGCGCTTAGTCGATACATTGCAGCATTGGCACTTGATAAATCAGATGCATAATAGGCGGCATACACTAATGCATATAGGAGATCCGGTTCACGGTCATTAAGTAAAACTGCGTCAGCAAGAAGCTGGGTTGCTGAACTGTATTGCTTGCGATCAAGCCGGCTCAAGCCATAAGTGTAATAGTACAGCCAATTGGTATCATCATGGCGGATGGCTATCTGGTAGCCTTCGTCGGCAAGATCGTAGTTCTGCACGCCTTCGCTGCCGGTGCGGGCGTGGTAGGTCAGGGCGTTGAGGAAGTTCAGCTGCGAGGACGTGGGATCGAGCTTCAGGGCCCGGTTGAAATACTCGTTGGCCTTGATGAAATCACCGGACTGGAGTTCGGTGATGCCCTTGCCGGCAAGCTCCCGTGTTTCAGACTTTTTCTTTCCCGCGTAAACAGGACCGGCTGTTACGAGAACAGACTGAAGAAGAATTATGGCCAGTACAGCCCTTATGAGTCCGGATGTAAAGACAGGCATGTAAAATGGGGGTGATGCAGTTATTGATAACCTACAATTGCAATCAGGAATACTCCCGCAGTTTGAGTTAAAATGTGCAGGCAGGCGAAGTAAAATTGCATGCGTATAATGGCCAACGCAAGCCTTCAAGAGATAATTTTGAGTTCTTGCGTTGGCATTGATCAATACGACTCGATTTTTTTGAGGGATGGACGAATGCTTTTAATAGTGGAGCCGGTTATCGGTTGTCGGAGATGACCCTTATCTCAGTGAGCTCTCCAGTCTCCTTGTCCCAAGGGCGGGAGTAGAGACCCAAGATCCGACCGGATCCAGCCTTATTCGCCCTGATTTTGATGTGGACGGCATCTGCCTTCCCTACTACGACAGGCTTGACTGGATGTATTGGGGGTTTAAATGGCATCCATGTATTCTTCGCGATTCCGGTTGCCACAGCAGACTTGTCTAAGACGTTAAATGTAACCACACCGGGATCGAGACTCACGAACGACCAAGAATACCCTGTCGAAGGATTTGCTGGAAGTTCTATTAGTGTCTCCTCCTGAGGCTTGACCGTAACGGTTATGATTCTGAGATTCTTGACGAACTCAGCCATGATTGCCCCACCGGCCACTCCGGCGTTTGCCTCCTTGAGGTTTTGGGCCAACTGCCGGATCCCCCCCTCTACAGCGGCATCGTCAGCACCGAAGTGGTTGCGGGTTGCACTTATGGCCGCACCCCGAATGGTATGCTTGCTGTACCAGGAGTAGACTGCATACTGGTTACTGGCGATCTTTTCGACAGCTGCCGCTGGATTGCTCCAGTCGGCAGTAGCCAGCCCGTATGCCAGCGCGTATTTCCTGTACTCGCTGATATCGTAGTCGCCCTTTTCAATCCGGGCGGCAATTTCTTTGAAGTCGCCCTTGTAGGATTCGTAAAGAGAGCGATAAGTATCCGCCTTTATCTGTCCGTACTGGTCATCAAGGTTTTTGTAGATAGATGTCGCTTTCTCGGACACTCCCCGGAGCTGGGAGGGGGTTGCACGAACAAGTGCTTTCAGTGCAACGTCCCTGAACGGGGCGGGATTCGATGCCGCCCCAATACAGTCGTCAGCGACGCCATCGAAATCCCCCGAAGCAGCCTTGTTCATGGTTTTCGTGGCAGCCTCTGTGGCATGACGGATCTGCTCTGCCGGATTGACTGGAGGCTTGGGTACAGGAACCGGCACCGGCGGATTCGGAATGGGGGGATGCGGAATCGGAACAGGTGGTTTTGGATGAGGAATACTTGGCCAGCTATAGACACTAGACTGAGGCTGGAACAGGACCATGCCTGTCAAAGCAACGGTTGCAAACAGCTTTTCGATTTTCATGATGATGATGCGTTTTTTTGGAGGTAGAATTACCAGAATCGTACAGCTTTCCAGGCCTCTTCCGCGATCTTCTTCAGGGTCTCAGCCATTTTTTTGGCCGCCTGTTCGGCAGCCCTTGCTGCCTTGTCAGCCGTCTCTTTTGCTACAGTCGCCGCAGCACTGGCAGCTTGATACGCCTGATCCCCAGCCGATGTAGCTGCGGTCTGGGCATCAGTGAAGTACTGCGTCGGGCTTTTCTGCAACTTACTGGTAACACCGGAAAGGACATCGGTCCCCAGATCACCCATATTCGTGCAGACATTCCCGAAGAATGCGAGCGGATCCTTCAGCACCGCCATCGCAATACTTTCAACCTTTTTGACCATCAGACCGGATACCAGCGATTCAAGCCCTGGTACATTCGTCGCACTGAACGAAATATCGGCAGGCCTGCCGAATGCACTCGCCTTGACTGATCCGCCGGAAATTGCTCCAGCATTGATTCCGTCAAGTGTTCCGGAGAACTGGACAGAGCGAATAGCGAATCCCCCCCCGACAAGATCAATGGCTTTTTTTACAACAGAGCTGGATCCCAGCTGGCCGTCGATTTTCCCTGCAAGAGCATCAATGCCTGAGTTCCTCATTTCTGCCTGAAAAGCGAGGCTTCCTCCCTTGCTGATATCGGAGAGTACCGCTTGGGTTCCCTGTGCGCCGATATGGGCATCGAAAAGGCCTCCCAGCTTGCCATCGATATCTACTGCCAGATTATCCTTGCCCAGGTTAAGCTGGATGTTCATGGGGGCTCCGGCCACCATAGTCCGGCCACTTAGGTAACAGTGTTGGCTGACACTGTACGCGGTTTTCGGGGTATACTCCAGGTCAAGATAAGGGGCATCATCACGAGTATTGTAGAGCTTGTCCTTGCCATTCCCGCTGACCTTGAACGGACCAAACGAAAACGGAGAAATCCACCCTTTGCAGTCCAGCCCCTTGCCGGCAAGCATCCAGACTGAAGCAGATCCCAGCTGGGCAGTTCCGATGCTTAGGCCCCCATCAAAGGTCAACCCCTGACGAAGGTTCATGGCAGGGATGTCAAATTCGGCAATTGCGAAGCTCGGCTTCATCACCTTGAGGTTGGCAAGGGGCAGATCGACCGTCGACGGCGCAGGTAGCTGCGCAGAAGGGGTAGCCGCCTTCAAGACGATCCCGTAAAGGGAAACCAGGTCACCCAGTGAAAGATCGCGGTCAAGTGAGCAGCTCATGCCTGAAAGAGCCACAGGCGAAGCGAATGAGAATGAACCGGCTAGATCGAACTTCCATCCTTGACCAAGGTCCAAGATTCCTCCCAGGCCAAGACTCGGCGAAACGCCGCCAAACGTGCCGCCAACCCTCATGGAATCCAATTCAAGGCCTTTCAGCCCCATGGGATTCTTCCAGCTCCCGGGAATAAGGCCCGATACGCTTATTCCTGCAAGGGGATTCGCTCCTACAGGAATATCAATCCGCGCTGGAAGATCGACTTGGAACTGCTTCGAAAGGTCAATGTGCAGGTTTGACCATAGCGTTACCCCATTAAAAGGACCTGAGCTAATCTCCAGGTCAGGCGTGTCAATCTTGATTCCATGAGGAAGAAAAGCCGCCTTGTAACTGCTAAGCAACTTTGCCCGCAACTTGAACGAATCCGCAGGCTTGTCTGGAAAGATCGCCGAAAAGAGCACCTTCGGGGGGGCTGCATCAAGGACGCTAAACGGAGCACTGAACAGGCTGTTGCCTGCAACAGAAGAAACAAGCCAGACATTTTCTCCTTTGGGGAACCTGAGCGCCTCTTTCCCCGTAGGCACATAGACTGACAGCAAATCCTTCACTTCAGTCGGCAATTCGCTTACTTCCCAGCTATGGGCTTCCTGACCGAAGGTAATTGCGGCGTCGGAAAACTTGACTGCATTTAGAGGAGGAGCCCCGAATGCCGGCAACTTCGACGTCACATCTGCTGAGGGAACACTAATCACATAGCCGGTGCGAAGGCCTTCCTTTTGGTAGAGCCGCGACAAGGCGACCACTTTGCCTGAAACCGATCCGAACTTCTGGGTCGAAATGGTAACGTCTCCGCTGAGGCACATCCAAGGCTGTCCTTTTTCCTTGCCAGAAGTGATACTCCCCTGACTGAAACTGGCATTGGTTACGGTAACCCCCTTGAGCTGCATGATGCTGTCGAATCCAGGCAGCTGACCCAGGTCGACAGAACGGCCAAGAGCTGCAATCTGGTTCGCCTTTCCAGTGAACATTGTTGCTGCATAGGAGACCGTCGGCATATCATTTGATACCGTCGTCCCCCCGTTTGCACCGACTGCAGGCAGCGCTTTGATCTTGGCGTTCAGCTCCGGACTGATGAAGGAGTCCGACGCTATCGACGCAAATGAGCCCCCTCCTCCGGCAGCTTCGTTCGCCCTCGCTTTCACACTGGCTTCAAGGAGCTTAAGCTTAACGGTGGCACTATCCTGATAGACCTTCTTCACACCGCTGATTAATGTCCGCCTATATGTGTCGATGAGCGCATTGCTTGCCTCAGACCTTGCGATATCGGGCTTCAAGCCAAGGATCATTCCAGGGGCTCTACCCAAACTCTTCGTGTAGGAACCGACGGCCCAAAATGAGTTGGTCGGAATGCCGGGGAGGATTTTATCGGACGGGGAATCCTGCTTCCAGGCCCAAAGAGCACAGTCATGTACTCCACCAGATTTCCTGTCGGTCCATATCTGACCGATCCAGCTGTTCCCTGTCCATGTAAGCAAGTCGGTATTGACCGTGTAGACACAGTTGAGGTCGGCTGGGGCGCTGTGACTCCCGTTCGCAACACAGCCGACAGGTGCGTACCCTTTCGCACTTATGGGTACCCAGAAACTTCCGTCCATCTTGCCATGGGTCTTCGTATCATCCCATGCCTTTGTAAAGCCCGTAGCCGGCTTAAGGTACGGGGCGTTCTTCGAATCACCCTGGGGAAACCGGTCGTCCCACATGACGATAAGACAAGGCGGCTTACCGGTTGGCTGGGATTCATTATAGTTTGCTCCCGGCTGCGCGTAATCACCAAGGCGTACCCACCCGTCAGGAACCCGGGGACGCCAGATGGCGATATTTGCCTTAGCTCCGGATCCGCGGTCGTTATAGACGAAATCATAGGTATAAGCATACCTTAGGCGCAAATGCATGGTCTTAATCTCAGGCCCGACCAGCCCTTTCGCCTCCCAAGCATCGCCGTTGGCCCTGGCTCCGGCAAGGAACTCCGCCTCGCTGTGCCATGATGCCGAAGATGAATAAACGGCATGAGCCGATGACGCGGACGGAGTCATTGCCGCAGGCACCGCGGCTCGGAACAGACCATTCGTCGGCGTCATGAAAGCGTGCGCATGGCTGCTTGGGGTATGGCCTTTCTCGGCCTGTATCTTCTGTGAAATCGCTTCACTGAATGGGTTGATGGCTTCCGCGCCCACTGGGGCAGGGCTAGAAATGGCAAGGAGCAGCGAAGCTTGGATGACTGGATGCCTTCTCACTGAATACTTCATTGCTGGCACTGTTTGGGTTAAGGAAAATCTAGTGCCACTGGGCCGTTCAACCGCTTTAGCCATAACAGCCAAGTGATCCCCTTCTGTTTTACAAATAAATGAGCATATTTATGATCCTACTTAACGACAGTCCCCGATGACCAGATGGCAGGGCCGTGAACGTCCGACGGGCCTGTTCCGGGATAGGTCACGACGTTGCCGTCATTCTGAACGATCGTAAAATACTTGCCGCCCGCCTTGCCGTGAGCCAGAGTCGCCCCAACAACACTGCTCCCGTTATAGACAACGAGGTTCCCGTCAGACTGCTGGATACATCTCGGTGCGCGGTATTTCCCGAAATCCCCATGACGATTGTGGCTCAAGAGTCCGAACATGATTTCCCCTTGGTAAACCAGATTTCCGTCTTTCTGGAAAACAACTGAGTATTTGCCGTTATCGGAAATGATGAAACTCCCCGACGGCAAATATTCTCCAGGTCCGATGTATGACTTCCTGGCAGATCCCATAAACTCGGACATTATGGCTAGCCCTGCCTTACCAGCATTGATTCCCTTGAGTTCTTCCTGTAGCTCCTTCAAGCCTTCAGCGATCCGCTCATTGGTAAGGCCGATATGATTACGTGTTTCTGTAGTCGCTGTACCTCGAAGGGTATGCTTGCTGTAGAATGAGAACGCCGTATACTGATTCTTGGCAATTTCAGTTGCCGCCTTTGTTGGATTACTCCAGTCAGCTGTCGCTATGCCGTAGTAAAGTGAGTATTTCCGGTATTCACTGATATCGAAATCCTTTTCTTTTGCA
This sequence comes from Pelodictyon luteolum DSM 273, assembly GCF_000012485.1. Lineage (NCBI taxonomy): Bacteria > Pseudomonadati > Chlorobiota > Chlorobiia > Chlorobiales > Chlorobiaceae > Pelodictyon > Pelodictyon luteolum. Next base: position 1,166,377 of record NC_007512.1, on the reverse strand, counting down.
CGGCGTATGAGTTCTTGCAGATCGCCTTTGTAAGTCTTGTATAAGCTTTTATAGGTGGCCGCCTTAGCTTCCCCGTACTGGTCGTCAATATTCTTATAGACACCAGCGGCTGATCCGCTTAATTCACCGAGCTTTCCAGGGGGGAGTTTGCTGAGCTCATCAAGAACCGCATTGCGGAACGGAGCAGGGTTTGATGCTGCATCAATCACGATATCAGCAACCTTGTCATAATCTGCACTCGCAGCCATTGTGCCGGCCTTGACAGCTGAATCTCCGGCAATTTTCGCAGCTGATGATGCAGCGCTCTTCGCCTTCTTGTATGCCGATGACCCTATATCGGTCACACTTTTACCCACATGTATGGCGTCATCCCAGATATAGGCATTAGTAATCTGTGGCGTGAAGGCCATCGGCAGGGCGAGCGACAGGCCAATCAGTCCTGCCGAAAGCCTTGAACGCTTGAATTGAATGAATGGGTGTTTCATTGGATTCGTCGGGGATAATGTTGGGGGAGATAATCCTCACAAACCCAAGTTGGTCAATAGTGACCGACGAATCAACAAACGTATACTGATATTTTCTGACAGCTGGAGAGAGGTCCATTAATCGAATGCAATCGGCGAGCAGAAGGTATAGCCTTCGCCGCTTACGGCCTTGATTGGGGTATCAAGGGTCGGCGACACTTTTTTGCGCATCCGGTAGACGAGAGACTCGAGGGAGCGGTTGGAGGACTCCGTGTGGGGGTAACCAAGAGAGGAAAGCAGATCGGCCCTGGATATAACCAGGCCCGGAAATTCAGCCAGACAGCTGAGGAAGAGGTATTCCTTTGCCGTCAACTTTACGGAATTCCCATCAGGGCAGAGTAGCAGCCAACGCTCTTTGCTCAACAGCCAACGTTCAGGCCCGCAAGCATGTTCTACACTAGCCTCGTGAACGTCTTCGCCAATGCGTCCGAATAGACTCTCAAGCGATGCAGCCAGTTCACGGAAATCGACCGGTTTGACGAGATAGATGTCGGCCCCTGACTCGTAGCCTGCAAGTCTATCGTCAAGCGTCATTCTTGCCGTGAGCATGAGAATCCGCATACGGCTGTTCGCGCGTATAAACTTGGCGATAACCAGACCGTCCTGATCCGGCAGGGCGAGATCAAGTATCGCAACGGCATAGGCGCTTGCTGCCACTTCAGCATAGAAGTTGAGGGCGGTTCCGACCCCGACAACATCAAACCCCTTTAGCTTAAGGTATTTGATGATGCTTTCACGCAAATCGTGGTCGTCTTCGACGATGATGACCCGCCGAGACTTTGAGCTGAACTTTATCATGGTTCGATTGTGTTAGGATGCTCTTTTCATTCTAAACAGAACCCGTGTTTTGCCATTCCTACTTTTTCTGACAATACGGGGTCTCTCCCCGTTCGACGGGTATGGCGAGTCCGACGCTTATCCGGCCATGAGCGGCCGAGTTCATCTTAACCGTGCCACCATGCTCCTCTATGATCTTGCGGACAAGCCACAACCCGACACCGGCCCCTGAGGTATCATGACTACATGCTCCTCTTCGGTATTTGTCGAACAGCGACTCCGAATCGCCGATTGAGATACCTGCAATCCCGTTTGATACGGAGATCATGACAAAATCACCATCTGCCCATGTCCGGATTTCAATGGCCGTATCGCAGGGAGAGTACTTCTGGGCATTGTCAAGAATGTTGAACAGCGCTGTATTGAGCAACGGCGCTTCGCCGAATACGCTCTCCTCGACAAGCTCGGAATGAAGGGTGAAGCTTCGCTCTGGCCACATCCACCTGACGGCATCCACCTGCTGACGGATGAATTCATCGGCGCATATTATTGTTGACGTCCCGACGACCTGCAAGTCCAGCATGCGGTTCTGCATGAGTGACACATCCATTACATCGACCAGTCGGGCGACTGCCCTGCGCATTTTCTGAAGTTCCTGGGACTCCTCTTCGCCACCATTTTCCGAATTGATTGCCAGGATGTCCAGATTGCCCTGGATGATGGCCAGAGGTGTACGGTACTCATGGGAAAGCATTGTGAGGAACTGGTTCTGCCGCTCGGCAGACAGATGCTCTGCGGCCAAAGCCACCTCCAGGCGCTCCTTATTTTCCCTCAGTTCGCCAGTCATGTCCTCAGCTATTTCAACAGCCCTTTTTTCAGAAAGTCGCGAGGCATCAGCCAACTGCCTCTCCGTGATGCGGAACCGTTCGGAGAGTGCGATGGAAATCAGAACCATATGGACCAATGTGGCGGGTTCAACCATATTGATCTCCCATCCCGGCTCAAGGGGAATGATGCCGATGAGACGGAAGATCTGGAAGAAATACCCCAGCATACTGATTCCGAACGCTACGGTGATGAAAATGCCGCTCTGCGGCATGCTGACCAAAAGCTTTTTGCTGGTCAGAAGCAGCATAGTAATGAGAATAATGATGCCGATAAGGGCGAAAGGCACTACTGACGCATAGAATCCCAGTGAAACAGAAATAATAGTCAGTACACCAACAACTGACATAAATCGAATGTAACGAAGCAGCCAAAGACCGGCGAAATCATGGAAAAGGTGGTAGCTGAATTCAGAAAAGACAAGCACCTGCGCACCGATTCCCATATATACCATGTAGTCGGAGATGAGATGCGCATGGTTCGGGAATAAGAGGGTGCTCATCCCCGATACGGCAAGATTGTTGACAAGAACTGTAAAGACATAGAGAACGAGATACAGTAACAGTCGATCCCTGATGGCAAAGAAAAAAATAAGGTTCATGACGCAGAGGACCGCAGCGATGCCGAGGTAACCGAACTGTATCATGATACTGTAATAGGTGCTGTTCCTGAGGCTCCCATAGGTGGCGACCTGCCCCGTCAGACTGATTGAGCCTTTCGAGTATACCCTCACGAACACTTCCACTGGTTCGTCAGCCTGAAGGTCCAGCGGGATGACAAAATTGGGATTCAGCACCGGGCGCTCGGCGACGGGCACGTCACTGCCGAGCAGGACGGGACTGAAGGAGGACGGAAGAAGCGGAGATCGGCCTTGACGCTGGACATAAACCTTGACGCTGTTCGTGTAACTTGGTGAAAGGCTTAGCATCGATTTTTCAGGGAACGCCACTCCCCGCTTGAGAGTGAAATGTATCCAGTAGGCATTTCGACCATAGCCAGCGTTTAGTGTACCAGGCAGAGGAAGGAACTCACCTCGACCGTATGCTTCAAGGGCTTTCTTGAAATCCATGCTTCGAGATGGATCCTTCAGCACTTCCATATGGCCTGCGAGGTAATAAAATTCGCTGGATCCGAGAGCAAGAGGTTCAGCAGCGGCAGCGCTGATCGCTGGTGCCGGAAAAGCTGCGGCAAGGGTCAAAAGAAGGCAGAAAAGCCATCGGATGGATTTGGAGAGGGAGATCATGCGTAAATATACGCAAAAAAAAAAGCCGGGCAGGAAAAAGATCCTGTCCGGCCTGGAAGCTTTTGCTATTCAGCAGGGATCAGTAACGATCGCGGCGGGGAGCTCGTTCTTCGCGGGGCTTAGCCTCGTTGACCATGATGGAACGGCCCTTGAAGTCCTTGTTGTGCATGGACTCAATGGCTTCGCGAGCTGCATCGTCATCAGGCATCTCGACAAAACCGAAGCCCTTGGAGCGGCCGGAGAATTTGTCAGTGATGATGTTTGCGCTTGCTACTTCTCCAAACTCGGAGAAAGCGTCACGAAGGTCATCTTCGGAAATGGTGTAAGGCAGATTGCCAACATAAATGTTCATTATCAGTCTCAGTATACGCGTGCATTGATAAAAAGAGAGCAGGCAAGTAACCAAAGCACCAATTACTTGATAGCGCGATCAGCCAACCATTGGCTGATTTATGTATGGAGTTTACCTTTATTAACGGTGGTTTACAAGAAGAAAATTTCCTCAGCGGATTATTTCTTCAGTAAAAGAACTCCTGCCGGAACCACAGCCGCCCTCCGGACGATGGTCTGGCTTTTGGCTGCTTCAAGTACGGCAAGGTCGGTGGTGATTGCCGCCGCCTCATTGAGTACTACATCGGTCTGTTTGAGTGGTGGCTGCGGGGCTTTCTTCGCGTCCTGCTCCTCCCCGCCGTCCGTCGCCCAGAGTTTCTCGATCTGCTTGATCTTTTCCGTCTCTACCCTGAACGTCGACTCCTTCAAGGATACCGACTTTTTCTTCCGTATGCGGTTCAGGGTCGCAAGATCCGAGAGATAGCTCTGATAGCGCCTGTTAGCGAGAGCCCGGGACTGGAACTTCTGGCGGAGCAGAAGTATGTCCGGAGCCATCACGTCGTCGACAGGACGGTAGAGGGTCCGTGTAACCGTGCTCCATGGAAGGCTGCTGGTGTAGGTGTCCTCACCGATGGCCGAGGCATCAATCAGGGAGGGGATGGTGATGTCCGGCACAACGCCCTTGTGCTGGGTGCTCTCGCCCGAAATCCTGTAGAACTTCGCGATCGTCAGTTTCATCTGGCCGAGGTTCGGCTGACGAGGGAAAAGCGAGTACGGCCGCTGGAGGTTGATGATGCTCTGGACGGTACCTTTTCCAAACGTCCGTTCTCCGACGACGACTCCCCTGCCGTAGTCCTGGATGGCTGCGGCAAAGATCTCCGAAGCCGAGGCGCTGTAACGGTTAACGAGCACGACAAGCGGCCCGGGATAGGCCATCTGGCGGTCCTCGTCGCGCAGGACCATCTTTCCTCCGGTTGAATTGCTGATTTGGACGACAGGCCCCGTGGTGATGAACAGCCCGGTCACATTGACGGCTTCCTCCAGGGAGCCGCCTCCGTTGTCGCGAAGATCGATCACCACGCCGTCGACCGCGGCAGCCGAAAGTTCTCCAAGTATGCGGGCGACGTCACGGCTCGTGCTGTTGTAGGATCCGTCATTCTGCTTCTGCGCTTCAAAATCAAGGTAGAACGAAGGTATGGTGATGACACCGATCTTCTTTCCGTTCTGCTGGATGATGGTCTTGTGTGCAGCCTGCTCCTCCAGATCAACCTTGTCACGTGTCAGCATAATGACCTTGGCCGGTCCCCTGCCGGCCTGGCTTGCAGGAAGGATCTTGATGCGGACAACCGTTCCCTTCTTGCCCCTTATGAGCTTGACGACGTCATTGATGCGCCAGCCGACAACATCGACGATTTCCGTAATACGACCCTGCCCGACGCCGATGATCTTGTCACCTTTCTTGAGCAGGTTGCTCCTGTAGGCGGGCCCACCGGGAATGACCTCGTTGACAATGGTGTATTCGCTTTCTGTCTGCAGCTTTGCTCCTATACCCTCCAGCGAGCGGCTCATATCAATCTGGAAGTTCTCGTACTCATCCGGTGAGAAGTAGTCCGTATGCGGGTCGAACGATGTTGTCAATGCATAGGTATAGGCATGGAACGCATCTTCCGGCTTCTGTCTGCGAAGAAGGTTCATCCTGCTCGTGAAGCTTTTGGCGAGCGTCGTGCGGATGGTCTTTGGGCTTTCCCCGGAGTATTTCAGGTTGAGCCACTGGTATTTCAGCTCTTTGCGCCAGAGTGAAGTGAGTTCACCGCGGGTGCGGGGCCACGGATCGTCCTTGCGCTGCACGGCGAGGGTTTCAGGTGCGGCAAAATTGAACTTGACGGTATCGGCCGCTGCCCTCATGTAGCGCATTTTCTCATATGCACGCTTCAGGAAGCGGTTGTAGATCGCAAAACCTGATGTAGGTTTGCCAGAGAGAAAATCGTCGTCTATGCGATTGCCGTATGCATTGCGGAGATGCTCGACCTCTCCGGCCATAAAATAGCTACGGCTGCCGTCAAGGTTGTCCATGTATCTTGAAAAAACCTCCCGGGAAAGCGAATCGCCGACCGCCACCTTGCGGTAATGGTTTTCCAGCAGGTACTGGCTGATATACCTCGCGGCCTCCTCCTGGGCGGGAGTGGCCCGAAGCACGGCCGGTGCCGGTGCTTTCTTTACAGGAGTTTTCACATTGTTTGCAAAGAGAGGCGAAAGGCCTGCAAGAACTGCAACAATGAAGATCGGGAGGATTTTTCGGAACATCGTCGGGTATGAAATGGTCTTAAGTGTTAAGCTGCTCTTGCAGCAGTGAATCGGTAATGAAAGACAAATTATTATATTGCGTCAGCCTGAAAAAAACCTCAGGTACGATACAGGCAGGAGAATACCGGTATTTACGCACATAATAATACAAAAGGGAGCGCATTCAATGCAAAAGCAAGCAGTTAGTTATAAATCATTGGGCCTCTGCAACAGCAGGGAGCTTTTCCAGAAGGCGGTCTCCGGCGGCTACGCCATTCCGGCCTACAATTTCAACAACCTCGAGCAGCTGCAGGCTATCATCATGGCCTGTGCCGAGACCAAGTCCCCCGTCATCCTCCAGGTCTCAAAAGGTGCCAGGAGCTATGCCAACGAAACCCTCCTGCGCTTTCTTGCCCAGGGTGCGGTAGCGTATGCCGAAGAGCTTGGAAGCCCCATCCCCATCGTGCTTCACCTCGATCACGGCGACAGCTTCGAACTCTGCAAGGACTGCATCGAGTCGGGCTTTTCCTCCGTCATGATCGATGGTTCACACCTCCCGTATGAAGAGAACGTCGCACTGACGAAAAAAGTTGTCGAGTACGCACACCAGTTTGATGTGACGGTTGAAGGCGAGCTCGGCGTCCTTGCCGGCATCGAGGATGAAGTCTCCCACGCCGCCCATACCTACACCCAGCCTGAAGAGGTTGAGGACTTCGTTGCCAAGACCGGCGTCGACAGTCTCGCCATCTCGATTGGAACCTCGCACGGCGCATTCAAGTTCAAACCCGGCGAAGATCCCAAGATCCGCCTCGACATCCTAGAAGAGATCGAAAAGCGCATTCCCGGCTTCCCCATCGTTCTGCACGGTGCCTCATCGGTTCCCCAGGAACTGGTGAAAACCATCAACGAGCATGGTGGACGGCTCAAGGATGCCATCGGCATCGGCGAGGACCAGCTTCGCCTTGCCGCAAAATCGGCAGTCTGCAAGATCAACATCGATTCGGACGGCCGCCTGGCAATGACCGCAGCGGTCCGCAAGGTGTTTGACGAAAAGCCCGAGGAGTTCGATCCCCGCAAATACCTCGGTCCTGCCCGCGACTCCCTGAAGCAGCTCTACATGCACAAGATCATCAACGTGCTGGGATCCAACGGTAAGGCCTGAGGCGAAGCTCTCAACCGGTCCATAAAGAAAAAGGCGCTCCAGAAGGGCGCCTTTTTTCATTATGGTCTGCCATGCGGCAGGTCGGGTTCCCCGCCTCAGCCCTTTTCTCCTGCAAAGTAATCCATGAAGCGGATTGCCGAGTAGGCCAGAAGCCCTGCTCCTGTGGACAGGGCGTTTTCGTCAGGGTCAAAAGTCGGAGAGTGCAGCATGTTGGATCGGTCCTGCTCCGGAAGGCCTGTACCGATCTGCCAGAACGTACCGGGTTTCTCCTGCAGGTAGTATGCGAAATCCTCAGCCGTCATGAGCGGCTCGCTGTCGATGACGTTCTCCCTTCCGAGATATTCCGAACAGGCGATCGCCGCATGGCGGGTGATTTCCGGATCATTGTACAGCACCGGATAGCCCTGCCGTATTTCGACTTCTGCCTCAACACCAAGCCCTTCGCCGACATGGCGTACGGTCTCGTGCAGTTTTTCATGCAGGAGCCTGCGCAGATCCTCGTTCATCGTCCTCATGGTGCCGCTCATCACGACCTTCGAGGGGATGACGTTCGGAGCATGTCCGCCCTGGATTGAAGAGATTGACACAACAGCAGGCTCATGCGGAGGCGCTACCCTGCTGACCAGATGCTGGGCGGCCGTGATGATATGGGCTGCGGCAAGCACCGGGTCCGACGCCTTGTGCGGTGCTGATGCGTGGCCGCCCTGCCCCGATACCGTAAAATAAAGCTCATCGGCGGCAGCCATGAAGCTGCCCCTGCAGAGGGCGACCTTCCCGGACGGAACATTCGGGAAGCAATGCTGGCCGATGACGGCAGAAGGGTTGAAGCGCTTGAAGAGACCGGCTTCAATGAGTGGCCTGGCACCGCCCGGCGCTTTTTCCTCTGCAGGCTGGAATATGAAGAGTACGCTGCCTGAAAGTTCATCACGCATGCCGGCGAGAATGGATGCTGCGCCAAGCAGCATGGCGGTGTGCATGTCGTGGCCGCATGCATGCATGGTGCCCGGATGCTGAGAGCTGTACGCGCAGGCATTTTCTTCCGAAAGCGGCAGGGCGTCTATGTCGGCACGGAGCGCGATAAGCGGACCCTCCGCCCTTCCCTGCAACAGCGCGACGACCCCGGTTTCCAGAAACTGCGGTTCAGGCTCTATGCCAAGAGCCTTGAAATATTCATGGATGATTGCGCTGGTGCGGAACTCCTCATACGAGAGTTCCGGATGGGCATGGATATCCCGGCGGATGGCCTGGATGACGGGAAAAACAGCTTCGGCCTGTTCCCGGATCCTCATGGAAAGGCCGGACGTACGATCAGGAGTCATAACGGGTTATTTCTGTTGAATCAGTGCAGCGGCACAGGAGGGTGACGCACGTTGGTGATAAAAGGTACGAATAACACGCACAATGCAAAAACAGCAGCGACGAGGACGATCAAAAGAAGATGTTCGGAATTTATGGAATATTTCACGATTTTAAGGAAGTGCCGGAACCCGGCAACTGTGCGGCCTCATAACAAACAGGAGACGATATGCACCAGCCATCAGCACTCGGAGAGAGAATACGGGCCGTCCGGCGCCACTACAGAGAGACCCAGGAAGAGTTCGGAGAAAAGATCGGGATTTCTGGAAACAGGGTCTCGGAACTTGAAAACGGAAAGGGCGGAACCGGCGCCGGCGTTGTCCAGGCGCTCTGCGCCGCTTTTTCAGTGAGACATCAATGGGTGCTTTCCGGCAAGGGAGAGATGCTGGAGAAGGCGGAAAAGTCTCGTGATGAAAATGACCTCTCCCATCGCCTGCTTCTGCTCGAAGAGAGGGTTGGCAGGATCATGGGGACTGCCACTACAGACCGTGAAGAGACCGGGGAGGATGAAGCTGTCGTCCAGGTCCCGCTCTACAGCAGCGCCGTTCCGGCAGGCATGCCTGCAGCCGCAGCCGACGAGGTGGAGTGCTCTGTTGATTTCCCCCGGTCATGGACCAAAGGCAAGAAAAACATCTATGCCCTTACCGTCAGCGGAGACAGCATGATGGATATCGGCATCATGCCAGGCGACACCCTGCTTGTCGAAGCAAGAGAAACCGCACGGGACGGGCAGGTGGTGATTGCGAGCCTGAATTCTGAGGTAACGGTGAAAACACTCTGCATCAGTGCGGGTGGAGCCGTTGCGCTTGCACCTGAAAACAGGAAGTACCATCCTATTCCGGTACCTCCGGACAGCGACTTCAGGATCATGGGGGTTGTGCTCGCGGCAGTAAGGCAGTACCGGTAAGCCGCTAAAGGTCCATGAAGCGGATGAACTCAAGCGCCTTTTCTTTCAGGTCCTCGTCGGTGACGGCAGAGAGCGGTGCGGCATAGCGGATCACGTAGCCATACTTCTCGAGGTTCTTGACCAGCCGGAAAGGATCCTGGGCAATCAGCCGCAGGATGATCACCATCCCTTCCCCTTCAGGCGAAGGGATATAGGAACCGAAGCTCTGGACCGTGGCATCGTTTTTCTCGATGGCATCGACCACTTCGGAAATCTTCATGCCGAACGCCGGCACTTCAAGCTCAAGCGTCATACCTTCGGCACCGAGATGAAAGATCTCGGCAACCCTTCCAAGCAGCCTGTCCTTCCGGATGACACCTTCGAATACCCCGCCCTCGTCGACCACCGGGATGACCGGCCCCGAAATGCTCCCCAGACGGGAAAAGAACACGAACAGGTCATCACCGGATGCAACAGCCGGTGCCTTCTTGAGGCCAAGCTTACGCATCGTCAACCCCTCCAGCGTACCTTTTTTCTCAAGAATCCTGTAGAAATCGGCGTATGAGACGAGCGCCACGAACTTCCTGTCGCGAAGGACCGGAACGGCTTCGAGTCCTTCACGACGCAGGACGCCAAGAACAACGTCGGCCTGCGTCGTGTCCTCGAAAGCGGGATAGTGCCTCTCAAGGCAGTGCGCCATGCAGTCGCTCAGGAGCATGGATCTATCTTATCAACCCTGCGCTGGTGCCGTCCGCCTTCAAAATCAGCGGAAAACCAGTTGTCGAGGCTTTCATGAATGCTGGCCAGGTCTGTGAAACGTGCCGAGAAGCAGAGAATATTGGCATCGTTGTGCTGACGTGCAAGGGTTGCGAACTCAGGGCGGCAGCAGAGTGCCGCACGGATGCCGGGAATCTTGTTTGCCGAGATCGAAACACCGATGCCGGTACCGCAGAGCAGGATCCCCTGATCGCTCTCTCCGGAAGCCACAGAGTGCCCTACTTTATGGGCATAGTCGGGGTAATCGACCGAATCCTCCGTGTACGGCCCCATGTCCGTGCAGGCATGGCCATGGCTCTCGAGCCAGGCTACGATATCTTTCTTGAATTCGACGCCGGCATGGTCGCTTGCTACTGCAATGTTCATGATGTTGCTACTTGAGGTTAAAAAGCGGCTTCTTCCTCGCGGACCGGTGCAGGAACGCTGCCTGGCTGTTGACCGGCTCGCCTTCTCCCGCAAAAGGAGTGTAGGTGCCGTCCGGCTGCATCAGCCAGGACTTCATGTTGTCGGCAAGGATCAGCTCCAGATCAGCCTTCACATCTGCAGCGATGGAAGAATCCAGTACGGGAAAGAGCGTTTCGACCCGGTGGTCGAGATTTCTCGGCATAAGGTCGGCACTTCCAAGATACACTGCGGGAATGCCTCCGTTCTCAAAATAATACGCGCGACTGTGTTCCAGAAATCTTCCGATGACACTTTTCACACAAATGTTCTCGCTGACGCCCGGAATGCCGGGTTTGAGGCAGCATATTCCGCGGATTATGAGATCGATCCGCACGCCGGCGCCCGATGCCCGGTAGAGCGAACGAATGATGCGGCCGTCGACAAGAGCGTTCATTTTCATGATGATTCTCCCTCCCCCGTTCCTCCTGTGCAGCTCCACCTCACCCTCAATCATCTCAATGATGCGCCTGCGGGTGCTGATTGGCGAAACAATCAGCTTCCGGTACTCGGTATTTCTTGAATAACCGGTCAGGGAGTTGAAGAGTTCAGCGACATCGTCGGCTATTTCGTCGTTTGAGGTGAAGAGACTGTAGTCGGTATAGATTTTCCCTGTCGCCGGGTTGTAATTGCCGGTACCGAGATGGAGGTAGCGCTGCAGTTTGTGGTACTCGCGGCGCACGATGAGGGTCAGCTTGGCGTGTGTTTTAAGGCCCGGCAGGCCGTAGATGACATGAGCTCCGACATCTTCAAGCGCTCTTGCCCAGACAATGTTGTTCTCCTCGTCGAAACGGGCTTTCAGCTCAACGAGAACGGCGACCTGCTTGCCGGATTCGGCAGCCTTCATGAGGGCCTTGACGATCGGCGAGTTGCTGCCGACGCGGTAAAGGGTCTGTTTGATTGAGAGCACGTCGGGATCGGCTGCCGCCTGAGCGATGAAATCCACAACCGGCTGGAACGAGTCGTATGGATGGCAGAGAAGCTGGTCCCGGGTCCGGATTGCTGCGAAAATGTTCCGGCCGTACTGCTCTTCGATGGGGCTGGCCGGAACAAACGGCTCATCCTTGAGGTCGGGGCGCTCTATGCGGAGCAGCTCGATCAGGCATCCGAGGCCGAGGATGCCTTCGATCGCATAGACGTTGCGCTCCGATACCTGGAGGTTCTTCATGAGGAGCTTGCGAACCGAATCAGGCATTTCAGGACTGATGTCGAGCCGGACAACCTTGCCGTAGCGTCGTGAACGGATTCCCTGCTCGATTGTCTCAAGCAGATCGCCTGCCTCGTCCTCCTCGATTTCGATGTCAGCATCGCGGACCAGGCGGAAAAGATGGGACTTGATGATCCGCATCTTCGGAAAGAGCATGTCGAGGTTGTTGAGAATGAGATCCTCGAGCCAGATGAACCGGGTTGTGCTGTCATCGAAACAAAGGCCGTCGATGCTGCTGAACGGAAGCATCCTCGGAAGGATGCTCGGCACCTTCACCCTTGCAAACCGCTTCATGCCGGTTTCTGCATCTTCAAGCTCTATGGCGAGATTGAGCGAAAGGTTCGACATGAACGGAAACGGGTGGCCGGTGTCAAACGCCAGCGGCGTCAGCACCGGATAGATCTCCTGGCGGAAATACCCTCTCAGCGCCTCTTGTCGGGAAGCGTCGAGATCATTGAAGCACAAGAAACTGATACCCTCCTTCTGCATTGCGGGAAGCAGGTCGTTGTAAAAGCAGTTGTTGCGCTGGATGATCTGGCGGGTGACCATCTCGCGGATGCTGTCGAGCTGCTCAATGGGGGTGAATCCGTCGATGGTACGGTCCTGAATGCCGGCTTCATACTGGTCTTCTATTCCCGCCACGCGGATCATGAAGTATTCGTCGAGGTTGGAGCTGAAGATGGAAATGAATTTGACCCGTTCAAGAAGCGGATGTGCGCCGGCGTTCACCGCCTCTTCGAGAACTCTCTGATTGAAATAAATCCAGCTCAGCTCGCGGTTTACGTACAGGTCCTCATCCTTGAAATCAGCTTGCCGTTCCAGGCTTTGGGGAAGCATCGCATCTGGCATTTCTTCACTCATGACATGCTTTGTCTTGGTATGGATAAAATCTCGTTACGGCATTTTCATCAACAAAAAGGTCGAGCGGCTCGTCCCATGGATCACACGGCAGTCTGTCATGAAGCTGCATGCTGAACCCGAACCCGATACGGCAGGGGCGAACGCCCATATGCTGGAGACGCGCAAGAAAGCGGTCATAAAACCCTTTTCCGTATCCGAGACGATACCCGCTCCGGTCCACGGCGACCAGTGGAACGACAACGGCATCGATCATATATTCATCACCCAAAGAGCGCTCCAGGGGCTCAGGGCTGCCGAAACAGGACCGCACAAGCGGCATGCCGGGACGGTACACGACCGAAACCAGTCGCCCCCCCTCCTCATCCTCATTCCGGTAATCATTCCCGCAATCAATGACCGGGACCATGAGGGGTATATCCATAGCAGCGAGACCGCAGGCCAGTGAAGCCGTGTCCATCTCCACAGCCGCTTTCATCGGAAGGTAGAGGTGCACCGCGCGGGCTCCCTTCAGCTCTCTCTCCGCCAATGCCCGGAGTGCCGCAGCCCGGCTCATGGCCAGAGCCTCTGTGGCGGGGATTGATTTTCGCGCCCTGATGGCGCAGGCACGTATTCCGGCCTTGTGTCGATGCGGCATCACGCCCCCGGTAAAAGAAAAATCAGGAGAAATAAACTGTTGGAATCATACCTCGGTTATCATACAATAAGATAATAAAACGAAAGGGTTTCCCCCCTCCCCTGCCCCTCAGAACAGCCGAAACAGGACAGAGCGGAACCCAATTAACACAATTGCAACACAGTCAGCATGGATACCATGAGCGATTCCTCAACCCTCATCGCACGCCGTCCGCTCGCTCCCCGTTCGATCTTCTGTGTCGGAAAGAACTACCGCCTGCACGCCCTTGAGATGCTCATGATGGAAGGCGCAACCCCCGGAACTACGGAAACCCCCGAACCGGAGCCCATCATCTTCATGAAGCCTGGCACAGCACTTGCCGGTGACTCGAGGATCATGATGCCGTACTTCGAAGGCCGACCACTCTCACGCTTGATGCACTACGAGGCTGAAATAGTACTCCTGGTCGGGCGCGACACCGACGGATGTACTGAAGAAACCGCCATGGAATACATCTCGGCAATCGGCGCAGGCCTCGACATGACGCTTCGCGATGTGCAGCTTGAAGCAAAAAAAGCCGGCAACCCGTGGCTGAAAAGCAAGGGATTCCGCCGAAGCGCACTCGTTTCCGACCTCGTTCCCCTCAGCGAAGCCCTCCCGGCAGACGACTGGACGATTACACTCCACAGCAACGGCGTTTTGTGCCAGCATGCGGCGCTCGGGGAAATGATCCATACCCCTTCCGCTCTTGTCCACTATTTGTCGTATCTTTACGGACTGCGTCGGGGTGACCTTATATTTACCGGCACGCCGGCAGGAGTAGGGCCCGTCTCCCCCGGAGACACCCTCCGGGCATCGCTTGCGATGCCTGATGCATCCGGCGGAACGAAAGAGCTGGCCGTTCTTGAAGCCACAGTGGCCGAAGAGCTGAACCCATAACCACGTACCCCATATCCATGAGCATAGTTTTTCAGGAGGCGCATATCATCAGCCCCTCTGACGGCATTGACGCCAGGGGCTCAATCAGGGTATCCGACAGCGGGGTCATCGAGACCCTCTCGATTGGAGAGACCCCGCTTGAGCCTTATGCAGAAGAAAAAGTCATTGCTATGAGGGGTAAAATACTCTCCCCCGGCCTTTTCGACATGCACTGCCATTTCCGCGAACCCGGACAGGAATACAAGGAGACGCTTCTGAGCGGCTCGGCCGCCGCCGCAGCCGGAGGATTCACCGGAGTGGCGCTGATGCCGAACACCACGCCCGTCATCGACAGCCCTCTTGGGGTCACCTTCATCGGCTACCATGCCGGGAACCTCCCTGTCGACCTTGAGGTGATTGCCTCCATGACGGAAGGAAGCCGCGGTGAGAAGCTCACGGCGTTCGGAAGCCTGAAAGCCTACGGAGTGAGGGCCGTCTCGGATGACGGCACCGCCATCCAGGCAAGCCAGTCGATGCGCCTGGCGTTTGAATACGCCTCCAACTTCGACATGCTCATCATCCAGCACTGTGAAGACCGGTCCCTGACGACGGGAGGAGTCATGAATGAAGGAATGTGGTCGTCGAAACTCGGACTCAAGGGAATCCCCGACATCTCAGAGGCCATGATGCTTGCCCGTGACCTCATGCTGCTCCGCTGGCTCGAAGAGCACAAGCTGCACGACCCGCTCTGCCGCCCCCGATACCACGCAGCCCACGTCAGCACGGCAGCATCGCTCCAGCTGATCCGGGAAGCCAAGCGGGACGGCCTGCAGGTGACCTGCGAGGTCACCCCGCACCACTTCACCCTGACCGACCAGGACCTCTACCTGGCCGAAAAGAAAGGCAACTTCATCATGAAGCCTCCGCTTACCTCCCCGAAAAACCGGGACGCGGTGCTGGAAGCCCTTGCCGACGGCACAGCGGACGCCATTGCCACCGACCATGCGCCGCATGCCCTCCACGAAAAGGAGTGCCCCCCCGGCGAAGCTTCGTTCGGCATCATCGGACTGGAAACCTCGCTGGGCCTCACCATGACGGAGCTGGTGATGAAAGGAGTCATCACGATGCATCGGGCTATTGAACTTCTGTCGGTCAATCCGAGAAGAATCCTGCGGCTCCCCCCCATCCGCATCCGCGAAGGGGAAAAAGCCAACTTCACCCTCATCGATCCTGAAGCCGTCTGGACCGTATCTGCCGATCATCTCCGCTCCAAATCCGCCAACACCCCGTTCATCGGCCGCCAGCTGAAAGGCCGCCCTATGGGAATCTTCCACAAGGGCCGACTTACTGCAAGCGCCCGGGGCATAATTGACGCCCCGGAAGGGTGAAGTCCGATCTTGGTTATGGTATTAATTTTTATTACTTTCGTTTTCTTTTTAGACAACAAACAGAACCACCTCACCAACCATGGCAAAGAAACAGTCGTTCGGCGATAAAAACAAGAAAGGCGGCACCAGCGATTTCAAGGTAGCTAAGCTCGTGTTTTCCGTGAAATCCGAAAAACGCAATGCATGGAAGTTCGTTGAAAAGAATGTCCGCATTCCCAACGGAGAAAACGACCAGGCAATCCTCACCAAGGCAATCAGCGACTCCGTAAAGTAAGCGGTTCCCCGTCTCACGGCAGGGTGCTTTCAAGGCCCCTCTTGACGCACGTCCCCCCGATACTTCCTACATTCCCTGCGCCCCCTCTTCTCTCTGGATGAGGGGGGCACACAAGAGAGCGAGAACAGCATATGCAGAGAGATCCATCCCCGTCAGGAAAAGCACCATCGGGGGAATGGTTTCAGGACTGGTTCAACCATCCGTTCTACCTCAGGATCTACAGCCACAGGGACAGGGATGAAGCCGCCCGCTGCGTCCGCTCCATCCTGCGGCTGACTGAGCTTGAACGCGCCGTACCATCCGGTCTTGATGTGCTCGACATCGCCTGCGGGGCAGGTCGCCACGCACTGGAGCTCCGGAAACTCGGATGCAGGGTCACGGCGAACGACCTCTCCCCTTACCTCCTCGAACAGGCCCGCATCGAAGCCGCGCACCAGTCGCTCGACATCCTTTTCACCTGCCGTGACATGCGCCGCATCGACGAGACGGCAGCTTACGGCCTCGTCGTGCAGCTGTTCACCAGTTTCGGGTATTTCGATACGCCCGAAGACGACCGCATGGTGCTCAAGGCAGTCCATAGGGCCCTTGTTCCGGGTGGATGGTATGCACTTGACCTCATCAACCCCCTGCATCTGGAAAGAACCCTCGTGCCGCACTCGGTAAGACGCTCGGGGGATCTGGAGGTTGAAGAATCGCGCAAAATCGAAGGCGGGCGGATCTGGAAGGACATCACAATTACAAGCGACTCGGGTGAAACCGTATCCTTCACTGAATCCGTGCAGCTGTTCCGGCCGGATACCATCTCCGGAATGCTCAGCGAAGCGGGGCTCAACCTCCAGAGCATCTCCGGCAGCTACAATGGCGAACCGTTCGACCCCGACCACTCTTTGCGACTGATCCTTCTTTCCAGAAAAGACTGACCTGCACGGCCAGAACTATAGCCCTCACTGCATGAGCAGGCGACCTGCCGTTGTGATGCCCGCGCTGCGACCCTTTGAAAGGAGCCGCTGGAGAAGCTGTGCGGTGAGGAAGGCGTCACCGGCGGCAGTATGGCGGTCGTAGAGGCGGATGCCGTAGCGCTGGCAGAGATGATCGAGACGGTACTCGCCGGCTTTGTGGGCAAGGTTGTAGTAGGGCCCTTTTTCGAGACGCTTGGCAAGGCTGGCGGTATCGACAACACCATTGAAAAGCCGTATGCGGAAAGTCTCGGAAAGAATCCTGTTCAGCATGGCTACATCAAACGATGCATGCTGGGCGACAAGGATCGATGAGCCGATGTACTCCAGGAACGCTTCTGCAGCCTCAACCTCACCTGCCCCGCCAGCTATGTCTTTTTTCAGGAGCCCGTGAACCGCAACGGCCTCGCTGCGGCCGACCCGGTCCTGGCGGACAAGAACTTCGAACGAGTCGGCAACGTTGATCGAAAGCCCGTTTATGGCCACGGCACCGATGGAGATGACCCCGTCCGTCTTCAGGTCGAACCCTGTCGTCTCCGTATCGAACACCACCATGCGCACTGATTCTAAGGGGGTATTCCCCTTCGGACGATCCTTCATCGACTGCAGATAACGGCAGACTGTTCCGGGAAGTTTCCCGCTCCGGCACCGCCAGAGGGCGGCCTGGAGAAGCAGCATGTCAGTCGCGGATATAGTCAAGCTGGAACCTCAGGTTCAGGGTTTGCTGGATCTCGCCGATGGTAGTGAAGACATTGCGGAGCATCTGCCGGTCAAGCTTGTTGAGGCTTTCGGGTTTGATGTAGCGGCCGGAGCTCGAGTGCTCAAGGCCGTTGAGGGCGCGCAGCTTCATCAGGAACTCATAGGCGGCAGCTGCTTCAAGACAGAGCCCGGAGAGGGCCGGCTCGAGCTCGCCGATACGTCGGAAGCGCTCGACAGTGCTGAAATACTCGGGGATCCTGAGCTGATAGCTGAGCACGCGTGCGGCATCGGCCAGCGGCATCATCGCCCGGGATTTGATGTCGAACTCATTGGCGTGGTCGCGGCTTTTCTCCACCATGAAGTTCCGGAAAAACCCGAGCGGCGGAGGGTTCTGCAGGGCGTTTTTGGCAAAGAACTCAAGAAAGCCACGCCCTCTGGCAATGCTTTCGAACACGTCCCGTTTCAGCTCCCCTGCCAGCGCACCATCACCGTATACCGGCCTGAAATCAAAAAAGATTGTGGAGTGCATCACCGCTTTCGGCTCCGGCGTTTCAATCCACCGCCTGAAACAGCTTTTCCATTCAGTGAGCGGCAGGCACCATTTCGGATTTGAAGCCATGACTTCGGCCGGGCAGCGGACGAATCCCGCACCCTCCAGCATACCGGTCACCCTTCTGGCGAGCTCCAGGAAAAACTCACGGACCGACTCCCGTTCTGACTCTTCGGGATCTGCATACAGGAGTGCGTTGTCCTGGTCGGTCCTCAGGAGCTGCTCCTTGCGGCCTTCACTGCCAAGCGAGAGCCAGGAGAACGGCACTGAAGGGAGCGGGCGCCCTTCAGCCTGCAGGGCGGCAATCGTCGTGCGGATTGCGCGGGTAATGATGGCGTCGTTGATTTCGGTGATGATGCTCGTCATGAAATGAACCGCGACGTTCTGGCTCATGTACGTTCCGAGGAGGTTTTCGGCCTTGTCGCGCTCGGCTTTGAACTGTTCCACACCCTCAGCCGCCATGATCTCCTTCATGATGACTGCCGGGTTGTTGCCTTCGGAGGTTATGATGTCATGCTCGGATATGATCCCCCGGACCGGGGTGTCGATGGTGCCGTCAAGAGTGATGCAGAAGTGGCGGAGCTTCGTCTTCACCATCAGCATCACCATATCGGCAACGGTCTTGCCTCCCGTGATTGTGTAGACGGGGCTGCTCATGATATCGCGTACCGGCCGCTCGTTGACGGGCCCTGACACGGCTACGACCTTTTTGCGGAGATCGGTGTCGGTGATGATGCCCCGGGGGTGCCCTTCCGGGGAAACGACAAGGATGGAGCCGATGTTGCATTCAGCCATGATGACGGCCGCCTCCCGCACGCTGATGTCTTCCGGGCAGGTTACGACGTTGACGACAGGCTTGACTTCGAGGGTCTCATGCTCGAGAAAACTGCTGCAGGAGGGGCCTGGCGCCCCCTGGCGGCGAAGGGAGAATGCAGAGGAGAGCGTCCGCTCGATTTCCTGAACGCTTTTGGCAAACTCGCCGGCAAAAAACATCGACACGCCGGCATCGGCGGCAATGAGCTCTTTTATTTTCCCGACGGGAATATCATAGATGAGGCTCTCTTCAGCAACCTGTGCATAGAGCAGGTAACCATGGCCGCCGAATATGGCGCGCACGCCGAACACGTCACCCTCATCGTACAGGTCGACAAGCACCTCCTCCCCGTCAATGCGGTCATAGAGCTTTACAGCCCCTTTCATGACCATGAAGGCGGCGCCTTTAAGGGGATCATCCTTTTTGAACAGCAGCTCCCCCTCTTCATGGTAGCTGACGCTGACCGCGGAGGCAAGCTCACCGAGTACTTCGGGGGCGAGCTTGTCGAACGGAGGGTATTTGGAAAGATCGGCGGCTACCCGCTCGACGATGGTGTTTGAAGGCATGGCACTCTCTTTATCGGGTGAGTCAGGTTCGCAAAACAGAGGCAATGCAGAGAGCAATCCGGCTAGCCGAGCATCTTCCTGTCGCGGTACCACTCGAACGCGCTCCGGATGCTCTCTTCATGCGGCGCATAGCGCATGCCAAGCTCCCTTGCGGCCTTGTCGGAGCGATAGAAGAGAAATTCCGAAGCGACCCGGAACATGGACATGTTGAAAAGCTTCGAAATGCTGTTGCGGTCCTTTTTCCTGTCAAGAAGCGACTTGAGCACCTTGGCAAGGAAGAACGGAAGGGGGAAGCGCACACGGGGAGCTCCGGTGACCCTGCTGATGGTGTCGGCAAGCTGGTGGTAGGTCACATTGTCACCACCGATGATGTAGCGTTCTCCGGTCCGTCCCTTCTCCATGGCGGCCATGATGGTCTCGGCGACGATGTCGACATCGACGACACAGATCCCCCCAAGGGGATAGAACGGCAGGCGGCGGTTATAGACATCCTTGATGATGCGCCCTGCGTTGAAGTTGATGTCGCCGGCGCCGAACACGAATGCGGGGTTGACGATGACGCAGTCCAAACCTTTTTTTACGGCCTCGGCCACGGCAAGCTCTCCAAGGTGCTTGGTACGTGCGTACTCGAGACTGATGGCATCGAAATTCCATGGGGTGGTCTCGTCAACCGGCCTGTTTTTTCCGGCGATTCCAACGGCGGTTATGGAACTGACGTGCACCACCCGTTTCACACCGGCCGCCATGGCCGCGTCAAGGATGTTCCGGGTCCCATCAACATTGATGCGGTAGAGCAGGTCGTTCTTCCTGTCCCCCATGTAGGTGAGGCCAGCGGAGTGGTAGACCTGGTCAATGCCCTGCATTGCCGTCAGAAGAGAGGCTTTGTCTGTAATGTCGCCGTGGATGATGCGGATCCGGTCGAGAACCCCGGAAAGGGAGCTCAAGTCGGAACTTTTGCGGACAAGAATCGCCACATCATCTGCAGTCGAGGCCAGTTTGATCACGAGGCGTGATCCAATGAAACCGGTCGCTCCGGTCACCAGGATTTTTTTGTTCACCGTGTAAGTCTTGTCAATCAATTAACGATCATCGGGCCGCTTCAGACGGCCCGGAGGAAACCGTCCGGCTACCGGAGGGCGGCGGTTTCATCAAGGGCAATTTCTCCGGAAAGAATCTTTGTTCTGAGCGCTTCGATCCGTCCAAGCACGGAGGGAGGAATGCGGTCTTTGTTAGAGACACTGTAGACAAGGTCCGTATAGCGATCATCAAGGCCGTACACCACTGCCCTGCCGCCTTCAAACGAGCCGTCTGCTGCGGAGGCAACCGTACTGAATACCGACCGGTCGACCGCCTTCGTCATGCTGCCGAGAATCCGGCTGTCCTTCAGCGTCTCAGGGTCGCAGTCCGTACAGATCACCAGGCGGCCGGTCTCGCCAGCGGCCTCAAGCACGCCGAGGCCGCTGGCACCGGCGGCCTGATAGATGATGTCTGCTCCCCTGCCATACTGGCCGAGAGCCAGCTCCCTGCCTTTTGCCGGATTGGCAAACGCGCTGCCGGTCATGCCGATGAAGCCGGAGATGAGGGTTGCGCGGGGATTGACGAAATGCACTCCCTCCCTGAATCCTGTCTCGAACTTCCTGATGATGCCGGAATCCATCCCGCCGATGAACCCGACAGTGTTCGAGCGGGTCATCAGTCCGGCAAGTGCGCCGGCAAGGAATGATCCCTTTTTCTCCTCAAAGGTCATCCCGGAAAGGTTGGAAGGAAGAGCCGCTCCTTTAACCGGCATGTAATCGACACAGGCGAATTTCTTTGAGGGATACTCACCGGCCAGTGCCGTAATGTCTTCACTGAAAAGAAGGCCGACGCCGATGACCATCCCGATTTCGGGATCATCGGCCATCTGGCGGAGAGCCGCCTCGCGCTCGCCCCCCTCTCCACCGGGTTCGACATAGATGAAATCGACTCCAAGTTCTTTTTTCGCCTGTTCAAGGCCGCTGTATGCCAGATCGTTGAATGCCCTGTCTCCACGTCCGCCGACATCGAACACCAGTCCGACCCGAAGGGGACCTTCGCTGGTCTTGGGTGAACCGCTTCCGGTACCGGAAGGATTTTGAGCGCAGCCTGCAAGCAGAACCGCCCAGAGAAGGAACACCGTGTGGAAGTACTTCATCCCGTATGCTGTAGAATGGAATTCAGGGGGCCCCGGGGAGCCTCTTTTCATTAGGAAAACGTTAAGTTACCAAAATCCCGCTCTTTTGAAAAAAGATAGACCGCTCCCGACTGCTTTTTCACGCAGCCGGAATGGTTACATTCGTGTAAAAAAGGTGATCATCCCGGAGATGTTCCTATATTTGATAGTACAATCCTCTTGTTATGAGGAACACTGTAATGATCATCCCGAGAATGCCAGGATACCAGCAATTCCGCATCCTTAACCCCGTCGACGCCTTAGCCGCACCGCATATGACGGAGGCGTTCCTGCAGGACGGATACCGGCTGAGGGAATCCTTATTCCGGGAGGAAGTCCGTACATACTATGACACCTTTGAATGGCAGGCATTCGACAAGGGATTCTCGCTCGCATCAGTAGGGAAGGTTCTTTACCTTTACGACCTTGAATCCGGCCGCACGGCAGATTCCGCGCGCTTCTCCGCCCCCTGCTCGTTTTTTGCCGGCGATCTGCCTGAGGGAACCCTGCGCAAGCGCCTCCTTGAGGCCTCCGCCATACGGGCCTTCAGCAGGCTCACAACGCTGCATATAAGCCTCCGGTCGTGGAAGCTTCTCGACCGTGAGGAAAAAACTCTGGGAACGGTGAATGTGGAATGCTGGAGGGGTGTGCAAACGGAAAAGATTGTCCCTTCTGCCTCATTCATTTCGCTGAACCCGCTGAGGGGCTATCAGGAGGAAATGCTTGAAGCCGCGGCATTGCTTGATCCGGAGGCCCACTGCAGCGACGGCCGCGGTGTTCGCCGGCTGTTTATTGATGCAATGACCGATGCCGGCTTTCAGGTCGGAGGCTACAGCTCAAAAATCGCACTCCAGCTGGACCCCGAAGCCCCGGTGCAGCTGAGCGCCCTAAGCCTTCTCCGGTTCACCACGTCCATCATGCGCTTGAATGAGGATGGCATCAGAAAGTCCATCGACACCGAATTCCTCCACGACTACCGGGTCGCCATACGCAGAGCCCGCTCAATACTGGCACAGCTCAAGGGGGTCTTCCCCCCCGAAACCGCACTCCCCGCCTCGAAAGCCCTGAAGGCGGTTGCCGCAAAAACAGGCCCGCTTCGCGACCTTGACGTCTATCTTCTTGAAAAAGAGCAGTTCCGCTCCTGGCTCCCGGAAGCCCTCCATCCCGGTCTCGACACCTTTTTTGCCGCGCTCAGCCGCCGCCGGAAAGTTCTGCAGCGCTCATTCAGCAGCTATCTCGACTCACCCGAATACGTTGCGCTCCTCAACCTGTGGAACGCCTTCATCACCGATTCGGCAACCCCCGATCCCCTGCCGGCGCCCAATGCGTCCCTCCCGACAATCACCGTAGCGCGCAGGACCATCCGCAAATCCTGGAAAAAGCTCATCCGCCACGGGCGCATGGTCAGTCGCGAGACCACTGATGACGAACTGCATGCCATGCGTATCGACTGCAAGAAGCTGCGCTACCTTCTGGAGTTCTTCATCTCCCTCTACCCGCCAAAAACAATCACGCCGGCCATCCGCCATCTCAAAGGGCTGCAGGACAATCTCGGCAGCTTCGTCGACTGCTCCGTGCAGCTGGCATTCCTCAGTGAACAGCTCGAAACGGCCGTAACAGGCCGGAACGATGTCCAGCTGGCGGCTGCACTCGGAGGACTCATGGCCGTACTGCATGAACGGCAGGAACAGGCCCGCAAGGAGTTCCACAAGGCATTTTCACGGTTCCAGGACGACAGGACCACAGAACTCTTTGAACAACTCACAACCGGTTAAGCCGGTGATTGCCGATGAAAACAATAGCACTCTACAGCATCAAGGGCGGCGTGGGAAAGACTGCTTCAGCCGTCAACATGGCCTACCTGGCTTCACTCCAGGGAGAGCCGAGCCTGCTCTGCGACCTCGACTCCCAGGGGGCGAGCTCCTACTATTTCAGGATCAGCGCATCGCGCAAATACAACAGCGAGAAGTTCCTGAAGGGGAAAAGCCGGATGTACGAACACATCAAGGCAACGGATTTCGACAACCTGGATATTCTCCCCTCGGATTTCTCATACCGGAACCTTGACATCGAGCTTTCGGAAGCAAAAAAACCGCAGAAAAAGCTCAGAAAAAACCTCGAGGCACTCGCTGAGGATTACCGGCATGTCTTTTTCGACTGCCCCCCGAACCTCACCCTCCTTTCCGAAAGCGTCTTTGCGGCTTCCGACCTCATACTCGTCCCCCTGATCCCGACCACCCTGTCCATCCGCACCTATGCCCAGCTCCTTGACTTCTTCAATGAGCACGATCTGGACCGGTCCAGGATCAGGGCATTCTTCACCATGGTCGAAAAGCGCAAATCGATGCACGCCGAGATCATCGAAGAACACCAGAACACCGCCGGGTTCCTCCGCCAGCAGATCCCCAACAGTGCAGAAGTCGAGAAAATGGGCATCTACCGCGCACCGCTGAACGCTGTCCGACCAGCTTCTGCAGCTGCAAAAGCTTACCGCCTGCTCTGGGACGAAATTACGGCAACGGACCCCGGCAGATAATACGCCGACCTGCACCACCCCATGAAAACCGATACCCCGTCATCGACCCTGAAACAGCTCATTCCGTTGCTGGCAGTCCTTTTGCTGCCACTGCTCTATCTGCTGTTTTTTCGCAGCCACAGGGATCTTGATGCGATCAAGAAATCCGGTACGGTAAGGGTGCTGCTCAGTTACGACCCCATCAACTATTTCATTTACCGCGGAACCCCGATGGGATACAGCTATGAGGCAGCCAAAAGCTTCTGCACCAGCCTTGGGCTCCAGATGGAGGTGGTGGTCGTCAGGGATCTCAACAGCCAGCTCGACCGGCTGCAGTCGGGAGAAGGCGACCTCGTCGCCCACAACCTCACCATCACCTCCGGCCGGCGAACCATGGTCGAGTTTTCAGATCCTATCAGCTACACCCGGCAGGTCCTGATCCAGAAAAAGAACCCGCGCGGCAGCCCGCTCCGGAGCGTCCGCGAACTTGATGGCAGGCAGGTGCATGTCCGCAAGGAGTCAGCCTACTATACCGAGCTCATGAGGCTCCGGCGGGAAGAGGGAATCGATGTGGAGATCGTAACGGTTCCGGGAGAGCGGACGACGAGCGAGCTCATCCGGGATGTATCCAGAGGAGCCATCAGCTATACGGTAGCAGACCGTGACATCGCCACCGCCCATCGCACCCTCTTTCCGGACATTGAGGCTTCCGTGCCGGTCAGCCTGAGCCAGCCACTTGCGTGGGCTGTCGGTCGACATTCGCCGGAACTCCTTCATGCGCTCAACGGGTGGCTCTCCGAGAGCTCGACGGCGACCCTCTTCAGCGTACTCCACCTGAAATACTATCTGCAGCAGTACACCTTCAGAAAACGGGCCATCAGTATTTTCTATTCCGGAAAACAAGGGGAAATATCGCCCTATGACCGCCTGATCAGGCGCTATGCGGCCACGGTGGGATGGGACTGGAGACTGCTGGCTTCGCTCATCTATGAAGAGTCGCAGTTCGACCCGGGAGCGGTCTCATGGGCAGGAGCATCCGGCCTCATGCAGCTGATGCCTCAAACCGCAGGCATGTACGGCATCCATAACCTGCTCGACCCCGACTCCAACATCAAGGCCGGCACACTCTACATCCTCTCATTGCAGAAAGAGTGGCAGGACATAGCCGATCCTGAAACACGGATGAAATTCATTCTCGCATCCTACAATGTAGGCCCGGGGCATGTGCGTGATGCACAGGCGCTGGCAAAGAAGTTCGGCAAGGACCCTAACCTCTGGGAAGAAAATGTCGAACACTATCTCCGGCTGAAGTCCAGGCCGCTCTATTATCGTGACGAAGCATCGAAATACGGGTACTGCAATGGCGGCATGCCCGTCCGCTACGCCCGGAACATACTCTCCCGCTACAGCCTCTACAGCCAGGCCATCCCCCTCTGAAAGAGTCTCCCCCGCCGAACATTAGCGGACAGCGGTCTGGTAGGGAAGATTATGTTTGGATGATTCGGCAATTAATGCCATCATAAACTGCCCATCCGGCCCCACTCTTGAGGATTGACAGCCGGGAGTAACACCGAACGCTGCACGACGATGATACAACTGCTCAAAACCACCATCAACATTCTGCTGGTTGCAGCCATTCTCGCCGGCGCAGGATTTCTCTCACTGGGCTTTCTGCTCTCATGCCAGGCAGGTACCCCCGAAAAAACCGATGTCATCGTCATCCTCGGCGGCGACAGCGGACGGCGCGTCCGCAAAGGCGCAGAACTGTACAGGAATGGATACGCTCCCCGGGTCATCCTCACCGGTATCGATGAACGCTATTACCGGCCCGGAAAGCTCAACTGGCGCCAGAAGAGAATGGTCGCACTCGGAGTCCCGCTCAGCGCAATCAGCGTCGACAGCCGTTCTGAAACCACCTGGGAGGAGGCATTCAATACCGCAGAGACAATGAAAAGAAATGGCTGGAAAAAAGCCCTTGTTGTCAGTGACCCGCCGCACATGTTCCGTCTGAAGAGCACCTGGATGCAGGCGTTCAGGAAAACACCGCGGAGTTTCATCCTCATTGCGACCAGCCCGGAATGGTGGAACCCCGTCCTGTGGTGGAAAAACAGCATCAGCTCGCGGTTTGTCTACAGCGAGCTCAAAAAGAACCTCTTCTATGCTCTCGTCTACTATTGAGATGACCGGCTGAAGTGATCGACTGCAGAGGGAAATCTCTCCCCTAATAAGAAAAGCGCCCAACGGCGCTTTTCTTATTGCATGTCCTTTTTGGTCAGTTCAGCCCTTTCAGCTCAGAACGTGAACAGCTTCATACCCTCGGCAGCCATGGAAGCGGCGACGACAGGAGGCTTGGCGATGGTGACTCCTTCAATCATCTCCCCGGCGCTCTTTCCGGTATTGGGGAGGTAGAGCGGGCAGAGCTCGACCTTCACGCCTTTGGCGATGAGCCCCTTGAGAAGCATCTGCGGCGACTTGTCGAGCGGCTTGAACATCTTTTGGCTGCTGCTCTTCAGGGCAAGGCTGCCGGCAGGGCCGCAAAGAAGCACCTGCACCTGACGACCCTGCTGCAGGGTCTGGGTCGAGAGCACGAGAGCCATCATCTGCGTCATCGGTTCGGCATCGGTAAGCACGACAAAAATCCCGTTTGCATCAGCAGCTTCGGTCTGTGCCGGGGCATTGGCAGCCATGGAGGGTGAGGGTCCAGTCAGCGCCAGCATGAGGGCTGCGAGGGAAAACAGTTTCAGAAACGCTTTCATATGTATTTCTCCTTGTGAATTGTTGATGGGCTGATCGGAAAGATCAAAGCCCGGTTGGTGAGCATTGCTGCGACCGGTGCATAGTGTGCTGATTCATGACGGATGCATGACGGATACATGACGGCCGGCAACAATAGTAAAATACGAAAAGCGGAACGCCAGACAACAGTTAACAATTATGAAACAATAAGTTACGGGGAGGCAGACGTTCCCCGAAACCCTGTCCGTCCAGCCCGTTAACTGTCGATATTACCCAGAGACACAGCAAATGAACTGACGCATGATGACCAACAAACCAAACCGATGAAACGATGCAGGAAAACAGAAGCTACGATGGAAAGCTCGAAGAAGATTGCCCTTGTCGCACACCTCAGCAAGAATGCCGATCTTCAGGCATGGGCCAAATACAGCCGCGACCTGCTGGAACGCCATACCCTCTTTGCCACAGGAACAACGGTGCAAGTATCCGAACTCGAATTCCGCATCACAGTCCACAGGCTTATGAGCGGTCCGCTCGGCGGCGATCGGCAGATCGGCGCAATCATTGCCGGGGAGGAACTCGATTTCCTCATCTTTTTCCGGGATCCCCTTGAGCTGCCGCCGCATGATCCCGACGTGAAGGTGCTGCTCCGCATGGCGGTCGAATGGAACATCCCGGCAGCCTGCAACCCTGCTTCTGCCGACTTCATGATATCCTCCCCGCTGATGGAGCGGACCTTCAGCGGCTGGTACCCGACTATCTGACCTGCACCAGAAGAAGAATCACCCTGAAAACGGAGGAATAAACAATTTTCATTACATTTGCTGACCCCCCCGGGTGTCCCCCGGGGCACCTAATCCCCCCTAACAGCAACCATTCACCGCATTATGGACAGCAAGGAAACAGTGCTTGATGTATTGAAGAAAGAAGGTGCGCCCTTGAGCGCAGGACAGATCGCCGAAAAGAGCGGACTTGAGCGTAAAGATGTTGACAAGGCGATGAAGCAGCTGAAGGATGAGGGGGCCATTCTGTCTCCGAAGCGCTGCTACTGGGAGCCCAAAGCCTGAGATGAAGAGAACGGGTGCGCGCTGGAAGTTCGCCGTGGACCGGGGCGGTACCTTCACCGACGTCATCGGCATCGATCCGGAGGGTGCGGTACGCTCCATCAAACTGCTCTCCGAGTCCGGCAGATGGCAGGACGCCGGCATTGCCGGCATCCGGGCCCTTATGGGGATTGAGGACTCCGAGCCCCTCAGCACCGGGAAGATTGAAAGGATCAGGGTCGGCACGACGGTGGCCACCAATGCCTTGCTGGAACGCAAGGGAGCTGCTGCCGCGTTTGCCGTGACGGCAGGCTTCGAGGACCTGCTCGAGATCGGCAACGGAACCCGGCCGGATCTTTTTGCCCTTTCCATTGCAAAACAGCCGCCGCTTCACAGTGCTGTCAGGGGAATCGACGAGGCCATCGGGCCGGACGGTGCCGTCCGCCGTCCCCCGGATCCCGAAGCCGCACTCGAATCCCTTCTTGAACTCAGGGAACTGGGATTCAAAAGCCTTGCCATCGTACTGAAGCATGCATGGAAAAACCCCCGCCATGAAAAGCTCATACAGGAGCTCGCGCTGGACGGGGCCGGCTTTACGCATGTGGTGACATCGCACGAGACCATGCCGCAGATCAATATGCTCAAACGGGGTCAGTCGGCCATGATCGAGGCCTACCTCTCCCCCGTCCTGTTTTCCTACATCCTCTCCCTCCGCCGCCTGGCGGGTGACGTGCCGATCGAGTTCATGCAGAGTTCGGGCGGCTTGCGGGATGCGTGCCGGCTCCGGGCCATCGACACCATTCTCTCCGGGCCTGCCGGAGGGCTTTTGGGCTATGCCGGAGAGGCCGGGCGCCTCGGGTTCACGGAGGCGATAGGCTTCGACATGGGAGGAACCTCGACCGATGTTTCGCGCTTCGGCGGCGCCCTTCTGCACCGGTTCGAGACCACTGTCGACAATGTTCCGTTCCATACCGAAATGCTCGACGTGCAGACCGTGGCGGCCGGGGGCGGGTCGGTCCTCTGGTTCGACGGCCAGCGGCTTCGGGTCGGACCACAGTCGGCAGGCTCTAAACCCGGCCCCGCCTGTTACGGCCTCGGAGGGCCGCTCACCCTGACCGATGCAAACCTTATTCTCGGGCGCCTCGTCCCCGCCTCGGTCCCCGCCACCTTCGGTACCTCGGGCGACGCCCGCCTCGATGACGGAAGAGCACGTGCGCTGTTCAGCGAACTTGCCCGCACTGTCACGGAAGCGACAGGCACCCCCTACGATCCAGAAGGGCTGGCCGCAGGGTTCCTGGACGTAGCAAACAGCATCATGAGCCGTGCCATGAAAGGCATTTCGGTCTCACGGGGATACGACCTCCGCAGCCATGCGCTCATTGCTTTTGGCGGCGCCGCAGCACAGCACGCATGCGACATCGCCGACATCCTTTCAATTCC
This sequence comes from Pelodictyon luteolum DSM 273, assembly GCF_000012485.1. Lineage (NCBI taxonomy): Bacteria > Pseudomonadati > Chlorobiota > Chlorobiia > Chlorobiales > Chlorobiaceae > Pelodictyon > Pelodictyon luteolum. Next base: position 1,136,942 of record NC_007512.1, on the reverse strand, counting down.
GCATGTAGTCGTTCCCCGGCACTCCTCCGTGCTTTCAGCCTGGGGCATCGCAATGGCAGACAAGACCGAGCGGAGCATCGAGCCGGTGATGATGCCGCTTACCGGTACCCTGCTTGAGCGCCTCAGCACACAAGCTGCCGCCCGGTCCCGGCAGCTCACGGCAAGCCTCGAGGGAGCCGGGGGCACAACGAGCACCTCCCTGCACCTCGACATCCGGCCATCAGGCACCGACAGATGGCTATCGGTGCCGGCATCCCCCGATGCGCCGAATGAGGTGATTGCGGACCTTCGAACCATTCTTGCACGCTTCAGCGACACCTACCGCACCCGCTACGGATTCATTCCCGATACCGGCGCACTCGAGGTTGTCAGCATGCGCATTGAAGTCAGGATGACGACGCCGGACCCCATTTCCCCTGCGGACCCTGATGAAAACCCGGGGGCGGTTTCCCCGTCCGAAACCACTGCGCTGTGGACGGAAGGGGGATCAACTATACAGGCCCCTCTCCTCTGGCTCGAATCGCTCTCTGAGAAAAGCCGCATCAGCGGCCCGGCAATGATTGTGGACTCCCAGCTGACACTGTTCCTGAAACAGGGATATGATGCCCTCATCGACCGTGCAGGATCGATCGTCATGGAGCGCGTGGCCGCTGCGGGCCCGCTCCCCGTGAGTGCAGATGATACATCGGGCGGGAAACCCGATCCCGTTCTACTGGAGGTGTTCAACAACCTCTTCATGAACATTCCCGAACAGATGGGCAGTACGCTGGAAAACACCGCGCACTCCGTCAACATGAAAGAGCGTCGCGACTTTTCCTGTGCCCTCTTCGACACTGAAGGCCGGCTGGTGTCCAATGCGCCGCATATCCCCGTCCATCTCGGCGCCATGGAAGCAACCGTCCGGAACCTCATCGAAGACAATGCCGGAAAGATGGCGCCGGGCGACGTGCTGCTAGCCAACAACCCTCACCGCGGGGGCTCGCACCTTCCCGACATGACCGTTGTAACGCCGGTCTTCAGTCTCGGCCGTAAGCCCTCGTTCTACCTCGCCAACCGGGGACACCATGCAGATATCGGCGGCATCACTCCCGGCTCGATGCCTCCTTACAGCCGCACTCTTGCCGAAGAAGGGGTTGTCATCAGCAGTTTCCATCTGGTCCGCCAGGGCCGGTTCCGCCAAAAGGAGCTGCTTGAACTTCTTTCCTCCGGCCCCTGGCCGGCACGCAACCTCCCGGAACGCATCTCAGACCTGCGGGCACAGGTGGCAGCCAACAACCGCGGGCAACAGGAGCTTGAGGCCGTGCTCCTGCGATACGGCCGCCAGAAGGTGGAGCGCTACATGCACTTCATCCGCCGGAATGCGCGGCATGCCGTCCATGCGCTTTTCCGGAGGATCGCCGGCCAAACCGGCTCTTTCATGGCATCCTGCAGCGACAGCATGGATAACGGCGCTGCCATCCGGGTCAGGATAAGCATCACGGCCCCCCCGGGCGGAGATCCCCGTGCAGTGTTCGATTTCACCGGAAGCGCACCCGAAGATCCCGGCAACATGAACGCGCCTCCAGCCGTCACAAGGGCCGCCGTCCTCTACCTGCTCAGGGTTCTTGCCGGGGCGGACATCCCGCTGAACGCAGGCTGCCTTGAGCCGGTCGAGATCATCATCCCCGAAGGCAGTATCCTCAGCCCATCCCCGGAGGCTGCCGTAGCCATCGGCAATGTCGAAACCTCACAGCGCGTAGTCGACGTCCTCCTCGGTGCGTTCGGCAGCGCAGCGGCATCCCAGGGCACCATGAACAACCTCCTCTTCGGCCCGCCGGACGGCAGCGGCAGCCAGTACTATGAAACCATCCCGGGCGGGTCCGGCGCCACACCTTCGAGTGAGGGCGCCTCGGCCGTGCAGGTACACATGACCAACACCAGGATCACCGACCCCGAGATCCTCGAGGATCGGCATCCCGGAGTTGAAATCGAGCGGTTCGCCCTGCGCAGGGGAAGCGGAGGCAGCGGCATGCATCGTGGGGGCGAGGGTGTTGTGCGCAGAATCAGGTTCCACAGGCCGATGCAGCTCAGCGTGATTTCCGAACGGAGGGAAAAAGCTCCATTCGGGCTTGAAGGGGGCGGCAGCGGAGCATGCGGCATCAATGCGATCATACTGCAGGACGGTACATCCATCCCCGCAGGCGGCCGGATCGAGCGCGTCATGCAGCCGGGTGAAGGCGTCGAGATAGCAACGCCGGGAGGCGGAGGATACGGGACCCCTCCTACGGATTGAGCAGGGCGTCTTTCAGGCCCGACACCCTCGCTGTCCCTTTCCTGATGGCGGCTGAGAGCGCTTCAGGATCAGCCCTGATTTCCACGCTGCGGCGTGCACGGGTAATGGCCGTATAGAGAAGCTCCCGCGACAGCAGCGGTGAATCCTGTCGCGGGAGCACCATCAGCACGGCATCGAACTCCGAACCCTGGCTCTTGTGTATGGTGACGGCGTAGGCTGTTTCATGCTTTGGCAGCCGCTCCGGAGCTACCGCTCGCAGCGAGCCGTCCGGCGCATTGAACCATACCAATGGAGCATCACATTCGGGATCATTGAAGACGATGCCCGTATCGCCGTTGAAGAGGCGCATGGAGTAATCATTCTCCCTGACCATGACCGGCCGGCCATGGTAAAATGGAGAGGATGGGTCGATGAGACCCGCCCGCCTGAGTACCTGCTCTGCGGCCATATTGAGTCCCCGGACACCCGAAAGCCCCGGACCGTCGCCGATGGCTCCAAGCATCCTGAACCGGTCGAACGCCAGCAGCGCAGAGGGCGGGTCTCCGGCTTCCAGAAACGGCCGGTACCCTTCCATGATTGCATCAGCCAGTTCCTCCGGCACCCCGTCCCGCTCATTCCACCCGACGTAGGGAGGGCGGAGCACGACGCCGTTTCCTCTATCAGGAGCAAGCAGCCCGAGCGACTCCTCCACCCTCCCCCCATTGACAGCGCGGGCAAGATCACTGATGTCCGAACCGCCATCGAACCGGTAGTTCCTCTCAAGCACGGTGACGGAACCGTGAAGCGCCGAACCGGGGAGACGCGCAGCGGCACATATGTCGCCGAGCACGGCGCCGGCTTCGACCGATGCGAGCTGGTCAGGGTCTCCGAGGAGGATCAGGCGGCACGAAGGCGAAAGAGCGGAGAAGAACGCATGCATCAGCGGAAGAGCGACCATCGAGGCCTCGTCGACCACGACCGTATCGTAAGGCAGCGGGTTAAGGGGGCCGTGGCGGAACCGACCAGTACCGGGGACGGCCTGAAGCAGACGGTGCAGGGTGGAGGCTTCGTCGGGAATCGCACGGCGAGCCGCGTCTGTACAATGGAGTGCGGCCTTCTGCATCCTGACTGATCCGCTGAGGCGCAGTGCCGCCTTGCCGGTCGGTGCTGCCATGGCGATCCGTCCTCCTCCCGTGCCGTCTTCACCGGCCAGAAGGGCGAGGATCTTCACCACGGTCGTTGTCTTGCCCGTGCCGGGCCCGCCGGCGATCACCGAAAAGCGTCGCCGGAGTGCCTGCAGGGCAGCGGCTCTCTGCATCCCCCCGCCGTCTTCCGATTCAGCGGGGAAAAGCTGCAGGAGCAGCGCCGTCCGGGCCTCCTTTTCAGGGTCACCCTGAGGCTCCAGGCACCGATTGAGAATTGCCCGGGCGAGTCCCGATTCAGCAACATGGTAACGCTGCAGGTAGAGGAGGCTTCCTCTCCCCTTCACCAGTGGCAGATTTCCGCCCCCGTCGGAGACGACGCCGCTCCGGCTCAGCACATCAAGGAGCTCCGGAAGTTCGGGTATCGACACATGCTCTTCACCCGTCATGATCTCGCGGCCCGCAACACTCTGGAGATCAAGGCATACGTCCCCACCCTCAAGAGCCCTGCTCACGAGCGATGCGAGCACCCGGAGGACACCCTTGCCGGGACCCGTCGAAAGCCGCATGATGAACCCTCCGAACTGGCGGTCTATCGGCCGTTCGTCTTCGTACCTGATGTACTTCATGATGCAAACTCCCCGGCAATTGCCAATGTCAGTTCCTCAATCAGCCCGGCTGGCGGACGGACCCGGTAGAGACCTGTCCCTCTACCCTTTCCGTCCACCCCGCGAAGAAAAACATAGAGTACTCCGCCAAAGTGTGTCCGATAGGTGTAGCCCGGAACCCGGAGTGTGAGATGGCGGTTCAGGGCGGAAAGATAGAAGAGGTACTGGAGGTGGTACCGGTGTTCTTCCATTGCGGCTTCCATCCCGTCCTGTGCGTAATCCGATGCCCTGTTGCCGAGATGGTTTGATTTCCAGTCAAGGAGCCAGAACCGCCCGCCGGCTTCGAACACCATGTCCATGAACCCCAGAAGCATACCCGTTGCCGGCTGGAACTCCAGGCTGTCGGCGAGCTTCCGGTAATCCGCCCCTTCCGGCATGAGACCATGGCGGCGGAGGGGGTTCTGAAGGGCTTCAGTCTGCAGCAGCGACATCGGCATGAAAAACTCAAGCTCTGAAACCCAGCTGCCCGGCTGCAGTGCACCGAGGCGGAACGGATCCTCCCCTTCACCCAGCGGCATCTGCAGCACGCCCTCCACCATCCCGGTGACGGCATCGCTCCATTTGGGTTCGTATCCGTATCGCTGGAGCGAAGTGTCAACCAGCTTGCGGATGGCCAGAGGATCGGGGGCTGAAAAGTCGATATGCTCAAAAATTTCATGCATGAAGAGACCCGCTTTCGCTCCCCTCGGGAAAGCGAATATCCCCTCCGCATCTTCAGTTGAAACCGTATCCTGCGGCAAGCTGCCAGAGGCTGTTTCATCACGGTCGGGCAGTTCCTGCGGGCGGTGGCCCTGACGGCTGAAAGAGGTGAAGCTCGACACCCTCCATGAGCTGTCGATACGGCCGCTGAACCGGCGAAGATTCTGGCCAATGGCTCCCGAACCATCATCCTTAGGCGCCGGAAGCGCTGCCCTCAGAAGGTCATCCTGTGTGAGGAGACGGAATCCGACGGCCCCCCGGGACTCTTCGGCGAGGGCACGAAGATCTGCCTCCATCCGAAGGGGCGAGGAAGCCTCCATGGCTTCCAGAAGGCGCTCCGGGGCACCTGCGACCCGCTCCTGCACCGACTCCCCGGCATGCAGCAGGTAATTCAGTGCCGATACGCCGCCCGACACCCTCGCCGAAATGAAACAGCAGCGGTGCTCCGCCCGTGTCAGTGCGACATAAAAAAGCCGGAGATCCTCGGCCATCGCCTCCTCTCCGGCACGCAGCATGCCGTCAGGAAACCCCGGCGAACCGAAATCCCGGACTGCCTCACCCGAAGCGTCATGGAATGCGGCAACTTCTTTCGTCGAGGTCGAGCCCTTCCAGAGATACGGACAGAACACCAGAGGATACTGGAGCCCCTTGCTGACATGAACGGTCACGATCTTTACGGCAGCCTCGTCAGTCTCAAGCCGCATCTGGTAAGCATCCTCGCTTCCCGTCGTGTCGAGGCACCGTTCGCTGAACCAGGCCAGCAGCGCTTCAGGACCTGCATTGGAGGTATGTTCATGCTGATGCAGGAGCTCGAAACAGTGGAGGATATCAGTCAGTGTACGCTGGCCGCCCTCCCGGGCCAGCACTCTCCGGCGAACCCCTTCCTTACGCATGAACGCCCTTGTCATGGCCATGAACCCTTGCGTCCTCCAGAGCTGGTTCCACTGTGCAAAGTCTCGGAGACAGGCAATCCACTCCTCCCCGTCAGCGGACAATGCGGCGATGACGTTGCCTGTCCGGCCGAGGATGGTGGTAACGAGGGCGCTGCGGATCCTGCCTTCACTGGAGGGGTGCAGAAGGGCTTCGAGAAGCAGCAGCACCTCACCGGCAACCGGAGAGAGGAAAACGCTCCTGTCGCTCTGCATGACTGCCGGCACACCCCTCGCCCTGAGGGCGGCGTGCACCTTTGCCGCCTGCAGGTGGGTCCGGACGATGACTGCCATATCCGAAGCGGCAAGCGGCACATCTCCGATGCGGGCTTTTCCTGCCCGGGCATCACCGAGCAGGCGGACGATCTCCCCGGCCACCGCCGCTGCCGCCATCTCTTCAGCCGCCTCTACGGTGAGGCATCCGTTCTTTGCATCCCGAGCATCAAGCAGCCATAGCTGAAGCGGTTCCGGATGCCTGTCATCCTCATGCGTGAAGGGGTCCCGGGGACCGCCGCCACCGGAACTGACGGGGCGATAGGCAATGCCGGGGTACAGGAAAGGGTTCGGACCCTTCAGGAACAGCGTGTTGAACCCCTCGAGCAGGAGGGGCGCTGAACGCCAGTTCTTCTCGAGCGTGAAGCGGCAATCGCCGTCCACGGACGCTGCGGCCTTGAGATAGGCGAAGAGGTCTGCACCACGGAAGCTGTAGATGGCCTGCTTGGGATCGCCGATAAGAAACAGCGGGAGGTCGGAACCGGCATAGATCATCCTGAAGATCTCATACTGCACGGGATCGGTATCCTGGAACTCATCGATGAGTGCCGCCGGGTAGGATGAGCGGAGCACCTCACCCAGCCTTCCTCCACCCTCAGCCTCAAGGGCCAGATACAGATCAGTGAGCAGATCGTCGAACAGCCTGACATTCAGCTCCTCTTTGCGCCGTGGCAGTACTGAGCGGTAATAGCGGACCAGTTCAGACTTCAACACCAGGAGGCGCAGGTCGAGTTCCCGGAGCAGCGCTTCAGCGGCATCGAAAAAACGGTGGACGGGGGCCTCGTACTTCTTCTTCATGTTTGCCCGCAGCGATGCGGACGTAAAGCGCTCAAAACCGGTGAAGCAGTCAAACACGCTCCCGCTTTCGAGATAGGCGTCCATGCGCTCAAAGAGTAGAATGAGCTCCTCTTTTTTATAGGCTCCGGCCGCACGGCTCAGTCCGGCATCGTCATTGAGGATGGAGACAATGAGGGCACGCTCTTGCTTCCACATACCAGCCGCGGCCCGGTAAGCCTCCGTGCAGCGGGCTTCGGCGGCAGCCGGCTCTTCAGGGGGGTAGTCGGGCCTGATGCAGGTGAACGGGCCGGGACGGAGTGAAGAGAGAAGCCGGGTGAAGGATTCAGGAGTCACATCCTTTTTCCAGCCGATATAGCCGGAGAGCGGCGATTCCGGGGAAAAGAAACGCTGGCGCCAGAAATCCTCGACAATCCCCTGCAGCAGTTCATGCTGATCGGCTCCGAGCGCGGTATCGTAGAGCGAACCGCTTTCAAACGCATGATCCTGCAGTGCCCTCAAGCAGAACGCATGGATGGTGTGCACCGCTGCCGTATCAAATGAGCCGAGCGCCCCCTCAAGCCGCCGGGCGGCTTCTTCCACGCCGACAGCAACAGCGGCGCTGCCGATCTCCAAAAGCGCCTGCTGAGAACACTGAGGGTCCCGGAGGGCATGAAGGGTGTCGCGGATGCGATCCCGGATCCTCCCCCTGAGCTCCCCGCTCGCTGCTTCGGTATAGGTGACCACGAGAATGCTGTCGGGCAGGAGGCTTTCTTCGACGACAAGACGAAGGTACAGCGAGCCGATGGCATGGGTCTTGCCCGTTCCGGCACTGGCCTCGATGAGGTTCATTCCGCTGAGCGGGACGGATGCGTGTTCCAGTGCCCTCATCATTTCACGGCCTCCGAATGCTGAAGAACCGGCCGGACAAGGGCAGCGGCGAGTTCGCGGAAGTAAAGCGGGCCGGCAGCCTCACTATCAAACCCTGCTTCACCGAAGCATCGCCTGAAAGCGGGGTCATCGCCTTCGCCCCGGGCTCCCCCGAATCCGCTTGTGCGCCAGGCCCCCCGGGCGGCTTTCAACGCATCACCCTCCCCTTTCTCCAGTTTTCCCTCCCAACTGAAGGAGGTTTCAGGGAAATAAGCCAGCGGCATGCGCTGTCCCGACCGGTATCGTTCAAGAAGCTCCTGCAGGAGCAGGCCTGGCGCTTCAGGCTGACGGAGCCGGTAGGCGCCATTGTTCATGATCAGCAGTGTTTCCGGATCGACCCCTTCGGGCCGGAGGGAGCAGAGGACCAGATGGAATATCCAGCTCCGCATGCGCTCCCTCGCCTTCATGGATGCCGGCCTGGCGAACAGCTGGCCGCTGCTCCGGAGGCCCTCGAGCCGACCGCTGAGGATCATGGGGCCAAGCGGCAGTTCGAAATCAAGCGCCGGCAGCGGGAGGGATATTGGAGCAAGGCGCTGAACCGAACGTACAAACCGGGCTGCATCTTCAAGAAGCGATTGATAGAGCCGGTCTCCAGAGAGTGCGGGCGGCAGGACGCCCTCGGCACGGAACCGATCCTGGACCCGGCCGATGTCACCTTCCAGAAGCATGGCCTCTGCCAGTTCGGCCCGTATCCGGTAGGCGTCAAGCCCGTCAAGGCCGAACGGCTCCCGCTCATCGAGCGGAAGAACCTGACCTGCCGGCTGCAGCCCAAGGCGGTAGCGGAGGAAAAACGCCGAGGGATTGTCATAGAAGCCGATGAGGTCCATGAGCTCGACGCGCTGGAGAGGCTCACCGGGTTCAGGAAGCGGCGAGTCCATAAACAGCGGCTCCGGACCTGCACCGGAATGCTCGGCGTGCGGGAGGAAATTCTCTTCGGAGTAGCTGAACAGCGGGCCCCCGGCGCTGAAACATGCCGGACTGAATGGCTGCAGGGGGTGACTGAAAAGAAGCATCTCCTCCGCCCTTACCCCTTCCGGCAGCAGGAACCCCCTGTCGATGGCGTCGAAAAGTTCGCTCACCAGCACCGAGGGCGGTATCGGGCTGCTGTCCTTCCGGCTGCGGCCGACAAAGCTGATATAGAGGACATCGCGGGCAGAGAGAATGGTTTCAAGGAAGAGATACCGGTCTTCAGCGCGCACCGAGCGGTCTGCGCGCTTCGGGTGGCGGGAGATGAGATCGAAGCCGGGCGGATGCTGCTGGCGGGGAAAAGCTCCGTCATCCATACCGAGCATAACAACAACCCTGAAGGGGACACTCCGCATGGGAAGCATCGAACAGAAGGTGACCCCCCCGGTCATGAACCCCAGCCCCTGCTCCTTCTGCTGAAGGCGCCCCTGCAGCCAGGCAATGACGACCTCAGGCGGAACTTCGTCGTGGTAGGCCGAAAGCCTGCTTATTTCGCCCATGCGCTCCATCAGGTCCTGAACTGCCAGAAACTCCCGGGTCGAGTCCTCCTCTGTCAGCATGAAGTGCTCAAGCATGGAGATGAAGAACACCCGCCACTCCTCAAGGGTACGGGTTTTGGATAGCCCGTGACGGAATCTGTCGACAGCGTCGATGAAATCGGCAAACAGCCCGATGGTTTCGGCCGCTCCGCCATCAACCCCCTCAAACGGGAGAATCCCCTCACAGCAGCTCTCCCTGCTGTCCATGGCATAACCGAGCAGAAGCCGGTCGATGCCGGCACGCCAGGTATTCTGGCGGAACGCCGGGAGCTGGTTCATGCTGCGCTCCTCTTCGTCGATTCCCCATCTGATGCGGGTATCGACGATCCATCCACGGATGCTCTGCAGTGCGGATACGTCCAGGCCGAAGCGCCGGGCAACGGGTGGACTGGAGAGCAGGTCGAAGAGTTCAGGAGCGGAAGCTCTGCTGCGGTGGAGCTCAAGAAGACGCAGGACCGCCGAGGAGACTTCGCCTTCATTCATGAGGCGGCGGTCAGCAACGGAAAAAGGAATGCGGCCTTCGGCGGCGGAGCCGAACACCGCAGTGATGAACGGAGAGTAGGTTTCGATGTCGGGCGCCATCACCACGATGTCCCGTGGGGCAAGCCCCGGAATGGACTCCAGCATGTCAAGCATGCGGTCGTGCAGCACCTCGACCTCGCGTTGCGGGGAGTGGCATGCATGCACCTGTACCGAGCGGTCTGTGGCGGAACACACAGGGCGTTCTCCCTCCCCGGTGCCCGATAGTGTGAGGATGTCCGACTGGATGGCATGCAGAAGGGTGTCGCGTCGGGGATCGATGTAGCGCTCAACCGTCCTGTTCTGCTCATCGGGGATCTCCAGCACCATGTCGGAGAAGTCGCGGCCTATCCGGCCGAGAGACGCCAGCAGCGGATTGCCCTCGGCATGAAGTTCCCGTTCGGCATGCGTCATGCCGGAGAGCGTACGGCGGGAGACGATGTCCCCCCAGTACTCCTCGGTAGGGCTGAGGACGAACAGATTGACCTCCCTGTGGCGGGCGATGGCAGAGAGGATGTCGAGATGGAACTGCGGCAGGTAGGAGATGCCGAACAGCGCGATTCGTCGGGGGAACACCGCATCGGGAAGCGTTCCGTTCCTGCAGAACGCCTCCTTCAGGATACCGCGGTGACGCCCTCCCAGCTCGGCATTCAGGCGACGCCAGAGGATCGACTGCCATCCGTCGGGTCCCGCGGTGCCCTCGCCGGCTTCCCACAGGGCAAGCATCTCTGGGCGGAACAGGGTGTACTGGTCGAACGAGTCGGCGATCTTCGTCGCAAGCTGGTACAGACGGAGCGGTGCCGAGCTCCCGGAAAGGTAGCGGCTGAGTATCGCAAAGGGTTCGTCCCGGAGCATGGAGGGCAGGAGGCGCATGATGCTCCAGGTCGTACACTCGGGATCGTACCTCCCGGCCTCGTCCTCCTTAGAGGGGAAAACATGCCGGAAGAGCTCCGAGACAACAGCGTTCGGAAAGGGGTATCGGGCACCGGCCCATACCCCGAGCCGCCGGGCAAGCTCCATGGAGAGCCATCGCTGCATCCCCCGGCTCTGGACCACGACCACTTCGCGCGAAAAAGGGGAAGCGGGTGGCGATGCCGCGAAATACGAAGCAAGATCGGCGGCGAGTACTTCCGTCCGGTTCGATGTATGGATGTTAAAGGCCACGTTCCCCGCCCTCTTCCCTGTGTGCCGTTACCTCAAGGCTGACCGGCGTAGCCCCGAGTGAGGAATATTCACCGGGATTGCAGCTGAGAATGATGATCTGCAGGCCCTGCGAAGCAGCCCGGTCCAGCATCCGCTGCAGGAGCTGCACCCGCTGCGGATCGGTGTTGGTGAACGCATCATCGAACACAACGGGCAGCGTGCCCCCGTAGCCCTCAGCCAGGAGTTCGGCAATGGAAAGCCGCACCGCTGCGGCCACCTGCTCCTTCATGCCGCCGCTCAGACCTGAAAACCCTATCGACCCGGTGCCGCCGCGCTGGATCCTTATGTTGCTGAACGACTTGCCGGTGTAGTCGACGGCGGCTTCGAGGCCGGGTCCGAACATGCAGCAGAGGTAGCCGGTGATCTTCTCTGCCAGGGGGCGGCTGAAGCGCCTGGCATCAAGAGCCTGCTCTTCACGGTATAGCTCATAGAGCAGTTTTGTGGCCCTTGCACGCTGCTCTACCCTCCGGAACTGTTCTTCGGCCTGCCGGGCAACCTCAGTAGCGGCATAGAGGGTTCCGAAAGGATCATCGGAGCCATCACGTTCAAGCACCGCCCGCTGGCTTAGAGAACGTTCCCGACACTCCTGGAGGCGTTGCTGGTTGAGCCTCAATGCCCGGTCCAGCCGCTCCATGTCATGTTCAAGCTGGCGGGGCTGGAGGTTACTGTAGGATAGCTGAAGCGCTGCCAGTGCTGCGTCCGCTTCGCTTTTTGCGGCCAATGCCAGGCCAAGTGCTGCCTGCAGAAGCGCGTCTCCGCCATGGCGTCGTTCAAGCCGTTCCAGCTCATTCCGGCACGCTTCCAGCCCCTGACGGCGGAGGGAGGATTCTTCGGTTTTCAGCTGCAGCTCAGTCTGAAGGCTCTGGAACAGGGCTCCAGAGGCAACCATGCCCTCATGTTCTTCCCGCTCCTGTTTCCGGGCCTCTCCAAGACGGGCCGCGGCAGTTTCCAATAGCGCCAGGGCATCGGCCTCCGTCCCCGGACGGGGAAGTCCGCCGGAACGGCCTGCGCTCATTGATGCGGAGGAACGGGCATCTTCCAGCTGCAGCCCGGATGCTTCGAAGCGCATACGAAGCGCTCCGTCCGGATCAAGTGCTTTCAGAGAAGCATCAGCCTTCATTTTTTCGCCATACAGTTCCTGACGGCGGATGTTTGCGTCCACGGCCGCCTCCATGGAAGCGACACCGTACCCCTCAAGCATGGATGCGAAACGGCTTCTTACCTCTTCGGCCCTGATGCGTGCTTCAAGCAGGCGGTTTCCCCCACCCGGCCGGATCATGAACCTGAACCGTCCACCGGCCTCGATTTCGGCAGCATCGTCGAGCAGCACCGACTCCCCTTCCCTGAGCGGCTTGCCGCCGATACTTACTGAGCTGTCGCCCTCGAGCACGGTAACACCGGAAGCCATGGCCTGCAGGCCTGCATCGGCACGGTCAAGCTCCGAATGTGCCTCACGCAGAGCGGTTAAAGCCGCCCCGTCCACTGCAGGAAGCAGTGACATGTCCTGCTGCAATGACCTTGACCTCTTGACGTACCCTTCAGCCTGCTTCATGAGCTCCGCAATCCGCCGATGGGCCTCTTCGGCCGCAAACAGCGCCACCCATGCACGAATACACTCCATCGTCGTCTCTGCCGGGGCAGTTGCCGAAGCGCTCAGGCGGGAACGTTCTGCGGCGTCCTCATATGCCCGGGCGGCCTCGGCGACGCTCTGCTTCAGCTCTTCATGCATGGCATCGAGCGGAGCGAGCGACTCTTCATACGCTGAAATATCCCGCTTCAGCTCCAGAAAGCGCTCCCGCTCTTCGAGGAGTGCCTTCCACGAAGCTTCCGCAAGTTTTGCTTCCGCCTCTTTCTTGACGATGCCCGCGGTAAGTTCGCCGGCCTTTGTGAGCCCTGCCGATACCGCCGCATGATCCATCTGGAGCATGGCATCCTGCTCCCTGCACTGCCGCCCCTCGGCTTCAGCTGTTTCTACCTCGTTTATTGCGGAGAGAAGGCGCAGATATGCCGCATGCGCTGCCATACGCTGCTCTTCAGCTGCGTCGCGGGCCTCCATGGCCGTTTTCAGACCCGAGCCGGCTTTCATCATGCCGGTTGCGGTATAAAACTCCCGGTAGCGCTGCTCCAGAGCCCGGAAGATGCCGGTATCGGCATCGGACTGGGTGACGATTGCCCCGCCTTCCTCCTGCAGCCGCCTGATCAGGCGGTCCTGCTCCGGGGAGTCCCTGAGGGAGGGGTCCTGCATACCCTGCCCCTGCCATACCCAGAGATGCGCCCACTGTTCCTGCAGTCGATCTTTTGTAGCCCGCTGCAGCTCAGTCACCCCGACGAGGGCAAGAAGACGGCTCTCAGCCTCTTCTCCACGCCAGACTGATCCGGCAGCATCGCTCAGCTGTGTTGTTCCCGATGCACCCGAAAAGCGCTTCATGAGATGGTACCGGGTGCCTCCCGCCTCAAAGGTGATTTCGACTTCAGGGGCAGCTGCCGCGTGCATCGGAAGCATCAATGCCCTGATCTCCCCGACGGTTCTGGCCTTCAGGAACAGCCCGCGGTGGAGTGCTTCAACCAGGGTACTTTTGCCGGTTTCATTCCCTCCACCGATGATTGTGCGCGAAGGGTCGAACTCCACCCGGGTATCACGGTGGATGCGGTAGTTCCTGACTGTTGCGGAAATAAGCCTCATCGACCGCCCTCCAGAATGAAGAGCCCATGCAGCTCCCTGAGGGCGAGAGCGGCCAATTGAGCCTCATCGCCCTCGCCGGCAGCCATCCCGGCAAGCCTTCCCGCCACCCTTGCCGTCAGAGGATCGGAGGCATTGCCCGTAAGCGCTTCAATCTCGACAGGGCCGGGTGCTGTCCGTACCCGGTTCTCGAGCTTCAGGCGCAGGAGGCGCGCTTCAAGGGACTGGAGCAGCTGCTCAAGGCGGACCGATGCCTCAAGGCCGAGCGAACCCTCGAGCACAAGATTGAGAAGGAAGCGGCCGTGTTCTTTCTGGAACAGCCCGTCCAGCATTCCGGAAAGCAGCTCCAGATCACTGTCGCTGCTGAATGAATAATGAAGCGCCTCCCATCCGAGCCGAGAGGTTCGAAGGACGTCCACCTTCGGCACAGCGCCTCTCGAGGCCTCGACAAGGAGGATGTTCCCGGGCCTGTTCTCCTCCCCTTTGCTGAAACGGTCCTGTTCAGGAGTGCCTGCATACCATGCTTTCGTGCCTACCTGCTTGGTGCCGTGCCAGTCGCCGAGAGCGGCATAATCGAATGCATCCCTGTCCAGACGCCCGAGATCGATGGAACTGGATGAAATCCCTGCCACCCGGTCGTCATCATCAAGGGACTGAAACTCCCCGATGCTGCCGTGAGCCATGAGGATCCTCGGACGCAGGTCTCCGAATGCATTGAACACCTGCCTGTCGCGAAGCCATGCAGCAGGATCCGATACCGCACTGCGCCGGAGCAGAGGGCATGGAAAAATGACTGCACCCTCAATCTCATATGGACGCTCTTCAAGGAGGACGATGAGATTTGGGGCAAGGCTATCACGTTCGGCGAGAAAAAACGGGCGGGTCCATATCGAGCCGGGGCCGCCGTGATCGTGGTTGCCGGGAATGACGACCACCGGTACCGGAATGGATCCGACGGCCAGGCATGCTGCCGAAACCGTCGCCCTCTCAGGCGTCAGCGAGTCGAACAGATCTCCGGCCACAAGCACGAACGACGCCCCCTCCCGAACGGCAGCCTCCCCGATGCGCCTGACAGCCTCGATCCGCTCACGGGAGACATGGGCCCGTTTCAGGCTGTCGCTGATGCCGGCAAACGGCTTGCCGAGCTGCCAGTCGGCGGTGTGGATGAATTTCATCTCCGTCGGGAACATCTGGGTTTTGAAAAGTACGGGGCCTCTCTAACGGTAACCAATTAAATACGCTGCTGCAAGTACTCCATCCATCCCCTGCAGCTGGAACATTGCATGCGAACATACTTAACCCGGTAGGACACTACCTGTCCTGGAGGGAAGATTTTCGAGAGTTCAGGAGAAGACGGTAATAGGAGGGAAGCCAGGAAAGGCTGTTGGCATAGTAATCCTTACGGTCCAGATAGTAGATGTGGCCTTTCTTCAGGTGGCTGAACCGCTGCAGACGGCGGTACGCTGTTTCCGCCAGAGGCGATCCTGACGCCTCAAGGGCTGCGTATGCAGCGGCATATGAAAGCGGGTTTTCATCGTACACCACTGATCTGCCCCCGGTTGAATAGACGGAATGCACATGACCGAACCGCTTGAATTCGCTGGTATAGAATTCAGCAAAGCGCCCAAGCACCCGGGCGGCTCTGGGCTCATGAAAAAGTGCATGATCAAGTGCAATGCGCATCGGGACCCGTAACGCATCCCAGCCGTAGAGCGATGAATAGCCTTCAAGCTCCCTCAAATCACCCCCTTCGCCTATTCGGCACCAGTCCGGCACGAGGAAGGCACCGCCGCCGGCCGGCTCCTGCAGCCGGTCAAGCAGGTCATAGCCGGTTGCGGCAAGCTCAAGCCATCGCCCGTCACCTGTCTCGGCAAAGAACAGCTTGAACTGGGCTGGTGAATAATAGGATGGGTTCTGGACCACATAACCATTCCCGTCCGTGGGTTTCCGGTTCCAGGGAAGCAGGCGGAGCCTGCCTTCATAGGAGATGGTTTCCAGGCGGAGAATATCGGCGAGCACCTTTCGTGCGAGCCTGGCATAGGATGGATCCCCCCATTTCCTTCCGGCAAGCAGGAGGCTGTATGCATAATCGATGTCTGCGTCAGATGCCGCTTGCCAGTCAACGACCCTACCATCGGCATAATGCCAGGCCAGAAGGTTGTCACCGCTCTGTTCTCTTCGGGAGAGGTTTTTCTCAGTCCAGAGGAGAATGGCATCGAACGAGGTCCGGTCGGACGCCGTCACCGCCCGGATCATGGCGTAGGCCTGACCTTCAGAGACGGTGTCGAAGCCGTTCCGGGGCCTTACCACCCTGCCATCCTGGACAAACGTGTGCAGGTATCCGGCCCATGATTTGCGGAGAACGATGGCATCATCGGTTTCAGCCGGCCAGCATGACACCAGCCAGACTGTGGCAAGGG
Source organism: Pelodictyon luteolum DSM 273 (assembly GCF_000012485.1). Lineage (NCBI taxonomy): Bacteria > Pseudomonadati > Chlorobiota > Chlorobiia > Chlorobiales > Chlorobiaceae > Pelodictyon > Pelodictyon luteolum. Next base: position 1,120,949 of record NC_007512.1, on the reverse strand, counting down.
CCAGCAACCCAACAATGAGCATGCTGCTGCGGGACCTCATTCTTCGTTGAAATAAAAGAGCCCGCTGAAAAGAAACAGGTGGTACCCGATCCAGAAGACATTGATGAAAAGTGAGATATCCTGTTCATAATAGATCCGCAGAAGACCCCAGCAGAGAGAGGCGAGGTGCAGTACCCAGAGCATGAGCTGAGGGACAAGTTGTGTGTAGGACAGCGCTCCGGCTCCGTCTTTGGGCGTGACCTGGAAAGGTACGGAAATGTTGAGGACGCCCTGCACGACGGCACGCATGTAGACCGGAATGGAAATCATGGCAAGCATCTGCCCCTTGATGAGGTTGAAGGGAGAGAAATGGCGCATCTCAAGGCCCGAATAGAACAGCAGCACTGAAAGAATGAAATAGGGTATGAAGGTGAGCATGAACACCGAAGGGTCCATGAAATATGAAGGGGTATCGAAAAGGATGTAGCTGATCGGCGCCGAAAGGAGGATCAGGTAGGCCCATCCAATGAAATAGTAGCTGCCGGAAAGAAAATACTCGAACCACTGGAGAGGGGAAAGGCTTCCCGGAAGCCTGAGGAACAACCCTGCAGCCTTCCTGAAAAGCTGTGCACTGCCCATGGCCCACCGGTTCTGCTGCATGAAATACGATCCGAGGTTTTCAGGTGCCATACCGAAAACGTATGCGTGCTCATAATAGAGAGATTTCCAGCCTGCCATGTGGAGTTTGAGGGTAGTGGCCACATCCTCGGTGACCGAACCCTCCTCGAATCCGCCGACACTATCAAGTGCATCTTTTCGCATTACGAAATTCGTGCCGCAGCAGAACATGGCGTTTTTTACCGATTTGCCCTCGCTGATGTACTCGTAGAAAACCGCCTGCTGGATGTTGCTCGACCATGCAACCCGGCTCTCTTCCGTATTGGTGTAGAACTGGGGTGTCTGGACCAGTGCCAGACGACTGTCGGCTTCGAGCACGGGAACGATTTTCTGCAGAAATCCCGGCATGGGATTCTGGTCGGCATCGAATACTGCGATGTACTTCGCATTGATGTGGGCAAGTGCGTCATTGAGCATCCCGGCCTTCGCACCGCGGTTTCCATCCCTGCTGAAGAGTTCGACATTGAAGCGGGAGGCTAGTTCCCGCGCTTCATCCTTGTAGGAGAGAATCGAGGAGTCGTCAAGGATGTAGATCGTTTTGTTCGGGTAGCCGAGGTTGCGGCATGCCAGAAGGGTCTGTTCAAGAACCTCCTTTGGCTCATGGCGTGCAGGTATGAGGATGGCCACCGCGGGCTGTTCCTGAGACGCAGCCTGCTGATTACGATAAGGCTTGATGGAGAGCGCAAGCACATTGGTGAAATAGCCGAACCCGTGCAGAAGGACGAACAGTTCGGCGGCAAAAAACACAAATCCGTAGATGCGCTCAACAAGAGGATAATCGGAAACGACCAGAAAATAACCACGGACAGCCACATAGACCGCCAGCGCAATGAAGAGCAGAACGACCAGCACCACAAAGAGGCCGGAGATCGGCGCTTTTCTCATACTATCCCTTGATCCAGAATTTATGCCTGCCGATTAAAAATACCAGAGCAATGAAGCCGCCATCCTGTCTGCGCTGTAGACACCGGACTCATCATTCCATGTCCGGTCGTAGAGAAGAGATGAACTCAACCGGTCGTTCCAATCATGACGGAACTCCGCAAGCACACTTTTAGAGCGGCCGCCGGAGGGTTCGAAGTTCAAGCTGCCTCGCATCCTGATGGAGGTATTGTTGCCTCCCCCGTAGAGTGCATCGCCCTTAAAGTAATGGATGGCATCAACTCCCGCATGATGGACATTGAATGTGCCGGGTGTAAAATAGTCCGGCTGCTCCTGATTGTAGCCGAACGAGTCCCAGCGCCAGAACAGGGTAAGGCGGGTAGGTTCGTAGGAGAGATGGGAGCGGAGTTCAACGCCGTAATCGGTGCGCACATTGCCGTCTGAATACCATGAACGAAATCCCTCAAGGCCCGCCTGCCATTTTCTGGAGGGCCGGTATAGCGTCTGGACGGTGAGGGAGTTTTCGCTGAGGCCGTCAAGGAATGTGGCGGCATTTTCCACAACATCTCCGTGACGGTAGCGGAAAGCGAGATGCAGGTCATCGAGAGGCGAAGATTGAACTCCGAGTCCCCCGGTAACAGTATTGTCGGGGCCGTTAGATTTCATGGTGCTGCCGATGAACCCTTCGACTGCAGCATCCGGCCTCCGGCGGTAGGTTAATGCGGCAGATGTCGTGATGGCCATAGGATCCGGATTGCTTCCGCTAAACCTGTAAAAGCGGGTATCGACCTTGATGGCGGCCATCAGTGCAGGATTGAGCGGACGTGCAACCGAGGAGGCAATCGAGAGGTATTCGAGCTCCGCCTGACGCGTACCGCCTTCGGAATGGAAAAACACGGCCTCGGAATAAAGCGGCGTACCCTCGGCATGGAAGAGAGCCTTCCGCCTCACCTGACGGGCAGCATCATGACCGGGAATCTCCTTGAGCAAACGGTCGGTCAGGGCTATGGCATCAGCCCATCGCTGCTGTCCATACTGGAGCTGTGAGAGATCGAAGAGCGCCTCGGGGCTCTCCGGCTCCAGATCCAGCCACCGGCGGTAAGCCCGGACACCGTCCCGGTACCGTCCGTCATACAGGGCTGCTTTTGCATCCGCCTCTGCGGCAGCAGCCGCGCTGTCAGGGTAGCGGCGGACCGTTTCGCCGTAGCATTCAAGGGCCTCCCCGTACCGACCCATCCAGCCTAGCACACGGGCTTTTTCACGCAAGAGAACGAGGGGTTCATCGCCGGCAGCAAGCAGGCTGTCATAGAGGGCGAGGGCGGGGCGGAACTGACGACGCCAGCTCAACCGCCGTGCACGCCACAGCGCATCATCTCCTGCTGGGGCCATAACAGGCACCGCATGCTGCTCGACGGAATATGGACCCATGACTCCCGGAACTTCCTGTGAGAGCCCGACAGAAGGCACTGGTCCGGCAGATATGCTTGAGGGAGCTGGAGCAAAGTCCATCTCATCCAGGACCATATCGCCCGGACGATGCGGGATGCCAACGACCGGAGGCTGAGTATACATAGCCGCGAACCGGCCCCAGGGCTGGGAAGTATCCTGCGTGCTGAGGAAGATGGCTGCCGTCGATCCTGCCACAGCCGCAGCAGAGGCTGCAACAATCCAGAGATGAGCGGCGGATTTAAAAATGCGTCGGCGCATCAGGCTTCCCGTGAAAGACGGATCAGCTCTTCGACAAGTTCTACATGGCGGGCTTCATCCTCTGCCACATGACGCATCAGCAGTGAGTATTTCCCTTCGGGCAGGTATGCCGCAAGCTCAGAAGCCTCCCGGTGCATCATCTGCTCAAGTTCCAACAGCTGCTGGAAGTATTCGTTAAAACTCTCTTGGGTAAACATCTAGACCGGATGAATTGACGAATTCGATGACGTTATAGAGGGCGGCCTCATGTCCTTTGGACTCGGAGGCAAGCAGAGCAAGTATTTCCTGCATCCGTAAACGTTTGGAAGCGCTGAATCCAGAAAAAAAGAGCGTGTTGGCAAGATGTTTCGTATAGAGGGCTATCCCGGTTTCCTCGAGGTAGATGGCATTTTGAAGCCTGCCGAGAAGGTCTTTACTGGTAATGGAGGAAAGGGACATGGAGCACGGAATCAGGGGGTAAGGGGAATATCGGCACGCTGCATCTGCATATAATATATGACAAATCCAGTGCGAAATTCTTTTTTAGGTGAGACGGGAAGGCAGGAAAAAAAAGGGACCCGCTCCGGGGTCCCTGCAGTCATCTTATTCTGCTGTAACAGCACCCGGCCCTGTGCCGTCAAGCTTGCGAACACCTGTCCCGGAGCCCTGGAACTCTGTGGCGCCCCGTCCTGTCCCGTCCTGTGGGCGAACGTAATCGGCATCCTGTCCGTTGAAAATGCCGTCGCCATCAGAATCACGGGCGCGGTCATTGATGCCGTCGCCGTCTGCATCGGCCTTCCCTTTCCCGCCGCTTCCCTGATACATGTTCATGCTGCCCGTACCGTTGCCACCCCCGCCGGATATGCCCATGGAGCGCATCCCGCCACCACCGCCGCCGCCTCTGGCGTAAAGCGGTGAGGAAAGCGGAAGGGATAAGAGGACGCCGGTGATGATTAAAAGACGCATCGAAGCATGCATAGCAACTCCTTTAGTTGTGTTGTGGATTTCAGTGTTCAGACGCTGTCACATCATGTAGTTCAAGAAGCGTGCCAGAAAAGGCAAAAACAACGCATAGTGTTTCATTACAAAACCTTGCGATCTTGAAGCAGCTCATTTCCGGCCATTGAACCGAAGCCGCCCCCCGACCGCTTCGTCGCCAGAACGACGAAATGGTCGAACCGGCAATCGAATCACGCTGACAATTGCAATACGTTTATATGCAGGCCCTTCCTGGGACCGCGAAGCTCATAGCGCATTCCCAACAGGCACCAGACTATCCTCCGCATTCGAGCATAGTATCAAAGGAAAAGGAAGATTTACCGGAAGGAAATCATATATTCCGACCAGCCGGACCTTATCCGGCGGCAATCCCCCCTGCCGTTATCCTTACCGGGGGCTCCATGGCAACACCAATCCCCCCCCATGAAATTCAGCTCGCTCCATATCATCGAACCCATCCTCCGCGCTCTCGAAGAGGAAGGATACACACACCCCACTCCGATACAGACGGAAGCCATTCCGCTCATCCTTAAAGGGAGTGATCTTCTCGGATGCGCCCAGACCGGGACCGGCAAAACCGCCGCATTCGCCATCCCGATCCTCCAGCTGCTCCGTGAACGCAAAGCGATTGACGGCAAACGTAAGATCAGAAGCCTCATCGTCACGCCGACCCGTGAGCTTGCCATCCAGATCGGAGAAAGCTTTTCAGCATACGGCCGCCATACAGGCCTCACCAACACGGTCATCTTCGGCGGCGTAGGCCAGAACCCTCAGGTCAATGCGCTTCGCCGCGGAGTCGACATCCTTGTGGCGACACCCGGACGGCTCCTCGACCTCATGAATCAGGGCATCCTGCACCTGCACGACATCGAAATCCTCGTGCTCGACGAAGCAGACCGCATGCTCGACATGGGCTTCATCCATGACATCCGCAAAATCCTTGCCGCCGTGCCGAAGGAACGCCAGTCGCTCTTCTTCTCGGCAACCATGCCCCCGGAAATCCAGAGGCTTTCCTCAACCATCCTTCGCCATCCCGCGAAGGTGTCGGTCACGCCGGTCTCCTCTACGGTTGACATCATCAACCAGCAGATCTACTTCGTGGATCGAGGCAACAAGAGCGGACTTCTGGTCCATCTCCTGCAGAACCCCGACATCAGGACTGTTCTGGTGTTCACACGCACCAAGCATGGCGCCGACAAAGTGGTGCGCCACCTCGAGAAGCACAACATCACGGCCGAGGCCATTCACGGCAACAAGGCCCAGAATGCCCGCCAGCGGGCCCTGTCGAACTTCAAGTCGCAGAAAACGAGGGTGCTTGTCGCAACAGACATTGCCGCCAGGGGAATCGACGTCGACGATCTCGAATGGGTCATCAACTATGAAATGTCGAACATCGCTGAAACCTACGTGCACCGCATCGGACGTACCGGCAGGGCCGGCTCGGCCGGTACGGCGATTTCATTCTGCGATGCCGAGGAGAAAGAATACCTGCGCGACATTGAAAAGCTCATCGCCAAAAGCATTCCCGTCGTCGACAGCCACCCCTTTCCACTCATGGACCACAACCCGGTAAAGATCATCAAGGAGCAGGGACGCGGCCGCAGTGGTCACCCGGCACCGAGGCCGCAGGGAAACGCCAGGCCGAAACAACGCCCCGCCAATGCCGGAAAAAGGTGGTAAGCGAACGGTTCCGAAGAGTTTAGATTCATATCCCATCCGCACGACTGCCCTCCCTCCCCGAAGCTCCGCAACAGGGAGGGAGGGCAGTCGTACGTTACGCCGTCACTGAACAAATCCCCCCATCAGAAAAAAACGACTAAGGGCACCGCATGAGCTTCCGGCACATGCGAACGGGCCCGCATAGCAGTGCAGCGCCGGACAATGAGCGCAACATTCCTGAACAGACAAAGCCCACCGCCCCCAGTCCGCTTTTTTTCCGCCTGTGCCGCCAACTTTGCTTATTAAAGTTCTTTGCGTCAAGTAGAAAAAAAGCAGGGAAAGCAAATCCTCACTCACTCATCATCCGGACCATCTTCCTTCACCATGAGTTCATCCGGAATCTTCCGGCTGACCTTGGCGCCGAGCTTTCTGATGTCATCCACCCTTCCAACCAGATTGCCCTTCCCTTCGCTCAGCCGGCGGAGAGTAAGATCGAATGCATCGTTCACGCCGGTCAGCTTTTTGCGGGCATCCAGAAGGGATTCAGCCACAAGGACAACCTGGTCATGGATCCTGCCCGCTTTCTCGGCTATTTTCTCCGCGTTCCGGTTTTCGTTTTCACGGCGCCATATCTGCGCAATCAGCTTCAGGGTGATCATGAGGGTAGCGGGACCGCATATCACGACATTACGGCCTGAAAGCTCGTAGACCAGTTCAGGGTCACCCTGCATCGCCGCCTGCCAGGCCGGCTCAACAGGAATGCACATGATGATGAAATCAAGCGTCCGGTTGCCGCCGATCCCTGAATAGTCCTTCTGCTCCAGTTCCGAAATATGTCGTTTTACTGAAGCCACATGCTCTTTGAGTGCCTCCTTCCGATCCACCGGATCTTCTAATGCAGAGTACCGGTCATAGGCAGTCAGGGAAACCTTCGCGTCAACGACGATACTTTTGCCTCCGGGAATGTTAACCATGAAATCGGGACGCAGCAGACGGCCGGTTTCATCCCTGAAACTCTCCTGGACCAGATATTCCCGCCCCTCAAGAAGGCCTGATGCTTCAAAAATCCGCTCAACGACGAGCTCACCCCAATCTCCCTGGGTTTTTGATTCGCCCTTGATTGCACGGGCAAGATTGTTGGCCTCGTCACTCACCCTGCTGTTGAGCTGCATGAGCTGCTGAACCTGCTCACGAAGCTGACCGGAAAGCTCGACATCCTTCATATGCACCTCGTCAACCCTACGGCGGAACGCCTCAAGCTGCTCACGGAGCGGCTGGAGCAGGGCATCCATACGTGTACGGGAATCCTCGCCAAGGGCTCTGCCCCGCTCATCAAGCATGCGGCGGGACAGGTTTTCGAAGGCTTCCTGAAGGCGCATTTCAGAGGCCTCAATGTAACCGGCCTGCCCGGTGGAGCGGCTGCGCTCGAATTCGAGTTCAGACTCGAGTTTTGCGTAACGGACCTGCTGCTGGCTGAGGGTTGCGGCATCGGACATGATCCGGCGGACAGCAAGAAGCAGAAAGAGAAGAAGCAGAAGGGACAGGCCTGCAAGAAGGGATATCATGGAGATAAAGGGGTTGGCTCAGGGGGTTTCATGGGATGCGTTCACCTAAATATACGCCTCCATTCACCAAAAAACCCTACCCGGCCATCGATTGAAGAGCAGGCCCCGTCAGGCAGCGGCATCAGGGTATTGCTCACGCTCTGAGAGGGTTGCGGCGTATGAAGTCAAGCGGGATATGCATACATGCTGTAGCCCGTATTCCCGGAAAAGGGTGAACAGGGTTATACCTTTTCAAGTCATTGTGATGCTGCCATCCGGGGCCGTAGATGAGCATCGCTGCATCTGAGGATGAGCGCTTCGGACTCCTGGAGCCGAACCCTCTTACTGCATCCCGAACAGACATAGTCGTCCCGGAAAAAGTGCGTATGGGTCGTATTGCCGCAATGCGGGCAGACAGCCGAAACGGATTCATGCATCCGGCGCTCCATGAACCCCCAGTAAGCGGGATCAAAACCCTCCGCTCTGGCACCTTCGAGGACAGCTGAGCCCTTCTCGGTGAGGCTTGCGAACCGCTCGTTGATTTCAGCATACCCGAGAAGGCAGACCTCATGGAAATACTTCAGCACCAAGCCTTTCCATTCATAGCTGTTTTCGACGACCGCATAGAGTTCAAGCATAGGGGAAGATGAGCGCCCGAGGGCGTCCATCACCAGGGCGATCCGGCTTTGATGGACATTGCGGACATCATTCTCACGCATCATCCCGTTCACCAGCCCGCCGTCTGCACCATCAAGCACACCCTGGCAAGCGGCCCGGTCGATCCTCTGCCAGTCAACCCGATGCACCCTGAGCCTCGCCGCTGATAGAGAGCTGCCTGCATCGGTCTTTTTTCCAGGTAAGGGTGCAGCAACAACGCCCCCAATGACAACAAAGAGCATCATGAATGCGCCAGGATCAATCGACGTCTGTGGGCCGGATGACTGAACTGCCGAAAGAACCATGGTGGCTCCTGCAGTGGCCGGCAAAACAGGCGCAAGCAGGAAAAGTGACAGCACGATGAGAGAATGCCTAGATATGGACTGCATTGCTGCTGGGTTGGTGGTTTAGAGGAGTCGAACCCGTGAGAATATCTAATCACAAGAACCATGCCAATAAGCCACTAATCCCCTAGGCCCTTTTTATATAGAGACTTAAGTTCATATGGATGAATGGATAAGAATGCCTGATAAGGAGCAATGCGCAACAGTTGCATCATGATGACACAACTCTATAGCCCTCATCGATCAGCATGATATCTCATCAGCCGAACAGCCCATCTGCTACGGTGCGCTGCCCGGCGGGTGGGCTGGAGGGTACCCCCCCCAGAAAGAAGCAGTGCAGGGCTTCAGCGGCCTCGTGGTCCCTCACCCGGCGGCAAAGCACGGGCCGAAGCGGCAGGAAGCCGATACCCTGCAAGTGCTGACAGGGTGCCGGCACCACCCGCATTGACCAGCATGTTCTGCGTGATCGACTCGATGGCGTGCAGGTCGCGCGGCCAGGGATGGCGGCTGGCGGATCCGGGGAAGACAATATAGAGAATCTGCCCCAGCGGCTTGGCCGGTCCGGTTCTGGCCGATACATCCTTTCCGCCAAGCCTGGTGGCAAGAGCGATGGAAATCTCCCCGAGAGGATGCCTTCTGGGCCCGATATCGGCGACGACAAAGCCTGACGAACTGCCGTTGTCGAGGTTCACGGCAACGCCGTAATCACCAATCTGCCCTACCCCGTCCATAGCGGCAAACGTCTCAGGGAATACAATGTAGGGAATCCTCGAGGCGTCAACATAGCGTCGAGAATCGGTCTCAGCATACCGCAGATCCTTAAGGGTGGTCATGGAAATGTAATACCCGGCATAGGGGCCGGATTTCATGATATACGGCCTGCTGCCGTCGGCCGGATCGGGGACCAGTACCGTATTCCACCATGAATGACGGGGATATCCCGCATTGGCAAGGTCGTCAAGGCCCGAATTATTCGGATGGTAGGCGTTCGGTGCACCATCGGCGTCGATAGTCATGAATCCGGTGACGTAAGAGTAGGCACTCCGGTCCTGCAGCATGTAAATCCTCGTTCCCCGATACTTCTTCCATGCCTTCGCCCTGAATTCGCCGGCCTGGAGCTCGGGAACTCCTGTGGAGATGAGCGAGATCCCGAATCCAAGCACGGCAAGCATGAAGGTGAAGTGGCGTAGAGAGCTGTTACTCATGTGTACGTTGCATAAGGATTGTCAGCGGTTTCTGTGTTCACAGGGAAGTGGCTTCAGGCGTTTGGACTGTATCGCTGCTGTAGACGCTCCCTGCAGGAGTGCGGACCGCCACCACCGATGATTCACCCAGACGCTGAACCTTCCCGCACTCATTGCACTCAAAGGTCTGCCAGTAGAAGCTGGTAACATTCTCAGCCCCGCAATGCGGGCACCTGACCAAAACCGTCTCATGGAGGCGCTCTTCCATGAATGACCAGAACGGTGCATCGAAGCCCTCCTTGCGGGCACCCTCAAGCATCCTCCAACCCTCGGACGTCAACGTGACATTACGGTCGTCGATCTCGGCATATCCAAGCAGGCATACCTCATGGAAGTACTTGAGGGCAAGGGACTTCCACTCCATTGAACCGGACACGATCTCATACAGGCGGGGCATCGGAGCACCCGGCCGGGAGATGGTATCGAGCACGAGGATAATTCTGTTCTGATGAACCCCGCGGGCATCGTAACTGCGCAGCATGCTGCAGATCTGCTCTGCAGAAGGGCCGTCCAGAAGCCCCGCATGGGTTCTGGACCCTATCTCCCGCCAGCCTGAATCACCCTCCGGCTCCGCATACATCATGCCGTCGGTACCATTCTCAAGGGTCTTCCTGCCGAATACGGGCATTGCCACCATATTGAGAACCACAGCCATCATCAGGGTAAAGACACCGGGCAGAACAGGTATGTTGAAGAACGTAAGGGTACCTGGCTGATGAGGCATGACGAACGGCTTCAGCCCCGCCCCCCCGAACACCCGGTTGATGGCGTCGAGGTTACCCTCATCAATGCTCCTCCCGCCCCTCTGACTCCCGAAAACAGCCTGATAGGATGAGAAACCCATGCCCTCACCACCTCTGGAAAGAGCGCCGAGAACACCTGACAGGTACTCCGGCGAAACAGTTCTGCCGCTGGAGGGGAGCATAACCCGCATGATGAGGGGCTTTTCTCCCGCCCTGATTCTGAATGAGGCAATGGTCCGCTCGATCAGCTCACGATCTTCCAGAGTAGCGGAAACCTCGAGCATCGGCACAATAAAATCAAAAGACTGTGCCAGCAGCGACACTTCCTGGCCTGAGAGCGCAACATCATTGAAGTTGAAGACGCGCTTACCCTGCATCTCTGCAGAATATTCAACATCCTCGTTTCCGGCCTTTCTGACGGCTTCACCGACTTTCGCGGCATATTCACTCACCCGCATGCTCCGCCAGTTGACCCAGGAGTTGTAATGGAGGGTCAGGAGCTCATTGAGAGCCGGAACGGAACCAAGTCCCTTTGCCGCGGCAAACGCCCTGATGTTCTCCCTGCTGTAGTCGTAATCAAGGTCAGGATAGGACAGGCGGTCAAGATGGATGCCCTCCACCCCGTAGTTCCTGATGATATCTGTAACGGTGGATTTCATGTATGCAGCTACTTCCGGGTTGGCCGGTGACATCCAGTGTGCCGAAAGGCGCCCGTTCTGGGCGGTCATGGCCCAGCTATGGTGCTTTTTGAGCGCCCGGCCATCAGAGAGTGCGGGAAGCCATGCATGCACCTTAATCTTCAGTCCCTGCTTGCGCAGGAGTGCAAGGGTGCGGCCAAATACGTCGTCGGCGCTTTTCGGTCCATAGTAAAAGGTCCCCTCGGCATCCTTTGCCATAAGAAACACGTCGGTGACCGATGTCCTGGCCAGATTCGCGGCAATGTATTCAGGTGAGGGCATTCCGCCCTCGCTGAAATCAACCCAAAGAGCGTAACGGCTTGGCTTATGAGCCTGCATTTCTGCGACATACTGATCGGCAGTTACGAACCGTCCGCCTTCATTTTTCACGAAACCGATGAAATTCTGAAGCGCTTTTGGATAGATGGCAGCATTTTTCGGATGCAGCAGAATGACTGCCGGCTGGCCAAGGATGCTCTTCGTCCGGTACAGCTCCTTTAAGGCATCCTCAAACTCATTTTCCTTCATATGCTGCTCGATGATCAGGTCGTAATCAGAAGCAAGCATGGCTCCGCGGCGTATGTCGGAAATCGGCAGCTCAGCCAGCACAGACTGTTCCTCCCAGTGCTCTGAATCCGAGCTGTCATACAGGAATCCCTGTGCCTTGAGTGCTTTCATTGCGCGGAGGTCGTATTCCATATAGGGCGAACGAAACCAGACAACGGGCTTTTTGGTCACCGATTCCAGGATCGTCTTTGATATGCGGATTTCATGCTCCAGAGAGTCCTGTGAAAGAGCCGGAAGATGCGGGTGGGCATGGGAATGTGACCCGATGGTGTTGCCTGCCGCTGCAAGCTTGGCGACAAGTTCCGGATATGCCACAGCAAATTTCCCTGTTATGAAATATGTTGCAGGCACATCAATGCCAAGCGTATTGAGTGCCAGAACATCACCATCGAGCTCTGTATCGAGCGTGAGAAGCACGGGAGCAGGCACCGGCTTTGATGCAGAGGCTGTCAATGATGCAAACAGTGACACAAGGATGCATGCCGTCAGAATGAGGCTCTTCATGATAGGCTCCAAGGGTTGAATGATTGCGGTTTGTTACCAGGTATTGCTGCGTTCCTGCATTTCGTGGGTATAGGCGACAATGCGCATATAGCTCAGGACAATGCGATAGGGCTGCGTTGTAAATGAAGCAAGAGCGAGAGACGGGGTCAGCCTGCGTGCCTGCATGAGGGGTATGATGCCCTGCATTGCGCTGATGCACTCCAGGATCACCATGTATGACAGCCCAAGCTTCAGGAACAGGAGCGGCATCGAGGAAATGATGACGAGCAGCGGATAGACGCCGAGAAAAGCCATTTCCAGAAATGCACTTCCATATCCGATGAACAGCGACCATGGCATCCAGAACAGGCTGATGGGACCGCCGATGTCCGAAAACATCATCCCCCGGTGCTCACGGTAAACCTGGAGATGGCCCCTTGACCAGCGTATGCGCTGCTTGCGGAGGCCCTTCCAGCCAGTCATCGCCGACGTATATGAAACGGCTCTCGGCTCGTAGACAGCACGGTAGCCCAACTCCATCATTTCAAGCGTTATGTCGAAATCCTCAGCCAGAGTCCTGTTCCTGTACCCGCCAGTCTCAAGCAGTACGCTGCGCCGGAAAGCGGTGGCAGGGCCCGGGCATATGCTCACTGCGCCGCCCGACTTCAGCTGCGCCTTCTTGATGATGCTCTGGCCATAGATATACTCGATGGTCTGCATCCTGAGGAGGTAACTGTTGTGCCGCTTCGGCAGCACCATCCCGGCAACCGCACCGACAGTGTCATCACTGAAGCCTGCCACAAGGTAGCGGAGAACCTTCGGATCAAGCGATGAATCGGAATCAGTAAAAAAGATGATTTCACCCTTTGCCTTTTCAATTCCCCGGTTCAGCGCCTCAACCTTTCCCCTGTTGGTGCGCAGCCGTATAACGGAAACATCATATCGCTCGATGATTGGCAGGGTGAGGTCCCGCGAGCCGTCATCAACGATGATGATCTCGTATGCCGGGTAATCGAGAGCCAGAGCCGACTCTATGCACTGGGCAATGCTGTCCTCCTCATTGAAGGAGGGAATGATGACCGATACGAACGGAAGCGAGGTATTGCCTGCAATCCTCCTTTCGGGCAGCATGGTAAGGCCGATGAAAAAGAGGAACGGAAAGAGCGACCCCGCAAGATAGATCAGGAAGAACATGTCGAGCACCTGATGCATCCATACGGGAAATGACCGGGTCGGATTACCCCAGATGAGAACATTGAGCGAGTCGACCCACCCGGGCATGAAACTCCAGATTCCCATGGAAACCAGCAGTGAGATGATCGCGGATAGAATGACGGCTCCCGGATGCCTGAGTCTGAAGGGCGAAGCTTCAGAGAGCGGCCCTGAAAGATGGATTGATGCAGTCTCGATCATTGTGCCTCCTAAGAGCAGGTTGTTCATTGCTTTCAGAAAATCGGAATCCAGCAGGAAATCCCGGCCTTGATGTCATGGTCCTGATCCTGCGGGGTGTCAAAGTAGCTGACGAACAGGTACTCCATATAGATCGAGACATTTCCCGGCAGGTAATGGTCAAGCACCAGCCTTGCACCGGGTCCGTACTGCACGTTGTTGAACCAGGAAGCCCTGTTCCAATCCCTGTCCAGGAAATCATTTACCAGGTCGACCGTGACATAGGGTTCAAAGGAAGCATGGGCGATATTGACGCCGGTGCCGATCTTCGATGAGAGGGATCCAATCAGAAAATCGTCCTCTCCCTCATCACTGAAGGCCGCAGTATGCCATGCCAGCTCACCCCAGCTTTCCGTCCAGACCCGGAATTTCGGGTTAAGCGGTTTCTGGGTTGAAAACCAGAAGGAGAGGCCGCTCTTGACGTTCTGGCGCTCTATACCGGCGGGAACCCGATCTTTCGACCGGTCGAAGGATGAAGTCATCACCTCGTATTGCGAAAACAGCGAGGCACTGATGCCGCCGACATACTCATCCGACCTGTTCATGAATGAATGCTGGGTCGTGAGCTTCAAGCTGCCGGCAAAGACCTGATTATTGTTCCAGTAACTCCTGTTCAGCGGCTTGTCAGCAAAATCATAGGTTATGCTCGCCCTGGCGTAGGGAGCAAGGTAGATGGCATCACTGAGGTAGTGACGCGCTTCGAGGGTAAGAGGAAGCGAAAAGAGATAGTACCCGCTGCCATCCGGGATAGTGCCCTCCTCACGGGTCCTGTTGAAATTGTATTGCGTGTAATAGGACTCAATGCCGCCCTCGACGCATATTTCGTCAGCCGGTTTCTGATACCTGTCGGCCCCGATAGCGGAATCACACTGGAAAGATGTTCCAGCGGCAAAAAGCAATCCTGCAGCCAGAGCGTTCATGTGCTTGCGATGTAGCATAAGACGTTGCGTTTAATTCTTTGACAGGCGAGCAGAATTCCGGGCAGTGAAACCGCCAGAATCAGCCCAGTACCCTACGCCTCTGTTTAAGCAATATTCATGCCAGCAATAGAATTCAACAGCAACGGATGTGCTATTCGCTTATAGATATTGCAGTTATCTGAAATTGGAATGGCGGGATTTCAGGGATATCGGGAAATACTCCCATAAAAGCCATGAAATCGAAAATTCCGATTGTTTCGGTCAATGATCTAAAAAGGAGCAGTAGTGTCAGAAATGCAGCAGTATCAGATGCAGAGCAGAAGAGGGGCGTTGTTTGCGGTATGAACGTTTATAAATTTGCATTAAAGCATAATTTTTGTTACCTATTCTCTCCTTTTCCGGCGAAGTGGCCGAGTGGCTAGGCAGAGGTCTGCAAAACCTCGTACAGCGGTTCGAGTCCGCTCTTCGCCTCCAGGAGAGGTTTACATAGAGAAGCCTCAAGCCTTCAAAACCCCTGTAAAATCAGGGGTTTTGCTGTTTCTGAGTCCTCATAAGGTTGCCCTGATTTGCTTGGATTGTCTGTCGTATAGGTATATTTTTATGGTATATCTCAAGCTCACCACCTTAGTCGGCCGCACAAAATATACCTACGATGCCCGGACACACCGCTCCACTGTCCGCCCGCCGCGTCTTTTCGGTGCAATCAGTGATGTCGAAAACTTTGCCCGCCTGCCATCTCTTTTCTCAAATCCGCACAGTGCCCTATGTTCTATTTCCTTTGCTGTGCCAGACCCGAATAATGACAACCGTATCGTTTTCACTCCGCATATAGCGAAGGACAAAAGCCCCGGCGCCAAAGGACACGACCCATTCCCGCCTGCCAGTGTCGTCTTCCATCGGACGTCCAATGTCTGGCATTGAGGTCAATATTCCCGCTCCGTCCAGAATGGACTTTGCTGCTCGGGCTGCCGCAAGAGGGCTTTTCTCGTACAAGAATACATACAGCCGCTCAACATCGGCTAATGCCTCTGGAAGCCATTTTATTTGGGGCAAGAGATCACCTTCCCCTGCGCCAGATTTTCAAGCCATTCAGCAGCTTTCTCATGGGACACCGCCTCGCCGGTTAATTGATAACGCTCCCAACGCTCCATATCCTCGCGTTTTTCGCGCTCATACTTTTCTTCGCGCTCAAGGAATGTTTCGATTGCTTTGCACATCAGCCAGTGCGGCGACCTGTCGCGGATACGAGCCAGCGCAGTAAGCCGTTGCTGTATGGTGTCGTCTAGTTTGACGCCTCTTGTCTGTGACATAACCCACTCTCCTTTTAGACAAAAAGTAATACTTATTGCAACCCATAACAACCCCACGCAAAGAAAAACTCCGCCATCTCGACTCACTCCCCCTGACTTTGGCCCACCCAGAGCTTCACTTAATTTGGCAACAAGAGGTCTGTCGATTTCCTTCCGTGACGCTCCGCCGAACTTCTTCAGATAATCGGTAATGAGTTTGCAATAATAGTCGTCATCCTGCGCTCTTGCCCTGATGTATTCAGCTTTGCGGGCAGTTACGGTTGCTAGAGAAGCGGACACAAAGAGATTTGGTTTGCGCCCTTCAATGAGGCCATCGCGTCGCAAGCGTTTAATCACATCATCAGCAAGCGGCAACTTTTTCCGGACACGGTCCAAGGCAAGAATTTCATCGAGCGGCAAGTCGGTTTTCTGAATCAGCATTCTGCTGTATGCAGGGTCCACGACGCTTCCGTATACCGTCATCTTGACTGCCGTTGGTTCGCGCAAGTCATAGTCGGGCATCGCTACGGACTGCTCCAAAGGCCACGCCCGTATGATTCATTCCCGCATGAAGCGATATATCCTCCCGCTCCCCGGATCTCGCCCCATTGCAGAAGCAACTGCTCACGATATCATCGAAGCCCTTCGCCAGATTGAGGCTAAGGGACACAAAGAAACAGCACATCCTTGATTTCCGACGTGCCGATACCCCGATGCAGCCTGCCACGCCTTTCACTGTGGCACTGAAGTTGCAGCAATTAATTGGAGAACCGACCACAACAGGCCTCCATTTGCACACGAAAACAACCATTCACCATGCAGCTGAACACTAACCCCTGCAGCAGGCTTCTTGCCATCTTTCTGGCCGTATGGCTCTTGCTTCCCGTTACAGGCAATGCCGCAGAATCCGAACAAGACGAAAACAGGGACACAGCACCCGGAAGCTACCGCACCGAACTGGCCATCGGGAGCGGCTACATGTGGGGATCGCTGAAAGAAACACACGATGGCCTCACCGCTATCCCGGCTTTCGTCAGAATCGGGTTCAACATGAACCCGCTCTTCGGCATCAAGGGGAACAGCAGTTCGCTGCAGTTTACCCTAGAACCATTCGTCAACACCATCATGGACCCGGAAACCGGCGTCGAAACGGGTTGCGGACTCGGCCTGCGATACCTGCATACCCTGAACCGCTCCATAGAGATCTATACCGAAACAGGTATTGCGCCTATGTACCTCAGCATAGACACGCTGGAGCAGGGCCATTCGGGGTTCAACTTCCTCACGCATGCAGGCGCAGGGCTCCAGTACCGCGTATCACCTGATATGGCAATCTTTACCGGCTACCGGTTCAGACATCTCTCGCACGGCAATATCGCCGACCGGGCGAACGCCGGCATCGAATCCTCAGCCATCGTGGCCGGAGTGGCATGGTACTATTGAGTACCATTCAACGTTTTTCGCCCGACAGAACGTACACTGGCAGAAGAGAAAGCCGCCGATCGAACAGCCCGGAAAATGAATGTGACCACAGATGCCGGCCTCCAGGGTCATGGTTCCCTGGATAAGCAGTGCTTCACGAAGCGGATGCCAGGTCTGAAGCGCCCCCCCCTCTGCCGGGGTGGGTGTCTGGCAGAGGATGGGTAATGGCAGTGTCCAACAACACAACAGCCTGTCCGTAACGACAGGCTGTTGTTCTTTATACCCGCTTTCATGCGGACCATCCAGCATACCCTCCCCTGCTATCCCATCTCTTCAGCCGCTGCAATGATGGCAGCGCTCAACCGCGCTATCGTGTCATCATCCATGAGGACCGGAATGTTCAGGCAGATGCTGCTGCGGAGCATTGCGCCGGTTTTCGGCCAGAGCGACTCAAGGTCTTTGTCGCTGTAACGGTCATAGGCCTTCAGAAGGTGGTCCCAGACACCGGCGAAGTGCCAGTCAAGGGCTTCGGGCAGGATTTTCGTGCCGAATCCTTTCCCCATAAGATGCGCTTCGAAGCCGAGAGCCGCCTCACGGTCGCGGACCCGGAAGATCAGGGTATCGCCCTGAGAACCATCCTCGTCGGCAAACGGACGGAGGGTGATGTTCGGGAGGTGCCGGATGGCGTCCTTGATCTGTTTCTTGTTCTCTTTGGCTTTCCGGAGGATGAAGTCGATTTTGGAAAGCTGGCCGAGACCGATGGCGGCGGTCACTTCACTCAGGCGCAGGTTGAGCCCTTTAGCCCGGCGTGGATCCTTGCCGCGCGGCAGGCCCTCGAGGTGCATGTGTCCGTGGTCGGAAAACTCTGCTGCACGGTCGTAGATGTCACGATCGTTGGTGATGATGATGCCGCCCTCTCCGGTATGCAGCGTCTTGCCTGCATCGAACGAGAACGAACCGACACGGCCAATGGTGCCGAGCTTCCTGCCTTTGTAGGTAGCCCCGAGCGCCTGTGCGGCATCCTCGACAAGCGTCAGGTTGTGACGTCGGCAGATCTCGGCAAGCTCATCCATCTTCGGCGATGCCCACATGGGAACGGCAACAACCGCCTTTGTTTTCGGGGTTATGGCCTTTTCAACCTCAAGAGGATCGAGGTGGTAGGTTTCATCAAGCTCAACGGGGACAGGAACAGCACCGAGGGCGCTGATTGCTTCGATGGGGGCGATGAAGGTCCATGCTGTCGTGATCACCTCGTCTCCCGGTCCGATGCCGGAACCGGCAAGCGCGCAGTGGATGGCCGCCGTTCCCGACGACACGGCGTGGGCGTATTTCACCCCCATCCATGCCGCGAATTTCTCCTCAAACTCCCGTGCCTTGTAATTGCCCCCGCCGTAGCGGTAGAGGTTCACCTTCTCTTTGTTGAACAGCTCCTGTATTTCAGCGAGTTCTTCGCGGCCGATCAGTTCTGCGCCAGCCATAATGGTATGTGGTTGATTGTTATGTTGATGATGTTCGATTCAGACCAGATTGCGGACCACCGCCTCAGCAGCAGCGCCGTCAAATGGAACAGGGTTGCCGGAAAACGACCCCTGCAGGGCACCCGAAGCTTCGCGGGCAAACTCAGCAGCGTTGCCGCTGCCGTAGCCGTATGGCACCAGGTTCGCAATACGGTAACGACGATAGATGGTGTCCATCTCGGCAAGAAGCTCTGCGGTGGCGTCACTCTGAGTGCTGCAGGCTCCGGTGGGGTTCAGCATTGCGTATTTATCATATCCCTGCAGATGGTTGTAGCGCATGACCTCCTTGAGGAAGATTGCGCCGGCAAGGCCGTGCGGCACCCGGTGCCGGACACCGAGGTAGTATGCAAAGCCGTTGGTCGGGCCGTCTCCGGAGTTCATGAGCGCAGCCGTACCGCAGACGCTGCCGATGGCAAGGTCGATTCTCGACTCTGCCCGGTCGAGCTGGTCCTGCACCAGAGCATAGAAGGTGCGGCGGAACCCTTCTATGGAGAAAATCCTGCTCAGCGGGGTATGCTTCACGGAACCGAAGCTGTCGACACAGTGCACCAGGCTGTCCATCGCCGAGGCGATGACGCTCTCCGTCGGCGCAGTCATGGAGAGCTGGGGGTCGATGACGCACTTTTTCGGGAAGTTCTTCCGGCTGTTGATGCCGAGCTTGCGCCCGGCGTCCTCGTCGATGAAGACGGCATTGTAGCTGACCTCCGCACCGCTGCCGAGAAGGGAGGGCACGGTGATGAGCGGAAGCGGGTCAAGGACATCGGCCGGGAACCCTTTCAGGGAAAGAGCCGGCACCTCGTTTGTCATGAGAAGGGCGATGCCCTTGCCAAGGTCCATGGTGCTGCCGCCGCCGATGGCGATGACGGAGTCAATCGCTTTCGGGCGGAAAAAACCGGCGACATCCTCAAGATGGCGGTAGGTCGGCTCACCCTTGAAGTCGTTGCAGTAGACGACGGCCCCGGGACTGGCTGCCGTGAGGTTCTTCAATACGTCCCTGAAATAGGGGGAATCGGCAATGGCGGCATCATGGATGATGCCTGGACGTGAAACCCGCAAAGATGCCAGGTGCGGATGGATCGAGAGCGCTTCATGCACCCCGATGGTGATGTCCGTGGAAAGAAAGAATTGCATGGGTTATTCGGGTTGGTGGTTAAGGGTTGACGGGCTGTGGGGCCGCAAGCCCTTTGCTCTTCAGAAAGAATTCAATTAAGGCTATTTCTTCGACGGTGTCGATCTCCCAGGTCTGCCAGAACTCCATCGGGTAGGCCGCAAGCTTTCCGCCGATGCGATTGCCGGTCTCCCTGAGAATACGGGGGCTGAATATGTAGATGGAGCCATTCTCGATGTACTGCGCCGGACGGTCCTGGCGCATGCCGCGGTTCCGCCAGTCGAAGTTGACGCTCTGCCAGCCGGTTTCTGCCTCCTCCCAGATGGTCAGGTCGTCTGCACGCGTGAGGGAAATGAGGGAATCGGCTTTCTCCGTCATGAAGCGCTCCACTGCCAGGTCGATATCATCGGGCTTCCGGAGCGGAGAGGTCGCCTGAAGAAACACCACGGCGTCGGGATCCGGGGCACCGCCGGCGGCAAGGGTGTCGAGGGTGTGGAGGATGGCGGATTCAGAGGTGGCGGTATCGCCCGACAGCTCGGGGGGGCGCCGGACCACTTCGGCCCCGTACCGAAGGGCAACATCGGCGATAGCCCCGTCATCGGTCGACACAACGACCCTCTCGACAGAATGGGCAGAGCGGGCCTGCATGATGCTCCAGGCGAGGAGAGGGCGGCCCGCCACAGGGTGGATGTTCTTACCGGGCAGGCCTTTGGAGCCACCCCTTGCCGGGATGACGGCAACAGTGTGCATGGTGTAGGGTCCGGTGTTTACTGGTCGGGATTTCCGTCGGCTACAAGACGGCAGACATCGGCTATCCTCCGGGCTGCAGAACGGTTCTGCTCCGGCGTGAGCCGTTTGAGTTCTTCGGAAGAAAGTCCGCAATGCACCTCCTTCTTGAGTGCTGAACCCACAAAGATAGTGGATGAAAACTGCGCAATCAACATCCGTGCATTGGCAATCATCTCTTCGGTCCGCCCTTCGCTGTAGACGAGGCACCCGGGAGCGTAGCGCTCTATTTCAGCGGTGGCGCGCCGGGCATATTCGTTGGGGTGCAGCTTGAAGATGAGCTGTCCTCCACCGGCCAGTTCAAGGCAGCGCTCGATATGCCGGCGCCGGTTTTCGTAGATGAAGGTCTCGCGGTTGTCGGAGGTGCAGGCGAGCACGTAGCCGTGGTGCTCGAAATCATTTTCGAGGTACCGACGGCAGTCGTCGAAGTTCGGCATGCTCGTCACCACCATCTTTGCGGGATCGACACCTTTGCGGATGAACAGGTCCCGGTACCCCTCGCTGGCAACGCAGAACCTGCTGTAGGCGCCCGACAGACCCGTTGTCGCCGTACCGGCGATCCAGCGCGGGATCCACCGGAAATTCCGGGCGAGATGAAACAGGACGGTCTCGGGCTCCGTCATCCCTTCCTGCACGAGTACGATGCGGCGTGTGCGGATGTTGCGGGGAACGATGAGATCCGTACAGGTGACGACGAGATCATAGTCGTGAAGGACGCCCCCGGCATCAATCTGCAGTTCGTTTGCCAACAGGTAGTTCACTGCCCGTTCCCTGCGGCTGTGTCCCATGATGGTGAACTCGAGGAGCCCCGCATCTGCCGCGGCCCCGAGGATGCCGTCGGAATAAAACGGGGAGAACCAGCGATCGAACTCAGGCAGCTTCTCGGCTATCTGGTGCATCTGGGTGGTCTGGTTCATCGAACCGCAGATGAAAAGCGCACGCTTCTTCATGGCTGCTCCCCCTTCACACGCGCTGGACCTTCGATACGCCCTGCATCAGAGATATGCACCCCCGAGAGAAACATCAAGAGATAGCCTGAAGAGTACCAGATCACCTCCTTGAATCGCCTGAGGAGGATGAACGCCCCGCCATATGCCATGGCGTCCGGAATGCCGATTGCCTGAAAGAATGCCAGATACCCGAGATCCTGGACGCCGAGTCCCGAAGGGATGAAAAAAAACACGGCCCGGAGCATGACGAGCGTCGTGTCGATGGCAAGTACCTGGGGAAAAGAAATTGCGACGCCGAGCAGGCGAAGGATGATGTAGCTTTCAAAGGCAAGCATTGCCCAGCCGAGAAGGTACCAGAAGGTCGCCTTAAGGAGGCGGAGGGGTGAGGAGCTGCTGAAGCTGCGCAGATGCAGGTCGGTATCCTGGAAACCCGATTCCCGCAGAAGCAGCCACGCCCTTGCCCGCTCGAACGGCACAAGCATCAGCATACGGTGCAGTGCCGTAGCGGAATTGCCGTTGAGGATCAGCAGGAGAAAGATCATGAACATGAGAAACACCCCGGTGCCGACGGCCAGCATAAGGTAGCCGAGGCCCCCGAACCCGGTAAGGTCCTGTGATACCTGCTGCAGAAGCATGAACCCCGCAAGGGCCCCGATGACCGTATAGACGCCCTGCATGGCGCCGAGCAGCAGTTTGCGCACGGCAACCGCAGCGACCGCAACCGGCGTGTCGATACCCATCTGGCGGTGGCAGAGATAGGGCCTCAGGGGCTCGCCCACCGCAACACCTGCAGGCAGGGTCATGGAAACCGTTTCTGCAATCACCTGGATCTTCATGAGCCGCCAGAACCGTATCCCTTTGGTACCGGGAGGAAAGACGTCCACCCATGCAAGCGTTTCAAAGAAATGAAGGGCAAAAAAAGGCAGGAGGATGAAGACCGAGCTGAAACCGATCGAGCTGATGAGTTCGATCGAACGCTGCAGGTCGATGGTACGGAACAGAAGAACAATGAGAGCGAGACCGGCGCCGAGGCCAACGTATCCCGTCCATTTGGAAACAGACCGCTTGCCTTTCTGCATAGGATTCAGGGAACTTGGGTTGAAACCCCGGTGCCGGCGGAACAGACCCCCGGCGCAGAGGGAGATGCAGGGCAAAATAACGGCATTACGACAGATCGGCAAGATTTTGCCGAATTTCTTTTTGAGAGCGGGCTGTTCACTGCAACACTGCAGGAACCCTTCACAGATCACAATTGTCCCCCGCCCATTTTGAATTGAAGCGAGGTATTGTTACATATTTGTTTATTGTCCCGGCCGGGAAGGGCTCCTGCAGTGCTGGACGGCCCGCTGTTATCCCCTATGGCTACCCCCGTAAGTTAACCTCATACGCTGATGGGCCTCATCAATCCCGACTTCCAGACCCTGCCGGAACTCTTTGCTTCGGTATTCAGTCACTACCGCGGCCAGCCTGCAAGGTTTCCATTTGCCCACAAGCTCCAGAGCGCCTACGAGCCCATCTCCTACGATGACTTCCATGAAGATGTCCGGCGTTTTTCGGCATATCTGAAAGAAAACGGCACGGCCGCCGGAGACCGGGTGGCCATCCTGTCGGAAAACCGCCCCGGATGGTACCTCGCCGACATGGCGGTCCTCAGCCTCGGTGCGATCGACGTACCCCTCTACCCCTCACTGCCGCCAAACCAGATAGAATACATCCTGAAGGATGCCGGTGTACGGGCCGTCATCGTCTCCAACATGCTACAGCTCGGCAAGATCCTCTCCATCTGGCAGAACCTCCCCGACCTGACGCAGCTCATCGTCATGAACCGGCTGGAAGAACCGGTCGAGGACGTCATCGACCTCAACAATGCCAAGGCTGCCGGTACGCAGCTGCTGCTTGACAAGCCCTGGATGCTTGATGGCACGAAAGTCGACCCTGACGACGTCGCCACCATCATCTACACATCCGGAACCACCGGCCTGCCCAAGGGGGTCATGCTCACACACCGCAACCTCTGCGAAAACGTCAAATCGGCCGCAGAAATCATCCGCATCGACGAAACCGACTGCAGCCTCTCCTTCCTCCCGCTCTCCCATGCCTATGAACGGACCGGGGGCTACTACCTGCTCTTTGCCTGCGGTGCATCGATCTACCTCGCCGAAAGCATCGAGACCGTGTCGCTGAACATCACCGAGGCACGCCCCACGATCATATTCACCGTTCCGAGGCTGTTCGACCGGATCAGGACGAACATGCAGAAGCAGATCTCAACGGAAAGCCCCCTGAAGCAGAAAATCTTCAACTGGGCGGTCTCGAGGGGAGAACACTACCACCGCAGCATTGAGAAAAAAGGCAGTGCCTCACCCCTCCTCACCCTGCAGCATGCGGTGGCTGGAAAACTGGTCTACCAGAAGGTCAAGAAACGATTCGGCGGCCGGCTGCGCTACTTCGTGTCCGGCGGCGCTGCCCTGCCGCAGAAAACCGGCGAGTTCTTCCAGGCTCTCGGCATCACGATCCTCGAAGGGTTCGGCCTGACCGAGACCTCGCCCATCACCAATGTCAACCGGCCCGAAAAGGTGAAATTCGGCACCGTGGGGCCGACAGTGGCCAACGTCGAGATGAAGATCGCCGAAGACGGAGAGGTCCTGTTCAGGGGGCCCAACATCATGAAGGGATACTGGCAGGACCGTGAGGCGACCGCGGAGGTGATTCGGGACGGATGGTTCCACAGCGGTGACATCGGAGAAATCGACGGTGACGGCTACCTCAAGATCACCGACCGGAAAAAGCACATCATCGTCACCTCCGGAGGCAAGAACATCGCCCCGATGCCGATCGAAAACCTGATTGCCGAAAATCCTTATGTAGACCAGGTGATGGTGGTCGGCGAAAAACGCCCGTTCCTCATTGCCCTCATCGTCCCCGATTTCCAGAAACTCAGGGAATTCGCAGCATCGGCAGGCATCACGGCTCCGGACGATGCCGGGCTCTGTGCACACAAGGAGATCGTACAGATCTATGAAAAACTCCTGCGCAGCATCTCCCGCCAGCTCGCCACCCACGAAAAGGTGCGTCGCTTCATTCTGGCAAAAGAGCCCTTCACCATAGAAAACGGCCTGATGACGCCGACCCTGAAGGTGAAGCGCAAAACCATACTCGAACTGTATGAAAAAGAGATCGACGCCATCTACAAGGAACTGAACATGGTCTACAACACCGAGTAGGCCGGCATTGGGGCCGGGGGAAAGATATCCTTCCCCCGGCACTCACTCACGTATCCGCAACAGCACTCCCCCTGCAGCACCCCCCCCGACGAATTCAACCATATTATCCCGCAAAAGGTCATCGACAACCGAGCTGATTCCCCCGGGGCACTCCCGGTACTTCGACTCCAGCACCTCAAGCGGCACCGCTTCCTCACGCAGGAGTTCCTGCAGCACCCTGCCCCTGTACCACCTCCGCGACCCCTCGAACTTTGACTGGCGTGAACGGGCCCGGATGCCGGTTCGCTTTGAGGTAAGCTGAAGGGCACCGTAGTCCATCAGCGCGTTATGCCAGTCGCGGCTCCGGCCTTCCGGCAGTACAAGATCGGCGAACGCCTGCAGCACCCGCTGCGGGCTCTCTTCGGGAAGGGAGAACTCATGGATGAGGATCCTGCGGATATTGGTATCGACAGCCGCAACGTTAAGATTATCGGCAAAGGCGGGAATGGAGCGGCAGCTGTACTCCCCGATTCCCGGAAGGGCTTTCAGCTCCCGGGGAGTGGCGGGGAGCTCGCCCTGATACATCGCGACCACCAGCCGGGCGCACTCCTGGAGACGTAGCGCCCGGGAATTGTACCCTAACCCGCTCCAGAGCTCAAGCACATCGCGGAGCGGAGCCACAGCGAGGGTCCCGGGGTCAGGAAAACGCCGCATCCACTCCAGGTACTTCGGCACCACCCGTTCCGCCTGGGTCTGCTGCAGCATCACCTCACTCACCATCACAGCGTACCTGGACAGGGCGCTGCGCCAGGGAAACGAGCGCCGATGGAGCTGGTAGAACGAAAAGATGTGCTCCTGAAAGAGGCGGACCTGCTCCTTACAGGGCAATGATGGTGCAGAAGTGGAGATGGTGAGGTTCACAGTGTGACGAAGCACTCCGCCGCAATCCCCTTCCCGGTGCGGCAGAGGGTTGCGGCATCATGAAAGGGGTCGTGCCCGAAACAGAGCGTCCATCCTCCCTCAACGGCTTCTTCAAGCAGTGCCTCCTTTTCCTCGAGAACGACAAGAGGATGGATATCGTAGCCGGTCACCCACGGAAGGGGGATATGTGCGGCAGAGGGTACAAGGTCTGCACAGTGCACCAGCGTGCCCTCACTTCCAGAAACCTTCACAAGCTGCTGGCCCCGGGTATGGCCATGTGAGGGAATGAGGCTGATGCCCTCAAAAAGCTCCTGAGCACCATCGAGGAGATTGATTCTGCAGTGCTGCTGGAACGCATCGACGAAACGCGGCTCATAGCTGGCCCGTTCCTTGCGGTTCGGGTTCCGTGCGGTGCGGAGGTTTTCCTCCTGGATATGGAACCGGGCATCTGGAAAGAGAGGAACCAGATTCTCACCACAGGAACGAAAAGCCCCGGCGATGTGGTCGAAATGCAGATGGGTAAGAATGACATCGGTGATGTCGGTACGGGAGAGCCCCGTACGAGCCAGCTCCTCATCAAGCAGGAAGGGCGAAACAGCATAGATGGAGCGAAGCTTTTCAGGCCAGGCGCTGCCCATGCCGGTATCGACAAGGATGTTGCGGCCGGGTCCGGAAATGAGGAGCAGTGCAGCGGACAGCCGGACGCGGTTCAATGCATCGGCCGGTGCAGCCTGTTCCCAGAATGACTTCGGGACAACGCCGAACATAGCTCCCCCGTCAAGAGAAAACTGCTGGACACGGAGGGCTGTAAGCGTGTAGGGACCGATCTTCATGAAAAAACGGCTCAGTGGGAGTAGACGTCAGATCACTGGCATCAATAGAAATGGGGCATCGAAGTCCGGCAGGACAGAGTGCCCTGCCGGAACGTCAACAGAATCAGGCCTGTTCGGAGACCTTGCGCTCCTTGACCTTCAGCGCGGCCTTGCCGGTACGCTTGCGGAGGTAGAACAGCTTGGAACGACGGGCCTTGCCGTGCTTGAGAACGGTCACGCTTTCAATATTGGGCGAGTTGACCGGGATGATCCTCTCGACACCGACGCCGTGCGAAATCTTGCGGACGGTGATGGTCTTGGACGCACCGGCACCCCTGTCGCTGATGACGACGCCTTCGAACGCCTGAAGACGCTCTTTTTCGCCTTCGATGACACGCAGCTGGATCCTGACGGTATCACCGGGATTGAGGGCGGGGCATTCGACGCCGGGCTGGGTTGCTTCGACTAACTGAATTAACTGGTCCATTTCGACTACTGTTTGTTATTTAAGTTGCACTGTAAAATCATTCAACATCCTCGCCGAGAAGGTCGGGCCGCAGACGGCGCGTCCTCTCCAGCGCATTTTCCTGCCTCCACTGCTCTATCTTGGCATGATGGCCCGAAAGCAGTACTTCCGGAACCTTCATCCCCCTGAATTCCGGGGGCCTGGTATAATACGCACAGTCAAGCATCCCGGTCTGGAAGGAATCAGTCAGTGCCGATTCGCTGTCTCCAAGTACCCCGGGAACCACGCGCAACAGGGCATCCATCATGAGGAGGGAGGGAATCTCCCCGCCTGAAAGAACCACGTCTCCGATGGAGTACTCCATGGTGACCAGCGACTGACGAACCCGTTCGTCAAGGGCCTTGTAGTGGCCGCAGAGGAACATCAGGTTCTTCATCCTCGAGAGCCGGTTGGCATCACCCTGAAGGAACGGCCGGGCGTCGGGGGTCGGAAAGATCACCGCGTCGTAGCATCGTTCACTCTGGAGCTTTTCCACACAGGCAAAAACCGGTTCCGGCCTGAGCACCATTCCGGCGCCGCCGCCGAAGGGCGAGTCATCAACCTGGCGGTACCGGCCGAGACCGTAATCGTGCAGGTTGTGCACGACAATATCGGCATATCCTTTTTTCCGGGCAATGGCCAGCAGCCCGTTGTCGAGCACTGAGTCAAAAAAACCCGGTATGACGGATAGCACATCGATCCTGATTCCATCCATCATCTTTCCATCATCTCTCGATCAATGACGTTTACTCCCGTTCATTGCCGTTCATTGCCCGGATCAAACCGGTTCAGAGAAACTCATCAAATCGGGGCACGTGAATATAGCGACCTTCAAGGCTGATTTCCTCAACAAATTCTTCAATGGCCGGCACCAGCACCGATCGTCCGCCTGAAATGATCTCGTAAACCTCATGGGCGGGCATCGAAAGCACCTCTTTGAGGACACCGACCTCCTTTCTGCCTGCTCCGAGTACCTTCATGCCCTCGAGTTCATGCAGCCAGGCGCGGTCATCCTTGCGGGGCTCCGCTTCCGAAGCTTCAATAAACAGCTGCCGGCCGGCAAGAGCCTCGGCTTTTTCGCGACTGTCTACTCCCTCAAGGAACAGCCAGGCAAAACCACCGGCGAGCGAAGCGTGCTTGACCGCAAGGGGGACGGCATCCCCGGGGGAGCCGCCCACCCAATACGATTTCCGGGAAAGAAACTTCTCGGGATAGTCGGTCACAGGCTTCACCTTGACTTCGCCCTTCAACCCTCTCGGCTTGAGAACGATACCGGTGAGCCAGAGTTCCATCACGGTCAGCGAAGGGGGGAGCCGATCAGGCTTCCCCGCCCTCTTCCTTCTCTTCTGCCTTTACCTCGGGAGCCGGCTCAGCTGCAGCCACAGGGGCTTCAGGAACTGCTTCGACGGCTGCCTCGACCTGGACCTCGGGAGCAATGACGACCTCAACCTCAGCGACTGGAGCTTCAGCCACGGGTGCGGCGGCAACAGGTGCTGCAACCTCTTCAGCCACGGCCGGCTTTGCAGCGGCCTCTTTCTTCAGCTGGCGGCGTCGCGATTTGACGTTGAGCCTTTTCTGACGCCTTTCAGCCTGCTTCTCCTGCCACTTTTCCATTTCCTCAGCAACCTCTGCCTCGCTGCGGCCGAGCTTCTTGAGCCTCAGCTCATAGAGAAGGCCGGTCTTCTGGATAAGGCTGCGGACGGTTGATGTCGGCTGTGCGCCGGTCTGCATCCAGTAGGCCACACGCTCACGGTCGAGGGTAACGACATGGGGCTTGGCGGTAGGCTGGTAGTGCCCGACTACCTCAAGAAACTTGCCGTCCCTCGGTGCGCGTGCATCAGCCGCTACAATCTGGTATACCGGCAGTTTTTTTCTTCCCGCTCTTCTCAGTCTGATCTTTACCAAAGCTAGTATTGATTTAATGTTATGTTAAGAAAGTACTGCTGTCTATCGTTTTAAAAACTTGTCAAGCGCCAGGTTCTGGGAAGTGATCTTCCTTCCCGACTGCGTCATTTTCGACACCGAGCGCATCATCTTCTTCATCTCCGCGAACTGCTTGAGGAGCATGTTCACCTCCTGCACGCGCGTTCCGCTTCCAAGGGCAATACGCTGGCGGCGACTGCCGTTGATGATTTCCGGCGAAGCCTTCTCGGCTTTCGTCATGGAGTTGATGATGGCCTCGATCGGCTTGAAGTCCAGGTTTTCGAGATCCTGCTTCGGCACCATCTTGTTCAGGCCCGGCACCATCTCTATGAGTCCCTGTATGGACCCCATTTTTTTGAGCTGCTGGAGCTGGTCGAGGAAGTCGTTCAGATCGAACTCGTTCTTCATCAGCTTCTTCTGCATCTGGATCGTTTTCTCCAGATCCAGATTCTCCTGCGCTTTTTCGACGAAGCTGACGATGTCGCCCATTCCCAGTATCCTCTGGGCCATGCGGTCCGGATAGAACTGGTCGAGGTCGTCCATCTTCTCGCCGACACTCATGAACTTGATGGGCTTTTCAACAACCTGCCGGATCGACAGGGCCGCACCGCCCCGTGAATCGCCGTCAAGCTTGGTCAGCACCACACCGTCGAAGTCAAGGCGGTCATTGAACGCCTTGGCGGTATTGACCGCCTCCTGGCCCATCATCGAGTCGACGACGAACAGGAGTTCCTCGGGCTTCATCAGGTTTTTCAGGGCCTCGGCCTCAGCCATCATCCTGTCGTCGATCTGCAGGCGGCCGGCAGTATCGAGGATCAGCACGTCATGCGCTCCCCTTCTGGCGGCCTCCAGGCCCTCGCGGGCCACTTTCATGGCATCCTGTTCATCCAGGGAGAACACGGGAACACCGACTTCCAGACCGAGAGTCTTCAGCTGCTCGACGGCTGCAGGACGATAGACGTCGGCGGCAACCATCATCGGGTTCTTTCCACCCTTTTTCAGGCGTTTGGCGAGCTTCGCGCAGAACGTGGTCTTTCCCGAACCCTGCAGACCGGCAACCATGACGACCGCGGGCAGGTTCTTCGTGGAAAGGTTGAGCGGCTTCTGCTCCCCGCCCATGAGCTCGGTCAACTCGTCGCTGACGATCTTCACGATCATCTGTGCCGGCGAAACGCTCTTGACGACATCTTCGCCGAGAGACTTCAGGCGGATGTCCTCGACCAGTTTCTTGACAACCTTGTAGTTGACATCGGCGCCAAGGAGAGCGCGTTTGATATCGCGCATGGCGATACCGATGTTGATCTCATTGATGGTCGCCTGGCCGGCTAGCTTCCTGAAAGCGCCTTCCAGCGTGTCGCTTAAACTCTCAAACATCAGTGTCCGGTTTCTTCTGATAAAGCGTAAAAATGCTTAGCTTTAATTATAACAAAAAATAGTAAAAAATAAAACCACCAAACAGCATCATTATTCACCATCGGGGTTTTTGGCGGTATTTTTTTTATTTACTTTTTGGACACAGGGCTCTCCCCCTCTCCGACACTCCGAAAAACACACAATACAGGTACATGGCCACCCAGACCACCGACAGCATCATCGAATCTTTCAAAGGAAAACGGATCGCCGTCGTCGGCGACATCATGCTCGACAAGTATATCTTCGGCCATGTGTCAAGGATTTCACCGGAGTATCCCGTTCCCGTCGTCGACGTGACCCATCAGGACATCAGGCTCGGGGGCGCTGCAAACGTGGCGCTCAACACCCTTTCGCTCGGCGCCGAGACCACCCTTTTCGGCGTGACCGGCGAGGATCAGGACCGCGGGCTCCTGCTCGGACTTTTCGGAAACATGGGACTGTCAGGAGAGGGCCTCGTCAGCGATCCCGCCCGTCCCACCACCTGCAAAACCCGCATCCTCTCACAGAACCACCATATCACGAGGGTCGACTTCGAAAAAAGGGATGAAATCAGTGAAAAGACAGCCGCCTCCATCATGGATGCCTTCAACGCCATCATCCCGGAAACTGACGCCGTCGTGCTTGAAGACTACAACAAGGGGGTGCTGTCACTGGAGCTCATCACTGCGCTCATCGCCGCTGCAAAAAGCCATGGTGTACCGGTTCTGGTCGATCCGAAACTGAAGAATTTCTTTGCATACCGGGGCTGCACGGTGTTCAAGCCGAACCTGTCGGAAATGGCGGCCTCGCTCGGCACCCCGGTGCCGAACAGCGACCGGGAGGTCGAGGAGGCGTGCCTGAGGCTGCAGGACCTTATTCAGGCTGAAGCGCTGGTGGTGACCCGGAGTGAAAAAGGAATGACGGTCTACGACGGATCCTTTACCCACATCGAGGTAAGTTCGCTGGACGTTGCCGATGTGTCGGGAGCGGGCGATACCGTCATCGGCACCCTCGCGCTCGGAGCCGCGGCGGGCCTCGACATCATCCGGAATGCCTCAATCGCCAACCTTGCTGCAGGAACTGTCTGCCAGGAGGTCGGGGCCGTGCCGGTCAAGCCGGAACGGCTCAAGCGGGTATGCAGGGAACATCCGGTACACTGAGCCGTTCGTCTCAGATGATGCAGAGGTGCCGGTCGACCTCTTCGGGATAGGGCGGGTTGTAGGAACGGTCGCCAGCGAGTTTTCGCAGGTTGTCCATCGAATAAAACGGCACTTCGAACATCGCCTGGTTGCTGACGGCGGAAGGAACGTCCGGGCCGGGATCGACATGCATCACAAAGGTCAGATGGATGGCATCGGGGCCTGAGGGAGCAAAGACCCAGAGACCCTGCACCTCTTTAACCCTGGAGTAGGCAGGGTTCAGCGGTATGAATTCCGGCACGCCGGTCATCGTAACCGCCACAGCATTCTCTCCCGCCGGCTCAAGGCCCGTCCTGACGATCATCTCCCGTTTCTGGAGAGGCCACGGGGTGTCGATGACCTGCCGCACCACATATTCAAGCGAATCGTTCCGCTCAAGCACCTCCATCTCAGTCAGATGGTGAACCCAGCGGCCGTAACTCGAGGTGTCATGGAACAGCGAAATGAGCTTCCTGAAGCCGGCAGGAATCTCCGCCACCCCCTTGAAGCCAAGTACATCCGAACCCTCGACCTTCGAGGAATAAATGCTGATGCCCCTGTGCTCAACCCTGAAATCCCATTTACCATTGAGGATCGAATGTACGTCCATGCCTGAAGCGGTTAGATGACTGAGGAAGGAGCGGCTGTTATACGGGACGGCCTGAGTTAAAAGGGAAAAATAACAATCAGGCGGAAATAAATTCCTCATAATTGCGGATTACGTCCCTTGAAGACTCTTTGAAGGGAGCCTTCACCGGCGTCCTGTATTTCTCGCGTTTCACCATCTCTTTCAGGTTGCAGAGGGTGTGGTAGGGCGTATCGATAACGGCGATGTTGGCAAGCCATGAGGGGATTTCGCCACCGGGCTCGATGTGAAGCCTGAATACCACCCTGCATCGATCCAGGGCGAGAGGGGTGATGTTCCACGCTCCCGTCAGGCTCGGCACCCGCACATAGCGGCTGTCGGGCGGAAGGAAGTCGGGAAGGCCTTCGATGCTGATGAACGCCTCGCCGGTCTCGGGATCCATGAACCCTTCCGAACGGCTGATGATCTCACGGTCGGTGACAGGCCACGGCGCGCTGACCACCTGGTATACCACCCGGCCGTCATCACCGGAAAGTTCCTGGAGGAGGCGCATCTCACTGGTCTTCCATACCCACTCGGTCGCGGACTCGATGTCGTAGAGCAATGCC
Source organism: Pelodictyon luteolum DSM 273 (assembly GCF_000012485.1). Classification (NCBI taxonomy): domain Bacteria; kingdom Pseudomonadati; phylum Chlorobiota; class Chlorobiia; order Chlorobiales; family Chlorobiaceae; genus Pelodictyon; species Pelodictyon luteolum. The sequence goes on along the minus strand of NC_007512.1, from coordinate 1,088,238 downwards.
AGAACAGCGTCCCGCGATGCATCAAGCTCGGCGACGCCGACAAAAGAGAGGAAATCCGAACTCGGGACCGGGCAGGTGAAAATCTTGAGCCAGTCGTTTTTCAGGCGGAGCGTGCAGCTCTCATTGTTGATTTTTTCAAGCAGTGACGGCATGTGGATTGACTGATTAAAGATGATTAATGAGTGAAGATGAAACGAGGTCCGGAACTCAAGGGACTACAGGAAGTTCTCCGGCCATGCGGACCACAGGGTCCGCACCCGAAACAAACACCCGGATCTGACCCTCGAAACCAAACAGCTGATGGGCTATGCGCGACTTGACTGCAAGGGCTACATACGCCCTGTCGCGGCGGAAGGATGCCGCATCAAAGGCAATCCCTCTGGCACTGCAGGACTTCCGGACCAGAGAAAGCAGGCGCCCGTCGTCCAGATAGCCGGAAATGAACCCATCAAGCGACGCGCGGTAGGCCTGTACGGAACTCTTCGGGTCATCAAGGATCTTAAGGGCAATGTCCTCAAACAGGCCTGAGCGGTACATCTCCTGATAGAACTCCGTATAGGGACGCCCCGTCACCCAGAAATCGGGAATGATGCCCCCGGCTGCCGACAGCGCATTCAGCTGAAGGTTCTTCGAAGCTGCTTTACCCTTCAGGGAATCAAGCACCCCGTAGAGACCTCCGGTTCTGTACACGGATACCTCGCTGGTTTTCCGGTAGAGTAAACTGTCGGGGTCACTAAAGAGTTTCCCCGGCATGATATTGGCCAGAGATTCATGATAATAGCGGTCACGTCCGCCCTCCCCCTTCACATACTGCCGCTGGATCTGCCTGCCGGAAGGCGTGTAGTACCTTGAAACCGTCAGACGGAGCATAGAGCCGTCGGAAAACTGCAGCTGGCGTTGCACGAGCCCCTTTCCGAACGTCAGCTCACCGACAATGACGGCACGATGGTTATCCTGCAGGGCACCGGCCAGGATCTCGGATGCTGAGGCGCTCCCCTTGTCGACGAGCACCACAAGCGCTCCTTTTTCGTATCCGTCTCCCGAATGTGCCACATAGCGGACATTCTCAGCCGAATTCCTGCTTTTCGTATAGACAATCAGCTGCCCTTCACCCAGAAACTCGTCAGCCACCTGCACGGCCTGCTCAAGAAACCCGCCCGGATTGCCCCGAAGGTCAACGATAAGACGCCGCATGCCGGCATGGCGGAGCTTCGTGAGTGCAAGGCGGAACTCATCGGCCGTTGTGGCCATGAAACGGCTGATGCGGATGTAACCGTTGCCGCCTTCGAGCATAAAGGCCGCGTCGACACTGGAGGTGGAAATCTTCCCCCTTGTAACCAGAAAGTCGAAACTCTTGCCGGAAAGGGGACGATAGACGTTCAGCAATACCCTGGTCCCGCGTTTCCCCCTGAGCTTGCGCATGACGTCCTGGCGGGAAATGCCGATGCAGGACACGGAATCGATGGCAAGGATCCGGTCGCCGGGAGCGATGCCGACTGCGGCACTCGGCCCGCCGGACAGCGGAGTGACAACAAGCAGTGTATCGTTGAGGACATCGTACTCGATGCCGATGCCATCGAAATTGCCATCGAACTCCGCCTGGGAATACGCGGCTTTTTCAGGAGCAAGGTAGAGGGTATGCGGATCCAGATAGCCGGCCATCCCCTGCACTCCCGCACCCGCAAGACTGTCGCCAGGGACATCATCGACATAAAAGGCCTTGATGAGCTCATAGGCCTCACTCATTTTTTTCTGCTCCCTGTAGCGATCTGTACCGTCACCGGCCATCCTGGATCCGAGAAAAACGCCGAAGGCCAGGACGACGAGCATCATCGCTATGGTCAGAATACGGGACATGGCAGAACACAATTAATACGATGGTGATGACAGAGGAAGGCAGTCCCGGGCAACAGCAGGAACCCGCAACCAGCCTCCGCTTTCATGAAGATACAGCTTAACCCGTCGCCGCCCAAAAACAGGACAGGTGACGTGCACAGGAAACGGATGCACGCCCGGCCTTACAGCAGGGAAGGGCAGCATAGAGCGCAAAAAGAACTCTTATCCGCAAGTAAAATGAACGCCCAAATAACAGCATACAAAAAAACCGAACAAGCAACCAACAAAAGAGATGACAAAAAACATTAAGAGAAAAGACAACAGCAACACGATATACCAGATAAGTCAACTGAAAGCCGAATAATGAAACAAAATAAGCGCCATATGAACAACCGCAAAGAACAGTGTGAAGCCAACCAACAACGACACAGCAGAAGAATATTACCAGCAACACAAACAACATAAAGCAAACATTCACCAAAAACATCTATAATCTTTTATTTAAACATCTTACCATACTTTATAAGATAAAATTATGACTTATTTGCGAGACGGGATAACCAGAGAGACAAAAGCACTTATTGCGACAAACAAGAAGCATCAAGGCAGTTATTGCCAACAATGGTTCAGTTGTTGTTGGCGACTGTTACGTTGAAACATAAATCATAAATACTCAAGACTTATCAACAACGCTTTGCGCGCCTTACACTTGATTTAACTGCGCTTAATGATGCACATCATCGGGAATTGATTGTGCCATCAATCAATCTCTGGAGATATGTTTTTCCAGTCAGTGTGAAGGGGGGAAGGAGGGGTTGTATGCGACGATGAGCTCAAGCTCAAGGCTGGCATCGAGGGGCAGACAGGCGACACCGACAGCACTGCGGACATGCCTCCCCCGCTCTTTGAAGATATCGAGAAGAACGGTTGAGGCCGCATTTGCGACAAGATGCTGACCGGTGAAATCCGGCTCGCTTGAAACATACAGCGTGAGACGAACCACCTGGGTGATGGCGTCAAGCGAGCCCGTTACCGTGCGTATGGCGGCAAGGGCGTTGATGAGGGCAATGCGCGATGCCAGGGAAGCATCCTCAAGACGGGCCGCCGAGACCCTGCCGACGCCCCCCCGGGAAGCCAGCACGCCATCTACCATCGGGAGCTGGCCGGAGGTATAAATCAGGTTGCCGGAAAGAATGGCCGGAGCGTAGAGCGGAGAGGCCGTTGAGGGGGAAGGCAGCACAAGGCCGGCATCCGCAAGATTCTGTTCAATGCTTTCCATATGCTGGGCTTCTCCTCAATGCAAATGGGTGACTGGATACTCGCTCCGGTTGCTTTTACCCTCTAAATTATTTAATGTCCGAGAAATATCAAAGCCAGCAACGCCATGAAGGCAAGAACCCCGTCATCAGCTCCCCTGCCCCGCATCACGGTGATCAGCAGCCCCGCGACATCCACTCAGGTAGGCAGCGGGACGGAATCGCTTCTCCTGAGGCTTGCCGGAGCTCCGCCGTGCATGATCCTCATCCGCGAAAAACATCTTTCCGGCAGGCAGCTCTTTGCTCTGGCCCGTGATGCACGGAAACTGCCGCTTACGGCAGGATCAAGGCTGCTGGTATCGGAACGCATCGACATTGCGCTGACGGTAGGGCTCGACGGGGTCCATCTGCCCGAAGAGGCCTGTCCCCTGCACCTGCTCCGGAAAGCCGCGCCTTCGCTCATCTTCGGGCGCAGCGTACACTCCCTCCGGGACGCAGTCGCGGCCGAGGAGGCTGGTGCCGGCTACCTGTTCTTCAGCCCGGTCTACAGCACGCCCTCCAAACTTGCCTTCGGTCCTCCTCAGGGGACGGAAAAACTCAGGGAGGTCTGCCGTGCCGTCTCCATCCCGGTCTATGCCCTCGGAGGCATCACACTGGAGCGCACGAAAGAGTGCATGGAGTGCGGGGCATGGGGCATTGCCGCCATAAGCCTTTTCTCCGGCAGCGAACACCTTCCGTCCACCATTGAAAACCTTTACAGGATAACAGGATGAACAGTCCACACTCACCCATCCTCTGCGTCATCACCGATGAGGACACCAGTCCGCTGGACATGGTCCCCCGAGCCCTCAGGGGCGGCGCGAACATGATCCAGCTGCGGCGGAAAACAGCATCAGGAAGAGAACTCTGCCGGCTCGCCGAAGCCCTCATTCCCTTCTGCCGCCAAGCCGGTGCACTCTTCATCATCAACGACAGGGCAGACATAGCGCTTGCGACAGATGCAGACGGCGTCCATCTCGGCCAGGACGACCTGCCGGTAGCGGCTGCGCGCCAACTCTTCGGACCGGGAAAAATCATCGGAGCATCGACATCTTCAGTGGATGAAGCCCTCAAGGCAGAACGGAACGGAGCGGATTATGCCGGATTCGGGCACATCTTTCCGACCGGCTCCAAAGCGAAGGGATACAAGCCTCTCGGACCCGAAGCAATCAGCCTCGCGGCGGCTGCTCTCAGGATCCCGCTCATCGCCATCGGGGGCATCACCCGCGAAAATGCCGGACCCCTCATTTCCCGTGGTGCGGCAGGCATCGCCGTCATCTCCGCAGTGACGAAGGCGGAAAGCCCGGAAGAGGCGGCCCGCAGCCTAATGGCCATCATGAACACCACACGTGCGGGAGAGGGGACATGAAGCGCTATGCAACCATCCTCGCCATCGCCGGTTCGGACGGGAGCGGAGGCGCCGGCATCCAGGCAGACATCAAAACCGCTGCGGCGCTCGGATGCTATGCAACGACAGTCATAACGGCCATTACAGCCCAGAACACCCGCGAAGTGGTGTCGATCCATCAACAGAGCGAAACGTGCCTCAGAGAGCAGTTTTATGCCATCTACAGCGATATTGCAATCGACGCAGTCAAAATAGGGATGCTCGGCAGCGGACGGATGGTTTCTGCAGTTGCAGAACTTGTCGCCATGCTTCCGCCCTCAACGCCCGTTGTCCTTGACACGGTGCTTCGTTCCTCCTCCGGCACCGCGCTCCTCGAGCCCCGCGACCTGGCTTTGTTCGTCGAAAAGCTTTTCCCCCTTGCCTCCATCATCACTCCGAACCTCCCAGAAGCTGCCGTCCTGCTCGGTCTCCCGCACGCACCCTCCACACCCGAGGAAACCGAAGCTGCGGCAAGGGCACTCTCCGGCCGGGGCGCAGGCTCTGTCCTGCTGAAGGGAGGACACGCTGCAGGAAATACCTGCAGCGACTGCCTCCTGTTTGAAGGGAGCATCACGTGGCTCACATCCGAACGGGTAGCAAGCCCCAACACCCACGGCACAGGCTGTACGCTCTCATCGGCTGTGGCCTCATATCTGGCAAAGGGAGAGCCGATGAGGGAAGCGGTCCGGAAGGCTAAAGACTACACCACCGAAGCCATACGGGCCGGAGCCCGATGGAGGCTCGGCCAGGGCAGCGGCCCGCTGCTGCACATCACGGGAGGGTTATAAAGGTAGGAACAGCCGGAGTCCGGGAACAGCCGGAGTCCGGGAACAGCCGGAGTCCGGGAACAGCCCTAACGGCGAACAGCCCTCACAAGGGAGGGCTGCACGTTGTCCGTATGATGTTCCGGACGACATCCGGACGGCAATAATCCGATGGGCTTATACGCCTCTCGGGAGCCGGCCGATGGAGTAGTAGGTAAAGCCTGACTGCTCCATGAACTCGGGGTTGTAGATGTTCCTGCCGTCAAAAACGACCGGAGAGAGAAGATCGCGCTTCATCATCTCGAAATCGGGGCTGCGGAACACCATCCACTCGGTCAGGATGACAAGGGCATCGGAGCCTTTCACCGCATCCTCGGGGTTGGCTGCATAGTAGAGATCGTCCTTCTTCCCGTAGATACGCTCGGCCTCTTCCATGGCGACAGGATCGTAGACCCTCACCACAGCACCTTCTTTCCAGAGCGCCTCAATCACCACGCGGCTCGGGGCCTCACGCATGTCATCGGTGTTCGGCTTGAAGGCAAGTCCCCATATGGCCAGAGTGCGGCCCTTCAGGCTGCCACCGAAGTGCGCTTTGATCTTTTCGACGATGCTCAGCTTCTGGTCGTGGTTGACTGCTTCGACCGCCTGCAGAATGCGTGAGTCGTAGCCGTACTTGCGCGCAGTGCGCTCAAGGGCCTGGACGTCTTTAGGGAAACAGGAGCCGCCGTAACCGACGCCGGGGTAGATGAAGGGAAAACCGATGCGGGAATCGGAACCGATGCCGCGACGCACGGCCTCGACGTCCGCACCGACGCGCTCGGAGATGTTGGCGATCTCGTTCATGAAGCTGATCTTCGTGGCCAGCATGGCGTTGGCCGCATACTTCGTCAGCTCGGCAGAGCGGACATCCATGGCCAGGAACCGCTCATGGCTGCGGTTGAAGGGCGAGTAGAGGAAACGAAGCAGTTCCTTCGTGCGGGGGTTGTCGACACCTATGACGATGCGCTCGGGCTTCATGAAGTCGTTCACCGCGTCCCCCTCTTTCAGAAACTCGGGGTTGGAAACGACATCAAAATCTATAGCTGCGGCGCGCTCGCTGAGGACCGAACTGATTTTCTCACGCACGAGATCGGCAGTGCCGACCGGCACGGTCGACTTGTTGATGACGATCCGGTACTCCTGCATGTGGGTGCCGATGCTCTCGGCGACGCTGAGCACATGGCGGAGGTCGGCCGAGCCGTCCTCGTCGGGAGGAGTGCCGACGGCTATGAACTGGTAGAGGCCGAACCCGACGCCCTCTGCAATGTCGGAAGTGAAACGGAGACGCCCTTCACGACTGTTTTCAATGACGATATCTTCAAGACCCGGCTCGTAAATCGGAATGTGTCCTTCCTGCAGGCGCTTGATCTTGTCCTGGTCGATATCGACGCAGAGCACGTCGTTGCCGACTTCAGCGAAACATGCACCGGTAACAAGGCCTACATAGCCTGATCCGAATATGGTTATTTTCATTACAGAGGCGTTTGGTTATAAAAAAACATGCCATTCCATTCGGATGGAGGGTTTTGATTTTACCACTTTCCTTCGGCTTTGTCAAAGAAAAGATTCTCTATTTCAGCGCGGGGGGGTGCTCTTCCGGCCCATCGGAATCAAGCCACCCCGCCCACTGCCGCACCCCCTCATTCGTGCCGTACCAACGGGTATGCGGGGTCGGCAGATGCTCGGCATCCGGGATGATGACGTTCTTTGCCCCCTCGAGGCGGCAGCTTTCAGCCGGTACGATCCCGTCTCCCGATGCATTCCCATCACCCCAGGTGCTGCGGTAGAACAGATGGCACATCTTTTCAGTGAGGGAGCCGGCGGGGGAACCGCGGTATTTGTCGCTGACGACGGAAACAACCCGGCATCGTCGAAAAAAACCGGGCGTGAGGTGCCGGTCGATGAAATCGGTCTTGAGCTTCGCATACTGCTCATGGGTGCGGAACGGCGTGCCGAGGGTAATGAGGCGCGATACCTGCTCTCCACGATGGTAGCAGTCACCCTGGAAGGGCTTTTCAAGGAGGTAGACCATGGCGACCGTCCCGCCACCGCTGTGGGCGACGATGGTGACCTTTTCTCCAGGGAACCGCTCCGCCATCCTCTTCAGCGAGCGGTCGATAACCTTCATCACCCGGTTCGTCGAGCGCTCCGGAGAGGGCGGGAATCCGATCCAGTCCCCAAGGCTGACCGGTGCAATCTCGATTCTCTCAAGGGGAACCCGTTCTGAGAGCGCAAGACGCATGCCCTGGTACAGGGAGTCCCAGAACAGGACCCCCGGTACGATGAGAACCGGCTGTGAAACCTGGGCGCTCATGGTTACGACCATTTCCTGAGGAGTTCGACAAGCAGCCGGACACCGAAGCCCGAGCCGCCGTTCACCTTGGCTGCGCCTTTGGCAGGGAACGAAGGACCGGCAATGTCGATGTGTGCCCATTTCTTGTGGCCGTCGATGAACTTCTCGAGGAACTTCGCCGCCGTGATGGTCCCTGCCCCCCGGCTTCCGGTGTTGCTGACATCGGCCACGTCGGACTTTATCTGCTCGTCGTATAGCTCCCAGAGAGGAAGGCGCCAGACCTTCTCGCCGGTATCGCGGGCAGCACCTTCGATCGCACCGGCCAAAGCGTCATCGTTGCTGAACAGGCCGGCGACCTGGTAGCCGAGAGCTACGATGCAGGCGCCGGTGAGGGTTGCAAGGTCGATGATGGCGTCAGGGCTGTACTTCTGAGCCGCATAGGTCAGGGCATCGGCAAGGATGAGGCGCCCCTCGGCATCGGTGTTGCCGACTTCGACCGTAATGCCCGAATAGGTGGTGATGACGTCACCGGGTTTCTGCGCGTTGCCATCCGGCATGTTGTCGGTAGCGGGAATCAGGCCGATGATGCGGACCGGAAGGGCGAGGCGCGCAGCCGCTTCAACAGCCCCGATGACGGCCGCAGCTCCGGCCATGTCGGACTTCATGTCGCCCATACCCTCGGACGGCTTGATGGAAATGCCGCCGGAATCAAACGTTACACCCTTGCCGACGAGGGCGATGGTCGCCTTCGCCTTCTTTTTGGGCACATAGTCCATGACGGTGAAGGTCGGTGGGTTGAGGCTCCCCTGGTTGACGGCAACAAGGCCGCCCATCCGGAGCGACTCTATCTCCTTTTTGCGAAGTACCGTCACCCCGTACCCGTACTGCTTGCCGGATGCAGCGGCAGCACGCGCAATGTCTTCTGCCTGCAGGTGGTTGCCGGGAAGGTTGACGAGATTGCGGGCCATCTCTTGCGCCGAACCGATGACAAGCCCTGAGGCCATGCCTTTTTCAGCAGCGGCGAGTGCCGAAGCCGGAACCCGGAGGGTCAGGAGGTCGATGCCCTTTTCAGCCTTCTTTGCCTTTCCCTTCGCTGCCGTTTTCTTCTCTCCTTTATCAAGTTTGCCGCTTTTCAGACGTTCAAACCGGTAGGCGCCGAACAGGCATCCCTCGACCAGCGTTTCAGCCACCGCCTCAATGCCGGGCTTTGCCTTGCCGCCGGCAGCCGGAAGATCGAAAACGATTCGGCGGGCTTCAAGGTCGACGGCCCTGGACGCTGCAGCAGTCGCTGCACGATGCCAGTCATCGAGGCTCCCGGCCTCGCCCGTGCCGACAAGCATCACACGAGGGGCACGAAGCTTACCCGGACGAGGGTAGAGAACGAGCGTATCGCCCGCCGCCGCCTTGAAATCATCCAGAGGGGCATCAGAAAGCCCTGCCGCCTCCAGAACCGGAGAAGCGGCTTTTTTGAGGCCTTCGCTGCTGAAGGGAAAGATGAGGAGGTCGGCGTCAAGATCCTGGAGCGCGGAGAATGTTGCGGCTGTTTTCATGATCGGTACGGCTGTTGGTTTCAGTAGGTGAAAGATTCGGGGTCTTTAAGGAATGCGCGGACGTCCTCGAGCAGGACCTGCTGCGCTCTGTCGGAAGAGAACTGGAACAGGCATCCCGCAGCGTTCATGTGCCCTCCGCCGCCGTATTTTTTGGCCAGCTGGTTCACATAGACCCTGCCGCGCGAGCGGAAACTCGCTTTCGTCCGTCCATCTGTCATCTCGACCATGAGGACGGCGATCTGGACCGACGGCACACTTAAAAGATATTGAACGATGAGATCGGTATCAAACAGCTTGCTGCCGGTGGCTTTCAGCATGTCGCGGGAGATGAAGAGCCAGGAGATCACCCCGTCATCGAGGATGGTGATGGAGGTGAGGGCGAGGCCGAGCAGCTTGAGCGCCTCTGGCGTCAGCGAATTGTAGATCCTGTCGTAGACGAGGGCGGCGTCCGCCCCTTTCGCCACCAGGTCGCCTGCCAGTGAATACACGTAGGGGCTGGTCTTCGGGAACCGGAAGGAGCCGGTATCGGTCATCACCGCGACATAGAGGGCCTGCGAGATCTCTTTGGTGAAAAGGTCCCGGCACTGCCGCTCCCCGATTGCCGAAATGAGGTCGTAGATCAGTTCCCCCGTTGAAGAGGCGTAGCTTTCACAGACCATGAGGTCCGCGAAATCATCCGGTTCGAGATGGTGGTCGACGCAGAGCAGGCGCATGGAACCCAGCTCCTTCGAGAACTGGACATGCGGCCAGAGCGAGCCCATCCGGTCACGGAGGTTGGCATCAAGCAGTACCGTCACGTCGGCAAGCGACAGCTCCTGTAAGGACTCCTCGTCCTTTGGGTCGAAATGGGTGATTGGAAAGCTCTCGGTGAGAAAGCGGTAGTTAGGGGGGACCGGCGTCGGGTTGAAGACGGTGACCTCCTTGCCGAGTGCACTGAGCACAAGGGCAAGGGCGACTTCCGAACCAAGGCCGTCGCCATCGGAATTCTCATGGGTGGTCAATACGACGTGGCGGGCATCAAGCAGAACGTCGATCAGAAGCGACCAGTCGGATCCGGAAAGTGTTCTTCCAAACTCAGGTAATATCATCGGTTTGCGGTAACATTTGCAGTAATAGAAATACGGTCGCTCATTCCAGCTCACTCCAGCTCATTCCATTCCAGTCCAGTATTCAATACCATCAGCATTCATTCATATACAACCCTGCGCCCTCAAGCCGACTTCAGGCTGAGTTCAGGGCCGAGAAACGATCGGATGTCCCGACGGTACTTCAGAAAAGCTTCGCGACCCTCACCGGTGATGCTGTAGATGGTATGCGGCTTGCGCAGCTGGAACCCCTTGTCGCAGCTGATGTAGCCGGCCGACTCGAGTTTGCGCATATGGACACTGAGGTTGCCGTCCGTTGCGTTGATGCAGTCGCGGATCTCCACGAATGAAGCCTTTCCGACGGCAAGGAGGTAGGATAGGGCGGCAAAACGTATCCGTGCATGAATATGCTTGTCAAGGCGCTGGTGGTTGAAATCGGCTACAGCCTGCTCTTCGGGGGCAGTTTCTTTCATCGGGCAGCTACAAAATCTGTCTGGTTCTTAAAACTTTTCGCGATAAAGTACTTTTTTTGATCCACACAAACAAAAGAAGAAACCCCTCAGCACAAAGGAAGATTTCGCCATGGCGCAGGGGAATCCTATATTCCCCTGCACACACCGCCCCAACCACAGATATTCCCGATGAAGAGAGAACGATCAAACATCCTCAACCTCCGCATGGATGAGCTCAAGGAAGCCCTTGCAGCCATCAATGAGCCTCAGTGGCGCGCAGCGCAGCTGCACCAGTGGCTCTTCAGCCACCGTGCCGGATCGTTCGACGACATGACCACCCTCAGCCTCCCCCTGCGCAGGAAGCTCGCCGAATCCTTCTATATCCAGCAGCCCGTCACAGAAAAGCACGATGAAACAATGGAGGGCAGCCCTGCAGGAGCGACTGAAAAGCTGCTCATCCAGCTTCCCGACGGAGAACGGGTCGAAACCGTCCTCATCCCGGGGCCCAACCGGATGACGGCCTGCGTGTCGGCACAGGCGGGCTGCCTTTTGGGATGCTCCTTCTGTGCAACCGGGCAGATGGGGTTCCGCCGGAACCTCTCCTCCGGGGAAATCACCGGACAGGTCTGGGCGCTCTCCGACATGCTGCAGGAACGGAACCGGGAGGCCTCGATCTCGAACATCGTCTTCATGGGGATGGGAGAACCACTCCTGAACACTGCAAACGTCATCGAGGCGGTCCTGAACCTCAGCACCCGCAAGTACCGCTTCAGCACCTCACAGCGCAAAATCACCATCTCGACGGTCGGCATCACTCCTGAAATCGACCGGCTTGCCGATACCGGCCTGAAAACCAAGCTGGCCGTCTCGCTTCACTCGGCCATCCAGGAAAAACGCGAAGCGCTGATGCCGCAGGCCGCCAGACAGTACCCGCTGGACAGGCTGCGCGAATCGCTCATTGGCTACGCATCCAAAACGGGAGAACCCGTAACCCTCGCCTACATGCTTCTCAAGGGCATAAACGACTCTGAAATGGATGCAAAGCGGCTTATACGCTACGCCTCCGGCTTTTTCTGCAAAATTAATTTGATTGATTATAATCCAATCGTTAATATAAAATTCGAGCCAGTTTGCGACGGCACAAGGGAACGGTTCCGTGACATTCTTCAGGATGCAGGCCTGCAGGTCACCATCAGGAAAAGCTATGGAACCCCCATCAATGCTGCATGCGGCCAGCTGGCGGCAGACTGCACGGGCAACAGCGACAATCTCTAACCGGCCAACCACCATGGATCTGCTTGATTTCATCCCCTTCAAAACCGAGTTCGCAAAAGCCTACCACGGCCTGACCGGCAACGCGACCCACACATCGGAAACCCCTGAATTCAGCGAACTCAAGGTCCGCCGCTACACCCGCAAGGCATCGGACATCTCAGAATTCATCACCACCAAGGTCGATCACTGGCTCGGATGGGATCTCCGGAGCGAAAAAACAGCGGTCGGCGGCATGAGCGTCATCCGTGCCGAAGTCACCTCCTTCGCCCTGCTCGGCATGAAAATCCAGGTCACCTTCGGCCTGCTTGAAGAAGAGGATGTCAATGGCGAAACCCTCACGACCCTCAACGCCAAGGCGGTAACCCAGATCGAATCGAAAGGGGACATGGGCGAAAGCCGCAGAATGATCCGCATGATGCTGGGCGCAACGGATTTCGAGTTCCGCCGCGACATCCTCGACGAAGAGGACTACTACCTGCGCGCCCTGGACGCAAAAACCTCGGCATCGGCTTTCCAGCAGATGTTCGACGAAGCAAGACTGCATCATAAGAAAAAGACCTCGGGAAGCCCCAAAGCCACGGCCATAGAATTCCACAAGACGCCGGCAAAAAAACAGGCCATCTCCTTTACGATGCCCCCGAAACCGACCGATCCCTCGCTGTCCTCCTCACCCGCAAACGGCCAGAACGGAACGGCCGGCACCGAAGGAGCAGCTCCTTCAAAACCGAAAGTGACCATCATTACCACGAAAAAATCCTTTTAAAGCAGTTTGATGAGAATTATCCTACTGGGGGCTCCGGGTGCAGGAAAAGGCACACAATCCAATTACATCTCGAAATCGCTCGCCATTCCGCAGATTTCGACCGGCGACATGCTCCGCGCCGCAGTGAAGGCCGGAACCCCGCTTGGACTGAAGGCGAAGGAAGTGATGGACGGCGGCAATCTCGTCTCCGACGACATCATCATGGACATCATCAAGGAACGCCTGCTGGAACACGACTGCAAGGAGGGCTGCCTGTTCGACGGCTTCCCGAGAACGATAGCGCAGGCTGAATCACTGGACCGGCAGGGTATCGACATCGACCATGTCATTGAAATCCATGTCGATGACCGGGAAATCATCGACAGGATGAGCGGCCGCAGGGTCCATCCCGCTTCCGGCAGGACCTACCACATCCGCTTCAACCCTCCCCAAACAGCCGGCATGGATGACGAAACCGGCGAGCCCCTCGTCCAGCGCGCAGACGACACCGAAGAAACCGTAAAGAAGCGCCTCGAAATCTACCACGACCAGACAGCCCCCCTCATCGAATACTACAGCCGAAGGGCAGCGGGTGCCGGCACCGGAGCCTTTGCCCCCCGCTACACCAGAATTGAAGGCACAGGCAGCGTTGAGGAAATCCGCGACCGGATACTCGAAGCCCTCAGGGGGTAATGCCCCGACCGCAGGGCCTCCCCCTGGAACCTCTTTTGCCATCATGTACGCACTGGCCATAGCAGAAAAACTCTTCAGGGGCGAACCCTTTCCGCTGATGGTCCCGGGCCCTCCTGAAGAGGGCCTCCTGCCGGGCAGCATGGTGCTGGTTGTACCAAGAGGCGGCAAAGCCGCCCCCTCCACAGCCTATATCATCGAAACCGGCATCGAGCCGCCTTTGAAGGAGCCTCCGGCTGAGCTCGCCGACATCCTACACGGCGGAGAGCCTGTCCTGACGCCCCCGCTGATCATCCTCACCCGGTGGATGGCCGGATACTACCTTACCCGCCACATCGACTGCGTCACCGCCGCAGTACCGGTTGCCGTGCGTACGAGGGTCGACGACATCGTCGAAGCGGCCGGCTTCAGCCTCGAAACCGACACCCGCCGGGTCCGCAGCACGGCGCTCCGCCGCAGCATCATGCAGCTGCTCGCCAAAGAAACACGCATTACGGTCAAGCAGCTCCAGCGACGGCTCGGCAAAAAACACATCTACGGCACCCTTTCCGAACTCGAACGGAGCGGGCACTTGAAGCTCCGCCGGAAGTTCACCAGCACGGCCCAAAGGACGGTCCCGGCATGGCGCCGGGCCCCGGTTCTGCCGGGTGAAGCTGAAGAGGAGCTGAAAAACACCCCGAAACAGCTCGAAACGTTCCGCCGCGTCTCAGCCTTCGGTCCCGGCGGAGCGTCGCTGGAAGCCACCGCCGCATCCCGCAGGATCCTCAACACCCTCACGGCCTCCGGTTACCTGGAAAAAATAGCGGTTGCCGTGGAGGGCCGGTTCGATACCGGCATGCCGACAGAGCAGGAAGAACCAAAACAGCCGACCGCGCAGCAGGAGGCTGTCCTCGGGGAGCTCAGGAGCGCCAGCCGGAAGGGCGGGTACAAAACATTCCTCCTGCACGGCGTCACCGGCAGCGGCAAGACCCTCGTCTACATCGAATTCCTCAAAGAGGTGCTCAAGGAAGGCAGGACCGCCATCGTCCTCGTCCCTGAAATCGCCCTCACCCCCCAGACCGCAGGCCGGTTCCGGCAGCATTTCGGAGACACGGTCGCCATCATGCACAGCGCCATGAGCAATCAGGAGAAATACGACGCATGGCACCGCCTCCGGAGCGGAAGGGCAACGATCGCCCTCGGCGCCCGTTCCACCATCTTCGCCCCGCTCTCGAACCTCGGTGCCGTGATTGTCGATGAAGAACACGACGGTGCCTACAAACAGGACCGGAACCCCCGCTACAGCGCCCGTGACCTCGCCGTCATGCGCGCCCGCACCGAAGGGGCCGTATGCATCCTCGGCTCCGCCACCCCATCCTTCGAATCCTACGAGAATGCCCTTCAGGAAAAGTACCGCCTCCTCGAGCTCCGGGATCGCATAGACGGCGCCACCATGCCGAAGCTCTGCCTCATCGTGATGAAGGACAGCCCGAAGGCGACCCCCTCCATATCCGAAAAGCTCCGCCACGAAATCTCCAGACGCATGGAACGAGACGAGCAGGTCATCCTTCTGCAGAACCGGAGGGGGTTTTCCGGCAGCGTACTCTGTTTCGCCTGCGGCCATGTCCCCCTATGCCCCCACTGCGGCATTCCGCTTGTCTACCACGCCGGCCACCGCCAGCTGCGCTGCCACTACTGCGGCCATACCGAGCCCTTCAGCAAGGTCTGTCCCGCATGCGCTTCCCCTGACCTCTTCTACAAGGGAAGCGGGACGGAACGCATTGAAGAGGAGCTCCAGTCGCTCTTTCCCGAGGAGCGGATTCTGCGCATGGACGTGGACACCACAACAACAAAAGGCTCGCACGGGCGCATCCTCGACGAGTTCCGCCGTGGAAAGGCCCGCATCCTTCTCGGCACCCAGATGGTCGCCAAGGGGCTTGATTTCCCCCGCGTCACTCTCGTCGGCGTCCTTATGGCCGACATCGGCCTCAACCTCCCCGACTTCCGCGCCTCGGAGCGCACCTACTCCCTCCTCACCCAGGTCGCCGGCCGCGCAGGCCGCTCGTCAAGCCCGGGAGAGGTCTATCTGCAGGTATACAATCCGGAAAGCGAAGTCTTCAACGCCCTGCTCCGCGGCAGTTACAGTGCATTCTTCAAGCATGAGACGGACTCCCGAAGGGAACTCTGCTATCCGCCCCACGCAAGGCTGGTGAAGTTCGAATGCAGCTCTCCGGATGAAGAGACCGCAGAAGAGGCGGCCATGACATGCAGGACGATGCTGCTTGAAGCCGTGGCCGAAGGCCAGGGAGTGGTGCTCGGGCCCGCACCGGCAGGCATCGCCAGAATCCGCGGCAGCTACCGCTATCATGTGCTGTTGAAACTCACCGGAGGTCGCCTCACAGAGGCCTTCGCCCTCGGCCTTCAGGACGAGATCGCCCGGCGGTTCCGCACTCCTTCTGCCATCCTCTCCATCGACGTCGATCCCGGCAGCCTGATGTGAGGCAAGGGGGGGCGCCCGCCGGGGCTTCAGGGCACGTCACCCTCACCAAGCCGGAACCTCCGGCGAACGGCCTTTTCAATCTCCACGAAAAACAGCACGCTCGAACTGACTGCAAGAATGACCAGCCACTGCTGAAGGTCAAGCGGGACCGTGGCAAACACCTGCTGCATGAAGGGCATATAGGTGAACACCACCTGCAGAAGCACAAGCGCCCCGCTGGCATACAGTACGTATCGGTTCCCGAACAGCCCCCCGGGTGAAAACACGCTCCGGGTGAAAAACCGTGCACTGAACAGGTAGAATATCTCAAAAAACACCAGGGTGTTCACCGCCACCGTACGGGCACATGCATCTGTGCACCCCGCCCGTTCATACCAGAGGAACAAACCGAAGGTACCCAGGACAAGGATGCAGGACACGTAGACTATGCGCCAGGCAACAAAGCGCGACAGCAGCGGTTCGTCCTGATTTCGGGGACTGCGCCGCATCACGTTTTCTTCCGGCTTCTCAAAAGCCAGCGCGAGGGCCAGGGTGACGGCCGTGACCATGTTCACCCAGAGGATCTGCACCGCCGTAATCGGCAGCGTGTAGCCGAGCAGTACGGCAAACAGGATGCTCAATGCCTCCCCTCCGTTGGTCGGCAGCACGAAGAGTATGGACTTGGTCAGGTTGTCGTAGACGGTTCGTCCCTCTTCGACCGCATTGGCTATCGTGGCGAAATTATCATCCGTCAGCACCATTTCAGCGGCCTCCTTCGACACCTCCGTTCCCTTTCCACCCATCGCAATGCCGACGTCCGCACGCTTGAGGGCCGGTGCATCGTTGACCCCGTCGCCGGTCATGGCGACCACGTTGCCGCCCGCCTGCAGGGCCGTCACGAGGCGCAGTTTATGCAGCGGGCTGCTGCGGGCGAACACATCGATCTCCGCCGCTTTCCCGATCAGCTCGAGGTCATCCATGGATTCGATTTCACTTCCCCGAAGGACCTTAAGGCCGTCCCCTATGCCGGTTATTCTGCCGATTGCCCTGGCCGTATCGGCATGGTCGCCGGTAATCATCTTGACCCGTATGCCGGCATCCCGGCAGCGGGAAACCGCCAGCGCCGCCTCATCTCGGGGTGGATCGATCATGCCGATGAGCCCTACGAGGCCGAACCCCTCCGCCACATCCCCGAACCCGAGTGTGCTCAGCCGGGTCGTCACCGGCTTGCATGCAATCGCCAGCAGCCGCTCCCCCCCGGAAGCCATATCCTCAGCCTTTTTCTGCCAGAACTCAGGCCTGAAGGGAAGATCTCCGTCTATGCTCCAGACTGACATGCAGCGCTCAAAAACCACCTCAGGAGCCCCTTTCAGGTACACGTAGGCCATGCCGTCATGATTGTGGTGCAATGTCGCCATGAACCGGTGCTCCGATTCGAATGGAATGAGATCGATGCGCGGCCACTCCTCCCGCTCGGCATCGGCCGAATACCCGGCCTTCATGCCAAAAGAGAGCAGCGCTCCCTCGGTCGGATCCCCGGAAAGCACCCACCGGCCCTCCTCCTGCTCAAGCACCGCATCGTTGCAGAGCAGTGAGACATGAGCCAGCATCCTGAGGTCAGGATGAAGGGCAAGATCGACCTCTCCGCCATCAAGCAGAAATGCCCCGTGCGGGTCGTATCCAACGCCTGTCACCTGGAAGCCTTTATCGCCGAGCGAGATCGAACGCACGGTCATTTCGTTGCAGGTAAGCGTCCCGGTCTTGTCGGTGCAGATGACCGACACGGATCCGAGGGTTTCGACAGCCGGAAGCCTCCTGATGATGGTACGCCTCCGGGCCATGGACTGCACGCCGATGGCGAGCGTGATCGTCATGATCGCCGGCAGGCCCTCAGGAATTGCCGCCACGGCAAGCCCGACGGCGGCATTGAACATTTCCTCCGGCCGGTACCCCCTTACGAACACACCGAAAACGAACATAAAGATTGAAAGGGCAACAATGGAGATGGTGAGGGTCCGGCCGAACGCCTCAACCCGCCTGAGCAAGGGTGTCTGGAGGGTTTCGACATGCGCCAGCATCGAACTGATCCGGCCGATTTCCGTCCGGTCTCCCGTAGCAGTGACCACCCCTTCCGCCTTGCCGTACGTGACGAGTGTACCCGAAAAAGCCATACAGAAACGGTCGCCGAGTGCTGTTTCGGAGCGAACCGCATCCGTGTTTTTTTCAACCGGGAGCGACTCCCCCGTCAGAATCGACTCATCCGCCCTCAGCTCCCTGACCTTCAGGAGGCGCATATCAGCCGGCACCTTATCGCCCGACTGCAGCAGCACAATGTCTCCCGCCACCAGCTCCTCGGCATTGAGCTGATGCGTCCTGCCGTTCCGGCGCACCAACGCCTGCAGGGAGAGCATTTGCTTGAGGGCATCCATGGCTTTCTCGGCTTTTCCCTCCTGAACAAAGCCGAATATCGCATTGAGCACAACCACGCCGAAGATCACCAGGGCATCGACCATGTGGCCGAGCGCCGCCGTAAGGATGCCGGCCGCGATGAGCACATAGATCAAAAGATTGTTGAACTGCCGGAGGAACCTCTTGACCGGGCTTACACTCTCAGGAGGTGTAAGCCGGTTCGGACCCTTCGCCCTCAGTCTACTCAGGGCTTCCTCCCGGCTGAGGCCGCCTTCGGAGGAATCAAGTGCTTCAAGCACCTCCCCTGTTCCTGCCGTATGCCATTCAAGCTGCATGAGGCTCTGGAGTTTTGTTGTTCAGGAACGCATAGGGTACTGCTACGCTGGGGGTATGCAATCATTAACAACGAGAGCTGCATGAAAATTCACTTCTCCCCCACCGCCATTGCCACCCGGTGGAAGAAAGTCCTTGCCCTATTGGCACTTTGACTGCTACATTGACTGCAATACCCCCAAACCATCAGCTCAAGGAGCACAGCATGCAATTCGAATACCAGAACCCCACACGCATCATCTTCGGAACAGGAACCCTTTCACGGCTCGGCGAAGCGGCCCGGCAATACGGCACAAGGGCGCTCCTCGTCACCGGAGGCGGGAGCGCCCGGCGGAACGGATCGCTCGAGAGGGCAATAGCAAGCCTCAAGGCCGCAGGCCTCAGTGTCGTTGAATGCGAGGGAGTGGAACCAAACCCGCGGATTACCAGCGTCCGTCGCGGAGCAGCTCTGGCCCGGAAAGAAGGCTGCGACCTCGTCATCGCCCTTGGCGGCGGCAGCGTCATGGATGCCGCAAAAGTCATGGCCGCGGCTTTCCATTATGAAGGGGATCCGTGGAACATGATGGCACACGGCCAGTCGGAGCGGCGGCTGCCGGAGCGGGCGCTGCCCGTCATTACCGTACCGACACTTGCGGCAACCGGTTCTGAAATGAATGCGGGCGCCGTCATTTCAGACGAAGAGAGTACCCTGAAAGCCGTCGTGTCGGCAAAATGCCTCTATCCGAAAGTCGCACTGGTCGATCCTGAGCTGAGCATCGGCGTCCCCCGGGCTGAGACCGCCTATGGCGTCTCGGACCTCATCACCCATGTCACGGAATCCTACTTCAACGGCATCGACGGCACGCCGGTCCAGGACCGCTTTGCAGAAGGGGTCATCCTCACAGCCCTGGAGTGGGGCCCGAAGGCCGTCAGCGACGGCACGGACATCATGGCACGCGAGCTTGTTCAGTGGGCCTCGCTCGTCGCACTCAACGGTTGGGTGCAGGCCGGTACCCAGTCCCCGTTCCCCGTGCACATGATCGAGCACTCCATCTCGGCCCACCACGACGTGGCACACGGCGCCGGCCTCTCGGCCATCAACGCATCCTGGATGCGCTTTGCCGCCAAGAGGCGCCCGGAGCGGTTTGCCCTGTTCGCTAACCGCATCTTCGGCGTCCCGCTGAACGGGCCGAAAGACATGGATGCTGCCATGGAAGGGATCGAGCGCCTCGATGCGTTCATGAAAAGCATCGGCTGCCCGACCAGCCTCGGGGAGCTGGGCATCGGCGAAGGTCTCATAGAGCGCTATGCCGCAGACACCCTTCTGGTCGTTCACGACCTTGAAGGCCGCCTTCCCGGACGGCCGGCGATGAGTGAAGCCGATATCGTCGAAGTGCTCAAAAGCGCTCGCTGAAAGGAAGCGCACGCTCTAGGGAGCACCGCAGTGGCAGAGGCACTGCGGGGAGCAGGGGGTTTTTAAAACTCATCGGGAAATCGTACATTCAGCAGTACATTTTTCAATCCCGGCATCTGTTCCCTGCTCCCGTAACGTGGGAACAGGCCTGCAGCACAACCCTTCACCTTAGGTGCGCTTTCCCCCGCGGAAGCAGCCCGCACCTCCCCCCGACCCTATGCGACAGTCCATAAAAAAAGAGTGGTTCTCCACCCCCAAGAGCGACCTTCTGGCCGGCCTTGTCGTCGCCCTTGCGCTCATACCCGAAGCCATAGCATTCTCCATCATAGCAGGAGTCGACCCGAAAGTCGGCCTCTACGCCTCCTTCAGCATCGCCGTCACCATCGCCTTCACCGGCGGCCGGCCCGGCATGATCTCAGCCGCCACCGGTGCCATGGCCCTGCTCATGGTTACTCTCGTCAAAGAGCACGGCCTCCAGTACCTTCTTGCCGCAACCATCCTCACCGGGGTCCTGCAGATCATTGCCGGCTACCTCAAGCTCGGCAACCTCATGCGCTTCATCTCACGGGCGGTTGTCACCGGCTTCGTCAACGCCCTTGCGATCCTCATCTTCATGGCGCAGCTTCCCGAGCTCACCGCCGCCCCCTCGGCCGTGTATGTTATGACGGCGGCGGGACTGGCCATCATCTACCTTTTTCCGCTGATTCCGGTCGTAGGAAAGCATATTCCCTCTCCGCTCGTCACCATCGTCTCCCTGACGGCGTTCTCAATGGCGCTCGGTCTCGACATCCACAAGGTCGGCGACATGGGAACACTGCCCGACACGCTGCCGGTCTTCCTCCTGCCGGAAGTGCCGCTGAGCCTTGAAACCCTCCGCATCATCCTCCCCTACTCCATCGGCCTCGCCATTGTCGGGCTTCTGGAAACGATGCTGACCTCGACCATTGTCGACGACCTCAC
Organism: Pelodictyon luteolum DSM 273; assembly: GCF_000012485.1. Classification (NCBI taxonomy): domain Bacteria; kingdom Pseudomonadati; phylum Chlorobiota; class Chlorobiia; order Chlorobiales; family Chlorobiaceae; genus Pelodictyon; species Pelodictyon luteolum. The sequence continues at coordinate 1,067,277 of NC_007512.1, read as the reverse complement.
CGACACCGGAAGCGACCGCAACCGCGAATGCCGCGGCCAGGGCCTCGCCAACATCGGCGCTGGCCTGGTTGGCGGCATGGCTGGCTGCGCCATGATAGGCCAGTCGGTCATCAATGTGAAGTCGGGAGGGCGCGGCAGGCTCTCCACACTCTCTGCCGGCGTGTTCCTGCTTGTCTTCATCGTCTTCCTCGGCGACTGGCTGAAGCAGATCCCCATGGCAGCCCTGGTGGCCGTCATGATCATGGTCTCCATCGGAACATTCTCCTGGGACTCGCTCCGAAAACTGAAAAGCTACCCGCTTTCCACCAACATCGTGATGCTCTCCACCGTCGTCATGGTCGTTGCAACCCACAACCTCGCCATCGGTGTCCTCGTCGGCGTACTGCTTGCAACCCTGTTCTTCGCCAACAAGGTGGGCCACTTCATGGTGATCAGGTGCGACGACACCCTGGAGGCGGAGCGCACCTACAAGGTCATCGGTCAGGTCTTCTTCGCATCGACGGAGAAGTTCACGGCATCGTTCAACTTCCGGGAGGCAATCGAGCGGGTCACCATCGACCTTTCCGATGCCCATTTCTGGGATATCAGCGCCGTCACGGCACTCGACAAGGTGGTCCTGAAGTTCCGGCGTGAAGGCACCGAAGTGAAACTCGTCGGCATGAATGAAGCCAGCGCCACCATCGTGGACCGGTTCGGACTGCATGACAAGCAGGCAGAGATCGAAAAGATCCTGGCCGGTCATTAACGAAAGAGAGGAGAACACCTATGACACACGTACTGGCCTGTATCGACGGCTCCATGGCCGCAACTGCCGTCTGTGACGCAGCAGCATGGGCAAGCCGGCGGCTGCATGCACCGCTTGAACTGCTTCATGTGCTTGAAAAGCCCGACAAGCCGGCCGGAGGAGACCTGTCAGGCTCGATCGGCTTCGGCGCCCGGGAACATCTGCTTCTTGAACTCGTGGCCCTTGAGGAGAAGAAAAGCCGGCTGCTGCTGGAGCAGGGAAAAGCCATGCTTCAGGCCGCACGAGAGCGGGTGGAAGCCTCCGGAAGAGAACCTGTCACTTCGCGCCAGCTGCACGGCCCCCTCGTCGACATCCTCGAAGACCTTGCCGGTGAAACCCGGCTCTGTATCATGGGCCGAGAGGGCGAATCAAACACAAGGGCGCACCGGGCCATCGGCAGCAACCTCGAAAACGTCATCCGCACCCTCTCACGCCCTGTCCTGATAGTACTGCCCGGCTTCCGGAAACCCCGTTCGTTCATGATCTCCTTCGACGGCAGCCCGACGGCTTGGAAAGCAATCGACATGGTCGCCGGAAGTCCGCTCCTCGAGTCCATCCCCTGCCATGTGGTCATGGCAGGCAAAGCGGCCGACACCCGGCAGAACGAGCTGACTGAAGCCTGTCATAAGCTCGGGGAGCACGGGTTCGAAGTAACGGACGCATCACTGGACGGCAACGCACACGACGCACTCCTCGGCTACCGCCGGGAGCACGACATCGACCTCATGGTCATGGGTGCATACGGACACTCCCGCATCCGGCAGTTCCTCATCGGCAGCACGACGACGAAAATGCTCGCCTCCTGCGAGGTACCGCTGCTTATCCTGCGGTAAGATGACGTGGAGAAATGGATAGAATGTCAGGGTCTCGGCATACAGGGCGCCCCGTCACTCGATATATAACGGCTCCGAGACGATGTAGCCTTTGGCGCGAATGGTTTTGACGGGAAGCCGTGACCCGCTTTCCGATGCTTTCTGGCGCAGACGGTGAATGAGCACGTCGAGCGCCTGGCTGCCGGAACCGGCAGGATCATAGCCAAGGGTTTCGATGAGGCTGTGACGGGAAATAGTGGTCCCGGTGGAGGAAGCAAGGATCTCCAGCAAGTCGACCTCCCTTGAAGAGAGCCTGATCCGTTCCCCTGCAGGAGTAATGAGTACTGCATCACTGCGAAGAAGCCGCCATGCGGCAGCACGGGGCTGGAGCGCCTGAAGCCCGGATCCTGGGCCGCAGTCACCCTCATGCAGGCCAACCCTGCCGAGATTGCTTTCGATCGTTGCGACAAGCTCATCGGTATCGACCGGTTTGAGCAGGTAGGTATCGGCCCCGGCACGGTAAGCCGCAATACGGCTTTCGAGGGCTCCGCGGGCGGTCAGAACGACAATGCGCATGTCGGTATTGTTCCTGATGTACTCGGCAAGCACCACCCCGTTCTGGTCGGGCAGGCCGAGGTCAAGGATGACGAGCTCGCAGGGAGTCTCGGCGACCTTCTGGTAGAACTCCAGGGCGCTTCTGGCCCCGACCACTTCATAGCCGCAGAGCGAGAGCGTTTCAATGAGGCTTTCACGGAAATCGAGGTCATCTTCAACCACGATGATCCTGTGGGGGTGAAATGCCTTTAGGGCAACCGCATGTTCTTGCATTGCTGCTGACGCTGTATTCATGGTTTCGCCTGTCTGTCTCCGCCTAAGGATGCAATGACGGGAAGCGTGATCGTCACGACAATCCCTGAGGCCTGTTTGGAAAGCGCAATATGTCCCTCGTGCTGGGTGACGATGTTCTTCACGAGCCAGAGCCCCAGACCCGCCCCTGCCGTATTGCTGGAGTTCCCTCCCCGATGATATTTCTCGAAGAACAGGTCCATGTCCACGTCTTCAAGGGGTTCGCGCAGCTCGTTGCCGACATCAATCATGATATGACCCGGCCCGGCCTTCCGGCAGGTGATGCTGATTGGCGACTCATCGGGTGAATACTTCCGGGCATTGTCAAGCAGGTTGAAAATGGCAAATTTGACCCCGGACTCCTCCCCGTATACCCGCACATCCTCCAGGCAGTTCTCAAACAAGACGCTTCTTTCTTTCCATATCCCGGAAAACGCTTCGACCTGGGATTTGATGATGCCGGCAAGCGGGAGTTCGTGCCTGCCCGTCACCGATTTATGACGGTCGGCCATCCGGCTTTCCTGGATGGAGACCTCAAGCACCTCGACCAGGCGGGCAATGCTCCGGTCAATCTTTGCAAACTCCTGACGGTTCTGGAAATTCCCCATCTTGTTCTTCATCTTGACGAGGTCGAGATTGGTCCTCATGATGGCCAGGGGCGTCCGGTATTCATGGGAGATCATGCTCAGGAACCGGTGCAGCCGCTCCACCTCTTTCTGGAGCTGGATATTGCGGTCGGCAATCGACTGCTCAAGGCGGCTGATGTTCTGCTGCTGCATTTTCTCAAGCGTGACATCGACCATCATGACCAGCATGACCGCCATGCCCTCGAACTCGATGAATTCCGTGGAGTAGAGCACATCGACCAGGTCACCGTTCTTTTCGTGCAGAAGGACCTGGCGGTTGCATATCCGTTCGCGCTTCAGGGAGGCCATCTCAATGGCCTGATAGTCCTCCCTGCAGGCATGGATGCCGATATCGGGTCCTGTGCGGCCGAGTACCTCAACAAGAGTGTAGCCGAGCAGGTTGAGCCAGGCATCATTGACATCAATGATCTTGCCCGTATCGATCTCCTTGATGCTGATGGCTATCGGAGCATTGTCGAAAATGCCCCTGAATTTCCGTTCATTTTCCCGCAGCTCGTCATCGAGCCGTTTGCGGTCGGTGATGTCCATGATGGTGCCGACATACCGGTCTAAAGCGCCCTGGGCATCAAGCTGTGGTTTGCCCCTGCAGGCCAGCCAGTGGATGGTACCGTCCTCAGGGTGGCATACCCGGAACTCGATATCGATCTCGATTTCACGATTGGCCGCCTGCATGACGATACCGAACGTCTGCTCCCTGTCCTCCGGCAGGACATTGCTTTCGCAGAGCTTGTGATTGTTGGGTTTGCTGCCGGACTCAAGGCCGTAGAGCTGCCAGATCCGGTCAGACCAGAACACCTGATCATGCTTCAGATCCCACTCCCATACGCCCGCTTTCGTGGCCTCAAGGGCAAAAGCCATGCGGGCCTTGCTTTTGAGCAGCTGCTCCTCAAGCGATTTCTGTTCGGTGACGTCGATGACCGTCCCGAGGTATTTGACGATGGCTCCGGAGGCATCCCTGCGGGGCTGCCCCCTCGAAAGCAGCCAGAGCATCGAGCCGTCCGCCCTCGGAACCCGGTATTCGAAGGAAATCTCCCTCCCTTCAGCCGAAGCGGACTGCACCGAGAGGCAGGCTGCATCCCTGTCCTCGGGATGGAGCGTTTCCGCCCATACGGCAAAAGACGGCTCACGGGAGTGCGGCTCAAGTCCGTAAAGGGCCCATACCTCATCCGACCAGGTATTGCGTCCAGTAAGGAGATCCCACTCCCAGATGCCGGCCTTCGCCGCAGCCAGAGCCTGCTCGAGCCGGCTCCGGTTTTCGATCAGTTCTATTTCCGCAAGCTTGCGCTCGGTGATGTCGGTAATGAGTCCGATGTACTTCACCACAGTTCCGTCAGCATCTCGTTTCGGCGAACCCTTGGACTGGAGCCAGTGCAGGGAACCATCGCCCGGATATTTCACCCGGAACTCCACCGAAGCATCCCTGCCGCCCGTCACCGCATCCTTGATCACATGGCTGACTATCGCGCGGTCCTCTTCATGCACCGTCGACACACAAAGCTGATGGTTCAAAGTCTCGGAGCCGGGAGAAAGTCCGTACAGCCGCCATACCTCTTCGGACCACAGCAGTTCATCGGTTTCAATATTCCACTCCCAGATGCCCGAACAGGCAGCCCCGAGCGCAAAGGAAAACCGTGCCTTGTTGTCACGCAGCTCTGCTTCAAGCTTTTTCTGTTCGGTTATGTCAATCGTGATGCCGATGTAGCCCTCCATCGCTCCCCGGCTGTCGTGATAGGGCCTGCCGCGGCTCATGACCCACCGCCGGCTCCCGTCGTCGAGAATGATGCAATACTCGACATGCATGAGCATGGCGGAGGAGCTGCAGGCTGCAAAGGCCTGCAAGGTCGAGTCGCGGTTCGTCGGGTCGAGCCGCTCCTCCCATATCGCCAGCGAGGGCGGCTCGCCCGTGTTCTGCATTTCAAAAAGACGCCACAGCCCTTCCGACCATTGAATGGCTCCCGACTTCAGATTCCACTGCCAGGTGCCGGCATCGGCTGCGTTCAGTGCCCGGGAGATGTTCTGGTTGGCATCGGCCGGCGTTCTGCCTCCGGCACCATCGTCGGGAAAGGTGAGGACCAGTGCCTGAACGGCGCCGTCCGGAGAGCTGAGCGGACGGATGTTGCCCGAAGGAAGCCCCGTTTCCAGAACGTTCCGGCAGAGCACGGAAAGCTCTTCAGTATTGATGGTGCGGAGCGGGCTGGAAGAGATAATATCAAAAAGGTTCCGGCCGAAAGACAGAGGGCTTCCCGAGCCAAGCCCTCTCTGAAAGAGGCCATTGGAATGGAGAATGCAGCCGTGAGGGTCTATGACGGCAGCTTCGTGCGGAACGAGATCGATGATGGTGTCGATTGCCGATGCATCAGGGATGAACGTCTTTTTGGCCATGGATTGCTGCTGCTCCGTTCCGAATGGGAAATAACTTCAATAAATGAAAGTTTTTAAAGATAGCAAAGCGCTGAGCTGCCGCAGACCGGGAAACCGGGCTCACATGTACTTCATGCCGATGAGTGCGGCCGCAACGAACTGGTTGAGAAGGAAAAGGATGTTGTTGACCAGCTGGAAGCGGAGGAAGGCGTTGTGCTCATTCACTTCACTTTTACCAATCGCATTGCCGAACCCGTCGTCGACGGCTCCCTGCATGAATGACGCTCCGGTGCTCGGATCTCGGTATATGGGAATCTGTACGGAAATGTTGATCCCGAGGGAGACAAGGATCATCACCATCAGCACCGGAAAGCCCCACTGCCATGCAAGAAAGGCAAACCCGGCAAAGGTCAGATCGATGATGAGGAATGCCACGAGAAAAGTGTAGCGTGAGCCGATGAGCACGGTCAGGGATTTCATGCCGCTCTCGGCATCGCCCTTCTGTGATTTGAAGTCATTCATGATGATGAGCGACATGGCCATGAAGAAGTTCAGCACGGCAAGCCAGACGATTTCGGGGCGTATGTCGCTGAAGAGCGCATTGGCCGAAAGATAGGTGATGAAACCGTAGGACATGCCGACGGCCGGCGCGGATAGGAAAATGTTCTTTTTCAGCTTGAATGGCGGCGCCGAATAGACAAATCCGAGAAAAAGACCAGTCAGCATGCATATGGCAAACACAACCCCCCTCTGGCCACCGATATGGAGTGAAATGCCTGCGCAGATCAAAAGTGCCAGAAGAAGAACAATCCCCCAGTTCCAGGCAGCCTCACGCTTGGTAATCCGTCCTGAAGGAATCGGCCTCGTCGGCTCGTTCATGCGGTCGAGCTCGAGATCGAAATAGTCGTTGACCGACTGGCTGAAACCGGTTCCGAGCGGACCGTAAATGATGAAAAGGAGCAGGAGGAGCAGATAGTCATGCCAGGTCGGCTGCATGGCTCCGGTTCCGATCACCCCGCAGGCCAGGCAGGGAGAAACGCTGATCCAGGTTACCGGATCAAGAAGCTCGATGTGGGTCTTGATTTTATCCATCAGGCCTAAAGGCTGCCGCGGGGAGAGGGCGGTGTCATGCATGGTTAGAGCGGTAAGGGGTTGTAAGCCGAAAGGACTGACATGTGTCCGGAAGTCATTCAGAGATAGATGGAGGGCTTGAGGCTGCGGGTGAAGCGGTTCATCTGCAGGTTCGCAAGCCAGACCCAGTTCAGCGGCTTGCCTTTCATCCGCCGCGCTATCGCCCGCCCCTTGTACACCTCCTTCTGCACCTTGACGAAGTGATCGAGGAACTGCCCGGTGCCGAGGCCCTTAGGCTCGAACATGTAGTGATAGGTATCATATTTGTCCCAGTCCATATGGCGGAGCCGGGGCTTCATTTCCTCGAAGTACGGGGTGCCGGGAAACGGGGTGACAAGAGAGAATACCGGGAAATCGATCCGGTTATCCATGATGAAGTCATAGGTCAACTGAAAGCTCTCCGCACTGTCGTTGTCGAACCCGAACATGAAATAGCCCTGGATGGCGATGCCATGCATATGGAGGTTGTCGACAACGCAGGAGTAGTTCTCCAGCCGGTTCGAGCCTTTGTGCACACTTTTCAGGGTTTCGGGATTGAGCGACTCGAACCCGATGCTCATCAGATCGCAGCCGGACCATGCCGCAAGCTCTGCAATCTCCGGATCGTGGAGGAAATTCATGGAAATGTTGGCGTTCCACCTGATACCGAGCCGACCCATGTGGCTGAGGAGTTCCTTGAAATAAGCAGGGCGGAAACTGATGTTGTCGTCCATGAAGGAGAAATGAACCGACTCCCTCCCCAGGCGGTCCTGGTGGTAGCGCATTTCGTCGAGAACGAGTTCGATATCCCGGTACCGGTAGTTCTTCCCGTAGATGGTCGGCGTCGTGCAGAAACTGCAGCCCACAGGGCAGCCTTTTGTCGCCAGCACGGGGATCCTGTTACTGTATCTGCGGCTGTTCCTGCTTTGGAGCGCATAGGAAAAGTCCGGCCGTGCCATCGCATTCATCGGGCGCAGGGCCTCAGCACGGTAGACCGGCTGCATCCGCCCCGCCATGATGTCACGGCAGAGTTCCGGCCATACGGACTCGATCTCCCCGTAGATGACAGAGGTGGCATGCCGGCATGCCTCATCAAGAGACATGGTGGGATGCACGCCGCCGAGCAGTACCGTCCGGCCCTGCGATTTTGCTGTATCGGCAATGGCGTAAGCCTTCGTGGCATTCAGGGTCCGGGAGGTGATGGCAACGACATCATATCGGGAAAAGTCTTCCGGAACAGAGTCACCGAGGCGCTCATCGATGAAATCAACATCGAAAACCTCGCCGGCGAGGGTCGCAACCATGACGAGGTTCAGGGGCATGCTGACTCTCCGGGAGTCAACCATCATAGAGGTATTGCTGCGGGGCTGGATGAGTAGCCATTTCTTGCGTCCGCTCCCTCTGGAAGGCACCCTGCCGGCGCCCTCAGCAGCCGGCCGGGAACTCGGAGTGAATGGAGAGGTCATAGGTCAGCCGGGGCACAGTGATGATTCGAATTACAAGCGGGCAGAGAGAAAAGGAATCAGGCTGTTCACGAATCAAACCGGCTGGAAACTTCCTTGGTGGGGGTGGCATATCCGGAAACGCCGGGTGAACTGCCGCGAAGGCTTCCCATGCCGGACGCACCGCCGTAGAGCTGGGGATAGGCATTGGCGCCCAGACGCTTGGTGCACTTGCCGACATTCTCGAGATAATCGCCGACTACCCACCAGTGTCCGTCGATGAACACCTCAAGCAGACGGCCATAAGCCTCCGCACCCTTAACAAACGCGCCGTTGAAATCTTTCATAACTGATTATTTCGTATTGACTGAGCAGAGATAATAAACGCAATAAATGTAATGAAAGCACCTCTGAATTCCTAAAGCCGGGGCGACTCGCCGGTAGCGAACCCGCAGCGGGAATTCGGGGTCTCGAGCTGCGGGGACGGCATCTCGGCACACTCCCCCTCGGCGGAAACACGGACCCGCCTCTTTACCGGTGCAGGTCTCTCGACCACCTCAGAGGCCGAAGGATGCAGGCGATTGAAAAAAGCTTCGACCGTAGTGGCCAGCCGTGCTGCCACAAGAAAAGAGAAGTAGTTATGACTTTTCATTGCCATGGGGGAGAGGGGAATTTCTCAAGCACTCTTTCAAATATTACAAATAAAACTTATAATTCCGATAAGAATCAGAAGATTCAGATCAGTCCCAAACAAAAAAACCATACCCACCATGGCAAACGAAACCAACATCGACATCACCAGCACGGTCAATGAACTCATGGGCGCAGTCGGAAAGATCGGCCAGATGCAGGTTGACATCGTCACACAGATCCTGAACTCCGCTGCTTCAGCAGTTGAGCCGCTCGGGAAAACTGCCAGCGATCTGGTCGGCAATCTCACCAACACCGTCACCTCCACCCTGCAGAACGTTACCGCTTCATTCAACCCCCAGAAGTAACGTAAGCGCTCTTATCCAGGACGCTTGACTACCCCCTCTGTCACGTGAAGCGCCCTGGTTCATAATTCCAAAAGCACCAGCCATGCCCGCATCCTCCAGCACCGCGTCAACACCTGCAGAGCAGGGCATGCAGGGTCTGGCAATGCTTGCACCTCTCGTTGGCATTCCACTCTGTTTGCACGCTCTTGGAGGCATACTCCTTGCCGGCGCCGGCATTGCCGCCACCCTCGCACCGATGACCCCCGCCGCAGTCCCCATCCTTGGAGCTCTTGCCTCAACAGTCGATTTCGGCGCAATCACAAAAAAGCGCTCTGGGTCGAGCGGATCAGCGAAAACCCTGAACACTGTCGTTGCCGTCCCGATCACCGCCAAAAACGTGATAGATGAGGCAGCAGCAGGAAGCAACGTCCAACCAGAAAATAAGTTCACCCCTTATGATCAGGCGATTATGGCTTAATGCCGTCCAGTCGGCATGGAAAAACTACATCCACAAAATCGATCAGTGTTCTGCGGAGAAGAACTTCAGAGAGCATCTCCGCCAGAAGCTCGATCTGGATATGACGCTTGAAGAGTTCGGCGAAATGGTGTTCATTGAAGGCTTCACCGCCGGCGAACAATACGGGCGCAAGCTGCAGGTACCCAAAGGGCACCACAAGGTCCGGATGAATTAACAACAGCAACACAGAGGAAACATACCATGAACCAGAACCCGATAGCTGCCGCGGCAACAGCGGCAGGAGCCGCCGGCGGCGCTGCGCTGCTTGCCCCGGTCGCCGCACCGGCACTGCACGGCATCGCAGGCATTGCCGTCATTGGACTCGGCCTTTTCGCCGCCGGAACTGCCGTTGTCAAAACAGCCGGCTTCATCAACGAAAAAGCTACAGGACTGTTTGGCGAGGGTGCCGCATCAAAGCCCAGGCGCACACCCGGGGAGGGATCCCTGAAACGGTAACCGATGTACGCATCCCTGCCCTCAAGCTGGCACAGGAGCGAAGAATGCGCTCCAAGGTACCATGCCGTCACGCTCCCATTATCCCGACATACCTGGATTCCGTTTGCAGACATACCCCCGTCTTTCGACCTCACAACACTCTACAGGGAGCTGCAGCGTCTGCATCCCGAAGGGTTCGTCATCAGGGGCTGTCCGCCGGAAGTCAGCGCCCTGTTCCATTCTTTTGGTGACGACACCCTCAGGACAGGAATGGATGCGGTGCTGGACCTCACTTCACACCGGCACTTTGAAGGGAAAAGAGTCCGGGCAGCGCTTAAGCGGGGATGGCGGCACGGCATGGTTGAGGAAATCCCCCCCGCAGCCCTCACCACCGGGCGCCTTGCGGCACTGCAGAAAGAATCGGTGCATGCCGGAAAGCCCATGCTCCGGAATCTGTTCCGAAGCAACCCCCTGGAAACATCACGGTGTTTCGTGTTCCGGTCGTTTTCGGGAGTCTGGCATGCCTGCCTGACCCTTTCCCGGCAGGGAAAGAACGCATTCCATACCGAGCTGATGCTCCGGAGCGCCAACGCACCCGGAGACGTCATGGAATGCCTTATTGCCGGAACAGCAGAACAGCTGCGGGCTGAAGGCGCTGAACGACTGAGCCTCGGTGAGGTTCCCTTCATGATACATCAAGGGGACCCTCAGCCGCTCGCACTCCTTGAACGGATACTGTTAACCGCAGCGCCGCTCTGCCGGCACGCTTATGATTATAAAGGCCTCTACGCCTTCAAAAACAAGTTCCGTCCCCTGTGGCGCACCATGCGGCTGTGTGCCGGCCCCGGCGTAGCACTAAAGCCGTCCCTGCTCTTCGAGCTTGCCTATAGCACAGGATTTGTCGAACTGCTGGCAGAGGCCACCCTGCAGCAACTCGACCTCCTTGATGAGGGTGAGGAAGAACCAGCAAACGGAGGGAAGCCCTTTTCTTCGGCAAGCGGCTGCTGACTCAACTGAAGCCCCCGGCCGATGCTGCCGGGGGGCCGTTCACCCAACGCCCCGAGAATCGCCACATCTTTCAAGCTTCCCTCAATAGTTCAAGCCTGGTCCAGAGAAAATCAACAGCATCAATCACAGAGAACGACGACACGTCATCAGACACGCTGCTTTCCCCTCATACCTGACAAGCCGTACCCATCATCAGAGAGGATGCACTGCGCGCCTGAAGACGCATACTCCCCCAATGCACATGCCCTGCTGAGCGCACGCATGAGTCATGCGGCGAGGATGTCCAGCCGGCCAAAGAGTGCAGACTGCAGGATGTGCGACAGAATTTGTGTATACTTTCAATGAAGGACCCGTAACAACCCTCCAACTTTTTCTCGTGAAGGACCATGAGCGATTTTGAATGGAAGGCCGGCTGGATGCGCCAGCATCCGCTGAAGAGCATAGGAGTCATCCTCTTTCTCATCGGGCGATACCTGTTTGCCGCCATCTTTGTCTACGGGTTCTGGCACAAGCTGGTGAAAGGGTGGCTATGGAGCGACCTGATGGAAGGATTCTTCACCCTGCGGCTCAGTGAACTCGAGCCGGGCTCGCTGCAGGCGCTCTACCTCGAGTATTTCGCCATCCCGATGGCTATGCCGATCGCCTGGATCGTCACCCTCGGAGAACTCATCATCGCCGCGGGACTCATTCTCGGCATCGCCGTAAGGGCCAATGCTGCCTTCGCGCTCTTTCTCTTCCTGAACTTCACGGCCGGCGCGTATTTCAACTGGTCGATGCCGCCCCTCATGCTCTACTCCATTCTCATGATTGTGCTTCCCTCAGGGCACTGGCTCGGGCTTGAGCGGAGTCTGCTCAGGAAACATCCGGACTCACTCTGGTTCAAATAACGGTCATGAAGCACTACACTCCGACACTCCGCCTCCTCCGCACCTTAGCGCTCGGTGCCATTGTGACCTCTTTGTCTGCCATTGGCGGAACCCCTTGCGCAATGGGCGAAACGCAGGCCCTGCATGCCATCAACGAGGGCGACCGGGCATTCTGGAAAATGCAGTATGAGAGCGCCGATTCGCTCTACGGCATTGCGCTGAAAGAGGATCCGGCCAGCGCCGAAACCCGTTGGAAGATGGCCCGGCTCCAGGTGAGCCTCGCTGAATCGCTGCGCCCGGACCGCCGCCGGGAACGCATCGTGCATTACCGTAAAGCGGTTGACTACGGCCGGCAAAGCATTGCCCTTGACAGCACCAGTGCACCGGGCCATGCCTGGCTTGCAGCGGCTCTCGGCCTCCTGTCGGAAAAGAGCGGACCGAAAGACAAACTCCACAACGCAGAGGAAATCAAGCACGAGCTCGACACTGCGCTCCGGCTGAACCCGAACGAGCAGACGGCGCTCTCCATGCTGGGCTCCTACTACCGGCAGGCTGCCTCAATCAGCTGGTTCAAGCGGATGATGGGGGGAACATTCGTCGGAAAGATGCCGAAAGGCTCATACCTGGAGGCAAGGGAGACGTTCAGGAAGGCGATCACCCTGGACCCCAGGGTGATCCGCAACTATCACGAACTGGCTCTTGTGGAGCTTGAGATGGGCAACAGGAAAAAAGCGGTGCAGCTGATGCAGGCCGCACTGGACAAGCCCGTCCTGTTCTACAGCGACCGCCGGCGCCTGCAGAAGATGCGCCGGCTCATCGAAAAGCTGAAGGACGACTGAGCGGCCGCCGGGCTTCCCTGCTACTGCTTCGGCCCCTCTTCAGCCAGTGAAAGAAGAGCCTGCACGCCGAGGTGGTAACTCGCTTCGCCGAACCCGCTGACAACCCCCCTGCATACTGCTGAAATCACCGATTTGCTGCGGAACTCCTCACGGGCATAGATGTTGGAGAGATGCACCTCCACTACGGGGAGGGTGACGGCACTGATGGCGTCGCGCAGGGCGATGGAATAATGGGTCAGGGCCCCGGCGTTCAGGACAACCCCGGCGCATGACCTCCGGTCTTCGCTGTCGTAAAGGCGCTCGATGATCTCCCCCTCGTCCTCGGACTGGAAGAACTCAAACGACACGTCAGGAAATGCGGCCTCAAGGGCGGCGTTGATGTCCGTAAGGGTCCGGTGGCCATAAATGCCCGGCTCGCGTTTGCCGAGCCGTGAAAGGTTCGGGCCGTTGAGTACGAGAATATGCGGTGCGTTCATCTGGATCGCAGTCAAGGTTACAGGATATACTGGCTGAGATCCCTGTCGGAGGCGACATGGCTCAGCTTGTCCTTCACCATCTTTTCGTCGATGGTGATCTTGCCGGAAGAGAGGTTTTCGGGGATGTCGAACATCAGCTCCTCAAGCAGGTTGGTCATGATGGTATGCAGCCTGCGGGCACCGATGTTCTCAACGCTCTCGTTGACCACGGCGGCCGTCCTTGCGATTTCGCGGATGGAGCCTTCGGTGAACTCGAGTTCCACGCCTTCGGTGCCGATCAGCGCCCGGTACTGCTTGATGAGGGCGTTGCGCGGCTGGGTGAGGATGAGGAAGAAGTCCTCCTCGGTGAGGCTTTTCAGCTCCACGCGGATCGGGAACCGGCCCTGGAGCTCGGGAATGAGGTCGGAGGGCTTGGCGACGTGGAATGCGCCTGAGGCAATGAAGAGCACATGGTCGGTTTTGACCATGCCGTGCTTGGTGGCCACGTTCGAGCCTTCAACGATCGGCAGGAGGTCGCGCTGCACCCCTTCGCGGCTGACGTCGGGCCCTTTGGTGCCGGCACCGGTGGAGGGTGCGGCGATTTTATCGATCTCATCGATGAAGACGATGCCGGACTGCTCGACCTTGGTGATGGCCTCTTTCACCACACTGTCCATGTCGATGAGCTTCTGGACCTCTTCCTGTTCAAGGATCCTGCGGGCATCGGCAATCGAGACGCGCCGCTTCTTGCGCTTGCGCGGCAGGCCGCTCATGAGGTCCTGCATGATGCCGCCGATCTCCTCCATCTGGCCGAGCGGGCCGAAGATCTGCATCATCCCGCCCTGTGAATCACCCGATACGTCCATCTCGATCTGGCGCTCCTCGAGCTTCCCGCCTCGGAGCCGCTGGCGCATCTTCTCGCGGGTACGGCGGTTGGCGTCCTCTGCACGCTCCTCTCCCGTAGTGAGCAGAGCACCCTCCTCACCATCCTCCGGAAAACTTTCCTCCTGCTCAGCCGAGGCCTGCACAGGAGGGAGCAGGATGTCGAGCAGGCGGTCCTCGACAAGCGAGGCCGCTTTTTCACGGACCTCCTCGCTTTTTTCACTGCGGACCATGGCGACCGACTGGTCGACGAGGTCGCGGATCATCGACTCCACGTCGCGGCCGACATAGCCGACCTCGGTGAACTTCGAAGCCTCGACCTTCACAAAAGGAGCTCGGGCGAGTTTTGCCAGGCGCCGTGCAATTTCAGTCTTGCCGACGCCGGTGGGGCCGATCATGATGATGTTGTTCGGCATGATTTCATCGCGGAGCTCATCTCCTACCATCTGGCGGCGGAGCCGGTTGCGCAGGGCGATGGCGACGGACTTTTTGGCGTCTTTCTGGCCGATGATGTATTTATCGAGCAGGGATACGATCTGGTGCGGTGTCAGGTGCTGGTCGCCAAGGGACTTCCCCTCAAGGGCAACCTCTCTCTTATGGGTCATTGCAAGGAATTAGAATATTGCTGAAATACTTTTCTCTGCCGGCTACACCTCTTCGACCACGATGTGGTTGTTGGTGTAGATGCAGATCTCGGCGGCGGTTTCGAGGCTTTCGCGGACGATGTCGCGGGCACTGAGCCCCGTATGCTTCATGAGGGAGCGGGCTGCGGCAAGGGCGTACATGCTTCCGCTGCCGATGGCGACGATGCCGTCTTCGGGTTCAATGACGTCCCCCGTGCCGGAGATGATGAGGGCCCGCTCACTGCTGACGATGGCAAGCATGGCCTCAAGGCGGCGGAGGTACTTGTCGGTCCGCCAGTCACGGGCGAGTTCGACGGCAGCGCGTTCGAGCTTGCCGTTATATGCCTCGAGTTTCTCTTCGAAACGGTCGAGGAGCGTGATGGCGTCGGCTGTGGCACCGGCGAACCCGGCCAGAAGCCGGCCCTGGTAAAGTGAACGGATCTTGCGGGTGGAGTGTTTGACGACCGTGTTGCCGAGCGTCATCTGCCCGTCGCTGCCGAGGGCGGCTTTGCCGTCGCGCAGAACGCCGATCACGGTGGTTGACCGGATCACGGGCCTCTTTGGGTGCTTCATGCGATTAAAATATTTTCTTTCTTAGTCTTGCAACTGGAATTTGCATTTGTTCACGGTATTTTGCAACCGTCCTGCGGGCGATCTGGAACCCTTTGGCGGCGAGCCCTGCAGTCAGGCTGTCGTCGGAAAGCGGCCGTGCCCCGTCCTCCCCCTCGATCATCTCCCGGAGGTGCTGGCGGATGATCTTGCTTGACACATCCTCACCCTCGTCATTCTGAATGCCGCCGCTGAAGAAGTACCGCAGTTCGAATACCCCGAACCGTGTCTGCACATATTTGCCGTTGACGGCACGGCTGATGGTCGATATGTCGAGGCCCGTATCGGCGGCCAGGGTTTTCATGCCGAGCGGCTGAAGAAAGGCCGGGCCGTCGGTAAAAAAACGGTACTGATGTTTCATGAGCGACTCGATAACCTTGAGGAGCGTCTGGCGTCGGGTTTCAAGGGCGCTTTTGAACTCGTTGGCCTTCTGGAGATTGCGGCGGATGAACTGCCGGTCATCCTTCGAGCCCTGTTTCGTCTTCAACAGGTCCCGGTACTGGTCGCTGACCCTTACCGACAGCGCACTGCGGTCGTTCAGGGAGGCAAAAAGCGATCCGTTCTCGTAGTTCACCACGAAGTCGGGTGAGATGTAGTGCCCCCCTTCATCAACGAACACCCCGGGGTGCGGATCAAGGCCGGTGATGACGGCGATGGCCGCCTCAAGGCGGGGATTCGTCAGATCGAGCTTCTTATGGAGGCGTTCGAACCGCCGGTGGATGAAGTCGTCGAAATGGTTCCGGAGAATGTCAAGGGCTGCCTCCAGGTCTGCTGGCGGATGCTCCCGCCGGGAAAGTTCGAGCTGGGAGAGGAGGCGCTCCCGGAGGTTCAGGGCCGCAACGCCGGGAGGATCCAGCATGAGGATCCTCCGGCGCATCTCCTCAATATCCTCCTCTTCTGCCTCCATGCCGGACAGCCTCAAGCTGTCGAGGATGACCGAAGCCCCCTCGGTGAAGTAGCCGTCTTCGTCCAGATTGCCGAGGATCTCTATGGCGATAAGCACTTCAGTGCGCCCAACTCCTTCCTGCAGGGCGAGCTGGCGGAGCAGGGTTTCATGGAAGCTGTCATGCTGGACCGCCTGAAAGAAATGCTCTCCCCCTCCCCTGTCATAGCTGAACGAGGGCATGCTTTCGCGTGCATCCTGGCGTGCCGAAAGCCGTTCCTGCTCCTTGAGCGCACTTTTGCTGAAGCGGTCGATTTCGTCGAACATCTCGCCGGTCGGAGCCGCCTCGCCGAGCTCTGCAATACTGTCCCTTGCTCCCTCGACCGGCTCAAGAAGCGGATTTTCCTGCAGCTCCTCATTGATGCGCTGCTCAAGGCTCGCAAGCGGAAGCTGGAGCAGCTGGCTGCCCAGGATCTGCTGGACTGAAAGAAGTGCTTTCTGTTTCTGCTGCAGTCTGAATTCTGGCATCAACTCTTGGAGGATGGTTTCCGGAACGCGGCAAGGCTTTCAACCCACTCTCTGCCGTAAAGCTCTTCAAGGGCTGTAGAAAGATAATCAACAAGAGGCATCTGGAGTTCCCCTCCGAGCCTTCGGGCAGCGCGGCACATGGCGTGCTCTTCATAGACAAGATACGCCAACCCGAACTTTTTCCGCACCCGTATCGGGAAAAGCCTGCATGAAAGAGGTTTATTGTAACCGGCAATGCCTTCCCGGAAAGCGATTTCAATGGCGCAGAGCGTCACCCGGTCACGCTCGACGGCAAAAACGCACTCCCGGCTGTCTACGGTACGGGTATAGAGGGTACCCTGATAGACCTCCACCGATCCGTGGCGCGCTATCCAGCGGGCGCTTTTTTCAGGAAGCATCCGGAGAAGCTGTCCCGGCGGATGCTCCAGAAGGGCTGCCTCGGCGGGGGTAAGCGGAGCGCCGAGCTCCCCTTCTACACAGCAGCAGCCGGCGCATGCATCAAGGTCGCAGGAGAAAAACGCGTCGAGGACCGCCCCGTCGACAAGGACATCACCGACGGAAATCATTGCCATCGTTCAATCATCCGATTTCAGGGTTTGCCGTTTCGCCGATTTTTTCATAGCTATAGGCAGAAATACGCAAGGCACAATGCAGTACTGCACAACAACACCAAGCACAACCACCATGCTCATCATCGACGGAAAGAAAGTTTCGCTGGACATGAAAGAAGAACTCAAAGCCAGTGTGGAATCGTACCGGTCCATAACCGGAAAGGTCCCGGGGCTCACCGTCATCATTGTCGGCAGCGATCCGGCCTCAGAGGTCTATGTACGCAATAAAGCAAAAACCTGCAAAGAGGTCGGCATGAATTCATCCGTCATCGAACTGCAGGAAGATACGCCCGAAGCACATCTGCTTGAGGTGATCGACTCCCTCAACCGGGATCCCGCCGTTCACGGCATTCTGGTACAGCAGCCGCTCCCCAAACAGATCGACGAGTTCGCCGTCACCCTGGCCATCGACCCCGCAAAGGATGTTGACGGGTTCCACCCCGAGAACCTCGGCCGCCTCGTCATGGGCCACCTCGACAAGTGCTTCGTCAGCTGCACCCCCTACGGCATCCTTGAGCTCATCGGCCGCTACGGCATCGAGACCAGCGGGAAACATTGCGTGGTGATCGGGCGCAGCAACATTGTCGGAAAGCCGATGGCCAACCTCATGATGCAGAAACTCAAGGAGTCGAACTGCACCGTCACCGTCTGCCATTCGGCAACGAAGGACATCGCATCCTACACCCGCCAGGCCGACATCCTCATTGCCGCAATCGGCAGGGCGAAGTTCGTGACGGCAGACATGGTCAAACAGGGAGCGGTCGTCATCGACGTCGGCATCAACCGCATAGAGGATCCCACGACGAAGAGCGGCACCCGCCTCGTCGGCGATGTCGACTATGAAGGGGTATCGGCAAAGGCCGCAGCCATGACCCCGGTCCCCGGTGGAGTCGGACCCATGACCATTGCGATGCTTCTGAAAAACACCCTGCACTCCTTCGAGCGCGCAAACGGACTCTGAGAGAGCATGGCGCGCCAGGCCACCAGGTACGTCTGCTCGAACTGCGGCGCCGTCTCCCTGAAATATCAGGGACGGTGCTTTGAATGCCAGAGCTGGGGAACGCTTGAAGAGATACGGCAGGAAGACGGGCCGAGACAGGGCAAGGCGGTTCAGGGCGTGCGCGCAGCCGCTGTCCAGAACCTCCACGCCGCGGCACCCGAGGAGTACCACCGGATGAAAACCGGAATCGGGGAGCTCGACCGCGTGCTCGGCGGCGGCCTCATGCAGGCCTCGGCCATCCTCGTCGGCGGCGAGCCGGGAATCGGCAAATCAACCCTCATGCTCCAGCTCGCCGCACGCCTCGCTCCCGCCAAAGTGCTTTACATCTCCGGCGAGGAGTCACCGAACCAGATCCGTGAACGCGCCACGCGCCTGAGGCTGCATGCCGAAAACCTCTGGCTGGCTCCGGAAGTGCACCTTGAGGCAGTCCTTGAGACCATCGAGAAGGAACAGCCCGCACTCGTCATCGTGGACTCCATACAGACCGTCTACTCCGGCCAGTACCAGAGTTCCCCCGGCACCGTCACCCAGATACGCGAATGCGCCGCAATGCTCATCCATGCCGCCAAACGCCAGAACTTCATGCTCGCCCTCATCGGTCACATCACCAAGGAGGGCTCGCTGGCCGGTCCGAAAACGCTGGAGCACATGGTCGACACCGTCCTGCAGTTCGAAGGCGAAGGCTACCAGCGATACCGGATCGTCCGCTCGGTGAAGAACCGGTTCGGACCTACCAACGAAATCGGCGTCTTCCGCATGGAGGAGTGCGGCCTGGAAGAGGTGGCGAACCCTTCGGAGTTCTTCATTTCCGGCCGGCGTACCGACGTTCCCGGCAACTCGGTGCTGGCCGCCATAGAGGGATCAAGGGCCCTGCTCGTGGAAGTGCAGGCGCTCGTAGCCAAGACCAACTACTCCATGCCGCAGCGCATCAGCACAGGATTTGACCTGAAGCGCATGTCGATCATCCTCGCAGTCCTTGAAAAACGGCTCGGCATAGAAACCTGGGGGCAGGACGTGTTCGTGAAAATCGCCGGAGGTCTGAAGCTGGTCGAACCGGCATCCGACCTCGCCATTGCCGCCGCCATCGCCTCAGGGCTTCTCAACCGGCCGCAGGACGCCAGTTCGGTATGCTGCGGAGAAATCGGCCTGTCGGGCGAGCTGCGGGCCATCAGCGACAGCGAGCGGCGCATCAGGGAGGCGGCACACCTCGGCTTCCAGCGCATCGTTCTTCCCGAAGCCAATACCCGTGAACTGAAACCGGCCATCAAAAAGCTGCCCCTCACCATCGAGGGATGCCGGACCCTGCAGGAAGCGCTGGACGCGATGGGGATATGATCGTTGAAGATTGAGTGTCGAATGAACATGAATGAAGAGCATACACCAATAACCTGAACCACCCGCCATCATGATGCACATCCTGCTTATCTGGCTTGTCAACGCCTTTGCCGTCTATCTGACGGCCCACCTCCTTCCCGGCATCCATGTCCGGGGATTCGGCGCCGCCCTTCTGGTGGCCCTCGTGCTCGGCCTCGTCAACACCGTGGTACGTCCTGTCATGATCCTCTTTTCCATCCCGTTCATCCTTCTCAGCCTCGGCATCTTTCTCATTGTCATCAACGCACTGCTCCTGCAGCTCTCGGCCGCCATCGTCGACGGCTTTACGATCGAGAGCTTCTGGTGGGCTGCCGCAGGCTCGATCTGCATCAGCGCCATCGCCTGGATGCTCGGCTCTCTGGCCAACCTCTGAGCCTCCGGCCCTCGTCGACCGATCAACCACAACGCCCCCAACATGCAGAACATCATTGTCATCGTCTACCTTGCCATCGTCCTTATCGTCGGACTTCTGGCAGGACGCGGCATCAAGAACCTCAAAGATTATGCCGTCGCCGAAAAGTCGTTCGGCAGCATGGTCATTTTCGCGACCCTCTCGGCATCGTTCATCGGCGGAGGGTTCTCGATGGGCAATGCAGAAAAGGTATTCCTCATCGGCATCGCAAACATTATTGCACTCTGGGGGTTCAGCCTGAAGGAGATCCTCGTGGCCACCTTCATCGCGCCCAGGATGGAGCGCTATCCCGACGCCATCTCGGTCGGAGACATCATGGAACCCCACTACGGAAAAGGTGCGCGGATCTTCAGCGGCATATTCGGCGTGGCTCTCTGCGCCGGCATCCTCGGCGCCCAGATCGGAGCGATGGGCTATATCTTCAACCTCTTTCTCGGCATTGACCGCACAACGGGCATCCTCATCGGCTGCGGCATCGTCATAGCCTACGCAACATTCGGCGGCATGCGCTCGGTCGTCTGGACCGACGTCATCCAGTTCATCGTCCTGACCATCGGCATCCCCCTCACCCTCTACTTCGGCATTCAGAAGGCAGGAGGTTGGGAGGCCATGACGGCAAAAATACCTGCCACACACCTCCAGCTCCCCGGCGAACCGGGGGCCATGATCTCCCTCGGAGCCCTGTTCCTCACCTTCCTGCTTGGCGAAACCCTTGTTCCCCCTTACGTGCAGCGCCTCCTGATCGGCAAATCGACAGGTCACGTTTCCCGCGGCACCATGATGAGCGGCCTGTTTTCCATTCCTTTTTTTGCCGTCACGGGCCTCATCGGCCTTGTGGCCCTCGCCCTTGACCCATCCATCAACCCGAACCTTGCCATGCCATACGTCATCAAGGCTTCGCTCCATCCGGTGGCACAGGGGTTTGTGATTGCGGCCGTCATCTCCATCATCATGTCCTCGGCCGACTCGTTCCTCAACGGAGCGGCCATCGCGTTCAGCAACGACATCGTCCGTCCGCTCCAGAAAACTCCTGCGGCACCAGAAACGGAACTGATGCTCGCCCGCCTCACAACCCTTGCCGTCGGGGTCATCTCGATCGTCTTCGCGCTCTCGATTGAAAGCCTGCTCGACATTTTGATCTATGCCTACAACTTCTGGGCACCGACCGTACTCGTGCCGCTCGGCGCCGCAATCCTCGGCTTCAGGGCAACGCGCCGCCGCTTCATCGCGGGAGCGGCTGCAGGCATCATGATGGCGCTCGTGTGGAACAATCTCCTCTCTGCTCCCTTCCATGTCGACGGGCTCGTCATCGGCTGTTTATCGAACATGGCGGTCTTTTTCGCTGTCCCGGCGGGAGAATAACGGAAATAACGAGCCATCTCTGTCCGCACCGTACCCCCCCGGTGCGGACGTCAGTTGACGGGCGCTCCGGCTTTTCGTACCTTACGCTTGCAATGGTACCGTCAACCAAGAACGCAGCCAATCCATCCTCATGCAGGGAACCGCAAAAGCACTCGTCCTCCAGAAAGCAAACAAGCTGAAGCTCCAGCACACCGCATACGATGCCTCGGGCCCCCGGGACGTCATGGTGAAAACCATCGCAAGCACCATCACTCCTGGTCTTGACCGCCTGCTCCTTACCAACAAGCCGGTTTCCAGCAGGGTACTGAACTACCCCCTCCTGCCCGGCAGCGAAGCCATCGGACAGGTTCTCTCGGTAGGAGCGGAAGTCAGCGACCTCCACCCCGGCGACTTCGTCTATGCCTTCAAAGGAGACCGATGGACCGGAGTGGAACCCTATTACGGATGCCACGCCGAGGTGATCCCGACAGCACGTGAAAACCTGCTCCCCCTCGGCCGTGCGCCGATACACCGCGACCTCCTGACGGGACTACTCGCCTATGCGATAAGCGGCATCGATAAAGCGGGTGTGAGCGCTGACTCAAGAGTGCTGGTGCTCGGGCTCGGCTCAGTCGGCCTGATGGTGGTCGAGTACCTCCACCGCCTCGGCGTCACATCAATCGACGCTGTCGAAACCTTCGCCGTCCGCGGCCAGCTCTCCCATGCCGAACACATCGCGCTCGACATCGGCGACTTCACCGGGGAGTTCAACGGCAAGTACGACCTTGTTGTTGAAACCACCGGAAGGATCCTCCTTGTGGAAAAAGCCGCCCGCCTTATGCAGCAGCAGGCAAAAATCCTGCTCATGGGCAGCTATGAAGTAATGGCCTACGACTACCGCCTTCTCCAGCACAAAGAGCCGGTCATCATCTGCTCGAGCATCACGACGCTTGAACAGATGGAGCGGGCTGTCCGGGAACTTGAAGCCGGCACCATCGACAGCGAGAAGTTCTTCACCAACATCTTCCCCGTTGCAGAATACGAGCGTGCCTACCGTACGGCGCTCGACAGCAAGGAATCGATCAAGACGGTCCTCGTCTGGCTGTAGGAACCACAACGGCACCAACGATAGTCACTATGGCAGCAGCAGTAGGGGTACAGGGGATGACGATGCGGTTCGGGGGCATCACGGCGGTGGACAATGTGAGCCTCGAAATCGGTGAAGGCTCCATCCATGCCGTCGTCGGGGAAAACGGCGCCGGCAAAAGCACCCTCATGAAAATCATCGCGGGACTCTGTCGCCCGGCATCGGGCACGCTCTTCATCAAGGGACGCCCTGCTGTGTTTGCATCCCCGCGCCAGGCCATAAAAGCCGGTATCGGCATGCTCCACCAGCATTTCATGCTGGTCCCAGAGCTCACCGTTGCCGAAAACATCATGCTCGGTCACGAACAGAGTAGGCTCCTCAGCCCGGTACCGAAACAGAAAATCCGCTCCATGGTCAGGGGGTGCGCCGAAGCCTACGGGCTCGAGGTCGATCCCGACGCACGCTGCGGGGATCTCAGCGTAGGCGAAGAACAGCGGGTGGAGCTGCTGAAGCTCCTTTTGCGCGATGCATCCATCATGATCCTGGACGAACCCACCGCAGTGCTGACCCCGCAGGAGACCGGGCGGCTGTTCGACACCCTCCGCGCTCTCTCGGCAAAAGGCCGCACCATCATCCTCATCACCCACAAGCTCGACGAAGTGCTCAGCGTAGCCGACACGCTCAGCGTCATGCAGAAAGGCCGGATCGTCGGCACCATGCCGGCCGGGAGTGTCTCGCGTCAGGAACTGGCGGAAATGATGGTAGGCAGAAGCGTTTCGCTGCAGCTCGAAAACCCGGCGCACGAGCCCCGGGAAAGGGTGCTTGAAGTCCGGGACCTCCGGTTTCGTCTGCCGAAAGGCGCAGAAAAGCTCCGGGGGCTCAGCTTCACGATACGTGCCGGCGAGATCTACGGCATTGCCGGGGTTGAGGGTAACGGGCAGGCCGAACTCCTTCAGGTACTCGGGGGGCATGTGCCTCACGGCTGCGTCACCAGCGGCGAGGTCCTCCTCAAGGGCGTTCCGCTATCAGGACTCCGGCCGGATGAGATCTCGGGCCTCGGCCTGTCGCAGGTGCCCGAAAACCGCCTTCGCGACGCCGTGGTCGGAGAGTTTCCCGTATCGCTGAACCTCATCCTCGGACGGCACCGGGAAAAAGCGTTCCATCGGGGCCCGGGCTTCAGCAAAGCGGCCATCGAAGCATGCACGGCGCGACTCGTCAAGGAGTACGACATCCGCTGCCCCGACCCCGAGTTTCAGCCGCTCCTGTCACTCTCCGGCGGCAACCAGCAGAAAGTGGTGGTCGCCCGCGAACTCACGCGGCCGGGAATTTCACTCCTCATCCTCGCCCAGCCCACCCGCGGGGTCGACATCGGAGCCATAGAGTCCATCCACCCGAAGATCCTCGAAGCACGCCGGGCGGGAATGGCCATTCTCCTCATATCAACAGAACTCGAGGAACTCACCGCCCTCTCAACCCGCATCGGCTGCCTCTACCGCGGCACCATCCGCCACGAATTCGGCATGGAGGAGACCGCCAGGAAACGTACCGAGGGCATTCTGTTCCATAGAGAAATCGGGCTTCACATCACCTGACCGCCCCCCCCATGAAACCCTCAACCCGGACGATGCTCGTCCCCCTCGTCTCCGTACTGGCGGCTCTCCTTTTGAACGCCTGCATCATAGCCCTCTCGGGACGCGATCCCGGCATGATCTTCTCGAAAATGCTCCATGCGACCCTCACCTCACCCTACGGACAGGGGCAGGTGCTGTTCCGCACCACCACGCTCATCTGTACCGCGCTTGCCGTAGCACTCCCCTTCCGGCTCCGCCTCTTCAACATCGGGGCGCAGGGACAGCTCCTCATGGGGGCATTTGCGGCCGCCGTAACGGGAGCACTGCTGCCCGCGGGGCTCGCGTCTCCGGTATCGGTATCGGCGTGCATCCTTGCCGCCATGACGGCCGGAGCACTCTGGGCCGCCATGGCCGCACTCCTGAAAACACGGTTCGGGGTCAGCGAAGTGATCTCGACCATCATGCTGAACTTCATCGCCGAAGGCATCGCAGGATATCTGCTTACCCGTCACTTTGCCCTTCCCTCCACCGTCCATACGGCGCCGATTGCCGGCTCCGCCATCATCCCGACATTCTCTGCTCTCGGCGGCTGGTTCAGGAATGCACCCGCGAACCCGTCCCTGTTCCTCGCCCTCGCGGCCGCCCTCATCTTCTACCTGCTCATCTTCAAAACACGGTTCGGGTTCGAAATGCGCGCTGCGGGGCTGCGGCCTGAAGCAGCCCGGCATGCGGGCATACAGCCTGAACGGCATGTCATGGCGGCCATGGCGCTCGGCGGTGCCGCGGCAGGGCTCGCTGCAGCCAACCTGGTGCTCGGCTATAAACATTTCTACGAAGCCGGAATGACCGGGGGCGCCGGGTTCACAGGGATTGCGGCGGCACTGCTTGCCGGTGCACATCCGCTCTGGCTGGTGGTTTCGGCCGGCTTCCTGGCTTTTCTGGAATACGGCGGGCTGGCGGTGAACGCCTATGTGCCGAAAGACATCTTCATGGTGATGGAAGCCGTGACAATCATCTTCGTCGTGGCGTTCACGGCGCTCGGGAAACGATAGGCAGGCCCTTCCTGCCTAACCCCTTCGTTACATGCCTCCACCCCCCTGCATGAGGACCAGCGCACCTTTGGCAACGCCCGAGAGCACGGCAACAGGATCGCACTTGATCCGGAGGATGAAAAACATACGCCGATCGGCTTCGGCATGAAGGGTTTCAAAATTGCCCTGTCCTTTTGAAATGATGAGGTCCGCGTCCCTGAACAGCTGCCTGAATAGGGGCGAAGTCTCTTCAGTCAGGGTACCGGGATACACACTGCCGGATGAGACCACCCGGGCGACTTCGTCAAGGCCTATGTAAAGGGCATCACTGGCCACAGCATCGTTGATGACCGGGCGCTCCCTCACCGCACAGGTAACGTCAAGTTCCGGATACGTGCGTTTCAGGATCTCGATGAAAAGCCTGTCGAAGACAATCTCTCCGGCATTATCGCAGATGTAGAGCAGCCGCCTCGTCGTAGCGAGGCGTGAGGAAAACTCCTGGAAATCAAAGCGGCCGAATTCATGCAGGTCAAGGCTCCTGAGTTCGGCCTCCACATCCAGCGATCCGTGCTGTTTGGCACCGAAATCGATGATGTTGCCCGCTGCGGCAATCAGCACGCCATAGGCAAGCTGGTCCGGGGCCTCCAGGATCTTCCGGCGGAACTCCCCGGCATACGTCAGTGCCAGATCGTTCGAACGCTGCTTGATCGCCCGATAGGGATCGTACTCATCCTCACCCATGCCCCCCATGTCCATCAATGCAGCGGCCAGGTCGGTAGCGCTCCTTACGACATGCTGCACGACAATGCCCTCCCCTCCGGTTTCAAGCAGTTGGCGCATTGAGTGCTCAAAGAGCCTTTTGCCGTCCGCCTCATGCATCCCCGTGATCTTCACCAGGGAGTGGAGCTGCTGGAAAAGACAGGGATAGCATGCCGGGGGGATACTTCTCTTGTGGTCCATAGGTAGAAAGTCTTTACGGGTTAGGGTACTGCCGGATGGGCGTACTGCCGGATGGGGGTACTGCCGGACGGTAGCACTGCCGGATGGGGAGGCCATAGATCAGAAAAGGGTACAGGGGGCGGCATCGGAGGAGTGGAGATCATGCCGACCGGGAGGGATCAGCGCCGTCTGAACCATAGAGGTTCATCTGCTTGCGGTAGTAGGAGAACGCTTCTTCCTGCCGGACGATGCCGAGCAGCTTGCCGGAGCGCTTTGAAATGACGGGAAGCACGTTGGTATAATCGGCGACCTCGAAGAACTTCAGGGCTTCATCGAGCTTCGAGGAGTCGTAGAGCACCGGGACCTCTTTTTTCATGACGTCCTCGGCAATCAGCCCTGCGAACATGCCGTCACGCAGAATGATGCTCATCTCCTCAAGACGGATCATCCCCACGAACTGGTTTTCGTCATTAGTGACGAGGAAGTTCGATTCGGGAGTGCTGTGGAAGACCTCCAGCACCTTTTCTACCCTCGTCACGTCATTGAACTTGATGAAGTCGGTGCGCATCACATCAAGCACGCTGATGTTCTCGGCAACCGACAGCGCGATGCCGTAGCCGACCCGCACACCCTCTTTCTCCAGCACATAGGTCTCCATGGAGTGACGATACGCCAGCCGTGCGATGAGGGCCGAGGTCACAGCGGCAAACATGATGGGCAGCACGATCTCGTACTGGCCCGTCACTTCAAAAAGGATGAGGATGACGGTCATCGGGGCCCGCATGATGCCGGCCGTCAGGGCCCCCATGCCGACAAGGGCATACGCGCCGGAGGCGGCCGTCATGCCGGGCACCAGCATGTTGACGAGCTTTCCGAACATGCCGCCAAGCATGGCGCCCATTTTCATGGCAGGGGCGAACATGCCGCCCGAACCGCCCGAACCGACACTGAGGCCGGCAACGACCGGCTTCAAAAGGTAGACGCTGATCATGCCGGTCCAGGTCTCCTCGCCCCTCAGCGCACTGTCGACAACGGCATAGCTGAACCCGTAGAGACCCGGCAGCCACATGCAGATGAGGCCGCAGCCGAGTCCGCCGATGGCCGGAACGGCCCAGACGGGAAGGCCGAAGCGTTTTTCGATGCGGTTGAACCACTCCTCGATGGAGTAGTAGGTTTTGATGAAGAGCACCGCCGACAGACCGGCCAGCACCCCGAGGATGAAGTAGAGCGGCAGTTCAAGGTTGGAGACAAGGGTGTAGGGCGGAACCTGGAAGGTCGGAGAGCTCCCGAGAAAGCTGCGGGAGAGGACGGTGCCGACGACAGCGGCGACGACGATGGGGCTGAAGGTCTTGACGCTGAAGTCGCCGAGGATCACCTCGATGGCAAACATCACGCCGCCGATGGGGGCGTTGAACACCGCGGCAAGACCGGCGGCCGCTCCGCAGCCGAGCAGCGTCCTCGTCCTGTCGGGAGAAAACTTAAGCATCTGGCCGACGGTCGAACCGATGGCCGCACCGACCTGGAGAATCGGCGCTTCCCTGCCGCCGCCGCCTCCCGTACCGATACTCATGACGGAGGTGAACGTCTTGTGGATCCAGTGGCGCCTGCCGATCACTCCGTTGTTCTGTGCCACGGCCTTGATGACCGAGGCAAGGCCGTGGCCGGGACGGCTCTTGACCACATAGGCATTGTAGAGACCCACCACCAGACCGCCGAGAGCGGGAATGAAGGGAATGAGGAAATAACGCCAGTTGGCCGGCAACACCTCAGCCGTGCCGAACAGAAAGGAGCTGAGCAGCAGAATGGCGTCATGGAACATGACGGCCACGTAGCCGGTCGTAAGGCCGACAAAGATGGCAACGAAAAGAAAGGGGAAATCCTGGTTCAGGTTGAGCTGTACCAGCAGGGCGTCGAGCGAGAGGCGGAAAAAAGTCCTGTGGTTGCCCTTCAGGTATCGGCTTTTGCGCAGGACGGCATAGAAAAAAACCCGCAGGTTCCTTTTCCAGTTCCGCTTGCCTTTATTGGACCGATTCATGTGCACCCGCTGACCTTGATGGAAATACCTGCCCGCAACCAGAGCAACAACAAGTCCCGGAGGAGGTTACAGTGTTGAAAAAAATAACGCACTGAATCTCCCTATACAAGATTATTTCGTATCTTCAGAAAATTAATTCCATATCCGGCCCGCTTCACCAATCGGGATGACGGACTGAAAAAAGAGAGCTCAGCAACATACAACGGCAATTCTCAAGCACTCACACCATCATGGCTAAAAAAACGACTGAAAAAGCAGCCGAGAAAACTCCGGCAAAAAAAACAGCAGTGAAAGCTCCTGCAAAAGCAGCTGCAAAGAAACCCGCACCGGCAAAAAAAGCTGAACCCGCAGGGAAAGCCGAACCGGCAAAGAAAGCGGCAGCAGTGAAAAAAGCCCCCGCCAAAGCCGCAGCAAAACCGAAGGCTGCCGCCAAGAAAACAAAATCCGCAAAAGCTGTCTCCCCCGAGGTCCGCGCGGAGCAGATCAGGATTGCAGCCTACTACCGCTGGGAGCAGAAAGGATGCCAGCCGGGATCGCATATCGACGACTGGATTGAAGCAGAAGACTCGCTGACCGACTGAATCCCCCCTTCCGGTCATACAAACAGTACTGGAGGCTGCCACAGACGTAGTGCTGAGACAGCCTCTTTTTTTTACCTCCCCCCCGCACAGAGAAAAAAGCCGCACTGCGCTCTATCGGTCTTCGGCAAGAAGAGCAGTCCGGGATGAGAAGCCAGGCCGGGCGTCAGCTGATTTGGTAATCGACAACGGCACGAGAAGCAGCCGCACCGGCTACAAGGGCGCGTACCCGCTCATGCTCCGGATGGAGCTGATAGGCCTCAAGCGCATCCCAGTCCGGGAAGTCGGAAACAAGCACCAGGTCAAATCCCTCCCCGGGGCAACCGTGGTCCACGCCGGCCTGGATTGAGAGAATGCCGGGAATGAGTCCCCCGAGGCCCTCAAGCTCCCCGGCAAGCATCGCCGCATACTCCTTCCGTCCTTTTCCGCCGGCATCTTCCTTCAGACGCCACATGACGACATGGCGCACCATCACTCGATCCTCCCGCCATGCATCCATTCCGATCCGCCCTGAACCGTACCATCCGCGTCTGCATACCGGCTCAGGGATGAGGCGGGAGCGGCAAACGCTTTTTCGAACATCTCTTCGGCCATCGTCCAGCGGTCGCCCTTTGCATTGAGCATGACGAGCAGCATGTCGCGGTTCTCTTTGCGGGCACGGGCGATGAGGCACTTGCCTGCGCTGCGGGTGAACCCCGTCTTGATGCCGACGGCATAGGGATAGCGTGCAAGCAGTTTGTTATGGGTCCTGAGAAGGTAATACCTGCCGGAGCGTTTATCACGGACCACGATGGATTCCAGCATGGTGATCTCATTGAAAAGCGGATTGTGGATGGCATACTCCGTCAGCGCGAGCAGGTCCTCTGCCGTTGAATAGTTGCCGGTGTAGCGGCCGGTATCGAACCCTGCGGGGTTCGTGAAGGTGGAGCTCTTCATGCCGATGGCACGGGCCCGGTAGTTCATGGCCCTGACGAACTTTTCGACACTGCCGCTGAGGTGGATGGCGATGGCGAAGGCGGCGTCATTGCTGGAGTTGACCATGGAGGCTTTCACAAGATCCAGAAGCAGGATCCTGTCGCCGGGGCGGAACCCGGCTTTGGTAGGCTCCACCCCGGTTGCTTCAGGGGAGATGACCACTACCTGGTCGAGCTTTCCGCTCTCGAGCGCTATGACCGCGGTGAGGATCTTGGTGAGGCTTGCCGGCCTGATGAGCCGTGAGGTGTCTTTCTGCATGAAGACCCGGGAATACCCGAGATCCTTCACGATATAGGAGTCGATGACAGGGGGCCTCGACGCTTCAGCAGGGGAGGAGAAGGAAAGCTGCGATACCAGTGCAGCAAAGAAGAGAGCCGCAAGACTCAACCCGAACCGCTTCATCAGAATCCCTCCATTTTAGATGAGAATGTAAAGTATCGTAAAATCATCGCGGGTTTCAAAACATCTGCTGTATAAAATTCGTTCTCCGCGGCTACAGAGGTGGCACTTTTCCTCCAGCCGACGCCGGCATGCCGCCTCCGGCAGAGAGCACCAGCCGCTGGTACTCCCGCACATCAAGCAGCACTGCAGCGCTTTTGCCATGCTGCGTCAGGACAAGTGGCCTCCGCGTCCTCTTCACATGATCGACGAATGAGGCCGCATGCGCCCGGAACTCCGACAGCGGCCGGATATCCTCCTCAACATTGATCCATTCCATACCCTTGAAACCTGCCCTGTTGTCAATACTGTTAGCGCCAGCACATTAGCGCCAGCACATTATTTTAATACATTATTATGTACACTCCATTGTACATAATAATGTACAGACCGCAAAAGGAAAAGAACCGCCCCGCCTCTTTTCTTGAGGCAGGGCAGAGATCGCGCCGCACTGCCGGCCTCAGCGCTCCCCGAGGGCGAGGCGCAGGGCAAGGCCGATGTACAGGAGAGCCGAAAGGCGGCCGGTGATCCTTTGTGCTCGCTCAGACCGGCGGAGCCGTCCTCCGGCATGACCGGCAATGAGGCTTAAGAGGGTGAAGACGGGGAGGGTGGCTGCGATGAAGATCAGTCCGAGGAGGAGGAACTGCGGCACGAGCGGACCGCTCTCTGGATCGGCGAACTGCGGAAGGAAGGCGAGAAAGAACAGCGAGACCTTGGGGTTCGTGATGTTCATCACGATCCCTCTCCGGTAGAGCCTGACGGGCGGGATGGCCGGCGAAGCCCCGCCGGCATCATCAGGCCCGCACTTCGAGGTGAGCGCCCTGTAGGCGAGAAAAAGCAGATAGAGAGCGCCGGCGGCTTTCAGAAGGGTGAAGACCGGGAGGGAGCCCCGGATGAGGGCGGCGAGACCGAAAGCGACGGAAAGGGTGTGGAAGACCAGTCCCGTACAGAGCCCGAGGGTGAGGATGAATCCGGAACGCCAGCCGCGGCGTGCGGACTGGGTCACGACGAAGAGGTTGTCGGGACCGGGAGAGAGGGCGAGCAGCACCGAAGCGGAAATAAACACCGGGAGAAGCGTCGTATGGATCATGGCCGGCTGGGTCAGGGGTAGGGGAAAGCAGTTCAGGAAATGGGCGGCAGCTCTTTCTGGCAGTATACGACGTCGAACGGGCGGCCGAACTTCTCCCCCACCCCCTCAAGCCGTCCGCACTCCCGGAATCCGTTCTTCTGATGGAACCGGATGCTCGCGGGGTTCAGCGAAGAGATGGAGGCAAGGATGGTTGTAATGCCCATCGGGACGGCTTCCCCGGCCAGATGCAGGAGTACGAGGGTTCCGATGCCCCGGCCCGTCCAGCCGTCACGAAGGAACATGGTCAGCTCTGCCGTCCGGCTGAACGCCGGGAGGGGGCTGTAGGGACGGAGCATGCCGAACCCCACGGCGTATCCCCCATCAAGTGTCCGGGCCATACATGCCGGGTAACCGGCCGAGGGCTGGATGAACGACAGAGCTGCATCCTCCGGGAGGGGCGTGTCGGTATAGGCGGCAAAACCGCTCGTCGTATACGGGTTGAAGATGTCGAGCACCTCCGCCCCGTCGCCTTCCCCGAGCGGACAGAGGAGGATGTTCTCAATGGTCATGTGATGTTCATGTGAAGTTCATTGGGGGTTCCTGTGCGGCTCATTGGCTGTCAGTACGGGTTGTCCGGCGATGCCGGCTTGCCGGGCGGACACAGCTGAGAGGACAGCTTGCGGCCGTAGTGGCCGAGCAGGGTCACTACAGGCAGCATAGCCAGGAGCATCCCGGCGTATGTACGGGAGAGGAGCCCGCCTTCAGTCATCACGTCAGGATGGGCAAGGCGGATGGTGAGCGCCGCGATGCAGAGGAAGAAGAGCAGTCCTGCAAGGATCAGCTTTTTGATGAAGATAGGAGCCTTGGCTCCCCGGAACTTCGTCTTCCAGTCGTTCATGCCGGAGAAGAACGAAACGGGAACGGCAAAAAGGGTCACGAGGATGAGATGCAGGACCGTGTGCTCGAAAAAAACATTGCCGGTCCCGATGGAGAGAAAAAGGTACAGGACGGCTGCAGGAATGAGCCCGTTGCTGAAATGTGCTGCAATGGCGTGCAGGAGGAAGGTCTTTTTCATCTCCTGAAAGAGTCTGGGACGGGCCATGCTGTCGCTCCTGTGTCCTGAGGTTCGGCCGGGCGCCAGGTAATCCGGAAGTGAGCGGCCTGAAGGAATGAAAATGTACGAATACCAACCATAGTTTTCCCCCATCCTGTTCCCGTTTTTGCATTTTTCGTAGTATTTTATGCCGGTCCGTCATTCTTCAAACCACAGTTCACAGGGAGTCAATGTTCCGATCCCAGCCCCTTGAAAAAGCCGCTCTCATCATCCGCTTCCTTAAACCGGTCACCTGGATTCCGGTCATGTGGAGTTTCCTGTGCGGCGCCGTGGCAAGCGGAGCATTCGGCTGGCAGGACCTGACGGGCAGCAGATTCATTCTCGGCATGCTGCTCACCGGCCCTCTGGCCAGCGGCACCTGCCAGATGCTCAACGACTATTTCGACCGCGACCTTGATGAAATCAACGAACCAGACCGCCCCATTCCCGGCGGTTCGATCTCGCTCAGGAGCGCCACATGGCTCATCGCCATATGGTCCCTTCTTTCGGTTGCGGCAGGATGGCTCATCCACCCCCTCATCGGCCTCTACGTCATCATCGGCATCGTCAACGCGCACCTCTACAGCGCCAACCCGATCAAGCTGAAAAAGCGCCTCTGGGCCGGCAACATCATCGTTGCCGTCTCCTACCTCATCATCCCCTGGATGGCAGGCCATATCGCCTACCACGGAACCCTCACCATAACGGCGCTCGCCCCGTCGCTGATCGTAGCAGGCCTCTTCACCCTGTCGAGCACCGGCACCATGACCATCAACGACTTCAAGTCCATGGAAGGAGACCGCCTGGCGGGCATACGAACACTGCCGGTCGTCTTCGGGGAACGCAAGGCCGCAGGGATTGCCGCCGTCCTCATAAACCTCGGCCAGCTTCTAGCCGCCCTCTACATGTTCTGGATCGGCGAGCCGATGTTTTCGGCCCTCACCCTCCTTCTCATCATCCCGCAGCTCATCCTGCAGTTCCCGCTGGTAAAGAACCCGACCGGATTCGATGTCCGCTACAACGCCATCGCACAGAACTTCCTTGTAGCCGGCATGCTGGTCTGCGCTCTGGCCATAAAGGCCGCGAAACCATGAGGTTCGATCCCCTGCCGGCGGTATCGGTCGTGATGGCGACGTTCAACCGCGCCACCCTCATCGGCGAAGCCATTGAAAGCCTTACCCGCCAGACTTACTCCGGCTGGGAGCTCATCGTCGTCGACGACGGAAGCACCGACGGCACATTCCAGGCCCTCAGCCCATGGCTTGCAGCATACCCGGCCATCCGCTACATGAAGCACAGCAACCGCAAAGCACCGCTGTCGAGGAATGCCGGCATCCAGGCCGCATTCGGCCGCTACGTCACCTTCCTCGATTCCGACGACATCTACCTTTCCGACCACCTTGGAAGCCGCATGGCGCTCATGCAGAGCCCCGGCGCCCCGGACCTCGTCACCGGAGGCTTCCAATGCCCGGAGGGCACCATGGTCCGTGACCGCCACAACCCGGACAAGCTGATTGATGTCAGAGGGTGCATACTCGGCGGAACGTTCTTCGGCCGGAGGGAGGTGTTTCTGGACCTTGAGGGGTTCCGGGGGCTCGACTATGCCGAAGATACCGACCTCTGGGAACGGGCCGGAGGGAGATGGAAGAGAATGTGCATCGAGTCCCCCGAGACCTACGTCTACAGGCAGTCACCGGACAGCATAACCCTCCAGTACAAGAAACCATGAACCGATCAGTCACCGTCTACTGCAGCTCCAGCAACAACGCTCCCCGGGAGTATTTCGAGGCTGCGGCATCCCTCGGCAGAACATTTGCCCTGCATGGCATCGAACTGGTCTTCGGCGGGGGAAAGGTTGGGCTTATGGGCTGCATCGCCGATGCCGTGATGGAGAACAAAGGGCGGGTGAAGGGTGTCATACCCCGCTTCCTTGAAGAGCGGGAGGTCGCCCACCAGGGGCTCTCGGAACTCCTCGTCGTCGAAACAATGCATGAGAGGAAAATGAAGCTTGCCGAGTGGGGTGATGCCTATCTGGTGCTTCCCGGAGGGTTCGGCACCCTTGACGAGCTGATTGAAGTCATCACCTGGCGCCATCTCGGCCACCACCGCAAACCCATCGTGCTCCTGAACCTGAACGGGTTCTGGAATACGCTGCTGGGCTTTTTCCGCCAGATTGCCGCCGAGGGCATGGTCCCGGAGGGCTATCTCGGGTACTATACGGTCTGTGATACCACCGAAGAGGCGGCCGCACTCCTTACCTCCATGGAACCCTCTCCGGAAGGAATGCCGCAATGAGCAATTTCCAGGCAGCGCTTCTCCTCACCCTTCTGGCTGGCCTCTCAACCGGCATCGGCAGCGCCATGGCGCTTGCCGTCCGGCATACGAACAAGCGGTTCCTGGCTCTTTCGCTGGGCTTTTCGGCGGGGATCATGCTCTATGTCTCGTTCATGGAAATCATCCCGCAGTCACAGGAGGCGCTCTCGGCGGGTCTTTCAGCAAAGGCGGGAGCCTGGGTATCGACGATCTCGTTTTTCGGCGGGATGCTCTTCACATGGGCGATCGACCAGATGGTCCCGAGCTTCGAAAACCCCCATGAAATGTCCATGATCGGCCCCATGACCGACGCGGAAAAAAGCGATACCAGACTCCACCGGATGGGGATCTTCACGGCGGCGGCCATCGCCATACACAACTTTCCGGAAGGCATGGCAGTATTTTTCAGTGCGCTCTCGAACCAGGAGCTCGGCATCGTCATCGCATCCACCATCGCCCTGCACAACATCCCGGAGGGAATGGCGGTCGCCGTTCCGATCTATTTTGCCACGAAAAGCCGGAAACGGGCCTTCAGCCTCTCGTTCCTCTCCGGCCTTGCCGAACCGCTCGGAGCACTC
The DNA here is from genome assembly GCF_000012485.1 of Pelodictyon luteolum DSM 273. Lineage (NCBI taxonomy): Bacteria > Pseudomonadati > Chlorobiota > Chlorobiia > Chlorobiales > Chlorobiaceae > Pelodictyon > Pelodictyon luteolum. The sequence continues at coordinate 1,032,208 of NC_007512.1, read as the reverse complement.
GTCGGCTATACCCTCCTCAGACCGTTCCTTACGCCGTTCGTTCTCGGTATCGTTCTAGCCTCGGTGTCGGGCATCATGGTCTATATCTCCCTCGACGAGCTGCTGCCCTCCGCCGAGGAGTACGGAGAGCACCACCTGGCCATAACCGGCCTCATAGCCGGCATGGCCGTGATGGCGCTGAGCCTGCTGCTGCTCACCTGAGCCCTGAACATTGAACCTTCAGTGGCAGTCGTGGCCCTGGCATGCCTGATCTGCACGGACCCTCACCAGCTCCCCCGCCATAAACCGCTTGAGGGCATGGCCTAGCGACGGCGAAAGATCCGCAAGGTAGACACTGATGCCCTGGGCCTGCATCTTCGAGGCCGCACGGGCGCCGATGCCATTGCAGATCACGACTTCAGCACCCATACCGGCAAATGCGTCGGCAGGGGTACACTGTCCGTGCACATGCTCACTGTTCGGGTTCCGGATGATCTCGGCAGTGCCGGCCAAGGTGTCGGCAACCGCAAAAAAGGGCGCGCTGCCGAAATGTTCGCACATCGCCGACTCCATGCCGGCGTTCTCGTTGAGGGGTAGTACCGCTTTCACGCTGCACCTCCTTCACTCTCCTGCCTGCCGCCGTTTCCATGGTCATGGCTGTGGTCGTGGTCATGCACAGCCCCGGCTCCCCGGCCGAGCCCCTGACCGAGCCCCTGACCGAGACCCTCCCCCTGACCGCTGCGGTTGAGACCGGTACGAAGCCCTCGGCACCGACCTCCACCCGCACGGCCTCCGCCGAACCCGCCACCCGGCGAACTGCGGTGAATGTTGTCGCTCCCGCATGAGGGGCAGGCCTGAGGGCGCTGCACGCCGTGCTCAAGGCTCCACTCATGGCTGCATGAAGCACACCTGAACGTCCTTTTTTCCGTCATCATGATCGATCCTCCTGTTATGGTTAACTGCTTTCCCGACACCAGCATCTCCCCCACTTTCTTTCGGGCCGAGGAGAGAATGTTGCCGAACGTCTGGCGCGAGACGTGCATACGGCCCGCCGCCTCCTCCTGGTAGAGTCCGAGATAGTCGGCAAGCCGTATCGCCTCGAGCTCGTCGAACGACATCTCGATTCCCTCCAGCTCACCGGGCGGAATGCCCGCCGGCCTGAACGAGAGATAGTCGGGATTACACCCGATTTTGCGGCACTTCATGGGTCTCGGCATACCACGACCTCCATTGTGTTGAACTCTCTGCACCAACTAAATTATTGGCATATGCTAATAACATAGCATAAAAAAAGCCACCTGTCAAGCAGATGGCTCCATGTTTATGCAAGAGAGCGTGCGCACGCGGCTTGCCGCTGGCGGAACTGCTCAGAAGCGCTTCTGGTAGATATGGCAATAGGGTTCGTGGCCGCTTTTTTGGTAGTAATCCTGGTGGTACTGCTCTGCAGGATAGAACGGGCCCGCTTTCTCGACGGTGGTCACGACCTTGTATCCCTTCTCTTTGAGCTTCCCGATGAGCTCCAGGGCCACCCGGCGCTGTTCCTCATCCCGGTAGAACACGGCGGAACGGTACTGGGTGCCGATGTCGGGCCCCTGGCGGTTCAGCTCTGTAGGGTCGTGGATCTCGAAAAAGAGCCGGGCAAGGGTTTGGTAATCCACCACTGCAGGGTCATAGGTAACCTCGACCGCTTCGGCATGCCCGGTCGTGCCGCTGCACACCTCCCGGTAGGTCGGGTTCTCTTTGGTGCCTCCGGTATAGCCGGAGACCACGGAGTGCACACCGTTCAGTTTTGCGAGCTGGTGCTCAACCCCCCAGAAACAGCCTCCGGCAAACACGGCGGTCTGGAGGGCCTGCGGCGCGGGAGCTGCCGGCTGGAAATCAAGCGAGAGGGAGTTCACGCAGTGGCGGACGTTTTTCGGGGTCATGGACTCGCCGAAAAACACATGGCCGAGGTGCGCACCGCAGGTATTGCAGACGATTTCCGTCCTTCTGCCGTCCGCATCCGGCACCTGACGCACCGCGCCTTCAATCGCGTCGTCAAAACTCGGCCATCCCGTGCCTGACTGGAACTTGTCGCCGGAGCGGAAGAGCGGGGCATCGCAGCGGCGGCAGCGGTATACACCCTCCTCCTTGTTCAGGTAGTATTTCCCGGTGAACGGCATTTCCGTGCCCTTGTGGACGATAACCTGTTCCTCGTCTGGGCTGAGTGGATTGTATGGCATGGGGCACTCCTGTTCTTGACCGGCTGCCGCCTGCACGTCCAGCGATGGATCGTCCACCCCCCTGCACCCTCCGAGTACGGAAAGTAGCAGGAGCGGGATGCTCCACAGGAGGAAGAATCGCGACAGGGACATCAGCCGGATGCTGTTGATTGAGAATACCTGAGACACAGTCAACAGCATCCAACCACAGAGGGAGGAAGAGCGTTCCCTGCAGCGTTCTTTTCAGAAGGGCGAGTTCAGCCGGTCCTCCAGACTCCCCTCTTCTGCAGCGGGTGCCGGTGCCGGGGCCGGCTCCCTGCTGCCGCCGAGCGCACCGGCGACTTTCGAGACGGCGGTACCGGCGGCGAAGATGCCGAGGCCTGCGATGGCAATGCCGGCAAGACCGTGCACGACCGGCATGCCGAGAGGCAGCAGCAGTGCTGTACCGGCTGCCCCCACGACGTTCTTCAGGTTGGGCTCCGGAAGGTGGAGTTCAGAAAGGTTCAGTTCCATATGAAGCCATGATTTTAGTTAAGCCCATCGTTTTGACAAATCACCTGCAATCATTACCTTAACGGACTGTATTCAGAAAAAGGGCAATTAGCTCAGTTGGTTAGAGCGCTTGCTTCACACGCAAGAGGTCAGTGGTTCGAATCCACTATTGCCCACCACCCCACCACCCATCACTCTCTCGTTCCCCGGATTATCCCGAAAACAGCCTGACAGAAACAGGGCAGAAAAAATGTCGCTGAATTCCTGTTCATGCTTTTAATATCGGGATAATTCCCTCAATTCCCATAGTGCCGGCATCCTGACCGTAGAACGCGCCAGATACCTTCGGGGGTACCTTCGGGGGTGACTTCGGGGGCAGGTCCGGAACACATCCCGCATAGAAGGGACAAAGAAGTCATCACGCATGCACTGCATCATCCCCGGGACTCCGCCTCCGCTGCCTCTGACTGCAGCCTTATGTCGCCAATGCAGGAGGATGCGCTTTCATACATCACCTCCATTTCCGCAATAAAATTCATTTTGGAGCGCCAGAACGGAACCGGACCGAGACGACGTACCAGTACTGCCGGCAGATTGACCTCTTCATGGCAAAGTGCAGGCAACCGCGACAGGTCCGCTGCGGCGTGCCAGAAGGATTCAGGGTCCGGCGGCAGCGGTTCGGCAATCTTCTTCTTTCTTTTGCTTTCCGGTGCCGGTTCAGGAGAAAGGGTTCCGCCAAGTGCTTTGAAAAGCGCATCCTTTTCGACGCCCCTGAGGGTGAAAAGCAGAAACGGGTCCCGGTCGAATGCTTCGGCAAGCAGATAAAACACGGCGGCAAGATGCTTGCAGGGAACCGCATGGTCGGGACAGGAGCAGGATGCTTCAATATCGCGGAAAGATGCAGGAAAAAGCGGCAGCCCCTCTTTGCGGCAGATGCCGGCAATCGCTTCAGGCATCTCTTTGCCAAGCATGCGGGCCACAAGAACGGGTTGAAGGCCGAGCACCCCGAGAAGTCGCTGATATTCTTCCTCCGAGTATGGCGTGAGCCGTATTGATACGCTGTAGGGCCTCGTCCGTGAACCCTGGACTTTCGCTGTAACACCGCTAGATGTGACGGAGAGTCCGGTCACCTGCCCCTTGCGGGCATAGGCACGCCCACGGGCAAGGCGTGCACTGTCGTTGAAACGCTCGAGCCGCATGATCCACTCTTTTCCCCACCACTCGCGCCCAAACGCACCCCGCTTGTTCACTGCCTTGATTCCGTTATCGACCTTTTTCGGAACAGAGGGTTTGTACCAGCCGTAAGAAGCCATAGGGTTATTCTCCTGTTGCATCACGACCAAGCATGACGAGTTTTTTAAGATCGCTGTTCGTGAGTTCCGTCAGCCACTGCTCGCCGTTTCCGAGAACCGTTCCGGAAACAGTCGTTTTTTTCTCGATCATCTCATCAATCCGCTCTTCAAGCGTTCCAGCGGTGATGAATTTGTGGACTTCCACATTATGCTTCTGCCCGATTCGGAACGCTCTGTCCGTTGCCTGGTTTTCAACGGCAGGATTCCACCAGCGGTCATAATGAATGACATGACTGGCTTTGGTCAGGTTCAATCCGGACCCGCCCGCCTTCAGGGAAAGAATGAAAATCCGCGGGGCATCGTCACCATTCTGGAAGGCCTCGATCATTTCGTCACGTTTTTTCCTCGATAGCGAGCCGTGCAGAAAAAACACCTCCTCTCCCAGCCGTTCCTGCAGATGAGCCTGCAGCAGGCTGCCCATCTCCCTGAACTGGGTAAACACCAGCGTGCGTTCGCTGCTCTCCCGGATTTCAGCAAGCAGTTCAAGGAGCCGCTGCAGCTTGCCTGAACGATCAGCAACACTCGAATTGTCCCCGAGAAACTGTACGGGATGATTGCAGACCTGCTTGAGCTTGACCAGCAATGCAAGCACCATGCCCCTGCGCTCTATTCCTTCTGAAGATTCAATCTTCTCCTGCAGTTCGTCGACAACCGCCTTGTACAGCGAAGCCTGCTCCCGGGTAAGGGTGCAGTACTGCTTCATTTCTATTTTGTCGGGCAGATCGGTTATGATCGTACGATCGGTTTTCAGACGGCGGAGGATAAATGGCGCCGTCATGGCTTTCAGCCGGTCAGAGGCGCCGCTGTCCTGATACAACTGGATCGGGTTGAAAAAACGGTCCTTGAAAAAGGCCTGCGTGCCGAGAAAGCCGGGGTTGAGGAAATCCATCAACGCCCAGAGATCGCCGACATGATTTTCAACCGGCGTGCCGGTGAGCGCTATGCGGTAATCGGATCGCAATGACCTGGCCGCCTTCGCCTGCTTCGTTTCGGGGTTCTTGATATTCTGGGCTTCATCGAGAATGACACCCGCCCAGTGCATACTTGACAGTACAGCGATATCACGAAACAGCAGCCCGTAGCTTGAAATCACCAGAGCCGATGCATTGGATGCCTTTTTGAGGTGAGCCGCCTTCAGCCGGTCGGCACCATGGTGCACCAGTACCGGAAGATCGGGTGTAAACTGTGCGGCTTCCTTTCTCCAGTTATTTATGACTGAGGTAGGGCAGATAAGGAGAACCGGGCGTTTTTCTCCCCTGTTGCGCTCTTCCTGGAGAAGAGCGAGGGTCTGTACCGTCTTGCCAAGGCCCATGTCGTCGGCCAGGCAGGCACCGAGGCCCCAGGTCCTCAAGAATGCCAGCCACGAATACCCCTTCACCTGATAGGCCCGAAGCGTTCCCTGAAAACGCTCCGGCTCGGGGAGCAGCTCGAAACGGCTCTCCCCCTTGAGCTTCAGGAGCAGCTCCTTCATCCAGCCATCGGCATCGACCCTCTGGACGCTGAGACCCGTCTCGAGAGAACCGGCGCCGACAGCCGCCGAAAGCACGTCGCGCGCGCTCTTTTCGGCGGACTGCTGTTTTTCAAGGAACCGCACCGCTTCGGAAAGTTCCTGACGGTCAAGCTGCCGCCACTGCCCCCTTACCCTCACCAGAGGCATTTTCAGTGCGGCAAGTCGGCGGAGTTCGTCAAGATCGAACAGATCGCTCCCGAGCGAGGCCCGGTAATCGCATGAAAGCAGCGTGTCGAGACCCATACCGCCGCCAGCACCCTGCATGACCGGTGCTTTTACCCGGACACTCAGCCCCATCCTGTGCATCGGCCCCCTCCCGACCCACCATGAGGGAAGCATGACGACGAACCCGGCAGCCCTGAGAGCGGGAGCGTATAGGGTAAGGAACCGGAACGCCGCCTCGGTACCGAGCTTCAGGCCGTCTGGCTTTTTACGCTTCAGTGCGACGTTGATGGCCGGGTACAGGGCGGACGACTGGCCGAGCGCCAGAAGCATGAACTCCGTATAATCAACCCCGTAACTCCTTGCCTGTACCGACGCGTCGCTTTCCGGATCCCAGAGGTCAGCGACCTCAAGCAGGAGACTCGGATCGCTCTTCAGCTGCAACATATAGGTGAGCCGCCAGATATCCTTTTTCGTTTTCGGGCCTGGCTCGAGAAGCCGGAAGCAGAACCTGAAAGGAGAGCGGGCATACACGTCCAGGGGGCGCCGCCACTCGGCAAGCTCCAGGGCAAACGCTTCGACTTCGGGCTTACGTTCCCAGTACATTTCCGGAATGACGGCTGAAAGCGACTGCATCCAGGCGTCATGCAGCGTCAGCGGTGTTGCCTTCATACGGCCCTTGCCGGCAAATGAGAGCCGGACAAGCGAGTCCACAAAGCCCTGCAGCAGAGATGCCTGCACCTCCTTTCCAGCGGTTCCGGGACGCTTCTTCAGGCCGGATGAAAGACAGCGGGATACCGGCGGCATGGCCTCGGCCAACGCGTCGAGACGCAGGGAGGTGGAATCTGCAGGGTAGGGAACCCATCGCCCTTCCCACTGCAGAGGCCCGCGGACAAGGGATGGAAGATATCGCTCTGTGGCAACAAGATGCAATGCAGTTTCGAAAAGATGCATTGTCCAGAAGAGGGAGGGCCCGAACAAAACGCCTGAACCGGGAATGCCTCCCCCGCGCATGCAGGAGAAAAGTGCTGCAGCGAGGGAAGTATCGAGGGGAAGAACTGTTATCCACACCGGCTTGAGCGAGGATTTCCGGCGCCTGTCGGGTTCCGGGCCAAGCAGGGGCGAGGAGGGCACCCTTTCCTGACCTCGATGAGGAAGCCAGGCGACAAGCTCCCTCAGCATCGGCCTCCGGACCGGAACCCGCATACCGGCGGCCCTCAGTGCCCTGCGCAGCTCCACGATATCTCCCACAGCACGCCCTTCGCTCCAGAGCATCGCTGTACCATCCTGTACCGAACAATGGAGTGCAATCATCTGCTGCTCCTTTTCGAAGGCATGCCGTAACATTCCGCAAACGCATCCATCATATCGGAATGGAATCCCCAACCGATTCCATCCGTTTCATCCACAAGGAGCCTGGCCCGCTTTCTGAACCGGTCAAGAAGACCTTCGTCACGCATCAGCAACAGCGCCTTGCGGTACACGCCCGATACGCTGTCGTAAAACGACATCGAAATATCGCCATACTCGTTGGTATAGGCCACGCCGTTTTCGGCATAGCAGAGCATAAGGTCGGCAAGCATCGCATTGCCTCCCCCGAATATCCTGAACTCGGCAATCGCTTTGCGTCCCTCTGCAAGCCGGAGTGCATACCCCCGTTTCGGAAAGAATGCCCGGAGCACCTTTTCCCTGCACCTGGCATACAGCGCCTCTTCATCGGGATTGACATAGAAATCCAGATAGTCCTTCACCTGTTTGTGATGGCGGTACAAATCGCAGACGAGGTTTATAAGCCCGTCCTTATCAACTGTTTTCAGTGCTCTTCTGAGCTCTACCTGACCCATTTCCCGCAACGTTTTTTAATGTTACAGCACGCCTGAGAGAGCAAAGGGGGCCGGCAGGCCGGGCCCTCCCCCACACCCACGCCGGTGCAGTGCACGAGATACTGAATCAGCCGGCAGGACGCTTCTCTTTGCAACACGAAACATAACAATAAGGGATGAAAAGCCATTACAAAGAGTAACCCGGCAATGCATCCGGCTCAAGCATCACCAGGCAGCAATCGAAGGCTCTCTCTCTCTCTCTCTCTGCATGCCGGCAGCTGTAAAGATGGCGGAACTGAAACAGTCATTGCAACAGTCATTGCATTCCGGAATGGATGCCGCAATGCCGGCTACTGCAAAAACATTCACTACCGGCCGAAGCCAGGCAAGAAATCCATGACCATACGGGATGTGCGGGGGTTTGGCATCTGCAGTGTTTGCCGGCTGGCGTTGGTGAGGAAAACGCGGAAACAACCCCGAACCGGGCTTTGCATATTGGCAATTATCGTCACACTGCAGGCTGTGCATCATGCTCCTGAGCGCCAGCATAACCATAGGGGACCTCTAAGAATTGAGTGTTGATATTCTGCCCGGCGGATAACCCGGCAGAATCATATGGCAGAGCCATCCGCTCCTCAGCCAGATGACCCCGTATCCTTATAACGCAGATAGCCGCTGCAGGCGCGGCGTCGGAATGCAGAAGATGAAGATGGTGCCGGGCTGCAGCGAACCGGCTGCTGCCGCTTCGTGCGGGGAAACTCAAGGTCTCCCTGATAGAGGAGCTTCATCGTTGTGTGATACGCATCCTTTCTGCCAGATCGTTGAAATATTCCAGGGGACCAGATTTTCAATGCCGCGGCATCCGGCACAAACCGTGACACGTCGCTCACAGCTGCCGAAACATCAAGCCCGTTGATCCGCCGCCGAAGCAGGTCGCGGAATCCCTGTTCCGAAAGGGACTCCTCCTTCAAGTGACCGCTGCATCTGGCACGCATGACGAAATGCGCGAGATTCATTGCGATGCCGTTTCTGACGTACCATTCAAAATCAAACCAATCCCGCCCCTTCACCAGGGGTTTTCCAGTTCCTGTACAGCAGTGCGTGCATCCTGCCTGCAAAAAGATCCTGCAGGCCTCACCCACCACCAACCCTCACGTCAGGCAATCATGCCCGCCTACCGCAACGACAGGGTGAATGGAGGGTTTGTCTCCTCAATGGACCAGGAGATCCTCCAGCACGACATCGCCTGGTGGATTGCAGGCCATTGCCATACGGCGATGGAGTACAGCATTGGAAAGACGAGGGTTCTCTCTAACCCCAAAGGCTACCCCCATGAACACGGCAACGGATTCGACCCGCTGAAAACGCTGGAAATTGCAGAAGAGGGTATCTCCGCCCTTTAGAACGGAAAGCCGGATGAACCATTATCTGGCCTTACAGGAAGAGAGCGTCGGATCGGCGCTCCCCCGTGAGGGCGTAGAATGCGGGAGGAGATTGTGTGCGGAACAGGGAAAAGAGGAGCAAAAGAACCGGAACGCCCGGTCAGGATGCCTCTTCGTCCGCAGTATTGGTGTCGGACGGCACGGGCAGGTCGGAGACGCCGGGCAACTGGTCGTCAAGTACCCTTACGGCACCGGCAAAGCGTTTGTCATAGTATTTCTGCTGGAGCCGGTCTTCAGTGATGCCTTTGGAAACGGAGGAGTGTACGAAGGTGTCATTGCCGACGAAGATGCCTACATGGCTGATGCGCTTGCCGCCGCGGGTCTGGAAAAACACAAGGTCGCCGGGCTTGAGCTCGCTGCGCTCGACCTTCCGGCCGATGCCGGCCATTTCAGAGGAAGTACGGGGCAGTTTCGTGTTGAACCCCCTGTCATACATGAACCGCACAAACCCCGAGCAGTCGAACCCCGCCGTGCTCTGCCCGCCGAAGCGGTAGCGGATGCCGAAAAACTGGCGGATGTCGCTGAAAAAGCTCCGGATGGGGCCATCTGCATTTTCAATGACCGGCTGGATGGCGCTTTGCTCTGGAGAGGGCTCTGCAATGCAGTCGGAAGATGGAGTCAGGAAGAAGGTGGAGAAGAGAAGGGAAAGCAGGAGGAAGGAACGGATCATGCCAAACAGTGAGCGGGTGTTTCCGCCAACATGGCGCAATCGGCATAACAAGTTCCTATATGGCATAGCTGAAGCGCTTAAAAAATAAAAGGGGATGTCTCTCAATCGGCAGCCGGCGTTCAGCATAACAGCATAACGGCAAAGCAATATAGTTATTTTCCCCCATGAAATCCAAACCGGTCCGGTATAATCACGTCATTGCAGGACGTGAGGCGACACCAGCGGCCTCACTCCCCTCTTGCACTTGGCGGCTTATGGAGCCAACCCCCTTTCAGAGACCCGCAAAAGGCCTGTCCGGGGGCGCGACCGGCGGCTTCCGTCTGGAACGCTGTTAGTTCGAAGCCATACCGGCAAGAACCGTCACGATATTCTCCACGACCTGTTTGTCGAACGTGGTCGGCATCAGGTGGTCTGCCGTCGGAACGATTGCATGCGCTATGGCATCTGCGACGGCGATTTTCATCTCCGGCGTAATCTTTCGTATGCCCGTCTGCAGCAATCCCTTGAAGAGACCGGGAAATACAAGGGCGTTGTTGACCTGGTTCGGCAGATCCGAACGGCCGGTACCGACAATACAGGCTCCCGCCTTGAAGGCATCTTCAGGCATGATTTCCGGAGTCGGATTGGCCATCGGAAAGATGAAGGGTGCGGGGTTCATGCCGGCAATCATCTCCCCTGTCACAATATTGCCGACAGAGACGCCGACAAAAACATCGGCACCGGCCATGGCGCTCTGCAGATCGCCCTCATGCTTCAGCCTGTTGCTTCGCAGGGCAATCTCCTCTTTGATGGGGTTCATGCCCTCCCGTCCCTCATACAGCGCACCACGGGTATCAACAAGAACCACATCACTGACCTCAGCATGGATAAGCAGTCTGGCAATCGCTATGCCGGCAGCGCCGGCGCCGTTGACCACCACGCGGAGATCCTTCAGTTCTCTACTGGTAACGCGGCAGGCGTTGATGATCGCCGCCAGTGTAACAATGGCGGTACCGTCCTGATCATCATGAAAAACGGGAATGGAGAGCGACTTTTCAAGCCGCTCAAAAATCTCGAAGCAGCGGGGAGATGAGATATCTTCAAGGTTGATGCCGGCAAAACTCGGCTCTATAAGCCTGCAGAACGTCACGATCTCGTCAACATCGGTTGAGTTTATGCATAAGGGGATGGCGTCGATATTGGCGAACTCCTTGAAAATGATCGACTTGCCCTCCATGACGGGCATGGCCGCCTCCGGTCCGAGGTTGCCGAGCCCGAGGATGGCCGTTCCGTCAGAGACGATTGCCACCTGGCTGCCGCGATTGGTCATGATGTAGGAATTCTTCTTATCCCGGCCTATTGCCGTGCATACGGCGGCAACTCCGGGCGTGTAGGCCGAAGACATGTCCTCTTTGTTTTTCAGACTGACTTTTGAGTGTATTTCGATTTTGCCGCGCGCCTGGCGATGCAGATCAAGAGATTTCTGTGTATAACCCATATGACAGGATGACCGTTTATCAGGGTGAGGGTAAAAAAAAAGAGCTGATGTGTCCAACCTCCATCTTGTTTATGTCTGGATTAACAAGCCGGTCGGGGTTTGTATGGCAGCGGTGGAATATACTCCAATAATCAGCGCTTCAAGGCAGTGAGCGGAAAACAGGGGTAAAAGGTTTGACTCGGGCGGACTCCCTGCACTGCCCTCCCCTCACTCAAACGCCCGGATATTGTTGGTTTCAACAGTGATCCGTGTCGAGGCTGCGCTACAGTGTCATAGAGATGTTGAAGCTCACCAGCACAGAATCCCGTCGTTGTCCAGGCCGATCATGACAATAAAGGCGGTGCAGCAGCAAATCAGCATCACACATGATTTCCAGGGGAGGAAGGAAGAGCCCTGCTGGAAGAACGGACGAGCGGGCGTGTCGGTACCGGTCGAAGAGAGCCCGGAATGGCTCCAGAAATGACGACAGGAATGACGACAGAAATGACGACAGAAATGCGCCCTTGCCATCCCACGCGCCTGTCCCCGAATCAAATGGTTGTTTCCGCTCCCTTGAAGACAGCGGCCCGGATGCTCTCCGGCATTATCTTTTTCCCTCACGGCACGACACTGCATATATTGCAGCAGAGCGCTGCATTACTGAAAAGAGGCGCCATCTCCCCCACGGCATCCGCCACAACAGCCAAACCGCATGGCATTCAGATTCTGGAAAAGGATAACCCTCTTCCCCGGCCTTACCCTAAACATCAGCAAGTCCGGCATATCGATTTCCGCCGGGCCCCGGGGTGCGAAATTCACCATGGGCCCGAAAGGAAAGCGCCTCACCGCAGGTATTCCCGGCACGGGCCTCTCCTGGACGAAAACTTTCAGGAATACAGGCACAACAGATACACCCAAACAGAAGGAGAACGAACATGCCATTTGAAGTCGATCCGGGCATGCATGGCGAAGAAGAGCTGCTGGGAGCCGGAATCATGATTGTCGGTGTCGGCGGGTGCGGAGGCAATGCCGTCAACGGCATGATCGAGAGGAACATCGAGGGGGTGCGCTACGTCGTCTTCAATACCGACCAGCAGGCGCTCAGGCACTCGAAAGCCATCAACCGGGTAAAGATAGGCCGGGAGACGACCGGAGGGCTTGGCGCAGGGGCAGATCCGGCGGTGGGCCGCAAGGCAGCCGAAGAGGACCGCGACATCATTGCCGAACAGCTCAAGGGCGCCGACCTGGTATTCATCACGGCAGGCATGGGAAAGGGAACCGGCACCGGAGCCGCACCGGTGATTGCCGCCATCGCCAGAAGCATGGGGATCCTCACCATCGGGGTCGTCACCAGGCCGTTCGGGTTCGAGGGAGGGATTACGGCTGCAGTCGCCGATGAGGGCATTGCGGAACTCCGCAAACACCTCGACACCCTGATTCTGGTCGAAAACGAGAAGATAGCCGCTTCGGCCGAAGAGCGGGCAAGCGCCACCGAGGTCTACGACATGGTGAACGAAATCCTCTACCAGGCGGCAAAAAGCATTTCCGACATCATCACCTACCACGGCCACGTCAATGTTGACTTTGCCGATGTGAGAAGCATCACGGCAGGAGGCGGCGATGCCCTCATGGGCTCAGCGGCGGCCGCCGGCCAGCGCAAGGCGCTGCAGGCCGCCATGGCGGCCCTCGAGAGTCCCCTGCTTGACGGAGTTTGCCTTACAGAAGCCAAAGGACTCCTGGTGAACATTACCGGTAAGGTGGAGATGCAGGACCTTCAGGACGCCATGCGCTTCATCGGAGAGCAGGTCGGGCATGAGGCAAAAATCATCAACGGCTATGTCGACCAGCAGCTGAGGGAAAATGAAGCCCGGGTGACCATCATCGTCACCGGCTTCACCCACAAGGTCCATAATGCACCCGAGGGTCCTGAACCCCCGCCGGTCATACCGCTCAAGGCGCCTGAAGCAAGGGACCTGTCCGGGGACCTTGCAACTCCTGCCTATATAAGACGGAACATCCCGATTGATGGCCCCTACGCCACCCCGCAGGGCAGCGCAGAGGAACAGACCGGAACGCCCTTCCGGCATACCCCGGCCTCCCGGTCCGCAGATGAGACCATAAGAAAAGACCGTTCCGACATCCCCGCGTTCCTCCGCAGGTCCGACAACCCTAATTTCACAGGGCTCTTTCAGACTGATAACTGACAACGAACTCCACTCTCGGCACACATACCAACCGCACAGGAAACCTGCAGCGGCTTCATGATGCCGGGTGGGCAGATGAAGTGCAACGGACAGGGAGAGAGTGACCGGTACGGCAGATGCTGCTGCCCGTTTGCCGGCGGAACTGCATGGACTTATAGGGGTTACAGTCTGAAATCAGTATATTCGCACCATTAGCAATACATCACAGGGAAATCACCGGCCGGCAGCGACGGCCGGCAGGAATTCCTCTTAACCATCAACGCGCAATCAATCAATCATGAACATCACCATCAACGAAAAGGCTGCCGTGGCCGCTGTAGGCCAGAAACTCATCCATGTCGCCCAAAAGAACCACAGCCATGTCGGCTATGTCTGCGCCGGCAACGGCGTCTGCCAGACCTGCTATGTGACCGTAGAAGAGGGTGCAGAATGCCTTTCACCGCTCTCCGACGTGGAAAAAGCGTTCCTCTCTGAGCGCCAGATCAATGCGGGCGGCAGGATGGCCTGTCAGGCTGTACTGGAAAAAGAAGGAACGGTGACGATACTCTCCAGACCCGAAGAAGTGCGCAGCATGCTCTTCAACAACCCGCTCGGGCTCTTCAGCTACGGTGCCGATATGGGCAGGGATACTGCAGAGAAAATCAGGCCGGGCATCAGCAACCTCATCGCCAGAATCCAGACGGGGGAACTGAAAAGCGAAGATCCGATGGGCGAGCTCATGAAAGCCCTTACCGGCGCCGTGAACCTGGTGATTGCAACGCTGCCCGACAATATTCCTTTCGGCCTCGGCGAGCAGCTGAAGAACCTTGCCTCCAGCCTGCCCCGGAACCTGAACCTCAGCCTTCCCCTGAACATCAGCATTCCCTTTCTTTCGGCAGGCGAAGAGAAAAAAAACACCCTCATTGCCGTTCCGGTGACTGCCAGAAAGAGCTGAAACTGCTTCTCCGCTTGAGGATGGCGGGATGCAGGCGGAAATGAGCCGGGCAGACGGTTCAGGGCCCCTGCATAATTCCATTCCACACACCAAAAGCAAAGGGCACGGCAACCACCGTGCCCTTTGCTTTTGCATCACCAATCCCACGCAGAGGGGACCAAAAAGCGTGCAGGAGAGTTGCGGGCCACGAGTTCATACGGGCCATAAAGCAGACCTGCCCGGTCAGATTAATTGCATTCCATGCAGCCTGAATCACGAAAGTACGCTATATTTCATTATTGACCTGCGGCCTTCAGAGAGGCCTGGCAAGGGAGGAAAATCATCTATAACGGCATCCGGGCAAGCCGCCTTCATATGTCCACCGCACCGATTGTCACCCTCATCGGAAAACTCAAGCGCAGTCGGGTCATGCAGTTGACCCTGGCGTTTTTCCTGCCGGCAATGACCCTCATTGTGCTCCTGAGCATCTATTTCTCCTCCAGGGAATACGATTTTCATTCCATCAAAATCAAGTCTGCACTCGAACAGCTCCTTGCCAATAGCCAGTTAAGCCTCCTCAGCCAGAACGAGTTCATCGTTTCCGACCTTGATTTCATCACCACACTGCCGGATCTCACTGCGGTCCTTCTCAATCAGTCCTCACCCAGTCAGCGGCAATCCATAACCTCGACCCTCAGCACCCTCAGTGAGGCCCGGCCCGGATACACCAAAATCCGCATCATCGACGTCAACGGCCATGAACAGATAAGCATCCTGCATCCGCTCCGCTCAAAAGCCTCCGCACAGCCTGACTCAATGCTTCAGGATCTTCATCTGCGGACCTTCTTCACCCAGTCCATCAAGCTCCCCCGGCAGGACATTTACATCGCATCATCAGGACCCGCAGGGCAGGATTCGCTCTCCACTGCCCCCTTCATCCGTATTGCAAAGCCGATCAGGGATGCATCCGGCCGCATCATAGGGGTTGCAGTAATCAACTCGAACGGGGTTCAGCAGGCAGAGGCCCTGATGAAACACGAAAGCATCGCCGGCTGCAATGCCATGCTTGTAACCCACGATGGCAACTATTTGGGCCTTCCACGCTATGATGACGGAAGCAGGAAGTTGCTTCAGGATGCTGATCCATCGATCACCGCCACATTTCCTGAGGAATGGTCATACATCAAAACCCGGACAGAAGGCCAGTTGCTGAGCAGGAAAGGGCTTTTCATTTTCAGACGCCTTTATCTGATCCCGTACCATTCGCCTCTGCGCAGGGATACCATATCGAGCGAAGGCGATTACTGGGTCATGATTCAGCATGTACCGCCCTCCGTCATCAAGGCAATGCAATCGGCAACATTGGATTACATGCTCATGGCGGGTGCCGCCGGCATCATCATGTTCATCGGAGCTCTGTTTCTTGCTATACGGATTGATGACAGCCGCCGTAAGAGACAGGAACTCGAAACGGTGACCGGTACGATTCCCGCCTTCATTTTCATGAAGGACCCTCAGCTCCGATATAGCTTCGCGAACCAATACGCGCTCAATCAGCTCCAATGCAAAAAAGAAACGATCATCAACAAAAGAAGCGGAGACATTTTTCCTGCTGACACGGCAGCTCTCTTTGAAAAAGAAGACCTGGAGATCCTGCAGACCGGCAAAAGCATCATCAACCAGAATGGTGAAATCCTGCTGGCTGACGGCACCACCATTGCCGTACTCACCAACAAAGTGCCATTGACCAATTACAACAACGAGATTGAAGGTATCATCTCCGTATCAATGGACTGGTCAATGCAGAAAGAGTCCGAAGAGAAAAACAGGATGCTGGAAAACAAACTGCGCGACCGTCAGAAAATAGAAATGCTCGGAACCCTTGCCGGCGGCATTGCCCATGATTTCAACAACCTCCTCACGCCCATCATCGGTTATAGCGAATTGGTACTTGAATCACTACCGGAAAAGAGCGAGCTCGGGGAAAGCCTGAATACGGTAATAAAGGCGGCCATGAGAGGCAAAAAGCTGATCCGGCAGATGCTGATGTTCGGACGCAATGATACCCCCAGCCTCAGGCCCTGCCAGCTGAAGCCGATATTGGATGAAGCCATGGACTTCCTCAGGCCCTCCATTCCTTCCACCGTCAGGATGGAAATCCTGATCGCCGACTTCAGCGACGCCGTCATGTGCGACCCCATGCAAATCCAGCAGATAATACTCAACCTCTGTACGAATGCCTGGCAGGCAATGGTGAATGAAACCGGAACCGTTTCCGTTGAGTTGAGCAAAACCACCGCGGAGAATGCAATGGCCGCAATAAACAAACCACTCTTACGTGATCAAGTCTACGCAAGGATAACGGTTCGCGACGACGGTACAGGCATGTCGAAAACTGTCAGTGACTGTATGTTCGATCCATTCTATACAACCAAGGAGGTCGGTAAAGGAACTGGCCTTGGTCTTTCCGTCGTTTACGGAATAGTCAAGGCCCATAAAGGAGAGATTAGCGTTGAAAGCACGGAAGGGTCAGGAACTGCCGTCACGGTCTTTCTGCCGGTGGCGGTGAATCAAACAGCAGATGAAGGGTGATGAAACGAATACTTGTCATCGACGACGAACCCGATATCCTGAACCTGATGCGCCGAATGCTTGAAAAGCACGGCTATAGGGTCAGTTGTGCGGAAAACGGGAAAATCGGCTTGCAGCATATTGATCATGAGCCGTATGACCTTGTCATAACCGATATGCAGATGCCCGGCGTTGATGGAATGGCAATCATCCACCATCTCAGCAAACGGGCACCGGACACCAGGATCATCGCCATATCGGGTGGCATAAAACTTTATGGAGCAGACAACCTCGATAGAGCTGAAGAAGCAGGAGCGGAGGCCATTCTCGCCAAGCCGTTCACTACCAAAGAATTTGTTGCCACCGTCGCAGGCGTTCTGGAGTCAACCCCACCGCCACAGCCGCCGCCGCCGCCGCAACAACGCGGCGACTGACCCTCATCCACCCGGGGCAAGCGGCTTTATGCAGCGCTGAGCGTCTGCACGCCTATCGGCCCCGGCGAGCAGACGCTCAGGGAGCCTTGCCTCAAGCCTTGAAGCAGTGAAACGTTGAAAAGGGTTCAGGGATCCCTGAAGAGCTGCGTGAGACAGGAAAAAGCCAAAAGGGCTCAGCATCAGCCGGGCCCTTTGCCATATGCGGAAACAGGAGCATGAGGCGGCATATTCACCTCGCACACACACACACTCTCTCTCTGCATGTCAGAGAGAAAAAGCACCTCCGGACTGCTGACACGTGAATGGATGCTCAGGCCCGTCCTCCGGATGGTGCCCGACTCACTTCATCACCACCTAATACTTTTCCGGGACCGTCTCGGACTGCACTGCAGCAGTGCCTTCTGAGGGTTCCTGAATGCCGGACCCTTTGATTGAGCCCTCGTACGATGTCTTGCACCCTGAAAGAGCAAGCAACGCAACCATCAACAACGCATAGATCTTCATGACAAGCTCCTTTTTCATTTAATTATGCTTCAGATTCTTTACCTTTTCGGCCACATCATGCATCGCGTTACGTATTCCATGCATAGCTGAGTCAATCCCATCCTTCAATTTTTCCCAGCCATCCTCTCCGGACTCTCCGAGCTCTTTCAGCCTCACCTTTGCCGCATCCACACCATGCTGAAGCTCGTCAAGATCCTTGGCATATCTGATGCGGGCATCAGCTGTAAAATCCTTTGCTCTGGCCTTGAACTCAGAAACTTTGACGCGCGCAAGCTCCAGCTCAGCCTCCGCCTTCTGCTTATAGGCTTCTTTCATGTTCATCTTGCATCTCCATTAATTTCATTCCATTGATTCATACCATTGATTCGTTGATTCAGAGTGCTGAATCCGCTCAACCTCAAATCCTCCGGCCCTGAATGACACGGATCAGGATAACCACAACCGCAATAACAAGAAGAACGTGAATCAGGCCTCCCATGGAATAGGAAGTCACCAATCCAAGAAGCCAGAGAACAATCAGTACGATGGCGATGATTTCCAGCATACGGCACCATCCTTTTTGGTTTAATGGCCCGTTGAAGCTGCACCTCGCGCTGCGGGACGGCCAGTCGGCCCGGCCACAAGCAAACCCGACATTCCGCAATGCTCCAAGAGACCGCATTCAAAAAACAGTTACGACAAGCAGTTATAACCGGTCAAGCAACTTCGATACCACCAACAAGAGACTACCGCAAGACAGCAAACAAAGGGGATAACGGGAACAACAGGGTGTCGAGACTACACCCGGCGGCAGAGGGTACCGCCATAGAATAATATTGCCACCCATTCTTTGAGAAAAACAGCAGGACAGGCAGGAATAGTTCCTCAAGAGCACCGGCTAATGCAGTTCGTAGCAGACCTGAAAATCCGGAAACGCCAACCAACAGAAAAAAAAATGACATACCCTTGACGGATCAATGCATGCCAAAATGCCCCGGAAGTCAGAAATTTTTTTCACCCGGCTGAAAAAGAAGCATTCCGAATTTTTTCACCGCGCACACCGGCACAGTCCTTTCACCACATTGCGGCTTCAAGCTTCGCCGTCCGGGTGCTGCCGGAAACGGCATTGCGGCAGAGCGTCCCGGTCTACGTTCAGCAACGCCGGAGTGTGCCGGCTATTGGAGAAAAGCTGCGACCTTTTCGAAGAAGAGTTCGGGATACTGAAACATAAGCCCGTGTCCCGCATGTTCCACCACGCATAACTGTGCATGAGGTTGAGGGATCTTTTCGGCAAGATATCGTGCGTTGTGAGGGCTCACAAGCCGGTCATCCGATCCGGTTATGATCAGCGTCGGGTTATCCAGCATCGGCAACCGCTCCGTCGTACCGCTCCATGCATCAATCGCCGCTGACTGTCTTGCCGTGATATCCTCAGGGATGCGTCCCATCGGGCGATAGAAGATCTCCTTCAGGCGCTGGCCATTTGCCTCCATCCACGCCTCAGGAAAGAGGACGCTGATATAGCGCATGCCGCGCTCTTCGGGCGACCCGGACGTGTCGGTAAGCATCGACAGCACTTCGAGAGAAGGGGGAAACATCTGTGCATCGCAATGCGCGGCATAGAGCACCAGTTTGCTCAACAGAGAGGGGTGACGAAAAGCCAGTTCCTGCGCGACAAGTGAACCCATCGACCATCCAAGCACATGCGCCTGCTGAATGTTCAGGGCCCGCATCAGCCCGGCCGTATCGTCGGCCATGCGGACTATCGAATAGTCCTCCGTTCCCTCGCCGGTATCTCCCATGCCCCGGTTATCGAACACAATCACTTTGAAACGCGACGCAAACAAATCAAGCAGACCCGGTTCCCAGAGGTTCATGGTACTGCCGTAGCCCATGATGAAGACAAGTGGATAGCCTTCCCCGAAAACGCGGCAGCTCATCGAGATGTCGTCAACCGGCATCGAAAACGTTTCGCCTGATTTTCCGTTGAGGGGCTGGTGGCTGTTCATGTTGGAGTATCCTTATTGTTTTCGTAGGATTTTCGAGTGCGGGAGCGGGATCCTCACACAAAAAAAGGGGGCAGAAAAGCGCGACTGAAACCAGGTCCATAATACAAACTGCCGGCTTCGGGCGCAACTCGCCAGCCTTGTGTATAAAGAAGCCGAAATCACAGAAGGTCCGGGGATTAAGAATATTGGCTTGACATAACTAATATTATACAACAAATGGATCCTACGGAAGGAAGGGCGAATGGATGCATTGACTTCCTCGGTTATCAGATCCACCCTGACCGCAAGCTCCGCCCCTCGGCTACGAGCCTGCACCGCCTCACGGAACGCGCACGCCGGCTTTATGAGCAGGGAGCCTCCCTTACGAGGCTCCGGCAGTACGTCACCCGCTGGCTCCTTGGGGGTTTGGACGAACTGGTAACCACCAAAGGCGACGTAACCAGATACTGGGTCTATGTCCTGAAACACCTCCACATCTCAGGAGCCACCGTACGAACCTGATACCGGAGCGGTTTATGATCGCTCCGGCATCGCACAGGCACGTATGGCAACGCAGACTTCACAGCGATGGGGGTTACGGAGGTGTGGGCAGGCACTTCACATTAGAATATCACCGCACAGCCACCGCCTCCCGACTCAAGCCCAACGTCAGAGCCTGCCTCGTTAATCTCTTCTCCGGTGCACTCATATCCTGCTGAACCGATGGCTTTCAGCCGCTCCTCCGGCGTTTCGATTGCCATGATCTTTTCACGGAACGCTTCGTCCGTTTTCATCTTCTCGATGAACGCTTTTGCCTGTTCTACTGACATGATGAGGGTCTCCTTGGTCTAAAGTTATATGGAATCGGAATGTCACTTGGGTACTACGCTACGTTGAAATGTATCTCGGGCAGAGGGATAAACAAAAGAGAAAAGCCCGAGAGGGTGTGGCCCTACACCCGGGAAAACGCTTCATCGGTAGAACGGAAAAAGGCTTTGACCTCCTCGGTTATCAGATGCACCCCGACCGCAAGCTCCGCCCCTCGGCAACGAGCCTGCACCGCACGACGGAACGCGCACGCCGGCTTTATGAGCATGGAGCCTCCCTTACGAGGCTCCGGCAGTACGTCACCCGTTGGCACCGCTGGCTCCTTGGCGGTTTGGACGAACTGGTAACCACCAAAGGCGGCGTAACCAGATACTGGGTCTATGTCCTGAAACACCTCCACATCTCAGGAGCCACCCTGCGTACCTGATGCCGTAGCGGTTTATGATCGCTCCGGCATCGCATAGGTAAGGCGGGCAGAGAAGATACCCCAGGGATGGGGGTTACGGAGGTGTGGGCAGGCACTTCATATTAATAGTAATATAATGGGCAATGAATCACATCATTCATTGCGTCAAAAAACCCATCAACCTCCCGCCCCATCCTCCGCCCGAACTCCTCAAATACCCCAGCCCCTCCTACCTCCTCAACCTCTGCGGAACCGACCTCGTTAATTTCCTCTCCGGTGCACTCGAATCCTGCGGCTCCGATGGCCCCCAGCCGCTCCTCCGGTGTTTCAATCGCCATGATCTTTTCACGGAACGCTTCGTCCGTCTTCATCTTCTCGATGAACGCTTTTGCCTGTTCTACTGACATGGCGGCTCCCTGGCTTTTGATTGTATTGTTCATGGAATGCACACAAAACTGCTGCACCCAAATATTGAGAAAGAAAAACCGCCTTGATCATGCACTCGAAGATTGCTGAAGATCAAGCCGTGATGATCTGAGCGCATAGGTTTCAAAACAGCAGGGCAACAGCCGTTTCCGGACAAAGTTCATCTGCTTGGTCGCTGTATGGTGGGTATTGAATATCCCTTTCGGGCGCTCTTCAGCAATGGGGCTTGCGGCATGCCGACGAAAAGCTTCAGCGACAACAATCGGGCCGAGCCCATTGGCCGTTCGTAGGGCTGGATCGACATAGAGGCTCCGGTAACAGAGGGCGTCAGGTACTACCTGTGAACGCAGAAGGCTCATCCAGGCAACGATTTTGCGGTCATGACGCAATCCGACGCTGAGTTCCGGCACAAGGTGTTCTTCTTCAGCGAAAGGCGAAAGACCCTGCGGAATGTCACCGGCTTGCAGACGTACCTGAAGGTCCTCCCGATCGGCATCCGTCAGTTGATCAAACGCTATAAGCCCATATTCCATTGGCAGTTGTGGGACTCGTTTAAGCCAGTCTGCATCAGCCATATCCTTAACCCAAGACAAGGACTCCTCCATAAACTGCTGAGGACTTCCCCATCCTGCCGAAGCGAGAAGTCTCTCGAAGACCTCGAAAGAGTCGAGTTTCGGAGTATACTCGGTACGGATGGACAAGTAGCCAGAGTCTCGTGCGGCAGTTTCCAGCGCTGCCATCAACAACTTGCCTATACCCTTATGTTGCCAGAGCAGATTGATGAAAACGGAACGGAGCAACAGGCCTTTCTGACCCGTCCCGGTGCCCTCATCCCTCGGTTGCATTGTGTCTGCCAGTACCAGACCGACCGGCCGGCCGTCAGCGCGGGCCACCAAAGCCAGCACATCTCCATTGTCCTGAAGGCCCTCGATGGCTTTTTCAAGCAGTTTACGGCAGGATTTGAAGGTAAGGGATGATACCTCCGGCAGTTCACCAGACTTCAGTCCTTCGACGGTGATGGATGCCGAATGCGAATAGGGGGTGGCAAAAAGATGCTCCCATGAACCGGGCGAGAACGACGACGACATTAAGATCCCTCTATATTATTGAATGCATTCAAAAAAAAACGCAGCACGATTTTGAGGACTCCATCACCACACGTTCTATATCTGGCGGAGAAGATGCCCCAAGGATTGGGGTTACGGAGGCGTGGTCAGGCGGTCAACATTGCAGCTTAACACTCTGATAGACCCTTTTCTTTTGGGTTCGCGTAACCGATCCCATTCTTAGCCCCTCCTGCCTCCCCAACCTCTGCGGAACCGACCTCGTTAATCTCTTCTCCGGTGCACTCATATCCTGCTGAACCGATGGCTTTCAGCCGCTCCTCCGGCGTTTCGATTGCCATGATCTTTTCACGGAACGCTTCGTCCGTTTTCATCTTCTCGATGAACGCTTTTGCCTGTTCTACTGACATGATGAGGGTCTCCTTGGTCTAAAGTTATATGGAATCGGAATGTCACTTGGGTACTACGCTACGTTGAAATGTATCTCGGGCAGAGGGATAAACAAAAGAGAAAAGCCCGAGAGGGTGTGGCCCTACACCCGGGAAAACGCTTCATCGGTAGAACGGAAAAAAGCTTTGACTTCCTCGGTTATCAGATTCACCCTGACCGCAGACTCCGCCCCTCGGCAACGAGCCTGCACCGCATGACGGAACGCGCACACCGGCTTTACGAGCAGGGAGCCTCAATCACGAGACTCCGGCAGTACGTGACCCGTTGGCACCGCTGGCTCCTTGGCGGTTTGGACGAACTGGTAACCACCAAAGGCAGCGTAACCAGATACTGGGTCTATGTCCTGAAGCACCTCGACATCCCGAAGCTGTTCCGGTAGCCCCGACCGCAAAGCTGTCGACGACCACCCCCGGTCAGGAACGGCAACACCATACGACAAAGCGCTGATGTACACATTTAACGCTCAGCATCGGCATTGAGCATCCTAATGAAGTCACTCCTGCTGACACCAACCACCACTACATAATACATACTCTCCGCCGGCAAGTGCGTCCAGAGCAGCCCCATCCAGATCAATGTCCGGGGATTGCGGGAGGACGATATGCATGCAGGTCGGGGTATTCTCCATCACGTTGACCATCATTCCATCCGGCACACTGATACCCTCTGCTCTCAGGATCTCTGCAGGGTTTTCGATGAACTGCTGCTTGAAACCTTCATCCGCCCAGGCGTTGGCTATGATCTTGCCCAGTGCCTGCTGCTGTTCGTTTGCTTCCATGGGGACATCCTTGGTCTTTGGTTGAGATAACAACAATGATCTATCACTATTGCACGCCATCACAATAACAATGAAACGCTTCCCTCCGACTATGGTCCTGCACTGCCTCACAGAACGTTAGGGCAGGTCAGATTTGCCGGAAAGTTGAATGCAAAGAAATATAACGTTAGGTTACCGAAACGTTACACACAATCGGTTCCATCGGATATACGTACCGGTGCATGAATCTCACACGCCGGACGATAGAAGCACCTTCCCGACCCCCAACAACATTCGTGACAATACCATCCATACCCAATGTTACAGATTCCTGTTTTCAAGGCTTATCTCGAACCGATTGCCGTTCCCGGTGAAGGCCTCCTCCTGTTTTCAGAAGATGGCTCCAGGGCATTCCACGGCTCATTATTCGAGCAGCTGGCCCGGCTGATCGACGGCTCGAGAAGCAGCGATGAAATCGTTGCAGCACTTGCCGCCGCTCACGATGCGGCAACCGTTTACTATGCGTTGATGATGCTTGAGAAGAAAGGCCACATCACTGAACACATTCCGGGTATCAACCCGCATGTTGCCGGGTTCTGGCAGGGGCTGGACCTGGAGCCCCAATCGGCAATCGAATCGATACGCAATCACGGCGTGCGGATACTGGGTATCGGCGAAGTCGAGACGGAGCCGCTGGCAAACGGGCTGCTGTCACTGGGTGTGAAAATTGTGGATAAAGCGAATGAGAGTACGCTCGATGTGGTGGTTGTGGATGACTACCTCAACGAAGAGCTTGCCGCAATTTCAAAAATCGCCCGTATTGAGGGCCGAAGCATTCTTCCTCTCAGACCGTCCGGGTTTGAATGCTGGATCGGCCCCCTTTTCAAGCCCGACGTTCAGGGCTGTTTTTTGTGCCTCCGCCACAAGCTCGAACGCCACCGGTTGGTCCACCGCTTCGCCGTAGCCCATGGCAAACGCCCAGGATCGAACCTTCCCGTATCGGACATAACGAGGAATGCCGCCTATGCTCTTGGATCTGCAGCCATCGTCAAGGTGCTTGCGGGGTCCGACAGCGGGCTTGAGGGCAGAATCTTCTCTCTTGATATCAGGACATGGGCATCACGAACCCATACGCTTTCTGAAAACCCCTACTGCCCGGTTTGCGGCGTTGCCAAAGAGCCCCGCGCGGAAAAGGTTGTGCTGGCGTCAGGCAAGGCGACCTTCATGCAGGATGGCGGGCACCGGACCGTGGCACCCGAAACAACCCTGGAGAAGTACGAACGGTTCGTCAGCCCCATTACCGGTGTAGTCAACGCTCTGGTGAAGCTGCCGCAATCAAACGGCACAGTGCATGTCTATCTGGCAGGTCATAACTCCGCCGTAAGGCTGGAACGGCTCGAAGACCTGAAAAACGGATTGCGCAACGCCAGTTCCGGCAAAGGAGCTTCCGAAGTGCAGGCAAAGGCGAGCGCCCTCTGTGAAGCACTCGAACGCTATTCAGGAGAATCGCACGGTCAGGAAATCCGGATCTCCGGAAGTTACCGCACCATGCTTGCCGAACATGGAGGCAGACTCATCCATCCCAATGCGGTCATGCACTACAGCGAACGCCAGTATGCCGAGCGCAAGACATGGAACGGCCGCAAATCGAAATTCAACGTCGTACCGGAGCCGCTCGACGCAGATGCGGAAATAGACTGGACGCCGGTCTGGTCGCTGACTGATAACTGCCACAAGTACCTGCCCACAAAGTTGCTCTACTTCAAGGCACAGGCAGGCGCTTCATCGGAAGCGTTCTACTCGGTTGGCTGCTCGAATGGCAATGCATCGGGCAATACACTCGAAGAAGCGATCCTCCAGGGCTTCTTTGAACTGGTTGAGCGTGACGCCGTGGCGATCTGGTGGTACAACATGATCCGGAAACCGGGCGTGGACATCGACAGCTTCGAAGAGCCCTGGTTCCAGGAGCTCAGAAGCCATTACCATTCAATCGGCAGGGAACTCTGGGTGCTGGACATCACCACGGATCTCGACATACCGGCATTCGCAGCCTTTTCAGCACTACGGAACAGTGCGCGGGAGGAAATCATCTTTGGTCTCGGATGCCACCTCGACCCCCGCATCGCCCTGCAGCGATCCCTTGCCGAAATGAACCAGATGCTCGGCCTGGCCGATGCAAAAGAATCGGATGGATCAATGCGAATTGAAGATCAGGAGGTACTCTCATGGCTAACGAATGCAACGAGGGAGAACCAGCCGTATGTGACCCCTGAGCCGACCGTGCCGCTTCGGAAGCGTTCCGATTACACCCTTCAACACAGCGGCGAACTGCTTGCCGATATCGAAACCTGCCGAAGGCGGATAGAGGATGCCGGCATGGAGATGCTGGTTCTGGACCAGACCCGTGCAGATATCGGAATGCCGGTCGCCAAGGTGATCGTGCCGGGCCTGCGCCATTTCTGGGCCCGGTTCGGGCCCGGCCGCCTCTACGACGTACCGCTCGCCATGCATTGGCTCACCCGGCCCCGTGCTGAAGAGGAGCTAAACCCCATACCAATCTTTTTCTGATGGCCACCATGACGGACGACCGGCAAAAAGGGCTACAGATCTTCCCGGGATCGGAACTCGAGACCGTCGCGGACATCGGCATATGGATCACCTCTCCAGAAGGCGTTCGTTTCGTACCGGGCTTCATCTATACGGCCTTGCTCCCGTTCCTGCGCGAAAGCAGGCTGAAGGGTGACGAACTGGCAGCACTGGTTAGCAAAGAGCACTGCTATGCGGCAGCCTATCATGCAATTGCTATACTTGAGCGTGTGGGCGTCATCTCAGCCGGGAAGCAATCGGCGATTGAGCCGCATGCACTCGCCAGAAGTCACGTCGAGTGCCTGGCGGGCACGGCGAACTGGGTAGCTGCCGCAAGGGCTCAGGAATCCCGGAGGCCCGACCGGCTGTTTGATGATCCCCTTGCCGGACAGCTTGCGGGAGAAGGAGGGTTTGGCTGGATAGCGAAGCGTGCACATTGGGTAGACGGTCTTGCCATACGGACACGTTTTTTTGATGATTTCCTTCGGGACGCGACACGCTCAGGCGCAATCCGACAGGTCGTCAGTCTTGCATCGGGACTTGATATACGCGCATGGTGTCTCGACTGGCCGGAAGGGGTCCGGATATTAGAGCTGGACCGGCAGGTGGTACTGGCAAAGAAACTCCATACGGCCGATACCGCAGGATATCGCGGATGCCCGCATGCCACCTTTATTAGCGCTGACCTGACTGCCGGCTGGACACATCTTCTGCTTGATGAGCGCCTCGGCTTTGATCCAGCCGAACCAACGGCATGGTTGCTCGAGGGGTTGCTGGTCTATCTTGAACGCCACCATGTGGAACGCCTTCTTGATGACGTTGCTGAGCTGTCCACCACAGGGAGCAGGCTTGGCATCGACCTTGTCTCAGGGAGCGTGCTGGATCCCCGCAGGAATTTCCTCTGGCTCAAAGAGTTGAGGGAACAAGGTTGCCCGTGGCGGTTCGGAACCGACGAGCCGGCGGCCTTGCTCGAATGCCAGGGATGGGACGCTTCGGTCGTGGCACTCGAAGAGGCCGAACGCCGATATGGCAGAAGCTCGTCTGACTCCCCCATGCAAGGCAGTTACTACAGATTCGTTACCGCATACAGAAAGCGGTGCGACAGATAACGCAAACCAATTACCCATAAAATTCCGGTACCATGCGGGCTTACTGCTACAAGTTTGCCAAGGGCATTACCCTGTACCCTACGGCAACAGGCAACCTCGACATCCAGATGCCAAGGACATGTGTCAGGCATACCCTTAAAGGGCTTTCAAGCGGCCTTCGTGCCGCGCTCGAAAACCTTGTCTCTTCGGGAGGCACTGAAGAGCAACTTGTCGAGACCGTAACCGCCAAGGACGGCCCGGACGGCATCGCCCGGTGTTACTACTACCTCCACCTGTTTGCGGAACGCCAGATGCTCTCATACGGCATCATCGACAACGGTTGCCCATGGGCCACCATCGAGCCCGTATCCAGCCAGTTCCGCTTCAATCCCGGACCCGTTGATCCGGGTAGGAGATGGATTCTGTCCCGCTTTGCCTGCCTCCGCCGTGAAACCGATGGCATGGTGCTTGAATCGCCCCTTGCTCACGGAATGCTCCTCATCCACGCCCCGCAGGCGACGCTCCTGATCTCGGCCCTCGGTTCAGCCAACACCACTGCATCCCTGCAGTCGATGGTACCGGAGATCCCCCGGGCTGCCATAGAACTGCTGTTGGGCATGCTCATTGCCGGGGGGTTTGTTGACGAGGTGCCAGAAGGCATGCAGGAGGCAGAGGAATGCACCGCGCTGCGCCACTGGAGCTTCCATGAGCTGCTTTTCCATACAAGGAGCCGCAGCGGACGCCACCAGAACCCTTCCGGAGGGACCTACCGGTTCCTGCACAAGATCGCACCCTTCCCCCTTGTGAAGCAAGTCAATGCGACAGAAACGATCGATCTCTACCGGCCGGACATGGATGCGTTGATTTTCGGAGAGGAACTGCCGTTCTCGCTGGTCATGGAAGAGAGGTGTTCAATCAGGGAGTACAGCGAACAACCCATCGATGCCCGCCAGCTCGGCGAGTTCCTGTACCGGAGCGCCAGGATAAAACAGAAGCTCTTCACCGAGCATCAGGAGCTGAGCCGGCGCGTCTACCCTGCCGGAGGCGCCATTTATGAGCTTGAACTCTACCTGTCGGTCCATGCCTGTGCAGGAGTACCCGGCGGGTACTACCACTACTGCCCCGATCTCCACCGGCTCGAACGGATCGAAGCTGATGCCCTGCTGATTGACGCACTGCTGCGCGATGCCCGTTCGGCTTCAGGGCTTGAAGAACCGCCCCAGATACTCATCACCATCAGCGCACGGTTCGAACGCCTTTTCTGGAAATATGAATCGATGGCCTACAGCCTCATGCTGAAGAACGTGGGAACTCTTTACCAGACCATGTACCTCGTTGCCACTGCAATGGATCTGGCCCCGTGCGCCCTTGGCGGAGGTGATGCCGACCTTTTTGCGAAGGTTGCCGGCACCGATTATCTCGAAGAGAGTTCAGTCGGAGAGTTCCTGCTCGGCCGCAAGCGGATATGAACCGCGACAGGATGGGACGGTGCGATATTACACCTGAAAAAGCTCTGGCAAGCTGACCATCACCAGTTTGGCAGTTGGACACAACCGGGAAGGACGCAACTGCAGGGTGCAAAGCGTTCGTTATCAGTACGGTTACACCCAATCCTCACCCGATCATGCACGCACCTCAAGGGCCATGGCGGAGTCAAGCGGGCTGTTCGCATGGTGGAGTGCGCTGCAAAACGAATGCAGCGGGTAGATCACTTTGATATCGCTTCATGCTATGATTCGATTGAGCATGCAAAGATGCTGACAATGCATGCTGAAGCAGGGGCTGAACCGCAAATGATGGAACAGGCCAGGGGATGGTAGCCGGCGGAACCATCAGCCCGCTCCTTTTGGCCATCTACAGCCACCCGCTCGACAAGGCCATTGAGCAGCCCGAAAAGAAAGGGCGCATCCTCTACCGGCGGTTCATGGACGACTTCATCATCCTTGCCAAGTCACGCCATACCTTCAAAAGCGCCATCCGGACAGTCCATTGTGTGCAATCCGACCTCAAACTGACCCTGCACCCGGTGAAGCGATTCATCAGCAGAACTGAAAACGGCTTTGACTTCCTCGGTTATCAGATTCACCCCGACCGCAGACTCCGCCCCTCGGCAACGAGCCTGCACCTCATCACGGAACACGCACGCCGGCTTTATGAGCATGGAGCCTCGATCATGAGGCTCCGGCAGTACGTCACCCGTTGGCACCGCTGGCTCCTTGGTGGTCTGGATAAGCTGGCAACCACCAAAGGCAGCGGAACCAGATACTGGATCTTTGTCCTGAAGCGCCTCGACATCCCGAAGCTGTTCCGGCATCCCTAACCGGGAAGCTGTCGATGACCGCTCCCTGTCAGGAACGGAAACACTCTACGCCAAAGCACTGATGCTCTGAATCAGCGTTCAGCATAAACTTGACCGAATATCATTTATTGTGCTTCATCCCAGCATGAAGAACAACTGCCACCGCAACACGACCCGCCGCCGGCCACACTATTTAGCGCAGCCCCATCCATCTCAATGTCTGGCGATACAGGAAGAATGATATGCATGCAGGCCGCAGTATCCTCTACCACACTCACCTTCATACCTTCCGGCACACTGATACCCTCTGCATTCAGGATCTCTGCAGGGTTTTCGATGAACTGCTGCTTGAAACCTTCATCCGCCCATGCCTTGGCTATAATCTTGCCCAGTGCCTGCTGGTGTTCGTTTGCTTCCATGGGGTCCCCATTGGTTTTTAGATTGAGAGAACAAGAATGATATATCGATATAACACGTTGCCAGCATGCCCGATCCGGGTCCTGAAACACCGCCACATCTCAGGAGCCACCCTGCGTACCTGATGCCGGAGCGGTTTATGATCGCTCCGGCATCGCACAGGCACGTATGGCAGCGCAGACTCCCCAGGGATGGGGGTTACGGAGGTGTGGGCAGGCGCTCAACAATGCGCGTGAGCAAGGAGGGGGCAAAAGTGGTCGCCGTTGGCCCCTCCCCCCCCCCCGACGCCAACCCAACGTCTATGCCTGCCTCGTTAATTTCCTCTCCGGTGCACTCGAATCCTGCTGCACCAATGGCTTTCAGCCGATCCTCCGGCATTTCGATAGCCATGATCATTTCACGGAACGCTTCGTCCGTTTTCATCCTCTCGATGAACGCTTTTGCCTGTTCTACTGACATTCAGACCTCCTTTTTATCTGCTTCTTCTGCAATGGCACCCCGCTGCCTGCTCACAACAAATACCGCAAGACTGATTGCCCCGATACTGACAAGCAGCATGATGATGAGGTTTTTGTTCCGATCACCATAGATTTCCCTCTGCGGGATGGCAGCAATGATCAGGTTCCTGTCGACAAACCGGTACATGATGAAATTCGACTCCCCCTGCACCGTTGCCCTGAACTCTCCTTCCGACCCGTTGAAGGCTTTTTCCGGGAACCCATATACCATAAGACTCTCTCCAAGATGCCTGCCGTCAAAAGTACTGAGAATCTTCCCATCAAAATCGGCAATCATGGCCTCGCCCGTTGCCCCGATTCTCCACTCCTTGGCGACTCTCTGGATATCAGCCGTCTGCATGACGCGCTCCAGCCGCTCCGGCTTGAACCCTACCTGCACAATACCTGGCTGGTCGATGCGGGCAACACCGGCATACTGGAACAGGGTATTGTCCACGCTTTTGGGCTGGGGCTTCTGGGCAAGCTCAAAATCCTTATAATAAATAGCCAGCATGAACGCTTTCGACTGGGGGCTGGATGCCATGTCGTAGCCGATGTAACTTGGGATGGTACTGCCGACGAGGATGCCGTTTTTATCGGACACATGCAGTTCGTCCACATCAAGCATTTTCCTGATCCGTTCAAGCTCTTTTTCATCACCGATAATCGATGGACGCAGGTCAATCATGTATGCGAACGCATGTGCCTTGGCGATAGCTTGGCCATCGGATTCCAGACGGATTGAATTCATTGCTTTGCCATAATCCTGTATGGTGGCCTCGACATCATCCATGTTCAGCTGAATGATCTTTTTGGCGCCATCAAGAGACTGACCCGACTGCAGTGTGAAGACGACCCCGGCCATCACGGCCAGAACCGCCGCAAGGTACCAGACCGGCGCCGGTATCTGCCTGAGTGAAAGTTTTTTCATCGCCTGCTTGATGTTCATGGTGTTCATGAGAGACCCTGTTGATGATTATGCGATCTGACGGCTCGCCAATTCCTTGAAAAAGCCCTCGACTGCCATGAGCTCTTCGTACGTACCCTCCTGTACGATACGGCCCTCGTCGAGGCAGTAGATCCTGTCGGCATTGCGGATGGTGCTTAAGCGGTGGGCGATCACCACCCTTGTCGCATTAAGCCTTTCCAGGCTTTCGCTGACGACTTCCTGTGTTTTATTGTCGAGAGCACTGGTGGCCTCGTCGAAAAAGATGATGCCGGGTTTGCGCACCAGCGCTCCGGCAATGAGCAGCCGCTGTTTCTGGCCCCCTGAAATCGTTTCACTTCCCTCACTGATGACGGTATACATGCCCATCGGCATGTTGCGGATGTCTTCATCGATGCCGGCCATTTTTGCCGCTTCCCATGCATCGTCGACCGTAAGGACCGTGGAGCCGATGATGGTCTGCAGCACAAATCCCGGCTGCAGCTGCCCGTTCTGCATGACAACGCCCATCTGGCGGCGCACGGCCTGCACGTTGAGGGATGCAAGGTCGATACCGTCATAAGACACCGTCCCCATATCCGGCTTTTCAAACCCGAGCAGGAGCCGCAGGAGGGTCGACTTGCCGGACCCCGACCCGCCGACAAGGGCGATGAACTCGCCGGGATCAGCTTTGAGAGACACCGAATGGAGTATCTGCGGCGAGTCGCTCTCATACCGGAAATCGACCCGCTGCACTTCAATCCGCCCCTGCAGTTTATCCGGCTGGGTCTGTGCCTCGGTAGCTTCCGGCACCGCTTCGAACACCGGCTTGATGCGCTCATACAGCGGCACCACATTGAGGCTGGCGATGATGGTCAGTGCCGACTGCATGAGGCTCGTCTGGAACGCGGTGAAGGCAGTGGTGAACGCAATGAACGAGCCGCTGTCGAGATGTGCGCCGGTCAGCATGCCGCCCGCTGAAACGATGATGACGGCCATGGCCACAACCGGGAACGACGCCGTTGTGGTGGCAAGGATGTTCTGCATCCCGCCAGCCTCGAAGGCCAGCTCCCGTTCCTTCCTGAACAGCCCTGCCCACTGGGCGAATGCCGGTTTTTCCGTGCCGGTGATCCTGATCTTGGCGATGCCGGTCAGGAGGTTGCCGAGCAGACCCGATATCTTGCCCTGCACACCGAGCATCTCTTTGTTCAGGCTGAGCTGGCGGTAGCTGATCCATGCCGTAAGGCCGACCAGGATGGTAGTCATGAGGAGAGCCCAGAGCGCAAGCTGCCAGCTGTAGTAAAAGAGCAGGAAGAGGTTCGAGATACCGAAAAGCAGACCCAGAACAGCAGTAAGCACCGCGCTGCTGAGGATCTCCTTGATCTGTGAGACACCGAGCACGCGCATGGTGAGGTCGCCAGAAGAGAACTTCCTGAAAAAGGTGCTCGGAAGGTTGAGGAGCCGGTCGATCAGTGCCGGCTGGATGTGCATGTCCATGCGGGTCTGCAGACGCATGACGGCGATCTGCCGGGCAAGGTCGAACCCCGAGGCCGCAATGACGCTTGCCATGAGGATCAGCGCAAGCTGCAGGAGCTGGCTCCTGGAGGACTGGGGGATGACTGTTCCGAACAGGATGCCGGTGAGGATCGGGGTCAGAAGCCCGAGAAGCGCACCAGCCACCCCGTACAGCGCCGTGAAAGCGACGTCGTTGCCGCCACCCCTGATGCCGAACGAGAGGACCTCTTTTCCGCCGAGCGGTTTATCGGGAAACGGGCGGTACAGCACCCATGCCTCTCCCCCGTCCATCTCCTTTGCCATTGCACCCTCGAACTTCACGTGCAGACCTGCAGCGGGATCGTAGAGGCGGTACCCGCCGATGGGGTCAGGGATGAGGGCAACAGGACTCCTGCTCTCACTCCGGAACGCAAGAAGCGGACCGTTTTCCTCCTCCCACCACCGGGCATCGCTCCGCAGTGCTACCTTTCTTGACCTTACGCCGGAGTGCCGGCAGATGGACTGCAGGGGGTCCTCATGCGACGGCCCGCTGCTCGTCGGTGGTGCCGTTATCCTGATGCCCGCGGCTTCCCCGACCATGAGGCACGAAGCAAGCAGGGGATCGGACACCTGCGGGGCCACTCGTGCTCCCCCTTCGGCCATGACGCCCGCAAGCCCCTTGAGGGCGCCGCTGTACCGCTCCTGCTGGAACCTGGACCGTTCCATGACCCGCCGTGAAAACGGGATCTTTCCTGCAGGGGTCTCCTGCTGTCCATCCTGCATCGTCATCCTGTTTTTATGAGCCCGGCATAGACCCCGCCAAGGGCCATGAGTGACTGGTGGGTACCGCGTTCCTTAACCTTTCCGTACTCGAGAACAATGATTTCATCACAGTCGCGGATGGTGCTCAGCCGGTGTGCCACGATCAGGCAGGTGCACCCCCGCTTCCGGATGTTTTCGTCGATACGCTTTTCCGTCGTAGGATCAAGGGCACTGGTTGCCTCATCAAGGATCAATATCGAGGGGTTCGTGGCAAGCGCCCTTGCGATTTCGATTCTCTGGCGCTGTCCGCCGCTGAAGTTCGACCCGCCTTCCGACAGATTTGCCTGATAGCCGCCGGTACGTGAAGAGATGACCTCATCGATTGCCGCATCCCGGGCCGCCCGTTCAATCTCCTCCTGCGGCATGGTTCCATCCCACATGGAGATGTTTTCGGCGATGCTGCCTTCAAAGAGGCTGATCTCCTGATCGACCATTCCGACCGATGCGGCAACCCGCCTGCGCGGCAGCTCCCGGCGTGGGATGCCGTCAAACAGCAGTTCCCCCGACCAGGGTTCGTACAACCCCGCAACCAGCTTCGATACCGTCGATTTCCCCGACCCCGACCCGCCGACAAGCGCAACCCGCTGGCCCGGCTCGAGCTTCAGGGAAAAGTTCTCGATGAGCGGTGCTTCCAGCACATTGTAGCCGAAGGTGATGTCGCGCAGCTCGATATGGCCCTCAAGCGGCTGATGCTCCTCATCGTCGTCTTCATCGGTTTCGAGTTCCACATCGTTGTCCATCACGTCGTCAAGCCGCTGCATGTTGCCCTCGGCATCCTGCAGTTTCTGGCCAAGGGTGACCATTTCGTTCACCGGAGCGAGGAACGACATGAGCAGGCTCTGGAACGCGATGAGCATACCCATGCTCAGCTGCCCTTCCATCACCCTGAGACCGCCGACCGAGAGAATGGCGATGTTGCCGAACGACTGAAGGAACGGAGGCAGGGCGAGCAGGAACACCGTGGCGACCTGCAGCTGCTGCTGGCCGTTGACCATGTTGGCGAAGAGCCCCGACCAGCGGGCGAAGAAGTCCGGCTCGGAGCCCGAGGCCTTGAGGCTTTCGATGGTCTTGATGCCGTAGAAAGTGGTTCCCATGAGCTTGCCAGAATCCTGCTGGAACTTCTGGTTGAGAACGACGCGCTTGCGCGACACATAGAACAGGGCCGCTGCATTGACACCGGCGATGAGGATGGCTCCGAGGGTGAGGACGGTATCGTAGCGGAACATCAGGAGCGCATAGAAGGCGATCAGCACGAAGTTGAGTGCATTGGCCGTAAGGTCCCCTGCCACCAAGGTGGCGACCTGGTCGTTGAGCTGCACGCGGTTCGAGATTTCACCGGCCTGGCGCATCGTGAAGAAGCGCATGGGCATGGCGAAGACATGGTTGAAGAACTTCGCTGAAGAAGTGAGGGCGAGCTTGGTTTCTGCCCGGAGGAGGTAGTACTGCTTCAGCCAGGTAAGCACGCCCTGCAGGAGAGCGGTGAGCAGCATGCCGATAAGCAGCGGGCGCAGCCAGTCCGTGGCCCCCTGCACCAGAACATAGTCGATGAAGATGCGGAGGAACGAGGGCACGACAAGCCCCGGGATGACAAGCAGCAGGCTTGCGAGGACGATATAGGTGAGCGCCCGCTCGAGGCCCGGCATCCTTTTTTTCAGTGCGCCGGCAAGACTGAACGGCCTGCCGCCCGGCTGGAACGCATCGGTCTTTTCGAACGTGAGCGCCACACCCGAATAGGACTCGCTGAACTCCTGCGCACTCACCTTCCGCTGACCCGAAGCAGGGTCGTTGATGTAGTAGATGCCTTTCCGGTAGCCCTCGAACACCACGAAGTGGTACATGTTCCAGAACAGGATCATCGGCAGCGGCTTACGGTGGAGGTCGTCAATGTCAAGCCGTGCGCCTTTCGATTCCAGCCCGTACCGTTTCCCTGCGGCAATGAGGCTGCTCGCCTTGCTGCCGTCGCGCGACACCCCGCACTCGACCCTGAGTTCCTCGAGCGGAACATACTTTCCGAAATAAGCCAGAATCATGCCGAGCGAGGCCGCACCGCACTCCACCGCTTCCATCTGCAGGACAGTCGGGGTTTTGATTCTGTCCTCTTCCCAGAGGATCTTCGTCGGGAACAGCATGAAACTCATCGCCGTCCTCCTTTTGCCAGAGGGACACTGAAGATGTTCGCCGCCTGAATGGTTGCTGCCCCGCCCTCTTCAGCAACAAGTGACCCCGTTGCGCGCCGGAGGCCGAGCACCGCCAGAGCGAACGACTGTTCAGCAGAGAGCAGCTGCAGTTCAGCAGTTGCGAGGTTGTTGCTCGCGGTCTGCAGGTTGAAGATATCCGACATTCCCATCCGGAACTTCCTCAGCTCCCCTTCCTTCAGCCTGCGATACGACCCGGTACTGTTCCGGGTGAGCTGGTACACATCGGCGGCGTTCCTGACGGCGGCAAACGCAAGGGTGACCGTGCTCTTCACAGAGCGATCAAGTTCGGCTTCAAGGATCAGGCTCTCTTCGAGCCGGGCGGACCGGGTGATATAGGCTGCCTCGGCGGAGCGGTTCCCCGCATCAATGGTCCAGGTAAGGCCCGCCGACACGCTCGTGCCAGGTATGTTCCCTGTTGCCGATCGGAAATAGTCATGGAAGCTGTCTCCATCGTGTGAGCCACTGTAGCCGCCCCAGAGCGAGAGGGAGATGTCGGGCCTGCGTTCGTTGCGGTAGCCCTCAAGCAGGGTTGAAGCCGCTTGAGACCCAAGACGGCGGGCCTGCAGGTCCGCGCGGTTCCTCATGGCAACAGCCTGCAGCGAGTCGATTCCGGGAAGGGAGGCCTTGAAGCCTGCTCCGGGAACAGGAAAACGGTCAACCGGCAGTTGCGGAACGGGATACTTGGCAGCATCGAACCCCATTGCCAGCATCAGCCCGTGCCACGCCTGCTGGATGGCAAGTTCACTTGAAGCCTCCGAGGCCTGCGACTGCTGCAGGTAGGCGCTTGCCTGCTCGATCATGAGGGTGGCTATGGCATCAGCCTCCGCCAGCGCTCTGGTGGCGTTGAGCTGGCTTTCGGCGCTCTCTGTAAGGGTACGGGCAAGCTCGCGCTGGCGCCAGGCATAGACATAGCTCCAATATGCACCGGCCGTCGCATAGGTACTTGATTCCAGAATATCGACGAGCGTACGCCGTTCAGCCTCGAGCGACAGCTTCGCCGCATTGCGGTTCGAACGGTACAGGTTGCTGCTGCCGAGCCCCTTGAAAAGCGGAACGGTGATGGTCATGCCGGCAGCAGCGGCACTGGAGGCTGCCGTACCCTCTTTATCGGTGCGGTTGATCGTGATGGCCGGCGCAACGGTGATGCCGGAGGGAAGATGCTGCGTCACCGAGAGCCCGGAGGAGACGGTATGCAGGTCACCCCCATCGGGAGCAGTCCCTGCGTCTTTGCGGTAGGCGGAGGAGAGCGCAATTGTAGGATCGTACCGGGCCCGGGCGTCCTCCAGCGTGGACAGGCTGATCCGCAGTGCCTGCCGCTCCGTCAGTACGGCCGGAGAGTGCTCGAGGCCTATCCTGACGCTCTGCAGCATGCTGATGCCCTCCCCCGCCTGCACGGAAGCTGCGGGAAAGGGCAGAAGCGCCATACACACGGCCAGCATGGCTATGCTGAGGGCGCTCTTTAGCTGAATGACCTGGGGGATGCGGGGCATAGACCTGAATCCTTGGTATGGGAGAAGTTAGGAGGTTAGCTGCCTTCGCCGGATACGAACTTCTTCAGCAGGGGAACCACCAGTTCCACAGGGCGTTTCTCCTCCACTATGATCTTGCCGCCGCAGAGCATGCCGGAGGTGATGGTCGTGTTCGCCCCCTTGCCCGATGTCCACCGGTAGCCGCTCGGGGTGCTCCGGTCGCGGAGCAGCTGCACCTTTACCTTGTAGGGAGGGCTCGTCTTTGCGAAATCGGCTGCCAGCTGCTGGTTTTTGATGTCCGTGGCGATGGCTTCCACAGAGACGGGATAGTCGCTCACCGAGTAAACACGGCCGACGATATACCCGTACTGCTCAGGCTTGACGGTAGAGGGTGAGATATAGGCCAGCATGCCGGTACGGACTTTCTTGGCATCGCCTGAAGCGACATAGAGGTCAAGGCGGAGAGACTCTTCCGTTCCCTCACCGATGGGTTCGATCTGGAGGATATGTTGCCCTGCGGCAACCTGATCGCCGTTTCCGGCAAGCACTTCGGTGACTATGCCGCTGAACGGGGCCATGAGGGCGGAACGCCATTTGTAGTCTTCCCGGGACTTTTCAAGCTGGCGGACTGCTTCAGCAAGGCTTTCATCAAGGGCGTAGAGGCTGTTCTTCAAATCCATGATGTCTCGCTCGGTCGCGTTCAGGAGGGCCTTTTCAACCAGCCCCTCTTCATACAGACGTCTGAGTTTTGCGACCTTGTCTTCCTGCAGGATGATCTGCTGCCTGATGAACTCGCTCTTCTCCTCCTGATGGGAGGCCAGGAACTCATGCTTGGAGAACGCTTCAAGGAACAGCTGCTTGAGTTCAGGCTGCTCGATGATGGCAAGGACCTGCCCAATCTGCACCGGCTCTCCCCCTTTAAGGGTAAAGCCGGACACAACTCCGCCGGTACGGGCCGTGATGGTGCGGATGGCGCCGGTGGCCATGGTGATCCCCTTTCCGTCGACCGAGGTGGAAATCGCCCCGAGTATGCCCCAGGCAACGGCTGAAGCGATGAAGACGCCAACGGCGGCAAGGGCTATCCACCCCCTGCGGTCCGTCACCGGCATCAGGCGGTCGAGGTCATCGGGCGAACTGAGCTTTTTGAGGGCTTCCTTACGGAATTCTACTGCCATGGGGGGTCAGTCTGGATGCACGGGGCAAGTGTTCATTACCGTGTGATAATACTGAATTTATGACTATATAACAGGCTGAAAAAAATGTTAATCTCCTTTCCCCCATGAGGCCATGAAACCCTGGTCACGCTATAACACCCTGTTCCGCAGCGAACGCTACGGCTGGTTCCTGCACAACACGCTTACAGGCATCATGCTCGAGCTCGACGAACCGCACAAAAGTGCGGCCCAGTCACTCCGGAACGGACTTCCGGCTGCTGAACCATTGATTGACGGGGGATTCATCACCGCCCTCGAAGAGCACGGATTCCTTGCTGAACCGAGTGAGGAAAAGCTCAAGCTGATGGAGCTTGGCTACCAGCGCAACGCAGCCTGCTTCAGCACAGGCTATGTCGGCCTGACCATCTGCCCGACGCTCGCCTGCAACTTCGCCTGCCCGTACTGTTTCGAGCACAGCCAGAGTGACGCCACCGTGATGGACAATGGGACGATTGAGGCACTCATCGCGTTCATCAAAAAACACAACGATGCAAGACACCTCTCGGTAAGCTGGTACGGCGGCGAGCCGACGCTCGCCTTCAGCGTCATCGAGACCCTTACCGAAAAGTTCATCGAAGCCTTCCCTGACTACGCTGATGCCGGCATCATCACGAACGGCTACCTGCTTGACCAGGCGAAAATCGAGCGGCTCGACGACCTCCGGATCACCAGCGTCCAGATCACCCTCGACGGCAGCGAACAGACCCACAACCAGCGCCGCACGCTCCGCAACGGCGGGGCCACCTATGAGCAGATCCTCCACAACATCGACATCCTGATGGACTCGTCATGGAAGGGGCAATGCGCTGTGCGCGTAAACGTCGACAAGACCAACCGCCATGAATACGTAACCCTGCACAAAGAGCTCCTCCGGCGGTACAAGGGCAGGAACCTCTCCGTCTATCCCGGTCACGTGAACACCTTTGAGGGCCATGACTACGACCAGCAGTGCGGCATCTGCAACAGCGACTGGAGCACTTTCCAGTTCGACGGGTACAGGAAGGATGGCATCACCCCGCGCGGCGGGTTCTATCCCGGCAGCGGCGCCCACAACACCTGCATCGCCACCAGCCATCAGGGCTATGTGGTCGGCCCGAAAGGCGAACTCTACAAATGCTGGGAAGATGTCGGAAAACAGGATATGGTCATCGGCTCGGTGCATGAGGAGCCGTTCCTCACCAGCCCCGAGCTTCTCACCCGCTACACCATCGGCACCGACCCCCACAGCGACAGCGAGTGCCTGGAGTGCAAGGTGTTCCCGGTCTGCGGAGGCGGATGCGTCAACAAGCGGATGCGGGTGCAGCAGTTCGGCGAAGGCGGCCTTGATTACTGTTCCCCGTTGAAGGAGTCACTGGAGCAGTACCTTGACCTGTACATGGATGTCTGGCACACCAACCAGATCTGCAGTGCCGTGCTCGGCAAGGGCAGCGCCCCGTCGATGGAGAAAGGATACCGCATGGTCCAGCCGGAGAAGAAAGCGGAAGCGGCGAAGAACCCGCTTGAAAGCCTGACCAGCCAGGAGTAGGCGGTGCTGCCGGTGCTGGCGCTCCGGAACCTCTGGTATAAGGATGGGCACCGGTTTGCCAGGGTGGTCTGCCCGAAGCGGGAGACTGCTGCGAAACGCCAAACAGCTCCTCCTGCGTACCCTGCAACCAACACTTTGCAGCACCTGCATGCATGTCAAAGGCAGCGGTGGCGTCAAACGGGCGGTGCGGATCGTCAGGCTGCAGGCCAGACACTACCCATGGGCGGCAAAGTTCGATATCGCATCCTATTACGAGTCCATCGACCACCAGGTACTTCTTGACCTGTTGACCGCTACAGGTACGAGCCCGCACATTCAGGCACTTGTTGCCGACTACCTGCACCTGCCCGACAAAAGCATGAGTGGCACAGGCATGGTGGCCGGCGGGGCCATCAGCCCGCTCCTCGGGG
Source organism: Pelodictyon luteolum DSM 273 (assembly GCF_000012485.1). Classification (NCBI taxonomy): domain Bacteria; kingdom Pseudomonadati; phylum Chlorobiota; class Chlorobiia; order Chlorobiales; family Chlorobiaceae; genus Pelodictyon; species Pelodictyon luteolum. The sequence goes on along the minus strand of NC_007512.1, from coordinate 991,653 downwards.
CCCTCTACCTCCACCCGCTCGACAAGGCCATGGAGCAAGAGGAAAGGAAAGGGCGCATCCTCTACCGGCGGTTCATGGACGACTTCATCATCCTTGCCAAGTCACGCCATACCTTCAAAAGCGCCATCCGGACAGTCCATTGTGTGCAATCCGACCTCAAACTGACCCTGCACCCGGTGAAGCGATTCATCAGCAGAACTGAAAACGGCTTTGACTTCCTCGGTTATCAGATTCACCCCGACCGCAGACTCCGCCCCTCGGCAACGAGCCTGCACCTCATCACGGAACACGCACGCCGGCTTTATGAGCATGGAGCCTCGATCATGAGGCTCCGGCAGTACGTCACCCGTTGGCACCGCTGGCTCCTCGGGGGTTTGGACGAACTGGCAACCACCAAAGGCGGCGTAACCAGATACTGGGTCTATGTCCTGAAACACCTCCACATCTCAGGAGCCACCATTCGTACCTGATGCCGGAGCGGTTTATGATAGCTCCGGCATCGCACAGGTAAGGCGGGCAGAGAAGATACCCCAAGGATGGGGGTTACGGAGGTGTGGACAGTTCACTTCACATTGCCCCCCATCCGTCGGCGCCCGCTATATTGCTAGTACCCACCCGCCCACCCGCCGCTCCCTGTACCACGTCGCTCTCAACATCCTCAATCTCTTCTCCGGTGCACTCGAATCTTTCTGCACCAATGGCTTTCAGCCGATTCTCCGGCGCTTCACTAGCCATGATCTTTTCTCGGAACATTTCGTCCGTCTTCATCTTCTCGATGAACGCTTTTGCCTGTTCTACAGTCATGATGAGGGATACTTGTTCGTTTAGGGAAATGTAGTGCCTAAATGCCAAGGCACCACCCCGTCATTGCTGCGTTTACGGCGATTTGTGTATGAAGTCAGGGCAAGGTCACGCAGGTGATCGCCGATACCGGCTACTACACTGCAGCCAATGTCAATGCCTGCGAGGCAGCAGGCATTGACCCGCTTATCGCTATTTCCCGTAAGACCCACAACCTTGGGTGTTAAAATAATTCTTGCAATTTTTTATATACCACTCTTCTTCTTTCGTCAGCCCCCCTCCGATCTCTACGGCAACGTCCACACCCGCCTCGTTAATTTCCTCAGCGGTGCATTCGAATCCTGCTTCTTCGATGGCATTCAATCTTTCTTCCGGCGTTTCGATTGCCATAATCTTTTCATGGAATGCTTCGTCCGTCTTCATCTTCTCGATGAACGCTTTTGCCTGTTCTACTGACATGAGGGTCTCCTTGGTCTAACGTTATATGGAATTGGAATTGTCTGCCGAGTCAGTCGCAAAAGACTGGCTCGGCTGTTTCTGAAATATCTGGGTGTGACGTCATGACCTCGTATACGCATTATCCTACTTTTAGGATATGAAGTAAAAACTGAAGAGCGATAATACGTAGAGAACTCCGAGATAGAACGGCCAGTAGATGTAACGGAAAAACAATCCGTGACAATATCTAATGAAAACGCAATTCCGCTGTTCCGTGATGGCAATGGATACAGCAATATTTGCCAGAATTGCGAAGTAGATTATGAAATAGATTTTTTCAACATACAGGATCTCATCAGGAATGAGTTTTCCTCTCAAGTTCTGGATTGCGAAAACAAGAAACAGTGTAAAGGTCGAACCAATCACCGAGGTACGCATGCCATCAAAGTTGAACAGTTTTCGGGTTTCGGCATCATTGGTAATCATGTGAATACTCGAATAGAGAATCCCCAGAATGACAAAAATCGGAATCAGGACCGCGACGAAACTTCCTACCCAGTCCCGGTTGAAGGTCATGTTCAGCAGGACATCCTTAATATGACGGTCGGCATTTGTTGCTCGTAATCCGTAATCAATGTTATAAGAGTTTTCATGCAAATTATAATAGGTACTATTAATCCGCCATCCGGGGATGTGGAAATTATCTGCCACCAGTGTACATGAAGAGGGGGATATAATCTTGTAGGACTCAATATCCGGCACAAAGATAATCGATGAAAAGTCATGCGGAGGCCGGATTCTCAGGCGGATATTGAGCTGATCAAAGGGATAGATGCTGGTTTTAAAGTTTTGCCGGATTTTGGTTTTGAACGACCAGCCTATAATTGTTGATGATCCTTCATCAATACGGTATTCTTCTTGCAATGTGCTCTCGATTTCGTCCGGGAACCTGACCCCACTGTTTATATCAATATCGATGCCTTTTGGGATTCTCTCCCATATGATTCCGTAGAGATCAACGGTTTCCAGAGACTCCGACAGCCGGGCCGAACGGATCAGAGCACCAACCTGGATGAACTGCGGGCGTGGTTGCTCATTATCGCAAGCACTTTCTGTCTGTGCCTTCATGTACTGCTCAATCTGCGGCATCGTGGTGATGCATTGGTCCGCATAAGGGGACTCATGGCCTTTATTGATCTGCAGCAGCCATAAGCTGACCAACCCTATCAAGAACACTGCAGAACTGAACCACGCAAAGTCTTTTAGCATGGCTATGTCAGAACGCTTCATGGTATACATGAAGAAGTAGGCTCCGGAAAGCAGCAACAGGACAATTGTAGCAGTGAGGACATTGAAGTAGTGCCGTTTCAGGTGGCTGTCGGGGATTGCCAACTCCTGCCTTACAAGCGTAATGCCCGTAAACCATCCCGTTTCAGGCACTGGCTCCAGCCGGATCAGTGACGACTGATTTGAAAGAATGTTTTCGGCGACAACGGTTACCGGCTCATGCTCAGAAAACGCCTGCTGAATCTTATTCTGATTGACGAAAGAGTAGAAGTTGCTGGCGTGTTCCAGAAAATTGAACGGTGTAAGCAGCAGCTCTTTGTTTGGATGGTTGATGGTGAGTCCATCCGGCTGCAAAAGGAACCGATAGCCATAACTGCCCATATCCCGGTGATTCAACACCTGGTTGAGCTGGCTGAGATTCATCCGGATTGAGAGCAGGCCGATGGGGATGTCAACCCCAGCGGGTCCTTTCGAGCGCAATACCTTTTGAAATGCCACCATTTCGGCATGCTCTTCGTGGCTCCATCGGGCCGGTTGCCACCCATTAAGCGGTTTGGGTTCACCGCTGTCTGCTTGCTGCAAGTGAACCGATGGGGCCTCGACAATATGTATATGAAGGCAATCGAGGCTTTTGCGGACGTCGGGCCTCTGTAATTGCGCCTTGAATGCATTCCCCTGTTCATTCAACTGCATTGTTATCGTGCAGTGCCATGGATTCGTCACTTGGTGGCGAAATACAAGTTCAATCAGCCCTTTTGTATCAAGCGTATCAGCTGGCGAGGTAGCCAACAGCGATTCGATGTCTAAGGCAACATCTTCGATCATCCGGGCATACATGCCGATACGCCTCGCATCGGCCATGGTCCCGTTGATGGCCTTTGTTTCGATTGCTTTATGGTTGTTATACCGCTTGATGATGAGCTCACCAGCAAGCAAGGCAAGCAGAATAAACGCAACGGCGATTATCAAGGCCAGCAGGCGCCTGATCATTTTGTTTGAGCGTACACCAGAGATATTCTTCTGTCTGAGCATGGTATTATCGAGACGTGTATTTCCGATTGAGCGCCCATACGGGAAGAATGAGGGTCAAGAGGCCTGTGATTGAAAAGACCAATAACGCTATGTTCCGCTCTGCATATATTTCGCTTGTCGGCAGTAATCCGATAATAATATGGTCGCCCGCTACCCTATAGACGCAATAGCTGCGCCTCCCCGCTATTGCCGTATGGAACTTCCCCTCTGTTCCATTTATCTCATGCCGTTGAAAGCCAAATTCATGCAATTCCTTGCCGATGCTTGACCGGTCACTGGCGCTCAGAATAACCCCGTCCAGATCAGTGACAAGCAATTTACCCGATTTCCCCAATCTGACATCTGTCAACAGCTCGCGAATATCGGTAGCAGCCATAGCTTTCAACAGGCGCTTAGGCTGATTTCCTGTCTGAACGATTCCTTTTTCGTCAAGACGGGCAACGCCGGTGTACTGGAAGATGCTCTTATCGGCTCCTTTTGGCATGAGTGGCTGGGCATAAGCAAATTCAGGATAATCAATGGCCAGCATAAATGCCGAGGATTGGGGATCGGACTCATACCGATACCCGACATAGTCAGGAATGGTGGACGCGATCAGTATCCCCCGGCTGTTGGCGACATGAAGCTCGTCTACGTTGAGAATACTTCTAATGCGATCGAGCTCTGCGGGAGTATGGAGTATAGCTGGCTTCAAGTTGATCATGTAGGCAAAAGCATGTGCCTTTGCGATGGACTGCTCGTCCGACTCTTCCTGCAGAAGTTTCAGCGCTGATTCGTTGTGATCAATCCAGCCTTCGACATCTTTAAGATTAAGCGAGATTTCTGTTACCGCATCCTGTTCGCTCAATACAGTCTGGATGTAATAGAGCGTTGCAAGCCCTGTAAGAAAAAAGACTACCGGCAGCAAATAAAAATATTTGCGAAGAACCGCTTTGATATCCAGAGGCATGGGATGAAGGGGGTTAAAGTGTCATACGGGATTCAGGCAGGAGGTCAAGCACCTTAAGTGGACCCCATCCTATAGACAAAAAGTTTGGGAAGAAGTGCCCACTGCATCTTGGAACGTAACCAGCCCACACTAACACTCTATATGGTACATGACCAGTTGGTACCGTTTTGCCTGTACTGCAGTGGACGATCTGGCAACACAGAAATGATGCAAAAAAAACACTGGGCTTATACCCTTAATCTAAGTTCAAATTTATCAACAATTAGCATTACGCGTCACGCGTTCTAAAAACGCCTCCCACAATTCGCGTAGCCCTCCACCCGTGACAAACTCGAGGCCTTCCCCAAGCATCACCTCGTCTACCTCTTCACCTGTACAATCAAAGCCTTCGCTCTTGATGAAAGCAATCTTTCCAGCGATATCCTCAACTGCCAAGATTTTTTCACGAAACGCATCATCTGTCTTCATCCTCTTGATGAATGCTTATGCCTGCTCTACGGACATGTTTCCCTCCTTTGATTTAAGTGATAGTAAAATTCTTGTTAAGCAGCCCGTCCCGATCATTGGGGTGATCAATGTCTTTCGGTAAGGTTACCGATAATCTCCAACCCATGATGTTCAGGCATCTGAACTGTTTTCATCAGGATTCTCATTGCTCTTCTGTGTTCAATGTTCGAAGCGCATGGAAATGCGTTGCTCCCCGTTTTGCATATCGGTTGTCATGCTGTCGGCATATTGTCCTATGAGAGCTGCAGCAAAGCGCATGAGCGCCTCATCACCATTATCAATCTGTGATGGTTGATGCGCTACTCCTGAAAACACAAACGGCTTTCCCTGATAGAGAAGCACTGCATCAAGATGATACTCGCTGAAACGCACCTGCAGTTCAAGCCGACCTTCTGCGTAACCCATCATGATAAGCGATTCCAGCGCTTCGTTGACGGCATTTTCAGCCTTTCGGATCACCTCGCGCCGAGCGCCCCATGAGGCCCCCCTGCTTTCCAGAAACTCCAGCGCGGAGGCAATGCTTTCAAGTCGGGGCTCCATGGCGAATGAGGCATTGAGGGTTGTGCCGATCCGGAAGAGAAGATTAAGGATGATTGCCGAGAGCGATGCTATAGCAAAGGGTGATCCGGCAATGCTGGAAATAGTGGGCGGCAGCTGATGGATAACATCCGCCATCTGGATTGAAGCAATGCCAATGATGATGGAAAAGCCGATCATGAATATCCTTCTCGTATCAAGCATCCGTGACACAATGAGCTCCATCCCCGAAGCGATGAGGAATGCGGCCGCATACATCAGAACCGCACCAATAACAGGTGCGGGGATATTTGCAAGGAGTTTCGTAATAGGGGGCAAAAAAGCCGCCAGCAGCAGGAGCAACGCCGCCAATCGGGCGATTTTTCTTGATGTTGCCCCAGTAGCGGATGATAGGGCAATATGGGATGAAGAGACATTGCTGCCGATGGTACCCAGAACGCCACCGATGAGGGTTGCCAGGCCATCGGCCAACACTCCATCGCTGATGGACTTCATCCCCGCCCGCACCCAATGAGGTTCGTTTATTTTCTGGCAGGTGATGATGCATGCAATCGTGTCAAGTGATGAGACCATCGCGATTATTGCGAACGGGACCAGTAGGACCCAATCAAAACTAAGTGCAGGAAGGTGAATGACCGGAACGGTCAGGACTCCGTCGACAAAGAGGTCGTTCACGCTTTGGGGTTCAGTGAGGCCTGACCATAGTGCTACCGCATAGCCGGCCAGCAGGCCGATTACGGCAGAGTAGAGCCGCAGCTGCCCTTTCGACCAAATACTCAACCCGACCATAAGTGATATGGTAGTGAATGCTACCATCATGGAGCCGGCATCGGGGACTGAGGAGCCCCCGATCACACGCTCGACTCCGGGACCGATCATCGATACGCCGAGCATCATTACTCCGACGCCACACACTTCGGCAGGAAACATAGGTCGGAGATATTTCAGGTAACGAGACAGCATCATGCTGAACATTCCCCCGATAATGGTCATACCGCAGGCAAGACCCAAGCCGCCGGCATGGACTGCCATGATGGCTGCCGGCAGATAGACCGGGCTGGCAATCTGGACGGCAAGGAACCCGCTACCCATCCCCTTGTTGCCCAGGGACTGGAGGAAAGTCCCGATAGCCATGGCCAGGATGGTAGCGGTAACAATCCCTTCGGCTTCGCTTTTAGTGCCGTGAACCTCTGAAACCAGCATGAGAGGATAGACAATGAACACCAGGGCAAGGGCCGCGTGCTGAAAGCCGAGCAGAACATTCACCGGAAAAGGCGGGGTGTCCTCAAGGCCATAGGTCAGATTGGGTGGTTTTGTGTTCATGGCAGCTCTATTGATGCTCCACGCCGGAACAAAAGGGTCAGAACATTCATTCCATCCCTTCGTGTATAACTGACAGCATCGCTGAACTGCCGGATGAAATAGCCGCCAAGGCCTCCGATTTCCCGATCCTCTATCGCAGCATCTGTTTCAGGGTCAGGAAGCGTAAGGATGTTGAAAGGGATACCTGAATCGGACAGTTCAATCACGAGTGACTCATCCGTAACCCTGCAAGCCACATCAAGCATGCCTTCAGTATCAGGGTATGCATAACTGCAGATATTGACAACAGCCTCTTCAACGGCAATGTTCAGCCCGAATTTCCGGGAGTCTTCCAGCCTGAACCGATCGGCACAGTCCTCCACGAAACCGATTATCTCCTCAAGCCGGTCAAGCTTCGCATCAACCCTTATCCGTTCTTCCGGCATCATCGTCTACTCTTCAGCTGCGCCAAGCGCACTCTGCACGGTATCGTGCATTGGAAAGATTGTTCCGAAACCGGAGATCGCAAACACGTCCTTGACTGCACCGCCAATATTGGCAAGCAGCATAAGACCCCCGAGGTTTTTGACTCTTTTGCCAGTCATGAGCAAAGCCCTCAAACCGGCACTGCTGATATAGTCGAGCTTGCCGAAATCAATGATGAAATTTTTTTCCCCTTCGTCCATCATCCCGGCAAGTTTTTTTTCATACTCGGGAGCCGTTACGGCGTCCATCCTGCCGATGACAGCAACAACCGTTGCCGCCGTTTCTTTTTGTATCTGGAATTCCATTTTGACCACCTTTCATTTATTGTTCTTTTAAGATCAATGTGAGCCTGTTTTGACCACCATCCCGCTTGTATGCAATGCTCCGGGTAAGATTGCGGATGATCGTCAGGCCCAGTTCGTCCGGCAGGGCTGCCGATTCAAGGATGTTCTCCTCTGCTCCTCCGCTCTCGACCAGAAGCTTTATCTCCCCGGTCTTTTCCGAATGGGTTATGGCCAGCTCGATCGCCGTGGAGCGCAGGGTATCTGCGCATATCTGCAAGACCTCTTCGACGAGCAGCTGCAGACTCTGTCGGGACTTCAGCGGAAGGATCTGCTTTTCACAGAACAGCTCAATTTCCGCATTCATGGCATATAGATCGTAATCGGGGGAAGCAATCCGGTAGTTGAAGCTCCTCACCCGATTGATGAAGATTTTCGTCCTCTCCTTCTGGGGGTTGTCAAAGATCTGCTCAGGGGGCCCCTCCTCATAAATCACACCCTCGTCCATATAGAGCACCCTGCTGGACACATCCCTTGCAAACTTCATTTCATGGGTAACGATGAGCATGGTCATACCGTCCCGGGCCAGACGGCGGATGACAGCCAGCACCTCGCTTACCATGGTAGGATCAAGTGCAGAGGTCGGCTCGTCGAACAGAATGATTGATGGCTCCATCGCCAGGCAGCGGGCAATGGCTACACGCTGTTTCTGGCCTCCGGACAGCTCATCGGGAAAACTGTCAGCCTTTTCAGCAAGCCCTACAAGCTTGAGCAGCTCGAGCGCCTTTTTCTCCGCATCCTGCCTGCCGGTCTGCAACAGCTTCACAGGACCGAGGGTCAGGTTGTCCATCACGGAAAGATGCTGATACAGGTTAAAGGACTGGAACACCATGTTCATCTTCCTGCGGATGGCCGGTACATCGGCTTTGGGATCAAGAATATCGACTCCATTGATGACAATCGACCCTCCACTCGGACGATCAAGCAGGTTGATGCATCGCAGGAATGTGCTTTTTCCCGTACCGGAGGGGCCGATGATTGAAATCACTTCTCCTTTCCGGACGGTGATGCTTACATCGCGGAGTACTTCAAGTGCCCCGAACTTCTTGGAAAGATGCTTGATCTGTATCATGCTGCAACGGTTCGGTTCCGGTGTTTTGGGGCCATCATGCCTTCAAGGTATTCAAGCATGCGCATGAGAGCCCATGAGAGAAAGAAATATAATGCCGCTACCATAATGAGCGGGAAAAAGGCATCGAAGGTACGGCTTCGGATGATATCTCCAGCTTTCGTCAGATCCTGCACCGCGATATAGCCCACAATCGAGGTCATTTTCACCAATGAAATGAACTCCCCTTTGTAGACCGGCAGGATGCGCTGCAGGGTCTGCGGCAGAACAATGAAGTAAAACGTTGCCGGCCCGGTAAAGCCCATCGCGATACCCGCCTCGGTCTGCCCCCTGTCGATACCCTCAATGCCGGCCCGGAAGATTTCCGCAGAGTAGGCTGCAAAGTTCAGTCCGAAGGCGATGACTGCCACCAGCACCGGGTCGATGTTGACGGAGGCAAAGACCACATAGAATACCAGCATCAGGAGCACCAGCACCGGCGTGCCGCGAAGCAGCGAGATGAAAACTCCGGCCGACACCCTCAGGATGTTGAGGCGTGACATTCTCATAAAACAGACCAGGGCGCCGAAGAGGGTTCCAAGCAGTGCGGAAAACACGGAAATGACAAGGGTTGTCCGGAACCCCTCAAGGATGAGCTGCCAGCGGTTCTCCAGCAGGATGTTGCTCCGGAAACTTTCGGCAATCCCCGCAAGGAAAGACTCCCCATCCTTTACACTGCCGGCTGTCGAGGGTTGAGGTAATGATGCAATGTTCTTTTTCAGGGCAAAGAGGTGGGCTCCCTGTGCATAGTAAGGGTCGGAAAAAGCAACCTTTTTGCGCCGCTCAGGGGTAATTGCCATCACGGCGCCGATCATGTCGATTTTTCGGCTTGCAAGAGCGGCTATCATGCTCCCGAACTCGATATTCACATAGGTAATCTTCCGCCCTGTGTACAGCCCGAACCTGTCGAGCAGTTCAATGGAGTATCCGGTAAGCCGGTTATCGATAAGTGCGCAGAACGGCATACCGTTATCGCTGAGAATACCAACCCTGAGCACTTCGTTCTCTGCCGATGCTGCAATCGCCGGCATCCGGGTTCCGCCGTCCTTCATCCAGTAGCGGACCATCGCGTCCTGCCGCCCGTCAGCCATGATGTCCCGGAGGAAATTGTTGAATGCGCTGCGCAGTTCAGTCTGTTCGTAGCGGAACCCCATGCCGAGCGGGGTTGCAAGCAGCTCATCCCCCAGAACGGCAAGGTCACCGTTCTGGCGTAGCATCACCATGAGTTCGTCATCACTGTAAATGGCAGCGTCTGCCTTTCCAGACTTCACCGCCAGCAAGAGATCAGACGGAGACTGGTACTGGAGTATCGTCGCCTCAGGCCAGGCTTTCATGGCATAGCGCTCATGGATGGTCCCCTGAAGGACCCCTATCCGCCCAAGCCTGAGGTCATCGGGTGAGCGGAGGGTTGCGCCGTTTAAAGATGTTCCGACTACCAGCGACGCTGCAACGAAAAGAAGTGCGGATATCATGGCCAGCTTTCTCATACCGCTGTCTTTATCCGTTTGAATTTCGGATCCGTCCTTCGTTCAAGATATGCCATCGACTGCAACAGCAGCCAGGAAATTGAAAAGTACAGTATTGCTACCATGATGAGGGGAAAGAATGCATCGAAAGTCCTGCTCCGGATGATGTCGCCTGCTTTCGTGAGGTCCTCGACAGCGATGTATCCGACGATCGAGGTCATTTTAACGAGCGAAAGGAACTCGCCCTTGTACACCGGCAGGATGCGCTGGATGGTCTGAGGAAGGATGATGAGCAGGAAGGTACGAAGCCGGGTGAACCCCATGGAAATCCCCGCCTCACGCTGCCCATTGTCGATGCTCTCCACACCGCTCCGGAAAATTTCGGCCACATAGGCTGCAAAATTCAGCCCGAAGGCAATGACGGCAACAGCCACAGGATCAATGGAGACCGATGCGAACACGACATAAAAAATCAGCATCAACAGCACCAATACAGGCGTTCCCCGAAGCAGGGAAATGAACACCGATGCCAGCGTCTTCAAGGTTTTGGCCGATGACATGCGCATGGCGCATACACCCGCCCCGAGCACCGTGCCGAACAGAGCTGAAAGCACCGAAATGATTACGGTGACTCTCAGTCCGCTGAGAATCAGTTTCCAGCGGTTTTCCTTTATGATATTATTCTGGAATCCGTCCACAATGGGCTGAATGAAGGAGTATGCAGCACCCGGAGCGTCGTTTCCAGCGACAGCCTCAGCCTCCCCCGTCTTCATGACGAAAGCGCTTGCCCCAATCTCATAATATGGATCAGAAAAACTGATCTGGAGTGCCCGTTCCGGGGTAATCATGAGCGTGCTGGCAATCATGTCAATCTTGTTCGTGGCCGCAGCTGCGATCAAGTTGCCGAAATCCATATCACTTGTCTTGATCTCCTTGCCGAGATATGCGGCAAACCGTTCTGCGAGCTCCTCGTCAAACCCTACCAGGCGGTTGTTTTTGACAATCATGAACGGAAGCCCCTTGTCGCTGACAACCCCGACCCTCAGGACGCCATTGGCCCTTGTGCCGGAAATGGAGGGCATTGCATCCTCACCCCGGGTGATCCAGCGGTCGACCATATCCCGATAGACACCGTTTTGACGGATGTCTTGAAGAAAGACATTGAATTGCTCCCGAAGGCTGTCATTCTGCTTATTGAACCCCATGGCCACGGGTACGGAGAACAGGACCCCGCCCTTGAGCTCAAGGGACGGGTCTGCCCTGAAAATCTCCCGGAGGGTCTCGGTTGTGTATATGCCCGCGTCCACCTTGCCGCTCTTGACGGCCAGAATGATGTCGGATGGGGTCTTGTACTGCAGGAGCGTTGCGTTCGGGTAGTGACTGAGTGCATAGGTGTCATGCGTGGAACCAAGCAGCACGGCAACCCGCGTGCCGTTCAGATCAGGAGCTGAAAGTGATGCCCCCTCCGAAACCGGTGCCGCGGGAGCAGCGGCTGAACGGAGCACAAGCGCGGAAATGTCATTCTGAAGATAGGGCCTCGAGAACAGGATCAGCTTCTTTCGCTCTTCGGTGACATTGAAGTTAGAAAGGGCAAAATCAATCTTGCCCGCCTGCAGTGCCGGAATCAGGGCTCCGAACGGCATGTCGACAAGCGTGATTTTTTTCTGGAGCCGATTGCCGATCATCCTGGCCAGCTCAATGTCAAGTCCCGTGATTTCTCCATTCGCATGATAGGAGAATGGAGCCAGGGCAGCGCAGGTCCCCATCCGAAGCTCTGCTTCGCCTTTCCTCCCGCCTGCATTCGATTCCTGAAGGGAGCCGCCATCCCCGTCGATCCATTTCTTTCTAAGTATGGCAAGAGTGCCGTCTTCTGTGAACGCCCCAATCGCCTCGTTCAACTCCGAAGCAAGCGCCGTATTACCCTTCTTGAGGGCTGCGGCAACCTCAAGCTTCGCCACCGGTTCTCCAAGAATCACAAGCCCCGGCTCTTGTCGGGCAATATTCTCGAGCACGCTCCTGTCATAGATAAATGCATCTGCCTTTCGGGTGTTCAGGGCAACGGCAGCATCGGCTGCATTTTCCATCACAAGGAACTCTGAATCGCGGAACCGGCGGCGCGCGGCAAGGTCTCCGGCAGAACCCGACAGCACCGCAACCCGTTTCCCGTCGATATCCTTCAGTACCCTTACCTTGCCATCACCGTGGGGAGCTGCGGTCTTGACCAGCATAACCTGGGCGTTCTCGAAATAGGTCTTTGTGAAATCAACCGATCGCTTCCGCTCAGCCGTGGCCGTCATACCGGTAATCACCAGATCGATCTTTGCAGACTGAAGAGCAGGAATAAGCCCCATGAACTTCATGTTATGGAACTCTACCGGCCGGCGGAGAACCCGGCCGATGATGCGTGCCAGTTCTCCGTCGAATCCGCTGACCTCTGCATCCCTGTCCATGAACGACATCGGCTCCCTTGTGGCGGTGACACCTATTTTAAGTACCTCCCCCTTCGTCGGCACCTCAAGCGTGCGTTCCTCGTATGGGGACAGGTCATTTTTAAACCACCGCCTGCGCATGTCGGCAAGCGTACCATCCTGGTGGAGCGAATCGATGATGCCGTTCAGGGTAGTGAGGAGTGCCGGATTGCCTTTCCTCAGGGCAATGCATGTATTCTCGTTGCGGAGCGGTTCTTCGAGGACACGGAATGCAGTATGCTTCTTGGTTACCTGCAGCGCCGTGGGATAGGCTGTGACGATTGCATCCAGCTTGCCGGACATCATCGCGGTGACGGCGTCCATGACGTCATCGAAACTCTTGATATCGGCGTCAGGAAACATCTGCAGCGCCAGCTCTTCGCCGGTCGAACCGGTCATCACTCCAATCCTTGCGTTGCGGGCATCCTCAATCGAGCGGATCTCCTGCGCATCTTTGCCGCAGCCGGAAAGCAGGGCAAGGATAAAAAGGACCGGAAACCATCTATGCATGCGCCCCTTCATTGAGCCACCATTGCGGCGATTCCGCCCGTATAATAAGGCTCTGAAAAGAGTACCTTTTCTGAGCGCTCTTCGGTAATGGTGATGCAGGCTGCAATCATGTCTACCTTGCCGGACATCAGGGCCGGGATCAGCGCGCCGAAGTCCATGTTCACGACCTCAAGCTTCTGGCTGAGCCCCGCAGCTACACGCCGGGCAAGCTCGATGTCATACCCGACAACCATCCCGCTGCCATCAACAAATGAAAAAGGCTCAGTCACGCTTGAAGTGCCGAGGCGCAATATTCCGTTGTCACCGCTTGAGGCGATTTCGGGCATCGGAGCCGGACTTCCGGATACAGGAAACCAGCGCCGCAGCATCTCCGTGCCGGTCCCGCCCGTCTTCAGCTGGCCCAGCGTCCTGTCGATGGCCTGCTTGAGCGGGGCGTCATCTTTACGGACAGCAAAACCATACTGGTCGACCGTGATCATCTCTTTGAGAATGACAAGCCCATCGACCTTTGCGGCAATGTTTTTCAGGATGGGCTCATCATATGCCAGCGCATCCGCCTTCCCCGTTTTCACGGCAAGAGCCCCGTCCATAACGGTGTTATAGTACTGGAACCGTGCATCGGGCAGTTTTGAGAGCACCAGCTTGTCGGCAACAGTTCCGGTAGGAACGGCGAACTCTTTTCCTGACAGCTGCTGCAGTGCAGTGATTTTCTCCCGCTGGCTGCATCCGCCAAGCACAATGAAGAGGGAGAAGAGCACAATCACCAATACTGAAGGTCGTAATTTATTCATGGTGTCTTGATTACGGGTGGATTCGTTTATTATTGCTGTCAGCTTTACTTATAATCAGCGGGGCATCGATTGCTGGACATCATATGCCATTTCCCGTGTATTGCAGCGAAACCATCGTGATGTCGTCCGACTGCGCCGCCCCTTCAGCAAACTCCGTTACTCTGGAGCGGACGGCATGGACCATATCCTCCACCGCCATGGAGAAATCACCCTGCAGAATCTCCAGCAGGCGCTGCTCCCCGAACAGTTCATCCTCCCTGTTTTTTGCTTCGGTGACCCCGTCCGTATAGAGGAAGAATACATCCCCGTTGCGCAGTGTGATGCGTTCGGTCTCGTACCGGGAATCCGGCACGGGTCCAAGCAGGAATCCCGGCTTCACGTCCAGATAACGCACACCGCCCGAACCGACGAGGAGCGGCGGGTTGTGGCCTGCATTCGAAAAGATCAGCTCCCCTGATGCGGTATCGAGTATGGCGCAGAACACGGTAGCGAACATGCAGCTCTCATTATCTTCGGCAAGGATGTTGTTCACATGCTCAAGAATCACACCGGGATCTCTCAACCGCTGCGCCTCCGACTTCAGAAGCGTCTTTGCAACCATCATGTAGAGTGCCGCAGGCACCCCCTTGTCTGCAACATCGGCAATAAGGAAACAGAGATGACTGTCATCGATGAAAAAGAAATCATAAAAATCTCCACCGACCTCTTTGGCCGCATCCATCGATGCAAAGATATCGAACTCGGGGCGCTCAGGGAATGCCGGGAAGATACGGGGCAGGAGGCTCGCCTGAATGTCGGTGGCCATCTGCAGCTCACTCTGTATCCGTTCTTTCTGTGCCGTAGTTTCCGTCAGGTCGCGGATATACTCTTTCAGTGACTCCCCCATCATGCGGAACGAACGGGTGAGCATGCCGATTTCATCGTTCGAGCGGACAGCAGGCAGTTCCACATCGAAGTTACCTGAAGCCATCGGCCCCGTTGCACTTGCCAGCGCCCTGATCGGAATGGTTATTGAACGGGTGACCATGGCCACAACCAGCGCAAGAAGCAATAGTCCGCCAGTGCCAATCCCTGCCATAGTCAGGCTCAGGCTCCTTACATTTTCGAACAGTTCCGCTTCAGGAAAAACAACAGCCAGAGTCCAGCCTGTCGAACGGATCGGAGCATAATACATCCAGCCCGGCTCGTCCGTCAGGGAATGGTGCACAAAACCCGACTCTCCGCCAATCATCTTTCTTCCCATCTCCCGCAGCACAGGATCTCTTCGCTCTTCGGCAATGCTGAAAATGGACTCGTTCATGATGAATGAACTGTCAGGATGGGTGAGCACCATGCCGTTTCGCGACAGGAGCATCGCATAGCCGGTTTTGAGGATTCTGACAGAAGAAATCAGCTGGGTCAGTGAATCAAGCCGGATATCTGCCGATACCACACCCTTAACATCCTGTTTTCCCCCACTCGAGTAATAAAAGGGAACCGAACAGGTCGCCATGGTCGCATTCCCTCCTCCATCGTCAAAATAAGGCTCGCTCCACACTGGCGCCTGCAGCTCGACGGGAATCTGGTACCAGTCCTGATAAAGGTACGGCACATACCGGTAGGAGGCATCAAGACGGATTGCCTTTACCGCTCCTTCGTCACGGAACAGGTAGGGCGCATAGAGGCGCTCCTGCTTATTGAATGCATAAGGCTCGAATGCAATGGCCGAACCATAGACCGACGGGTTGGCATCAAGCATGCTGCCAATCAGAGAAACAAGCCCCTCTCGACTATATTCTGCTGTATCGAGTGAGCGTGCCATCCCCTCCGTCACCTTCGCCACCGAAACCAGCTCTGCGTCCACCCTGTTAGCCAGTGAAGATGCCAGATTGCGGGCATTCTTTTCAAGCTCCATTTCAAGCATGCTCCGTGATTGCAGATAGTTGACGACAAGCGTTACGGCGAAAATTCCTGCGCTGCACAGGGTAATCACCACAATCATGCGGATGACAATGCTCTTACTGAACCGCATCATGTCTCCAGGTAAAATCGGCATAGTCCGGATACCCCCCTATCAGCCCTGCACGCTGCATGGCATTTCCTGCATCATGGTAGTCCTTCCGATCCAATGTTCCGGACGGCAGTTTGCCGAAAGCTGCACCGGGCATGATAATGTCGCGCATCCGGTTCAGCATCCACTTCTGGTGCATCCGGTTTGCCGGTACATGAGCACGAAGCATATATTTCATTACAATATCAAGCGCCTCTTCAGGATGATCGAACGCATACTGCCACCCCTCCCGTGAGGCATCCGCAATGGCTGCAGCCAAAGCAGGATCACCCTTCACGGTCTTTTCAAGCCCGTAAATCCCGTCTTCCGGGAAGTTCACGCCCTGTTCGCTCAGAAAGACCGCATTGAGTTCATCGGCGTCCACCCCTGAGTTCAGGATCACGTGATACTCGTTGTACCACATCGCCGAGGTCACATCAATCCCCCCGCGCAGGAACAGGTTCACCGTATTTGTTAGCGGTACCTGACGGATCGTAATGCCCCTGCGGGAAAACAACGTCAGTGGTGGAATCGATAAATCTCCGTCCCACAGTCCGACCTTTTTTCCGTTCATCCCCTGCAATGAATCAATCCAGCTGGATTTTCTGGAAATCAGCATCATCGAAGACCGCTGGATAACCTGACTTATGTTCACAAGCCGTATCCCTGCATCACGATGCCGCAACGCCGTGGTCAGCCACATCACCGCATAGTCGGCCCTGCCGCTCTGGAGGGCCTCGACTGGCGAATTGCCCGAGCCTCCGTTCAGGATAGTCAGTTCAACCCCGTAACGGCGGTACAGCCCTTTTTCAAGGGCAACATAATACCCGGCAAACTGTGCCTGCGGGCTCCAGAGAGGAATGAGGGAAGCTTTTTTAAGCGGGGGTTCTGCATGGAGCAGGGAGGGATATGCAGCAAGGGAAAGCAGCGCAACAACAACCATCAGGCTGAATGCCTGGAACAGTAAGGAACCTGTTGATCGCTGGCGTTCGTGCATGGCACCGAGGGACTGGAGTTGCAAGAAAGAAATGTACGGATTAAAAAGCCAGAGACCTCGATTTGTAATCGACTCGTAAGTAGTCTGCTGGAGATATCCCAAGGCCGAATGGATCCACTTCCAGTTATAAAAGATGCGGAGAGACTCAAACAAGGGCTTCTGTAGATTTTCCTTGTTACGAATCTTTTAAGCGTAAATCCAGTCGAGCTGCAGGGCCTTGAAAAAAGACTCTGTTGCCGGTCGAGTATCGTACGCGGAATTTCACCCCAACGCGCTCACACAACCTTACGTGACATGGCATGGGGTTTTTCTTGAACATGAGCGATGAGAAAGATTTATGTATCCTGAACAGGATTATTACAAAAGCCCGTACATCAAAGTCTTGTGAAAAGTGCTGAGCCAAAACTTCTGGCCTGATTGGGATCCGTACGATCCCAATCACGCAACTCTGTTTGCAAAAAAGAACGATAAAATGCAGTTAATGCTTTGTGATCCTCATCATTCAATTTTTCAACGATAAGTCGACCACCAAATGCCCTACTGCAGGATGGGCTCTTACTCAATGTTTTGTGCATCGATGAAAAATACCCGTCAATGTGTGCCCGCCCTTTGATCGTGGCAGTGGTAGATCCACAAACAATAAATGTCGCCAGCAGCTTTTCGTCAAGAAGTCCTCTTCCGGCCTCAAAAAAATCCAAGATTTTCTGATCTACTCCGTTGGCCCATATGCCTGAGCCGATAATAAGGCGATCATATCCAGAAAGGACATCGGAATAGGATATGCGTTCGATATCAAGAAGGTCAGCAGGAGCTCCCATCCCGGCAAGAATCCATTCCGCACACTCTTTCGTGGCACCGTATCTGGTTGCATAGACCAGCGCCGTAGAACGTCTGCATTCTTGTCCGTAAACTGTCAAGTGTCGTCCAAACATCCATCCGGAGATTGCCAATGAGGCATACCCAGCGGTTTTAAGCAGGAATTCTCTTCTTGTACAGCTCTGATAAGACATGTGTTGCAGATTTCTCGGTGGTTCAGACCAACAAATGAAAAGAAGCGAAGAATAATACGGTTTTCCGAGTAAGATCAAGACACGTGAATGACTGAACCTTATAATTCCCCTTGTAACGATTAACGCACCGGCGGGATTGATGCTGCGGCAAATATTCCAGCAGCTGCGCGAAAACAGTTTTTCCTGTATTCATCGATCATTTCTTTGCTGAGAATTATGAAATGATCAAAGATAGCAGGCGATTTGAAATCGGTAACGAGAAAAAGTCGCCGTATATTATTCTCTTATAACGCTTTGCAGGGATTTTTTTCTCAACAACCGGACACTAGTGGTATTATATAGCCAAAATACACCAGATCTTCAAGTGCATACATGCAGTTGTAGCACATCGGCTATGAGGAAAGCACTACCGGTTAGCACCGGCTCTCGAATTATCTATTCCCCCTTTATCTTCAGAAACCTGTAATACGTCGCACGTGAAATCTTCAGCGTGCTACAGATCTCCCCAACGCTGATGCTGAGGTTCTTGCTCATCTTCTTTGCCATCTGCACCTTCGGATCATTCGCTGAGATTTTCGGCCGACCGCCTTTCTTGCCTCTGGATCTTGCTGCTTTCAACCCCGCCTGAGTCCGTTCCTGAATAAGTCGCCGCTCAAACTGAGCCAGGGTAGCGAAGATGTTGAACACCATCTCGCCGGACGCGGTGGTGGTGTCGATCCCTCCGTCACTGATTGAGCGGAACCCTACTCCCCTGCCCTTCAGCTCTTCGACGATTTCGATGAGATGTTTCAGTGATCGGCCGAGTCGGTCCAGCCGCCAGATGACGAGGGTGTCCCCTGCCTGCAGTTCCGTCATGCAGGCTGCGAGACCCGGCCGTTCCGTTTTCGCACCACTTGCCTTGTCGATGAAGATGAGTTTGTCAGGTATGCCGGCTTGCTTCAGGGCATCAAGCTGCAGGTTGAGTTCCTGACCTGTCGTCGAGACTCGGGCATAGCCGATCAGTCTCTCGGTTTTGGGTGTTGTATCGGTCATTCTTGAAAACGGCTTGTTTTTATGGGTAGTTGGACTATAGAAATACAGTACGCATTTATAAGACAGATTGGGCCAAAAAAAGGGGCATTTCTGCCCCCATCCCTGCTGTCTCATAAAACGACCATTATATGAGATGGCAGGAACACAGGGATATATCGTCTTTCACATATTTTTCATTCAGCCCTCTTGATGCATTCATGGCCCTGATATCGCGGGTTGTTGACCTTCGTTGACACCGGATAGAGTTCAAGGCTCCCGTTAGAAGGAGGCTGAAGCAGTTTCAAGGCACCCGGAGTTCCGGCTCCAAGCCACTCCCTCCACTGCCCGGGACCAAGGATGACCGGCATCCGGTCATGCACGGCCTTCATTTCCCTGTTCGCTGCTGTGGTGATGATGTTGCATGAGTGCACCGCCGCAGACCAGTCCGGCGGCTGCCATATGTCCCACAAGCCCGCAAACGCCATCGGGTTCCCGTCCTTCCTCCGGATGCAGGAACCTAAAAGTAGGATAATGCGTACACGAGGTAATGAAGTCACACCCAGATATTCCAGCAACAGCCTGTCTCTGGCGACTGACTCGGTAGACCAGCGGCAGCTGCCCATGGCAGTCTGCACGTGCGTTGTCTCAATGCAGTCGAACCAGTCCAGAATCTGTGCAAGTGAACGCTCTGCATGCCATTTGTCCAGTTTCTTTTTACTGCGACAGACGCGCCTTGGTCTTTCCGTTTCCGCTCTTCCGAAGCCCTTGGCGCAGTTCCTTGATCTTCTTCGTCAGGAAGCAATGATACCCCAAGGAGACAAACTGCGCGAACTGCCGTCGCCGCAAGTTGTCGGTATACCATGTGCGTGACATTGATCCGTCAAGGCCACCCTTCTGCACGGCAAAAAGCTCCTCTATCTTTTCGCGCCGCCGGTAATCCTCCAGTGCCGTGAAGGTGTCCATCGCCTGATTGCTGACAAGCGCGAAATAGCCGAAGTATCGCTTTGCTTCGAGTATGGCTTTGTCGTTGAAGCTGACCTTCAGCTGTCCGCCACGCCCCCTTTTTTGATCAAGGAGCGCTCAAGGAAAAGCACTTGAGCTGCTTCAGGGTATGCTCGATGGAGATGACGTCGGGAAGATTGCCCGGTTGCTTGGCGACTGCCAGGGGCTCACGATCCTTTAAGGAATACAGTGTCAGCAGCTTGATGGCGTTCAGTCCGTCGCCGTCCTTGTTGAACCCTCGCCGCGCTTCCGACTGGCTCAAGGAGTAGGTCGATATCGTGGTCGAATGGAACGCCATCGCCGAGCACGGACTTGAATACATCCATACCGGGCAGCCAAGCACTTGAAAATCCCGTCGAAACTTTTTTTCTGTACCACTTGGTGATATATTAGACCAAATGAGAGTTTTCTTAAATAAGTGGTTCTGCCGTTGGACGAAGGACGAACGGGTCCCAGCTGCGACAATATGGGCAGTTGCAGAAGAGGTGGTTGCAGGAAATGTGGAAGCTGACCTTGGCGGCCTACTCTTCAAGAAGCGTATCCCCAGACAAGGCGAGGGAAAAAGGTCCGGATACCGGGTTCTCGTTGGCTTCCAAAAGCAGGGCAGTAACCGGGTGGTATTTCTTTATGCCTTCAGCAAGAACCAACAGGCAAACATAACCACCAAAGAGAGAAAAGCCCTCCAACTCGTCGCACAGGCATTCCTGGAAGCCACAAGCGAGCAACTTGGGCAGTTATTATTGAAGAAAGAGTATATGGAGATATTTGAGAATGAGCGAGATTCTTGACATAGCAATTGATATGGCAAAAGGCCTGTTTGAGGTCGGGGCGATGGATGAAGTCACCTTACGCGAAGTGGAAGCCCTCGGCCTTCCAAAGAAAAAGGCATTCAAGCCAGAAGAGATTCGGGAGATCAGAATCTCCAATCACGTAAGCCAGGCGGCCTTCGCGGCTATTATCGGCGTGGGGAAAACGACCGTTCAGCAATGGGAACAGGGACAAAAACATCCCGGCGGTGCCGCAAAACGGCTTCTGGATGTGATCAGTCGAAAAGGTATCGGTGTTCTTGCCTGAATGGAGAAAACACTTCATCCAATCCCCATGAAACCCCGTTCACGCTATAACGCCCTGTTCCGGTCCAGGGCGCTACAGCTGATTCCGGCACAACACGCCAACGGCCTGAGTATTCTGTTGTAAGTGTACTCAACCCGGTACCCCACCGAAATGACCACATCGAGATTGTAGACATTGCCGAAATCCATTTCTGTGGAGAGAGGGTAAATGCATTTGCCCCTGCTTCATGGACAAAGGAGTCGAATTCGACCCCTTTAAAATCAGGATTGTTCAGGCGCTCCCAGATTCCAAGGAATTCAATGGTATTGCGATTACCAAGCCAGTTTCGAACGAGATCATCGCTTCTGTCCCGGTTCTTGTAACGTGCTATATCGGTTAGGGAGATATAGTCTTCTTTTTGGCTGGTTTGAACTGATATCTCCGTACTCAAAACCTCTATCTTTGAATTTTTCGCCATGATAGATCATCAAGAGCACCACAACAACCGGCCGGCCTTCAGGTTAATACTTTAGCTCTTCTGACAGGACATAAGCTGTCCTATGCTATGCACGTAACAATCTATCAGAAGCACACTCATTAAGCCGCTGCCAGTCAGTCCATGCCCCCTTCTTCATCGGGGGGTGGGGTATGGCTGAGGGTCCAGGGATCGCCGGACCAGGCTGATAAAATCTTTGATGCTGAAGGGTTTGCGGATGAAGTTCACTCCTTCCTGCAGCGACTGATGGTGATCAAGGCTTTCAGGTGCGTAGCCGGACATGAACAGGCATTGAAGGTCGGGATCGGCTGCCCGCATCTGCTCATAGAGTCGAGGGCCGTTCATGCCCGGCAACACCACATCCGTAAGAAGCAGGCTGATGCCCTGCGGGTCCAGCTTGAGGGCGCTTTCGCCATCCGGAGCCGAGCGCACCCGGTATCCTATTTTTTCAAGTATTGTCTGGACGAGATGCAGAATATCCGGCTCGTCTTCAACAATGAGGATGACCTTGCAGTCGTCCACAGCTACCGCAGTTTCCTCATCATCGGCGGGTGTTGCCGCCACGGCGGAATCACCATACAGGGGGAAGGACACGGTAAAGGTTGTTCCTTTGCCCGGTTCGCTGCTGCATGCAACATGACCATGGTTCTGCTTCACGATCCCGTAGACGGTTGAGAGCCCGAGACCGGTCCCCTTTCCTACCTCTTTGGTGGTGAAGAACGGCTCGAAAATATGCGGAAGATGACGCTCATTGATCCCGCTGCCGGTATCGGAGACGGTAAGGACGGCATATCCCGGTGTCGTACCCTCACCGGCGTTGATCGTAATGGTACCGTTCTCTTTTATGGCGTCGCGGGCGTTCAAGCAGAGGATGAGGAGGATCTGGTCGAATTGCCCGGGATCGATCGAGATGGAGTTGATGGCGGGGCCGGGGTGCCAGACGCAGGCGATGGATTCACCCATAGCACCACGCAGCATCGGGAGGCACTCTTCAACCAGTGCATTCAGCCTTACGACAGCCGGCTGCACGGTCTGCTTGCGGGCGAATGCCAAAAGCTGGCTGGTGATTGCCACTGAACGCTCGGTTGAGTTCAGAATGGCCTTAAGCCCGTTGAAAAACGGATGGGATTCCGGTACCTGGTCAAGCAGCATTTCCACATGGCCGAGCGTGATGGCAAGCATGTTGTTGTAGTCATGCGCGATGCCTCCTGCGAGCTGGCCTACAAGTTCCAGTTTCTGCGACTGGTTCAGCTGTTCCTGCATGACCTGCTCCGCCCTTTCGGCATGCTTGCGGGCAATGATGTCCCACGCAAAGCCGGCAAGGTTGTTGACGAGGGATGCATCGTCTTCGGTATAGTCGTAGGGGCAGTTGCCGATACCGAAAATGGCCGTGACTGTAGTCCCCTCCATATGGGGAACAACCAGTTCACGCTGCACGTCGCTGTGGCCGTGAGGCAGCGGGCGGTTGCGGTTGAGGGACTTGAAATCATTATGGATGAGTGCTTTTCCGTCCCGCAGGGCCTCTTGCCAGATACCGGCCATCCGCACGCCCATATCGCCCTGGTCAGTATCCATCCGGCATTCGTGCTGCATCGTGTTCGTTGACCATACCCGCTGCATATCCGGAGAGAATGGGCCCGAAAGCACGTGGCAGAACCCGATGGTGCTGTCAGTCAACCGTTCAGCTTCGTTGAGGGTTGCTCGAAGCAGCTCCGCTTCAGTAGCGGTCTCCGACATCTGGTAAAGGCGTAGCCGGAACGCCATCAGGGATTCAAGGCGTTTGCGTTCGGTGATGTCGTTGATGATGAGATAGACGTAGGGTTTGCCATGGATGCTGATTTTACTTCCGAAAGCCTCTACGTCGCGGATGGTACGGTCAGCCCGCCGATGACGGAACTCAAAGTGCTGGCTTTCGTGCTCTTGCCATGATGCCAGATGCGACTGTATTGCTTCCCATGGCAGCACATTGATCTGGCTGATGTTCATGGACTGCAGCTGGCCTGCCGGCCAGCCATAATAACGCTCTGCGCAACCGTTTGCATCAATGATGTTGCCGGTGGCAGGATCGAGGATGAGCTTGACGGCGTTATTGCTTTCAAACACCGCCTTGAACCGGGCCTGACTTTCACGGCGCATCCCGTCAGCCCGCATCCACTCGGTGACGTCAATAACTATTCCGGCATATCGGATGACCTTGCCCTGTTCGTCCCGTACCGGAGTCCCTTTTGACATGAGCCACCGAACCCCTTGCCAAACTCACCAGTCAATGATTCTGCCAGTCGTGACAGCAGCTTTTTGCCATAAGCAGCCCGTGCCTGCCCGCATTGCTTTTTTGCGGGCATCAGCCATCAGAGCGCGCAACTGAGCAAGCAATACATCGATATTCCCCGAGAGGCACCAATCATGCCCACGCATAGGCACCACCACGCCTGCATGGTGAAACGCCCCATTTTATTCCCCCTCCATGCTGAACAGTTACCAACTTAAACCGCTGTCTAGAAATCGGGGGCCACGTCAGAAAAAAATCGAAACGCCCGCACATGTCATTATCGATTAAGCGGTTTCAGCGGCTCCTCTTAACCTCAACCTGCAACGGCAGGGCAGGAATATCCCCCCCAAAGAGCAGTAGGCGGAATACCTATGCCGGCCTCATTTGAGAATTGATGCATTTATTTAATGCATAGGACAGCCGTTGTCCCATCCACCCCCCTACTATTCCATCAATAACACACGTGTCACCTGTGCCGTTCTTTGCGTACGCAGCCTCCTTCGGTTGGCTGCGCTTTTTAAACTCATAACCCTCATCATCATGAAAAGGACAATCATTACAGCATTACTGCTGGGCTTTATCGCACCGTGTTTTTCGGGATGCGCAACCATCATGGATGGTTCTTCGCAGAATCTCGGCATCTCCAGCACGCCGACCGGAGCAGGTGTTACGGTTGACGGAAGAAATATCGGCACGACTCCCCTTACCGTTGATTTGAAAAGAAAGGACAACCATACGGTAAAGATTGCGCTTGCCGGTCATTATCCGTATGAAATGACCATCACGAAAAAATCAAACGGATGGGTATGGGGCAATATCGTCTTCGGCGGATTGGTCGGATTGGCTGTGGACGCCATCAGCGGCTCGATGTACAAGCTGAACCCGGAGCAGCTCAATGCTGAACTCCGCAAGTCTGATCGTGCTTCTGTCACGGTGCAGGATAACACCATTGTTGTTGCCCTCACACGGACTCCGGATCAGTCCTGGGAAAAGATCGGCGAACTCAAGCACATGTAAGTCGGTTGGTTGGTGATTGCTTCAAAGGAGCCTTCGGGCTCCTTTTTGCATGTCCGTCCACCCTCGTCACTCACCGTTCCCTCATCGAGCTGATTCACCGCCCAGGCCCCCAACCACTTCTTTTACATGCGGACACCCTGCGTGCATTGCAGCGCCGGAGAGCACCCATGCCACAGGGACTTCCATCATCCATTCCGGAGCCTTCAACAAAACATCAGCCGGCAACTCGACGAGGAAATCGCAAAATTCCACACATAATACCCCGACATCGAAGCGCGGGAATTCAACCTCGCCCGTGACCGTTTTCTCTTCATTGACAGCGCCATCTACCGCATCGGCGAATCACAGCAAAGACCCGGGCGAAAAATGGTTTGCATTTTCAACAATGGATACTGCAGCAGCGGAGATGCTGGGGAGGACAGGGGATGCCAGAAAGGGCAGGCGGGCTGGATCACTGTCAGTATAAGATAAAATATTCGTACTATACAGTGAAAGCAGTAGCAATGGAATGCACACAGAACCACTGAGGGAACCATGAGCACCAGAGCGGAACTCGAACAGGTACACGCCGGACTGAAAAAAGACTCAGCAGAAAAAGCTGAAGAGATCGAGCGTGCCACACAGAACCCCGGCGGAGCAAGAGCAGAGCTCACCCAGCTGCTCGACGCCATCTATGGGGCCGATATTCCAACCGACCTCAAGCGCCCGATGACAGACCTCCTGGTGCGGCTGAGCGAGCATGAACAGCTTGAAGAACGGTTCGACACCCTCCTGACCAATGCGGACACTGCATTCCTCAAGAAGCTTCAGGCAGCACACCCGAACCTTACGCCGAGGGAGGCAACGGTCTGCCTCTTCGTGAAACTCGGCTACGATACCCGGGAAATCGCACGGCGCAGAGGAATCACAACACGCGGGATGGAAAGCATCCGCTACCGCCTCCACAAGAAGATCGGAAGGGGAAAACACCAGGCGCTGAAGACCTATCTGTCAGGGCTGTAGGATCATACGTGTTCCTGTTCCGTTTCCGTGTCCCGCCAACAGGCCCATCCTTTTTTAAAGAAGATGCCTGCGGGAGCTTTGGCTGGCATCGTTCCGGTCCCGACGCAACTGGCAAACCCATACCCCGTCCGCCCCGAACTCTTATTGCCACACCTATACACCTGAACGGAGCGGAATATTGCGGATGAAAACTTCCGGGGTGGTTGCGATATGCCCTTCACCCTCCGGGATCGTCAACTGCGGCTGATCCCTCCAGAAAACACTCCATACTCAAGAGGAGGAGCTGCAAGGCCGGCAATCACAGAGGAAAAAGCCGGTCAGGCTTGAGCTCCCGCTCTCCCGTTCTCATTTCAAATCCTGAAGATACCGTTCAAATCTGCGGCACATCCGCTCGAACGCCTGCATGTCGGCCCGGGTCATCCGGTCGCAATGATCGGGCAGCATACCGCCATCAGCGACTGATAGAGAGAGCTTCTCCAGCGGGTCATCCCGGTACTCCTCATAGAGGGATACCTCGCCGATGATGGCGCCACCAAGCAGCCAGAGGTTGTCACGATACCCTGCGAAGGTCTTACGCGACACCCCCTCATCATACAGCTCCTGCAGAAAACCGGCGAAAAAGGGCAACAGCTTCCGGCCGTAGGCGAGATCTTCGGTTACACCCATCCAGCTCTTCGGCCACCCGTCGAAATCCCGCACCGAAGCGCGGAAACTCTCCGCTTCACTCTTCTTTACCATATTCACTTCACCCCCAGAATCCACCCTTCGAGCTGAGCGACAGGGTATTGGCCGGGCATCATGTCCGGCTTGAGGAACTCTCCGAGACTGCCGTCCGTATCAACCTGACGCAGCCAGGCGGCTGACACATAGGCGTCGTGCTGGTCGGGCGTGCGACCATCCCGTGGACAATCCCTGCTCCATAGTGAAGGGTAGATTTCCACCAATGCAGACTTGCCCGCAGGGATCTGCCAGCCGTCGAAGGGCCAGAAATGGATCCGGTCCCCGAGCCTCTCGCGCAGGTACCGCAGCCAGGGCAGTCCGGCATGGGTCGATTTGGCAACCGAGCCCGGCACATCGAAATGAAAGACCGACTTGGCCCCGGCCCGCTCCTCGGTGATGCGCCGCCACCGGGCGCTGCCGGAACGGGCCTCGCCCTCACCCCGCGAGCCGTCGCGGATGAAATCAACATACGTGTTTGCGTCATCGGTAGGCCAGTGCTTCTGGAAATCATCGAGAAATGCCGGCCAGTCAGGCACCAGGCGGTGGACCTCGAAATACCGCAAGGGAAAGGAGAAGCCATGGTCAATGCCGACGATCGTCGGCACATCCTCCCCCAAGCGCACTGCCAGCCATTCGGCCAGGCCGATGCGGGTCCAGTACTTGCGGGGGCTTGGCGGAGGCTGTACTTCAACAGGCAGAGAGAGCCGATCTGCCATATACACCCGAATCCCCTTCAGGCTGGCATCCGGAGTTGCGGCACCGGAATAGTCGATGCCGATATAGCGATGGAACAACGGGACTGTCTTCATTGGAAAATTCTGGCGTATTTAAGGATTTGAGGGGCCGCTCGCTGCCTTCCGAAGGGCACCAGATGCACCCAAGCATGTCAATGGACTCATGCATCAGAAACAGCCGACCGTCTTGAGAATGGGCTTGGGATCGCTCATTCTGTTTCTCCGTAAAACTCTTCCGGCGTCTCCAGCCCCTCAGAGGAAATATTCTGGTCATCATGCCTGGTTTTCCACCAATCGATGTAGTGACGATTGGTGCAGAACCCGATGGGCTGGCCTTCGTCGACAACACTGATTCCGCGTTTCGTTTTTCTCCCGCATATCACACACGTGCACGGGGTTGAGACTATTGGCTCTGTATCCCCATGCCACGGAATGCGGACGTAGCCTTCATAAAGACCGCTGCCAAACACCCGCCCATCAATTACGACATGCTCACCGGGTTCAGGCAGCGGCTTTCCATACCGGAAATTATGGCAGTATGTCCAGAACGGATTGGATATCTTCAGGTGACGCAACGAACAGTAAGAGATGGCCCAGAACCGCTCCTGCTGGTCCGGGTGCGGATGCGCCATTTCCTGCACGGCTTTATTGAAGCCGCAATTCCCGCAACAATCAGGTCCTCCGTTTGGCATAGCTGTTATCCCCTTTAGGTTTGTTGTAAATACACAAGCAAGCAGCCCGGTTCTCCCCCTTGTCGACTATTTCCCGGCCAGTCGTTTCAGCCTTTCGCATGCATCTTTTTCACCCGCACGGCAAGCCTTCCTGTACCATTTTTCGGCGTTCGATATGCTGCCCGGAACCCCGAGGCCTTTTTCATACATCTCCCCGATTGAGAGCAGGCCATTGGGATCGGTACTTCCCGCCGCAATTCGATACCATCGGGCAGCTTCATCGGGATCCGCCGGTACCCCCTTCCCCTCTTCATAGAGCCAGCCTATCCAGTACGCAGCATCATTGCCATCCTTCTCGGCAGCCAGACGGAACCACTTCATGGCCTCTTCATAATTCTGCTCCACAACCTGGCCCTTCACATACATCTCTCCGATGTTGCACCGGCCGTAGCCGTTGCCCTGGGCGGCAGACATGCAGAACCATTTAAACGCCTCGGCATTGTCCTGCTTCACACCCTCGCCGTTCATATACATCAGGCCGAGATTATTCTGTGCATACTGCTCATTCTGCTCAGCAGCCATACGGAACAACAGCAGGGCCCGATCATAATCCCGCTTCACGCCATTGCCTTCCCGGTACGCCCAGCCGAGACTGTTCCGTGCATCGGCATTGCCCTGGCGGGCAGCCAGCCGGTACCACCTTACAGCTTCAGCGGGATCCTTTCGGACTCCGTCCCCCTCCGAGTAACAGGCGCCCAGTGTATACTGAGCGTCAGCATCACCCAGTTCGGCACGGGCCCGTATCCCCCGGATTTCATCCTTCCTTTTATTTTCGACTCTCCCGGCACGACCCTCCGGCAAAGCGGCAAGCCACTCGACAGGGGCGGCGAAATTCATCTGCTGGGCATCCTTCAGGAAAAAGGTCGTCATGCCGACCAGCAGGCCCTCTTCATCGAACAGGCCGCCGCCGCTTGATCCCGAAGAGATCGGGGCCGTCGTCTGCATGTAGCGATGCCCTCTTACCTCCCTGAAACCGGAGATGATCCCTTCCGAAAGCGTCAACGGATAACCCTGCGGCGTCCCCACGGCATAGACCCGCTCTCCGACAGCAAGCGCTGCCATGCTCCCCATGGACACCGCCGGAGCTTTCAGCCCCTGAACCGTGAGGGAACAGATATCCCGCTCGATATCGGAATACCGGACAACGGCGGGATACTCCCCGCCCGCGTAATCCACCGTGATCTTTCTGGCGTCACTCACGACATGGTGGCAGGTCGCGACTGTGCCTCCGGGCAACACCACGCCGCTGCCCATCACCAGAACATCCCCGCTGTCGTTACGGGCATGGACGACGACCACGCTTTTCGATACCCGCTGAAAGACCTCCGCCGCTTTGCTCTCTGCGGCAAGGGAGGAGAGCGGCCAGGAAAAGAGAATGGCGAAAAGGATCCAGAATACTCCGCCGCCCGAATGCACGGCTTGTGAGACAATGAGCAATGCTGCCGTTCTCTTCTTCATGGGGGTGCTTCTTTGCATTATGGAGAGAGGTGAACCCGCCCGGATCCTTTTCCTGTTGTTCGTCTTCACAGCCTTTTCCGCGCGTCCCTGATGCGCTCATTCATATCGGCCTTCGGCTCTGAACGCATGCCGGACACCTTTTCCGACAGCATCTGCATGCAGCAGGACACCCCCTCCGGACTCTTGTCGAACGGGATGGACGACTCCTGGTGGAACCCCAGGCGCACGGCTTCCTGCACTGCATTGAGGTCGGCGCTGAGGAAGATGAACGTCCAGCCGCCTGCGGTCTTGGCCTTGATCATCTTCTCGACCTGCTCCTTTCTGAACTCCCGGCTGGAGTTCTCCTCTCCGTCAGTGATGACGGCAACCATGACGTGCTCCGGCCGCTCCGCTTCAGGTACCGCCAGGACACACCGATCGATATCGTTGATGCCGCGGCCCAATGCATCGAGCAGCGGCGTACCGCCACGCGGGACATAGGTTTCAGGCGTCAATGCCGGCACATCCCCGATGGGCCTGAAGCTGTGGATCACCTCATAGGGATCGGCAGTATCGAACTGGACGAGGGTTAGGGTGGCCTTGCCCTGCCCCTTCTTCTGCTCTTCGATGAACGCGTTGAACCCCCCGATGGTATCATCGCGGATTTCATCCATTGAACCGCTGCGGTCAAGGATGACGGTGATGTGTGTATACCCTTCTGTGTCTTTGTGCATTGTTCCGTCCCCCTTTATTAATAGTGTTGACCGGTGTCTAACGCTCGCGGGCACAATAAAACCAATCGTCCCATGTGCCCGGCAGTGACAGGATAACCGGGGGCATCGGACAATACCCGTCCGAGCGGATCAAAAAGAGATGAAAAACAAAGCAGCAGTGTTGGTGACCGCAGGGGTATCGGACACCCTTTGACCCACCATACCCCGCATATTTCATGAAGGAACGCCAACACCATTCTCACTAATGGCGTAGCGGTGCGAATTGCCCCGCACACGAATAATACGGATAACACCGTAAAAGAAATGGTGGAAAAGCAGAAAAGAACAGTAACTTTAAAGATATGCCCCATCCACCTCTGAACGCTGATGACATGGTGCAGTCCCGCCCTCCCATAGTCCGCATGCAGTACATCGACCAGCAGCTGCGCGACAACCACTACCCGAACTGCTCAATTATTGCGAGCTACTTTGAGGTATCGAGCAAAAGCATACAGCGCGACATCGACTACATGCGCGACCTGCTCCACGCTCCCATATCCTACGACCGGAAAAAGCGGGGATACTACTATGAGAAAGAGGGATGGTCATACCTTGCCGCAACAACACTGGAGCTGAGGGAGGCAGAAGCACTGATCGCCACGACAAAAGTCCTTCAGCAGTACCAGGGGACCCCTTACTACAACGAGGTAAGCAGGGCTCTCGACAAGGTACGCCAGTACCTTCCCGAGAGCTCCGCCACAGATCACTTGCTCTCGGCATACTCCATTGAAAAACCGACACATCAGCCTGTTGAACCCCGGATGTTTGCGACACTTGAAGATGCCATCCGCTGCAGACTGAAGGTAACCATAACCTACCGCGCATCATACCGGGCCGCAAGCAGCGAAGCCGTAACGGAACGCACCATCCACCCCTACCTCTTCCATTACTCACAATCTCTCGATACCTGGTACCTCATCGGCTACTGCGAGCTCCGCAAGGACACCAGGACCTTCGCCCTGAACCGTATCCGGACCCTCTCGGTGACGGAGCGTCACTTTACCGTACCCGAATCATTCTCGATCGACGAGTACCTTGAAAAGACCTTCGATCTTGTCCACTCAAGCGAACAGATTGACGTCACCATCCGCTTCACCCCTTTTCAGGCACAGTGGATACGCGAACGAAGCTGGCACCCGACTCAAGAAACAATAGAACATAAAGACGGCTCCCTCATCATGAAGATGAAGGTCGGAGCACTTGATGCTGTGAAACGGTGGCTCATGGGGTTCGGAGAAGAAGCCGAAGCACTGGAACCGCAGGAACTGAGGATACTCCTCCATGACGAACTGAGCCGTGCAAACAATTTGTACGAGGATGTGAGGGCGAAGGGGCTGGAGTCGCTGCCGCTGTTTTAAATGCAGACGCCACATCAACTCCACATTTAAAAGCTATTCATCAAGATCATCATCAACGTCAGGCAATATGATTCAGCAAAACATCGAGCGCATATTATCCGAATATATCCAAGCCCGTAATACTCGGCCATTCAACGGCCAAGATCAAACCTTTCATTACTTCAATACCATAAAAACGGAGCTGTCTGAGTCTCCTGAAGTGCAATCCCGACCACACATCCAAGTAAAATTCAGTTTAGGTCAAGGGAATTGGGCTAGAGTGCCGTGGATTGCCCTGATGGATGACAGGGAAACCACAACCACTCAGGAGGGTGTATACTGTGTCTTTCTTTTTCGGGAAGACATGTCTGGCATTTACATAACTTTCAACCAAGGGGTGACGGCACTAATAAATAAACTGGGGCAAAACGATGCTCGCCGTGAACTGCATAGAAGAGCCCAGGCGATACATCCCCTCTGTGCCCCGCTCATTGAATCAAATTTTTTCCTAAATAACGAAATCGACCTACGTGCGGGTAATGCGCTTGGTACAAATTACGAGCATTCCACTATTGCTTATAAGCTATATGAACGCGGACTGGTTCCCCCTGACGACAACATCATTAGTGACCTTAACGCGATTCTAACGGTCTATGATGAGTATCTGAGAAAAAAAACAACCATCATTCCACCGCCCCCAAGCCCACCAATGCGTCCAATTCCCCTAGCAAAACCGTTCCTACTCCTGGCAGGCATTTCAGGAACAGGCAAGACTCGCTTCGTTCGGTCACAGGCTGCACGCTCAAACGGCTGGAGTGCGGAGGATCACCGTAAACCCGACAATTACGAACTGGTAGCCGTCCGTCCCGACTGGCATGAACCATCTGACTTACTCGGCTACGTAAGCCGTATAGACGGAACACAATATGTCTCCACCCCGTTTCTCTCCTTCCTTGTCAAAGCATGGAAAGAGGTTTTCGACAAGGGCGGTTCCTTGCACCAAATTATTGATGGCACACGCCCCTTTTGGCTATGCCTCGATGAAATGAACCTTGCGCCAGTCGAACAGTACTTTGCAGACTACCTTTCCATCCTCGAGTCCCGCAAATGGAGCGATGAGGGATACAGTTCGCTGCCGATTATCGGAGAGCACCTTGACCTTGTCATGACGGCTCTTGGTGGATCTGAGGCTGATGTGATGTGGAAGGCATTTCTCGATAATAACGGCATTCCACTGCCACCGAACCTTATCGTGGCCGGTACCGTAAACATGGATGAAACAACTCACGGTTTTTCCCGCAAGGTCATAGACCGAGCACTGACGATTGACTTCCCCGAATTTTTCCCGAACAGATTCGAAGAATTTTTTGAGCCAAAAACCGAGCCGAAGTTGCTCGGTTATCCCACCCTCTCCCAGATCCGCTCTGAGAAAGAACTTGCTGCCGTACCTGCTGATCCGGGAGGAAAAGAATCCGTCAAATTCCTAACGGAAATAAACGGAATTCTGAAAACCTCGCCTTTCGAACTTGCCTACCGCGCCATGAATGAACTCCTTCTGGCCGTCAAGTGCTTCAATCCCGAAAACGAAAAGCAATTGACCGCCGTGTGGGACGATTTTCTCATGCAGAAGGTTTTGCCCCGCATTGAAGGTGACGCGGAAAAGCTCCAATATAACGGAGAAGATGAAACAGGAATCCTGGATAAACTAAAAGAACTTTTCGAAAAGCGATTCAAGAGCAAGGATAACATCGAGGAGGGCATAACCTCCAGAACCTCGACCCGCCCCGATCTAATGAACCGATCACTGAACGGGGGCAATCCCCCCGAATGCAGATACAAGTCGCTCGACAAGATTGACTGGATGCAGAACCGACTAAGGCAGAATCAATACACATCATTCTGGGCATAGCCAAGCAATGCCGAACATCTTTCAACTAGACACCTCCAGATGGAAACTCGTCATCTGGACACGTGACAATGCAACGCCAAAAAAAACGCTCTCGACTGCGCTAAGGGCTCGAAACAGGGCGGTTGAGGCCGAAACCATAAAGCTGTCTTTTCCTCTACAGGGACAAGAATCTTGCCATTTCGATGAAATGGAAATCCCTGTTGCAGAAGGCTTTTCAGAAATAGAGATCCCCTCACCCCTCTGTTACGAAAACAAGGATTATGAGTTCGAGTTCATATTCAAGGCCGACTCTATCCCAAACAAAGAACGCCCGATCATTCACCGGCTTAGCGAAATCGAGAAGAGCTTCCGTACGATCGGGACATCCGCAAGGGGATTGCTGAACTTCGGAAACGATATCGGCTGGTTTCGGATCGGAGTGCATTATCACTGCGAAGAGACGACATCCACCGACACGATATCGTTCCGCGTCTTCCCCACCAAGCTCGACATGGAACACGATCTCAAGCTGATCGGCGATACCATCGACTCAACATACCCGCTCTGGCGTTTTTCGATCGCGAAGAGAACTGAAGCCGTATTGGCCAGGTCACGAAAAAAACACGAATCGTTCGAACTACTCTGGATTGCGCAGTTCCGCTCCCTGGCAAACGAACTGGCAGTTGCCGTTAGGCTCATTTGCCGATCTCCCCACAGCCGACTTCTTCCAGAGATAAAGAAGCTCAAGGCCGACAGGCTAACGGGTAAAACGACGGGGAAACTCGAAGAACGGATTAAAGAAAATCTCTCAGAGAAGCTTCTTGAAAAACGATATCACATCGAGAAACGAAAACTCTCCTTCGATACGCCGGAGAACCGGTTTGTCAAAATGGTGCTGACTCACTCAAGAAAAAAAATCAAACTCTTTACCGCCCGCACATCAGCCTTAAAGAGTGTTCCCGAGAACGCGACCCTTTCTGATTCTTTTTTCGAAGAACTGAACCAACTGGCAGCTCCATTTGAAAAACTCTCAGCAGAACCTCTGTTCCAAGAAATTGGGCATTTCGACGGACAAATGCGGGAATCGCTCGTACTGCAGCAGCGAGCCGGCTATGCGAAAGTCTATAGGATCTGGCAGCAACTGAAACTCTATCTGGACTTTTTCGGCAGTGATGCATCCGTATCAGTACGTTCAGTATCAAAGCTTTATGAAATCTGGTGCCTGTTAGAAATCAGACGAATCCTCCTAGATCTTGGGTTCCATGAAAAGAGTAGTCCTATCCGCTCGCTACAAACAAGAGGATACGAAAAGCATATGGATGACCTCGAAACATTCCACTTCGACCGTTCGGATGGAATGACAGCCGTTCTGACCCATGAACCCTCCTACGATGGAACCAAGCCACGAGAATTCGGTAAAATCTACTCATGGACAACAACTCAACGACCCGATATTTTTCTTGAGATCACGCTGCCATCCAGGGAAAAGGTTCGTTGGATATTTGATGCGAAATACAGAATCGATTTCAATGAAGATAAAGCCTGGCCACAGAAAGGGGTCGATACAGCACCCGATGATGCAATAAATCAGATGCACCGTTATCGTGACGCACTAATCCATATCTCACAAGCATCTGAAGATGGCTTAAGCGACAAGCACCGACCGATAATCGGCGCATTTGTCTTGTACCCTGGCTGGTTTGAACAAGACACTACTGAAAACCCGTATGGAGAGTCCATCGAAGAAGTGGGGATCGGTGCATTCCCCCTACTTCCCGGACAGAAGAATCTATGGATGAGAAACTTTTTACATAGCCAGCTTGGGGAGGCGCCGAAACAGGAAGGTCTTATACAAGACAGGACCGATAATCTATTCCTGCAAGAAGCGGTTCGCATTGCCCCTAGCGGTATGAAAGTATACCGACACAGCAACCTTATTCTCACGGCCAACATCTATGAGACAAATAAGGGAAAGGCCTATGTCGAGCAATTCGAGGCCGGAAAAGCGCCATGGTACCATATTCCCGAAAGCACCGTTCAGAACCATAAAATCTCACGATATGTTATGCGTGAAATGAAATACTGCGCATTTTTTACGAAAAGTGCAGGCGGACGCGAGTGCAGATATATCTATCCAATAGAATCTGTAACGCTTAGACCCCGGCGGGAGATTGATGAATATGCAGGAGGACCCAGCAGAAGTTGCGACTCTGGACTGTACTGGCTGATTAAACTCGGAACATCAGTTCCAGCCCTGACAAGACTCACTACCACAGAAAAATCTCGTAGTTTCCGCCTAAGGCTATTTTTGCTCAATGACTTATTGAAAGCCAACTCACTGGAAGAAATCCAGGAAAAATATAGTTGTGGTTCAGCCTGAATTGGAGAATCCGTTCGGCTGAGTTAGCCCGCGAAAACTCAGTCACCCCGATTTTCGAGCAATTTTAACATCTTGTGTTTCACGACATCAATTCATAATCACGGGGAATACTTGATGCCCGGCGACGGGTCCCTCATCCTGAAGATGTAGGTCGGGGCACTTGATGCGGTAAAGCGCTGGCTCATGGGGTTCGGAGAAGAGGCAGAAGCACTGGAACCGCAGGAACTGAGGATACTCCTCCATGACGAACTGAGCCGTGCAAACAATTTGTACGAGGATGTGAGGGCGAAGGGGCTGGAGTCGCTGCCGCTGTTTTAAATGCACGCTCCATCACCAATCACTGCATTATCGAGGAAAGAACGCAAACCCCATGCCCACACCCATGTTCAGCATTGATATGACAGAGGCTGCAGCGGATTTTATCAGCTGCTGGAATGCAGCCGGAAAGCATATCCAGAACCAGACTGGCGACGACCAGATTCGCTGGTTGCGGGCACACCCCTATCCACCGTTTCTGGAACACCTCTCGTTCCTCTTAGGGAATCAGTTCTTTTTCATTCGGGTTGAAGACATCGATTATCAGGTCGACATACCCGGCACCCGTGAGGGACTGCTATCCATCGCCAATGGCTGTGCCGGCCACGCCTGCATCATGCCCATGAAAAAAACTCAGGATGAATGGCTGCCCGTCGCTGAAGGCTGGGGGCTGCTTGACGCCCAATCAGGGCAACCCGTGTATCCGCCAGCATTGATGAGCAATGAACCCATCATCATGACAGACTGGGAGCTGCATGATTTGGCCGTGCAGATAGTTCGGGAACAGATAGAAAAAGACGGCTACGAATTGATGACCTGGCAAAGCCACCCGGAGGTCAATCCATCCATATGGTTTGTAGGGGCCGATGGCCCCGAGTGGGTCGTTGTACGAGCTGCTCGATACCCGGAGAAAAAAGCCCGGAAACCAGACAACATCTCCAAGATCAGCGGTCCATGCAACCAGTACGGCGACGGCAGTATCGGTAATTTCGCATCGGTAGTATTTACAAGCCTGGATGAATCGTTCGATGCCAATGCGGAAGAGAACGGTAACATTGCCCCCCTGTACCGGGGAAAAGGCATTGATGCCAAGTACGATGGACTGGAGCGGCTCACATGACTAACCGCTCCTTTACGCGCTAGGGCAACCCGCCTCCAGGCTTGCGGCCACAGAATGTATACTCAATTACAACACGAGGCGATGGCTTCTGGATGGGCTTTTTCCTCTCAACGACATGACGCCTCATGAGCATTGAGCAGCTCTCTCGGCCCAAGCGGGTGTACGCCCGGCATGAAATCCTTTCAAGGCCCTGCCCCGTCCCGACCGAGAACGGCGTGTATGCATGGTTTTTCAAGACAACCCCGCACGCTGTACCAACAGACGGATGCATCGTTCACGAAGGCATGAGCCTGCTCTATGTGGGAATCTCTCCGGACAAGGCAGGAAAACCTGATTCAACACAGACATTGAAGCACAGGGTACGATACCACTACAGCGGCAATGCGGAGGGCTCGACCTTAAGGCGCTCTCTCGGCATACTCCTTACTCAGGAAAGTGGATTCCCCTTACGGTGCGTCGGCAGCGGCAAACGGATGACATTCACCCACCCCGGCGAGGCCTGGCTGAACGAATGGCTTGAAGAGAATGCATTCGTTGCATGGCTTGAACATCCAGAACCCTGGATTTTCGAGGATGAACTACTGAACACGCTCTCCCTTCCGCTGAACATCAAAGGAAACCGCCATCACCCGTTTGCCGGAGAACTGAGCGCTCTGAGGAGAAAAGCCATCGCCAATGCGCGGGCACTGCCTGTAATGGCTGGATAACAGAGCCACATACCAACACACCCGGCCCAGACAGGCTGCTTGTCATCCGATCCACGGCCGCCGCAGAGGCTCCCTAATGTTGTTCGAAAATCCCGAACGATCTCACACTCTTCTCAAGCCATAGGACAGCCGTTGTCCTACCCCCCAGCATCACCGCACTCGACATGTACAATGACGGGCTGGAGTCGTTCAGGGAAAAAACGCAGAAGGAGAAGTGGGTGGTTGCCATTGAGGGATACTGGAGGGAGGGCATGTATCATAATGGCTATATCTCCTATTACATCCAGGAGTATGCTCCGGGAAGTTGGGCGATGAAAACAGTTTCACGCAACACCATGCTGGACGATGTGACTGAAGAGGATGTGGAGGAGGGGCGGCTGAACGACGACCAGGCACAGGCACTATGGGACCGTACCCTCGAAGAGGCTCAGAATGACCGCTGCGACGACATCGTGGCCGTTACCCTGGGGGTACCTGAGGGCATGCCGATAAAAGAGGTTGCCGAAAAACTCTACGCTGCTGCAATGCGGGCAGAATGCCCGCATGTGACGGAAGTCAATGGCGGACTTATGATGAGCTAATACAGGCTACCGAATGAGTAGTGTTGATATACTGGATACCGCTTACCGGAACAAAGTCGTCTCACATGCGTGGGGGTTTCTGATAAGATCACAAATTGTGATGCTATAGAGCAATCGCCCCCACAGGCGTGGGGGTGTTTCTCAGATCAATTCCCTGCTGTCAGGAAATTGATGGTCTTCCCCACACGCATGAGGGAGTCGTCAATGGCGGACTTATGATGAGCTGATACAGGCTATTGAAATCTTAGCGGCCCATTCAATATCCACAACCATTATTGGATGGTTACGGAAACAACACACAAGAACACAAATAAAACGCGACATGTCACCATAGATACATCGGCTCACACTGACAGCTTACAAGAGATGACTCACCGATGAAAAAAAACCGCACTGTTCGGCATATGACCTGGAGGTATGGTTCCTGCAGAACTGGTGGCGCCTTGTCACCGAACCCCTGGAGGAACACCACCGACTGGAAGATGAGCCATTGTCCGGGCGGGATAGGACAGGCGGGGTTATGGCCGGACAGTCAAGTGAATAGCTGGCACCAAGATGTGGCTACCCGCGCCTTAGTTACGGCGAAACAGTCACATGAACTGCTAATGATGGGGTGACGCTGGACATGAAAACCTGGGGGATTTAATTCACTCGCATCCATTGTCACCGACCAAAACCATAAGGTCGCACCGGCAACGCGGGTGCTGCGGGGGCTCAGTCCCTGTCCTGAAACACCTCCACATCCATGGCTGCGGTAATGTTGAAAGCGATGGCGGGTAGGATTATTGAACGTTTACCAGAAAAAAACCTTTCAGATGGTTTACATAGTTGCTAACTTGTGCCATGAGCCATGAGATCGAATACTTCCATCCTCGCATCCTGAAAGACATTGAGGCCTGGCCAGAATCCATCAAGATCGATTATGCTCGCCTCATTGAGTTGCTGATGGATTACGGACCAGACCTCAGGATGCCCCACTCCAAGGCGATGGGCAACGGTCTATTTGAAATTCGCCCAAAGGGGAAAGCAGGAATCGGAAGGGCTTTTTTCTGTTTTATGCAGGGCAAAAGGATCGTGATTTTACATGCGTTCATCAAAAAAACACAGTCAACACCCAAAAAAGAACTACTGATCGCACGTAAGCGAATGAAGGAGATAACCCATGGATGACCTTACCTATCAGCCTATAAAGCACGACCATCAGGAATTCCTGCGTAACGCTATGGAAAGCAAGGAGTTCAAGGAAGGCTATGATGCCCTTGAACCGAAGTACACCCTGATCAGAGAGTTACTGGCAGCACGCAAGCGTTCCGGCATGACACAGGACGCGGTTGCCAGCAAGATCGGCACGACCAAAAGTGCCATCTCACGGCTTGAAGCGTGCGGCAAACACACCCCTTCCATAACCACACTCAGGAAATATGCTGAAGCCGTTGGGTGTGACCTGATCATTAAACTTGAACCGAAGAAGTCCGCTGAAGCCTGAATAACATGCAGAACCCTCATGTTGTGAACCGGCATGAGAGGATGTTTCGGAAATGCGCATTCACAACCCTCGCCTGAACCACGAGGGTTTTTCATTATCAAGCAATATACGGCCGTGGAATCGGAGCCTGCGACGCAACTCACAGTCCTCCGCACTCAGGTGGGCAAAAGGCAAGGGCAATGAGACTGTGGATTAGCCGATGAACGCCCTGGATACCAGATGAATTCTTTCATGCCGGATAGGGTCAGGAGGGAGTCAAGATAGCCTCACTCCTTAATAAGGAAATCAGGATTTTGACTGTAAGCGTGCCACATTGTGGCTACATGACCAATCAACAACAAGACTACGACACACCATGATCGCAAATACTGTTGTAAGAGCACGAATAGATTCGGAAACAAAGGATGAAGCGAGCGCCATTCTGGCCGCAATGGGCTTATCGATTTCCGATGCCCTCAGATTACTGATGAAAAAGATCATCGCAGAAAAGGCGCTGCCGTTCAATCCGCTCGTACCGAATAACGAAACTATCAGGGCCATTAAAGCCGCTCGAAGCAGAAAATTGAAGACTGCAGGGTCCGTTGATGAACTCTTCAAAGATCTCAATGCGGACGATTAAATACACCAGCAAATTCAAGTCCCTACAAAAGAGAAAAGAGTGGGCAGCAAAGTAAAAAACTCGATACCATTCTGAAACCCATCCTCGAAATTCTGGTTGAGAATGGGACATTACCGAAAAACGTGGTTGACCATCCGCTCAACGGGCAGTGGGAGGATTGTCGGGATTGCCATGTCAAGCCGGACCTCATCCTGCTCTACCGAAAACCTGAAGAAGCCACCCTTGAACTGGTACGGCTTGGTTCCCATAGCGAATTGGAATTATGATGTCGTAATCGACACCCCCAGGCTCACCGCCCCGACATAATCAGTCCCGTTCATCCTCCAAGAATCAAGCGTAAACCGCCTTCTATACCACAGAGCCAGGTGACACACTCACTCACGTCACCCGCCTCAGAAGTTCTGGTGGTTCGACCGGTGCATCGATCTTGATCTTCGCATAGACCTCAGTCATCCTGATCGAACAGTGACCCAGCATGTCAGAAACCAAATGCTGAGCACAACCAAACATCGAGCCAGTCATCTCCTCAATCCCCGACGATCGGCAGCACGTCGCGCCGGCACCTCGGATGCTGCGGTGGTTCGGTCGCGCCGCTCGGGACCATCCACCCCTATCGCCTGCAGGATGCAGGCCATCATGGCAAAAGCAAAACCAAGCGCCCCCGCCTAACAGCGATTGAAAAAGAGTTCTATCCCGGATATTTATTGAATGCATCGTTCAATGTTATATTGAATTGATGAGTATGCTATCCGTTACAGCGAGTGATGACAAGCGGCGCTTTATGGATCCACTGGATCATGATGCTCTTGACATGATTGTAAGCCGCATCAGTTACGGAGGGAATCCGGAACACAAAAGAAATCCCGGAGATTTCGGGCTGATGCCTCCATCCCAGCCAAGGCCCGACAAGTCACTCTGTGATGAAGTCGGCATTTTCAAAAAAGCAGAAGCTGAACGCTTACTCCTTGATGGAGTAAAGCGAGGCATGATAAGCCAGAACTGGCGTCAGGGATTTCCGCAAAACATCTGGGCGGTTACTGAAGACGGGATAGCGGTTGAAGCGCAACTCGAAAATGCAGGAAGGGGAACATACCATGGTTACCCTATGCCCTCAACTGATCACTTTGCAAAAGCTGTAGTAGAACGATGGGATAACACCAATGGATAGACCCTTTGCCATCGATTTCGAGTGGCTTGACCGCCCGTCAGCTGAAGGGCCGGAACGATATACCTTCGCGGCTCTGAGCATTGCCGTTGACAAGCAGATCCTCACTGAACTTGAAGACATTACCTCCAGAACCGTCAGGTCATCGATGCGCTGTTCGGCATATGACCTGGCGGTATGGTTGCTGCAGAACTGGTGGCGCCTTGTCACCGAACCCGAGAGGAACACCATCGACTGGAAAATGAGCCATTGCCTGGGCGGTATAGGACAGGGGTTTTTATGGCCGGACATCTGCTTCTCAAGCGACGGTCTTGAAATGAGTGTCCAGTCTCACCCTACCTCCCGTATCAGCAAAGCGATGGTGCGGTACCTCAACGAAATCCACGGGGTATTGCCTGTCGATACATTCAAGACAGAAGTACTTGCTTTTGCCGATGCAGTCATAGCCAGACTGCAGGAGACCGGTTTACGCTCAAGCCTCCTTCACGATCTCCGCCATGACCTTCAGCAGGAACAAGCGGACCCGGAGATCACGCGCTGGCGTGAAATCGAGGCGCTTCTTGGCTTTGATCCAGAGTCGGCACCTGAGGAACTGGTCAATGAAGTACGAACCATGTCCGGGACTCAAGGAAATGCAGCAATCAATGAGCTGCTTGCATTTGCCGGACCTGAAATCAGTCCACTGATGCAATGGGTGACAAAAGAAGCCCATGCCATAGCCACTCCCGTAACCATTCCGGACACTGATATTCTGAGAAAGGCAACCGCCCTCATCGACCCTGCATTGCTGCCATGGGAACGGGCAGAGAAAGCCGCTGAATGTGCCAAACAGCACTGGTCACTTGCCGAGATACCCCTGAGCAACCATCACCTGACGGATCTGTTTTCAATGAGGAAAGGCGCTTTGAACGGATCCAGCCAGAAAACCCCGGTCAGTATCGGTTTCCGCAATGGTCATGCTGACCGGATCGATGCAGCCCTCAGCTCTCCATACGAGACAAACCGCCGGTTTGCACTGCTCAGAGTCGTTGCCGATCAACTCTACTCACCAGGCCTTGATCGACTGCTGCCAGTCACAACGACAAGGACCGCACGACAGAAATTTCAACGGGCATTCGCCCAGGCATTTTTATGCCCTGCCATTCAGCTCTTCGACTTTATAGACAACGATTTCAGCAATGAGAAAATAGAAGACGCTGCAGGCTATTTCAATGTTTCCCCTCTCCTTATAGAATCCACGCTGATCAATAAAGGCATACTGGACCGATCGGACACTGTCGAGTTATAGCTTTTCAGGGATCCAGAACCAGCCATGGCTGTTCCGGCTCCCACCCTCAAAATAATCGGCCGCTCCCTTCGGAATAAAGACCCCCGCCGCAGGCAGGGGTACTGAAGATTTTATCCAGCTAAAACAGTGACAACCGGTAACCGCTGAATATGGACGAACTGACGGAGCACTGCTCCATATCCCGAAACCCCAACCCCGTCAAACATATCCTGCTACTTGCCCTACTTGTTCGGTTACTTCGGGGGTATCAGGGGAGAAGCTCCCCTCAACTGCCATGTTCAAGGCACCACAGGAGGCTCCCGCTCATCAATCAGAACCCTGTCCCGCCATTTGAGTTCACCCTGTTCCGTCCCTTTCAGATACACGCTTTGGGCCGCATAATCCTCGGCCAACCAATCGCAGGCCATGAACCCTGACGTCTGCCTCTGGTGCAGTACATGCATACGTAACGGGTTTTTCATCAAAACGCCCTGACAGCCCTGACCCGCTTGAGATTATCCTTCCCGAAAGTATTGTACTGCACTCCGCTCTTGAAGTTCTGATACCAGGCACACATTGCACTGCTTTCTGAGGAACTCCAATAACCGGTTGCAGCAAAACCACCAGCAAAGGACCTGTTAAGGAAAAGCTCGTTCAGCTCTTCCCGGCTTGGCAGAAACCAGTCA
The DNA here is from genome assembly GCF_000012485.1 of Pelodictyon luteolum DSM 273. Classification (NCBI taxonomy): domain Bacteria; kingdom Pseudomonadati; phylum Chlorobiota; class Chlorobiia; order Chlorobiales; family Chlorobiaceae; genus Pelodictyon; species Pelodictyon luteolum. Next base: position 948,077 of record NC_007512.1, on the reverse strand, counting down.
CAAAAACCGCCGCCACGATAAGCCGCTGCTATTGCTGCGGCAGATCCCCGAAAACTCCCGGGAGGATACTTCAACAGAATCTTCCGTGTATTTTCTGCACCTTGACCCATCCCGACGTCTGCTGCATTGAGCTGCCGCCACGCATAATCCGTTTCATTCTTCACCATACGCTGTCCCGTACTCCAGCGATACTGGCCAACAGAGTGACGTTTATCCCAACGGTCAGGAACGTCCACGCTGCTGTCCACCAGTGCGGCAACAAGACCATGCCGACGGCTCTCATCGAGATAGAAAACAATCCCGCCCCCAACCCTGTCACCATAACTGATGGAAGAGCTTGATGACGAGCCCTGTAATTCCTTATCCATAACAATTCCCCCCCCATCTTATGAAGATAGCGAACGTCCCTATGCTCAAGAAACCACAGCCACAGCTTTCATCTTCACCGTAACCAGCCCCTCAGCCAGTTCAAGCGCACCCAGAGGCCACAGCTCTTTCAGCCGTGGGTGGTGCACGCCGGGCGTGCCCGCTTCCGGCCGGCAGTTGAGTACCGCCGCTTTCCACTGTTCCGGTATTGCATCTATGCCGTAAACCGCACCGAGAAGAGCCCCGCATACTGCCGCGTTGGTATCGGTGTCACCTCCCTGCATGAGGGTATCGACAACGCCCTCCTCAAGGCTTTCGGCGTACAGGGCATTTGCCTGACCAACCTTCGGATGCGGGTGGGTAAGGGCCGCGTCATCTTTTGCCCAGCGGGCCGCATCAGCGAGCGAATGGCGGGAGCAGAAGATGCCGAGCGGACTGATGCGCATCAACGCCCCGTTGGCCTGGCTTTCATGGTCGTGCATGTTCAGCATGGCGCTCATCATGGTCCTGCCGTAAACGAACGGCTCCGACCCCCACCACCAGCGGTAAGCAGACATGATGCAACATCTCTCTGATAACACGAAAGCTATTCTGCTGCTGACGGCGCCCCAATAAAAGTGGTTGCCGAAAAGCTCTACGCTGCAGGGCTTAGAGCCGATGTTTGCGGGAAAACTGAAAAAAACCCTCGCTGTTCGGCATATGACCTGGCGGGATGGTTGCTGCAGAACTGGTGGCGCCTTGTCACCGAACCCCTGGAGGAACACCATCGACTGGAAAATGAGCCATTGTCCGGGCGGGATAGGACAGGCGGGGTTATGGCCGGACAGTCAAGTGTTAACTGCTTTATTTTTATTTGGTTCCACCATTTGAATCACCAGTTTCATTCCGCACGCATGAGCATATCGCCTCAACGTATGAAGAGAGGGCGAATGATCCTTCTTTCCAAGGCTTGATTCAATGCGTGCCAGCACCGGCTGAGACACGCCCATCCGTGAGGCCACCTCAGCCTGAGTAAGCCCTGCATGTACCCTGGCATCAAGGAGTGCGGCTAATGCAGCGAACTCATCTTCAAGGGCATCGTAGGCTACCTTGAATTCCGGATCGGTGGCACACTTTTTAGCAGCGACCTCGCCGGGATCAAAGAATACCGGTTCATATGTATCGTCAGTGCTCATCATTTTATCTCCTTTTGTCGTTTTCTTGCAAACAGGATGTCCTGCGGTGGCGTCTTTTGGGTCTTTTTGATGATTTCGTGAAGAATGATCACCTCGCGGTTAATCATTGAACAAAAGAATGCCCGACCAATGCCTTCTGGCCCTCGCGCCCTGATTTCAAACAACCCGCTTCCTCATGGCCGGGTATAGGGCATTCCAAGATTGGGGCCCGCAGACTTCATCATTTGGGTGATCTTGATAAAACTGGCATACACACCAGTAGGCCAATTGTCAATCCCGGCCTCAACCGAACTGTTGTAATAACCTATTCTGTATTCCATAGGGTAATATGGCATGCAAGCTAAGCCCTGTCAAGTAATTCTCCATTCTCGTCCTGCCAGCAGGTTAAATTGGCTGATTCCCATCAATCTCCCCATTGATCTCCTCCAGCTGCGCATCATCCTCCAGCGTGATAGCGGCCACCAGCTTCTGCAGCTCCTTCTGGAGCATAGCGACCTCCACCGATCATGAAGAATTGAACAGTTATTCCGGCGGGATGAACCGTCAACGCCGGTAACAGTGCCGATTGAGCCCCGTTATTGAGCCCCGTTATTGAGCCAGTCATTGCACCACCATCGTATCCACTCTGCCCCTCTTCACCGTAACCAGCCCCTCAGCCAGTTCAAGCGCACCCTGAGGCCACAGCTCTTTCGGCCGTGGGTGGTGCACGCCGGGCATGCCCGCTTCCGGCCGGCAGTTGAGTACCGCCGCTTTCCACTGTTCCGGGATTGCATCTATGCCGTAAACCGCACCGAGAAGAGCCCCGCATACTGCCGCGTTGGTATCGGTGTCACCTCCCTGCATGAGGGTATCGACAACACCCTCCTCAAGGCTTTCGGCATGCAGAAGCTGGTAGAACGCGTTCTGCAGTGCAACAAGCACCCATCCCTCTACAGGGTGACCATAGTTTTCCGGTGGCGCTGCGGCTGCGTTCCGGACAGCGGAAGCAAGTTTCGGGTCAATATCCATAGTGTCCATCCAGCCGAGCAGTTCGCGATAAAGCTTTGCGGGAGCAGGACCTTTCTTCACCGCGTGTGCTATGGCCATGACGAACAGGGCATTTGCCTGACCAACGATCGGATGCGGGTGGGTAAGGGCCGCGTCATCCTTTGCCCAGCGGGCCGCATCAGCGAGCGAATGGCGGGAGCAGAAGATGCCGAGCGGACTGATGCGCATCAACGCCCCGTTGGCCTGGCTTTCATGGTCGTGCATGTTCAGCATGGCGCTCATGATGGTCCGGCCGTAATCGAACGGCTCCGACTCCCACCACCAGCGGTAAGCCGCCATGGCATGCTCCTCGCTGTAGGTTTTCCGGCCGGCAAGCGTAGCGGCAAGCACAAGGGCCATTTCAGAGTCGTCGGTAGGCTGGCCGGCAATGGTATTGTATGCCCCTCCGTCAACAATCTCCCTCAGCCCGTTCGGATAGTGCTGCAGGAGCTCCCTGGGGCCCGCAAACTCCGCGAGGGCACCGAGGGCATCTCCCGTAAGCTGGCCGAGCAGGCAGCCCTGTGCACGGGCTACAAGACCCTCAGTCTCTTTCATCGTACCATTCTTCATTTTCTTGCCTTATCGAGTCATAGTATTTGCCCTCAAGCGCAAGAGCGGCGATTGCATCGTAATGGGTCACCAGCATGCCGTTCCTCCGGGTGAGGGCGACAAGGGCCAGGATCTTGAACAGGCTGACCCGAGTTGCAATGCATGTTGATGAAGGGTGCGGAGGAACAAAAAGAATGTAGGTTAATCCGCTGTCATTAGAGAGTAATCTGCTATCTTTCTTCTACATCCTCATACCTCAGCCCTCATTCTACACCAAGGTAGATCGGGGCATAGGACAATAGCGGTCTAATGCCGTGGAATTCCACCGACCGCTGAAGAGCATAGGGTGCAGGAAGCATGCATTCACTCAACCTCGGAGACCCCCATGGGATATGTCGACAACAACATGCTGGAAGGCGAAGTCCTGTATGCCACCGGTCGCCTGCACTGGATTATTTTCTCCAGGGCCATTGCGTTCGCAGCAGCCGCAGCGGGACTGTTGATCTACGCCCTTGTCCTGCATACGGACGGCAGGCCGGATACGGCGAAGGTTCCCATATCCATCGGTCAGCTGTTGCTCCTTCCCGCCATCTGGTACGGCATTGCGGCCCTCGTCCGCAGGCAGTCTACAGAACTGGCAATCACTTCGAAACGGGTGATCGCAAAGTTTGGATTCATACGCCGGAGCACCATCGAGCTCAACCACAGCAAGGTTGAGAGCTTCCATGTGGACCAGAGCGTACTCGGCCGCATGCTCGGGTTCGGGACCCTGAACATCAACGGCACCGGTGGCGGCGTCACACCGATACCCCGTGTCACCGATCCGCTCGGGTTCCGCCGGCGGGCGATCGAGGCAATCGACGATTCACAGAAAAGAAACAGTGCCTGAGTGCGGGTTGGACAGTCTTTGTCCCATATGCTGATGCATATTGTATCCAGAACCCGTTAACACAAGACCGGAGATAATTATGGGACTGGACATACAGGAGCTGTTTACGAAAATGGCCGAGGAGAAACCTGCAGACAGCGGGAGGCGGGACGCTGTCCGCGACCTGGCACGCAGCTGGAGCCGGGACCCCGCAATGCTGGAATGGATGGCTCAGCGCAGCGAGTTCAAGTGTGAAGCGTTCGTGCGGCAACTGGCGGAACAGGAAATCTCCCTCTCGGATGAGGTGATGGGCGGTACTCTCATATGGCTGATGAGAAGAGCCTTGTTCGACGCACATGAGAGGGTACGTCGCGATGCACTCGTCGAAATCATGCGGGTATGGGGCCACCGTCCCAAGGTGAAGACCTGGGTCGTGGAGAGGACTGAAGGGAAGGAAAACCGTCACATCCGTGACACCCTGCTCGAGCATATTTCAAAGATGGAACATCTGGACGACAAAACCCGGCATGAAGCAGGCAGGAAACTTGCCATTTCGAAGGCAAGCCATGCACGGCACAGAAACCTGGAAGCGGGGCTCGACAGCAGCAGCAACGCCACCCAGCCGGAACAGGGCCCTCCTGACTCCCCTACCGGCCTTTTATTCTCGAACAACTGACCCCCGCACTGCAGCACAACGAGCAGTTCTGTCAACAGCATTGAGCGTGTCATCTGCATGGATCCACTCCCATTGGAACATGACGGCAGCCGCAAAGCTCCTGCGGTCATAGCATCGTGAGCCTGCGGCGAACTGGTCCGTTCGTGTTCAGCCAGTGTCGATGAAAAGAGATGGAGGGGACGTATCGGCAGAAAGGTTCTGTTCAGCCGGGCAGATGCCACCTACCCGCCCCCCCTCGAATCAAATCAACACGTACCGATGCGGGAATAGCTCGAGCCTCTCAATCATGGAGGCAGTCCTGTCGTTGGCTCACGGCATGCGGAAGAGCGGTTGAAGGGAGTAAAGCCGCGATATAGGATACCTCGCTACAGTTTTGCTGGCTGGAACACAAGAAACAGACACCCCTTGAGGCGCCCATATCATAGTAAATGATTAGTGTTTGCGTATTATTAGTGAACACAAACCAACGTATTCCTTCGAGCTTACTCACCCCATTTCTTCTGGAAGCCTCTATGCATAAACTCCCTACCGGACTATATGACCTGCTTCACACGGAAAAGCTCCACAAACGCCTTGAAGAAGAAGGGTTGCTGGACCGGGCCCAATGGGCTGAAGTTGATCGTGACGAAATTCATCACAGAGTCGCCATACCGTTATCAAGAGAGATAGCTGCGTTTATTTCCGAATCGATCGCTGGCCATAAGGCAGAGCACCTAACCGAGGCCCTCAACGAAGCCTTCCGTTCACCCGAGGTTCTGCGAGCCATCATGCAGGAGGTCCGTCCACACGCCACGAACTCTCTCTCTCAGATTCTGCCTCTCTCTCCACTCCAAGGTATTGCGACGAGGCCCGACACACCTCTTTCCATATCTGCACTCCTTACCGGCTCATCAAGAAGCCCTGCACTCAGGACCCAACTCATCAAAGAATTATCAAGCTGTGATAAAGCCGACTGGCTTGTGTCGTTTATCAGATATGCGGGAATATTGCCACTCTTGCCTGCGCTTAAGGCCTTTACATCCACCCCGGCTCCCGATGGAGAGCCGAAGCTTCGCATTGCCACAACAACCTACATGGGAGCGACGGAGGTAAAAGCCATTGAGGCACTTCTTGCTCTACCCAATACAGAAGTCCGGATATCATACGACACACGGCGAACCCGCCTTCATGCAAAAGCTTACATATTCCGCAGAAACTCTAGGTTCGGTTCTGCGTATATAGGATCGGCAAACATCTCAAAAGCTGCTCTGGACGAGGGATTGGAATGGACCGCTAAAATCAGTCAGTATGAAACGGCCCATCTCTGGGAACATGCCATAGCAACATTCGAGTCCCATTGGGAGGATCGAGGAGAATTCACCCCTTGCGACATCGAGGAATTGAAGAACGCCCTGGCACAAGAACAGCAAGGCGGATCAACAGATGAAAACGAGATCCCCTTTTTTGACCTTCGTCCCTACGGCTATCAGCAGGTCATCCTTGATGACATTCACAACGAACGAAACGCTGGCAAGCAGAAGCATTTAGTCATTGCAGCAACCGGCACGGGAAAGACCATGGTTGCCGCTTTTGACTACAAGGGGTTTGCAAAGGAGCATTCCGGATTCCCCCGCATCCTCTATGTGTCCCACCGGGAAGAAATCCTGAAACAGGCCAGAGCAAGTTTCCGGCAAGTCATGCGAGATGGCAGCTTCGGAGAAATTCTTGCCGGGGGCTCAGAACCCCGAAGCTTTGAGCACTTGTTCTGCACCGTTCAAAGCTGGAACGCAAGGAAACTTGATCACCTTCCTCCGGATTATTATGCCTATGTGGTCCTTGATGAAGCGCATCATGCCGCTGCTGACACTTATCAGCATCTCATCGCCCACGTTCGCCCGCTCTCACTACTCGGATTGACAGCCACTCCAGAACGAAGTGATGGAGAAGATATACGAAACGATTTCGGAGGCGCCTTTACCCATGAAATCCGTCTTGCTGAATCAATTGAACGAGCATTGCTTGCCCCGTTCCATTATTTCGGGATTCCTGATCTGGACGGGCTTGATTTTTCAAGCCTGCAGTGGACTCGAAACGGTTACGATGTCAGCGGACTCCGGCACCTGGTTGACAACAATAGCGCTCGGGCGCAATGGGTGATGGGTCAAGTTGATCGCTATGTCTCAGATATCCGTAAGATTAGGGCCTTAGGATTTTGTATTAGTGTGGAACATGCAGTATTCATGGCCAAGTGGTGCAGGGACAACAGCATCCCGGCCATTGTTCTCAGTGCAAATTCTCCCTCAGAGCTCCGCCATAATGCGCAGCGACAGTTAGAAGCACGCGAAATCAACATCATCTTTACTGTTGACTTATTCAACGAGGGCGTCGACATTCCCTCCGTCGATACCGTGCTCTTCCTGCGACCAACTGAAAGTTTAACCGTTTTCCTTCAGCAGCTCGGCAGGGGGTTACGCCTGCATGATGAAAAGCCTCACCTGACAGTTCTCGACTTTATCGCGCCACAGCACCGAAAGTTCAGTTTTGCTCGACGCTTCCGAGCCCTTACCAGCCGACCGGAACTCTCCCTTATACCACAAATAGAGTCTGACATGCCCTACCTGCCAGCAGGGTGCTTCGTGCACCTCGAAGCACAGGCTAAAGAGCACGTCATTAACAACATAAATGTAGCAACAGCATCGCTCCGCGAAAGCCAGCTTCTTCAGGAACTTCGCCAATTAAGCGCAGCCACAAAGGGAAAGGTAGGTCTGCAGGAGATTGTCAACTTTCTCAACATCGACTCTCCTGATGAACTGTATAAACGAGGGCTCCCACACCAACTCCTTGCCACAGCCACAGGCGATACGTCCATGCCGGCACCGGACCGCTTCAATGACTCGCTTGCGAAAGGATTCCGCCGGTTGCTGCTTATGGATGACACGAACCTGATTGCCGACGGAGCCAGAATGCTTATTGGTGCTTCTCCAGTATCTCAGGAAACACCCCGTCTTCTGCATAGTATGTTATGGGGAAAAGAAAAGCCCGGCAACGGGACACTACAGGACGTTGAAGGCTATCTCCGGTCCCACCCGGCCCTCCGGCATGATCTCAGGGAGCTGTTTAACTGGCTGCTTGAAAACCGTTCCCCCCTACCTGAAATACGGTTCCCAGAGTTGACGGGCCCCCTTTGTCTGCATGGATCCTACTCCAGGGCACAGGTAGCTCATGCTCTTGGATTGGGCTCTTTCGAAAACCCTATACCCTCACGTGAGGGATTACTGCACGTTCATGAACGGAAGCTGGACATTTTCTTTGCTGATATCAACAAAAGTGCCGCAGACTTCTCTCCCACAACCATGTATGAGGACTATGCCATTTCCGACACCCGCTTTCACTGGCAAAGTCAGACACGAACAAGCGACTCATCTCCCACAGGACTACGCTATATCAATCATCGAAGCGAAGGATATACCCCATTACTTTTCATTCGTAATAGAAAGCAGGCACCAAACGGGCTCACTGCACCATACTTCTTTGCCGGCCCCCTCCAATACCACAGTCATGAGGGATCAAAGCCCATATCAATTAAATGGGACCTGGAGCAGCCACTGCCGGCCAGAGCTCTTGAATGGGCTCGGCGTACCGGTTAGCCCATATACCGCCAGTGTAACCAAATGGCACGATGCAGTCCCCCCGCATCACGGCTTCAGTGAGCTCCGCGCCACCGATTCCTTTTTCTCCCAGCTCCTGAACGCCCCGAGCCCGAGCATGCCGAAGAGGATCTGCAGGGTCAGGGTCGTATCTATCCCGGGGAACTCCCCCTCATAGCCGAACACCACCCGAGCCGTAAAGCGCAGCAGCGGGTCCATGATGGCGGCATAGGCCAAAGCCAGCCCTGACACCCACCCTACGAACGGTCGCCAACCGGCGACAAAGACACTCCCGTGCCCTCTCTCCGCCGTGTTCAGAGTATGCTGCATGATAAGCTGCTCCCGAACTGGATACTGGCGCCCGGGCAGACCTTCCCCCATCTCCCCACCGCCTGCATCGGGTTCATCGTCAATAATGGCCGTGAGGGTACTGGTGGCGCCGGTTATCGGGCTGGTTATAGGGGCAGTTATCGGGTCGTTGCTTCCGTTGACAGAAAATGCCATGGTGCAGTCCCTCCAGTTCAGTTATGGTTGGTGGCGAACTCACGGCCGTATTCAATGAGTGCCTCGAAATGGACACGGGCGATGAGATCCCTCCCCTCTTCGCTCCCGAGGAACCGGCACTCATCGTGGTTGTCCATGAAGAGATTCTCCGTAAGAACGGCCGGGCAGATGGTTTTACTGAGCAGCGAGAACCGGTCGGTTTCCTTGTCGGGGTCACCGTCCCGGCGGTCGGTGCGTACAGGGTACCGACCGAGGTACATCCCGGCTTCCCTGTAGAGCATGGTGGCGAGCAGGTCGCTCCTGCTCCCCCCGTTTGAAGTCCAGCACTCCCATCCACTCCCCGGATGCCGGACAGAGGGCGAGGCGTTGGCATGCACCGAGAGCAGGACGGCACGCCGCCCCTCCGCGCGGGCATCACGGGCAATCTGGTTCGTGCGCCCGATCCGGCGCGTAACGGAAACATCCTCATCCTCAGGAACAAGCACGTGCAGCGGGATGCCCGCCTGCCGGAGGCTCATGGCAATACGGCGTACAACTGCCCGGTTGAACTCCCACTCGAACAGCTGCGCCATGTCGCTCCATGCCGGGCTCCGTTTGCCAGGCGTGTCGGAGCCGTGGCCGTTGTCGAGGATGACGAAGAGGGTGCCGGAGGAGGACGGTGTCATGAGTTTTTCTGATATGCCCGGTGCGCTTCATGCAGGCCCTTGAGCATGTACAGCTCTTTTTCAAGCAGCTGCATGCGCCGGAACAGCTCGGTCTGGTTGCGGTCGACAAGCGTCAGGGTCCGTGAGGCAAACCACCCGATGAGGCCGATGCAGACGATGAGGACCGCCTGAACGACATCGATGTATTCAACCCAGGCCGGCATCAGCGCACTCCTCCCTCAGCCGGCATGACATGCCGCACGGCTTGCTCCGGTGTGAAGAAGCGCTCCGGGGTGACGATGTGGATCGGGTAACCTGTCATGGTGCCGGTGATGGGTATCATGAGAACATGGGGTTTTATTGGTGACTCAGCTTCCGGGGCAGCGTGATTCTTCAGAACCCGAATTTCAGCCGGGCGAGTGCCAGGAGGGCTTCGAAGGTTTCATCATCGCTCATTCCCTCATACGCACTCATGTCGAAAGGCGGTGGCTCCCAAGCCGGGGGTTCGGTCCCGATGCGGCGACCGGCACTCTCCCCTTGTACCTCCCGCAGGATGCGGATGATGGCCGCCTCGTCGGGAAGCGGCATGTAGGTGGTACCCTGGAACTCCGTATGGCAGATGCGGCGTGTAGCTGTACCGAGGTCGGCACGGCTCGGCCGCATCCGCAGTATTTCCATAACGAGCCCGTCAAGGTGCTTTTTGGTACGCTCCCCCACACCCGTCCGGTAGAACTTCTGCATGACTTCGCTGTACCATTTCCCCTTGGACTCCTGGATCTGCATGAGAGCCGTCATGACCTCACCCTCACCGGGTTGATCAGCCCAGTCCTGCCGAGTGATCGCGGAGGAGCTGCATGAGGGAAGCGTGGTCGGCTTTGGTGGGTCCGGCACTCCGGTAGGCTGCATCGCGTTGGTAAGATCCATCTGTTCCTCCCCGTTTCTTGTTTTGGTTGAAATACCAGGTAAACCCCTGGTAGCCGTTTGCAAGCGTCTGGCGCAGGGCATCCTTTGCGCGCTCTTCATCACCGCCCGCCATATCGTAGAGCTGGCGGATGGCAATGTTCTGGAGCATATGGCTCGTGTAGGTGCGCGTTTTCTGCCGGGCATAGAACGCCCAGACCTCCGTCATGAAAGCCGCTGTGAATCCCGGATTCAGCACGCCGGGTTCAGGATTCTGCCTAGACTCCCCCGTAAGAGGTTCTTCATTCTTCTCCTTCTTTACATTCTTGGATGCTGTTGAAGGGTTGTTGGCTGTCAAGGCTCCGGTCTGCTGCAGGGTCTGTCGGACGTGCTCCTCCCTTTTCTGGTAAGACTCGTAATTGCAGATGGTTATGACCCGGTACCGGCATGTTGAGCTGTTTGTTATTTCACCCGTAGAGACCAGGCGGGCTATTGCGGTGCGGATCTGCTGTACTGAGAGCTTCAGATCCTGAGACAGCCGGTTGAGACCGGTAAGCACCTGGCCGCGCAGGACTGGTATGCCACGCCATGTCGTGTCGCTGTGGTTTACCAGAATGAGCAGGTGCATGAACACCCTGAAGGTGTTGGCATCGGTGTACCATTCCCACTGTGCCATCTGGCGATGGAGCTTCACCCATCCGCCGGTTGAGTTTTCTTTCATATGCTGTGCCTTTTAGGAATGAGCCCGCCGGCAATGCCCGGCGGACTGCGGTTGCCTTGCGCTGCGTCCGGCAAGGCTTGAGAACATTCTCCTGACCCGACGCGGTGCAGGGTGTATGATACCCTCACAGGGTTAACTGGTGCCGGAGGCTGCGTTTTTTTTGACCCAGTTGTCAAATGCGCGCATGACGCCCGCCCGGGTGCGATGGCGGAAGGGGTTGTTTTTGCCGATCACTTCAATTGTGTGGGTCCATGGCGTCGCTTCGTAGATGATGAACTCTCCGCCCCGGTACAGCAATTCAATAACGGTATTCTTGCAGCTCCGGATCTTCTCCGAAGTGATGTTGTTGGTGGTGCTGCTGGTAGGATTCTCTCCAAGAGGCGTTGTCAACTCCTCGCCCCAGACTCCATTATTGATCATGGTGTGCATGTGCAGTTACTCCTTTGATTGAGGGTGAAAAGATTGTACTGACTGACAAAAGGGTAAAGGGCTCATTGGCCGGAGGGCCGACATGCCGACGGAGAGAATGGTGCCGGGTCCATGGTAATCCGTGCATGGAATGCGTCGGCATGCAGGAGTGTACCGGGCCTCCCGTACCCTGCATGCCGACGCGCCCGCCCTTGTCCTTTTGGCGGTCCTGTTGCGCTGGAGGATAGCGGTGAAACCGCTGCAGGGTTCAGGGGTGCATGCGCCATTGCCATTGATGACAGGCAGCAGAAGCGGATTGATCGTGATATCCATATGTAACGAAGTTCAGTATGACGATTCAGTGCAAAAAAATACCGTCCCGCCTGCGCTTACTGGTTACTGCCGGATGCGCTGATGCGCTCTCCGTGTTCTATGTACTTATTGACTGAAGGCGAGAATTCGACTGCTGCCGGCGCATGAAACTGAGGAGGAATACCTGGCATGCGGTGCATGAGCCCGCCCTTGCCATGCTTTTCGGCTGTATTCCCCAGATGCATTCTCAACAACACTTTTTATGCTCGATTTTCGGAGCTTTTTACATGGATTTACGACCAGATCCATTAAGTGCTGTCCACATAAATAATTAGACAATTATATTATCTACCCAAAATCAATAATGTTACGCCAGAAGCTGGAAGCGAAAACTCCGCGTCACGAAGCGATGACGTATCCGGGAGTCATGGCGGCTAAAATGTTTTTTACGATGAGGATAGCGTCTGATGGCTCCGGCCGCCATCTTGCCGGTCCCTCTGCAAAAGAAAAACGCAAGCCAAAGAGGCTTACACCACTTCTTTACGCCGTCCCGGTCTCAATCGGCTGATATTTATCCATGAAAGGAGGTGTGGTACGCGTCGAAGTCGAGCCTCTGAACGACGGGGAGTCATTGACGAAGCAGAGCCTCCGGGGGGGGGGTGCGGAAAAGAGCCGATCCCGACTGGATCCGGCAATGATTCCGATCTCCCGGAAGCATATGCAGGAAGGAACCGCTGCATGCATGTGAGCCGAAAAACATATACTGACGGACACTAGTGTCCGGTTATTAAAAGGATAAACCCCCGTAAAAGCATATAAGAAAATAGAATATGGCGTTTTTTAGTCATTACCGACTTGAAATCGCCAGCTATCTTCGATCATTCCATAATCCGTCAACAAGGAATGATCGATGTACACAGGAAAAACGGTCTTTGCTCAGCTGCTTGAGCACCTACCGCAGCATCAGTTTCGTCAGTGCGTCAAGCGATACCAGGGAAATCACAAGGTTCGCTCGTTCAGCTGTCTTTATTCGATTTATAACCGGACACTAGTGACTGACGGATACGAAATCCGTTCCGGAAGCCGCCGGGGCTTTTTTTATGCCATGCATCGGCTGGGTCATGCTGCCAGCAGAGTACTGCAAAGCCAACCCCGACATTAGCTCCGACACTCAGCAAACAGGAACAGTGATGAATACTCTGTAAATGGCTGTGCCGGCACAGTCCCGGTGCCCTGATTGGTAAACAAAACGATTTGGCGCTTTACGAGGAGTCAGACATCCTTCAGGCAGGGATGCATAGTTGCAGAGGTTACTCTTGAGGCATTCAAGAGCCTGGAGATCAGCAATCATACCGAGCAGTTCATCATAGCGGAACTTCGCCGCTCGAAAGCCCTCACCCTCTCACTTGTCGCAGAAGCTGATGGCCGGGTGATCGGCCATATCGCCTTTTCTCCCCTGGGAATCTCAGAGGGCACCCCCAGCTGGTATGGACTGGGACCCGTTTCGGTGCTGCCGGAATACCAGCGGCAGGGTATAGGAAAAGCCCTCATAACAGAGGGCCTGGAGAAGGCTGAAGGCCATGCATGCCGAAGGGTGCTGCCTTGTCGGGCATCCCGGGTACTACCGTCCGTTCGGATTCGTCAACACGCCAAAGCTCAGCCTTCGGGGTGCGCCGCAGGAAGCCTTTTTTACGCTTTCATTTGATGGACATGTCCCGGAGAAGCCTCATTCTCCATGAGGTCTTCATTGCGGATCATTGACATGCGCTAACCCTCAGCTCCCTTACTGCACTCCCGGGGTACACGGCAGGCAATGGTGAGACCAAAAGAGAAAAGCAGGGACGCCTGAGACCAATGGATGCTCCCCTTCAGAAGCCCCTCATAAACATCCTGTACTGCCTTGCGCCGGGTAACGGGGATCAACACCGATGGGATTGCAGGGAACTGCGCGGGATCAGTCATGTTCACCCCGCCCGTTATGCTCCGGAATCGAGTCCCGGGAAGGCTCGAGCTCCATCATGGCCATGTCGACAGATGGTGGTTCGGGGATGTTCATCAGGATCGATCCCCTCATCTTTGCCCCTGCGTTGACGTTCAGGGTTCCGATGACCAGGTCGCCGAAGATGTTGCCGGTCGAGGAAACCAGAAACTCCCCTGAGACCTCTGCATTCCCCCTGAAGGTACCCGCAACCTCCATACCTGTCGCCTTGACATTGCCTTCGACGATCCCCGACTCCCCGATGAACACACTTGATGAAGACAGAATATCGCCGATGATCCTGCCGTATACCTTCAGCTCTCCATCAAGGGTGATGTTTCCCTTCAGTACGGCCCCCTGTGCAAGAATGTTCATGGATGAATCGTTGTCGTTGTGCAGAATATCCGCGGTGAATTCATCCTTCCCGATATCCTCCACGGATGGAATGTCAAAATCAAAGTCATCCCCGAGCCCGTCCGTCTCCCCCGGCCTGTCCCGAGGTGGAGCTTTTTCATGCGGTTTCCTGTTCGAAGAAAAGAAATTGTTCAGCACCGGTGCAGTCGTTTAGGGTTGCCGGGGAAAACAGATGCTTTATTGCATGATCACACTTTCTTACGCAACTCCCGTACCAACACCTCTGAAACTGACGGCAAGGAAACACGGCAGATGAAATGGAGCAAACGATACGCTCCATTCTGACACAGGACGGTACCATTACGGCGCACCTGTGCGGACCTGAAGGACCGGGGGGGGCGCTCCACCAGGAAGGATATGTTCCTTAAAGGGTTGCGCCCGGGGGCCGCTTGAGGCTTATTCGAAAGGCGTGGGGCGGGGCGTGCTGTCGCTGGAGGGAGGAAGCAGCGGCAGCATGATTTCCGGCTGCTTGCCGGTGAGGGTTTTAAGGAAGGCGACGATTTTCCGGTTGTCGCTTTCGCTGTAGGTTCTGCCGAGCTGGATGCGGCCCATCACTTCAACGGCTTCCGTGAGGGTTTCAGCTTCGCCGTCGTGGAAGTATGGATAAGTCAATTCCACATTGCGCAGGGTCGGGACCTTGAAGTTGAACCGGTCGGCATCCCTGCCGGTAACGGCGGAGCGTCCTTCTGCCGGGCTTTTTGCCGAATAGGGCTCGATAACACCCATCTTCTGGTAGGAGTTGCCGCCAAAGAGCGGGCCGTTATGGCATGCCGTACAGCCGCTCGACTTGAAAAGCTGATACCCCTCGAGCTCCTCGGCTGAGAGAGCCCTGTCGTCGCCCTTGAGCCAGAAGTCGAAGCGGGAGCCGGGCGTAACGAGCGTTTCCTCGAAGGCCGCAATGGCCTTTGTGACCTTCTTGATATCAATACCCTCCGCACCGAACACCTCCCTGAACTCATCGACATAGGCTGGTATGGAGAGAAGCATGTCGACAGCCAGCTTGTGGGTGAAAGCCATTTCACCGGGGTTGGCAATCGGGCCGCCGGCCTGCTCCTGCAGGTCTTTGGCACGGCCGTCCCAGAACTGTGCGAGGTTCATGCTCGAGTTGAGCACGGTGGGTGCATTGATCGGCCCTTTCGACCAGTTATGGCCGATGGAGCTCTTCAGGTTGTCGCTGCCGCCCATGCTGAGGTTGTGGCAGGAATTGCAGGAAATGAACCCGGACTTCGAGAGACGCGGATCGAAATAGAGCTTCCTGCCAAGCTCTACGAGTTCAGGGTCATCGACCCTGGCTGCAGCCACAGGGGCAACCGGTTCGCTGCGGAGGGAGGAAGACCGGGGGGTCTGTCCCCCCTCGGAGCAGGCTGCGAGGACTGAAAAAGCCGCTGCCGCAAACAACCGTGACGTTGCGTTCATGGTGATGTGCTTCTTGAGTTTTTTCAAATTCATGAGCGCGCCGGCAGCAACACGCATGCCGGAAAGCCCGGGCATGGACGCCCTGGGCCGGATCATGAAAACAAAAAAAAGGGCGGACTGCGCGCTGCAGGCCGCTAACCGCCGATGGCGCGCTTCACTCCCCCTCCTCTCCCGGTGTCCGGACGTGCTGGACGACACGTTCAGCGGGTTCCGGACGTCCTTTCTGCTTCGCGGTGGCGTCCATGACCTGCTTGAGCATCGAGTCAGCGGCATAGAGCCCTGCGCCGCCGACCAGAAGCCCTGCAACTCCGTGCAGGACGAACGGCATGGCGAGCGGCGAAAAAAGCAGGGCGCCTCCGGCTGCTCCTGCGGCTTCTTTCAACATGATGGATTCCCTCCAGTTATCGGTTGCTCATGAAACTGCGGCACCACAATACTTTAATATACAAAGTACGGATCATATACAGGAGAAAATGCAGGGAAACAGAACCCGGGCGGCGGCCCTGCCGCCCGCTGTCGGGAAGGTCTCAGTACTCTTCGATATAGTACTCACCCGGTGCATCGGGATGGTGGCGGCTGTAGCCGAACCCTTCGAGCCACTGCGATATCCGGACGACCATGTCGGGCTTGCCGGAAATGAAGAAGTGGGTCCACTCCGGATCAGGGGTGATGTTGAAGCCGTTCTGGAGAAAATCGTTTTCAAGCAGCTCTTCTATCGAAGCCCGCTGACCGAGCCATCTGCTGTCGGGGTCGGTGAGGGTGGGGACATAGAAAAAGTTCGGGTAGGTTTTCTCAAGGAAGGCCAGTTCGCTGAAGTATCCGAGGTCCTCCAGATGCGCCGCACCCTGAATGACGATCATCTTGCTTTCAGGGCGCTCGGCAATATGCGTGCGGAGAAAACTGATGTAGGGGGCGATGCCTGTTCCGGTAGCGATCATGATGATATCGCTCCCGTCGGGTGTGTCGTTGAGGAGAAACGATCCCTTGATGCTCTCTCCGACGTGCAGGCGGTCAGCCGGCTGAAGGTTGAAGAGGCGCGGGGAGAGCTCGCCGGATTTCACCTGCGAGATGAAGAACTCGAACTGTGAAGTCTGGGTTGAGAGCGATGCGATGGCGTAAGGACGGTGGATGAGGTGGTCGTCGGCGACCGGAGGGTATTCCGGGAGGGAATTCGATGAGCGCGGTGCTCTGCCGTAGAGCCCGAGCAGGAGGTACTGGCCGGCTTCGGCTCCGTTTCGCGGGGTATCGGTCACAAGCGCCAGCATCATGATGTCGGGCGTTACCATGACTTTCCTGCTTACCGTCGCGTTGTATTCCACCTGAGTCATCACCGATTCCTTCTGATTATTACTGTAAAGATGTAGGGGAGGGCTTATCGTCCGACCCCGGGGGCCCTCATACCAAACACTCTCCCTCTAAAGAACATCGTAACGGGCAAATGCGTTCACCCCGGCACACCCCCTTCAGCGCCACCCGCCACCGAGTGCACGGTACAGCTCGGCCATTGCCGACAGGTGCCGGCGCCGGATGTCGGCCAGCTCAAGCTCGGCCTGCAGGGCGCTCTCTTCGGCCTGCATCACTTCGAGATAGGTCGCAAGGCCGCTTTTGAAGAGCATGGAGGCATTGGATACGGCCGTCTCGAGCGAAGCGGCACGGCGGGCGGCGATCGTTTCCCCTTCCTGGATCTTGCGGAGCGCAACAAGCGCGTCGGACACCTCCCCGACTGCCCGGAGCACCGACTGGCGGAACGCCAGCTCGGCCTGGAGGTTGCGGATTTTTGCCTGACGGAGCAGAGCCTGCAGTTTCCCCTGCTGGAAGACAGGCTGCAGCACCGCACCGCCTACAAGCCCGAACAGCGAGCCGGGTGTAGTGAACCAGTCGGATGCCCGGAGTGCGTTGAGGCCGCCTTCGGCGGTGAGGGTTATGGAGGGGTATAGCGAAGAGCGTGCCGCCTCGACATCCTGATAGGCGGCACGAAGCGCCATTTCAGCCCCCTTCACATCGGGGCGGTTCTCAAGCAGGGCGGCAGGAACGCCTGCGGGGAGGTCATCCCGGATGGCGGTCCTGAAGAGTGGCTCACCCCGGCGGACTGAAGCCGGCATGGTACCACAGAGGATGCTGAGGGCGTTTTCAGCGGCAGCGACCTGCCGCTCGAGTTCCGGAACCCTGAGGGCGATGCTCTGGCGTGCGGCATCCTGCTGCTGTACAGCAAGAGAGGTGACGAGGCCGGCATCGTATTGCAGGCGGATCATGGTGAGGGTGGTGTCGGCAAGGGCGAGGTTGCGGCGGGACGATTCCAGCTGGGCATCGAAAAGAAGCAGCGAGTAGTAGGTATCGGCCACGTCGGCGACGAGCCGCGTACGGACAGCCCTGGCGGCTTCGGCGGTTTTGAGGTAGGAAGCAAGGGCCGACTTCCTGCGGCTGCGGATCCTGCCCCAGATGTCGACCTCCCATGAAGCACGGCCGGAGGCAGTAAAGGCCTCGACGGTCTTGTCGCCGGATGTCACGGCGTTGAGGCCGTTGTCGGAGGGGCGCGAGGAAGATGCGGACACGCCGAGGCTTACCTCGGGCAGAACACCGAGGCGTGCGGAATTGAGGGTCTGGCGGGCATAATCGATGTTTTTCAAGGCAACCTGCAGGTCAAGGTTCCCCTCGACTGCACGGTCGACGAGTCCAACCAGCGTGGAGTCCCTGAAAAACCGGTTGTATGGCAGGAGAGCTACGGATGTATCTGCCATTGAAGCCGCACTGCCGTCCCCCCTGTATGCTGCCGGAAGGGCGGCATCGGGGCGGTGGAATCTGCCGCTGGCGCCGCAGCCGCCGAGAAGCAGCGTTGTAAGGAGGAGGATCGTTGCCGCACTCCCCTGAAGCCTTAGGTGCAGTCTGCTCTTCATGCTTCATCCTCCTTTATTAGGGTGCCCTCCCGGGCCAATACCGAGTCAAGCTGTTCCCCTGCTTCGACAATGACGGCGGCCGGGCCCGTCAGGCGCTCCTGCAGGTGCTGGAACACCACGAAGAGCACCGGCACGACGAGAATGCCGAGCACCATGCCGACAAACATGCCGCCGATGGCCGCCGCCCCGATGGAGTGGTTGCCGGCAGCTGCAGGGCCGGTGACGAAGAGCAGCGGCAGGAGGCCGGCGACGAACGCCAGGGAGGTCATGAGAATGGGGCGGAGCCGGGCCTTGGCGCCCTCTATGGCCGCCCGGCCGAGCGACATGCCCGCAATCCTGCGCTGCATGGCGAACTCGACGATGAGGATGGCGTTTTTGGCCAGAAGCCCTATCAGCATGATGATGGCCACCTGCACGTAGACGTTGTTCTCGATGCCGGCCGCCCTGATGCCGATAAACACGCCGAGAAGCCCGGTCGGTATGGAGAGCATGACGGCGAGCGGCAGGAGATAGCTTTCGTAGAGGGCGGAAAGCAGGAAGTAGACGAAAATGACGGAGAGCAGGAAGATGGCCATCTGTCCCCCGCTCGACTCCAGCTCCTCACGGCTCTGTCCTTTCCAGTCGTAGGTGAACCCGGTCGGCAGCGTTGCGGCCGATACCTCCCCGATGGCCGCGATGGCCTGGCCGGTGCTGTAGCCGGGACTCACGACGGCGTTGATGGGGATGGCGTTGAAGAGGTTGAAATGGTCGACCGATTCAGGGCCGTAGACCCGTTTGAGGGTAATGAGGGAGCTGACCGGCACCATACTGCCGGAACTGCTTTTCACGAAGATGCCGCTGAGTGACTGAGGGTCGCGCCGGGCGTCCGGCTCGGCCTGCATGACCACCCGGTAGTACTTGCCGAACCGGTTGAAGTCGGAGGCCTGCATGCTGCCGTAGTATGCCTGCATCACCCGCAGCAGATCGCTGACTTCGACCCCGATGCGCTTGGCCCGCGCCGCATCCACTTCGAGCGAGTACTGGGGATAGGATGCGTTGAAGGTGGTGAAGGCAAACGCGATCTCCGGGCGCTGCATGAGGCTGCCGATGAAGCTTTCAGTGATGCCGCTGAATTTCTGGAGGCTGCCGCCGCTGCGGTCCTGCAGGACGAACTCCAGGCCGCCGACCGTGCTGAAGCCTGGAACGGTTGGCATGGAGAGGGCAAAGAACGAGCCCTCCTTGATGGAGTACAAACTGCCGGTGATGGTGCCGATGACACTCTTGATGTCCCCGCCGGGTCCGCGTAGATGGAGATCCTTCAGCTGCATGAAAATGAGGCCGGCGGAGGGTGACGAGCTGCGCGAAAGAATGTTGATGCCGGCCACCGAGATGACCCGTTCGACTGCCGGCATGGAGCGGAGCATCACTGCGGCTCGGTCCATGACCGCCTCTGTACGCTCAAGCGAAGCGCCGGCGGGCATCGAGACGGAAACGATCACAAACCCGTTGTCCTCTTCAGGGATGAATCCGGTCGGTGTGGTTTTGAACATCCATAAAGAGAGCACGGTGATGAGGCCGAGTGCTGAGAGCGCGACGCTTTTTCTGCGCAGAAGCAGGAGAAGCAGGCCGAGGTACCGCCGCTTGAGGGCATTGAAGCCGCTGTTGAATCCGGTAAAGAAACGGCGCTGGAAGGCGCTGAAGCGGTGGCCTTTTCCCTCCTCTTTGCCGGTACTGTGCAGTCCGCCGAGGAACAGGGCGCAGAGGGCGGGGCTGAGGGTCAGGGCGTTGAGTGCGGAGATCAAAATGGCGATGGCGAGCGTGAAGGCGAACTGGCGGTAGAAAACGCCGGTCGATCCCTCCATGAAACCCACCGGAAGGAAAACGGAGGCCATGACGAGGGTGATGGTGACGATGGCCGTGGTGATTTCACGCATGGCCGACACCGTCGCTGCCGTTGCCGGCCAGTGTGTCTTCTCCATTTTGGCGTGCACGGCCTCAACGACCACGATGGCGTCGTCGACGACGATGCCGATGGCGAGCACGAGGCCGAACAGGGTGAGGACGTTGATGGAGAACCCGAACAGGTTCATGAAGAAGAACGTGCCGAGAATGGCCACCGGCACGGCAATGGCCGGAATGAGGGTCGAGCGGAAGTCCTGAAGGAAAAGGAACACGACGAGGAAGACGAGGAGGAATGCCTCGATGAGGGTGTGCTGGACCTGCTCGATCGACTCATCGACCACCTTTTTGGAACTGAAGGGAATGGAGACGGAAAGTCCCTCGGGCAACGAGTGTGAGGCTTTTTTGAGAACTTCGCGAAGGCGGGTCTCGACCTCGTTGGCGTTGGAACCCGGAGCCTGGTAGACCGCAAGCACAATGCCCGCATCTCCGTTGGCCTTTACCCTGACCCCGTAGCTGTATGCGCCGAACTCCACGCGGGCCAGGTCCCCGAGCCGGAGGATGGAACCATCGGGATTGGCCCTCACGACGATATGCTCAAACTCCCCGGGGTAGGCGAACTTGCCGGGGTATTTGATGGTGTACTGCATCGACGTCCCTCCGCTCTCACCGAACGAACCGGGAGCGGCCTCAAGGTTCTGGCTCCTGACTGCAGCCATGACCTCATCCGGGTTCACCCCGTAAGCCGCCATCTTTTCAGGACGCAGCCAGAGGCGCATGGAGTAGTCCATGTTCCCGTACACCGACACCTGCCCCACACCCGGCACACGGGCAAGGTCGTCGACGATGTTGATCTTCGCATAGTTCTGCAGAAAAGTCTGGTCGTATTCCTCACGGCTGCTCGAGAGGTTCACGAGCATGATCTGGCTGTTCTGGCGCTTGATGGTCGACACGCCGATCTCGTTCACCTCGGCCGGCAGGCGGCTTGTGGCCTGCGCCACACGGTTCTGCACGTTGACTGCGGCCTGGTCGGCGTTGGTCCCCTGCTTGAAGAACACATTGATGGAGAGTGAACCGTCGTTGGCCGAGGTCGAGGTCATGTAGGTCATGTTCTCGACGCCGTTGATGGCCTCCTCAAGGGGGGGGGCGACGGAGCGGCCGACAGTTTCGGCGCTGGCGCCGGGGTAACTGGCAGTCACCGTGACGCTCGGCGGAGCGATGTCAGGGAAGCGGGTTACGGAGAGCTGCACCATTCCGACGAGACCGAGGATGACGAGGATCACCGAAATGACCGTGGCCAGAACCGGCCGTGTTATGAAGCGTTCAAACATGAGCGGAAGCTATGGATGCGGTCATTAGGGTTTCTCTTTCGATACGGCGGGAGCCGGGGCGGCGGGTTTGACGGGGGTGCCGTCCGGGAGGCGCTCGTAGCCGGCCGTGACGATCCGGTCCCCCGCACGCACTCCCGAGCTCACCACATAGTCGCTTCCGCTTAAGGCCTCGACCTTTATCGGCCGGCGCTTGAGTTTTCCCTCTTTGTCGAGCAGTGCGACAAGGATCTTGTCCTGCAGTTCGACGGTGGCAGCCACTGGAACGAGGATCACGTCATGGTAGATGGAGGGAACGACGACACGGCCGGTATTGCCTGAACGGAGCAGGCCGTCGGGGTTGGGGAATGAGGCCATGAGGCGGATGGAGCCGGTTTCAGCATCGAAGAGGCCGCTGAGGGTTTCGAGGCGGCCCTTTTCAGCAAACCCGCTGCCGTCCGACAGCTGCAGCTGCACCTCCGGCACGGCCCGGAGCTTCTCCCGGATGGTATGTCCGGGGTAGGCGTTGCGGAAACGAAGGAAGTCCGATTCGCTCATGCTGAAATACGCGTGTACCCGGCTGTTGTCGCTGATGATGGTCAGCCGCTCCGTCTGGTTCCTCGAAACAAGGCTTCCGATACGGAACGGTATCATGCCCACGTAGCCGCTGACGGGAGAGCGGAGGACACTGTAGCCGAGGTCGATCCGTGCCGCCTCCCTGGCTGCATCGGCCGCACGGAATTTCGCGCGTGCGGCGTCAAGCTGCACCCCGGAAACCACCTTGTGCTCCACCAGCGGAAGCAGGCGGTCCACATCGATTTTTGCGGCGTCACGGGCTGCCGCAGCAGCCATGTACGCCTGGCGGTAGCTACGGTCATCAATGGTGAAGAGCGGCTGGCCCGCCTTGACGAACGAGCCCTCCCCGACATGGATCTTCTCCAGGGTGCCGTCGATCCTCGGACGGATTTCAACGTTGACCCGGCCCTCAAGAACGGCGGGATAGGCGCTTTCGACCCTTGCGTCGGAAGGCTTGAGGGTCAGGACGGGCAGCTCCGCAATACCCGGTCCGCCACCCTTCTGGCCGCAGCCCGAAAAGAGCAGCACAAAGCCGAGAAGAGCCGGAGCCACTGAACGTCCGGGGAAGAATCTCATAGTGTTGTTCATATACCCTGTAATTCATTGATAGCATTGCAGTTGCATTGCCCGTCTCATCGGGCCGTCAGATGGGCCCTCACACAGCCCGCCACATCATGATCCTCCAGCATCTTTCGGCATGGCACCGCCGGGACCCGAGGCCATGGTCCTCCGGAAGTCCGCCGGCATCATGCCGGCCTGCGCCTTGAAGAACCTGCTGAAGTAGGCCTGGTCGCTGAAGCCCAGTTCAAAGGCGATCTCCTTGAAACTCTTCCTCCCGTAGGCAACCTCCCTTTTTGCTTCAAGGATCAGCCGCCGGTGCAGGATCCGGGTAAGGGTCGTGCCGAAGCGTTCGTTGAGGATCTCGTTCAGGCGTTTCGGGGTGATACCGAGCGCAGAAGCGTAAAAATCCGAGCGGCGCTCGCTGCGGAAACTACCGTCAACGAGAGCAAAAAGTTTACCCATGCGCTCCCCTGCCTTTGTCAGGACGAATGACGCCTCGCTGTGCATGCGTGCAATATGGCGCAAAAATGCTTCAACATACGACAGAAGAATGAAAAAATCTTTCTTTCCTCCGGATTCCAGTACCATCAGTTCGGCAAGCTGGCGGAGAACGCCGGCCTCGTCGCTCCCGGACGGGATGCCCCGGTTCATGAACGGGTTGAACATGAGCCTGAGCCGGGGGTTCTGGATGCTGCTGAACAGGTCAAGTGAAAAAACGATGGCGTAGCCGCTACCGGAAAGTCCTTCATAGGCATGCACCTGACCGGGGGCAATCAGGTAGATCAGTCCCGATTCGGCAGGATAGGATTCGAAATCAATGAAATGCGCCGCATCACTGCTGGAGGTGAACCAGAGGATCTTGAAAAAGTCGTGCCGGTGGTTCGGCCGCTTCATCGAAGCATCCAGGTCGGAGAGCCGGACGATTTCAAAGAAACTGTTCTCCAGCCTGCTGACCGGTATGTCATGATCACGCTTCAATGCACTTCCGGAGTTGAAAAGGTTGGTCAATGCATCCAATGCTGTAAACATACCAACAGAAGGCCTCAAAAGCTTTAGACAATCTTCCTCAAGATTTGGACTTTTCAAACCATTCCACAAAAAAAGGCGTAGTGATGACCCGCGGGAGAACAGCACGGGATCAGGCGGTGCGGCGCTGCTCGAGCTCAAGAAGGGTGCTCTTCAGCGCCGCTCCTCCCCGGTAGAGACCGGTCCCGCCGGAGGCCGGCACGACGCGGTGACAGGGGATGAACAGGGGCAGCGGGTTACGGCTGCAGGCCGAGCCTACGGCCCGTGCGGCATGAGGGTGGAGGATGGCTTCAGCAACCCCGGAATAGGTGGACACGGCACCGGGGGGAATACAGAGAAGCGCCTCACGCACACAACGGGCGAACGGGGTCGGTGCCGGTTCCAGGGGAAGGGAAAATGTCCTGATGCTGCCGGCAAGCCAGGCGTCAAGCTGCCGGAACGCTTCCTGCAGGAGATCCGTTCTGCAGAGTGCAGCGTCGGGGTAAGGGAACTGCTGCTGGAAATACAGATTGCATATGGCGCCCCTCCGCTCGGCGATGCCGATGGTGCCGATGAGGGTATGGCGGAAATAGAGGTGCATGGAGCTTCGGGTGTTTGTATAACGTACGGCCATGAAAGGTGAAAACAAAAAGCTCTCGCTTCCGGAAGCCGTTGCAATGGCCGTAGGGAGCATGATCGGTGCGAGCATCTTCACCATCTTCGGCATCGGGGCAGAGATCTCGGGCAGGCACCTGCCTGAAGCCTTCATCCTTTCAGGACTCCTCGCCCTCATGGTGGCCTATTCCTTTGCGACGCTCGGAGGAAAGATCATTTCGAATGCAGGGCCGATCGCCTTCATCCAGAAGGGCTTCGGCGACAATGCGCTCACCGGCTCCCTGGCAGTCCTTCTGTGGCTCAGCTACGTCGTCTCCATCTCGCTCTTCATCAAGGGATTCGCCGGCTACCTGCTGCCGCTTCTGCATATCCCCGCAACCGCCCTCGCCATGGGCGCAGCCGAAGCCGCCGTACTCCTGTTCTTCACCGCCCTCAACTGTTTCGGGAGCAAGACAACCGGGAGGGTTGAATTCGGCATGGTGATCTTCAAGCTCTCTATCCTCTTCATCTTCATCGCGGCGGGGTTCCAGTCAATCAATCCCGAACGCATCTACCCTTCATTCGGCATGCAGGCCACCAAAGAGATCCTCACCGGCTCGATCGTCTTCTTCCTCTCCTACATGGGCTTCGGGCTGATCACCAATGCGTCCGAAAACATCGAAAACCCTGAACGGAATGTCCCGAGAGCCATCTACATCTGCATTTTCCTCGTCATCGTCGTGTATGTACTGGTTGCTGCGGTGGCGATAGGCAATCTCCCTCTTCGGGAACTCATCAGTGCCCGCGACAACGCCCTTGCCATAGCGGCAAAGCCGTTCTTCGGCAGCCGGGGCTTTGTTTTCATCTCCACGGGTGCGCTCATCTCGATTGCCTCCGCACTGAACGCAACCATTTATGGGGGAGCCAACATCGCCTACGCCCTTGCAAAAGAGGGAGAGCTGCCTGTCGTGTTTGAACGAAAAGCATGGTTTGGTTCGAACGAGGGGCTCTCCATAACCGCAGGCCTCGGCCTCCTCTTCGCGCTCCTCTTCGACATGACCGCAATCGCCTCCATCATGAGCTCGGTCTCTACCATCATCTACATCTTCGTTCTCTCTGCCCATTACCGGCTTGCCCCTTACTACGGAGGAAGCCGCCCCCTCATCGCCGCCTTCACCCTTGTGCTCTCTGCCGTCCTGGCAGGACTTCTGGCGTGGCAGCTCAACCAAAGCCCGTCATCGTTCTACGGAACCCTCCTCACCCTCCTCACCGCACTCGCTGCCGGGCACATCCACCGCCACCTGAGGAGCCGGAACTTCAGCGGATGACCGATAAAAGCTGACACCGCACCCTCTTTCCGGACTCCCGGGCCTTTTTTGCTTGATGCCCGGCATGTCGTTGTTTTTCATTTCGTTACAGTGGACTACAACAGAGATACATGAAACATATATCTGTAACCGCATCAATCTGCTTGGTTTACATCATTAAATTAGCGCACCTACATATATTTATATACGATATAGCTTGCGCCGACTCCCGCACTTGTGTACTTTATATATATGACAGATTGATAACCAATGATGTAGCACGATGGCCCTGATGTGTGCAGGCCCGTTGGAGATGATCATCAATAGTACCGGCAGAACAGCGACTCGGAACGTCATGTCATAGAAACTCCTTCAGATAAACGCATTGACCCCCAGCGACATGCGGAAATCACTCAACATACAAGCCTCCGTGCCGCTGTTCCACCCCGGTGGCCCAGCTGTCCTTGACGGCGTTACATCCATTGACACGGTGTCCGTCGAGGACCCCGGCGGTGTTTCAGCGGCAGCCATCGCCCTCTGGAAGCCGCTCGTGCCGGAAGCCCACAGGGCCTCGCCCGCCGGACCGGTCTCATCGAATCAGCCCTCAAGGCCGACCGCAGCCTATATACCCGCTCACAAAACCCGGCACCGCAGGAAACACCTGCACGCCGTCCCTCTGGCCCCATAAGTCCTATACGGCGACAGCCTCTCTACGGTATTGAGGGAAAAAGACCTGCTGCCTGGATTTTTTTGATTGTTGATGCTTTTCAACCTTGCCAAACCAGTCATGGCGAACCGAAACATCTCGAACAGCTTCGTCGACAGCAGACACCCGCCACCATCAGTCGCAAGCCTGTCCTGTGAGGAATCGCCCCGCCCGACACGGCGGGGCGATTAAGACGTCGGCATCAAAAAAAATCAACCATAAACAGTGAGGACACCATGCTGAACAGGCTCTCCCCCATCACATCACAAAAAGGCGTAACCATGATCGAGTACGCCTTGATTGCAGCGCTGGTTGCAGTTGTGGTCATCACAGCTCTTGGTCTTGTCGGAGAGAATCTGACGACCATTTTCACCACCATCTCAGACGCTCTTTCGGGTGCTGCCGGCACCACTGAGTAACAACGATTTTACCCCCTAACCCCTAAAACGGTGAAACTACCGACCCATGCTGCCATCGCTCTCACGCTTGGAGCGATGGCGGCTTTCATCACCGCCCGCTGGATGGGTGTCGTGCAAAGCAGGAGTGAGGTGTCAGGGCCTACGGTCGTCATTGCGGCCCGGGCCATCGACGCAGGCACCGCCATTGCCGAGAATCAACTCAAGGCCGTCCAATGGCCCCGGTCAACCGTTCCAGAGGGTGCGTCCGCCCGGACCGACGATGTGGCGGGCCGGATTGCCCGCGTGTCGATGATTGCCGGAGAGCCGGTTCTGCCCGGCAAACTGGCCCCGACGAATGCCTCCGGCGGCTTGTCATCGATCATCCCGGACGGCAAGCGCGCCATTACCGTTAAAGTGAACGAGGTTATTGCCGTTGCCGGCTTTGCCCTGCCTGGCAGCTATGTGGACATTCTGGTCAGCGGCAGAGATGCTGAGCGACAGCCTTTTTCCCGAACGGTGCTCTCACGCATCAAAGTACTGGCCGTGGCCCAGGAAACCACCGCGGAACCCGACAAACCCAAAGTGGTGAATGCCGTCACCCTTGAGCTTACGCCGCACGAATCCGAAACACTTGATCTTGCACGCAGCATCGGGGTGCTCTCGCTGGTGCTCCGCAACGAACTCGACACAGGCGAAATAAACTCTGCGGGTGTACGTCTGGCCGATATCATACAGGCACAGTCCGCCGGCCGACAGGGCCCTGCAGGCGCTGCACATGCAGCAGCTCCGGCTCAAGGCAGCAAGCCAGATGAAATCCGCGGCACCAGCCGCCAACCTGCCGCCACCCCTTAAACCGCCATGCAGATGAAGATACCCTCCATCATGCGTTCGGGCTGCAGGGCAAGTACCCTTGCCGCACTCCTCGCCGCCACCGCTCCCGCTGCCGGATCGGCCTATGTCCCGCCGTACCGGGTGCCTGTGGGAGAATCGAGGGTCTATCGGCTCCCTCAACCCGTTACGCGGGTGGCGGTCGGCGATCCCGAAGTTGCCGACTATATCATGCTGAACCCTTCGGAGATCTATCTGCTGGGAAAGAAAACAGGCTCGACCAATCTTACCGTATGGGACCGTAAAGGAAAGGTCAGCAGCAGATCGCTCCGGGTGAGCCGCAATGTCGCCCCCATACAGGAGCTGCTGAGGGTCGTGCTTCCCGGGGAGACAGGCATTCAGCTCTACGCCTCGGGCCATGCTTTGGTACTCAGCGGCTCTGCATCTGACGCCATGGCTGCTGACACGGCCTACCGCCTGGTCATTGCATATTCCGGCGGCACGGTGCCGGCGCTCAACCCCGAATCCGCACTGCTGGCCGGAAGTGCCGGAGCATCCGGATCTGTTGGGGCCCCAGGGATCTCCGGCATCCATGACAGTGCTCCTGCCGCACCGTCCGCCCTGCCCGGTGCGGCCGCCAGCCGGTCGCCCGCAGCCCGCGATACGCCCCGCGTGGTCAATCTCCTCAAAATCCGCGATCCGCAGCAGGTCCGGCTCGAAGTCCGCATCGCAGAAGTGTCCCGCTCCCACATTGAAAGCCTGGGCATCGGCTGGACACAGGGACGTGGCAGCACACAGGGAAGCCTCATGACCGGGTTCGTCAGCAACGCCACCCTCGACCTCCTGCTCAAGACCGGCGGCATGCCCGGCAGCACGGAAGGCAACCGCCTCACAGTTGATGCCGAGCAAAAAAAAGGGCTGGTTAAAATCCTTGCCGAGCCTACCATTGTCGCCATGAGCGGAGAGGAGGGGTACTTCCTCGTCGGCGGTAAAGTCTATACCCCCACCCTCGGCACCAACGGATCGGTCGACTACGTTGAACGAACCTACGGGGTAGGGCTGCGATGCACGCCAACCGTGCTGGATTCCGGCCGTATTTCGCTCAAGGTTGCCCCCGAGGTCTCCGAGCCCCTCAAAGAAGCAGTCACTGCAGGCACATCCACCAGCCTGCCGGCATTCAAACTCAGCTACGCGTCCACCACCGTGCAGATGCAGGAGGGTGAGAATCTGGTCATCGGCGGCCTGCTCCGCGACAATCTCACCGAAGTCAAGCGCTCCGTCCCCCTGCTCTCCTCCATTCCCGTTCTCGGATCGCTCTTCCGGCATACCGAGATGAATAAGGAAACGACCGAACTCATGGTCATTGTCCGCCCGACCCTGGTCAAGGCCGGCAACCCGGCGCCGGAGCTCCCCACCGACCGGTTCGTTCCGCCTGCTCCCCTTGAGCTGTTCATAGAAGGAAAGCTGGATGGTTCAGGAGGGGCGAAATGACCACCATGGCCTCCATGAGCATCAAGACAAAAAAAATGAGGCCCACGCCAACCCTTCCTTTCCCGAAAGCGAGGTGCATCCGATCCCGGAAGGGCAGCGTGCTGGTCGAATTTGCGCTCATCCTGCCCGTGTTTCTTGCGCTCCTGTTCGGTGTTGTGTCATTTTCTGCCGCCCTGTACAACAAAACCGTACTCACCATGGCCACCAGGGAGGGAGCGCGTGCCGGCGTCCTGTTCGTTCCGGACCGTACCGACGCCATCATACGCAGCAGCGCAACCCTCGCGGCAGACCGCGTCTGCCAGAACAACCTCATCTCCTTCGGCGCCCCCGTGAGTGCGGCTGTTTCCACGAATTCCACTCCGACTCTTGACAATATCCTCACGGTCTCGGCGACCGTCGATTTCACCGGCATCTTCATTGTGCCGGATCTGGTGATCTCGTCACAAACAACCATGAGGCTCGAATGACCATGGCACATTCACCTCAGAGACAAAAACGGCTGCAGAGCGAGCGCGGCGGAGCCGCCATCCTCTTTGCCCTCACGCTGCCGGTGCTCCTGGGCTTTGCCGCTCTGGCTGTCGATCTGGCCCGCATCCATCTGACCAGGGTCGAGCTGCAGAACGCGGCCGACGCAGCGGCTCTCGGCGGAGCCCGCTCACTCAGCGATTCCGGGGGAAACCCCTACAACTGGTCAGCAGCCGGGTCCGCTGCGCTGGATATTGCACGGCGCAACGTCGCCAATGGCGCCGGGATTCAGGATGCCCTCATTGAAACCGGCTACTGGAACATCCAGGACCCCTCAGAGGGCCTGCGCGCCCCCGGCACACCCGGCGTGCCCGCTGCAGGGGATGTTGCCGCAGTGCAGGTCACCATCACCATCTCCCGGACCCTTAACAACGGCCCCCTGAGGCTCTTTTTCGCACCCGTTCTAGGGATCGCCGAACAGGATGTCCAGGGCAGCTCCGTTGCCGTCATAGCTCCACCAGCAGGCGGCACCGGTCTGTTTCCCTTTGTTATCGGCTTGGCAATGCTCGAACATTATTGGGATTTCAACACCAACACTCCCGTTCTGCAGAATGGCGTCGCGCCTACCATTGACCTCGGATCCGTCTACACATTCAACGGTGTTGACGTATTGTCGGGCCAATGGACCACATTTCAGTCGTCGATAGCAAACCCCGATGTCCCATTCATGCGGGACCTCATCGACAACGGCAACACCACCGAATTATCAATCGGAGATGACACGTACATCCAGCCGGGAGCCAAGGCAACCTTATACGCAGAAGTACCCGTCGGCACCGATGTCGGCATCTTCGTCGTAAACGAGGTTGCAACCAATGCCTTTGTTCCTGTCGTTGCAATTGCTGCGTTTCATATTGATGGCTACAATCAGGGCGGAAAATATATCACCGGGCATTTCATCCCCGCAGCAACCATCCCCGGCACAAATCCGGGCACCGGCAACGGGGTATCATACGGTGCCTACACGCCCCCCATACTGGTCAAATAACCACCCATGAACATCGTTGTGTACTCTCCCCGCCCATGGGAGGTTCCCGGCATCCTCTTTGAAACCGGCCAGCACCAGCTGACAGGGCTGGTCGGCGAGCCGGCAGACATGGTCCGCCAGCTCACGGCGCGGAAACCCGACCTCGTCGTGCTGGCGGGCTTTGAGAATGCCGGCAGTGAGTACATCCGCGAGGTGGAGCTGCTCTCCGTCGCTCTGCCGCACGCCGCCATCGTGGCCCTGCACCCGGCCTCACAGCCGGAACTGCTGATCTCCCTCATGCAGGCCGGTGTACGTGAAGTCATTCAGGACAGCGCCCCCGAAACCCTCCGCCAGGTCATCCGGCGCATAGACCTCCGTACCAGCGGCGCCTGCACCAGCCGCGGCCGGGTAATCGGGTTTGTCTCTTCCAAAGGCGGGGACGGCAGTTCCTGCTTGGCGGCAAACCTGGCCTTCGCGCTTTCCTGCGAGCCGGCCATCAGGGTGCTGGCAATCGACGCATCCCTGCCATTCGGCGACCTTGACATGTACCTTACCGGAGAAACCCATTGCCAGGATCTGGCCGACATCTCCTGTCAATCCGACCGGCTCGACCGTTCACTCCTCGACAGCATGGTGCAGCACCTCAGCTCCACCTTCGACCTCATCTCCTCGCCTGCAACGTTCGAAAAAATCGTCGACATCGAACCCGCGCGCGTAAGCCAGCTCGTCCAAATCGCCAGAGAATCCTACAACTTCATTCTGGTAGACCTCGGCTCATGCATCGACCAGGTCGGCGTCTGGGTACTTGAGCAGCTCGATGAGCTCTCAATCGTATCGACACCCTCGCTGCCTTCGCTTCGCCGGGCGGGCCATCTGCTCAAACTCTCCGGCGAGCTCGATAAACCCGTCCCGGAGATCAACATCATCCTCAACCGTGCCGACGCCAGCGTACGGCTCACCTGTACCGAAATCGAAAAAGTCATCGAGCGTCCGATTGAGCGGCGCTTCCCCTCCGACGCCGACGCTGTGGAAGAGTCCCTCATGATGGGCCAGCCCCTCCTGCAGGCGGCACCCGAATCCAGGCTTTCCAAAACCATTGTCGACTGGGCCCTGCAGCTCACGGGCAGCCGTCATGCAAAACGCACGCTATGGGAACGCTTAAAGATCAGATAAGCCTCTGGAACATTTCCTTGAAAGGGGCTGCGGTTGCGGAGGCCGTCACGGACAGCCAAACACGGGCTCATATCGCTGAAACCCAACCCCCACCAACACCGCCCTCAAAAGCCAAGGCCTCCCCGGGGGTTGACTATTACGCGACCAAAAAGAAGCTGCACCAGCAGCTGCTCACCCGTATCGACCTCAACTCCATTGAAACCATGACCCCCGAGCAGCTGCGAAACGAGCTCGGGGTCCTGCTGCTGGCGCAGATCGAAGAAGACGCCATCCCTCTCAATCATGAAGAGCGGGCCAGGCTCGTTTCGGACCTCAAAAACGAAATCATGGGGCTCGGCCCACTGGAGCCGCTCCTGGCCGATGCCGCCATTTCTGAGATCATGGTCAACGGCTACCAGAACGTCTATGTCGAGAGCAGCGGCCGTATTGAACTTACCGACGTCCGCTTCAACGATGACGCGCACCTCATGAAAATCATCGACAAGATCGTCTCCCGTGTGGGGCGTCGGATCGATGAATCCAGCCCGATGGTCGATGCCCGCCTGCCCGACGGATCGCGCGTCAACGCCATCATTCCGCCGCTCGCTCTCGACGGCCCGGTCCTCACCATCCGGCGCTTTTCGGTCGTACCCCTTGAGATGAAGGACCTCATTGAAAAAAACACCCTCACACCCGCCATGGCCGAACTGCTCTCGGCGCTCGTCAAGGTAAAGTGCAACATCCTCATTTCCGGAGGCACCGGCTCGGGCAAGACCACGCTGCTCAATATTCTCTCGGGCTACATTCCCCACAATGAGCGCATCGTCACCATTGAAGACACTGCCGAACTGCAGCTGCAGCAGGATCATGTCATCCGGCTGGAAACCCGCCCGCCGAACATCGAAGGAAAAGCCGAAATCACCATGCGTGCACTGGTGAAAAACACGCTCCGCATGCGGCCTGACCGCATCGTTCTCGGCGAGGTCCGCAGCGCCGAGGTGATCGATATGCTGCAGGCCATGAACACCGGCCACGACGGCTCGCTCACCACCGTTCATGCCAACAGCCCGCGGGATTCGCTCGCCCGGCTTGAAAACCTGGTAGGCATGGGTGGGCTCTCGCTGCCGGGCAAAGCCCTCCGCCAGCTCATCTCCTCGTCGATCCACTTTATCGTCCAGGTTTCACGCCAGAGCGACGGCAGCCGCAAGATCACCAGCATCCAGGAAATCATCGGCATGGAAGGAGAAATCATCACCTCACAGGAAATCTTCTGCTATAAACGCATCGGCACGAACCCGGACGGAACGGTGGAGGGAATGTTCAGGGCGACGGGCGTGCGTCCCAAAGTGTCTGAAAAAATCCAGACCTACGGCATCCGGCTCAGCGACGGAATGTTCGAGCCGCCGAACGACTAACAGGGAGCACATCATGGCGTTGTTATTCTTTCCTCTCATTGCATTTCTGGCAGTCCTCCTGACGGTGCTGCTGCTCCACCGGGTGTGGGTAGGCCTCTTCGACCCCCGCAGCAAGGCAAAGAATCATCGTCTGCAGGCAATCCACAACACCGTTCACCGTGCCGGGAAGGGTCCCGGAGGGGTGCAGAACACGGTGCGTGAGGGTGCAGGTGAGAGCTGGCTGCGTTCACACTTTAAAGCATTCAGTCAGCTCGAAGCCCTTATCCGGCGCGCCCACAGCCCGCTCTGCGCCTTGCAGGTGCTGGCCATGACACTCGGGCTGTTTGCGTTGGTCGGCGTGCCGGGCATGCTCATGGGCATCAACGCCCTCTTCATCCTTGTGCCTGCAGCAGCCATCGCCTCCACGCCGGTGCTCTGGCTGTCGCGCGCGGCCAACCGGCGCCGCCGTGCCTTCGGGGACAAACTCCCCGAAGCGCTTGACTACATCTCCCGGTCCATGCGCGCCGGCCACAGCCTCACCTCGGCCATCGGCATGCTTGGCACGGAGTTCAGGGACCCCATAGGCCATGAATTCAAAACCGTCTTTGATGAGATCGGCTTCGGCATCCCGTTCAAAGACGCCATCGGCGAGCTGGCCGACCGGGTGCAGAGCACTGACTTGAACTTCTTTGTCATCTCCCTCCAGATCCAGCACGAAACCGGCGGCAACCTCACCGAACTGCTCGACGGCCTCTCCAACACGATTCGCCAGCGCATCAAGCTGCGCGGCAAGATCCGCACCCTGTCATCCGAAGGGCGCGCATCGGCCTGGGTACTCGGAAGCATGCCCTTTGCGCTCGTTGCCATCCTTACCCTCATAAACCCCGGATACATCTCGGTGCTCTGGACCACTCCCGAGGGCCACAAACTCACCCTCTCCGCTCTCGGCCTCATGTCCGTCGGGTTCTTCCTGCTCAAACGCATCGTCAATTTCAAGGTTTAACTCCGGGAACCGCCGCCATGCAAAACACCCTCCTGATCCTTACCACCCTGCTCTCGGGGGCCGCCGTCGCCTCGGTTGTGCTCGCCATCTACAACTGGGGGGCCGGCAATGCCATCAAAAAACGACTTATCAGCATCCTCCACGAGAGCCGCCTGCCGGATGAGGGCGCCCGGCCCAAATCAGCCGCCGCCCGCAAAATCACACCAGTCATCGACGTGCTCTCAAAACTCTCGATCCCGGAAAAAGGGTGGCAGAGCTCCGGCGTGCAGCTACTGTTTCTGCAGGCCGGCATCCGCAGCATCAACGCGCCCCGATACTACTTCGCCCTGAAAACCCTGCTCTCCGTCGTGCTTCCGGTCCTGCTCGGGTTGTTCCTGTATGTAAGAGCGCCCGGTGTCCCCCCGACCCGCACCATGATCTTTGTGGTGTGCACCGCCGCCGCAGGCTACTATCTGCCCGAAATGCTGCTTGGCTTCATCACGAGAAAACGTATCGGACGGCTGCGCGACAGCCTGCCAGACATGATTGACCTCATGGTCATATGCACCGAGTCGGGGATGGGCATCGATGCCGCCATTACCCGAATATCGAAGGAAATGGCCGGCACCAATCCCGACCTTGCGCAGGAGTTCTACCTCTCGGCCCTTGAAATCCGGGCCGGTGCCACCCGCATCGAAGCCCTGCGCAATCTGGCACTGCGCTCACGCCTTGAAGATCTGGACGACCTCGTCTCCGTGCTTGCGCAGGCCGACAGGTTCGGGACCAGCCTCGCCGAATCGCTGCGCGTGCAGTCCGACATGATGCGCTCTCGACGCACACAGCGGGCCGAGGAGCTCGCAGCCAAAATCCCCGTCAAGATGCTCCTTCCGCTCATCCTGTTCATTTTCCCCACCCTCATGATGGTGCTTCTGGGCCCGGCAGTCATCCAGGTGATGCATGCCCTCTCAAACAAACCGATGCCATGAGCCCCAACGACCTATGGCATGCCCTCCTGAACCACTTGCCATGGCTGCCCGGCGGGCTGTTTGCGGGGTACCTGCTGGTGCCTCTGGCCCGCATCACTGCGGAGAAGGTACTGCTCGATGGCGAAGTCTCACTCGAGGAATGGCGGGGCCC
Source organism: Pelodictyon luteolum DSM 273 (assembly GCF_000012485.1). Lineage (NCBI taxonomy): Bacteria > Pseudomonadati > Chlorobiota > Chlorobiia > Chlorobiales > Chlorobiaceae > Pelodictyon > Pelodictyon luteolum. The sequence goes on along the minus strand of NC_007512.1, from coordinate 912,792 downwards.
CGGCGGGGGCCTCAAAGAGGCTCTGCCGCCGGCAAGACGCATCTGGGTGCCGCTGCTGAACGCGGGGCTGTGGATCTGTCTGGCCAACAGCACAAGCGATCCGGCATTCCTGTCCCGGCTTCCCGGGGCCGGCCTTGCCAGCGCCCTCATACTCCTCGCCCTCATCGACTGGGACACCACGCTCCTGCCGGACCGGATTGTCCTGCCGCTGGGGCTCTCGGGCCTGGCCGCAAGCTGGGCGGGGCTGACTTCGCAGAACCTGCCGGAAAGCGCGGCATCGGCTGCCGTTGTGGCGGGCATCTTCGGCGGGCTGGCATGGCTGTACCGCCGCCGGAGGGGTGAAGACGGGATCGGTGGCGGGGACATCAAACTCCTGGCCGCACTTGGAGCCTGGTGGGGACTGCTCGACGTGCTCTACATGGTGGTATGGGCCAGTGTGGGTACCGTGGTCTGGTATGCGGTGTGGCGATGGCTGAAACGCCCTGACCCCGACGCTGAATGGCCGTTCGGGCCCGCCATTGCTGCGGCGGCGCTGGTCTGGAGCCTGCTTGCCGCGTATTCACATTGAATGCCGGAAGTAACGCAACGATGGATTACCCGCGCTGGCAGTCCGTGCCCCCCCTGACTGAACCCGCAACAGCACCCTTGCTATCACAAGATCTATTGATGCCACACTCTGAAAAAGAGCTTCACCTGTCGAATCCGATGCGCGGTTCACCTGCGTGAGCAACGACTGTCCGCTTCGGACGCGAAAGAACGGCGCCTTACGGAGCTCACGCCCCCCGCTCTTCCCTCTGCAGTGCACCCTCAGGTGTACCGATGCCTCTCGATCCATCAGGTATCGCATCGAACAGGAAAGAGGCAGCGTCATTGCTTTGAACATGAACGGCAAACCCGTCAATGACCGACGTCCTTGTGTCCGGGTCGCAGGAAAAGCTCTTCATTACCGCGCCATCAATGCGAACACTCCCCAGCCGAGGTACTCACGTGTGTACGTGGCGTAGCGCACGGGTTCCGAGGTCAATTCAGCTCGAACATCATTGCTTAACTCGTCGTCGGGATTGGCTTCGAGCCATCGCCGCATTGTGAGCCACTTGGCTGCCTCGTACCTGTCCCAGCTGTCCTGGTCTGCCAGAACCATTTCCACAACGTCGTACTCGAGTCTTCCGAAAGAGGCGAGCAGTTCCGGAAGCGTGAGAAAGTCGGCTATCGAACCGGCACGGCAACTCCTGGCAACATCTTCTGTCGATGGTACGTGCAGCCAATAGGGTTCGCCGATGAGGATGATTCCTCCAGTACGGAGGCTTCTGGCAAGAAGTTCGATGGTGCCGGCGACTCCCCCGCCAATCCACGTGGCACCGAGACAGGCTGCCACATCGACTTTTTCGGCGGCTACGTAACCGGAAGCATCGTCGTGAATGAACTTGACCCGGCCGTCAACAGCGAGTTCTTCAGCGCGGCGCCCGGCTTGAGCAAAGAACAATTGGCTCATGTCGATACCAGTGCCGAAGATGCCATATTCACGTGCCCAGGTGCACAGCATCTCGCCCGAGCCGCAGCCGAGGTCGAGAATGCGGGTCCCGGGTTCCATTTTCAAAGCGGCTCCGAGAGCAGCGAGTTTTTCTGGTGTGAACGGGTCGTGGATGCGATGAGCATTTTCAGTGATGCTGAAAATCCTTGGAATGTCCATTGTCTGCTATCTCCCTATGACGGTTATGAATTGATTTGCGTACTGCCTCACGGTGTTTATACTTGTTCCGTAATATACATAGCGCATACTCGTTTCGATTCCTCATACAATAACTATAGCATGCCGCCCCAAGATGCTTTTTCAATCAGCAAAGAACTGCATGGCGATTGATTGGTGACTGAATGTTTTCAAAATGAATCAGGAGCCAAAGTTCGAAGCTTGGCACTGAAGGAATCGCCTGGAATCGGATCAACTGCCTGTTGTCGTTCCTGGGGGTTCCATCAAGCAATCCGGCAGCGTTCAACGCATTGGAATAGTTCTTGTGATCATCACGGTCAAATACGGCAAAGACTTGCTCGAAGGCGAGGCGCTGGATGTTTCGGTGCCTGTCACCCTCAAGAAAAAGCTGTTTGGCATAGTGGACAACCTGAAAGGGTGCTGTTCCAAGTTCGCCGGGACGTACCACCACGTTGGCGGTATGCAGGCGAAGCGTGGAACGGATTTCTTCAAAGTAGTTCGGTTCGGTTTTGCTTCCCTCAGAAACGATCAATATCCGCTCATAGCTGGCCCGTCGCCCCAGTTTACGTTCCAGATGCTTTATCTGCCGGATTTTGGGTGAATTATCACGCGCCATCAGTCAACCTCCCCTGAATGATGGGTCAGGAAGGGAATGCCTCCATACCGGCCGCTCAGGTACCCTTTCCCCAAAGCCTCGTTTTTACGGGGACTGAATTCCGCAAGAGCAGCCAATGTCGAGGCCTGGCTGGTATCTTTTTCGACCAGCCATATCTGATCACGTCGAAACAGGCCCGGTGCGTCAAGCAGGGAGGTGTCATGCGTGGTGAATAGCAGCTGCGCACCACGCCGGTTGATTTCGGGACGATGGAACAATCTTACCAGCTCCCTGACCAGAAGGGTATGCAGACTGGTATCGAGTTCATCGATGACCAGCGTAAGACCCTTGTCGAGAATATCGAGAATAGGCGCTGCCAGAAACACCAGGATGCGCGTGCCATTGGACTCATCATCAAGATCGAAGACCGCTTTCCCCTGGTCAGTGACATGGGTGAAACGCAATCTGCTTTCCTCAAACTCTTCACTTCGCAGTTCGGTTTTGCCGGCGGTCAGATCAAAATGCACTTTTTGCCCGGGCACTTTATCGGTAACAACTTCGATATCAGAAATACTGATATCTGCCGTTGTGAGGAAGTCGCATATCCGCTTTTTGCTTTCAGCATCTTTTAGCAGCTGAATGGCAAACTGCGTATTCAGTGGGGCCTGCTCATTGAAAATGACCAGATCTCGTGCAAACCAGTCGAAAACCGGACGCAAATCTTCGTAATCGGGCGCCCCGTCAGGGACTTCCGCTTCGATTTCAATGGTCATTGATGCTGTTGTTTCGCATCGGACGAGAGGCTCGTCCTGGGAAGACATATTGGCCGCGCCGCTCCGGCTGCAGTTTTCGAAGAATTGCAATGTACTGCCCTCAGAGCCGGACAACGTGCGGATGCTTCATCATCCTGAGTTCCGCAGGAATCGACCAGGTGCCGGTTTCGAATTCAATCTGTGAGCGCTCCATGTTCTGAAGCTCGCCAGTGCGGACGAACTAGCATGGCTGCGAGTTGGAGGGGTGATTTCACGACAGGGGTGCCCTGATATTGCTGCCAATGTAGGCCTCATTAGAGCCATAAACCAAAAAAGCCCTGATTTTAAAGGGCTTTTCGGACTATATGAGACAGCTTCATACTGTCATTTGGCGGAGAGGGAGGGATTCGAACCCTCGGTAGCCCTTTACAGACTACGTCGGTTTAGCAAACCGGTGCCTTCAGCCACTCGGCCACCTCTCCAGGTGTTTTTTTTGCGGAGGATGAGGGACTCGAACCCCCATGGGCGTGAACCCGGCAGTTTTCAAGACTGCTGCCTTACCAATTAGGCTAATCCTCCACTTGGCATGTAAAGAACAGGAACAAAAGATAGCCATTCCCAAGGCAAAATACCAGAAAAATTCCGGTGCCCGAAAGGACGACGTTCAGCGGAGAGGGAGGGATTCGAACCCTCGAGGGCTGTTACACCCTACCCGCTTTCCAGGCGAGCGCACTAGACCACTATGCGACCTCTCCGTTCCATAGAAACGGCCTCTAATTTACACTCTATTTTATTTTTTCAAAAAGGTTCCTTCCGATTCAGTTGCCAAAAACCGGCCCTGCAATGGATTTTTTACAGCAGATTGCCGTTCTAACGGCACTTTTTGTAAATTGGCAGATCCATTTTGCCGCAATCAACCAACCCGTGCCCCATGACCAAGATCCTGCAAGAAGCGTTGACCTTCGACGACGTCCTGCTCATACCAGCATACTCCAACGTACTGCCGAAGGAGACCAACGTCTCTTCACGGCTGACAAAATCGATATCCCTGAAGATCCCCATGGTGAGCGCCGCCATGGATACGGTCACCGAGGCAGGTCTGGCCATAGCGCTGGCGCGTTCCGGCGGCATCGGCATCATCCACAAGAACCTCTCCGTCGCAGAGCAGGCGCGCGAGGTGGCCAAGGTGAAGCGCTTTGAGAGCGGCATCATCCGCAACCCCTTCACCCTCTATGAAGATGCAACCATGCAGGACGCCATCGACCTCATGCTGCGCCACTCGATTTCCGGCATTCCGGTCGTCGAGCGTCCGAAATCGGGCGACAGCGGCGAGATGAAGCTGAAGGGCATCGTGACCAACCGGGACCTTCGCATGAAACCCGCTCCTGATGCGAAGATCGCCAACATCATGACCAGCAGGAACCTCATCACGGCCCGTGAAGACGTGAGCCTTGAAGCAGCCGAAGAGACCCTGCTCACCAACAAGATCGAAAAGCTCCTCATCACCGACGCTGAAGGGCACCTGAAGGGACTCATCACCTTCAAGGACATCCAGACCCGCAAACAGTTCCCCGATGCCTGCAAGGACAGCCAGGGACGCCTTATGGTGGGCGCGGCAGTCGGCATCCGTGCCAACACGATCGACCGGGTCAGGGCACTTGTAGAAGCGGGAGTGGACGCGGTCGCCGTCGATACGGCGCATGGCCACAGCCAGGCGGTGCTCGATACGGTTGCGATGATCAAGAAAGCCTACCCCGATCTGCAGGTAATCGCGGGCAACGTGGCGACGGCATCGGCTGTGCGTGACCTGATCAAGGTCGGAGCCGATGCGGTGAAGGTCGGCATAGGGCCCGGCAGCATCTGCACCACCCGCATCGTGGCAGGCGTCGGCATGCCGCAGCTTACCGCCATTTTGAACTGCGCCGAGGAAGCCGCAAAAACCGGCACACCGATCATTGCCGACGGCGGCATCAAGTACAGCGGCGACATCGCCAAAGCACTTGCCGCCGGAGCAGACGCCGTCATGATGGGCAGCATTTTCGCCGGAACGGACGAGAGCCCGGGCGAGACCATCCTCTACGAAGGGCGCCGGTTCAAGACCTACCGCGGCATGGGATCGCTCGGCGCCATGTCGGAACCCGAAGGCAGCAGCGACCGGTATTTCCAGGACGCTTCAAGCGAGTCGAAGAAATATGTTCCGGAAGGCATCGAGGGCAGGATCCCCTCGAAAGGTCGCCTCGACGAGGTCGTCTACCAGCTGATCGGAGGCCTGAAGTCCGCCATGGGCTACTGCGGGGTCGCAAGCATCGAGGAGCTGAAAACGAAGACCCAGTTCGTCCGCATCACCTCTGCCGGCCTGCGCGAAAGCCATCCGCACGACGTCAAGATCACCAAAGAGGCTCCGAACTACTCCACGGCCACCTGAACGCCAGGCTTCGTCTCTTGCAGCACATCCCCGGCAACGGGCGCACTCATATAAACAGAAACGGGTCCTGATGGACCCGCGTCTGTTTTCCGGCTCTTCGCCGCATTCTCTACCCACAGCTCAATCTTCGGCCCTCAATCTTCGTCCATCAATCTTCAACCATCAATCCTCATCCGTCATGCCTTCGAGGCGGTCCTCAAGATCAGCGTAGATCTCCTGCAGCTCGTCGATGGTCGACTGGTCGGCAGACCACATACCGCGGCCGTGGGCTTCGAGCATCCTGCCGACGATGTTCTTGATGGCCTGCGGGTTCACCTTCGCAAGGCGTTCGCGCATCTCGGGGTCGAGGGCGTAGGTTTCCGCGGTCTTTTTATAGACCCAGTCGTCAACGCTCTTGGTCACGGCGTCCCAGCCGAGCATGTAGGTGACACGGTTGCTGATTTCAGTAGCGCCGCTGTGGCCGTGCTTCAGCATCCCCTCGAACCATTTCGGGTTGAGGAGTTTGGAGCGGTACTCGACCCGGAGGGACTTCTCCGCGTCGTCGACCTTGATGTCGGAGGTGAAGGACTCGACATAGTTGAGCTTCACGTCCGTTGCCCTGGTGTTGCGCCGCCGTGCGGCAAGCTGCAGTGAGCCGGACGATGAGAAGTAGTGGTCGATGTCGGAGATGCCGAACTCGGTGGAATCGACCTGATGGACTACACGGTCGACCGAGCCGAGCAGGTTCTTGAGGATTTCCGTCTCCTTCTCTCCTTTACGCTCACCGCCGTAGGCGCTGCTGTTGCGGCGGATGAAGAGATCGTCGAGGTCGTCCTCGGACTCCCAGGCGGAGTCTTCAATCATGTCGTCGACGTAGGTGCCGTAGGCGCCGGGCGACTGGGTGAACTGCCGCGACGTCGCGCCCTCGAACGTTGCTCCTCCTGCGATGGCTTCGTTGACGTGCTTGCGGACAAAGTTCATATCCTCGGGTTCATCGGCTTTGGCAGCCTCTTTCAACAGGCGGTCGAGCTGGTCCATGAGCAGGCCGAACGCGTCACGGAATATCGGGCTGAGCTGCATGAGCACATCGATGCGAGGGCGCTTCAGGCGATCAAGCGGCACGAGGCCGTAGTGGCTGATCTTGCCGAAGGCGTCGTAAGCGGGTTCACCGCCGAGCAGGCGGATGACGACGGCCACGGCCTCGCCCTTGGTCTTGATGGTGTCAAGGCCCCAGAGCACCTGTGCGATGGTTTCAGGATAGCGGCCTTCATTCTCCTCAAGGTGCTTTTTGACGATGCTGTCGGCGATGAGGGTCCCGCGCTTGAATGCAAGCTCGGAAGGGATCCGCCAGGGGTCGATGGCATGGATGTTCCTGCCGGACGGCAGGACGTTGATGCCGTCGCGCACCAGGTCGCCGCCGGGGCCAGAGGCGATGTAGCGGCCGTTGAGCACCTTCATGAGCGACTCCATCTCGCCCGTGTTGTCACGAAGGGCATGCAGGAGCTGCGCTCCCTCGCCCATCAGCTGCTCGATGAACGGCTGGTCCTCAGCGGCAGGGCGGCTGCCGCCGGTGATTGCGGTAAACACACCCGAAGCCGACTTGTGCTGGAACAGGACCTCTTCGACGAACTGCCGGCAGGCCTGCTCGACCCATTCACGCAGACGGATGGCCTCTTCGTCACCCTGGCGGGAACGTGCGGCCAGCTCTTCGTAGCCGGTGAAGTGGCCGTTCTTTCCGGAAGAAGCGAGCAGGATGGTGGGCAGGGTACGGCCGTTCTCACCCCGGTTTTTAAGGGTTTCGGTGATGGTGGTGACCTGCGACTCAAGAGGGCTTGCCTCGCCGAACACATGCAGCGAGTTGGATATGAGGCGGTTTTCGAGTTCGCTCATGTAGATGTAGAGGCGGCTGACGAAGTCGGCGAACGGCTCTCCCTCCCTCTTCGGGCAGTCATCGGTAAGGTTGAGCAGCTCGGCCTTCTGCATGATTGCCTCCTCGATGCCTGCCGCATCGCTCCCATCACCCGCTCCCCGCGGGTTGCGCTCGCGGTAGTCGGCAAGCAGGTCCTTGAGGGCCGGAAGCTCCTTGTAGAGGCCTGCGCGAGAAAGCGGCGGCACGACGTGCGAGACCATGGTGGCAAGACCGCGCCGTTTGGCGATGGTCGACTCGCTCGGGTTGTTGATCGGATAGATGTAGACATGCGGAACCTCGCCGCAGAGGGCGTCCGGCCAGCACTCTCCGGTCAGGCCCGTCTGCAGGCCCGGCATCCACTCGGCCGAACCGTGCATGCCGACATGCACCATGGCGTGGGCCTGGAACTCGCGGCTGATCCAGCGGTAGAACGCGATATACTGGTGATGCGGGGTGTTCGACTTGTCGAACAGAAGCCGCATCGGGTCCCCCTGCACGCCGATGCGCGGCTGGACGCCGATGAAGATGTTGCCGAACCGGATGCCACCGATAAACAGCTCTTCGGTGCCCATCGGAACGATCTCGCCCGGGAACGACTGCCAGCGCTCTTCGATGCGCTCACGCTCGCCCGCCGTCGTCAGTTCCTTGAATCGCTCATGGCTTACCGTAAGCGCTTCGCGTCTGTTCTGCAGGGCCTGGTAGTCGGTTGCGCGGTCGAGCAGACGGAACAGTTCATCAGAACTTTCCGGCAGCTTGCCGACCTCGTACCCCTCCTTCTTCAGGCGCTGGAGCACGGCAAAGAGGGTTTTGGGCACGTCGAGCAGGGCTGCACTGGCTTTTTTGCCGAGGCCCGGCGGATAGTCGTAGACGATGAGGGCGAGTTTCTTCTCGCGGTTCGCCGTTTCCCTCAATCGAAGCCACTGCTTGACGAGGATGGCGAGGCGCTCAAGACGCTCGGGCACGGTCTCCACCTTGCCGTCACGGAGCGCACCGAGGATGACCGGGCAGACGGCACCGTCCATCTCAGGGATGGAGTAGGTGAAGGTCACCTGCATCGGCGAGACACCGAGCTCGTGCCATGATTCATACTCCTGGGTAAGGAGCGGCTGTGCGACCATGTAGGGGGCGTCGAGCTTCGAGAGGATCTCGTGGCGGGCATCGGCTGCGATGCCGGGCTTGGTCGAGCCTGCAGGGCCGCCGACGAGGCCGAACCCCATCATGTTGACCAGCATGTCGAGTTTTTCCTTCAAAAGCCAGTCACGCACGAGCACATGGCCCTCGACACCGGTCACGAAGGCGGGATAGAGCTGGATGCCGTGCTTTTCAAGCACACGGATGGTGTTGTCGATATAGGTCTTTTCCTGGATCAGGTGCTTGCGGAAAAAGAGCAGGGCGATACGGCGCCCCTTGTCCATGTTCACTCCGCGCTTCTTCATCCACGACTTGTAGCTTTTCACGTCCTTGAAATACTCCGGGGCGTCGGGATGGTAGAGTCCCATGTTCGGCACGTCGACGATGGCGCCGACGGTGACTGGTTCGTTGAAGTACTCTTTGAGGATGAGACGGAACATGTTGGCGATGTTCTCCGCCGTCGGCTGCATCCAGTAGGAGTATACCAGCAGCCAGTTCTTGAAGTCCTTCGCTTTGGCCGGCACGAGCGGGAGGATCGTTCGCATGATCTTCATCAGCTTCATGTAGCCGTAGAGGGCATCCTCGTCACGGCCTTTCACAAGCATCTTGGCCACCTTCTTCACCATGTCGGGCATGCCCGCCTTGCCGTCCCCGGTGCCGTAGCTGCCGACCTTTGTCAGGGACATGGCTTCCGGCATCGACTCAAACACGAAAATGGTCTTGCCGGGGGTACCGGCCTCTACCTGTTCCTTGAACCAGTCAACCTGTTCCTTGAACTGGATCATGCTCATGAACACGCAGTCGGCCTCCCGGAGGGCCGTTGCAGCCTCGGGGTGCTGCTTTTCCAGATCCACGTCGCTCAGCTGGGTCAGCTCGGCCTCGCCCGAGAGCAGCCCCTTGATTTTCCTCCAGAGACCTGCGTTGTACTGCTCGAGCCCTACAACGGCAACGATTTTGCGAAGTTGTGACATGACTTCCTTGACTTTTTTACAAAAAAGATATTCAGGCCGCCGTGGCAACCCGTATCTACAATGTAGAAAAGAAGAAGAAAATCAAGAAATATCCCGTCCCGGAACATGCCGGGACGGAATGGGGAAAATGTCAGAAGCTGAGGGCTGCGTCGACGATCTGCTCGGCTTTTGCGTTCGGAAGGTAGAGGTAGCGGCCGCCGAGTTTCTGGGCAAGTTTGGGAGCTTCGCCGCGGGAGAGGTAGTTCATCTGGGTATCGATGACCACGGAGGCAATGCCGTCGGACTGCACGGAGAGCGAGAGCGCTTCGACCTCTTTTTCGAGATCCTCTTTGGAGGGTTTCTCGGCATTGGGGTCAAACGAGGACTGCAGGCCGATGTTGCCGCGCCCGTCGGTGATGAGCACGAACATGATCTGCGAGACTCCCTTGGTGCGGGCCTGCTTGGCGGTCTCCCAACCGAGGTAGAGGGCTGAGGCGAGCGGGGTTCCGCCGCCGGTCGGCAGCACGTCGAGCTCGCGCTTTGCACGGTCAACACTCTGCGAAGGGGGAAGAAGCACCTGTGCCTGCTTGCCGCGGAAGGAGATGAGTGCGACCTGGTCGCGATGCACATAAGCGTTCTGTAGCAGGCTTGCAACCGCGCCCTTGGCCTGGCGCATGCGGTTGAGTGCCATCGAGCCGGAGGCGTCGACCATGAAGATGAACAGGGTACCGCTCTTGTCGCGGAACCGCTTGATCTTCACGTCGTCCTTGCTGATGATGAGGGCGGTTTTCGGCCTGCCCGCCATCTTCTTGTCTTTCTTGCGGGTCTCCTGCCACGGAGCTGCCGATATCAGCGTGGGGATGAGGGCCACCTTGCCGCTGCGCATCTCGCCGGGCTGGGCCCTGACGAAACGGCCGCGCCGGTTGTTCAAGGCCTCGCCGCGGCTTCCCGACGTGCTCTTCTTCTTCGAAGCCAGCGAAATGTTCATGATGTTGTCCGGCAGCTCGGTCTCGATGGCTTCCATCATGAGCTCCTCGATCATGTCGGGGGTCTCCTCCTTCTCCTCTTCGGCATCGGCGTCCGTCGAGTTGTCCGGCTGCTGCTCTTCTTCCCCGTCCTGCGGCTCCTCTTCGGGAGGCGGCGCCTCTTCGGGTCCCATCTCCTCAGCCGCCTCTTCACGCTCGGGCATGCGGGTCGCACGGGGAATGAGCACCAGCTTGATGGCCAGCTTCATGTCCTCTTCATCGACATCGCTGCGCTGCTGTAGGGCTGCGCTGGCAAGTGCGGCACGGACGGTGAAAATGTCGACGCGGTTGCCCTCGACGCCGAGGCTGAGGGCGGTCTGTATGAGCGCCTGCACCTGTTCTTTCGTGATGGAGACCAGCGGAAGCTGTTCCTTGGCCGCATCGATGAACCCGGCGAGCATTTTCAGTTCGTCGCGGGTATCTTCAAGATTCCTTTTTCCAAGGACGACATCGACGATTTTCTTGCGCGCCCGGAAATCGTTCTGCGCGGTGAAGGGGACGATGATGCCGATCCTGTCGAGCAGGCCCATGCGCACCTCGCCGTCTGTGGGGTCGTAGGTACCGACCAGCATGAAGTTGGCCGGGTGCACCTCGCTGAGTCCTTCACGCTCGACGAGCACTTCGCCCCTCGACATGGCGTCCATGATGTGCGACACGGCCGAGCTGTCAAGCAGGCTCAGCGAGTCGACATAGAGCACGCCGCCATCGGCTTTTGAGAGCACGCCGTGCTGCACGACGCGTACGCCGCTTGCCAGAGTCGCCTCAAGGTCGACGCCGCCGATGAGGCGGTCTTCAGTGACGTTCAGGGGCAGTTCCACGAAGGGGGTCCCTTCGGGAAGGATGTCGGCAAATGCCCTGGCCAGAGTCGACTTGCCCGAGCCTACGGCCGAGGGGATGACGACACCGCCGAGGGCTGGATCGACGGCCAGCAGCATGAGCGCCTGCTTGGCCAGATCCATTCCCACTATATCGGTAAAAGCTATCTTCATTATACTGCTTCTGCTTCTCCAAGGACTTTTGCGAGCTCACGTTCGATCTTCTCTCCAGCATCAAGCGTCTCCAGCGGATCCTTGCGGAGGCGGTGGCGGAGGCAGAGTCCTGCGATCTCCCTGACATGCTTCATGGTGACCACCTTCTGGCCCATGAAGGCGGCGTGGGCGTGGGCGGTACGGGTGATGGTAAGTTCACCGCGGTGGCCGTCGATGCCGAGGTTCATGCAGAGGCGGGCGATGTCGGTCAGTACCTCGTCGCTCATCGTCACTTCCGGAAGCAGGTCCTTGGCGGTCTGGATCTTCTTCTGCAGCTTGACCTGCTCGCGGTTGTACTTCTTCATGAAGGCATCCGGGTCCTCATCGAAGTCACGGCGGCGCTTGACGATGTCGACACGCTTGGCGACGTCGAGGATGGTGATGATGCGGGCATGGAGGCCGAAACGGTCGAGGAGCTGCGGGCGGAGCTCGCCTTCCTCGGGGTTGCCGGAACCGACGAGCACGAAGCGGGCCGGGTGGCGGATGCTGATGCCCTCGCGCTCGACCACGTTCTTGCCGCTGGCGGCCACATCAAGCAGCACGTCGACAAGGTGGTCGTCGAGGAGGTTGACCTCGTCGATGTAAAGGAAGCCGCGGTTGGCCTGGGCGAGCAGACCCGGCTCGAAGGCCTTGACGCCGCTGGTGAGCGCCTGTTCGATGTCGATGGTACCGCAGACGCGGTCTTCAGTCGCACCGAGCGGAAGGTCGACGACGGGAACGGGGATCTTCTCGGTCTTCAGGGTTGCGGGGTCGATCGCTTTTGCGCCTTTCCTTGCATCCTCACCCTCGACAAACTGCGAAGGGGTGCGGTTGTAGATGTCGTCCTGTACGCGTTCGATGAAGGGAAGCACCTCTGCAAGCGCACGGACCGTGGTGCTCTTGCCGGTACCCCTGTGGCCCATGACGAGCACGCCGCCGATCCTCGGATCGATGATGTTGAGGATCAGACTGAGCTTCATTTCCTCCTGGCCGACGATGGCGGTGAAAGGAAACGCAAGGCCGGACTTCTTCTTGGCAGGAGCTGCAGCCTTTTTGGGTGCAGGAGCCGCTGCGGCCTTCTTGGCAACTGTTTTCCTGGCAGCAGTTTTCTTGGCAGCTGTTTCAGTCTGAGTCATAATTGATCGTTTGGTTGAGACCCCGCCCCGTGAACCGAGAAATCATTCACCGGAAAAGGCTTACTGTTGGTTAAGGAGTTGCAATAATAAACCTTGAATTTATGCTTTTAGCCCGACAATCGAAAATCCTTTTAATAAAGGTGGCGGCCGGCATGCCCTTCACTCCCCGAGAGCCTGCAGGGCGGCTTCACGAATCGACTCCGACAGGGTCGGGTGCGCGTGGACGACCGAGGAGAGCCTTGATGCCGTGATGCCGAGGCTTCTGGCAAGCGCCAGCTCCCCGATGAGCTCCACTGCGCCGTGGCCTATGAGATGGGCGCCGAGCAGCGGCCCGCCCCCGGCCTCGAACACCAGTTTCACCAGCCCTTCGAGGCTGCCGTAGGCGTTGGCTTTGCCGGATGCGGCAAAGTTCGAGCGGCCGACCGACACGTTTTTCCCGGCAGCAACCGCCTGCTCCTCGCTCATGCCGATGCTTGCGATGGAGGGCTCGGCATAGACGCAGCGCGGGATCATGGTATCTTCCAGGGGTTCGGCAGAGGTGCCGGCGATGGAGGCAACGGCGATGGCGGCCTCGGCCGAGGCCTTGTGGGCGAGCAGCATCCCGCCGCGCACGTCGCCGATGGCGTATATGTGCGCCACGGCGGTCCGGCACAGTGCATCGGTTTCAATGAACCCCCGCGACACACCGACACCGGCAGCCTCGAGCCCGAGCCCTTCGGTGCTGCCGCCGACACCGACAGCCAGCAGCAGACGCTCCGCCTCGATCTCCTGCGGCTCTTCACCCGGAACCATAAGCCGGGCCGTAACCCGCTCCCCTTCTCTTTTTACGTCCTCGAGCTTCGAGCCGGTAGCGACCGTGATGCCGGCCTTCTGGAACGAGCGTTTGAGGGCTTCGGATATCTCGGCATCTTCAAGCGGCATGAGGCGGTCCATCATTTCGACGATGGTGACCCGGGTACCGATGGTTGCATAGAACCAGGCCAGCTCTACGCCGATCGCCCCGCCGCCGAGCACGATCATGGAGGCCGGCAGTTCCTTCATGGCAAGAGCCTCGCGGCTCGTGATGAGAAGGCGAAGATCGGGCTCAAGGCCCGGAATGGTGCGCATCCTGCCGCCGGTGGCGATGATGATGGAGCGTGCGGTGATGGTGTCGGCAACCGCACCCTCACGGATGATGTCGAGCTCGTGCGGACCGGCAAAGCGCGCCTCGCCGGGAACTACCTCCACACCCGCTTTGCGCAGCTGGTACTCGATTCCCTTCGAGATCTTCAGCACCACCGTACGGCTGCGCTTTACGGCTGCAGCAAGCTCAAAGGATGCACCGGGAGCATGCAGGCCGAGCGCCGCCCCTTTCCGGACGAGGTCGAACGCCTCGGCGCTCCGGAGCAGGGCTTTGGTTGGAATGCAGCCCCAGTTGACGCAGACGCCGCCCAGTGCCGATTTTTCAATGAGGGCGACCTGCATGCCCATACGGGCGGCAAGGAGTGCCGCCTCGTAGCCGCCGGGCCCGGAACCGATGACGGCAACGTCTACCTTGCGGGGAGCTGAAAGAGGAGTTGAAGCGTTCATGGAAGGCATACGCTGAATTGTGTCAGGGTTTTAGTATAATGTTCAGCAAAATGCAAAATCACCCGCAAAAAAACGAATGCCCCCCCGGGGGGGACCTGGCCCTTGAGCCGAAAAAACTCACCCTGCAGGTCAGCAGGGTGCAGTGCCCAATGCGCATCGACCAGTACCTTACCCGGCAGGTCGAAAACGCAACCCGGAACAAGGTACAGGAAGCCATCGAGGACGGACGGGTGCTGGTGAACGGCAAATCGGTGAAGTCGAACTACCGGGTGAAGTCCTGCGACTCGATTGAGATGACCTTCCTCCGCCCGCCCGCTCCGGAGCTTGCGCCCGAAGACATCCCGATCGACATTGTCTACGAGGACAGTGACCTCATGGTGGTCAACAAGGCCCCCGGCATGGTGGTGCATCCTGCGTTCGGCAACTGGACCGGCACGCTCGCCAACGCCATCCTGCACCACTTCGGCACCGATGCAGAAGAACTTGAAACGGATGAACTCCGTCCCGGCATCGTGCACCGGCTCGACAAGGACACCTCCGGCCTCATCATCGTCGCCCGGAACCCCACCGCACTCCACCGCCTTGCCAGGCAGTTCGCCGACCGGAAGGTGTCGAAACTCTACACCGCCATCCTCTGGGGGGTGCCGGAGCCGCAGGAAGGCACCATCCATACCAACATCGGCCGCTCGAGAAGGGACCGCAAGGTCATGGCCAACTTCCCCTACGAGGGACTTGAGGGCAAAACGGCCATAACCGACTACCGGGTCACCGAAAACCTCCACTGGTTCTCACTCGCAGAGCTTACCCTCCACACCGGCCGGACCCACCAGATCCGCGCCCACATGCAGCACCTCGGCCACCAGATCCTCGGTGACACCACCTACGGCGGCGCTTCACTGCGAACCCTCGACTTCCCGAGAAGCGAAAGCTTCGTCAAAAACCTCCTCGACCTCCTCCCCCGCCAGGCCCTGCACGCCGCAAGCCTTTCCTTCCACCAGCCCACGACCGGGCGTCCGCTTTCCTTCACTGCACCGCTTCCCGAAGACATGGCGCAAGCTCTTGAGAAAATCCGCGTCATATACAGGAGCGCAAGAGAAGCCTGAAGCCGATCATCTCTGCCGGGGACCCGAACCGGCAGACCATCATCTTCATCCTCTCCTGCCATGTGCCCATGACAATTCAGGAAGCCAACACGAAGAAAACAGGACAGTACGTATGAACACAGGAATGAAAACCGCAGCTCTGGCAGCGTTTCTCGCCGCAGCCGCTTACGGGCCGGACGCACAGGCGAAAGTAAATGTCAACATCAACCTCGGAGCCCCCGGCCCCGTCATTGTGAGCTCCCCGACGCCGGTTGTCGTCGAGCAGCGGGGTCCCCGGCGCTTTGCAATCGAGCGCCAGCCGCGGTTCCTCTACACTCCGGATCTCGGGTTCTATGTCTCGGTAGGCGCGCCCTATGACATCATCTATTACCAGGACCAGTACTACATCTATGACGGAGGGGAGTGGTACCGCTCATCAAACTACCGCGGTCCCTGGATGACGGTGCGCAGGCAGCGCCTGCCCACTCACATCTCACGGTACCGGTATGAGGAGATCCGCCAGCGGCGGGACCGGGAATACCGCCGAGCAGAGAGTTGGGAACGGCAGGACAGGAATCGCCCTAATGACCGTTACAATGACCGTTCCAATGACCGTTCCAATGACCGTGACCGCCAGAGAGACGCAGATCGCCCCCGCTGGAGATGAACGATTGACGGCCCCCGGGGATTATCTGTAATGCTGTATATTACACGAATAGAGCAGTGAGCACAGCGGCCGGCAGCACCACACTGCCTGGCCGCTTTCTTGTACAACGAAAAAGACAGCTTCACATTCAAACCCCTTGACGCCAATGACCCGATCCCCGGCATCCCTCCTCATCGTCCTGCTTTTCGCTTCTCTCCTCTCCGGCGGGACCCTCCAGGCCACGGAACAGGGTCCGGCGGCGCCGAGGGTTGCTCCGCCCTGCCGGCCGCACACTGAGACGCTCTGCGGGGTGGAGGTCTCCGACCCGTTCCGCCCGCTTGAGGATTTCAGTGTTCCCGCTGTCGCGGAGTGGGTCCAGGAGCAGTCGGAGCATGCCCGCGCGGTGCTCGAAAGCATCCCCGGCAGAGGTAAACTGCTCCGGAAAATGGAGGAGTTCGACCTGAGGAGGAAGTCGAAGGCCTACAGTCTCTCCATCACCGACAACGACCGTTACTTCTACCTCAAGGAAACGCCCGGCGATGAAACCGGCAAACTCTACCTGCGGGAGGGGTTCAAAGGCAGGGAAACCCTGCTCTTCGACCCCGGCACCCTCGACCGCGAAAAAGGCACGCGCCATGTCATCAGCCACATCTCCCCTTCCGACGACGGGTTGAGGGTAGCCGTATCGGTATCGGCCAACGGCTCGGAAGATGACCGCATCCTCATCATGGACGTCGACCGTAAACAGCTCTACCCTGAAATCATCGACCGCTGCCGGTTCGCCTCTCCCTCATGGACGGAGGACGGCACCGCATTCATCTACAACAGGCTGCGGCCCCTTACCCGCCCGGGCCAGAACCCGCAGTACGACAGTCAGGTATTCCTGCACCGGGCCGGTACCGACCCGAAGGAGGATATCGAGATATTTTCAGCCGAAAAGTACCCCGAGCTGCAGATTGCAGGCTCCGAGATTCCCGGCGTCACCTATGACCGCGAGAGCGGGCGCCTCTTCGCCTTCGTCTCCAGCGTCGAGCGGCGCCTCCGGGTCTACACCGCCCCTTCGGCCGGCCTGCTGGCCCCGAAGATCGACTGGAAGCCGCTGATCCGCCCCGAAGACGAGATCCATGATTTTGCAACCACAGCGACTGAGCTGTACGTGTTCACGCCGAAAAACGCTCCCCGTTTCAGGATCCTGAAAACCCCGCTCGAGCGGCCGGACTTCAGCAACGCTGAAACCGTCGTCGGGGAAGACCCCGACGCGCTCCTCACATCCTTCAGCCTTACCCGTGACGCCCTCTACTTCACCCGATCCCGCCACGGCGTCGAAGCGACGATGTACCGGCTCGAGCACGCGACCGGCAAAGTCGCCCCGCTCACCCTCCCCTTCAGGGCCGGCTCGGCCTACATCTCCTCGAAAGGCCCGAGGTTCAGGGACATCTGGGTAACCATCGCCGGCTGGAGCAGCGACTACCGCCGCTACCGCTACCTGCCCGAAACCGGAACATACCGCAAAGAAACCATCTCTTCCTCGGCGGAGTACCCCGAGTACCGGAACATGGTGGTGGAAGAGGTGATGGTGCCGTCCCACGACGGCACCATGGTACCCCTCTCCCTCGTCTACCGCAAGGGGCTCAAACGGAATGGAGAGAACCCTGTGCTGCTTTACGGATACGGCGCCTACGGCAAATCGATCTCGCCGTTCTTCAGCCCCTCCACGCTGCTCTGGACCACACGGGGCGGAATCTTCGCCATCGCCCATGTGCGCGGCGGCGGGGAGCTTGGCGACCGGTGGCATGTGGAGGGCATGAAGGAGAAGAAACCCAACACCTGGAAAGACGCCATCGCCTCGGCGGAGTACCTCGTACGGAACGGGTACACGAAACCGGGAAAAATCGTCCTCAACGGTGCGAGTGCGGGGGGAATCATGGTGGGGATGGCGATGGCGGAGCGGCCGGAGCTGTTCGGGGCAGTCATTCCACAGGTCGGAGCCATGAACCCGCTGCGCGGGGAAAAGACTCCGAACGGACCGGTGAACGTACCGGAGTTCGGAACGGTGCACAAGGAGGATGAATGCCGCGCCCTCATTGCCATGGACCCCTACCTGAACATACAGGATGGCACCGCCTATCCTGCCGCACTCGTGACCACCGGCCTGAACGACCCGAGGGTCAGCGCCTGGCAGCCGGCGAAGTTCGCGGCACGGCTCCAGCAGGCGACGACGTCAGCAAAACCGGTGCTCTTTTTCGCTGACAGGAAAGCCGGGCACGGGATGGGCAACACCAAATCAAAAACGTTCGAGTCGCTGGCCGACGTGCTCTCCTTCGGGCTCTGGCAGACGGGCGACAGCAACTTTCAGCCGGAACATTGAGCGGATCGGCCTTCAGGCAAACTCGGCAAGTTCGGTCCAGCGGGCCATGTCCAGCTCAAGCTGCTTCTGCAGCAGCTCGAGCTCCCCGCTGAGCCGCTGCACGATGGCAAAGTCGCTGCCGGCTGCGGCAAGCTCCCCTGCAATCGCCTGCTGGCGCTCTTCAGCTGCCGCGATCGCCTGTTCAAGCCGCTCCAGCTCCTTTTTCTCCTTCCCGCTGAGTTTGCGCTGGGTCGGTGCCTGCACAGGGGCGGCGTTCTGGCGCACCGGCTCTTTTTTCTGTGAGGGTTTCTCACGGGAGGCCCTCTCCCCCGCCTTCATTTCCAGGTAGACGGTGTAGTTGCCGGGGTAGCGGCGGATGGTGCCGCCTTCCTCCCAGGCGAAGATGTCTTCCACCGTCCGGTCGAGGAAGTAGCGGTCGTGGCTCACCACGACAAGGCACCCCTCGTAGGTGTCGAGGTAGTCCTCGAGCACCCGGAGTGTCGGAATGTCGAGATCGTTGGTCGGCTCATCAAGCAGCAGCACGTTCGGAGTCTCCATCAGGAGATGCAGCAGGTAGAGGCGGCGGCGTTCGCCGCCCGAGAGGGTACCGATCGTGTTGTACTGCTGGGATCCGGAGAACAGGAAGCGCTCGAGCATTTTGGCTGCAGAGACCACCGTGCCGTCTTTGGTCTTTATCTGCTCGGCATCCTCGCGGATGAAGTCGATCACGCGTTTCGATTCGTCGAGGTTGCGGCTCTCCTGGTCGTAGTAGCCGATCCGGACCGTCTTGCCGATGTCGATATGGCCGCTGTCGGGCTGGATGCGGCCGGCGATCATTTCAAAGAGGGTGGTTTTGCCCGATCCGTTCGGACCGATGATGCCGATGCGGTCACCCTTGCGGATTCGGTACTCGAAATCACGCAGAAGGGTTTTCTCTCCGTATGCTTTCGAGACATCATGGAACTCGACGATCTTGTCGCCGAGACGATCGGAACCGAAGTCGATCGAGAGCGCCTGGTCCTTCTCCTTTGGTGGAGCATAGACCAGCCCTTCGGCCCGCTGCATGCGGGCTTTCTGTTTCGTGGTGCGGGCCTTGCAGCCTCCGCGCATCCATTCCAGCTCCTGCTTCACGAGCGCCTGGCGCTTGCGCTCGTCTCGCACGGCCTGCTCCTCCTCCACTGCCTTCTGCTGCAGGTAGCTTGAATACCCGCCCGTATAGGTGGAAACCGTTCCTTTATCGACTTCAATCATGCGCATCGCCACACGGTCCAGGAAGTACCGGTCGTGGGTGATGAGGATTACGGCGCCCTGGTATCGTTTGATGTACTGCTCGAGCCATTCGACGCTGTCTGCATCGAGATGGTTGGTCGGTTCATCGAGGATGAGGGCGTCGCTCGGCACGACAAGCGCATGGGCGAGGGCAACTCGCTTGCGCTGGCCGCCCGACAGGGTGCCCATTCTGGCCGTAAGGTCATACAGACCGAGACGCCCCAATACCGCCTTGGCGTTCGACTCGAGCTCCCAGCCGCCGGCGACGTCGATCTCATGGGCCAGTTCGCTCATGGTGTCGATGAGCGAAGGGTCCTCGCTGTGGAGATGCTCGAGCTTTTCACAGACAAGTTCGTACTGGAGAATGAGGTCCATCACCCGGTCGCTGGAGCGCAGCACCGCCTCGAGCACCGTGTCCTGCGGATCGAAGGGCGAGTCCTGGGGGAGGAAGGAGATCTTCTTTTTGTTGGCCACCATAAGCCGCCCCTTGTCGGGCTGCTCCACCCCTGCCAGAATCCGCAGCAGCGTGCTCTTGCCGCTCCCGTTTGCCCCGATGATGCCGACCTTGTCGCCGTCGTCGATGCCGAACGACACGTCCGAAAACAGATGCTTCAGCCCGTACTGCTTTTTGAGCCCCTCAACCGTCAGTAAAACCATATGTACCTTCTCTTCCCTGTAAGTGAATCGAATGCCGCATGTCCGGGAAGCGCGGATGTCGCGCCCGGCGGCGTCCCGATATATCGCCCCAATATAGACAATGCATCGGGTTTTGCACCCTCCGCAATACGCTTGAAGCGAAGTCTGGGTGAGGGGAGGTTTCGTGATCGGTTTTTTTTGATTACAATAAAAAAAGGGGCCGCGGCCCCCGATCAATCATATCCGAACCCGACCCCTTCAGATGGCTTGTATCGACGACACCCTCGCCTGGGCTGAGATCCCCGTACCCGAAACCATCCGCCGTATGGAACAGCACCAGCAGGAAGCTGTCGCCCTCTGGACACGCTCAGTGGTTGATGCCAAAACGGAAGGGTTCGATGAGCTGTACCAGGCCATCAGCATGATCGTAAAGTACATCCCGCACTTCGTCGTCATCCCGCTGATGGTCGAGCACATACGGCCGAAGATAGCTGCCGGCGTCTGCCTCAAGATGGGCGTGGAGCAGGCAACCGGCTATGCCAACGACCTCCCCCCGGAGTACTTCACCGAGGTTTCGCGCCATATCGACCCGCCCATCCTGGCCGAAATCCTCGGCAGGATGAAAAAGCACCATGCAGAGAAGTTCATCATCTCGGAACTCCGCCACCACCTCGCCCGCATGCTCCAGATCGCCGAGCACCTCGACGACAGGATGCTTGAAACGGTAGCAAGGCACGTCACCCTCCCCGAGCACCAGGACGACCTCCTGAAACACCCCCACACGAGCCTCTTCAGCCGCATCCGCACAATGCAGAAATAAAAAAGGCGGGAACCCCGTTTCCTGAAGTCCCGCCCTTATCGGCCATCAGCGCATACGCTATCCTAAATCAATCGAGACACACAATACAGTCGCTGATAGTACCCATTCAGCTGACAGCAAGGCCCGTTTTCATACCAATTCGCGTAAGGCTATGCCTATTATCTGACGCTCAGACGGTCGGCCTCGTCCTGACGGTCATCAATTATCCGTTCAAGCAGGAAAATGCCCCCCAGACCCGAAACAATCCCAAAGAAATCTGCCAGGATGTCAAGCAGGCTTGCAACATGATCCGGGATGAACAGCTGGAACAGTTCTATACCGCAGCCGTAAGCAAGGAGAAGCAGGAACAGTCGAACCCGTGAGGTCTCCCAAAATAGACAAAAAAGAAACGCAAGCGTACTGAATGCGATAAAATGCTCAATCTTATCCACCCAATTGAAGGTGGCAACCGGTGGATGAGCACCGGGAAATAAGGCAATAAATGTAACTGCGACCCAAACTGATATTGTGAAATATCTGCCTGCCGGCAGGAAAAGCGTTTTCCATAGCGGAACTCTTATCATCAACGCATGCAAGGAGTTATTCATCTGTATGCCAACTTAACTACGAATACTGTTCACTCTCGCCCCTCTGCATGAAGGATATACTCAACAATCGGGGTCAGATCTTCAGGAAAGTAACGATGATCAACTGGTAAATGCAGCGTATTGGCCGCAAGGTATTTTTCCCATTCAAACCCGGCTGCGTCCCTATGGATGACATCCGGCCAGAGAACAGGAATAAAGAATCCCTTTCTATGCATTGATGTATGCGTGATTGGACGCGTTGGCAGATAAGGATAGGAAAATGGCACCTGTTCCCCCATATCGATTTCCAACTGATTTGAGGAACCCAGCCGGGAATGATAAAACCTGAAATTTTCTCTTCGAAGAGCTGCAACGGCAGGAAAATCAACACCGCGCAATAAACCTTCCGAGATCTCCGATATTTTAGCAACACGGCAATCCAAGGTATGCTCATAAGACTGAGATGCGGCAAAGGCTTCAACTCCCCGCCCAAGTCGGCGTAGCACACCGTGAGTCAAAGAGACGCCCCGGAACCGCTCGAGATCAACGGAAAGCGGCCGGGGAGAATAAAGAAATGCCCCATCAGGGACACCGAAATACTTGCGCGCTGAAGTAAATGACCAATAGCCCTGATGACCATAGGTAAAAAAGTTGTGGGTATCATCAATCAGCAGGGATCTACCGAAATGAGCTTTCAGTGTATTTGTGTGCCTCCTGCAAATGCCGAAGTAATCCGTCCAAAGAAAATACTCCCCTGCAGCCGGCTCAGGCAGATCAATGGGAAAGAGGTATTCATCCAAGCCATAATACCGGGTTTGTATACCAAGCGTCCTGAAAGGTTCAAGCGTCGCATCACAGGTATAAAACGGAACATATACGATCTTTGGCTCCAGTTCCTGAAGCATCAACGTCAAGCATCCCCTCCCCGTACTCAGTCCTAGAGCCCGTTCATGGGGCAGTGTCCCGCCATGAGGCAGCTCAAGCTCAAAAAAGCCTCCTATTCCATTCATACGCACTCATTATGAATATTAACCACCCTACAGCAGGGATCGACAGAAGCAAACCGCACACAACCCACCCTAATCAACCATACTGAAAGCCCCTAGGCGAACAACCGCTACTTGAGCGAGATGTCGCAGTGAGAACTTGCTGCTGTCGTAGGGAAGATCACAAAAAGGACAGGCGCCCATGTCCGCCAGATCACCTTCCAGTATGGCATTCCTGAGCCTTCTGTATTTTTCTCCGTTCCATATGTCAGAGAAATTCTCGGTGAAAAGATTCCCCAGAACATTTTTATGCCGCAGATCCCTGTCGCAGGAGATTACATCACCATTAGCAGCGATATGAATTGACGTCCATGGGTACGGGCACTCATTGTACTTTCTGTGCTCATGACTGCCGTTCACCTGACCTGTGACATAGGCTGTGACATCATGAAATTCCCGGGTCTTGAACCCCAGCCTCTTCGAATCAGGGAACAGCTGCTTCAAAGCCGCATACCGTGAGAGCAACTCCCTCCGATCAGTAATGACAAACGATGAAATATCGGTCATGACGATGGATACATGCGGAATATCAAGGCTTATCAGATCATGGACATTCTGGCGCACGACATCCCATGAACCTGTACCACCCCGATACCGCTCAAATAGGACCCTGTCGGAACAGAAGTCTATCGTGAAAAGATACCGGACGTCTTTGCCTGCGGCCGGCAGTGCGTTCACCCGTTCAGCGCTGGCATAATAACCGTTGGTCGCAAAAATAAAGGTATTCCACCCCTTGCTTATCGCGGCAGAGCAAATCTGATCGATCCGCCTGTTCATGAAGGGTTCTCCATCGATATTCAGATGTATGGCACTCGTAGTGACCCCCCCATCACGCAGTTTACCCAGAAGAAGCAGAACGTCATCCGGAGACATGGTTGCCGGACTTACCTCAAGAAAATGGTTCGGCTCAGCATGCGGACAGTAGCTGCACTTGAAATTGCACGTGTTGGTAATCTCCAGAAACACCTCTTCCGGAGGACAAAGCGCATCGACGCTTTTATTGATTTTCCAGCCGTACAACACTTTAGCCCAGCGCGCATATCTTTTCATAACAATACTCTAGCAGTTAAGGGTTGATGCATACACAGCGGGAGAAAACACACGATCCCAAAAAAGTCACACCTTAAATACTGCGCTTTGATTGAGCATCAGAGAAGTCGGGTGTACAGGCAGTCCATTTCATTGAACATGCGAGTCGAGCCAAACAGACTATTCGCTCTTGCCTTGCCGGCTTGACCCATACGCCTCAGCATTTCACGGTCAAGCGAAGAGACAGCATCAACAATTGCAGTCGGAGATTCAGGGGCCACAAGCCGGCCACATACGCCATCCTCAACAATGTCGACAAGCCCTCCGACTCTGCTGGCAATGACAGGCAGACCGGCACGCAACGCTTCTGCAGCCACGAGGCCAAAGCCTTCCCATCGTGAAGGCATCACAAGCAGATCAGCGGATTGATAATACGCCTGCACTTCGGCACGGCTCTTCCAGCCGACAAGGGTGACGTTGTCCGGGATTGCAGTCAGCGCCTCCCCGTTTACCACAGGAGCCCCTACCACATAGGCAAAGGCGAGGTTACCGAGCCGGCGCATCGCCTCAAGAAAAACATCAATGCCCTTCTGCCGGTCGAATCGGCCGACAAACAGCAGATGCAAGCGGTTATCCGGCCAGTTTATTGCGCCTTCATCCGCCTGTTGCAGATCATCGTCAATACCATTACATATGAGCTGGAGACGATCCCGACATATTCCAGCACCCATGGCGGCATCATGCTCACTATGTGAGATGCAGACAATGGCATCCGTTGCATATGAAAGTGCGTATTCGATACGGGCCGAGATAGCGTTGAGCATGCCGGCAGAGTCCCGGCAAAACGCCCATCCATGAGGACAGTAGACAACCTTCGGTTTATGATGGAGGAAGATCATGGGCGGGCGGACCGCCAGGCCGGCATATGAGGAGTGCAGATGCAGAATATGAGGTGAGAAATTGAACGTTTCCGCATACACCCGTCCGGCAAGCTCAATGGCGTTGGCCAGACGATGCTGCTTCTCCTGAAACCCGATTACCTGTGCAGCTGAAACCCGCTCAAGAAACCCAGCCTGCGAAGCCGGCACGACAACCCTAACGGACTCAGCCCCATAGTGACGGTTCTGCAGGCAGACAAGCTCATCTATATAGGATCCAATGCCCCCGATAACAGTTTCAGCTGCATGAAGGACGCGAATCGGTCCGGCATTTTCTTCAAATCCGTTGAGCCGCATTGCTTGAATATCAGGAATGGAGCGGCTCGGTTTTCGCGTCAATCAAAATGCGTGCAATCGCATACATTTTCTGTGCGGAACGGTTCCATGAAAACCTCCGGCTGTTCACAAAACCCTTCCTGACGAGTTCTTCCCTCAGTTGTTTTTGATCAAGAAGCATGTGGATTTTTCCTGCGATATCATCCACGCTGTATGGATCACAGTAAAGCACGCTGTCGGAACATATTTCAGGCAGGCTAGCTGCATTAGATGCAATAACCGGACAACCGCATGACTGGGCCTCAATGGGGGGGATGCCAAAACCTTCGTAAAATGAAGGAAAAACAAAACAGAGGGCATTCGAGTAGAGCGATATGAGTTCATCATCCGATACTCTTCCCTTGAACACAATGTCGGGATTGCCGTCAACCTCCGCCATGAGTACTGGATCTGCAAAAATCCGGTTGAAACCGCCGACAATGTAGAGCTTTACCTCAGCAGATTTCAGCCTGTTGAATGCCTGGATAAGAGAATGGAAGTTCTTCTGCCGGTTAATGGATGAAACTGCAAGAATGAAGCGCTCTGCAGGCAGGGCGCCTACATTCCGGAATTCGCCCCGAGCAGCGTTATGTACCACAAAAATGTCATCCGAACAGAGTTGGAAACGCTCAATCAGTTCGGCCTTTGAAAACTCGCTGACTGTGACAATGGCCCGGGCGGAACGAAGCAGACGTGGAACCATGAAGCGGTATAGCAGTCTGTACTGCAGTGAAAATGAGTCCGGATAGCGTTCATATGCGAGATCGTGTATGACAACGAGTGAATTGCCGTAGTACATCGGCGCTGAGTTGCCCATGTTGAGCAGAACAGGCGAGCCTTTTTTATGGAGATAGGCCGGCAGATCAAGCTGCTCCCAAAGATGTCCCGTATGGCTACCGATGACGTTCACATCAAGCTCATCAGCAAGATCGGGATGAAGAATCTGATCAGGAGCCAGACATGTTATGGAAGGATATTGCGATTTCAGCTCTCTGGTAATTTCCAGACTGTAACGCTGCACGCCAGTAATGTCCTTCGCCAGAAACCGGCAGTTGACGAACATCTCCGTACTCAGCATACTGGGGCTTCGCTGCTTTCAATCGGATCCATTCCGCTGATTCCCCGAACGATGATTCCAAGCAGTATACACCCCGGGACGGTTTCAATCACATCGATGGTAATGCCGACCATCATGATGAACAGACCGGCCGTTCCGATGGCCTCTTTCCAAGTATTCTCAGAAACAGCAAGCCCATATGCAGAGTATCCGAGCCACAGGAAAATTGCGATCCCGCCTGCAAAGCCAAACCAGCCGATAAGATAAAGCGGGAAACTGTCTGCCACATTCAAGTGTATCCGTGACATGGCGCCGCCGGCAATTTTGTTGGACGTACCGACAGCGCCAGCACCTTCGCCAAGGATGCCGTGCTCGATTGCTGCAACAAAATATGGCCAAGTCTGAGCTGTTCGGTCATTGAAAGAATAAAACAGCTGCTCGGAGAGATCACTATCCACCGGCAGTTCCTGATTGCCTTTCGGATAGGAAAGAGGAAGAACAACGGCAGCAGTCATTGCTGCGGCCACCAGTGACAAGCGGATTTTTGGTGCACGTCGAAGGATTCGGAAAATCAACACGACCACGGTGGCAGCAACCGCCGATTTGGTCGTAGTAACGGCCATGGATGCAAGGGTTGTAAGCATGATGGAAACACGAGCAAGGGACGAGCGGGAAAAAACCAGAAGCAAGAGGCCCAGAATGCCCGCATAAAATGCGGCAGTTGCTGAAATGCGGGTAAATCCGGCAGGCCGTTCCACACCAAACGTTGACCAGGACCGGCTCAGCTCAATGGTGGAACCGTAGATTTCAAACAGGCTCCCCTTCCATGGAAAATCAATGAAATAGTCAACCCAGATCCCGACACAGGTAATAATCCACAGCAAAAACACAAACCGGATGATGTTCTCGGTCAGCGTATCCCCGGAGGGCATGGTGATGAGCAGACCGAGAACGAATGGCATCAGCTGCAGGCCCATAAATGCGATTGCGCCATAAGCGACAGAATGCAGAATGCCGATACCAATGGAAAAGATGAGTATGTAATAGACCCAGAAAACCGGTTTATTCGCAAACGGATACCCGTTTGATGAATAAAATCCTGCAAACGGGAAAAAGGCGGCGATGACGACCAGCAACTTCGGCAAATACAAGGCAATCTCCAGATTATGCCGGGACGCGTAATACCGCAGTGCGCCCCCAAGCGCGTCAGTCATAAGAATGAGGCCGCCAAGCAGCAGGACAACTCGTACTTTCCAGTCGCCGCTGGAGAATGTGGTGGTTTCAGACAACGCCTGCATAGACATTTTCCCATTGCTTTGACCACCCATATCCATCAGAAAACGGGAGGGAACTCTTGACAATACCAGCCCGATGTAGCGGCCATGAATCAAGTCCTTCGGACATGCGCCTCATGGCTGAAGCCAGGCCATGAGGATCTCCAGGATTGAAAAGCAAGCCGTTGTACCCGTTCTGCAGCATCTCAGGAATGCCTCCTCTTTCCGATCCGATCACCGGCACGCCCATGCTCAGTGATTCAAGAACCACACCTGGGAAGGTGTCCTCCCAAAGGGAGGGGACAACGCATATATCAATCTTTTCAAAAAAATCCATCGGGCTGGAGTAGCCGGCGAATGAAATATTTTCGTTGCGATATCGTTTCTTCAATTCAGCCTCATAGCCGCTTCTTCCCGTTCCGGCAACAATCAGTCGCCATCCCGCCTCTGTGCACTGAGAAAAACTATCAAGAAGCATCTCGATGCCTTTTTGAGGCGCGAGTGTACCGATGAAACCAAACACACGACGTCCGCCAACGGCCCGCTCACGGGAATGATGAAAAGCGGCATCAAGGGTTCGGGCGTTATAAATGACCTGCCGGATGGGGGTATCACGGAAATAGCCGTATGAGAGAAGCTTATCGAGAATAAAGCGGCTGACGCCGACGACAGCACTCACCTGATTGGATTTTCCTGCATGCGGCAAACGCAGGGTGCGGCACCGGAGACATTGCTTCTGACAAGGTGAATGTCCATCAAACATTGTCGAAGTCGGGCAAAGCAGATACTGATCATGCAAAACCTGTACGATTGGAACGCCGCAATCGCTCAATGCATCCCATGCGCTTACTGACCATCCCGCAAGATTATGGCAGGACGAAACTTCGGGTTTTTCAGCATCAACGACAGTCCGGACATAGTCCTGCATCAGTGGATTATAGCAATCCAACAGATGCCATGCGGTTCGGCTCAATGGCGAAGGGGTCTTATTTCCGTGAGGGAAGTACAGATTGCGGATACCAGCTCTATAGACCTTTACCCCATCGACACGATCGATGCAGAGCCCGACATTATCCCCAATGCTGAGAACGGCCACCTGATGACCGAGACTCATCAATCCCCTCGTCAGCTTGTGAAGGGTTATCTCGGCTCCACCGCCAACGTATGGTTCATACAGGCCATTGATAAAAAGAATCCTCATTCCCGTACCATCCCATAGTACCTGATACGCATCACAACCGTTACGCTCAAGGACATGGACCTAGACTGCAGACTGGAGACGACTTTCAATAACCGCCCAGTTTGACTTTCTTCCGCTGTATACTTTTGACTGCTCAAACGGATACACTTTGGTCATTCGCAGACCCGCCCTGGCAAGGAGATTATCATACTCCATTTCGGTTCGTTCACGCCCTCTGAGCAACAGTAACATGCTGACGTCACTGGCTACGGTTACGGGTGCATCAAGAGCCTTTTCCGGCATAATCTGTTCGATAATCAGCAAAACGCTGCCTGAATCCATTGCCGCCCGGCAATTTTCAAGCACCGAAAGCGCTTTCTGGTCATCCCAGTCATGAATAATGTTGGACAACACATACAGGTGAGCTCCATTAGGAACAGGATCAAGGAAGAAATCGCCCGCGACCACCTGACACTGTTCCGAAAGCCCTTTCTCAGCGAAATAGCGACGCGCCTCTTCAATTACAGCCGGTGCATCAAATACTGTAGCCGATATATCGGAATACGCCTCTGCCAGTACCGCAGCCAGGGCACCGTTCCCTCCACCAACATCAACAACGGAACCATAGCCAGAGAAATCATAGGTCTGGACGACATTAGCAACCCGATCAGCCACACCCTGACGCATCAGTTCATTGAAGAGAGTCCCCAGATGCGGGTTGTGTGAGAAATAATCAAAAAATGACATCCCGAAAACATGATCAAAGCCCGGCTCTCCAGTCTGAACCGCATAGGATATCCCCTGAGCTGCAGGATAGCTCACTTCCCCGATGTAGTGAATTCTATTAGAAAGCGAATCAGGGTGATCATGGCGAAGCAATTCCCCTAATGCAGACACCTCAAAACACCCATCTTCTCGCTGAACAAGAATGTTGATCACAACAAGCATGCGAAGAAAGCGATTTAGTGCTGAAACATCTGCATCAAGAATGGCCGAGAGCTCCGGAACCGTGATGATGCCGGCATGCAGGTGATCAACAATCCGAAGTTTCACTGCCGTATAGAGCAACTGGGTCAACATGAAACCGCCCGACATTTCCCGGAGCACTTCGTATGGCGTTTTTGAGGATGAGTTCATGGTCATGTGGTTTAAGCCATTATGTTATCTGGATTTCAAAGAATAAAGCGAGGATTCATTCCCAGCCTGGCAGACTCTCCATCGGCAATGCCGTAGAGTATCAGCCTGAAGCGTTCAACCCTGCCGGATCGCATTGCTTCGAGCCAGAGCATAAACAGATAAATCTTTTTATTGATGTTGCGCTCCAGCCTGTTGTGCGGCCGCACAAAGTGTTCGAAATACGCCCCATTGCGCGCAGCATAATACACACGGAAATCTCCTTCCCCGCGAAGCCATGATCGGAAGGATGAGTCCTTTTTCTCTTTGAGATTCCATGAAGTTTCAAGGTCGGTCAACCCTGCACCAGTTATCAATATGTTGGAGCCTCCGGCATGCGTGATCCGAAAGGAGAATTCAGAATCATCTCCATAGAGTACAAAGCGGGTATCGGGATACCCATGCTTTTCAAGAACAGAAACATGAAACAGCATGCCACTGTAGGGAGCAATATCCATGCGCATCATTGCCGGCATCGGTACCCTCGCCGCCAACAAACGAAACCATGGTGTCCGCCTCCAGAACTTGAAGGGGATATCGGCCAGATGAAACCCTAAAAAGCTGCCCGGCTTCGGATTGGCTCTCTTTTCCCCAAGTCCGGCAAGCACATCGGCATGATGGTCGGGACGACAGGCCAGAACGGAGAGACGGTCAGGAGCGATGGAACCGGCACACTCCAAATATCCGGCTATGAGTATGGAGAGTGCCCCCTCGCCAATGACATTATCATCATCAAGAAGAAACAGGAATTCTGCGCCCATCTCTACAGCCTTTGCCATACCGGCCTTATAGGCATTGGCGGATCCGGTATTCGAGCAAAAGGCAACACATGTAACCCAGTCACCGTACTGTTTACTCAAATGCTCTTCAACGGGGTCATCTGAAGCATTATTGACGACTATGGCATGCGCAACCCCCTCGCGAAATGCAGAAGCCAATGTTTGGGCAAGCAGATTGAGCCGGTGTCCGTAGGTCACCGTTACCAGAAAAAGGTTCCGCATAAAAACAGGATGACGTTGCCGGGACAAGGAGATCAGGATCCGGGATATGCCACACTCAAACCCATACGATATCTTATCGGCTGTGGAGCACCCTGAATGCAGTGGGACCAAAGACAAAACGCCGCATCCGCCTGGGAGGCGCTGTTACAATTGAGGCACACACCCTGAGCATACCGACAAACATAGCGCTATTGCGCACAGCACCAGATTCCCTGTAGATCCGGTGCATCCAGTGATGCAGGAATGGCATATCAAAACGGCGTAACCCCTCATGCAGAACATCAAAAATAAACAGTGACACGGCATTTCGCTGTACAGCTTTACTCACCGGCATATGCTGAGCTGCCTGCAATGTCTCCCAGGAGAGAAGCCGGCACTTGTCTGTCATCTGCACCAAAATGGAGGTTTCAGAACCCACACGATACACAACAAGCACCTTGTTCAGATAACCCAGTTTCCCTGAACAGCCCAGACGCAGATGCACAAGATAGTCCAGAAAATGAGCATGAGGCACTACCCGCTCTCTGTACCTGCTCCGGTAACAGAGACTGCTGTTGTTCAGAAAGTTTCCCTCAGCAAGAAGAAACCCAAGATCAAAAACCTCAGGAATGTGATCGTTGAAAACACCGAGAAACTTATGATCATCAGTGAGTACCAGCGCATTGCAGTAAACGGCAACACACTCCTGATGAGCATCGAGAAAATCAGCCTGAAGCTGAAGTTTCCAGGGCATCCAGTAATCATCACCATCAATATGGGCGAGGTACTCGCCCCTGGCCTGAAAATGGACATCACGATAATTTTGAGAGGGACCAACATTCTCTTCATGAAACAAGACCTTCACCAGATCCGGATACCTTAGCGCAAACTCACGGATGATGGCGCGTGAGCCATCGGTAGACGCATCGTCTCCAACGATTATTTCATAATCAAAGGATGTCTGCTGATCCACCAGACTCTGCATGCACTGTCGGATATATTTCTCATGATTGTAGGTAATGAGGCATACTGATACTTTCGGCTTTTTCATGCTCGACTCTTCGATGATCAAGGCTTTGCTCATTTTGGCTCACAAGAGTTCATACCGATACAGCAACTCACTGTGTATGCGGTCTGCTGAATTGAACATCATCACGTCGATGATGGAAAGTCCCGGAACGAACACCTCTCTAAACTGTGGATAGGGATTCAGTGCCGGCTTGAGAAACTGCAGTTCAATCCCTCGTTGCCTAAAGGCATCTTTTGCATAAAGACCTACTCCGCCGATAGCATTTATATAGGTGGTTGCACCCACCCTGCCGCATTCGTCCAACAAGCGGTCCTGCATTGAAAGTCCTTCGGCAACAGGCACATCGGAGAGGACACCAATCTGGGTTGCAATACCTAAATACCCGACAAGAGAGAATATCGAATACTTCAGATATTCAAACAGATTATCACTTTCATTTGCAACGATACGCTCAAGCACAGGATAGGCATCCCTGAAATGGGGTGCTTTGCTATAGGCGACATGGAACTGATGAAGAAGATGGGAACGGTCGTAAGCCGTGGACAACTGTCGATCCCGTATTGCCAGCGAGTGAGAATCTTTTTTCAGAGAGAGGCTGAAGAGAGATTCTTCCCCATTTTTAAGAATGCGGTTGCGATGCACCCAGCCATTCTTGATGAACTGCATATTATCGGCAAGATGGAATCGATCAGCCGCTGCAATTAATTGGAAATAGCCGATATAGGGGAAAAAATAAGGCTGCATACCCGCAAGCTTCATGCCGTTGCCCTCTGCAGAAGAAACACCCTCAGTTTATTGAGTCTCTTCCGAATTTCTGCTGATGCCAGGGAGGAGGCCGAAAGAACGGCAATGCCGACCGCCAAGACCTCAATGAGCTGAAGCCACCGATCAGCGCCAGTGGCCAGCAACAGGGTCACAACCAATCCGGCACACGCACCTGAAGCGAAAATCACAAGCACATCATCTGAAAACCATTTCCGGTTTAGTCCGGGATAAAACTTATGGTGAATCAGGGGAGGAAGAGTCAGGACTCCCAGAAGATTCATGACAAGCCATACATATCCGGCTCCCACCCCCCCATATCTCTCCGCCACCCAGATAACTGATGGAACCAGCACGATGAGACTGCCGATATTCCATATGAAATGCACCCGCAGATCGCCTTTTGCATACTGGAGATAATAGGGAAATGCCCCGACGGCTAAAACACCGTTTCCCAATGCATAAGCCTGTAAAACCGGTGCGGCCTGCCGGGCCAGTTCATGGTCACCTGTCCAGACATACAGCACCCGTTCTGCGCAAAAAACAAGCGTGATGGCTGCCGACCCGGCCACGACTGACACCAGCTGGGTGGCGTTTTTATAGACAAGAATCAACCCTGAGCTGTCTCCCGCTGCATCACATTTTGAGAGCCGCGGCATTATTGCAGAACCTACCGGTGAGCTGATCATTATGACAACGCTGGCAACAAGTACCGCCAGAGTGAAATAGCCATAATCCGCAAGAGGCAGTATTTTTGACAGTACCAATTTGTCCATCTGCGTCGTCAAAATCCAGACACTCGACGTAAAGGCCAGCGTGAGGGAAAAACGAAGCAGCGGACGGATATGACGGATGTCCCAGGAAAGAACCGCTCCTTTTGGTATATCAGGCAATAACCGATAGGCATACAGCATCAGTCCGATCAATTCAATCAAGGCAATGACAAGCTGATAGCCGAAAAAGATCCTCGGCGCCACACCAACAAACAGCAATAATGGGACGACGCCCAAAGATTTGATGGTGGCCAGAAAAGCGTTGAACCCACCAAGCCACGCCAGTTTTTCAGAGCCGACAATGGCACCACGGTACAATCCACCCATCCATCGAAAGGCGATAATGAAGGCCATGGTCCCGATGGCAGCATGAACCTCTGAATACGGCAGCGAGGAAGCTTTCAGCCAGCTATAGGCTATATAGCCAGAAGAGAAAAACAATACACCGCCGCCGATAATGCTTACTCCGAGAAACAGCCCCTCAAGAGCCCTGACAACTCGACGGAAGCTGATGGCATCAATTGAGCCACCGTGAAAACGGGCTGTTTCCCGCTGCATGGTCGGCGTAAGCCCCATGTCCAGCAACATAAACCAGGATTGCAGCAGCGTGTAGAAACCTATCAGACCATAGGCTTCAGCACCCATGTACCTGATGTAGAACGGGACCATCAGAATACCAATTCCAGCCACATAAAACTGGCTGACATAATTGGTGAATATGTTGGCTTTTATCGATGACATAATCCAGGGACCCGCCGCATTACTGCTCTCACCGGGCCTCAGCGGCAAGAACTCCCGGTTGCCAGGAACACTCCCGGATCAAATCAATGATCTTTTCAACTGCCGACATGTCAAGGCCCGGATATATGGGCAGACACAGGATCTGCTGAGCCACCTCAACCGCAACAGGCAGGTTGCTGTGACTTGAAGAAGGGAGAATGCGATACATCGGATAGTCGGAAATCAGCGGGTAGAAATAACGACGGCAGTACACCCCGTGCTCTTTAAGTTTCATATAGAGCTCATCACGGCTGATCCCATATTCCGGACCGACCAGTACAGGAAAGTATGC
This sequence comes from Pelodictyon luteolum DSM 273, assembly GCF_000012485.1. Taxonomy (NCBI): domain Bacteria; kingdom Pseudomonadati; phylum Chlorobiota; class Chlorobiia; order Chlorobiales; family Chlorobiaceae; genus Pelodictyon; species Pelodictyon luteolum. The sequence goes on along the minus strand of NC_007512.1, from coordinate 878,611 downwards.
ATAATTGGGAGTGTAGGCGTCCTTATCAACATGATGGCAGCGAATACCCTTGACTCCGGCAAAGCCTTCACGGTACCGTTGATCGATACTTTTCCGACAGGCAATGACCTCATCGATATACTCCAGCTGCAAAAGACCCAGCGCTGCATTGAATTCGCTCATTTTGCCATTGATGCCGGGAGCGACAACGGCCACTTCATCAGCTATTCCGAAATTCTTAAGATCATCGATATGCCGCTTCAACCCTGAAGAACCCGAGACGATGGCGCCGCCTTCAAACGTATTGAATACTTTTGTGGCATGAAAGCTCAGGATGGACAGGTCGCCGTGCTGCAGGATGCTGCCATCTTGATCAGAAACACCAAAGGCATGGGCTGCATCGTAAATAACCCTAAGATTGTAGCGGTCAGCAACCCGCTGGATGGCATGGACGTCGCATGGATGGCCATAGCAATGAACCGGCATGATGGCTGATGTATCGGGAGTAATTGCCGCCTCGATTTTTGACGGATCCAGATTGAACGTATCGGGATCAATGTCTACGAACACCGGTTTGATGCCATTCCAGAGCAGGGAATGCGAAGTTGCGACAAAGGAATACGGCGTAGTGATGACCTCCCCTTTGATTCGCAGGGCCTGCAAGGCCGTAATCAAGCCGATCGTGGCATTTGCGAAAAGCGAAATATGCGTAACGCCCAGATAGCGGGCAAGCGTCGACTCCAACTCTTGATGAAACGGACCGCAGTTGGTAAGCACACGGTTCTCCCATATTCTTTTCATAAAGGGAATCATCTCCTCCAAAGGAGGAAGAAATGGCTGCGTCACATAAATGTTCTTCATCATGCGAAGTTTCATCTGATTGATTTCCGATGCCACAGTCTCAACTTCACCAAGCTCAATACGCATTCCGCCCCATCCAGCCGCTGAATGCTGTAGCAAAAATGATTTTGAGGTCAAGCAGGAAGCTCCAGTTTTTCATGTAGTAGATATCATATTCAACCCGCTTGACCATCTTCTGAAGCGTATCGGTTTCACCCCGATATCCATTGATCTGAGCCCATCCGGTTATGCCCGGTTTGGTTCTGTACCGCTGCATGTATCCGTAGACCTGCTTGGTGTAGAATTCGTTATGCTGAATGGCATGGGGCCTGGGCCCGACTACCGACATATCGCCAGCCAGCACATTGAAGAACTGCGGCAGTTCATCCAGACTTGTCTTGCGTAAAAACGCACCCAGGGGCGTCACCCTGCTGTCATTCACAGTTGCCTGAGTCAACCCGCTTTCTTCACGATGGGTGACCATGGTCCTGAATTTAAGGCACTGAAAGGGCTTTCCCGATATTCCCTGTCTGGCTTGATGGAAAATGATCGGACCCGGAGAGCTCAATTTCACTAGCACGGCAATCAATAGAAGCAGTGGGGAGAGCAACAGGAGAACAAGGAGTGAGAAAAGACGGTCAAAAATTGATTTCAGCAGACGCCCCTGACTTCCGTCAATGGCTGTGGCGTTGAGAAGAAGGCTGGGGTGGCCCATCAGATTCTCTTCCCTGGAGTTCAACAACGCATGCCACCTGATGTCAGGTATCCAGCGGACTGAAACAGGAGATTGTGAAAGCGCCCCAAGCAATGAATCCATACGTTCCATCTTCTCCGGCGACAGCGCCATCCAGACTTCATCAATATTCTGTCCAGCCATCGCATCAAGTATAGACGCTGCCGCACCGTCCTCATAGCCAAGAGTAGAGACGATGGAAAAGCCGAACCCGGGATGCTCGGAAACCGACTGTCGCATATATGCAAGTCTCTCTGCATCACCCACAAGTATGATCCTCCGCAGATCGCAACCATTGCGGCGCAGCCACCGCATGATACCGACTGCAACCAGACGGACGGATACTGCAGTACCGAGCACAAACGAGAGCGTCAACATGAACCAGACACGCGAGAGCGCACCAATTTCATGCATCAGGAATGTGATGGTCAGTGCAGAAAGACCGACCACGAGAATTGAGAGTACAACCGGCTTGACAACCGATAAATAATCGATGCTTCTCCAAGACCTATAACAACCCATGGAGGGATAGATCATGAAAGCAATCAATGGAAAAACATATGCGAGCATCAAGTGGATCCAGCCCTTGGCCTCAAGGGGAACCCCAAGCCATAGACTCCCCGCCACATAAGCCCCGACCAACCATAGCAAGGCATCAAACAGACGAAGGAGCTGTTCTCGAGCCCAATGACCCATCATTGAGCGCAAAACGCCCACCAATAACGCCTTAAGATGCTCTCCACCAGAAAGAATCCTTAATTCAGGAATCTTCCCAACCGCATGCACACCCCCATCCATATCCTTGATGCTTTCAGGTTGCAAAAAAGGGGGGGGGAAATCAGCCACGATCATCATGGCAATGTCTCACTTGAATCAGGGGGGAGATACGGTTACAGCCGGGGGGAGGAAGGGAAATGCAGCTAGGTCAGCAGCAAAGGGTCTTCTTCATAGACTCCATTTCCGTATTTACCAAGATAGCCTTTTCGGCTCAGCTCAGGGGTGGCAATGAGCGCAACACCCAACAGAGCGTCTTTCACGGCAGGATCGGCAATAATGCTCTGTAACATTTTTCTTTCTGTGTACTGCAGTCTTGAAACCAGAACGACCCCATCAGTCAAAGCTGAGATCTGTGATGCATCACTCAGGAAAAACGGCGGACAGTCGAGCAGGATGCAGTCAAAACGTTTCCGCATAACAGACAGCAGACCCTGCATTTTCTTTGAAGCAAGAAGCTCACTTGAACCCGATACATTTAAACCGGCACTCAGCAGGAAAAGATTCTCCATCCGGGTGTTCTGAATATTCGGAACGCACGAGTCCCCGTCACTACTAAGAAGATAATCGGTCAACCCGGGCCCCCTTAAACAGTTCAGCTTTACATGCTGGGATGGTCTGCGGAGATCGCAATCGATGATGAGGGTTTTCTTGCCGACCAGCGCATACGCCATACCAAGATTCAGGCAGACCGTAGATTTTCCTTCCCACATCGCAGTTCCGGAAATCAAGATTGACTGTGGAGGAGAGCCTTGGCGGCTGTATTGAATCGATGTCCTCAGAATTCGGATGCTTTCAGCAAAAGACGAGGTCAAGTTGTCGGTAATAAGCGGGATCAACTGGGCAGCATCTTCCCGACCGGAGGGCGACTGTCGGGATGAAGCATCGGGGAGCAGTTTACCGAAAGAGTTGCCCACATGGCTGAGCATCCGACTCGATCCAGAAGGCGGAACGGCTGGATTCCTGGCGGAACCAACTGTTGGAATGACAGAAAGCGGCCTCAGCCCGATCTCGTCATACAGACACTCGTCCTGAAGGGTGCCATCCATTGCTTCTTCGATGTATGCATACCCGATGGCCAGCATGCCACCAAAAAGCACTCCAAGAAGAAGGCTTTTCAGCAAGGAGGGTGATTCAGGGAAAAAGGGACGAAACGCAGCACCTATAAGGGATACGCCACCAACCTCAGAACCAAGGAAAATGCTTGTTTCATCAAACTTCTGTTTGAGTTCCGCATAGGTCTTACCAGCAACGTTGCGATCCCGTTCAAGCTTCAGGTACTCCTGCTGTTTGTTTGGAAGCGACGACAGCTGTTGTTCATAATATTGCCGGATTCGGGATAATTCTCCTGCCCGGAACTGCAGTTCATTAAGCTTTCTCTCAATCTGGAGCTTTTCGGAAACCATATCGAATCCGAACTTTTTAGCTCTTCCTGCATAGCCGATTTCACCGGCGATCTGGCTTCTTTGAAGGGTTGCGTACCGTGACTTGACCTCCTCAAGCCGGACCTTTGCCGCCCTCACCGCAGGATCATCTGCGCCCTTCTGCTTGAGCAGTGCTACATAACTGCTCTCCAAACCGCGAATTTCATCCATGATAGCGCCGAGCTTTGAGTTGACCGTCTGCTCGATCTGCGAACCAATAGCCTTGTCGGATTCAGAAAGCCGCTGTTCAAGGAAGCGCAACGTGTTACCTACCGTATGATACTCAGCTTGAATGGTATTGTACTGTGCATCAGCCTCAACCAGTTTGTCGAGCAGCTGCTGGGTGTTGCCTGATACCTCATAGATTTCATTGTGGGTCATAAACAGAGAAAGCGCTCGATCTGCTTCATCGACTTTACTCTGCTGCTCGACCAGGCTTTTTGCGATATAGCTGTTAGCCTGAGCATATTTCTCGGAATTCCTGGAAATATCGGCTTGCCGATAAACTTCGCATATCGTGTTTGTCAAGAGTTCTGCTTCATCAGCAAACGGGCTTGCCACAGAGATGTTCAGCATATTCGTATCCTTTACCGGCTCCACCCGAATCCGCTTTGTGAGCAATAAACATCGTTGACGAAGCAGCTCCTCCTTGCTGAGGCCATCAGTTTCAGAGGGGAACGCATTACCGATACTCGATGGCTGGAGTTTCGTGAACAGAGCCATGAGGGGAGAAGTATAGTCCCTGCTCCCGAAAAGCTCAAGTGGCTTTCCTTTCAGGTTCCGCTCCAGCTGCTCAATGGTGAGCCGTGCGATCGGCATTGACTTGAAAAGAGCAATATCTTTCTTTGAAGCATTGATGTCCATGCCGGCTTCCGGGCCGAGAATCGTCTGCAAAAGATCGTTTGATTGTTTGTCCTCTTTGATCATGACAACGGACACAGCATGATACTCGGGGGTTTTAAACAAATAAAACAGCATGGCCACGACTAGAGTCCCGACCATCAAGACAATCATACCTGCGCCCCGGCGATGAACGATCCGGAACAGTTCATCCATCGTCATCTCGTTTTTTCTGCGAACTCTATGACCGCCGGGCGAAAACATCGAGCCGGCCAGATGCTTCACAGGCGTCGTTTCGTTGTTCATGCGTTCAGTTTTGAAGAATAGCGAAAATGCTGAACCCCGCAGCGGCAGTTCCGATTACGGTAGCAATTTTTTCCAGCCCGACTTTCTTTTTGTCGGGAATGAATATGGTATCATTCGGACGAAGAGTGATAAAGTCCGCCCTATTGCCTGTTTTGAAATACTCTTTGAGGTTAATCTTGTAAGACTGCTTGCCTTGTGCATCTGGCTCTTGACGGGCCACAACAACTTTTTTCATGTTAGCCCTATCGGTCTGTCCTCCCGCTAAAGCCACCACCGTTGAAAAATCCGCATTTTCACGTACGACGATCTGACCGGGTTTGTGAACTTCTCCAAGCACATTGACCATCATCAGGATATTGCCGTTATCGTCGGTGAAATAGGAGTTCGGCTGAATGGGATAATTCGGACCGGCAAGCGGATTGTATTCCGGCCGTGTGGTTGACTCCTGCTGTTCATTGAACAAAGGACTTGTCGTTGACTGCGCGCCGTATGTCTCAGCGTTGGCCTCACCGCCTCCGGTGGAAAACTTCACACACTGCACCAATACCATAAAGACCAGCAACATCCTTAAAACGCTCATGATGACCTGCCTGTGATTTAATGACCAGAAACCATACATATCAGCGATCTAGACTATAATTCCGCAAATGCTTCGCAGCCTTCAGTTACACTGAATGCCGTTGTCTGTTGAAAATGCAACCCAATGACAGATGAGGCCGAAACATGACCGTCGCTTACACGGTTCATATGCAAAGACCATGCCAACCATCTTCTGTGAACAAGCAATAAATGCTTGATACAACAACGGCAGACATCGGAAGCAGCACCTCATCATAATCAGATGCCAAGGCAATTGGCATCGAGGTGACACATCAGAAACGTTATGAGACAATGGCGAGACTGTGGATGAATATGAGACGAAGAATGGAAGATGAGAATCCGCGCAAAGGGAACTCATGCAAGAATTTGAGTCGTGGCTAAAATGAGGAGGAAGGCCGGTACGGGGGAATGACCGGACGGAGTGATGAGTCACCGGATGGTAATGGAATCGGGAGCAAACTTTACATTATTCCCAGCAAAAACAAAAGCACTGGCTGATCCGCCGACGCTTGATGCAAATGCATTGGCCAGTGAAATGTCATATGCATTTTCGTTCTGGAAGGACACGGACACAAATGGGCTTGTCAGTCCGACAGCCGTGGGGTTGAACCCGGAAAAGTTGTATGCCTGACCCGCTGCGGTCCCGGCGCCAACGGTCATCAACTGCACAGCCTCAAGCTGCTGGAGTTCAAACCCCGCGGCCTCAGCTGACGATCCTGTATGCATACACAGCCCTGCGACGGCTACTGCACCTGCAATCATGGATTTTGCTTTCATTTTTTTCTCCTCCGTTATTGACATTAATCAGAGCGACAGAGACCTCACTTTTCCCCCTTCCGGGTAGTTGATTCATATTTTTTTCCCACAGCGCCTCCGTTGGCAGCACCATCAACAACATCTTTATCGTCCTTAACTCGTGAAGCAATTGAAGATCGACCGAAACACTGCGCAAGATTGATCTCCGATGCCGCCTCATCCTCAATGACGATCAGAAAAGTACATCCGACAAGCGCAGTAGGAGCAGTCACACCGCCGGTAGCTGAAAGACCTGACGACAATCCAGTCAAAGCACCGAGCGGACCGTTTATCAAACCTGACACCACCGGTGCGACAGACATCCCCCGGCTTTTTGAATCCACGCCAACGGCATAGGAAATCAGATCGGGAACCGACAGGAGCAGTAAATTATAGCCCTACAGTTCCTTCGAAAAGGATGCATAATGGGTGGCATCATAAATGACGGAGGGCAGATCCACTTCATCAGAGGACTTTTTTCGGCTCTGGACCGTAAGAGAACCGACTACTTTTCCATGGGCCAGACCATTGAAGTCATATTTGATCTTCCGGTTTTTGAGCTTCTTTTTTCCGGGCAGCTTTTCACCGTTGTAAATCACCTTGGTGTTGCCGCTCTTCCCGATTTCTACATCGTGCAGCATCGTGGAAAAAAAATACTGGGAAAGAACCGGAAGGCCGGCAATCTGTGCCGGTTTACCCATCAGGCTGAACAGTGTCGGCGAGATGACGGGAGCAGAAACGGTTCCTGGCATATAGGGTTGCATTTTCGATGCCTCGAATGTCATGTCGACAAAACTTGAGCCAACGGCATCAGTAATGGTCGATGTCGCCTGGCTTTCAGCTTGGGCAAATGCCGTATTCGAGAACCCACAGCAGGCAAGCGTTGCAATAGCAATAATTTTTTTCATGTTTTCTCACTTGTTACAAGACCATCATGAGATGACGCTCCTCCAGGCCTTCAATGAAACTGCGAACCGGAATCAGAAATGGAAAAACTGCATCCACAGATTGTAAACCGCACCCATCCCCGAAATATTGACTGAGGAGACCCCGACGGCCGTTGTCACGGTACTGGTTGAAATGTCTTCCGCTTCAGCAATATTTGTAAGCAGAATAAGTGCCAAAGAGGCTACTGCGATTATCTTTTTCATTGTTGCTCCGTTATGATTGGATGACACGCCATTATATAATCAAGGCTCCTGGCTGTGAACCCGGAGCCTTGTACCCTCGTTGCGAGTTATTCCGAGAATCAGAAGCTGATCATCTGGGCATTCAGAAGCGATGCCGCTGAAGAACCGCCAAACCATGAAGAAGTCTGCGCCTGAGCACCAGAAATGGCGTTCACGCTGGTATTCAGATCAGTCAGACTGAAAGCCGATGAACTGCTTCCGGGGTTGAACCATCCACCATTGGTAGACTCATTCATGCTGACAATCTGAAATGCACTGTTGTTCACATTTGCAAAGTTCCCTGCAATTCCACTTGCGGCTGCGAACCCGTTGGAGTTCAGACCGACAGATGAAATCTGTGCAAGCTCACCTGCAAACGAGGTGGAAGTACCCAGCGCCATTGCGGCGGCAAAAGCAACAGCTGCAATTGTCTTTTTCATAATAATCTCCTGTTGATTGATGTTTGATTTGACTGTGATGATGTTGTTGTCGTTGATGCAACACTAAATCCGGCCGAGTACCTCAAAATCCGCTCCATCTCCAGCTTCATAAAGCGGAGCCTGGCATAGGGAAGAGAAACCATGCTGGATTAAGTCCATCAAGTACAACTCATACATATCTCGTGCCAACACAAAGCATGGTTCATAACAAACAATATCATAATCACTTATTGACAATGCCCGATAGAGAGCCCAGCCGAACCGCCGGAACATGTCTCAATACATATCAACCCTGTCTCAAGAAAGGAACGGATAGCGTTTCGCTATGAGATAACACCGGAGGCCGGATATACAGAAGGATTGGAATGAAGGATGTTGAGGAATGAAGGATGTTGAGGCAGGAAATATGATGGAGAATCTCATGAAACAGACATGCCTGCGAGTCGCCCGGGCAGGAATAAGAAAGGGCCTTCCTATGCAGGTGAAGGGATTTCCCATGCTCACAAAAAACTTTTTTTCCACAAAGAACCATGACGTGGCCATCGGGCGCAGCAGAGGAACGAAGATCATTTATAACGGAGCTGACGTCAGGAAACGGAAAGGAGTGAAAGAGCGGCAAATCTCATTCAACTTCTATGGCCTGTCCGAGGGAGAGATTGTCGGCTCAATAACGATCCAGAGCAAAAAGAACAAAGCCGATGAAGTCGACTTTCCGACCCTTATACATGACGCCGCAAATTATATCGAAAACGTTAAAGAGCTGAAGGGATACAACATCACCCTCCTCAGCCTTACGGAAGCATTGACCTATTCACTGGGCGTCGATACCCGGGCAACAGGCTTTGCCCTCTCGCCTTTCGTATCGGGATTCGTGAACGGGCCGGCAGGCGTTCTGGCCGGTGCGGCAAGCGGAGTATCAAAAAGCGGAGGCATCACCGTTCCAACGGCAACCATCGGGGGAACATTCCTGGTGCTGATCGACAGTGAAAAAAGCAGAACCGTTAATATCAGCGGGAACTACAGGGTCAACGCTCCACAGACCGCCGAAGGCGAAGAAAACGGCAACAACAGGAAAAAATTCGAGGCCGAGAAGGAAAAACCGTCCGAATGAGACCGAAAAACCAGTAACAGCAGAGAACATGAAAAAGGCCGGAATGCTTACCGGCCTTTTTCTGTTTAAAACCACATTACCGCCGAGAGAGCGAGAGAGAGAGACGCAGACAATAGCGAGCTCTGTCTCTCGCTCTCTCTGAATGCACTGCAAGAAAAAGACGAGTGAAGCATCAGACACAACACCATAGCCTGCGCCACTTCATCCTGCTGGTTACGCTGCTTTACCTGTTGCCGGTGCTGGCTGTGCTTGGAGGGGTGGTGCCGTTTTCACTGCGCTCGGCGATGCTGCTGCTGATGTTTGCGTTCGCCCTCATGTACTCCCACCGGCATGGGCACACAGCAGGAGAGCTGGGGCTCCGGACCTCGAACCTGCCGAAAGCCATCGGCGTAAACATTCTGGCAGGCATCGCGGGTGCGGGACTGGTCATCCTGCTTCCGATCCCCGGCATGCCGGAACAAAGCCTCAAGACGCCTGCCGTGGCGTTTTTTTTCTTCTACATCCTCATCTCAAGCCCTGTCCAGGAGTTCCTGTTCCGCTCATTCCTCTTTGCCGAGATGCAACGGTGCGGCATCGGGAGCCCGCTCCTCCAGGTGATGATTTCAGCGGTTCTGTTTGCCTTCCTGCACGCCGTCTACCTTGATCCGCTGACCGGCCTGCTGAGCTTTGCCGCCGGCATCATGTGGAGCATCATTTACCAACGCATACCCAACCTTGCCGGAGTCTCTCTGTCGCACGCGATAATCGGCATCATGGCCATCATGTCGGGCATTGCAAGGAAGATCTAGCCGAGCACCTTCTCCACTTCGGCCTTGAGCTGGGGATACGGGACAGCTCCAGCGGTGCTCCATTTCTTCTCTCCGTCCTTGAAGAGCATGAGTGCGGGAATGCCCTGCACATGAAAGCGCGAGGCTGCTGCCGGCTGTTCATCGACGTTGACCTTCACCACCCTCAGCCGCCCCTTGAACTCCGCGGCGAGTTTCCTGACGGAGGGAGCCACCATTTTGCAGGGCCCGCACCAGGCGGCCCAGAAGTCGACGAATACAGGGGTGGTGCTAGTCCTTATGAGATCTTCGAGCGAGGTTGCCATAATCGTAACTGTCGGGTGTCAGGGGGTTCTTTGCAAGCACTGAAGGTGTAAACGAAACTGGTGCCGCCGGGGTTCCCCCGCACGGCATGTTCAGTTGCCGGCACTGAAACTTATTGCTGCCGCAGCCCGTTGAATCAGACGGTAACAGTAAAATACGCCATTCCAATATAATCAGCTTTATTGAGTACATTGTACCCCTCTGAACAGCATTGCACCCTACAGAAATGAAACAGAAAAAGACCCCGTTATCCTCTCCTCCCGCGGCCCCTCCCCCAGCCGGGCAACCGCGCAAGGTCTATGTAACCCGCACCATCGAGTTCAACGCAGCCCACCGGCTCTTCAACCCGAAGTTCAGCGAAGAGATGAACACCCGGGTGTACGGAAAGTGTGCAAACAAGTACGGCCACGGCCACAACTACCAGCTTGAGATCACCCTCGGCGGCACCGTGGACCCTGAAACCGGGTACCTGTTCGACCTGAAGGAGCTGAAAAAGATCCTCGAAGAGGAGGTGACGGCGCGCTTCGACCACCGCCACCTGAACCACGACGTCCCGGAACTCGAAGGGCTGGTACCGACGACCGAGACACTTGCCGTCCTCATCTGGGACATACTCGAAGAACGCATTGCAGCCATCGACAACCGGGAGATCTCCCTCCAAGCAGTCAAATTACATGAAACAGGAAAAAACAGCGTCAGCTACCTCGGAGAATAACCCTATGCATACCCCGATAAAGACCCCCCTCTTCACCGGCAGGGGCACCTGCTGCGACGACGACGAGTACCCCCTCGACCCGCAGGAACTCTGTCCGGAAGCGCATGCCGCACTTTCCGCATCCGTCTCCACCATGCTGGAGTCTGTCGGCGAGGATCCTATGCGCGAAGGCCTCCTGAAAACCCCCGAACGGGTCGCCCGCTCGCTTGCGTTCCTTACCCGTGGCTACCGCCAGGACCCGGAGGAGATGCTGAAGAAAGCCGTATTCACGGAGTCGTACGACGAGATGGTGCTCGTTCGCGACATCGACATTTTCTCGATGTGCGAACACCACATGCTCCCCTTCTTCGGCAAGGCCCATGTAGCCTACATCCCCGATGGAAAGATCGTCGGACTCTCGAAGCTCGCGCGCGTGGTTGAAGTGTTCGCCCGCCGCCTGCAGGTGCAGGAACGCCTCACCCAGCAGATCCGGGACGCGATACAGGATGTCCTGAACCCGAAGGGGGTCGGCGTCGTCATCGAAGCGAAGCACATGTGCATGGTGATGCGAGGAGTCGAGAAACTCAACTCCGTCACAACAACCTCGGCCATGTCGGGCCAGTTCATCACCTCAGAGTCCACCCGCGGAGAGTTCCTCCGCCTGATCCGCCAGTAGCCGCTCACCCCCGAAGGCTACGCTGAAAACAGAAAACCCCGCCATGCAGCAGATGCAGGGCGGGGTTTCTTATTGTCGCGGTGCGGCGCTGCGCCCGTTCTCTTTAATAGAGCGAGAGGCCGAACATGGCCGACGAGTAGTGTGCAAACTGTGAAAGCGGCTCAAAGAAGAGACCGAACCAGATGGTGAGCACCATGAGGACAGCCATCAGTACATTGGCGAGCATGCCGGGGTTCTGGGCACGTTCGTTAGGCTCGAGGGATTCTCGGAGGAACATGTTCAGAGGAATGAGCATGTAGTAGTAGAGCGAAATGACGCTCGTCATGATGCCGACAAGGGCGAGGCCCACATAGAGAGAACCCTTGGAAAGCAGGGCCGAGAAGATGAACAGCTTGCCGATGAATCCGACCGTCGGCGGCAGGCCGACAAGGGAGATGAGAAACACGGTAAGGGCGGCGCCGGCAAGCGGCATCTTGCGGCCGAGACCGCGGTAGTCATCGAGGTTCTCGCTGCCGGTCCGGTTGGCGATGAGGGTGATGACATAGAACGCCCCGTAGTTCATCAGCAGGTAGGAGAGCAGGTAGAAGAGGACTGCCTGGGTACCGATAGAGTCCATGACAATGACGCCGAGGAGCAGGTAGCCTGCGTGTGCGATGGAGGAGTAGGCAAGGAGGCGCTTGACGTTCTTCTGCCATATGGCGACCACGTTACCGTAGATCATGGAGGCGACGGAGATGATGGCAAGCAGGCCGAGCCAGTCCCTTCCGGCAATATCCTCATAGGGGCTCATGCCGTGCGGAATGGCGATATAGAAGAACCTCAGAAGGAGCGCGAACCCTGCTGCTTTCGAAGCGACCGAGAGATATGCGGTGACCGGGGTCGGTGCACCCTCGTACACGTCGGGGCTCCAGAAGTGGAAGGGAACCGCACCGATCTTGTAGCCGAAGCCGGCAAGGATGAGGAGGGTGGAGAGCATCATCACCAGCGGGTCGTAGCCATGTACGGCAAGTTCGGCGCTGATGAGGAGCAGGTTGGTCTGGGCGGTAAGGCCGTAAATGAGGGAGAAGCCGTAGATCATGAGACCTGAGGAGACGGCGCCGTAGACAAGGTATTTCAGGGCGGCCTCAGAAGAGCGGCCGTCGCGCTTGAAGTAGCCCGAAAGGACGTAGGCCGTGAGACTGACCAGTTCCATCGAGAGAAACACCATGAGGAGGTCGGAGGCCGCAGCCATCATGACCATGCCGATCACCATGGCGACGACGAGTGCATAGTATTCGCCGATGCTCGTCACCTCCGTATCGAACCGCCGGTCCGACATCGTCAGCACAACGGCCAGCATCCCCGAGACAACGAAGAAGTACTTGAAGAAGATGGCGAACTCGTCGAGCACGTACATCCCGAAAAACAGTTCTCCAGCCTCCATCGCATGCTGCTGGTAGATGAAGAACATGCTTCCTGCAAGACCGGCGAGGGTCATCCAGCCGAGCAGGTTCGCCTTCCTCCCCTTCGTGGCAAGATCCAGGAGGATAAGCGCCATGAAGAGGATGGAGAGATAGATTTCCGGAATGAATGACCCCGCACCAGCTTTCAGGCTGGCGATGATATTCTGTATTTCAGCACCTGATGGGAGCTCGAACATGATTTCTCTTCGTTTATTCTGGTTTCGGTCAGTACATCCGCTCAGTTAAGGGCGGCCATGGCCACGGGTGCAAGCACCTGGACGAGCTTGTTGATGCTGGTTGTCATGAGGCCCATGATCGGCATCGGGTAGATACCGAGGAAAATGATGATGACGGCAAGCGGCACCAGCATGGCCAGTTCACGTGCGTCGAGATCGAGCTTGCCCTTCCAGTCGTGGAAGTGGATGTGCTCGTGGCCGTCGGCACCGATTTCAACATCGTAGGCAGCATCTTCACGACGTTTGCCGAGGAACATCCGCTGCAGCGACCAGAGCAGGTAGGCTGCACCGAAAACAATGCCGAGCACCGAGACGATGGCGATGGGCCGGGTGACTTCGGCGCTGAAGGCACCGACGAAGACGAACGCTTCACTGATGAACCCGCTGAGTCCCGGAAGGCCGAGGGAGGCAAACCATGCGATCATCACGACACCGAAGTAGACCGGCATGTAGGTTGCCAGGCCGCCGAACTTCTCGATCTGGCGGGTATGGGCACGGTCGTAGATCACGCCGACGAGCAGGAAGAGCATGGCGGTGATGGTGCCGTGGTTGAACATCTGGTAGAGCGCGCCGGTCATGCCCTCGCTGTTGCCGGCCGCAAGGCCGAGCAGCACGTAGCCCATGTGGCTGATGGAGGAGTATGCCACCATTTTCTTCAGATCCTTCTGGGCGAGGGCGCAGAAAGCACCGTAGATGATGTTGATGGCGCCGAACACCCCGATCACGTACATCGAGGCCTGGAACACTTCAGGGAAGAGCGGGAAGTTGATGCGCATCATGCCGTAGGTGCCGAGCTTCAGAAGCACGCCGGCCAGGATGACGGAAATCGGGGTCGGAGCCTCGACGTGTGCGTCGGGGAGCCAGGTATGGAACGGGAACATCGGGACCTTGATGGCAAAGCCGATGAAGAGCACGATGAAGGCCACGGTGCGCCACATGGCGTTGTCGGGACCGAGGATGGCGTCATGAATATAGTTCTCCTGGCTTGCCATGGCAACCAGGCTGAAGGTGTGGTTGCCGGTAAGCGGATCGATGACGCTGAAGTAGAGGGCGATCATGACGAGCAGCATGAAGACGGAACCGAACAGGGTGTAGAGGAAGAACTTGATGGCTGCATATTCACGGTTCGGACCGCCCCACATGCCGATGAGGAAGTACATCGGAAGCAGCATGAGTTCCCAGAACACGTAGAAGAGGAAAAAGTCGAGCGCGACGAAACAGCCCATCATGGCTGTGGCCAGGAGGTTGTAGAGCAGGAAGTAGCCTTTGACCTGCTTCTGGATGGTCCAGCTTGAGAGCACGCCGATAGTCGAAACAAGTGCGGTGAGGATCACCATGGTGATGGAGAGACCGTCGACACCGAGAAAGTACTCGATGTTCATGCTGCCCATCGAGCCGAGGTCCAGGCTGATCCACGGCAAACGCTCGATGAACTGGAACGAGCCTTCGGGCGAGCCTCCCGCCACGGCCGTGATGCCCGCGAGCGAAGGGTCGTATCCCTGCCAGATCATGACGGCAAGCACCATCTGGACCACTGCAGCAAGCAGCGATACCATCCGGATGATCTGCTTCTGGGAGGAGGGCACGGCAAGGATTACCAGGCCGGCGATAATGGGCAGAAAGACAATTAAACTCAGCATGTTCCCTATCGGTATGTTAGCAATTGAAAAGTAAATCCTCTCAGGAGACCAGTTGTGCAAAGTAGTAGACGAAATAGCCGAAGACGGCCAGCATCACCATGACAACATAGGTCTGCACCTTCCCGGTCTGGAGCTTTTTCAGCACTCCGCCGGATGTGTTAACGAAAAATGCGGTAAAGTTCACCATTCCGTCAACGGCATATCTGTCGAAGCTGCCGTTGAGGAACGCGAATTTCCTGGTCATGGTGGCAATGCCGTTGACCAGGCCGTCAATGATGTTGCGGTCGAACCAGGAGAACATGGCGGCAATCAGCATGGAGCCCCGGATGAAGGTCGCCTGGTAGATCTCGTCCCAGTACCATTTGTTGTAGGACATGAGGTAGAGGGGGCGGATGGCCTGTGCGGTACGGTCCGGATCGATGACCTTGAAGGCGTAGACGGTGAGGGAGAAGCCGATGCCGAGGATCACCATGACGGTAGAGATCTGGATTGCGCGGTTATGGGCCGCGTGGGTCAGGTGCGCGATTTCGGCCTGACGGGGATCGGCGAATGTGTTACCAGTAGCGTGCTCGCCAGATGCGGCGGGGGCATGGGTTTCGCCTCCCGGTTCAACAGGCACTGCTGCCAGGGCATGCATATCCTCAGTCGCTGGCGCTTCGGCCTGCACCGCTTCGGGTGCGGCTGCAGTTCCGTGTTCCTCTGCGGACATGGCCATGGAGGCTTCTGAAATACCGTGCTGCTCTCCTCCAACCACCGTTGCGGGTGTCGGGATCATCTTCATGAACCAGCCTTTGCCGCCATCGAGCGGATCGGGAGAATAGACGATGAAAATCGAGAGGGCTGCCAGAACGACCAGCGGAAGGCGCATGTTCCATGCGACCTCATGGACCGGATGATGGCCGTGCTCTTCATCATGACCATCATGGGCATGTGCCGCATGGTGGTCGTGCGGGTCGGCGGGCTTGAGGTGCGTGCGGCTTTCGCCGAAGAAGACGAGCCAGATCTGACGGCCCATGTAGAACGCTGTCAGAAGCGCGGAGAAGAAACCGAGAAGCGGAACCAGATAGTAGTACCAGGTGCCTTCAGTCTGTGCAAAACCGAGAGCACCGGCCAGAATGGCGTCCTTGCTCATGAACCCGCTGGTGAGCGGAAGACCGGCAAGGGCGAAGGTGGCGATGATGAAGGTGGCGAATGTCCAGGGCATGTTCCTGCGGAGCCCTCCCATCCAGCGCATGTCCTGCTCGTGGTGCATGGCGTGGATGATGGCGCCGGAACCGAGGAACAGGCATGCCTTGAAGAATGCGTGCGTGACGAGGTGGAAGAGGGCTGCCGAGTAGGCGCCGACACCCAGACCAAGCACCATGTAGCCGAGCTGCGAGACGGTCGAGTAGGCAAGGACCCGTTTGATGTCCTGCTGGGTGATGGCGATGGTGGCCGCCATGAAGGCGGTGAAGGCGCCGATGAATGCGATGAGGTGCAGCGCCTCGGGCGTGAGGAGCACGAAAATGCGGGCCACGAAGTAGACGCCGGCGGCGACCATGGTGGCGGCGTGGATGAGGGCCGAGACCGGAGTCGGGCCCTCCATGGCGTCAGGAAGCCAGACATGGAGCGGGAACTGGGCCGACTTGCCGACGCAGCCCATGAAGAGGAGGATGCCGGCCGCGGTCAGCCAGGCGTGCGACAGGCCGAACTCACCTGCTGAAAGTTTCTGGAAAATCTCCTGGTATCCGAAGGTATGGAACTGCGAGTAGAGGATCAGGATGCCGAGCCACATGCCGATGTCGCCGACACGGTTGGCGAGGAACGCTTTTTTCTGTGCATCGGCAGCGCTCTCCTTTTCGAAGAAGAAGCCGATGAGCAGATAGGAAGAAAGTCCGACGAGCTCCCAGAAAATGTAGATGGAGAAGAGGTTGTCGCTCAGCACGATGCCGAGCATCGAGAAGGTGAAAATGCCGAGATAGGCAAAGAACCGGCCGTAGTGCTTGTCGCCCTTCATGTACCCCGTGGAGTAGAGATGCACGAGGAAACTGATCAGGGTGACCATGGCGAGCATGATGGCCGTCAGGTTGTCGATGACGATGCCCATCTTGACCTGGAGCGGACCGACGCCGGGGACATTGCCGAAATCAAGCCAGGTGAAGTCCCATGCGACACGGAACGCCGGATCGTAGTGCTCGACGATGACCGTCCAGAATATATAGGCCGAGAGGGCGAAGGTTGTGCCGAGAATGCCGACCCCGATGAAATCCCCCCTCCGCGGCAGGCGGCGGTTGAAGAATATCAGGATGACGAACGAGAGCAGCGGCAGTAGCAGTACGGCTATTGACAACTGGATTAAACTGTGCATGGTCCTAAATGATTATTCGGTTGTACCCCTGTGATCACTCTTTCATGGAGTCGATGGATGAGACATCGACCGTGTTGAAGATCTTGTAGATATTGATGATGATGGCAAGCGCCACGGCCGCCTCGGCTGCTGCGAGCACGATGACAAAGAGGCTGAACATCACCCCTTCCATGCCGCCGTTCCACTTCGAAAAGGCCAGGAAATTGATGTTTGCGGCGTTCAGGATGAGCTCGACGCCCATCAGGATGACGATGGCGTTGCGGCGCGTCATCACGGCAAAAAGACCAAGGGCGAAAAGGATCGCCGAAACGGTCAGGAAATGGTTGATTCCGATTGCTGCCAGCTGTTCCATATGGTGGACTCTCTCTGTATAGGTTCGTTATTGCTTTCGTTATGGCTGTTCGCTGTTGCCGCGGGCGCCCTTTGCATCATAGCGGGCGAGGAAGGCTGCTCCGATCAGTGCGGCAAGCAGCAGGATGGAGGCCATTTCAAACGGCAGGACAAAGCGCGACATGGTTTCAAAGCCGATCCGCTCGACCACGCTGCCCTCGAGCATGGTTTCCGAAGGCATCCAACCGTTGGTGGTGTAGAAGGTATAGAGCAGCCCGGCAAGGGTGCCGAGAAAAAGCAGCGCACCGGGCACGACGTTCAGGACGTCGGCTTTCAGGTCTGTGGTCATCACCTTGTTGGTGAACATCACGCCGAAGAGCAGGAGGACGAGGATGCCGCCGACATAGACCACGACCTGGGTGACGGCGATGAAGTCTGCCGAGAGGAATACATAGAGGGCCGCGACACCGAAAAAGGTGAAGAGCAGCGAGAACGCCGAATAGATGATGTTGCGCGAAAACACCACGAACGCCGCGGACAGCACCGTGATGGCGGCAAAGAGGTAGAAGATGGCCGTATAGGTTGGGTTCGTCATGGTCTCTCTTTCAGTTCTGCTGTTAAGGGTTCGTCTCGCCGGGTTCAGCGGGGGCCGCTGCTGCTTCGGCGGCTTTCCGCTCTTTTTCTGCCTGGGCCTTCGCCTGCGCCTCCTCAACCTTCCTCTTCTTGGCCTCGGCCTCGTGGCGGGTGAGGTTGCCGAAATGATAGACAAGGTTCCAGCGGTCGAAATCGGAAAAATCAGCTACCGGAGTATGGCGGAGGCACTCCGTCGGGCAGACGGTGGTGCAGATGCCGCAGGTCATGCATTTTGCCGTGTCGATGTCGAAAACGGGGACCCAGAACTTCTTCTGCTGCCCGCCGGACGTCTTGCCGCAGGCCGCGAGGTCTTCCGGCATCACCTTGATGGTCTCCATCTCGATGCAGCTGACAGGACATGCCCTGACGCACTGGCCGCAGCCGATGCAGTCGTCGATGTCGTTATGGAGGCGGTAGCGTCCGTTTGACGGGGTGGGGACCGCTTCGCGGGGGTACTGCAGGGTCACCAGGCCGTCAACCTGGCCGAAGTAGTCCACATCGTCAATGCCGGCGTCTCCCTTTCGCTTGACGGCATTGAAGAAATGCTTCAGGGTGATTCCCATGCCGGTGGCGATGGTGGTGGCGCCGGTTGCAATATTCTTGAAATACTCGCTCATAGTGTGTTCTGTCATTAACAGGTAACGGTCATGGTACGTATATCATCCAGATCGCCGTCAGAACGAAGCTGACGAATGCGAACGGGGTGAGCACCTTCCAGCAGAGGTACATGAGCTGGTCGACCCTGAGACGGGGAAGGGTCCAGCGCAGCCACATCTGCACGAAGATGAAGAAAAAGCCTTTCATGATGATCCAGAAAGCTCCCCAGACCGGCCCGGTGGTCAAGTCGTTGAGGGCGAGGGACCCGATGTTGGGAAGCGGCGAGTTCCAGCCGCCGAGGAAGACGATGGCGATGATGGCCGACACCATGAACATGCTGCCGTACTCGGCAAGGAAGATGACGGCGAACTTCATGCCGGAATATTCGGTGAAGTAGCCGGCGACGAGCTCCGACTCAGCCTCGGGAATGTCGAACGGTGCGCGGTTGGTCTCTGCCAGCGAAGCGATGAAGTAGATGAGGAACGGAAGCCATGCGATAGGGCTCTGGAAAAGGAAGAAGTGAGCGAACCCCCAGGGACCGGACTGGAGCACGTTGATCTCCTGCATGTCGAGCGTACCGGCCATCATGGCACCGCAGAGCAGGGCAATGGCTGCTGGGATTTCGTAGCTGACGATCTGCGCCACGCTGCGCACGGCGCCGTACAGCGCCCACTTGTTGTTCGAGCCCCATCCTGCGGCGAGTATTCCGACGACCTCGAGGGCGACGATGCCGATGGCGTAGAAAAGTCCCACGTTCAGGTTGGCGCCGATGAATGCGGGACCGAAGGGCAGGACGGCAAAGGCCAGGAAGGATCCGACGAAAAGCACGCCGGGGCCGATGACGAACAGGAACTTGTCGGCAGAAGTCGGCACGATGTCCTCTTTCTGGAGGAGTTTGAGGATGTCGGCAAGGGTCTGCAGGATGCCCCATTTTCCGACCTCCATCGGACCGAGCCGGTCCTGCATGAACGCCGAGATCTTCCGTTCACCGTATACGCCGTAGGTAAGGGCGTAAAGGGCTATGAAGACAAGCGGAATGGCGGCAATGACAAGAAGACCGAGAGGCAGGCCCATCGGTGCGAAGCCCGTAAGGGCGTCCGACCAGGCATTGAGGCTGTTACCCATAAGAAGTGGCATGCTGGATTGCGGTAATGCGTTGAAGCTCATCGGTCAACCTCCCCGAGTACGATGTCGATGCTGCCGATGATGGCGACGAGATCGGGTATCAGCTGTCCTTTCGAGAGGTCCTTCATGGCAGAAAGGTTGACGAAGCAGGATGAACGGGCCTTGCAGCGAACAGGACTCGTCGACTTTCCGTCGGAAAGGATGTAGAAGCCAAGCTCGCCGCGGGGATTTTCGGCGCGTGCATACACCTCACCTGCTTTCGGGCGGATGCGCTTCGGCACAGCGGCTCTCGGGTCGAACCCTTCGGCTGAAGGCATTTTCTCGATGCACTGCTCGATGATCTTGAGGCTCTCCTCTATTTCAAGTGCGCGCACAAGGTGACGGGAAAGGCAGTCGCCGACATCGGAAAACTTGCCGTCGGGAACAGGAACGGCAAAGTCGAGTTCAGGATAGATCGAATACGGGTCATTGCGGCGAAGATCCCACTGCACACCCGAACCGCGCAGCATGGGACCCGACCATCCGTAGTTGATGGCCACGTCGGCCGGCATGATGCCGATGCCTTTCGTGCGCTTGACGAAGATCTCGTTTTCGGTGAGAAGACGGGAGAGCTCAAGCGCTTTCGGGCGGAAGTAGTCGACGAACTCCCCTACCCGCTTCTGGAAATCTGCCGGGACATCGTAGGCCAGGCCTCCGATCCATATATAATTGTAGAGCATCCTTGCGCCCGACGCCCACTCAAGCATGTTGAGGATGTGTTCGCGGTCACGGAAGCAGAAGAGAAACGGCGTGAAGGCGCCGAGATCGATGGCGTAGGTGCCGATGGCGACGAGGTGCGAGGCGATGCGGTTCAGTTCGCTGACAATCACCCTGATGAACTCGACGCGGCGGGGGATTTCAATGTCCAGCAGCTTCTCGACGGCGATGGCATAGGCCATTTCGCTGTTCATGCCGGCAAGGTAGTCCATACGGTCGGTATAGGGGACGATGGCCGGGTAATCGACATTCTCGCAGTACTTCTCGAAACAGCGGTGAAGGTAGCCGAGGTAGGGTTCAGCCTCCGTCACAACCTCTCCGTCGGTCCGGCACTCGAGGCGGAGCACCCCATGGGTGGACGGGTGCTGGGGGCCCATGCTGAGGACCATCTCCTCGGTGGCAAGGTCCTTTTCGATGATGACCACGTTGTCGCTTTTCCGGGTCAGTCTCACCGAACCCTGTCCGGCCATTTCCAATTCCTGCATAGTCTTAAGCGGATTTGATGGTGTTAACCTTTTCTAGTAGGGCACCTTGATGCCGTGGTAGCTCTCCTGGACCCGGTAATCCTTGCGCAGCGGCCACCCTTCCCAGTCATCAGGGCAGAGGATCCTGCGCATGTCGGGATGGCCTGTGAAGAGAATGCCCAGCATATCGTATGCCTCCCGCTCATGCCAGTTGGCGGTATGCCACACACAGGCCACGCTCGGTATCGAGCCGCCCTCTCGCGGGCATTTGACCTTTACGGCGATGCGGTGCGGATAGACGCCGATCGACTCAAAGTTGCAGACGATGCCGAGCTTTTCCTCCAGAGGGTAGTCGACGCCCGACAGGCACGCCATGTAGTTGAACTTGAGCTTCGGGTGATCCCTCATAAAGAGGGCGATATCGGTCCAGAGGGCCGTATCCTGCACCTCGAAAAAGGGCATGGTGGGGTTCCTGTCGAATGCCGAAATGGCCTCGCCGAACTTCTCATGAATGACGCTGTATGCCGCTTCGCTCTGCTGCACCTGCTTCGAGTCTATCGTTCCTTCTTCCATCGTAGTGGTCTCTCTTCAATTGAAAGTTACGCGCCTGCCGAACTCCGCTCCCGCTCGATGAACGGGCGGGGTTCGACGCCGGTTTCGGCAAGTTTCTTCAGGGCTTCCTGTCGCGACATGCCGATCTGTTCCATGCGGATGAGTTCCTGCACCTTCATGAGGCCGCCGATGAGCGCCTCGGGGCGCGGAGGGCAGCCGGGGACATAGACATCGACAGGAATGACCCTGTCGACGCCCTTGAGGACATGGTAGCCGTGCTCCCAGTAAGGGCCGCCGCAGTTGGAGCAGCTTCCCATGGAAAGCACGTAGCGCGGCTCGGGCATCTGTTCGTAGAGTCGTACGACCCGCTCGGCCATTTTCATGGAGACCGTGCCGGCGACGATCATGAGGTCGGACTGACGTGGGGAGGAGCGGGGGAATATCCCGAAGCGCTCAAGGTCGTAGTTGGAGGCGTTGGTGGCCATCATCTCGATGGCGCAGCAGGCAAGACCGAAGCCCATCGGCCAGAGCGACGAGAGGCGGGCCCAGTTGAGTACGGCGTCAACGGGTGCCACCAGCACATTGTCCCTGGAAAAACCTGCATCAAGTAAACCCATGGTAGCGAGGAAATAGGTGGTTAGGAATCAATCGCGCCCGGCGGACTGTCTCGGGGAAGGCATCTCCGGCATCTTCGGAACGGAAGGGGTCGGCCGTACCCAGTCGAGATCCCCTTTCACCCATGCATACACAAGGCCGAGAATCAGGATGCCGGCGAACACGAGCGCCTCGATGAGCGCAAAACTGCCGAGCTGGCGGAACACGGTGGCCCAGGGGAACAGGAAGACGACCTCCACATCGAAAATGATGAAGATGAGGGCGACGACGTAAAAACGGATATTGAACTTGACCCATGAGGAGCCGACAGCTTCTTCGCCGCACTCGTAGGTCGAGTTTTTGACGGGGTTGGGGCGGCTGGGGCGCAGCATACGGGCGGTGAGGTATCCTCCGGCGACGAAAACGACACCGAGGAGAAGAAAGACGAAAACATTGCCAAAATCACTCAGTGTCTGGTCCATGCTGTTCGGTTTTGTGTTGCACCCTTAAAGCGGGTGCGCAAATATAAAAAAAATTCTCTTCCAGCCCAGAAAAAATCAGCGCAGGATGATGCTGTACATAGGGTCCGGGAGATCGGGAGCAGAAAGGTCTGAAGTTAACAATTTTAAACTTCAGGGAAAGACAAGAAGAAGAAAAAAATCAGGAGCTCAAGCCTCCCCGCCTCCGATTTTCCGGCTGAACTGTCCCAGCAGCCTTACGAACATATACACGATGCCTCCCGTCGAGATCACCGAGGCCGCTCCGGCAGCCGCATGCGAACCGGTCAGGGCGAAAACGGGCGGCGCGAGCATTGAGCCGAGTGCGAGCCAGACGATGGGAGCCCAGACAAGGGCGAAGAGGACGAGAAGGCCCGTTTTCATTCTGCCTGTTTTCATGCTGCTGTTTTCATGCTGCTGTTTTCATTCTGCTGTTATTCATTCTACTCATTGTTCATCGAAGAATAGGCTTCCGATCTGGGCAGCCATGTCGGCATCCAGCGTCTTCAGCAGTTCGTATTCCGCCCGGAGCGATTTCATGTCGCCGCGCGACACATGGAACATGGCGAGCTTGCGGTGCGGCTCGGGGTTGTCGGGCTCAAGCTCAAGCGCATGGTCAAATGCCACTCGGGCCTCGTCATACTCCCCGAGGTCGAGATGCACATCACCGAGCACGCACCAGGTTTCAGCGTAGGCAGGATCAAGTTCGAGTGCGTGGCGGAGCGTCTTCAGGGCCTCCTCCTCCTTGCCGAGCGTCAGCTGCACGAACCCGAGGTGGCGCCATGCCGGAACGAAGCTCCGGTCGAGCACGATCGAGCGGAGCAGTTCGCAGCCCGCTTTGCGGTATGCCGCAAGAGCGATATGAGCCATGGCACTGGCGTAGCGGACCTTCGGATCGCGATAATCTTCAAGCAGCAGCTGGTCGAGCAGGACCCGGGCACGCTCGTTCTCCTGCTGCTCCATGCACCGGAGTGCCTCGGCGTACAGGGCCGGGCCGGAAGGGTTCAAGGCAGAATCGGACATGGCTGGTCAGGGTTTCGGTTCAAGGCTTTCATAGGCCTTCTGGATACTGCTGAGCTGGTTGAGTTCACGGAGCACCTTTCCGGCCAACCACCCGGCAAATGCGGGCGAGTCGTTGATGCAGGGCACATAACGCGACAGTGGGAAGCCGGCTGACTCCAGAAGTTCACGGGCCTGATACTCGGTTTCACTGTTGTCGGCAAAAAAGCCGTACGGGAACATCACCACGCCCCGGCACCCCTCCCGCCGGAACTCTTCCAGCGCCTTTTCGACGGTCTCGGAGGTCCACTCCCCTCCTGCCGTGTGGTTCATGCAGCCCTGGCGGATGTCCGTGAAGACGTTCCGGGGGTCCTCCATGATGCGGCGCTTCATCATTTCGAAGAAACGGCCGGTTTCATCGAGGCCGGTAAACACCTTCGGGGGGTTGCCCGCGCGGTCGCGGACAAGGGTTCCGTGAATCACGAGCACAAGACCGAGCTTCTTTCGGGACTCCATGAACGAGCTTCCCTCCAGCTTGCTGAAAAGGTGGTCCACATAGATCCGGTGCAGGGCGTCATCCGACCAGAACCGGTTCATGAGCCGGACCTTTCCGTAGCGGGTGTCGCCGTAGGCATCCTCGACCATCCGGCATGCAACACCGCAGGAAAACGCCGACTCGACGGGGATCATCGGCACCACCACGATTCCATCATACTCCCGCTTCAGTCCGGCGAGCATATCTTCAAGGTAGGGCGGCACGAAATAGTATGCATCGAGCACGTCTATATCCACATCTTCCGGCAGCTCCGGCGCCTGTGTGCTGAGACTCTGGCGGAGCTGGGCAGTCTGCCTGCGGTTTATGGCCTGAAGGGACGAACGGTAACCGCTGAGACGCCAGTTGATGAAGTGCTTGATTGAGCGGTAGTCTGCAATAAGGTAGACCAGAAAACGGGGAACCTTGACGATCTGGCTTGTGATCACCTTGAGGATGCGTCGGGAGCTCGGCCAGAGGTTGCGGAGGGTAAGCTTCTCCACCTCCCCGTATGTGACCACGACGACCGCGTAGCGCTTCCTCCTCACAGTCCCGTCCACCACCTCAGTTCCACATACATGACCGCGAACCCGATGAGGGCGCCGACGAGAGTCTGCATGAAGTTGTGGGCCTTGAGGACCATCCTTGACCACATGAGCAGCGGCACGGCCGGAAGTGCCCAGAGGGCGCCCGGTCCGAACTGCAGGAACAGCAGGGCGACCGAAGAGGTGTAGGTGAACAGGTGGATGCTGATCTTCCACTGGAGGGTGACGAGGAGAATGAGTACGGTGTTCACCGCATTGAAGAGGAGGATGCCGCTGAGCAGCCGCGGGGCATGCATCTGCTGCATGAACTCATAGCCGATGGCGTTGACCACCACCAGCACCAGAAGGGGAAGGAAGCGCTGCTCCCGGAACGAGATGTTGTAGTCCGACACCCGGCCGGTCTTCTTCAGGCCGTAGATGAGGGCCATCGGGGCGAAGGTGCTGGCTGAAAAGAGGATTGTGAGGTAGCTGAAGCGTTCAGGGTCTGCTCTGAGGCCGAGAAGGATGACGGCCAGATAGGCCGCCGGAGCGACGACCACGGGGCTGATCACCCATGAAACGAAGGTTGCTAGACGATGCTGGTCAAACTGCACGGGCACAGCGGATTAACTCAATGAATTTCAGCGTATTACGCCCTGAAAACTATTTGGAAAGATAATTTTTAATAAGTTAAAATCCATTTATATATTCTCAATCCTGCGAGAGTGGTGAAATTGGTATACACGCTAGTCTTAGGAACTAGTGCCGTGAGGCGTAAGGGTTCGAGTCCCTTCTCTCGCACCCTTGCCTGCATGCCAAAGTGGCGAAACTGGTAGACGCGCTGGACTCAAAATCCAGTGGGCTAATCCCCGTGTGGGTTCGAGTCCCACCTTTGGTACCACAAGACATATGCACACCGAGGAAGGAATCCCGAAACCCCTTTATAAATAAGGGGTTTCTCTTTTTCCCCTTCGGCTGATTCTGCCATCACCGGCTTGAATCATCAGCATTACAGGGTGTCTTTTAGGGGCACATTCTGGATTCGTTTTTACTCACGAGCCAAAATACCCCTACAATACCACCCCTAACCGCCCCACTCTACGCCAGGCGCACCTGAAACACCGCCCCATCTCCGAAGCCACATGGGGCGCTCTCATCGAGCCGGAGGGTTCATGCCGACGCCAACGGGACGTATTGCGATTGATTGCCCGGGGCTTCACCGAACAAGGAAGTAGCCGCAGCGCTCGACATCTCCTGCTTTACGGTCAGGGTCCATGTCTCAAACATGCTCCGGCAATGGCTGGTCCCTTCACGTACGTCATTAGCCACCCATGCGCTGAAGCAGGGCTGGAGTTGAATGCTGCCGCCAACTGAATGACCACAACCGCGGAGCAGCTTAACACAGGAGCAAGGCCACGCACATGGTATCCCGACAACTTGCGGGGACGGCAGTTCGCGCAGTTTGTCTCCATGGGGTATCAATGCTTCCTGACGAATAAGATCAAGGGGCTCCTGTCGTTCTTCACCAGGGCATTGGCCGATCCTCCCTGCTGATTGTTTGCGTTGCCGTAAGGGGCCGCATACCATGAAGCAACCATGAAGCAATCATGAGTCGTGCGATATGGACTCTTGTTCCAATATGCACGACTATGGCCGCCCGATCTTTTTCTCCGTCCGCATCGTCTGCCTCCCCGATTTTACCGGCACGGCCGTGAGGGCACCGCCCGCCGTTCACAAAAGCGCACTGTTCAAAAATAACGGACACCGGCGAAAAATGAACATCCGCATGGAACGCCCGACTCACGCCCTGCCCGCCAGGTACTCTGTAACGCCCCCCCAGTCGGGGAACCCTATGCCCCGAAATGTATCAGCTCGCCCTGGAACCGGTCCGACCCGTTGGCGTCGTGGCGGTCGTCGACGAGGAAGTCGCCGATATTGAGGTGCTTGTGGTGGGAGAGGACGAGCCGCTTGCGCGCGGCGTTGCCGAGATGCTTCCTCACCCGGCGCAGCTTGTCGCTCCAGGCCGAGGGGTTCTCCCAAGGGGCGGTGGAGAGGATGTAGGTATCAAAGAGCAGGGAGGCTCCCTGAACGCCTCGAGAGCGCCCTCCATCGGCTCCACCATCAGGCGGAAAATGCCGGGCGCGTCATCGTAGCGCCCCTCGTAACGCCTGAGGTCGTCGGGTTTCAGGGCGTCGATGCCCGAACGGAAATCGACGAGGGTGTTGTCCATGTCAAGGTAGAGGATCTTCTTCATATGCTGGCGGCGTCAGTGGGTTCAGTACATGCTTAACCCCCATAGCATACCGCCGGAGATCGGACAACGGCTGTCACAGCAAAAAAAAGACGTTCAGGCCGCAGGAAACGAACCGGCGGCCATAACCCTCCGTTCGGCGA
Organism: Pelodictyon luteolum DSM 273; assembly: GCF_000012485.1. Taxonomy (NCBI): domain Bacteria; kingdom Pseudomonadati; phylum Chlorobiota; class Chlorobiia; order Chlorobiales; family Chlorobiaceae; genus Pelodictyon; species Pelodictyon luteolum. The sequence continues at coordinate 851,480 of NC_007512.1, read as the reverse complement.
AACCGGCTCTCACAAATACCCGACGGGGATGGCCGTAACGGTCGAGGTGAGAGGAACATCCCGTTCAACCATGCACAGAACCGCCCCCGGGCCGACAGGGCGGCCGAGCCTGTCCAGTACGCCAAACTGTGTACGGACCGTCTTCCTCGGCGATGCGGTCTTTTTGATTTCAACAGGGAAGAAGGTGTCGCCCGACTCGATGAGCAAATCGATTTCGTTCTGGTCATCGTCACGATAGAAATAGATGCCGCATTCCAGGCCCTGGTGCCAATAGCTCTTGATGACCTCGGCGACGACCCAGGTTTCCAGTATCGCTCCCGACATGTTTCCGGCCTCAAGGGAGGCCGGGTCGGGCCAGCGGGTCAGGTAGGAGGCAAGCCCCGTATCAAGGAAATACAGCTTCGGGGCCCTTACGAGCCGTTTCGTCAGATTGGTATGATAAGGCTGCAAAAGGTATACCAGCCCCGACGCCTCCAGCACAGACAGCCAGGCCCTGGCCGTCTTGTTGTCGATGCCCGTATCCCGCGAAAGTGCCGCATAGTTCAGGAGCTGGCCCGTACGGGCGGCAACGGACACCAGGAACCGATGGAAGGCCATCTGGTCCGAAATGCGCAGCAGATCCTGTACATCGCGCTGGATATAGGTCTGGATGTACGATCGATAGAACAGGTCCCGCACATCGGGGCCATGCTCGTGCACACGAGGAAACGAACCGATCCAGATCTCCCGGTACAGATCCATCAGCGGCACCGTCCCGGCTTCACGCGAGCGGGCTATCCAGTCGGCAGTCGGAACGAACGGTAGCGACGCTGCCGAACGTCCGGCGAGTTCGGCCCGGGAAAGACCAAGAAGATCCAGGACGGCCACCCGCCCGGCAAGGCTTTCGGTAATGCCGCGCATCAAGTGGAACTTCTGAGAGCCCGTCATCCAGAACATCCCGTTGCGCTTCTCCCGATCGACGATAACCTTGATGGCACTGAAAAGCTGGGGAGCGTACTGAATCTCGTCGATGATCAGCGGAGGCGGCCATCTCTGGAGGAAAAGCGCCGGATCCTCGCAGGCAAGGCTGCGGGCGTCCAGATCATCGAGCGTGACATACCGGCGCCCTGCGGAGGCATGGTCCCCTGCGCACAACTCAAGCAGGGTTGTCTTGCCGACCTGCCGGGGCCCGGTCAGCAGAAGCACAGGGAAACTCTCGCTGACCCGGTGAACCGCTTTCTGTAATGTCCTTTCGTACATGATTCGTGTATATTGGAATTATACCCCAATATACACGACAAAAAAGGAAAGCAGAAATCAAAAGAGGAACCAACCGAACGATCAGCGCGGATACCCGAAAGCCGAGGTAAAATCAGCCTCACCGGCCTCAACGATCAGGATTATGTCTGCCTTGCCGACATCGCCCGCTACAGAGAAATCATCCCGACTGACGACCTGATCGGCAACCGGCTGCGCAACGGCAACACTCTCGAGTTCCTCGGACTCTGGAAACAGATCAACAATCCCGGGTTTAATCCCGTCGAATTCGATCGGTTTAGAATGCAGGCAGGGCTCAACAGCTTCACGCTCACGCCGAAGCAATGGATTGAGCGCACCGGTGCCATCGCCATCCAGTCCAGGGCCGGACGTTATGGGGGCACCTATGCCCACTTCGACATCGCCCTGGAGTTCGCCGCGTGGATCTCGGTCGAGTTCAAGCTCTAGCGCATCAAGGAATTCCAGCGCCTCCGTCTTCTCAATCGCCTTGAGCAGCCCCTCCAGCTGGAACAGCATCGGCTGCAGCAGATACGGCTTCTTGCCAGGGATCCGTACTGTCCGCCATGATCACCACCCTGCCCGCTCTCCCGCCTGCATCATCATCCGCATTCTTCACAAGCGAGCTGTGGTTGCTGTTCCTGATAGCCTGCGCCAGCTCCGACAGAGAGGTCCTTGCGCCTCGGTGCCTCAATGCTCGGATCTCAATTGAATAGCTGGCACCCCCCCCGCATGGGTTGACTGAACCGGGTACCGGGCTGCGGGCGAATCAGGGTAGCATGACCCCCGGAATCATCAGGAGGGATTCTACCAGCTTTTAGATATATTTTGAATTGATTGAACGAGGTGTGTATTGAGGGGCATTTTCAGGGGTACAAAAAGAACTGCACAGCATAAAAGCCTTACCCCCCCATTGATGTTTCGATTCCCACCGTTGGTACAACTAACCACCATTCGAAGATCCTCGTAACGATGCAGAGAATGTACTCCCCGTGGCGCGAAACCTACATGCAGTCCTTCAAGGACGAAAAAACACCGACGGACCCCTCGCGCTCGGTGTTCGCCGACATTCCCCCGGAAGAGGACGAGGAGCGCTTCGTGCTTCACCGCGCAGAGCACTGCTTCATCATCATGAACCTCTACCCCTACAACTGCGGGCACCTCATGGTGATCCCCTACCTGCAGACCGCAGAGTTCTCGGGGCTTGACGCGGCAACGAAACTCGAGGTCATGGAACTCACCGACCTCGCCATCAAGGCTTTAGAGCGCACCCTCCGTCCCCAGGGCATCAACTTCGGCGCCAACCTCGGCCGCGTGGCCGGCGGCAGCGTCGACACCCATATCCACTTCCACATCGTTCCCCGCTGGGAGGGCGACACCAACTTCATGCCGGTACTGGCAGACGCCAAGGTGCTGAGCAACGACATGCATGCCCTCTACCGGAACCTGAAACAGGCAATCGGGGACCTGCTCGAAGAATCCGCCGACTAGAGACCGTGCCGATTGATCCTGTCCCGTTCCTCACCGTCCCCGACCGGTTTACCCCGGAAAAGGGCGACTGCTGGCCGCTCGCCCTTGACCCCGAAACCGGCATCATCAGCCTTCTGGATCCACCGGGTCCGCTTGAGATGGCCGCCCACTACCGCCACAACGCCTACTCACCCCATCTGCAAAAGGCCGAGAGCATTCCTGACAGACTGTACCTTGCGGCATCAGCCCTGCTCCTCCACCGAAGGGCCCGGCTCGTGGCAAAAGGCATAACCGATCCTGGAAAAGCCCGTGTGCTTGAAATCGGCTGCGCCCGCGGCACCCTGCTGGAACACCTGGCCCTCCATCACGGGTTCAGCCGCAGCAATATGATCGGCATCGAGCCGGACCCCGCCTCGGCATCGTTCGCCCGTGAGCGCTTCAAACTCACCCTCTACCCTTCACTCAGCGACCTTCCTCCGCTTTCCGGGCCGTTCCAGCGGATCGTGCTCTGGCATGCGCTCGAACATCTCCCTGAGCTTGATGCCGCCCTCGAACAGCTCTCCCGGCTCCTCGCCCCCGAAGGCCGTCTCCTTATCGCCCTCCCCAACCCATCCGGACTTGACGCAGCCCATTACGGTCCAGACTGGGTGGCGTGGGATGCCCCGCGCCACCTGTGGCATTTCCCGTCGGGGACGCTGGAACGGCTGGCAGAAACATACGGACTGAGGCGGATGACATTCAAGGCGTGGGCGCCCGATGCCCTCTTCAATGCCTACATGAGCGAGGAACTGCGGTGCAGGAGAGGAAAACAAGGAATGCATGCGGGAAGAAAAGCGCTGGCGCTTCTGAAGGGTGGACTCTTCGCCCTTCGGGGCATGCTGAAAACGGAGGACGGGGCGGGCATCGTCCGGGAGTTCCGGAGAGGAAAAGAAGCTCCCGGCGTTCAGTTCTCTCCGGCAGGAGATGGCGTGCGGCCGAGCGAACGATCAAGCGCAACATCTGCCGACAGGCAGTCGTAGACCGCCTGCAGGTAGTTGGTACGGGCTTTGTTCAGCTGCAGTTCGGCGTCCGTCAGTTCAAGGCGTGAACCAACCCCTTCACGGAACCGCAAGAGCGAGATCCGGTAACTCCGCTCCGCCATCCCGATGGTCTTCGACTGCACATCAATGCGTTTGCGGGCCTCCCGCATATTCGAAAGTCGCACCTCCAGCTCAGCCAGCACGTTGGCCTTCAGGTCCTCGAGCCGCGCCATGGACTGAAACCTGGCAATCTTTGCCTGCTCCACCCTCGAACTGATCCGGTACCCGGTGAATATCGGCAGGCTGACCTGCAGACCGACCGACGAGGAGACCGGCCAGGCGGAGTCCTGGATGTCGGTGTCATCGTTGAAGGCGGACTGGGAAGCAAGTTCGCCGAATGCTGTCAGGGTAGGGAGCCGTTCGGCCCGGGCCGCACTGATTTTTTCGCGCTCGGCCTCGACCTGCAGTTCGAGCTGGCGGACGTCCGGCCTTGCCCGGAGTGCTTCACGCCAGGCAATGGCGGCATCGGCGGGATAGGTCGCCACCGGAACCGAGAGAGAGTCACTCAGCGCGAGCGGAACGGCGGGATCAAGGCCCATTGCGTTCTTCAGGCGGGTCATGGTGTTCAGGACCCTGTTTTCTGCCTGGATGAGGTCGGGGCGGAGGTTTTCGACCGAGAGATAGGCTTTCAGGGTATCGATGTCGGCTGCCACGCCCTGACGGAACATCGCCCCGGTATCCTTCCTGGCCTCTTCCCAGCGCTCGATGCTGTCCTGGACAAGCTGCAGCTGATCGCGCGATATGAGGGCGTCGAAGTAGGCCATCCTGATATCCGACACTACGGCGGCCTCCGCATCGCGGTATGCCTCGGCACTGATTTTCTTCACGATCCCGGCACCCCGGATGCCGGCAAACGCCGTACCGTTGAAAAGGGACTGCTGGAGGTCCAGGGTAGCCTTGCCGGAGTTGTCGGCACTGATGTTGATCGGCGTGAATCCCGACTGATTACCCTCGAGGGCTCCAAATGATGAGGGAAAAAAAAGCACCGAAGACTTCAGCGAGCGGGTGTAGGTGAACCCGGAGCTCAGCTGCGGAAGGACCGGCGACCATGCCTCGCGGACTTTTGCCGCGCTCATGTCGCATTCAAGCCGGGCGATCTCCAGCCGGCGGCTCTTCTCCATTCCTATACGGACGGCATCGGCGACCGACACCCGGAGGGGGGCCTGCGGGGTATCGGGGGAACCCGGCGCTGCATGGGCAACGAGAGGCATGAGCAGGGCGCAGAGAAGAACCGTAAGGGTGGAAAGGCGGAACATCGGCGTTCAGGAATTTGTGGTTGCGTTCTCGGTGTCCGGGGCACCGTACCGGTCGTCCCAGAGCGAGCGGAGGCGTTCGGCGAGGTACTTCTCCCTCCCCTCTTCGACGGGGCGGTAGTAGGGTTTTGGTTCCATACCGTCCGGGAAATACCGTTCACGGACAAAATGGTTCGGAAAATCGTGCGGGTAGCGGTAACCGGCCCCATAGCCCTCCTGCTTCATGAACTTCGTCGGGGCATTGCAGAGGTGCTTCGGCACCGCAAGGTCCTGCAGCGAGGCAGACTCCGCAAGGGCCTGGTTGACGGCAATGTATGATGCGTTCGACTTCGGGCACGAGGCCAGATAGGTCACCCCCTGGGCAAGGTTGATGCGGGCTTCCGGCATGCCGATCAATGTAACCGCCTGAAAAACAGATACGGCGAGGGTTATGGCGTAGGGATCGGCGTTGCCGATATCCTCGCTGGCGAATATGACAAGGCGCCGGGCAATGAAGCGGGGATCCTCTCCCCCTTCAATCATGCGGGCAAGCCAGAACAATGCGGCATCGGGGTCGGAACCCCGCATGGACTTGATGAAGGCAGAGACAGTATTGTAATGCGCCTCCCCGCCATGGTCATAAATCGGTGCACGGTGCTGGAGCGCGCGCTCCAAGAGATCTCTGCCGATAAGCGCCGGATCCTCATCCTCCGCAATAAGCAGAAACGCAGCCTCAAGGGCGTTGAGTGCCTTTCGGGCGTCACCTCCAGAAAACCGGAGGAGGAACTCCATGTCCTCCACCTGCACATGGCGGTCCCGGAACAGCGGATCGACTGAAAGGGCCCGGGTAACGACCAGGCGGATGTCTTCAGGGCCGAGGGATTTAAGGGTATAGACCTGCATCCTGCTGAGCAGGGCGGCGTTGATTTCGAACGAGGGGTTTTCCGTAGTCGCGCCGATCAGCACAACCACACCCTGTTCAATGGCGTGCAGGAGCGTATCCTGCTGCGACTTGTTGAATCGGTGGATCTCGTCGATGAAAAGCAGGGTGCGGATCCCCCTTGCCCTTGAGGATGCAGCGTTTTCAAGCACCCTGCGCACGTCCTTCACACCGGACTCGATGGCGGAAAGCTGCTCGAAGCGGAAGTCGAGCGCCGAGGCGCAGATTTCCGCAAGGGTGGTCTTGCCCGATCCGGGAGGCCCCCAGAAGATCATGGAGGGCAGCTGCCCCCCGCCGAGAAAGCGCCGCAGCGGCCCCATGGGGCCGACAAGGTGCTCCTGGCCGGCCATCTCATCGATGCTTTGGGGCCGAACCCGCTCGGCAAGCGGCTGGAACGCGCCGGCACCCGAAGAGGGCGGAGGTGAGCCGAAAAGGTCCGGCTGGCTGTCCTTCGGAGCTGCCACCTAGAACCCCCTCTCCTGCAGCCATGCCTCGCTGATTACTGATCCGTCGGCCTGTGAAACGCCCGAACCGGTTTGGCGCGCCACATATTTGCCAAGGATGTCGAACTCCAGGTTGACCCGGCTCCCCGCCACGAGGGCGTTAAGGGTAGTATGGGCGAAAGTATAGGGAATGAGGGCGACGGTGAAACGGAGCCCATCGAGACGCGCAACCGTGAGGCTGACTCCGTCGATGGTGATGGAACCGGCAGAAACGATCAGGGGGGAGAACGCTTCGGGGAAGGTGACCGAGATCTCGCGGCTGCTTCCGAGATCACGTACCGAGGATACCGGAGCGGTGCAGTCGACATGGCCGAGGACAAAATGCCCGCCGAGCCGGTCGATGGGGCGGAGCGCGCGCTCAAGGTTCACCAGCGAGCCCTCATGGAGGTCTCCGAGGCTCGTTTTCTTCAGCGTCTCCTCGACGGTATCGACCTCGAACGAGTGCGCCTCAACCCGGACGACGGTCTGGCAGGCACCGTTGATGCTGACACTTTCATCGACCGAGAGGCCTTCAAGGCTCTCTGCTCCGCTGTGACGGACACGGAGCCGGAGGCCCCCCTTTTGACGGGAAAGCCCCTGAACGCGGCCGACATCCTTGATTATTCCGGTGAACATTGCTTTCCTTCCTGTTTGCAGTTTTCCCCAATATATCGCCCCGCCCGTTGCCGGCAAAGCCGCACAACGAAAGAGTGCCGGCTTCACGGCCGGCACCTCTCTCTCTCTCTCTCTGGATAAAAACAGAACCTCAGCTCACTGCAGTGCCTTGAGGGCTGCTGCGTAGTCGGGTTCCTGCACGATTTCGGGCACCTGCTCGCTGTATGCCACACGTCCGTCTGCGTCGACTACGACCACGGCTCGTGAAAGCAGGCCCTTCAGCGGTCCGTCGGTGAGGGTCACGCCATAATCGCGGCCGAACTCGGGGGAACGGAACACGGAAAGCGCAATGACATCCGTCAGCCCCTCAAGCTCGCAGAACCGGTTGTGGGCGAAGGGAAGATCTGCTGAAATACAGAGCACGACCGTGTTGTCGAGTGCTGCGGCTTCCTGGTTGAAGCGCCTGACGGAAGCAGCGCAGACTGCTGTATCCAGACTCGGAAAAATGTTGAGCACCATACGGCGTCCGGCAAAATCAGCAGGACCGGCTTCACTGAGATCGGTTTTCACGAGGCAGAAAAAAGGAGCTTCAGTGCCGACGGCCGGAAGGGTTCCGGAGGTGTGTACAGGGTTGCCCTTGAGGGTGATGGTGGCCATAAACAAATCATTGATTGGTTTGAAAAAAAAAAAGACTCCGAGGAGAAACGAACCGTCTGTCAACGCAGAGAGTTCCCCTCAGTCCCCCGGAAAAACCTGATACCAGCCCTCCACGGCGGCAACCCGCAACGGGACATCGAACAGTTCAGAAAGAAGCGGCGCGGTGAGCATGGTCTCTTTCGGACCGTCGGCGACAATGCGCCCCTCCTTCATATGCACCACCCGGCCGATTTCGGGAGGTATCTCATGGACATGATGGGTCACGAGAAGCACCGTTTTCTCCCGCTGCATCAGCCGGCGAAGTGTCTTGAGGTAGTGGAATGCGGCACTGAGGTCAAGTCCGGAGGTCGGCTCATCGAACAGCAGCAGTTCGGGGTCCAGAAAGAGCGCACGGGCGAGGATGAAGCGACGCTGCTCACCGGTCGAGAGGTCACCAAACCTGCGCTCCCGAAGGCCGCTGAGGCCGAGTTCGTTCATGAGTACTTCCGCCCGGCTCATCTCGTCGGCGCTGAACTCCTGATGCGCCCAGGTACCGATGCTCGCCCTGGCCCCTGAAAGCACCACATCGAGACCCCTCGTTCCCGGGAGGTAGTGCGACTGCAGGTCATGGGAGATGATGCCCTGGCGCCGGCGAAGCAGGTTGACATCCCAGTTCCGGCGGCCGAAGACCTCAAGGGAGCTCTCCGCCATATCGACCGGGTAGAGCTCGCAGGCTGCAAGCTGCAGGAGCGTGCTCTTCCCCGATCCGTTCGGACCGAGGATTGCCGTATGCACCCCGGCCTCCTGCTGGAAAGAAAAACCGGACAGTACCCGTCTTCCGCCGCGGTATGCGGTGACGCTGCGGATGTCGATGGAGAGTTCCTTCACCACGCTCCCCTATTTCCAGAGGCCGCTGCCTTTAGAAAATGCGAACCTGCCCGCCCCGAGAAAAAAGATGGCGAGGGAGCCGAAAAGGAAAAGCGCTTGAAGCTCAAGGACGTAGCCGCCGTGCTCGGAAAAAGAGGTAAGGTCCTTCATGTGTGCCAGATAGACGGCCATCACCATGACGAATGCCTCGGTAAGGGCGGCAAGACGGGTATAGAGGCCGAGGACGATGAAGAGCGGAGCCAGGATCTCACCAACGAGGATGCCGTGGGAGAGATAGGCCGGCAGGTCGGCCTTTTCCAGCATCCCGGCAAGGAAAGCGTAGCCGTGCTGGAGTTTATGCACCCCATGGAACAGCATCAGGCCGCCGACAGAGATGCGCAGCAGGAGTTTACCCAAGTCGCTGTTGTTGACGAATCGCTCAAGCATCGGAAAGTCTCCCGGTTGATTATGGTTGGAAATAGGCTTCAAGCAGGATGTCCCGGCCAAACGCCTTCGATTGCCCGAACTCGAGCTGGACGGCCCCGGAGGGAGCCTCGACTGCGAGGGGTGCGAATGAGGGGAGGGCGTCAGCGCCGAAGAGTTTCGGGGCGATGAACATCAGCAGCTTGTCGGCAAGGCCGGCACGGACAAATGCGGCTGAAAGCCGGCTCCCCGACTCGACAAGGAGAGAAAGCACGTCGCGCCGGTGCAGCTCCCGGAGCACCTGAGAAAGATCGAGCCCTCCCGGGACCTCACGGACGAACACCACTTCAATCCCCTTCTTTTCGGCTGCCGAGGCCTCCGTGGTGCCCTGCATCCTGCCGGCGGCAAAGACCAGGGTCGGGGCGTCGCTGCTGAAGACGGGAGCGTCGAACGGAACCCGGAGCCCGGAGTCCAGCACCACCCGGAGAGGATTCCGCCCCTCCACGTCGCGGACAGTCAGCTGCGCGCGGTCCAGAAGCACGGTCGCCGCACCGGCGAGCACGGCATCATACGTGCTCCGGAGGCGGTGGACCTCCCTGCGGGCTTCGCTGCCGGTAATCCATTTCGATGCGCCATCAGCAGTTGCAATCCGTCCGTCAAGGGTTTCGGCGATCTTCAGGGCCACGAACGGGCGGCCTTTCGTATGACTCGTGATGAACGCCTCGTTCAGGCGCAGGCACTCAGCTTCCAGCACCCCTTCATACACATCGACCCCGCTGTCCCGGAGGCGCATAATCCCCCTGCCGGCAACCTTCGGATTCGGGTCGCGGCACCCGACGACGACCCGGGGTATCATTTTCTCTATGATGAGATCGGAACAGGGCGGCGTTCGCCCGAAATGGGAACAGGGCTCAAGGTTGACGTAGAGGGTGCTGCGTGAAAGGAGTGACGGGTCAGAAACTGCGGCAATGGCGTTCACTTCGGCGTGCGGTCCGCCGCACTGCATATGATACCCTTCCCCGATGACCGAGCCATCACACACGATGAGGGAACCGACCATGGGGTTCGGGCTGACGGAGCCGGCGCCCTGGAGTGCCAGCTCGATGCATCGGGCCATATGGCAGGCGTCAGCCTCTGTCAGCATGTGCAGCCTTTATCGCCCTCTTCAACATGCACCTGCACCAGTCTGATGCCCGAAAGGCGCAGGAGTTCGGCGATATGCTCGATCTTGTAGGGCTTGTCGTAATAGATGGTCTTGATGCCCACGTTGATGAGCACCTTCAAACAGTGGATGCAGGGGCTTGCCGTGATGTATATGTCGGAGTCGCTGATGGAGACCCCGTGCTTGGCCGCCTGAGCGATGGCATTGATTTCAGCATGGATGGTGTTCACGCAGTTCTCCTCCACCGTCCCGTCGGGATGCGTGCTGCGGTAGATCCTGCAGTTGGTCTCGTTGCAGTGCGGCAGGCCGGAGGGCGCTCCGTTGTATCCTGTAGAGAGGATGCTGTGGTCGCGCACGATGACCGCGCCGATATGGCCCCTCGTGCAGGTTGCCCTGCGGGAAATCAGATGAGCGACGCTCATGAAATATTCATGCCATCCCAGCCGTTTTTCAGTCCCCCGGCTCCCTTCGCCCGCGTCATTGCCGCAACAGCAGCCGGCAGTTGTCTCTTCGGCCATAACCCTTTTATTTTCAAGCATTCGTGAAAGAAACCCGACATTTTTTCTAAAATAGAGAAAAAGATCGTCGACACGCAACCTTTCGCCTCCGATGCACCGCAATTACTTTACACTCCTTCACGCACAGGGCGAGCTCCAGCGGGCGCTGGAGGGCGGCATTCTCGAAGGCATCCATTCACAGGCAGAGGGAGAAATGACCCTCAGCTGCACGACCGCCGGCGGCGAACCCATTGAGCTCGTCATCTTCACCCGCAGCCCGCAGGTCTCCCTCTTCACCCGGCACGGGCACCACCGGAAAAAAAGCAACAGCGCGACCCTCTGGAATGAGGTTGCGGAGATGAAAATCAGGGCAGTAGCAATGCACCCCCGGGACAGGGAGCTCTGCATCAGCCTTGGCGATGGCCACACTCTCGCCATCCAGGTGTTCGCAGCCAAAACAGCAGTCCTCCTCCTCTCCCCCGACGGCCGGGTCCAGAGAACGTTCGGAAAAGAAACCGTGCCGCCACACCCGGACATCCCGGGAGAAGACAAGCCCTCCATCGCAGTCGGGCTCCAGCAGCTGGCCGGGTCACCGGAACTGTTTTACCGGCACATCCAGCGGAATGCAGAAAGCGGCAGGGATCCCGGTGCGGGCCTGCCGGGATTCGACCGGGCGCTCGGGCGGGAACTCCTCCGGCGAGCCGGGGGCGACATCTCGATAGAGAACCTCTTCCTGCAGTTCAGCGCCCTTGCCCTTGAGCTCCTGAACCCTACGCCGCATCTCCCTGTTTCAGCATCGGGAACGCCGAAGTTCAGCATCCTCGCCTGCCCGGTTGCTGGAGGGCAAGCGGCAGAGAGCGTCCTTGAAGGGCTCAGGGCATACAGCACCGCAACCCTCAGAAGGATGAACACCGAGGGAAAAATGAAGGAGGTGCAGGGCGCCATTGAAACCCGCCTGAAAAAAATCAGGACGGAGCTCGAAGCAATGGACCCCAAGGCTCTGGAGGAACTTGGCGCAACGCATGAAACCTTCGGCCACCTCCTCATCGCCTCGCTGTACCGGGAGCGCACCGACCCCTCGTCGATAACCGTCGGAAACATCTTCCGGGAGGGCACCCCCTCCCTCACCATCCCGCTGCAGCCGGAACTCAGCCTGCAGCAGAACGCGGCCCGTTACTTCAGAAAAGCAGCCAAAGCGAGGAGCAGCATGGAGGGCATGGAAACACGGAGAGCCGAGCTGGAGCGGCAGGAGGCAACGATCGGGAAGGAACTCCTGCGCTCCATGGAACCCGGGAACCCGCACGAAGCCGCACGGTTCAAAAGGGAGCTGGAGCAACAGCCCTGGGCATCAGTCCTCCAGTCGGGAAAGGGCAATAAAAACAGCGCAACACCCTTCAGAACCATCAGGATCTCCGACACGGCGACCCTCTTCATCGGCAGAAACGCCCTGAACAACGACCTGTTGACCTTCAAGCATGCAAAGCCGGACGACATCTGGCTCCACGCCCGGGGAGCCTCCGGATCGCACTGCGTGCTGAGAGGGTCGGGGCCGGACCATACCGATGAGATCCTCAAGGCAGCCTCCATCGCCGCATGGCATTCATCGGCCAAACATTCCAGCCTGGTCCCGGTCATCCAGACCCTGAAAAAACATGTCCGCCGGGGCAGGAATCTTCCCGCCGGCCAGGTTGTTGTGGAGAGCGAACGAGTGTTCTTTGTGCGCCCATCGAAAGACGGCAGCCAGCAAAACCCCTAACCACAGCCCCCCTTCCACCCCCAAACGACACCAGTCAGAAAACATATGGAAAACTTCAAGCTCGTTCTCCCCGAACACCTCAACCACTACGGATTCCTCTTCGGCGGCAACCTCCTGAAATGGATCGACGAGGTCAGCTACATCGCCGTGACCCTCGACTTCCCCGGCTGCAACTTCGTCACGGTAGCAATGGACCGGGTCGAGTTCCGCAAAAGCATCCGCGGCGGCACCATCCTCCGCTTCGAAACCACGAAGAAGCGCGTCGGACGCACTTCGGTGGAGTACACCGTGCAGGTCTTCACTGAAAAAATAGAGAATCGTGAGCGGGTCATGGCCTTCAGCACCAACATCACCTTCGTCGCGGTTGACGAAGAGGGCAGTAAAACGCCGATACCGTGTTAGTTCTCTGCCACGACACGGTACTGCAGACAGACCTTTAGCGGCTTGACCGGAAAACGGCGGTGGTCAGGCTGACGGTAAGGGTACTGCCGATAACGGCAATGACGACATCAGCCATCCATATAGCCACGGCAGGTGGAAGCACGCCCCACTCGGCCATGTTCTCGCCGGTGATCATCAGCACCCAGTAGAGCACGAAAAAGAGAAGGGAGAGCACTGCGCCGATCCCGAAACCACCCCTGCGGGCAAGAACGCCGAGCGGGGCGCCGATCAGCACGAACACGAAGCAGGCAAACGCAAGGGCATATTTCTTGTGGTATTCGGCCATATACCGGTTGTAGAGCATCTGGTTCATGTCAATGACCTTCAGCTCGCTCTCAACCAGACCGAGCTGCCGGTCGATGTATCCGGCAACAGCCGTAACAGCCCTGACATTGCTTCCGCCCCTGACTTCCGGATAGTTGACGGCGTTGGATGGCGCGACCAACGAAATGGCCTGCTCGAACATGTCGATCGGCATGCTGATTTTGCGTTCGGCCACCTCGACCTGCTGACGGTACTCCTCGGCAACCGAGAGCAGTTCGCGAGCTGACAGCTCATGGCCTCCCGAACGGGCCCGGTTCTCTGAACTTCTGGAAAACCCGAATCCGGTCGATTCAAACACAAACCGGTGCCGGTCAAACTCCATCTTCCTGTAAAGCCGGTGCCCGGGAACCTGCACCTCATGGATCTGGCCATCGGAGAGCATCATGACAAGGTAGCGCCCGTCAGCGGAAAAATCGATGACGCCGTCCTTTGCGGTGATGACACTCCGGTAATCCTTCCGGGTCGCATCATAGATGATGATGTCGCCGATACTGCCGGTTTTTTCATCGGCATGCTGCACCAGGATGGAGTATCCGTCGACGAGCGGTGAAAAGGCGTTTTCAGTGATGCCGAATGTGGGTTTTGCCTTGGCGATGTCGCTCATCAGCGACCGCGCCTTGTATTTGACCTGAGGCTGAACCACGTTGTTGAAGCGTTCAACAAGAAGAGAGAGCAGGAACCCGACAATGACCACAGGCAGCATCAGCCGGTAGAGCGAAAGGCCCGAAGCCCGGAAGACAGTCATTTCCGAGGTGGTCGTCAGGGAGCCGAACGCCATGACAACACCGATGAGCACAGCCATGGGAGCTGCAAGCCCCACCATCCAGGCGGACTGCAGCGCAAGCAGTTCAATGAGCGACATAAAGTCGATCCCCCGGCCGATGAAGCGGTCTGCGAAATTCGCGAAGAACTGGAGGATGAGGACAAACATGATGGTCAGGAAGGCAAGGAAAAACGGACCGACGAGGGACTTGAGTATATAGCGGTCGATGATTTTCATATGCGGGGTTCCTGTTTGGGGGAATATACACAAAAAACAAACCGCAAGGGACCCCGGGATCCCCCGGCCCTCAGGTTCGGATCGAATAAAAAAAAGGACTTACAGGTGGCCGCCGTAAGTCCTTTATGCAAATCGGTGCACTCAACCCGAAAGTCCGTTCATCCCTCCTCGCCGTACTCTTCTGCATTCAGCCAGTGATCCAGATCAGCGCCTTCGGGTTCACCGCTTTCTTTCCAGAGAAAATAAGCCGCAAGCCGAATCCGCTCTTCCCGCTCTTCCTGCGTTTCAGCAGCCCTCTCAAACGTTTCATCTGACATTGTAGTGTATTTTTGATTTAGCCATCGTTACGAACGGTATCAGCATTATGCGTACTGCAAGAAGCAATACGCACCATCCATATTATTGAAGGGGTGCTGATTTAGCAAGGCCGCTCATGTGACGATTGCGCAAACTGAGAGAGACAGGGGTCGCCGGGTTCAGCAGATCCGGCTCCTTTTCAAGGGAGGTATCGCCGCTTTTTTAAACATCGCCCCGATCGTCAGCGGGGACTGATTCCACGTATGAATGAGGGCGCGGATGCTGATCGGGCCGCCTCACGATTCTCCCCCCTTGCAAGGATAACTGCATAGGGGGGGAGGCCTCCTTGTAACAGGCCCGTCGGGAAAAAAAATGGAGAAGGCAAGCACCCGATAAGAGCTGAGCCTACAAAGCGCTGAACAGTAACTTTAGATCCGTTCCGTTCAACCGGTTCATCACATTCACACACGCAACTCCCAATGCCCCCCTTTTTGCGGACCGATATATTTCATCTGACCCGACTTTACCAGTTTGGCAGTAGCCCGCTCAACAGCACGTAACGATTTCCCGATTGCTTCTGCCACCTCACCCAAAGTCAGATAAGGGTCATCTTTCAGCACAGTCATTATCTGCTCAGGAGTTTTCACCGGCGTTTTCACCGGCGTTTTTATGGCATCGTCCCTGAGTTGAAGTTCATGCACTGGTTTGCGGTGAACCGTTGCCGAAAAAAGGCAGGCCTCGTGGTCATCAGTAAAGTCGATATCCGGCCACACGTCAAGTGCCCTTGTAATGCCGGAACCAAGACCGTGATAAGGGAGAAGCCCCTTCGCCACAAAAGAGACCAGAATCGGGTTGCGGATATTTGAATTCCCTGCCCTGATCTTCTCAACAGTCAGGTTGTTGGGCAAATGGCCGGGGCTGATAATCTCGATACGATCGTCGAAAATAAACAGCCGGATCGGTGCGCTGACAAGATAATCACGGTGCACCAGCGCATTGACAAGAAGTTCCTCAAATGCCGCTTCAGGGATCTCCGGGATGCCTGGCGCATTCACACCCCTCCCGCCCTGCTGTTTGTGCAGATTGCGCATGATAAAAGCCAGAGCGTCATCAAAGATTTTCTGAAGCGGCCCGGAAAAGTCCTCGGTATCGAGATACAGGGAAACGTGGACTTTGTTGCCGGGGTAGCGAATTGCCTTCACGATAAACTGTGGCGCAATCCATTACGGTCTCTCGGCAAACATCAGTACGCCTGCCAGGTTGAGGTTCTGATCCTCATTGGCAAGGTTCATATTCTGCAACAGTTTAGCCAAAACCGCCGGGGAGTCCGGATAATCCTGCTTATACACATCGCGAAGGAAGTCTCGAAAGCGTAAATGGTCCAGCCTGTTGATCCCGGCTCTCGTTGGAAGTTCATCTGCATGAAACTGGTTGGTGAACTGGAATAGGCGACGCAGTTCCTCCTTGGAATTCACTCTGCGTTTGTCGGAGCCTGCCTTGAGCCATATCACGCCGTTCTTGTCGAAATAAGGCTTGTCGATTCCCTTGGGAACGGAAAGAACAATCACAATACGGCCGTCTTCGCATGCAACATTTTCCGTCTGAACCATCACTGCGCTTCGAACGAGTTGACTTGACGAATTGCTGATAAGCTGATTGATCCGCGAAACATCCCGGGGCAACAACCCGGGAACAGACCCATCGTCGGCTACCCCGATGAGAATGAGGCCCCCATTGGTATTGGCAAATGCAGCGATTTCAGAAGCTAGCGACTCGGCATTTTTCACATCTGCCTTGAACTGACGACAACTGTCTTCGCCCGTACTGATATGCTTTTTCAGGGATTCCGGGGTCATCGCTTTGAGATTTTGCGGATAATTCGAATAACATCGCACCGATATAACGCCACCGTGAATTCATCTGGACGATACACGATAGAGCGGTGAGAACCCACACGATTTTCACTGTAATAAAGCGATATGGATTCAGGGGTGCAGCATGACACGAAGAAGCAAGGCGCTGAAAGCACCGTTCAATCGGTCAGAAATGAAGAAAGGGTTTACAGGAAAACCCGTAAACCCTTATCTTATATGGTGCACTCGGTAGGACTCGAACCTACAACCCACTGATTAAGAGTCAGTTGCTCTACCATTGAGCCACGAGTGCATGAAACCTTATTTTGCAGGCATCTGGGGAAGCACCGGTACAGTGCCTGCCGGCTGCTGCTGTGGAAGGGCCGGGGCCTCTTCCTGCAGAATGCTTTTGCGTCCCTCAGCCGTTCCGCTCCGCTGGGGCAGGGTAAATTCCGCGATGAAGCAGAAAACCATGACCACACCTGCGAGCACTGCCGTCACCCTGCCGAGAAAATCACCGGTACGACGGACGCCGAGCGTCTGAACAGTGCCGAGACTTGCGATGCCGCCGGTCAGGCCACTGCCGCTTTTCGGGTTCTGCAGCATGATGACCCCGATGAGCATAAGCGATGCAAGCAGAGCCATAATCACGATAAAGACATGCATTGCCGGCCGCTTTAATTAATTCGCAAATATCGTATCTTTCAACTGAACAGGACCTAAATTTAGAAACTTTTAAAAAAAATGCAAGCCGTGTTTTCAGATGCAGGCAAATTCCTTGTCTTTGCCGGCTCAGCGGCTGTTCTATGCGGTCTTTTTCTCCTGATACTTGCAAGGACAGGCCATACGGACCTGTTCGGATGGATAGGAAGGATGCCTCTCGACATACGGATTGAGCGGGAGCATTTCCGGCTCTACTTCCCGCTCGGAACATCCCTCATCCTCTCTGCCCTCTTCTCCCTCATCATCTATCTCATCAACAAATTCAACCACTGATACCCGCCATGCCCGAAGCATCCACCAGCGCCCCCAGACAGGCCACCGTGACGAGAAAAACAAGCGAGACAGACATCAGCGCAACCCTCTCTCTTGATGGTACCGGCACGAGCTCCATCCAGACCGGCGTCGGGTTTCTAGACCACATGCTTACCTCCTTCAGCCGCCACTCCCGCATCGACCTTGCCGTCATCTGCAAGGGAGACCTTGAGGTGGACGACCACCACTCGGTGGAAGATGTCGCCATCGTTATCGGCAGCGCCATCCTGCAGGCTCTGGGTTCGCGTGCAGGCATAAGGCGCTTTGGTTCGGCACTGGTGCCGATGGACGAATCGCTCGCCCGTGCGGCAGTCGACCTCGGAGGACGCAGCTTCGCTGTCGTCAAGGCTGAATTCGGTCGCCCTGTCATCCAGGGCATGTCTACTGAAATGGTCGGGCATTTTTTCACCTCGATCGCCTCGGGCCTGAAGGCCAACATCCACATTGCAGTCCTCGACGGCCACAACACGCACCACATGATCGAAGCCATGTTCAAGGCGTTCGCACTGGCGATGAAAGACGCCGTTTGTATCGAGGGTGGCGGCATCCCCTCTACCAAAGGGGTGCTATAGCAATCGCCTCACGGCCGGACTTAGCGGCAACCCTGCTGAGCATTACAGCTCAGAGAGTTTTTATGTCCGTTTGCGCTCAACCAGATCAATCAATCGCTCACAGGCATTCAGTGCCGTTTCGTAAGCAATGATTTCATCCTCACGAGCGAATGACATATCCTGCACGAACGATTGATAGGCTTTTTTCCAAACAGCTGTCTTGAGCGCTGTCATAACCCGACGAAGCCGTTGCACTAAAGGAATATGACTGCGATTCAAATCATCCGTCATGGCTTGTCGAACAAGGTTTTGAAATGCCCCGTTCGAAGTAATCATGGGTTCCAGTGCCGCCATGTCATGAACATGCCGTATGAGGGTTTTATCCTGGCTTTCATCGTCATCAAGCAGCCTCCATGATAGCGCACTGAGTTTATCGGCAGCTATTTCGACCGGATGGACATACGGCATTGAGCCGATTTCGGCGGGCTGTTGTTCAGTAAGCCCCAGAAGAGATTGAACCGGTTGAAACACAACGGGTATTTTGGGCGGGACAAAGCGAACCTCTACCCGGATGTGTTTTCGTAAGCGACGGCTGGTCGAGAATGTTGCCCCATAATCAAGTTCCAACGAAAAAAATCTACTCTCATCGCGCACCATTGGTTCCGCGAGAAGCGAAAATCCTTCATCGAGCAGAGTCTCAATTATTGTTTTACGCGTTGCTCGATACTGTGTGCGCCCTGCCGGTTGTATTGTGGCTTTGAAATCCACATCCTCGGAAAACCGCTTGATCAGACCTGCTTTGGCCAATGATGTCCCCCCACCAAAAGCCAGCTGCAATCCTGGACTTTGCAGGCCATTCAGCAATCGAAGCGCTCGAACGACATGCCAATCTTTTTCAATGAAGGCTTCATCAGTCGTGACGAGTAGGCCGGCAGCACGCTCAATGGCTGATTTTTTTGGCAGCAGTTGATTACGTGACATGCTCAAACTTCATCGTGTACCCGTTGTATCCAATGTGGCGACGAACACGCTTGCAAACGCCGATAGTGCGTCCCGTTGGAACTTGCGTGCTTTTGCCCTCGTTGTAATCGCGTTCCGCTGCCGTAGGACCTGTGGGGATGCCCATTTTTTGCATCGCCTCAACGGCCAGACTATTGAGGCTTTTGGGAAGGGCTGGCTGTTCATCAAGCGGCGATACAGCAGCGCGGACATAAATCCCTTGACCTATTTTGATAAGCCGCCCCTCTTTGACGAGACGAAGCAAGCAGCGGCCAACCTGATCGTACTGGCCGAGATCCCGAAAGTCCTGACGCAGCACGACAGCATTGCGCTTGCGATCAATGCGCGAGCGAACTTGGGAGAGTAGTGTTGTTCGAAAGCTTTTCATATTGTCATTTTACGACATATTGCATACCAAAACAACATGTAAATAAATCAGTTAGGTCTAAACAAACACAAACCATTCCCCCATTGAAGGTCCCATTGCCCGGGCTTTCGTCCATGTGCGCGGATCCCTATCACCTGCCCTTTCTGCTTTCACCGGCTATCGGCTGGCGGCAATGCGCCTGCCGTATTACTCATGGCTGCAGGCCAGCACATCCAGATCGCCTTGCTTGAGGGTCATGAGAGCCATGACGGCCATGACGGCCATGACGGCCACAACACGCACCACATGATCGAAGCCATGTTCAAGGCGTTCGCACTGGCGATGAAAGACGCCGTTTGTATCGAGGGTGGCGGCATCCCCTCTACCAAAGGGGTGCTGTAGCAATCGCCTCACGGCCGGACTTACCGGCAACCCTGCTCTATGCACATCAAGCTCATGAACGCGACAAGGGCAGGACAATAAAAAAGGCTGCATCCTTCCTGAAAGGTGCAGCCTTTTTATTGTCCTCCGGGCCCTTCGGCCCGGCTTCTGTCGATGGGCCTTACTTGGCGTAGGCGACGGAGCGGCGCTCCCTGACGATCGATACCTTGATCTGTCCGGGGTACTGGGCTTCCGATTCGATCTTGTGGGCGATGTCATGCGCAAGCACGTCGGCCTGCGAGTCGCTCACATTATCACCCTCTACGATGACGCGGATCTCACGGCCTGCCTGCAGGGCATAGGTCTTGAGTACGCCGGGGAACCCCTTGGCAATCTCTTCAAGGCTTTCCAGGCGTTTGACGTTGCCGTCTGCAGTGACGGCGCCGCGCGCTCCGGGCCGTGCCAGTGAAATCACGTTGGCGGCATCGACCAGTTCGGCGATGGGAGACTCCTTTTCAGCCTCGCCGTGGTGGGCGGCAATGGCGTTGAGTACGACAGCGGACTCCTTGAACTTGCGCAGGAATTCGCTGGCGGCAAGGGCGTGCGGCTGGTCGGTGTCGGGAAGCACGAGGCCGATGTCGTGCAGCAGGCCCGCCCGCTTCGCCAGGCGCGGATCAAGCTTGAGCTCGGTCGCCATGATGCCGGCAAGCATGGCCACTTCACGGCTGTGCTGCAGAAGGTTCTGGCCGTACACGCTATGGAACTTCATGGTACCGATGAGCCTGACGATTTCTGCCGGCATGTCGGGGATCTGGAGAGAGGCAAGCGCCTCTTCGCCGGCACTCATGATGACATCAGCCATCTCCTTGCCTGCATCCAGATAAGCCTTCTCGATGGCCACCGGATGGATGACCCCGTCGGCAAGCAGCTTCTTCAGGGTGAGTTTGGCATGCTCGCGGCGAAGCGGGTCGAAGCAGGAAAGGATGACCACCTCGGGGGTGTCGTCAACGATGATGTCCACGCCGGTGGCATTCTCGAACGCCTTGATGTTGCGCCCCTCACGGCCGATGATGCGGCCCTTGAGTTCGTCGCTCTGGATGTGCACCACGGAAAGGGCGTTTTCAGTTGCCTGCTCGAAGGAGATGCGCTGGATGGCGGTAAGAAGGGTCTTCTCAGCCAGGCGGCCGGCATTTTCCTCAGCCTCCTCGTGGATCTTGTGGATGGTCTCGGTAGCCTCTTCGCGGGCCTTGGTAATCATGTTGTCGACGAGCATCTGGCGGGCCTCATCTGCCTGCAGGTTGCTGATGCTCTCAAGGCGCTGGTTCTGCTCGGTGATGATGCGTTCGAGTTCAGTCGCACGGATGCCGACGGTCTCCATCGCCTGGTCGAGTTCCTTCTGCTGGTCCTGCAGCTTGCGCTCGGTGTCGCGGACATCCTGCAACTGCTTCTTCAGCTGCGCTTCACGCTGCTGCACCTGCTTCTGGAGCTGGTTGAACTTATTGTTCTTGATCACCACCTCCTGATCGAACTCCCGGCGCTTTTTCTTCCACTCCTGATTGACTTCGGTGACCTTCAGCTCTTTGTACTCGTTTGCCTCCTTCTGGGCCTCCTGCACGATCTGCACCGCACGCTCTTCAGCTTCGAGGACCTTCGTCGTACCGAGACGCTCGAGGAAGAAACGCCCGAGGAAAAAACCTGCCGCAAAAAACACAACCGAAGCAAAAATGATCAAAAACAGGTTTATGACAATTCCCATTAAAATTACCTCCTTTTTGTGCCCCATTCACTGACTGAAGCACCATTTTAAACAAAAAAATCCGCACCATGGCGAGATGTGTAAGATTCAAGAACCCGTGTGACACGGTGGGTGCCTCCTTCTGGTTTTTTGCTTCCATCGGTGCGGCGCGAACGCTGCACCCGGCAATCCGGACAGGTCCGGAATCCGGCAAGGCCTGCAATCAAAAAGAAGAGTCTGGCTCCCTATTCTTTGATGTTAGTTCTTTTACTTACAAACACCCCGATCTTCTGGTGCGGATATTTTCCTACTTTCAATGTAACTGTTTACTGGAGATTGTCCCCGACAAAAGCGTTGAGCTTCCCGATTCTCTCCTGCAGCCCGGCCATCGTCTCTTCAAGCTGAAGCTTCTCCTCGGCAAGCTCGACGGCAGCGAGTACAGCAAGCCTCAACGGCTCGAATGAGGGTGCCTGCACAGCAAAACGGCGCATCCTCCTGTCGACCTCACCGGCAGCATTCTCAACTGCTTCCCGGGTATCGGCACGAAGCGGGTAGGTATCACCGTAAACATTTACATCAAACTTTTCCATGGCAGATTCTACAAGGTATGACCGTTCCTGAGTTCCATCTCGATCTTCTGCAGGATCAGGACCAGTTTCTGCTTCACCTGCAGCTTTTCAGCGTAGGGGACTGTTCCTGTCATTTCCTTTACCGCTCCTCCATGAGACGGCGTTGTGCCGCCGGGGAGTTTCATCGAGCGGAGCACCTCCTGCAGACTCGCCAGTTCCGACTTCAGCGCCTCGTTCTCTTTGCGGAATGCATCGAGCCGGTTGACAAGCAGACGGGTATTGCCCTCGAGGGTGCCGATACCGGCAAGTATGTCCTCTCCTTTCCGTTCAGGCATGGAACCAAGTAATGTCAGACCTGTCTAATTACCGCACCAAGCTTACTTTCAGCATTGACTCCAACTGTACGAAGAATTTCACTGATCCGCCCTTCCTGCAGGGTTCCGGAATGGTCGGCTATCGAAATCGACAGCCCTACACTCCTCTCTCCGCCACCGCCGGAGCCCCGTTCGAACACGTCGAAAACGGAAACATCCCTGATGAGCGGGTCGCTGGAACGGACAAGGCCGACGAGCGACTGTACGGGAACCGTGCCTGGCAGGATGAATGAAAGATCCCTCTGGACGGCGGGGAATTTTGAAGGCGGGTCGTAGACAACATCAGGGCTGTAGAGCATTTCGAGCACCGAAACATCAAGCTCGACGGTGAAGACATCCTGCTCTATGCCGAACTGTGAAAGCAGAGCGGAATCCAGCCTCATGGCCCGGCCCGCACGCTGTGACCGTTTTTTCTTCCCTTCCGTCAGCTCCAAATCAATACTGACAGTATTTTCATTATAAATATTAACTGCTGATTTATCAAGCAAATTCAGTTTCCCGAGCAGCATCTCGGCCGCTCCGACGGCATCATAGAAGTCTACCCTGTCAGGGGGCTGGTTCCAGCTCCGGGGATAGCGGTTGCCGGTGAGGGCCAGAACCAGCCACTCTTTCTCGCAGTAGGCGCCGAGCGGGCCCTGCTCCGCCGCTCCTGACGGATCGGCCACACTGAAGCCGTGAGCCACTTCGAACAGGCGCATATCACGGTTCCCGTGCCGGATGTTGTGGGCGATGACCTTCAGCATGCCGGGCACGAGCCCCGGCCGAAGGACCTCAAGGCCCTCGCTGATGGGGTTCAGGACACTCACGAGCCCATCACCGAAGGGAGCCGCCTCCTCCCGCCGGATGAGCGGGTTGGTGAGCACCTCCCTGAAATCAAGACCGACTGCGACTCCACGAAGAAAGTCGGGAAAATATCCAGGTCTGGTCCGCGATGCGGGATACGTCGCCGCCAGGCGCCCTGAGGCCTCGATGTTGTCGTAACCATGAAGGCGCGCCACCTCTTCAATGAGGTCGATCTCCTGCAATACGTCGATGCGGCAGGAGGGGACCTCCACCTGCATCACGCCCTCATCCAGAGCAAGGGTCCGGAACCCAATCCGGGCCAGCATCGCCTGCATCGCATCGGTCTCGATTGCGGTGCCGAGCAGCTCGTTTGCCCTCCGGGGCCGGAACGGGAGAACAAGGAGCGCCGGAGAGGGATCACCCTGCAGCGTGGCCTCACCGACTGTTCCGCCGGCCGTTTCGAGGATCAGGGCCACGGCGGCACGGGCTGCGGGTAAGACATTGCGGATATCAATGCCACGCTCGAACCGGTATGAGGAGTCAGATGAAATCCCGGCTTTCCTGGCCGAACGGCGGACGGCCGACGGCGCAAAACAGGCCGCCTCGAGAAGGATGTCCACGGTTCCCTCTCCGACCGCAGAGTCCAGCCCGCCCATGACGCCGGCAAGGGCCACAGGCATTTGGGTGTCGCAGATTACCGGCATGCCCGGTTCCACGGTGCACTGCTCTGCGCCAAGCGTCGTAAATGAGCCGCTGAAGTCGCTGCGCACGATGACGCGCCCGCCCTTAAGCTTCTGGAGGTCGAAGGCGTGGAGCGGCTGGCCGAGTGCGTGGAGGATGAAGTTCGTGATGTCGACGATGTTGTTCTTCGGACGCAGTCCGATGGACTCGAGCCGGGCCGAAAGCCAGCGGGGGGAAGGACCTACGGTAACGCCCCGGATGATGACGCCGACATAGAGCGGGCAAGCCCCGCTGTCCATAACCTGCACCAGGGGAGAGTCAGCGGAAAACTCGAGGGGGGCCTCTTCGGGGAAAAGGATGGCGTCCGGCGCGGAACCGAGCTCCCGGGCTATGCCGAGATGCGAGAGCACGTCGGGGCGGTTGGGGGTGACGGCTATGTCGAGCACGGTGTCCGAGTCAAGGTAACGGGCAAACGGCTCTCCGACGGCATAGGAGGAGTCGAGCTCCATGACTCCTGAGTGGTCGGCCGACAGGCCGAGCTCATCGGCTGCGCATATCATGCCGAACGAACGCTGGCCGCGGATCTTTGAAGGCTTGATGACGAAAGAGGTTCCGTCCTGCATGGTGAGGCGGGAACCCTCGGTCGCAACAGGAACCAGCATCCCCTCGGCCACGTTCGGAGCACCGCAGACGATCTGCAGCGGCTCTTCAAGTCCGGTGTCGACCATGCAGATCCGGAGGCGGTCGGCATCAGGATGCAGAGCGACGGACTGCACCCGCCCGACCACAACCCGCAGGTCAGGCAAGGGAGTCGACTCCACATCCTCAACCTCGAGGCCGAGGAAGGTGAGCTTTTCGACAAGGGAGGTGATATCCGGGGAAAAGGACGGAAGGAAATCTTTGAGCCAGTTGACAGATATTTTCATAGAAGAGAAAATCTGCGTTCATGAATAAAAAAAGCCCTGTACCGGCAAAGGACAGAGCTTTGAAGTGTGACCCCAACGGGATTCGAACCCGTCCCGCCACCTTGAAAGGGTGGTGACCTAACCGCTAGTCGATGGGGCCAAAAAACATGGGTGAATGAGGGGACTCGAACCCCCGACCTCCAGGGCCACAACCTGGCGCTCTAACCAACTGAGCTACAATCACCATAGAAAACCTTAAACTCCCGGACTTCCAATGGTGTGCCCGACTGGACTCGAACCAGTAACCCTCAGCTTAGAAGGCTGATGCTCTATCCATTGAGCTACGGGCACGTCGTCACTCCCGGAACCTCATCAGTCGGGGCACCGAGACTCGAACTCGGGACCTCCTGCTCCCAAAGCAGGCACGCTACCAGCTGCGCCATGCCCCGTTTCTTAACGGAAGGCTCCAAATATACCATCCCGTCCAGAAGAATCAAAGAAAAATAAAGCGCGTAACAAAAAAAGTGACGATTCAACGACCAGCCGTCCCGAACGGGGTGAGCAGCCTTCCGCCGAGGCGCAGCAGCTCAAGCTCGCGGAGCTTTCTGTCATAGCGGGCACCGGCCCTGCTTTTTTCAGCCCGGATCAGGTTCAGCTGTGCTTCACGGAACGTGGTTCCTGTCGATTGGCCGAGCACATAGAGTTCACGGGTGCGCTGGAAATTGAGCCGCGCCGACTCGATGTTCCGTTCCTCGAACCGGAGCACATCACGGCTTATGGACCATGCGTCCCACCCGTCCCGGAGCTCCTGCAGGAGCTGCTGGAGAGCCCGGTCGTGGCGCAGACGGCTGTTAAGCCAAGCAATCCGGGCGTTTTCAGTCTTTATGGCGGTCTGGCGACCGTTGAAAATCGGCCAGTTCACCACCACCCCTCCGGACGCGCCCGGCGTCGTGCCATTCAAGCCTATGTCCCGGCCCGCGGCGTAGCGGCTGAGGCCCCATCCGGCCTGAAGGGAAACTTCGGGGTACTGTTCCGAACGGGCGATGAGCATAAGGAGGCGCTGATCGAGCACCTCCCCGCCGCTTGCCAGATAACCGGCATTGGTTCCGAGGGCACTCACCCGGAGCGAGTCGAGGGGCGGAAGAGCGGAAAACACGACGGAGTCAGCTATCGCATAGTGATGGCCGACCCGATGGCCGAGCAGGACGTTCAGCCTGCGCATTGCGGTTTCCCGTCCGAGACGGGCATTCAGGAGCGTCACCTGGTCATTGTTGGCGTCCACTTCGGCGGAGAGCACCTCCTGGGTGTTTGCCTGTCCGTAATCCCTCCGCAGCTTCGCCCGTCGGAGGCGCTCATCGGATATCTCCACAGCCTGCATTGATGCATGCAGCTCTTCGAGTGAGTTGGCCGCACCGTAATAGGCTCTGGCGACATCCATGACAACGATCTCGATACGTTCCCGGGCCTTCAGGGTGCCGAGCCTGCCGCTGTTCTTGAGTCTGGTGAAGGTCCGGATGCTGCCGAAACCGTCGAAGAGGGTGTAGCTCGCCTGCAGCTCCGCCGCCGTGGTGGTTGACTCGACAGACGACGCCGGCGCTCCCTTTCCGGGGTCATGCCATGAGACGGACGAAACGGCCGAGAGTTTCGGCAGAAGGCCGGCATTGCCGATGTGGACCCCGTTACGGGCGATCTCCTCTTCCCCTCTGGCGACCTGAATGTCGGTATTGTGCCCGAGGGCCCGAATGAGGGCATCTTCGAGTGTGAGGCGCTCGATTGCCGTGGAATCGCTCGTTGCGAAGTCACCTGAACCGGCCGCTCTCGACGCAACCGGAGCCAGTGCGAAAAAGATGCAGAGAACGAACGGGACCATTCCAGAGAATGCCCGCCCGGCCCGTCGATGGCTATTGTTCACGGCTGAAAACCTCCTCCCGCCATGCCGGCTCGGCCTCTTCGGGCGTCACGGGGCGACGGGCGATGAATGAATGGATCCTGCGTCGGGCCGCGTTATGCAGCACAAGCAGCGCAGGGATGATGATGAGTGTCAGGGTTGTGCCGAACAGCAGCCCGTAAGCCACCGATATGGCCATCGGTGAGAGGAACTGCGCCTGGCGGCTCTGCTCGAAGATGAGCGGACCGAGCCCGGCTACGGTGGTGATGGTCGTGAGGATGATGGGGCGGAACCGGCTGAGTCCGACCTCATACAAAGCGTCCTGGAACGGCACGCCCTCCTTGATGCGGCTGTTGAAGCTGCTGATGAAGACAAGGGAATCGTTGACAACGATGCCGATGAGGGCGATGACCCCGAACAGCGACAGGATGCTGAGGATGTAGCCCTGGATGAAATGGCCCCAGGCGACACCGATGAGGGCGAGGGGCAGAAGCAGCATCACGAGGAGAGCCTGACTGAACGAGCGGAAGGTGATGACGATGATGAGGTACATGATGAAGAGCAGCGCAGGAAAGGCGATGCGCATCGAGCCGGTGGTCTTGCCGCTCTCGCGGCTCTGCCCCTCGAAATTGAAGCTGACGTCGGGATAGGCGGCAAGTATGGGGGGCATGATGTTCCGGCTGACAACGTCGAGCAGCTGCGGCACCGATGTTTTGGGATCGGCGATATCAGCTTCGATCTTTACGACACGCTGTGCGTCGATATGCTTGATGGAGGAAATTCCACGGCTGACGGAAAGATCTGCAATCTCCCTGAGCGGAATGGAACGTCCGTCGTCGAGCCGGATGAACATCGTCTCGAGCGCACCGATTGTTGAACGCTCATCCTCGCCGTATCGGACCCATACCTTCACTTCATCAATGCCGCGCACCAGACGCTGGGCTTCCTGGCCGAAAAACGCACTGCGCACCCTGTTCATGACCTCACCGGTCGTCAACCCGAGCGCGTAGGCCTTCTCCTTCAGCCGTACCCGCACCTCCTGGAGACCCGGTGGGTCGTTGTCGGCGACATCCTTAAGCTGCTCCATCCCCTTCAGCTCCTCCTCGAGCATACGCCGGGCGCCGTCGAGCTGGGCGAGGTTGTCGCTTTTCAGCGCGATGGAAACCGGCATGCCCCAGAATCCCCCGCCGCCGACCAGGAGCTTGCTCGCCCCGGGAACGGGTCCGATGGCATCACGGAACCGGTTGCCCGTCTCGAGGCTGCCGATCGAGCGGAGCCGGCTGTCGACAAGGGTGACCCGCAGTCCGCCCTGGTGGCCCTCGGGTCCGATGTCGCGGGCAATCGCCGCCACAAGCCCGTTCTCGCCACCCTCGCTCTGCCGGTAAGCATCATCGACATCCCTGATCCGCTGCTCCATCCGGGCAAGCGCCCCGGCCGTCACGCCGCCCGGTGTGCCGGTTGGCATTTCCAGGGTGATCTGGACGTTGTCGTGCTCGATGACCGGAAAGAACGTCGCCTTGATGAAGCCGCCCCGCATGGCGCCGAAGGTGATGATGAGAAGAGCCACCGGCACTGCCGCCGTAATGAGCGGGTTGGCGATGCTGAAACGCAGGATCGGAGCATAGAGCACATCGCGCTGGAAATGGAGGAACTCCTCCGACTTGCGGAGCAGCCAGCTCTTTGCCTCCGGGCGGCCGTGCAGCGACTTTGAGTGGGCAATGTGGGCCGGAAGGATGAAGATGCTTTCGAGAAGCGACACCAGGAGGGTCGTAGAGGCGACGAAAGCGATGTCCTTGACCCGCTGGCCAAGGTCCCCGTCGAGGAACAGGAACAGGAAGAAGAGGACTACGGAGGTGAGCACCGCCGCCGTAACGGAGGGAATGACCTCCATCGTGCCGTTCAGTGCAGCCTCAAGGGGCTTCTCGCCTTTTTCGTAACGCTGGTAGATGCTCTCGGCAATCACGATGCCGTCGTCGACAATGATGCCGACCACCAGAATCATTGCCAGCAGCGAGACTACGTTGATCGACAGACCGTAGAGTGAACCGAGCATGAACATGCCGGCGAACGAGAACGGGATGCCGGCCGCAACCCAGAGTGCGAGGCGGGGGTTGAGAGAAAAAGCCAGAAACAGGACAACAAGCACCATGCCGACAAACCCGTTGCTGCTGAGGATGTCGGCCCGCTCCTTCACGATGGCCGAACCGTTACGGAGAATGTCGACCTGGATGTCCGCATGGCGCCGGTCAAAAGCCTCGACGACCGTTTGTGCCTTCCCGACGATTTCAAACATGTCCTGGTCTGCGCTCCGCTCGATGTCCAGGATGACTGCCGGCTTGCCGTTGAACCAGCTCCTGTCGGGATCATCCGACCAGCGGTCGCGGACATCGGCCAGGTCGCCGAGGCGCACCACAGCACCGTTTGCGCCGGAGCGGACCACGATGCTCTTGAGGTCAGAGGCCTGATAGCCCTTGCTGTCAGCCCGGATGAGCAGTTCCTCGCGGGAGCCCCGGATGGTGCCGCCGGTGATTTTGACGTTGGCACGGCTGACAGCGGCCGCCACGTCGCTGAACGTTATCCCGTAGGCCCGCATGTCGTTTTCACGAAGGCCGACCTCGATCTCCTCCAGAGGAAATCCGCTGAGGGTGATGCGGGTCGCCGCACCGCTGTTGCGGAGCTCGCGCTCAAGGCTCCGGGCGTATCCCTTCAGGGTCCTGAGATCGACGTCGCCATACAGGGAGTAGGCGATGACAAAGTCCATCCGTTCCTGCTTGTATATCCTCAGCTGCTCGAGTTCGGCAGGAAACGAGCTGATCTGGTTCACCGAATTGGTCACCTCCTGCAGAAGGTCGTTGGCATCGAACCCCTTCTTGAGCTCAACGGTCACCGTCATGCTGTTTTCCGTCGATACGGAGGTCACCCGGTCGATGCCGTTCACGCCTTTCAGCCGGTCTTCGATCTTCAAGGTAACGGCCTCCTCTATCTCCTCGGGCGAAGCGCCGGGATAGAGTGCGCTGACATAGATGAAATTGGGAGGGATGTCGGGAAAGAAGGTGGTCTTGATCTGGGTGAACGACACCAGACCGAACAGGATGACGGCAAGGAACAGCACATTGCCGAGCACCGGGTAGCGGACGAAATGACGGATGAGGGCTTTCACTTTCTCTTTTCACCCGATGAAGTGCGCCGAAGAAGAGGGGTCGCATCCATCCCCTCACGCATGCCGCCAGGAGGGTCAAGCACGATCATGCTCCCGTCCGGCAGGCCGCGCACCGCCGCCCGGTCACCCGAAGCCGCAGCCACCCGCACCGTCCTCAACGCCACAAGAGAATCCTCTATCACGAAAAGCCGGTCCCCCTCCCGCAGCAGCCGGCGGGGAACGGCAAAAGCTGAATCGAGCGAAATCTCCTGGCGGGCGGTAAGGAACATGCCATCGCGCAGGCGGGGATCGGCCACCTCGATATAGACCGATACGGTCTGGGTTGAGGGCGAAATAGCCCTGTTGACGCGCCGGACCACACCGCTGAATGTCCCGTCGATATCTTCTGAAGAGAGGGTGACGGGACTGTCAGCTTCAAGGAAACCGGCATCACGCAGGCCTACGGAGGCTTCAAGTTCATAGATACCGGAAGCCGAAAACTCTCCGATCTTCTGGCCGGTGCGCACAAGGGTCCCGGGGTTGAGGGCGGAGAGGGTGACCTGACCGTCAAAGGGTGCCGTTATGCGGTAGCGCTCGAGCGTCTCCTCCATGCTCCTGACCGCATAGAACCGGTCGTATATCCCCCGCGCGGCAAGGTAGTTGCGTTCGCGGTCTGAAGAGGCAGCGGGCAGCATTGAAAGCGGGGAATCGATGCGGAACGCTCCTACATGGGCCTTCCACTTTTCAGCTTCTTCGGGGAAATCGATGATGAGGTCGGGAAGGACGAGGGTAAGCTGGCTGAGGAGCCGGCTTTTCTCGGCAAGGACACTGTTGCGGTAGACGGCATCATCAAGCAGAAGGAGGGTCTCCCCTTTCCGGAAATGGCTGCCCTCCCTGAACGGGTTGGAGGCATCGCGGAATATACCCGGGACTTCAGCATAAATCTCGATTTTCCGGAGCGCCTCGATGGGGCCGCTCATCTCAAGAGGAAGGAGTACCCGGCCGTTGGCGACGGTATCGAGCGGAACCGGCTGGAATGCTGCCGGCTTCATTGCGGGTTTTTCCGGGGGAGTCTGCTTTCGTGAAAGAAAAGCCGCGATGGCAAACCCGATAAGGAGGACTGCGAGGGCCGCAAGGATGGAGGGGAACCGTTTAGGACGCATGACTGTAATGGTATGATGCAGAATGGGGCCGTTCGTTCCGGAGCCCGGCCTCAGGGAAGCATGCCGAAGTACCCGGCAACAATGGCTTTCAGGTTGTCGTGGAAAAGCAGGTCGAGTGCCTCGCCGGGAGAGACGATTCTGCGGCGGCGCTGGTGCATTTCATCCCACTCGTCGAGCATCGATTCAATGAAAAAAGGATAGACCTCCACAGAAAACTGCCTGCCGAACTTCCGGTACCGGTACTCCCCTGCCGACTCTGCACCGACCCTTCCGAGAAGACCGGCCTCCTCAAGAGCCTCCTTGGCTGCCGAATCCGGCGCCGAAAGCCCTTTGGCGACATAACCCTTCGGAATGATCCAGCGCTCAGAGCGCCGGGCCGTGATGAGCACCACTCTCTCGTCGAGGACGGGGATGACCCCGGACTGGCGGAATAGTTTCTTCACCCTTTCTGCCATACTGCTCACTGCCGTTCAGATGCCGGGAAGCGGCCATAGGGCAGGCTGCACCCGTCAAGATTTCCTGAAAACAATTGTTTACTGCCATGTACGGGTCCGCCGTCGGGAGAAATGCGCACAGAGTGACGTGCGCCAATATACGCTATGGAGCGCTACCGCACAAAATCCGGAATGGGAGTTCCCCTCACATGAGGTCCCCGAGCGGGCCGAGGTTCAGGTTGAGGTCGCTGTCGGTGAGGTTGAAGGTCTTCTTGAGCTCATCCATCTTCATTTCGAGCTTCATGAGGGTCTCGCCAAGCTCGTCAATCTGCGCCTCGTCAAGTGACCCCCCGTCGATGCGTCGCATGGCCTGCTTCTCCATAAGCTTCCTGAGCAGTTCGATGAGGGTCAGCACCAGCCGGGCAAGGCCGGATTCCACATTGTCGGGGTTGGCCTCGATGCGCGACTCCTTCCCCTGCTTCATCCCCTCAAGCTGCCGGAGCGCCTCCTCTACCGAGGAAGCCTGGAACTGTACCTTGTCTTCATGCATGCTCATTGAATAGTAAGACTGGAAAAAGTGTAGGGTGGCCATGGTCCGGTAACCATGAGCGGCCGTTCGGGATGCTCCTTGCCAAACAGGTCGAATACAGGCCCGAGCCCTGCTGCGGCCGGGCGGCGGATGAGAATGGAGAGGTCAACGAGGAATGCGGAAGCATCCGACAGGACAAACTGCATCGACGGGTCGAGTGCCGATAGCTTCAGCTTCAGCTCCTCCCTCAGTTCCGTCGCCTCCCGGCTCAGCTGCTCCGCCTGGCGATGGGCCTGATATTTCCGGCGCAGATATTCTCTCTGGATACCGCCGCCGGAAAGCGCGTCGGGAACGGAGCCCTCAAGGTCCCGGGGGTGGGCCCCGTCGTCGCCGGGAGCCAGAATCCTGAGGGAGTATTCAACCCGTCCCTCAACCCTCTCAAGAGCGGCAAGGATAGGATCCCGATTGGCCGAAAGCATCCGGAGCAGCTCTTCGGGCGATGCGGCAGTCGAACCGAAGCGCATGGGCAGGATGGTCGCCAGTGCGGCAAGCTGCTCTACGGCGTCCGCATACCGGAGCAGTTCTTCCTGTGAGGGGGGAGACGGCACCTTCTCAAGAGGAACTGCAACAGCACCGGCGTCCTTTACTGCCACAAGCTCCAATGGGCCGGCACCGGTCACGTCGCCGATATGCTGAAGGGCGGAAGAAAGACCGCCCAGAGCTTCCGGCCGGAGGATGAGCGCATGAATGAGAAGCGGCATCAGATTGCGGGATGATTTATTTTATTGCTGCAGACCTTCCGCCCTCGCAGCATCCAGGCGCTCCATGGTCTCAACCGAGCTCAAGAGAACCCGGAGGCCCACATAGACGAGGTCGATGCCCGCCACGGAAATGATGATGTCGCCGCTGATGACGACGCCCTTGTTCAGCACCCGGTCGAGGATATCGAGAAGGGTCACCTGCCGGTTCGCGGTGTAAAGGTCTTCCTGCATAGGATAATTCAATAGGGGATGTCGACAAAATCATAGGGCGGCCAGGGGCCGGTGACGTCAAGGAACACGCCGGCATCACGATACCGTTCTCCCAGGTCTTCAGTGGTCCTGATGAATGCGCCGACGTCCGTATTGGCGATGAGGAACACCCCGTTCACAATCATGCGGCCATCCACCCCTGAAACATCTTCTGGAATGAGCCTGTTCAGTACATGCTCCTTTGAAAGCGCTGCAAGCTCACCCCATACAGCCTTGGCATGCCCCTGGTGCACGCCCTCAAGCGCCGAGGCCGACATCGCCTCTTTTTTCTTCTTGAGCAGATAGGCCTTTCCGGGGGATGCCGCCTGGATTTCCTGTTCGATGGCGGCAATGGCCGGGCTTTCGAGATGAAGATTCTTCAGGAGGAAGGATTCGTTGCAGTATGCTTTCACGGCCCACTCCTCCCTGCCCTCAAGGGCATCGAAACTCTCATCAAGTTTCCTGCCGTAATCGCCGAGGAAGCCGGATAGAGATTCCCTGGACTTGAAAATGGTACCGAAGTTGAACGGAATGATGGTCTGCTGTGCCATGATCATCACATTCACCGACAGATGTTCACGGGCGTTCCTGTCAAGCCACTCTTCGTCCGCCAGCTTCAGTTTCATGCTGGCGTCGGAATACTCGAGCGGCGACACATATTTTGCCGCAACGTATGCACTCCCGGCCTCTATGAAAACGAGATCGGGGTAGCGGGCGACGATATCGGCACCCGGGAGCTGCCGGACAATGCAGTAGACATACAGTATGTTCTGCGCCATACGTTCAGTCCTCCCCTGAATCCCCTTCGCTGTAGGAAGCAAGCCTGCTGTACGAAGTGACTTCCAGGTCACCGTCAACCGACACGGCATAAAAGCGCCGCGCTTTCTTCGGGGGAAGGTTCATTGATTTCAGGAACGAATCGTCTTCATAGACCTCGCCAACGGCTTTCCAGCCATCGGGGTCACGGTCAAGCCGTATGACGGTAACATCACTGCTTGATGTGGTTTCCTTCAGGAAAGCGGTGATGACGTTCTTTGCTTCGATCAAACTGCCCATAACTGCCTCTCATGTTGTTTATGGTTGAAACGGTGAAAACGCAATCCGTTCACCGGTTTTCTTTCTGTGCCCTTATCTCGGCAAGGGTGGAGAGAAGCTCATCCTCAAGCCGGTCATACTCCTCCTCGCTGAGCTCATCCATCTCAAAGCGGAACTGCAGCTTCATCAGCTGTTCCTTGACTGCGCCTTCGTCCGACATTTCATTCTGTACGATCTCATTGATCTTCCTGCCGAGGAAAACCATGCCGCTGAGCGGTGCAAGCAGTATGTCGTCGAGGATGAAGATGTCAGCGCCCCTTGATGTTTATCGATATGTTTACAAAATTATACGGCGGCAGGGTCCCGACATATTTGAAGGTCATCATGTCATGGTACCGGTCGTCAAGAGCGTTGACCGCCCGGTCGAACTCCTCCTCACGGGCCGTCCTGATCAAAAACGCGGCGTTCAGAACCATCATGCTGCCGTAGCTGTCATTGACTTTGACCTCCTCGGCAATGGGGCTCAACGCGTCAAGAACGGCATCCTTGTAAGTGCCGACTTCCTTTTCGAGTGCAGCAGCAACCAGTTCGCCGATCTTTACCCGCTGGTAATGGGTTTTCTCGGGCGGGAGGTTGATGAGCTTGTCGCGAAGGTAACGGATGTTGTCGTATCCCGTGATGATGCTCTCATACACTTTCTCTTCGTTGGCCATCACCTTCAGCCCCATCTCCTTCTTTCCCTCCATCTTCACAAGCAGCTTCTTCAGCCTCAGATAGTCCTCTTCCAGTATCTTTTCCACTTTCATGTCATCGTGACCGGGAGAGACGGTCGAAAAGCGGACCGGAAGCACCGCGTGGGATACCATTACGGCTTCCAGCACTTTCTGGTGGGCGATCATGTTCGCCCGTCTCGGCTCGAACTCCTTTACCACGGTACGGCTGACGACGGCCGCGATGTCATTATGGATCACCGCATAGACCCTCTCCTCCCGTCCGCCGATGCCGATGGGTCCGAAATCCAGCTCCCCGCTGTTGTTGATGATTCCGTAGATATACAGTCCATCCTGTTCTGCCGCCTCATGTGCCATTGCTTCTCTACCCTGTTTATAGTTCCCATTTTTCAGGAAGGATCCTCAAGTCGACGAAATTGAAGATTGCCAGAGGCCCGCTGTAGCGGTAATCACAACGATCTGCGTCTTTCTGGCCGAGGATTTCCATGATCCCGTCGAATTCAACCTCCCGCCCCCTGTCGATGAGGAATGCTGCGTTCATGAACATGTCGGGCGAAGTGGTCCGGTTCATCTTTGAGGCCATTGCCGTTTTGCGGAACAACGAGGCCACTGCATCGAATTTCTCCTCCTTCATTACCTCAAGGGCCGCCTCGATCTGGTGGCCGGTATCGAGGATGAGCGACTGCTTCAGAGCCTCCCCGTCACCGTCCCGCATCGACTCGATTCTGGCCCGCTGCTCCTTGATCTCCGGATGCGTCCGTTCTACTTCCTTGTATATCGCGGCCATATCATGCCAGCGACCCGTTACATTGAACTCAACCTTGTTGCGAAGCCTTAAGAGCAGTTCGGACAGCTCGCCGTACCGGCGGTCAAGGAGGTTGCGGATTTCGTCGGGAGTGGCGGCAACGGTGCCGAATCTGACTGGAATGACACTCTCGTGTTCCTTCATGACCGCCTCGATGACCCGCTGGTGCGCCAGGATCCCGTCGGGATCGACCACGAAACGGTTGAGGGGATGGTCGCTGACGACCATGCTGATCCCCTCGAACCCTATAGTGGAAACAAGGTCTCCCCTGCCACCGATCCCGATCGGCCCGAAGTCGCATTCACAGTCGGCGCCGATGATGCAGTAGATGTATTTGCCGTCCCGCTCCATCGTCAATTGAGTATTTTAACTGAAAAAACCACACTACTGGAATCCTGCCCTTCATGGCCATGGCGTGAGGACGCCGAATTCCTGAGCGCGCTATAATAGTCGTGCAGTGTCATATATGCCTCGTTGAGGACCGTAAAATCAGCACCATTATTCGCCCCTGCAGGCACATGTACGTCCGGATGCGCCACCTTCGCTTTGGCATGATAGGCCTTTTTGACATCTGCCTCACAGGACCGGGCATCAAGACCCAGCACGGCTCGTTTCTCAGCAATGAACTCTTCAAAAAGCGCTGTGACTTCAAGAGTATAGAAGCTGTAACATGGCAGGGGACCGACGATCCTGAAATGCAGGGCGTTCAGGTACTGGCTGTCCAGGGCTTCAACGGTCGCGACAAATGCATCGACGTCGCCGCGGTTGACGAGGAATGCAGCGTTGAGGACCATTTCGTCGTCCATTGTTTCGTGCCGCTTCGATTGTGATGCCCGCTCACCGAGCTGCCTGAGTACCGAGGCACTGAGGGCTGCATTGCGCCGATCGATCTTTTCCTTGATCAACCTGCCGACAGCGATGGCATCTTCAGTGGAGGAGGATTGACGGGCCTCGACCTCGCGTTTGAGTTCCTGCACGTCGCCCTCTGAAACCACCTCCTGCAGGAGATCGGCAAAACTGCTCCATTTCACGACCACTTCGAGTTCATGCGCATCTTCCGTTTCCCGGAATATGCGCTCGATCAGGTTGTAGCCGTCCTCAATGATGCACGCCGCATCTGCTGCTGAGGAAACGAACGTTCCGAGTTTGAGCGGAATAAGCTGCATGCCGCTTTCCATAAGCCGCTCGAGGGTCTGCTGGTGCTGAAGCAGCATCCGGGCGAGTGACTCACGGTCAAGTTCACCCAGATCGATGGCAGGCCGGTTTTCGACGATGGCCGAACAGCCCATCGAGGCAACGGCGTAGATGTCAGGGTCTGTTTCGACGAATGATGCCGCCAAAGCGGGTTCGTTTACGATGCCGTAGATGTATATGCTCTGATTCATACGTTCGGTTGAAGGTTATCGTTATTCTCCATTGTCCCTGTAACGGGAGGACAAGAGCCGCACAGCCTCCTGGAAATGACTGTCCCTGACCCTCAGCTCCACATGCAGGGGATCGATGCCCCCGGCCTCCAGGGCGATGCAGGCGCTGATGGCCCCCATACTGGCCTTTCGGCAGATGAACTCTATGTCGGCCCCGCTCATCCCCTCCGTACTTTCGGCAAGCGCACTGATGCTGACGTCATCATCCAGGGTCATCGATTTCGTATGGATCTCGAAAATCCTCACACGCGCCAGGACATCAGGCGGCGGCACCTCGTAGAGAAGATCGAAACGCCCCGGGCGGATCAGGGCCGGGTCAAGCAGGTCGATACGGTTGGTCGCCGCGAGCACGAATACTCCTTTCAGCTCTTCGATGCCATCCATTTCAGTCAAAAACTGGCTGATGACACGCTGGGTGACGCTCGATTCCGATCCCCCCGCCCCCCTGGCCGGAGCGAGGCTGTCGATCTCGTCAAGAAAGATTATGGTCGGGGCTGACTGCTTTGCCAGCCGGAACAGCTCCCGGACCGCCTTTTCAGATTCCCCGATGAAACGGCTGATGATCTCGGGCCCTTTGACGGAAATGAAGTTGACCCCGCTCTCGGTCGCAAGGGCCTTGGCAAGCCATGTCTTGCCCGTCCCCGGCTTACCGTACAGGATGACACCTTTCGGAGGAATTGTACCGGTCTTGCGGAACAGTTCCCGATACCTGACCGGCCACTCGACAGCTTCCCTCAGCGCCTGCTTGACCTCTTCATGGCCGCCGACATCCTCCCAGCGGACATTGGGCACTTCGACGAAAAACTCCCTGATTGCCGACGGCTCGACCTCTTTCATCGCATCAAGGAAGTTCTCCATCGTCACCTCAAGCTGCGTCAAGAGCTCATAGGGAATTTCGGAAAGCTCGAAATCGATTTTCGGCAGTATCCGGCGCAAGGCCGTCATGGCGGCTTCGCGGGCAAGGGCTTCCAGGTCTGCACCGACGAATCCGTGCGTGATGTCGGCAATCCGCCCAAGATCGACATCGTCGCTGAGGGGGATTCCCCGTGTATGGATATGGATGATTTCCAGCCGGCCGTTGCGGTCCGGGACGGACACGCTGATTTCACGATCAAAACGACCCGGGCGGCGAAGTGCCGGATCGATTGCATTGGGAATGTTGGTAGCGCCGATGACGATGACCTTGCCGCGGGACTTGAGGCCGTCCATCAGGGAAAGGAGCTGGGCGACGACACGCTTTTCGACCTGCTTCTCGCCCCCCATGTCCTCACGGCGGGGCGCAATGGCGTCGATCTCGTCGATGAAGATGATCGACGGGGCATGGGCCTCGGCCTCGGCAAAGATGTTGCGGATCCTGGCTTCGCTTTCCCCGTAGAATTTCCCCATTATTTCCGGGCCGGAAATATTGATGAAATACGCATCGGTCTCCCTTGCCACAGCCCTGACAATAAGGGTCTTGCCGGTGCCGGGGGGGCCGTAAAGGAACACCCCCTTCGGCGGCTCAACGCCAAGGCGGTCGAAGATTTCCGGGTACTTGAGCGGAAGCTCTATCATTTCCCTGATCCGCTGTACCTGGGTGCCGAGCCCGCCTATGTCTTCATAGGTTACGAGGTTCACGCCGCCTTCGCTCTTTTTGGGGAGCTCCAGTGCTATCGAGGTATCGGGATGGATCAAAACAACGCCGGCGGGCGCGGTGGCGTTCACCGTATAATGGACTGAGCGGGAGCCGAAAAGCGTGGCCTTCACCCTGTCACCCTTCATGACGGGAAGGCCGCTGATAAGGGAGCCGATGTACTTCGCATCATCTCCGCGTATCGAGGACGCACCGCCGTCGACCGGCTTGAGCACGACCTTTGCCGCCTTCTTCGAAGCAATCGCCGTAACCTTGACCTTTTCATCGATGCCCGTCTGGGCGTTCTCCCGCGTAATCCCGTCGATCTGGATGATGCCCTTGCCCCTGTCCTCGGGGTAGCAGGGCAGCACCTTTACCGGCGTGGCACGTTTTCCTTCAGCAAGCACGATGTCTCCGACGCCGATTCCGGCCTCAGCCATATCTTTCGGGTCGATTCGCGCTATGGCGCGTCCGACGTCCTTGAGCAGAGATTCCTTGACTTTGAAGATCCGTTCGATCTGGCTCATCTTTCAGCATATCATTGCGAACGTTAGGTAAAAAGGGCGTTCTTCAGTTTCTTCAGGCCATCGAGACCCCTGATTTCCTCGGGGAACTGCGGCACCACGGTCACCGGGATTCCCGGAAACAGCTCGCCGGTAAGGGCCAGATACCTATCCTGGGACTGCCTTCGCCTGCGGCAGAATTCGGAGCCATCCGGCTCCATGACGTTGTTCATGACGAGCTGGCGTGCCGATATCCGGTGTTCGGCAAGTTCGCTGAGGAGCCTGGCCGTCTCCCTGACGGCCATGTCTTCGGGGATGCATACGGGAATAAACTCACACCGGGCGGAACTGGACAGGAGGGCTTCAATCCGCTTGACCGTCCTTTTCAGGTCCAGCAGCATGTTGTCCGCCTCGTCAGCGGTATAGCCGCCGGAAAAAGACTCCACCATATAGCGGTATTTCCACCTCATTTTCGAAGCCATCCTGACCCATCCGTCAAGCAGTTCAGGAGAGCTGATGAGGCGGAGGGCGTGACCGGTGGGAGCAGTATCGACGACATACCGCTCATACGCCCCCTCCGAGACCAGGTCGATGACGGCCTTCAGGCTCATCATTTCATCGATGCCGGGTATCGACAGGCTCATCATCTCCCGGATGTCTTCAGCATCAAGTTCCGAAGAGGTCTCAAACAGCTTCACGAGCTCGGCTTCATGATCCTTCTTGAACTTCCGGAACGCCTGATCTGCTGAAACTTCGAGAGCGGCCAGCCCCGGAGCCCCGGCAACTTCAACGGGTATCGGGCCGACCGGCTGGCCAAGGCTGTCGCCGAGCGAATGGGCGGGATCGGTTGAAATGACGATGGTCCGGTAGCGCTCCGACAGCCACAGGGCGGCTGCAAGCGCACAGCTGGTCTTGCCGACGCCCCCCTTGCCCCCGAAAATCACCATTTCCAGTGTTTTACGGTCCAGACCACTCAACGGCATGGAGGTCATTTGCTTATGGTGATCTCGAGTATCCCGTTCGTATACTTCCGTTGCAGCTCCTGTCCTGCAACCGCCATCGGCAGCAGCAGTTCTTTCCTGTACCGTTTTCCGCTCCCCTTCGTAGTGATGGAGAGGATGTCACCATTCAGGTCGAGAATGATGTCTTCAGCCTCCAAGCCCGGCATCTCCACAATCACCACAATACGATCATCTTCATCGAACAGGTCGGTGATGGGTTCACGCTCTTCATCAACTTTGGGTCCTTCCGCGCTTTTGCGGATGTTGCCGAACGTCTCGACTTTCGGTGAACCGCCGCCACCGCCGGCCGATTTGATGGTGAATCCGTACACACCCTTCATGCCCTTCCTGAGATGCTCAAGGTTCACTTCCCCGCTGCCTGAGGTGCCGCCTGAAGATTCAAGTTTGGAGGCAAGATCAACCAGCCGCTCTATCCCCTTGAACAACCCGCCAAGGCCCTGACCGAGAGCACCAAGTCCCGACAGGTCGAAATCAGACTCTTCGTTTTCCCTTTTTTCCCTCTCCCTATCCCTATCCATCCTCACCCCTGTTTTGACTTATCTGTTGATTGATTCCAGCTTTTCGATCCGCTGGTTTATTTCGCCCAGAAGCCGTGTCTGTTCGGATGTTTTTGCACCGGTTGACAGGTAAGGATCTTCCTGCCACCAGTTGATGCCCATTTCGATGGCCTTATCGACCGAGGCGACCATCAGCCGGATCTTGATGGTCAACAGATCGATATCGGCGATCTGTATCTTGATGTCTCCCGCTATGACAATGCCTTTGTCGAGAACCCTTTCGAGGATATCGGCAAGACCGGTAGCATTGACCGCATGTTTGAGTTCAGGCATTGTTGATTGAGATGTTGGTATTTAGTAATCGAAGGGCATGGTCTTGAATCCCGGAACCGTGACATCATCCACATAGCGGTTTCCATTATAGGAGCGGAATGCCTCGAACCCCTCGAGACTTTCGGCATAGACCTCCTGGATGGCACTGAGCCGTCCGTCGATGACCTCAAGACGCTGAATCAGCTTGTTCTTTTCGCTGATGAGACGGGTCCGCTCCATTTCAAGCATGTACAGGCGAAGAAAGTCGTTGCTCCCCTTCTGCCGGGCAGCCGCCTTCTTGATGGTGTGGACGGTCTTGATGTCGTTGATGCCCTTGAGCATGCTGTTCCTTTCTGCCATGGCTTTTCCCCCGTGATTGATAGTGTGCGCTGCGCTGTTACAGATATGCTTCGATCAGGTCGTTGACGATGGCGCGGACCTTTTCCTGGTTGGTCTTCGATCCCACCCTGCTGGTTTCCGATGTCAGGATGTCCTGGAACACCTTCCTGACGGCATCGTTCGTTTTTTCGGGCCTGACCTGCATGATATGCAGCGTCCGTGCTATCATGATCGAACCGCGGACGGTCGGGTCAAACTCGGTTTTGCCGGATTCGCGAAGTCCCCTTACGACCTGCACGATTTTCTCTGAATCCTCGAGCGTCAGTTCCGACTTAGCGTGCGTCACCCGCAGCTCGGTCTCATAATCGAAATAATCCAGGTCCATGGTCACCATCCGGTCGCGCAGAGCATCCTGTGTCCTGTTGACGCCGGCATATTCCTCGGGGTTCGAGGTAAATATCGCCCTGAACTCAGGGTGGACCTTCATGTAGTAGTCCTCTTCATTCGAGGCTGATGTGCTCAGCATCTTCTCCTGCAGAATCGGCAGAAGGATGTTGTTGGCCTCGGGACGCGAACGGGTGAATTCATCGTAGACCAGGGTGAAGCCCTTCTTGATGGCAATCGACAGCCGGTTGTTCACCCACTGCTTGCTCATGTCCTCTTCATACTTATGGACTGAATGGATGAAGTTGTCGTTCAGGCGCCTGAACTTGTATCCCTGCTCGCTTCCGATGAGGTCGGAGGTCTTGTATTCGGAGTCTCCGTGGATGACCACGACGGGTCGTCCGATCTTGCCGGCAAGGTGCATGGCGACCGTTGTCTTGCCGGTACCCGAGGGGCCCCGGAAATGGACAGGGAAGCCGGCCTTCAGGTAGGTAAGTCCACGCTCGGTGATGTCCCGGATGTACTCGGTTTCCACGAAATTCGCCATCGGCCGTGGTGCCAGTACCGTATTCATTTCATTGTCATTCACTGCAGCACGCATAATCAGCTGGTTAGGGTTTGTTCCGGGTTACGGGCCGGCAGCGGCTTAACGGCCAGCCGGCCCGGTGGAGTTTCGACAAGTCAGTGGCCAAGCGGATGGTAGAAGTTCTCGACCTTTGACACCTTCCCCTCATCGAGGAGGTTCCGGGCGGCAACGCCGATCTTCATCCTCGTTTCACCAAGGGGCTTTTCCATGTCCGACACCCGTACGCCTTCCGTACTGGAGTTGATGTAAGCCAGGACCCTCTCTTCAAGGCTGTCGCCGGCCACCTGAGCCACTACTGCCTCTTCCTGCACTTCGGGTTCCTCGTTGACAGCGGCTTCAGGTTCAGCAACCGGGGCGGGTTCCTGCAGAGGAGCTGCATCCTGGAATACCTCTGCAACCGCAGCCACCTCTTCCTGAGGGGAGACTGCAACACCCTCAAGTTCAGGCCATCCTGCCGAATCCGCAGCCCTTTCTTCAGAGAATCGCTTCAGCATGGCAGATGTCGACTGCCTCAGCGCCTCGACTTCGGAAGAAATCCTGCTGAACAGGCTGTTGTACTCATCCATCCTGACAGCTTCGCTGCCGGCCAGCCCCTTCCGCACCGCTTCGGCGGCCTCAAGGTTCTCATTGCTGATTTCAAGCATCCGCTTCCGGATTCCGGCAAGCAGCTCTTTGGTGTACTCGGAGCCCTCATGCCTCGTCTTCTCAAGACCGTCCTTCAGTTCCTCGGCCATCTGCTCGTGCTCACCGGCAAAGCGCTCGAGCATGGCATTGGTTGAAGCGAAGATGTCCACCACATCCATCTGCAGGCTTTTGTTATACTCCCTGATGCCGGCCATCATCTCGCCGAACTCCCCGAGACGAATCTGCTCACTGTCCATGCGCGATGCTGTGGCATCGTCGAGCATGGCATGCAGCTCCGTGCTCATCGCCGAGCGATCGCCGGCAAAGCCCTGCATCATGGAGGCAGCCTCCGTGCGGTATGAGCTGACGGTATCCCTGACTGCATGCAGTTCCTTCTGGATGTTGCCCATCATCGCACTGTAGTCTTTCATCCGGTCCTGCTCGTCCACTGAAAGGGATGCATGCAGGCGTTCGGCGTTCGACGCCAGCCGCGCAGCCATCTCACGGTGCTCCTCGCGGAACCGGTGAATCATGGCGTTGACCTCTTCAACAAGGTCCCTGTTGGCCTTGTCACGACGCCTGAACGAATTCATTGCTTCTTCTCGCATAGTATTCATGTCCTGTTTTGATGCCATTGTTAGAATCCTCCCTTCTTAATTTGATTTGATTCCCCATTCACGATCGACAAGATGCTTTACGTCCTTTATATCTTTAGCCCCTATTCCTTCCCTTTTATGCAGAAGAGATTCCAGATGGGCAACAATTTTGGAGTGTGCCGACTGAAAATCAGTCAGCCGTTTCACCACAGCCGCCTTCCTCTCTTCCTGTCCCGATGCGATCGCTGCAAGCTCTTCCCTCAGCTGCCTGCTTCTGCGGGCGAGATCAGGGGATGAAAAATCAATCGCATTGATGATGAGGTCTTTGAGCATCAAGGCAAACTCCCTCTGGTCGCGGAGAAATGACGAGAGCTCATCGCGGGCATCCTGTTCCTTTTCGTCAAGAATTGCATGGATCTCGTCCATCATTCTTTCATAATCTTTTTTCCTCAGGGAACCCTTTTTG
This sequence comes from Pelodictyon luteolum DSM 273, assembly GCF_000012485.1. Lineage (NCBI taxonomy): Bacteria > Pseudomonadati > Chlorobiota > Chlorobiia > Chlorobiales > Chlorobiaceae > Pelodictyon > Pelodictyon luteolum. The sequence continues at coordinate 807,673 of NC_007512.1, read as the reverse complement.
GCCAGCACATCGCAAAGACTCTCATTGGCAGCCGTCCGCTTCTCTTTCAGCTGGTCGAGTGAATTCCGGATGGCTTCAAAAAGGTTGCGGCAGGAATCATTGATCTCCTCAGCGCACTCATAAGCGAACTGAATTTCCGCAATTTTCGCGGCCTCTGGTGTAGGCGGCGTCATAACGGTATCAGGATAATTATTCATCGACGGGGGGATATGTACTACTCTATGGTATACGAGTCAATAAAGCGCTCAACCAATCAGGTTTTCCGGACCGCTTCGAGCCCGGCTCATTGCCTGTAAAAAAATGTTCCTGGTAAATCATGCTGCCCGGCCATACTTCCCGGGAAGGATGCTTTAGCAGGAGCAATCTGCTTCAGCGGAACGAGCTTACGCAGCCTTTGCGGTCAGTCCGATAGCCTCTGCATACTTCAGGTAGGTCTCGACCGATGCGACCACGACCCTTGCCTCGATGGCGAGGAGCTCGATGCCGACAAGCGACACGCGAACCCATGCGTCAACGACGACACCCTTGTCGAGGATACGGTCGATGACCTCAACGAGGCTCGATGAACCGATGGTTTTTTCTACTGCCATGATGATCTCCTTTGTTTGTTGTTGTTTGAAAACACAGACCTTTCGGCCTGCTCATTGCTGGCTTACGCAGCCTTTGCGGTCAGTCCGATAGCCTCTGCATACTTCAGGTAGGTCTCGACCGATGCGACCACGACCCTTGCCTCGATGGCGAGGAGCTCGATGCCGACAAGCGACACGCGGACCCATGCATCAACGACGACACCCTTGTCAAGGATACGGTCGATAACCTCAACGAGGCTCGATGAACCGATGGTTTTTTCTACTGCCATGATGATCTCCTTTGTTTGTTGTTGTTTGAAAACACAGACCTTTCGGCCTGCATATAGTGAACGGCACGGCCTGGCGCAATACTACCTTGCGCCACACTGAACGCCTCCTCTAGAGAGGCGGTTGATAAAGGCAAAAAGGGGAACCGGATATTCCCAAAAAAGGAGCGGATGTCATTGGACGGCATAGCAGCTGGGGGCTGAACTTTGTATTGGGGGGATGCCTTTACTAAACATACAAAACAAACCTGCAAAACAACACCATAATGAACACATTTATCATTATAGAAACTTTTAAAGTCACTATAAACCATATACCTCATTCAGATACAATCCAAACAGCAAGACTAAAACACACACAAACAGATTCGCCAAGGCCTTCAACGCCAGTAAACGGTAGCCGCCATCACCATGACGGACTCATCAAAATCACAGCAGTGCTCAGGAAGAACGGAATCCGAGCCAATGTTGCGATAATACGGCACCCACTTACCCAACAAGCTCCCCCAGATAGAGCCATCAAGGTCCCGGCAGGAGTCACGCAGTAGTCTTGCAGGAGGAAAAAAGTGTTATCAAAACTCAGATTACTTCATTATTTTAAGCTGGAGCCAGATTGTGATGCCGTAAATTGATGTCTTTTTTGTATAATCACCCCAAAACCAGACCATCCGCATCTTATAACTCTCTGCATGGAAGCGCTTCAGATGGTTTAACCTTATTGACTGAAATTCCCATACTCCGTGCTACATGAATTGACAGAAATCAAGCGCGCCCAGGCCGCGCTGAGGCTTGGAAGAAATATTCGCGCCGCAAGAGTCAAAGCCGGCTATTCCAGAGAAAAACTTTCGGAACTCAGCGGACTGTCGACGAACTATATCGGCATCATTGAGAGAGGCATGAAAAACATCACCATCATAAACTGCCAGCGCCTTGCCTGCGCCCTCAGTACAAGCATCGATAAACTGCTTGAAGGTGTATTTCACTCAACAAATGAGGCCCGAAATACTACGTGTCCATCCGGCTGCATTCTTTTCAATAAGACCGGGGAATGTGAATCAAAGGAACATTAGCACCCGACGGGGCTCATCTCACCCAAGTCTCTGATCTCAAAGGGCATCCTGACTGCGGCATACACCCGGAAGCACTCATGCTCCCTGGTGTATGCCCGTTCACTTTCTTCGCCCATTCCCGAACCAAACGTGCACGCCTCAGAGCACCGAAACAACAGAGCGCGCCCATCTTCTACCCTTGGCCTTGAAGCCTGGACCCCTCGGGCCTCCTCATTCCTGGCTTACGCAGCCTTCGCCGTCAACCCGATAGCCTCTGCATACTTCAGATAGGTCTCGACCGATGCGACCACGACCCTTGCCTCGATGGCAAGGAGCTCGATGCCGACAAGCGACATGCGGACCCATGCGTCAACGACAACACCCTTGTCGAGGATACGGTCGATGACCTCAACGAGGCTCGATGAACCGATGGTTTTTTCTACTGCCATAAGGATCTCCTTTGTTTGCTGTACTCGAAAACTGCAGCCCCCTGACAGGACAAAGCATCATATGACGATACCCGCATCATCACATTGGACGCACCGGTACAATCAGGCACGCTCTATGCTGCTGAAAATCCGGGAGAGCGGACTGCCGGCGGAAATAATGAGAATAACAGAAAACGGATATCAACGATGGACGTATGTCCTGCAAGGGAACTGTACCGGAGGAGCGCATTATACTGACTGATAATTGGGGGAAAGCGCAACCGCTTATACACTTAATATATAAAAGATCCATTAAATCCGCACCCTGCCGTCTTTTTTTCGGCATTTTAAACATTATAGGAACAAGACAACATACATCTTACATATACGCCCCATACGCACAACTGTCATACATCACCCCCACCCTCAACGGCTGGTATGACTTCGCTAAACCACGCAAACCTCACGCCCCGCTTATTCTTGATTACGTGTCTTTCGCATGTCAGTCCGACAGCTTCTGCATACTTCAGGTATGTCTCGATCGATGCGACCACGAACCTTGCCTCGATTGCAGGAAGCTTGATACCCAAAGCGACACAAGAACCAACTCATCAACCACGAATCCCTAGTCGAGGTCAGGTAGGGTCGATGACCTCAACAAGACTCGATGAAGCGATGGTTTTTTTCTACGTCCTTGATGAACTCTGTAGCGCAGGCCTCACCTCGTAACCGGCCGATACTCACTCATTCAGATATCTCAGACGCAACAGAACCATCCTAAGCATGGGCATCGTCAAAGAAAGATAATACATCGCCTAAATATTACCACTATAGTTCATAATGAAAAAATTATAGTAATAATAATATACACTATAGGATACACTCATCGAAATCCACAGAAGGACATATGAAGCATGGAGCATGCGCCCATCGGGGTATCGGCCGGTATTACACAGGCATCAGCACGGCCCTATAGTGCCGCAACTGACCGATACAAGGATGGGATATTCTTGCATTCATGAAGAATCGGCATACACACGATCAAGACATCATCTGCACGCAATGCCCTGTTTTCGAAAGGCAGCGATTCATCGACAATCACCCCGATCAGATTTTATCTCGAAGCATCACGCGGATAGGCCGGGAGCCCAAGGAATGAGCGAAAACCGTGCCAGAAATCGCCGGGATACCTGTATAGAGGGCAAAAAAAGAGGGCCCCTGGGAGAACGACACACGACCTGCCAATGTTAAGTACTAAATCCCACGCAAAACAGGAGGGATTACTACTCAATGCAGCAGCTGGCAGAACACATAACACACAAGAAGCACTCCCTGGTCCGCAGAGATTTCAAGTATTTCAACAAAAAAACATGTAATATCTGTCCTAACTGACAAAAACATCCAATTAAAGACTGTTGACAATGGACCCAACGCAATGCACCCATGCACTGAACCACCAACAAAATAAAAGCCCTGCAGAAAAACTGGGGCTGAAGATTCGCATCGCAAGAATTATGGCAAGTTACACCCAGGAAAAGCTTGCAGTCCGTAGCGGGTTATCGATGGCATATATTGGCATGATTGAGCGTGGCGAGAAAAACATCACCATACTCAACTGCCATAAGTTGGCCAAAGCGCTCGACATCACAATCGGTGACCTGCTCGATGGAGTATTTGACTCAGAAAAAACATATTGCAAGCATGAATGCCGTAATTGCTAAATCGCAGCTGAAGCAAGACTGCATGTTTTCTGCAGCTCAGGGCTCGCTGAGGCAATGACACACTAATGAACAGCAAGAGAAACAGAATTATATCAACGAGTCGCACCTGGCCATAGACGAACCATCTAGAGTACCACCAAGTGCAGGCGAAAGAGTTTCTTGTGAGTAGACCGGCTATTTCCACATCACAGAGGGAACCCCCAAAAAAAACTCTTACTGCATTAAGTGAAAAAGCTTAGCCCTTTCCTAACGCTAATCATCATGGACCGAGCCCACGGGGAAAGTTCAACGCTACATGGCATATCCAAAACCAGTCTGAAGCATCTCTCCCTGCGAGGCATCCATCTGTATCATCGATAAGTAATTTTTCAGGGCCTGATGCTTACCCCGGCCAAGCTTTCTGTGGAGCCGGTATCGAACGCTTTCCAGCCCCCGAGTTGAAATACCCATCATACGCGCAATTGACCGGGTATCATAGCCGAGCTTGACAAAAAGGCATATCTTGTATTCCCGCTGATTGAGATTCGGGTGTATTGCTTCTAATTTTTTCAGAAAGTCATAATCCATAAGGCTCAGCAACAATCCTGTTCGCTCCTCAAGCCGCGTATGATCGATGATCTGGCGAAGAGACTTCTTGATGGGGTTCTTCTGTTTCACAGAGATTTCGGCGGCATCGACCTGCTCATAGAGGACAATAAGATGTTTATAATGGCTTGCGGAATTCCGGTTCACCCGTTTTAATTCATCCTCTAATGCGCTCGCTCGCGCTTCCAGCAAAGCCTGTTCAGTCATTACATCCATAGGGGCACATGGGCAATAAAGTTGACGGATAAAGTCTGCAGGTCCGGACAAATGAGTAAATATGCACTATTACCAACGGGGCGAAAGCTGGCGCTGGACTGTCTGACGACAAGTGCACGCCATAGACACATGATGCAACCAGCTCAGCGGGAGGTTCGCCCCGATGCCAGACAAACGATATCATCGGAGCCCAGCATCCCTGCAGTCTTTTCCAGCATGACAAGATTAAGGATGTACTGGAACCGGCTCTTTGAAAGCTCCAGTTCAGACGTCCGTAACTGCTGACGGGCATCAAGCACATCCATTCTGGTAGCGACTCCGGACAACAGACCCTTCTGTTTGCTTTTCAGCAATGTATTCCTGGCATCCACGGTCCGTTTATTGGCATTGATCAACATGGATAACGACTGCAGGCCCCGGTAATACTTGCGGACATCAGAAACGATCTGCCGCTCTTTCCAACTAAAGTTTTCCTGTGCCTTGAGCTGCCCCATCTTCGACTGGCTCACAGAAGACATCACATATCCACCTGAATAAATAGGAACCTTCAGCTGCAGACTGACGGCATAGGTGTCATAGATTTCGTTGAGATTGTAATCGGTATCGTTCGCTGAATAACTCCAGGAGGCCACAAGATCAAGCGTCGGGTACCCACCGGCTCTGGTCTTTGCCGTCTGCCAGCGGGCCATATCAAGATCCTTTTTCACCGCCCCCATCTCCGGGCTCATCTTCAGAGCTGCAGCAATCCACTCATCTTCAGTTTTCAGGGCTATGGGTTTCTGATCAAGAACCGGGGACAGGGGGGCAAGCTTGCCGGCATAGACACCGGTGAGTTTCTCGAGTTCGCGAAGATTGTGCTCATGGCTGTTCAGGCCTTTCTGCTCCTCGGCAAGAGAAGCCTCATATTTAGCCCTTGCTTCATCAATTGCAATAACGGTACCCACTCCCTGCTCCGAAGCTTTCACCGCCCTTGCCACTTCTTCCTGGCTCAATGCGACAAGCGACCGGCTCACCGAGATAGCCTCCTGGCTGAACAGCGCGTTGCAATAGGCTTCGATGGTTCTGGCCATCAAGTTGCCCTTTTCGTTCTCCAGAACCATTGCGCTTTTTCCCTCCAGAGCAACAGCACCTTTATACGCGGCAATGGTCTGAATATCAACTACCGACTGACTGAGATACACTCCATATGATTTCGACGAATAGAACTTGCGGTCATTAGGGTCCGTCAACTCCCTGATAGTACCCCGCCTGCCCCTAGAGGCCTGAACATATATGTTAGGCAGGTAGCCTGATAAGGCTTTTGGGACCTCCTTCCGCTGCATCTGGTAATCAGCTTGAGCTACACGATAGCGCGCATCGTAGGAAGATGCCATCGTCCATGCCTGCCGCAGGTCCAGCTGCCGTCCGCTCCCCTCTGCATCGTTCATCACCGGCAGCAGGAAAAGCATCATGATTACAGTTCGGGCTCTCATCATCTCACTCCTCCTTAAGCGATGCCGACATCCGCTGCATCAGTGGATGCAGCAGATAGGTAAGAAGCGAGCGTTCACCCGTTTTGATGACCACCTGAACCGGCATTCCTGCCTGAAGACGATGGGTTCCCAGCGACTGCATCCCTTCGCGGGTAAGAGAAATGCGGGCTAGGTAGTATGAGGCTCCAGGCATACGCGGATCGCGTGACTGATCGAACAGCAGATCGTGAGAAACCGACTCCACAACGCCATCAACCATCATCATTGGAGAATGGGCAAAGCTGTAAAAACGCACATCGGCAGGAAGACCTGTCGAGATGCGGTCAATAAGCTGTGGATCAACATGGACCTCGAGCATCAGGGATTCATCGAGCGGTACAATCTCCATAACCGTCTCCCCCGGAGTAATGACGGCGCCGACCGTCTGCACCTTCAGGCCGACCACCTGACCGGAAGCCGGTGAGCGAAGCTCTCTGCGCTTCAGCTCATCTCGCATCGCCAGAGTCTTTTTTGCGAAAGCATCCACCTGCATCTGGATATCCGCCCGCTCCGAGGCACGCTGGGAGTCCAGGTCGGCAAGCCGTTCTTCAAGTTCCAGCTGCTGGTACATGGTCATATACCCGTCAGCCACCATAGCCTTGACACCAATCAGACGCTGACGCAATGCATGAACCACATCAACTCGGGCAGCAAACAATGCCCGCTGGTTCTCCATGATGGATGCCGCAAGCTGCACGTCGGGTGAACCGACGACATCCCTGTGGAATATAATCCGCCCGGCACCCCGCTCTTCAGCATCAAGCCGGCCCTCTGTGGCCCGAAGAACAAGATAGCGTTCATACACCTCACGATACCGGGCAAGCGCGTCTTCATCGGTAAGGGTAAGCAGCAGCGCACCCTCATCCACCATTTCTCCTTCATGGACATGGACCGCCTGTACGATACCACCGTGGAGATGCTCTACCACCTTGCTTTTCGTCGATACGGTAACCGAACCGTTGCACGGCACGCCCTCATCAAGCGGAGCAAGTGCCGACCAGAGCAGGAACCCGCCGAATCCTATCAGAAGGACAATCACTCCAAGGCGGATGACATTGCCGCTATACTTGAAGCGCTCGAACGCTTTCCGTTTCCGTTCCGTTATGTCTTCGCCGGTCACCGGCCGAATATTCTCTTTGTTCTTCATGAGGGTGAACTCTCCTGCGTTTATTTCGATTTACTCTTCATCAATTCCCGAGACACATCATCGCGGCTGCCATCATGCAATATCCGCCCAGCGCTCATTACCATGACACGGTCAGCCAGAGCGACCACGCCTGGACGATGGGTTATGACACAGACTGTCCTGCCCTCGTCGGCAGCCTTTCTGAGCGCACGCTTGAGGCTTCCTTCACCCGCTTCATCGAGATTTGCGTCAGGTTCATCAAGCACCAGAATCGATGCGTTGTCATAGAGGGCTCGGGCGAAGGCAAGGCGTTGGCGCTGGCCCCCTGATAGCTCCTTTCCGCCGAAACTGATTGCGGTATCATAGCCTTTGGAAAATGAAAGGACCATGTCATGAATACCGGCCTTTGTCGCTGCCGCAACGACCTTTTCCGGATCCACTTCTCCGAAGCGTGCAATATTTTCAGCAACGCTCCCTTCGAAGAGCTCTACATCCTGCGGGAGGTACCCGATATGTGGACCGAGAATCGACCGGTCCCACTCTCCGACAGGAATCCCGTCGATAAGCACATTGCCGTTAGATTCCGGCCAGACCCCGATGCAGCATCGGGCAAGGGTGGACTTTCCCGATCCGCTCGGGCCGAGAATCGCCACAATTTCTCCGGGCCGGAATTCCGCGGTGATTGCATTAAGGATCGGTACAGTTCCCTGACGGGCTGTTGCCACAAGTCCGTCAATACGGACCACACCTCTCAAGTCCTGGGACTGCAATGTCTGCTCCGGGACTGCAAATCCGTCGAGAAGGGTCTCGATGCGGCGAAATCCGTCAAATGCCTGGGCATACTGTTTGGCCGTCGACACCATCATGTCAAGCGGCGCAAGGGCCCTGGCCATCAACACATTGCCGGCAATCATGACGCCGGAACTCGCCTCACCGCGAAGCACGAGAACAGCACCGGCCGCCAGGGTAAAGGACTGCATGAGATAACGGGTGAATTTGGCATACGACTGCTCCCGCTGCTGCAGTTTCTGGAACTCCTCCGCCGCAAGCACGGATGCTTCATGGCGTACAAGCCAACGCTCCCGAAGCGGTTCAAGCATACCCATTGCGTAGACTGCATCGATATTACCCAGTTTACCCTGGACATACCCGGTTGCATTGACATGCGCGTCTGAAGCGCCTTCTATCCGCTCGGCAAGCGCCGAACGCTTCTTCCATGCACTCATGACCTGTACCGCGGCAAAGACGAGCCCGATGAGTCCGAGAACGGGGTGAAGCATGAACATGACCAGGATATAGACCGGTGTCCATGGCATGTCAAAGAAAGCGATTACGCCAACCCCGGTGAGAAACTGCCGGATGTTGGTCAAATCATTGAACATCTGCACTGTATTATGGGACTCGTTGCGCAGAAACGCCGAAAAGCCCGCATGGAACAACAGTGAGTTGAGTTCTTCATCAAGCCGGACTCCGATGCGCACCAGCAGTCGTGAACGAAGCCACTCGGCAATACCCATAACCGCAAAAAGGAAAAGAACGATACCGGTCAGGACGAAAAGCGTCAGTTCACTCCCGCTTTTCATCACCCTGTCGTAGATCTGCAGCATGTAGAGCGTCGGAGTCAACATCAGGACATTGGCAACAAGACTGAATACCCCGACCCAGAGAAACTCCTTCTTCAGCATCAGGAGAACCTTGCCGACACGAAATTGTTCAATATCGGTCCACTTCATGATGTTACCCCCTTATCTACCTGCCCGGGACCGGGTACACCCGTTCCCGGAACCGCCTCTGCATCAGCGTGCGGCGAAATCATCTTTACCATGCCGCGATCCATGATCATCACCCGGTCCATCTGGTCAATGATGCTTTTCCTTTGAGAGACGACAACAAGCGTCACCTCCTCCATACTCAGTTGTGCAATGAGCTTTGCAAGAAACATATCTCCTGCGCCATCAAGGCTGGAATCCGGCTCGTCAAGCACAACGAACCGGGGGGAACCATAGATTGCTCTGGCAAGGCCGACCCGCTGACGGACCCCACCGGAAAGAAACAGCCCGTCAGGCCCGATCTGGGTATCGAACCCATCCGGCAGTTCTTCGATCATCGAAACAAGCCCAACCCTGCGGCAGGCTTCCGACAGCTTTTCCCGATCCATATCGCCAAAGCGTGCGATGTTTTCGCCGAGTGTTCCCTCAAACAGTTCGACTTCCTGCGGCAGGTAGCCGACATACGGCCCGAGTTCATCTTTGTTCCATGCATGAAGATCAACACCGTCTAGCCTGACGCTCCCCTGCAGAAAAGACTGTACCCCGACAAGTATCCGCAAGAGTGTACTCTTGCCGACAGCTGTCGGGCCGACGATGGCAAGGGATCCGCCCTCAGGAACCAGAAAGCTGATCCCCTTGATCAACGGAACACTCCATCCCGGAGGCGCAGCAACAAGGCCATCGACGCTAAGCCGCCCTCCGGGTGCCGGAAGAGGCATCGAAGGAACCCTTTCAGGAAATTCCGCAAGCAGGGATGCAAGACGATGCAACGAAGTATTGCCGGCCTCCAGAGAGCGCCAGCCGGAAATAAGCTGTACCAGAGGAGCAAGGACGCGCGTGCCGAGTATCGAGCCCACAATCACAAGCCCGCCGCTGATATAGCCGTGAATGGCCAGCCAGCCGCCGACCCCGAGAAGCAGTGCGCCCACCACCATCTGCACCATCTTTGAAAGCACGCTGTATGAAGAGGCATGATCGGAAGCAACTGCCTGCTGGCGCAAAAAATCCTGATGGATCGAATGCCAGCGGTCATGGATACCCTGAAACATGGCCATGGACTCAATGACCTGCGCGTTTCTGACGGCTCCGTCAGCATACTGACGCGATGCCATTGCATTGCGCGAGGCCTCACTCAAATCTTCGTGAGTACTCTGCTCATTGAGAACGGCGATAAGGAGCTGCAGAATAAAACCGCCAACAGCAAACCAGCCGATAAGCGGATTGATGATAAAGAGCAGCACAAGTGTAATGAGTGCGAGGGGGGCGTCAAGGAGTGAGAGAAATGCAACAGAGGGGAGAATATCGCGGATGATCTTTACGTCATTGAATGCCTGTATCGAGCCAGCGGGAGTTCTTCGCAACCTTGCATCGAACACAGCGGAAAACACCCGTTTTCGAAGCGAAACATCAAGTTCGGCTGCCCCCTCCTGCATATGGACAGACCGGACCCATTCGAGTACCTCCAGCAACATATACAACCCGATGACCAGCACCGTCAGCATCAAAAGCGTCATATAGCTCCGGCTGTTGAGAACCCGCCCGTACACTTCAAGCATATAGAGGCTCGGGGTCAGCACCAGGAGACTGGTAACGATACTGATGAGGAAGGAACGCAACACATACGGCGTCAGCGCCGCCTTCAGCTCCTTCATCACATCTTGTTCAGTCAGTTTTATCATTGAAACAGCATAGTTTTCTTCCCACTTTTCTCGTCCTTTTCCATGAACAACAGCTTACGCCCGCTGTCTTCGTTTTATTGCAGATGCAGTTCGACTCATCCGGGGTGAAATCTCATTGGCCAGTCGTTGATACGCGAGCTCATTACCGTTCGTGACCCATACCGAAGACGGTGGTGAGGAATGACGCATAGAGGGCAATGCACTGTCAAGCACTTTGGCATTGAAAATCATCATCAATTCATTGCGCACCAGCTGACTGCTCTGCAGTCTTGCATCGTAGCCGCGGAGGCACACTGCCTCAACACTGAGTCTTTGTTTCGACTGGTAGCTAACCGTGCCGATATTCACGAGCAATCGGACGATGTCATCAAGCGAATACTGTGCTACATCAACGGACAGGACCAGTGAGTCAGCAGCCATAAGCATGCTTATGCTCAAATGCCTGTATTGTTCTTCATAGCCCGCTAGAATCACATGCACATACCCATCAGACACAGCGTTGAGTTTATCACTCAGGAATGAGGACATATCATGCATGCAGGAAAGCGCCATATCAAGCTGGGCTGGTCTCTTCCTGAACCACATAACATCAAGATTCGGTTCTGTGCAGGGCCTGATGGCGTCCTGCACATCCTCATCCGACTGCAGCCCAAAGGGAAATCCCTTTTTCCCCAACCCATCTCCACCATCATGCACTGCATACTGCAACGGTGGTTCCTCATCAACAAGCCATACCAAAAGAGTCCTTTGACCGAGACGTGCAAAGGAGCGCGAAAATCCGAACGCATCTATCCAAGCATAATCCATCATGCCTGAACCAATGAATGCGGTTCTCATATGAAATCCACTCCCCTATACGGCTTCCGGGCAAGACTGATCCCGCAACTCTTACACACAAAAACGGTCATCATCATGACACTTCGGCTAAACAGTCCCGTGAAATCAGTGACGATTCCACCCTTGCAATCAGTTCAGATAATGAAATCCCCAACGCATTCGCGACTTTCATACAGTTGATAACAGTGATGTTTTTTTCACCTCTTTCAATCAACCCGATATAGGACCTATGCAGACCGCATTGTTGCGAGAGGCTTAACTGCGAAAGATTTTTCCGATACCGCTCACTGCGGATTTGGTCTCCAAGACACATTTCCACTTGTTTTTTCATTGCATCTCCTTAATCACTAGCATTTATAGGCCCATGCGGGCATAACCTGCTCTACCAACCAGGCTCCTGCACACGGTCCATAAACCATGTGCAGGGTCCTTTACCGTCCTTTACCTTGTAGCAGCTCAACAGCTACCAGCAGTCATACCGCCACAGTTAACCTACCCAGCTGCCGTTCACATCACCCTTGACGATACCGACCAGCTCGACCGTTGCATTACTCTGCAGATCAATCTCGGTAAGGGTTTTAGTCCAGTCAACGCTTGTACCCGTAGCGGCATCATCAGCAACATCAGCCGCCACGAAAATCCACTCATTGGCCGGAGCCTCCGTCACGCCAGCAGACATCTGCCCGATCAATGCAACATCTGTTGCATCAACCGTACCGCTGTGGTCAACATCTGCCGCATACAACTGCGCGAGAGTGTAGTTGCCAATAAGATTTGAGTCTTCAGCACTGTCATCGGCAGCCACAATCATCGCCGCAATCACCATGTCGATGTTCGATACCGTACCATCTGCAATTGCGATACTCGCAGAGGACAACAAGCTGTACCCACCCTGGTCAATTGCTGCTTCCAACGCGTCTGCACCAGTGGCATCAGTATCCGTCATCACAGGATCCAGCACAATCGTGCCTGTTGCTGTACTGTCTTCACTAAAGTCGGTTAGATTAACCGCAGTGAGCACCCCGCCTGTAAGGTTGAGGGTATCGGTGTTGAGGTTGCCACTGAATGTCAGCGTGCCCAACTGAACAGCAGCGTCGTCGATTGTTTCAGTCAATGAATACCCGACGATGGTTACCGTCTGATCATTCTGGTATTCAGAGATGTTCCATCCAGTAGTAAACACATCCGCTGCGTCCCATTCATAGGTCGTACCTGTGGGGAGATCGAATTTCAGCGTAAACGTGTTGACATCCTCAACCTTGTTTGCCTTCCACACATCCATGGTATAGTCCCTATAGGCGCCAGCGTCATTGAGTGCAACGGACATGTCCCTGAACTCGATAGTGTCCTCAGTACTGGAAGTGACATCAGGCACATAACCGGTCGTGACGCCCTCAAGTGCGAGAGGGTTATAACCGTCATCAGCGGTATTATCCTTCCAGAATGTCACATGGGTTGTCGGCGTATACCTATCCAGTGTGCCGCTGATCGTGATCGTGATGGTCTGGTCAACATAGGCTCCCTTGTCGTCCGTGACCCGGGCGGTGTAGGTCTGGGTTGCACTCTCGCCTTCATCCAGTGCCTTCGTTGCCTCAAGGCTGTTGTCCAGGCTGTAGGTCCAGAAGCCGCTGGCGCTGTCGATGGCCATTGTGCCGTATGTGGTACTCGGGGTGCCCAGCAGGCTCCAGGTGGCGGTGGCACTGGCATCAACATCACTCGAGCTCAGCGTTCCTGTAGCACTTACCGTACCGGCGCTTACTTCTCCGTCATCCAGGTTACCGGCTTCAACGACTTCTCCTGCAAGCGCTTCTGCTTCGTTGGTTACCACCGGCACATCGTTCGTGCCGCTGATCGTGATCGTGATGGTCTGGTCAACATAGGCTCCCTTGTCGTCCGTGACCCGGGCGGTGTAGGTCTGGGTTGCACTCTCGCCTTCATCCAGTGCCTTCGTTGCCTCAAGGCTGTTGTCCAGGCTGTAGGTCCAGAAGCCGCTGGCGCTGTCGATGGCCATTGTGCCGTATGTGGTACTCGGGGTGCCCAGCAGGCTCCAGGTGGCGGTGGCACTGGCATCAACATCACTCGAGCTCAGCGTTCCTGTAGCACTTACCGTACCGGCGCTTACTTCTCCGTCATCCAGGTTACCGGCTTCAACGACTTCTCCTGCAAGCGCTTCTGCTTCGTTGGTTACCACCGGCACATCGTTCGTGCCGCTGATCGTGATCGTGATGGTCTGGTCAACATAGGCTCCCTTGTCGTCCGTGACCCGGGCGGTGTAGGTCTGGGTTGCACTCTCGCCTTCATCCAGTGCCTTCGTTGCCTCAAGGCTGTTGTCCAGGCTGTAGGTCCAGAAGCCGCTGGCGCTGTCGATGGCCATTGTGCCGTATGTGGTACTCGGGGTGCCCAGCAGGCTCCAGGTGGCGGTGGCACTGGCATCAACATCACTCGAGCTCAGCGTTCCTGTAGCACTTACCGTACCGGCGCTTACTTCTCCGTCATCCAGGTTACCGGCTTCAACGACTTCTCCTGCAAGCGCTTCTGCTTCGTTGGTTACCACCGGCACATCGTTCGTGCCGCTGATCGTGATCGTGATGGTCTGGTCAACATAGGCTCCCTTGTCGTCCGTGACCCGGGCGGTGTAGGTCTGGGTTGCACTCTCGCCTTCATCCAGTGCCTTCGTTGCCTCAAGGCTGTTGTCCAGGCTGTAGGTCCAGAAGCCGCTGGCGCTGTCGATGGCCATTGTGCCGTATGTGGTACTCGGGGTGCCCAGCAGGCTCCAGGTGGCGGTGGCACTGGCATCAACATCACTCGAGCTCAGCGTTCCTGTAGCACTTACCGTACCGGCGCTTACTTCTCCGTCATCCAGGTTACCGGCTTCAACGACTTCTCCTGCAAGCGCTTCTGCTTCGTTGGTTACCACCGGCACATCGTTCGTGCCGCTGATCGTGATCGTGATGGTCTGGTCAACATAGGCTCCCTTGTCGTCCGTGACCCGGGCGGTGTAGGTCTGGGTTGCACTCTCGCCTTCATCCAGTGCCTTCGTTGCCTCAAGGCTGTTGTCCAGGCTGTAGGTCCAGAAGCCGCTGGCGCTGTCGATGGCCATTGTGCCGTATGTGGTACTCGGGGTGCCCAGCAGGCTCCAGGTGGCGGTGGCACTGGCATCAACATCACTCGAGCTCAGCGTTCCTGTAGCACTTACCGTACCGGCGCTTACTTCTCCGTCATCCAGGTTACCGGCTTCAACGACTTCTCCTGCAAGCGCTTCTGCTTCGTTGGTTACCACCGGCACATCGTTCGTGCCGCTGATCGTGATCGTGATGGTCTGGTCAACATAGGCTCCCTTGTCGTCCGTGACCCGGGCGGTGTAGGTCTGGGTTGCACTCTCGCCTTCATCCAGTGCCTTCGTTGCCTCAAGGCTGTTGTCCAGGCTGTAGGTCCAGAAGCCGCTGGCGCTGTCGATGGCCATTGTGCCGTATGTGGTACTCGGGGTGCCCAGCAGGCTCCAGGTGGCGGTGGCACTGGCATCAACATCACTCGAGCTCAGCGTTCCTGTAGCACTTACCGTACCGGCGCTTACTTCTCCGTCATCCAGGTTACCGGCTTCAACGACTTCTCCTGCAAGCGCTTCTGCTTCGTTGGTTACCACCGGCACATCGTTCGTGCCGCTGATCGTGATCGTGATGGTCTGGTCAACATAGGCTCCCTTGTCGTCCGTGACCCGGGCGGTGTAGGTCTGGGTTGCACTCTCGCCTTCATCCAGTGCCTTCGTTGCCTCAAGGCTGTTGTCCAGGCTGTAGGTCCAGAAGCCGCTGGCGCTGTCGATGGCCATTGTGCCGTATGTGGTACTCGGGGTGCCCAGCAGGCTCCAGGTGGCGGTGGCACTGGCATCAACATCACTCGAGCTCAGCGTTCCTGTAGCACTTACCGTACCGGCGCTTACTTCTCCGTCATCCAGGTTACCGGCTTCAACGACTTCTCCTGCAAGCGCTTCTGCTTCGTTGGTTACCACCGGCACATCGTTCGTGCCGCTGATCGTGATCGTGATGGTCTGGTCAACATAGGCTCCCTTGTCGTCCGTGACCCGGGCGGTGTAGGTCTGGGTTGCACTCTCGCCTTCATCCAGTGCCTTCGTTGCCTCAAGGCTGTTGTCCAGGCTGTAGGTCCAGAAGCCGCTGGCGCTGTCGATGGCCATTGTGCCGTATGTGGTACTCGGGGTGCCCAGCAGGCTCCAGGTGGCGGTGGCACTGGCATCAACATCACTCGAGCTCAGCGTTCCTGTAGCACTTACCGTACCGGCGCTTACTTCTCCGTCATCCAGGTTACCGGCTTCAACGACTTCTCCTGCAAGCGCTTCTGCTTCGTTGGTTACCACCGGCACATCGTTCGTGCCGCTGATCGTGATCGTGATGGTCTGGTCAACATAGGCTCCCTTGTCGTCCGTGACCCGGGCGGTGTAGGTCTGGGTTGCACTCTCGCCTTCATCCAGTGCCTTCGTTGCCTCAAGGCTGTTGTCCAGGCTGTAGGTCCAGAAGCCGCTGGCGCTGTCGATGGCCATTGTGCCGTATGTGGTACTCGGGGTGCCCAGCAGGCTCCAGGTGGCGGTGGCACTGGCATCAACATCACTCGAGCTCAGCGTTCCTGTAGCACTTACCGTACCGGCGCTTACTTCTCCGTCATCCAGGTTACCGGCTTCAACGACTTCTCCTGCAAGCGCTTCTGCTTCGTTGGTTACCACCGGCACATCGTTCGTGCCGCTGATCGTGATCGTGATGGTCTGGTCAACATAGGCTCCCTTGTCGTCCGTGACCCGGGCGGTGTAGGTCTGGGTTGCACTCTCGCCTTCATCCAGTGCCTTCGTTGCCTCAAGGCTGTTGTCCAGGCTGTAGGTCCAGAAGCCGCTGGCGCTGTCGATGGCCATTGTGCCGTATGTGGTACTCGGGGTGCCCAGCAGGCTCCAGGTGGCGGTGGCACTGGCATCAACATCACTCGAGCTCAGCGTTCCTGTAGCACTTACCGTACCGGCGCTTACTTCTCCGTCATCCAGGTTACCGGCTTCAACGACTTCTCCTGCAAGCGCTTCTGCTTCGTTGGTTACCACCGGCACATCGTTCGTGCCGCTGATCGTGATCGTGATGGTCTGGTCAACATAGGCTCCCTTGTCGTCCGTGACCCGGGCGGTGTAGGTCTGGGTTGCACTCTCGCCTTCATCCAGTGCCTTCGTTGCCTCAAGGCTGTTGTCCAGGCTGTAGGTCCAGAAGCCGCTGGCGCTGTCGATGGCCATTGTGCCGTATGTGGTACTCGGGGTGCCCAGCAGGCTCCAGGTGGCGGTGGCACTGGCATCAACATCACTCGAGCTCAGCGTTCCTGTAGCACTTACCGTACCGGCGCTTACTTCTCCGTCATCCAGGTTACCGGCTTCAACGACTTCTCCTGCAAGCGCTTCTGCTTCGTTGGTTACCACCGGCACATCGTTCGTGCCGCTGATCGTGATCGTGATGGTCTGGTCAACATAGGCTCCCTTGTCGTCCGTGACCCGGGCGGTGTAGGTCTGGGTTGCACTCTCGCCTTCATCCAGTGCCTTCGTTGCCTCAAGGCTGTTGTCCAGGCTGTAGGTCCAGAAGCCGCTGGCGCTGTCGATGGCCATTGTGCCGTATGTGGTACTCGGGGTGCCCAGCAGGCTCCAGGTGGCGGTGGCACTGGCATCAACATCACTCGAGCTCAGCGTTCCTGTAGCACTTACCGTACCGGCGCTTACTTCTCCGTCATCCAGGTTACCGGCTTCAACGACTTCTCCTGCAAGCGCTTCTGCTTCGTTGGTTACCACCGGCACATCGTTCGTGCCGCTGATCGTGATCGTGATGGTCTGGTCAACATAGGCTCCCTTGTCGTCCGTGACCCGGGCGGTGTAGGTCTGGGTTGCACTCTCGCCTTCATCCAGTGCCTTCGTTGCCTCAAGGCTGTTGTCCAGGCTGTAGGTCCAGAAGCCGCTGGCGCTGTCGATGGCCATTGTGCCGTATGTGGTACTCGGGGTGCCCAGCAGGCTCCAGGTGGCGGTGGCACTGGCATCAACATCACTCGAGCTCAGCGTTCCTGTAGCACTTACCGTACCGGCGCTTACTTCTCCGTCATCCAGGTTACCGGCTTCAACGACTTCTCCTGCAAGCGCTTCTGCTTCGTTGGTTACCACCGGCACATCGTTCGTGCCGCTGATCGTGATCGTGATGGTCTGGTCAACATAGGCTCCCTTGTCGTCCGTGACCCGGGCGGTGTAGGTCTGGGTTGCACTCTCGCCTTCATCCAGTGCCTTCGTTGCCTCAAGGCTGTTGTCCAGGCTGTAGGTCCAGAAGCCGCTGGCGCTGTCGATGGCCATTGTGCCGTATGTGGTACTCGGGGTGCCCAGCAGGCTCCAGGTGGCGGTGGCACTGGCATCAACATCACTCGAGCTCAGCGTTCCTGTAGCACTTACCGTACCGGCGCTTACTTCTCCGTCATCCAGGTTACCGGCTTCAACGACTTCTCCTGCAAGCGCTTCTGCTTCGTTGGTTACCACCGGCACATCGTTCGTGCCGCTGATCGTGATCGTGATGGTCTGGTCAACATAGGCTCCCTTGTCGTCCGTGACCCGGGCGGTGTAGGTCTGGGTTGCACTCTCGCCTTCATCCAGTGCCTTCGTTGCCTCAAGGCTGTTGTCCAGGCTGTAGGTCCAGAAGCCGCTGGCGCTGTCGATGGCCATTGTGCCGTATGTGGTACTCGGGGTGCCCAGCAGGCTCCAGGTGGCGGTGGCACTGGCATCAACATCACTCGAGCTCAGCGTTCCTGTAGCACTTACCGTACCGGCGCTTACTTCTCCGTCATCCAGGTTACCGGCTTCAACGACTTCTCCTGCAAGCGCTTCTGCTTCGTTGGTTACCACCGGCACATCGTTCGTGCCGCTGATCGTGATCGTGATGGTCTGGTCAACATAGGCTCCCTTGTCGTCCGTGACCCGGGCGGTGTAGGTCTGGGTTGCACTCTCGCCTTCATCCAGTGCCTTCGTTGCCTCAAGGCTGTTGTCCAGGCTGTAGGTCCAGAAGCCGCTGGCGCTGTCGATGGCCATTGTGCCGTATGTGGTACTCGGGGTGCCCAGCAGGCTCCAGGTGGCGGTGGCACTGGCATCAACATCACTCGAGCTCAGCGTTCCTGTAGCACTTACCGTACCGGCGCTTACTTCTCCGTCATCCAGGTTACCGGCTTCAACGACTTCTCCTGCAAGCGCTTCTGCTTCGTTGGTTACCACCGGCACATCGTTCGTGCCGCTGATCGTGATCGTGATGGTCTGGTCAACATAGGCTCCCTTGTCGTCCGTGACCCGGGCGGTGTAGGTCTGGGTTGCACTCTCGCCTTCATCCAGTGCCTTCGTTGCCTCAAGGCTGTTGTCCAGGCTGTAGGTCCAGAAGCCGCTGGCGCTGTCGATGGCCATTGTGCCGTATGTGGTACTCGGGGTGCCCAGCAGGCTCCAGGTGGCGGTGGCACTGGCATCAACATCACTCGAGCTCAGCGTTCCTGTAGCACTTACCGTACCGGCGCTTACTTCTCCGTCATCCAGGTTACCGGCTTCAACGACTTCTCCTGCAAGCGCTTCTGCTTCGTTGGTTACCACCGGCACATCGTTCGTGCCGCTGATCGTGATCGTGATGGTCTGGTCAACATAGGCTCCCTTGTCGTCCGTGACCCGGGCGGTGTAGGTCTGGGTTGCACTCTCGCCTTCATCCAGTGCCTTCGTTGCCTCAAGGCTGTTGTCCAGGCTGTAGGTCCAGAAGCCGCTGGCGCTGTCGATGGCCATTGTGCCGTATGTGGTACTCGGGGTGCCCAGCAGGCTCCAGGTGGCGGTGGCACTGGCATCAACATCACTCGAGCTCAGCGTTCCTGTAGCACTTACCGTACCGGCGCTTACTTCTCCGTCATCCAGGTTACCGGCTTCAACGACTTCTCCTGCAAGCGCTTCTGCTTCGTTGGTTACCACCGGCACATCGTTCGTGCCGCTGATCGTGATCGTGATGGTCTGGTCAACATAGGCTCCCTTGTCGTCCGTGACCCGGGCGGTGTAGGTCTGGGTTGCACTCTCGCCTTCATCCAGTGCCTTCGTTGCCTCAAGGCTGTTGTCCAGGCTGTAGGTCCAGAAGCCGCTGGCGCTGTCGATGGCCATTGTGCCGTATGTGGTACTCGGGGTGCCCAGCAGGCTCCAGGTGGCGGTGGCACTGGCATCAACATCACTCGAGCTCAGCGTTCCTGTAGCACTTACCGTACCGGCGCTTACTTCTCCGTCATCCAGGTTACCGGCTTCAACGACTTCTCCTGCAAGCGCTTCTGCTTCGTTGGTTACCACCGGCACATCGTTCGTGCCGCTGATCGTGATCGTGATGGTCTGGTCAACATAGGCTCCCTTGTCGTCCGTGACCCGGGCGGTGTAGGTCTGGGTTGCACTCTCGCCTTCATCCAGTGCCTTCGTTGCCTCAAGGCTGTTGTCCAGGCTGTAGGTCCAGAAGCCGCTGGCGCTGTCGATGGCCATTGTGCCGTATGTGGTACTCGGGGTGCCCAGCAGGCTCCAGGTGGCGGTGGCACTGGCATCAACATCACTCGAGCTCAGCGTTCCTGTAGCACTTACCGTACCGGCGCTTACTTCTCCGTCATCCAGGTTACCGGCTTCAACGACTTCTCCTGCAAGCGCTTCTGCTTCGTTGGTTACCACCGGCACATCGTTCGTGCCGCTGATCGTGATCGTGATGGTCTGGTCAACATAGGCTCCCTTGTCGTCCGTGACCCGGGCGGTGTAGGTCTGGGTTGCACTCTCGCCTTCATCCAGTGCCTTCGTTGCCTCAAGGCTGTTGTCCAGGCTGTAGGTCCAGAAGCCGCTGGCGCTGTCGATGGCCATTGTGCCGTATGTGGTACTCGGGGTGCCCAGCAGGCTCCAGGTGGCGGTGGCACTGGCATCAACATCACTCGAGCTCAGCGTTCCTGTAGCACTTACCGTACCGGCGCTTACTTCTCCGTCATCCAGGTTACCGGCTTCAACGACTTCTCCTGCAAGCGCTTCTGCTTCGTTGGTTACCACCGGCACATCGTTCGTGCCGCTGATCGTGATCGTGATGGTCTGGTCAACATAGGCTCCCTTGTCGTCCGTGACCCGGGCGGTGTAGGTCTGGGTTGCACTCTCGCCTTCATCCAGTGCCTTCGTTGCCTCAAGGCTGTTGTCCAGGCTGTAGGTCCAGAAGCCGCTGGCGCTGTCGATGGCCATTGTGCCGTATGTGGTACTCGGGGTGCCCAGCAGGCTCCAGGTGGCGGTGGCACTGGCATCAACATCACTCGAGCTCAGCGTTCCTGTAGCACTTACCGTACCGGCGCTTACTTCTCCGTCATCCAGGTTACCGGCTTCAACGACTTCTCCTGCAAGCGCTTCTGCTTCGTTGGTTACCACCGGCACATCGTTCGTGCCGCTGATCGTGATCGTGATGGTCTGGTCAACATAGGCTCCCTTGTCGTCCGTGACCCGGGCGGTGTAGGTCTGGGTTGCACTCTCGCCTTCATCCAGTGCCTTCGTTGCCTCAAGGCTGTTGTCCAGGCTGTAGGTCCAGAAGCCGCTGGCGCTGTCGATGGCCATTGTGCCGTATGTGGTACTCGGGGTGCCCAGCAGGCTCCAGGTGGCGGTGGCACTGGCATCAACATCACTCGAGCTCAGCGTTCCTGTAGCACTTACCGTACCGGCGCTTACTTCTCCGTCATCCAGGTTACCGGCTTCAACGACTTCTCCTGCAAGCGCTTCTGCTTCGTTGGTTACCACCGGCACATCGTTCGTGCCGCTGATCGTGATCGTGATGGTCTGGTCAACATAGGCTCCCTTGTCGTCCGTGACCCGGGCGGTGTAGGTCTGGGTTGCACTCTCGCCTTCATCCAGTGCCTTCGTTGCCTCAAGGCTGTTGTCCAGGCTGTAGGTCCAGAAGCCGCTGGCGCTGTCGATGGCCATTGTGCCGTATGTGGTACTCGGGGTGCCCAGCAGGCTCCAGGTGGCGGTGGCACTGGCATCAACATCACTCGAGCTCAGCGTTCCTGTAGCACTTACCGTACCGGCGCTTACTTCTCCGTCATCCAGGTTACCGGCTTCAACGACTTCTCCTGCAAGCGCTTCTGCTTCGTTGGTTACCACCGGCACATCGTTCGTGCCGCTGATCGTGATCGTGATGGTCTGGTCAACATAGGCTCCCTTGTCGTCCGTGACCCGGGCGGTGTAGGTCTGGGTTGCACTCTCGCCTTCATCCAGTGCCTTCGTTGCCTCAAGGCTGTTGTCCAGGCTGTAGGTCCAGAAGCCGCTGGCGCTGTCGATGGCCATTGTGCCGTATGTGGTACTCGGGGTGCCCAGCAGGCTCCAGGTGGCGGTGGCACTGGCATCAACATCACTCGAGCTCAGCGTTCCTGTAGCACTTACCGTACCGGCGCTTACTTCTCCGTCATCCAGGTTACCGGCTTCAACGACTTCTCCTGCAAGCGCTTCTGCTTCGTTGGTTACCACCGGCACATCGTTCGTGCCGCTGATCGTGATCGTGATGGTCTGGTCAACATAGGCTCCCTTGTCGTCCGTGACCCGGGCGGTGTAGGTCTGGGTTGCACTCTCGCCTTCATCCAGTGCCTTCGTTGCCTCAAGGCTGTTGTCCAGGCTGTAGGTCCAGAAGCCGCTGGCGCTGTCGATGGCCATTGTGCCGTATGTGGTACTCGGGGTGCCCAGCAGGCTCCAGGTGGCGGTGGCACTGGCATCAACATCACTCGAGCTCAGCGTTCCTGTAGCACTTACCGTACCGGCGCTTACTTCTCCGTCATCCAGGTTACCGGCTTCAACGACTTCTCCTGCAAGCGCTTCTGCTTCGTTGGTTACCACCGGCACATCGTTCGTGCCGCTGATCGTGATTTCTACGGTGTCGGTGCTGCTTGCACTTTGTGTATCCGTTGCCGTCACTGTATAACTAAAAGTGATTGTCTCCCCCTCGGAAAGGAAGTCAAGATCAACACCAGCTACACTATAATTCCAAGCTGTGTTCCCCGGAGCTTCGAGATTGTCTCC
This sequence comes from Pelodictyon luteolum DSM 273, assembly GCF_000012485.1. Classification (NCBI taxonomy): domain Bacteria; kingdom Pseudomonadati; phylum Chlorobiota; class Chlorobiia; order Chlorobiales; family Chlorobiaceae; genus Pelodictyon; species Pelodictyon luteolum. The sequence goes on along the minus strand of NC_007512.1, from coordinate 784,810 downwards.
GGTATCGACACTGAACCCGTCAACAAGTGCAACTGCAAGAGCTCCATTGATTGTACCTCCGCTCCATACAATATCTTCATTATAGGCACATGTGACGTCTATCAGGTCAGTGCTATCAATATCATTGAAGGTCACTGTACCGCTATCCGCAAGAACCTGTGCATGGGCATCAGTGGACTCCAAAATGGGCTTAACATCCGTCACGTCAACACTTGGAATGTCGTTCGTGCCAGTGATCGTTATCGTCACAGTCTGGTCGTCGCTGGCTGTTCCATCGCTGGCTGTCAGCGTGTAGGTCAACACCAGTTTCTCTCCGGCTGCAAGGTAGTTGAAGGCTTCGCTACCGCTGTTGAATGCCCAGGCAATATCCCCGGTCGTTACTGTGCCGTCAATCGGGTCCGCTGTGGCCGTCAGCATTGCAAGCAAGTCTGCACTGGCCGGTTCACTGCTGTCTCTGGCCATGGCTACACCGGAACCGTCTAGCTGAGAGGCAGCTACCGAGTCTACGCTCACTGCAACCGAGTTGGTGGTGTCGAGATCCTCGACACTCAGCGTACCATCGGCTTTCAGTGCGCCGTCAGCTTCAGTGAGTAAGTCAGCTATGCTCCCGTCTTCACCCACCGTGATTACCGGTGCGTCGTTGGAGCCTGTCAGCGTGATGGTCACGTCCTGGGTGTCTGTGCCACCCTTGGCGTCATCCACCGTGATGGTGAACACGGCTGTTACGACCTCATCCTTTGCCAGGAACTGCGTCAGATTGTTCTCTAACTCAAAGTTCCATCCAATTGATCCATCATTTATTCCGCTCTGTACAATCGACATTGCACCTTCAAGTGCAGTGGCGAAAGAATCCGGCAACGGGATATGCGCACCGCCAGCATCTGTAGCACTCCACTCGATTGAAGTCAAGTCGACGCTGGATGACAATTCGTCATACGCATCAACTTCAGAAAAGGAGACAGTCCCACCAGCGGTAAGGCTTTCAGCACCATCCTCGGCAACAGCTCCGGCATCATTGCCCAAAGCAAAGCTAATCACCGGCGTATCATTAGTCCCGTTGACAGTAATGCTAAGGAGCTGAGCTGCGTTATCAGCAGCGCCACTGTTGTCGGCAATCGTAATCAGATAGTTGACTGTCACAGAATCCCCTGCGCCGAGGTACTGTACGAGGGAATTATCTAGGGCGAAGCTCCAGTCAAAGTCACCGCTATTCCCGGAAATCGAACCCACCACAAGAGCAGAGGACAGGGCTACTGCAAGCGCCGATGTGACAACAACACCCTCACTGGAGGTGGCACCACCCTGCTGCGCGTAAGACACGATGCTCAGTTCGTCGGCAGCATCAGCATCACTGTATGAAAGCATCCCGCTTGCCACAATATATCCGCCGTTTTCTACATCAACCGTATTCGGATTATCGACAACTACAGCAACGTCCTCCGATACGATGCCTATTGATGCATCACCCTCAGCCACAGTAATCACCGGAGCATCATCGGTACCCGTAATTGAGATTGTAACACTCTGGGCGTCGATCCCTCCATGGCCGTCGTCCACAGAAATCGTAAACACAGCGGCCACTGTTACATTATAGGCAAGGAAATCAAGCTCATGAGCACCTACAACATAGGTCCAGGAGACACTGCCGGCTGGAGTGACCCCCGTGGTACCGCTCTCTGGAACAATTGAAAAAGCACTCTTGATGGCAGCTATCTGTTCGGCTGTCAATTCTTGATCGAACGATGTCACTGTCGACTCAGAAATCGTAACAGTCATCGTGTCAGTGTTCACATCAACATCCGCATAGGTCATTGACCCGCTTGCAGAAAAAACCACATCCTCAACCACCGTTCCAGTAACGACAACCGGAGTGATGACTGGAGCATCATTGACACCAGCAACAGTTACAGCTACCTCCTGAGAAATACCTTCAACACCACCAGTATTGGTGGCATAAACAGTAATTGTTCTGACATCCGTTACATCAGGGCTTTCAGATGTATTGGTATAGATAATTGTCCGGAGAAGCGCCTGGTAGTCCGCAATGGCCTTTGACCCGGAGAGAGTCAGAACATACGTACCATCAGAAGACGAGACTGAAGAAGTAACCCCGGTAGGAAGAGTGCCGGTAAAAGACAAGCTCTCATGAGCATCATCCAATACTCCGGATAATGTTATAACCAGAGACGCCATGGTTGCCTCGAGACTCGTAATAGTACCTACGGGCGCTATGAACGCAGATGAGTCGCCTTCGAGATACGCAAGCGTGCCATCAGATCCGACTGCCGCTCCATTAAGGTCAACAATTGGCACTTTTGCAACGACAATGGTCGTAGTGAGCACAGTCGGTACACCTTCTAACTCATCAGTGCTCCACTCTTCGGCATCGGGATCGGCAGTCGGCGCAAGAAAATTGAGAAAATAATGACCATCAGCAAACGCGCTATCAAATATCGGCAACTCACCTGAAGCTATGACATGGGTTGCATCCTTTACCATCAGCACCGTCAGGCCGCTATCAACCATCCCGTCACCAGTATCAATGAAAATCCGGTCACCCTCATTCACCAGAGTCACATCAATGGGAGTAAGTAACGATATAGCTGAAGAATTTGCCGCAATCCCGTCCACATCGGTCATTGAAATCGTAACGACCCTATCCCCAGTCTTTGATGTATTCGGTAACGTATTCTGATAGACGATGCCGCTGATTACAGCCATATAATCCGCAAGACTGGCATCCCCGCTAAGGATAATGCTCCTAGTCGAGTCTCCGTAAATCGTGATAGTTCCTGACTCACCCTCATACGTCGTAGCACCCTCCAATGACGTCGACAGAAACTCAGAAGCAATCACATCCAACCGCCCACTCAAGGTAATGATGGCGCTTGTAATCATGCTCACTCCATCAGGATCTCCCGATACCCAATCTTTATCAAGAATGGAAATCGGATCTACTGAGCCAACAATCCACTTCGTGACATATGTGCAGCCGACCTCATCGGAACCGTTCATGTCAAGGCATGCCGGGTCATTAACAGGAGTAAACACAAGCTGCTCAGTGCCCGTGATATCGTCACTCGTCCCATTATCAATAACATAGTCAAGCGTAACAGGCTCCAGAGAATTGAAGGCAGTGATATAGATTGAGCTATTATTCACCATATCAGCGAGCCAGTCAGCAAGATCAGCTTTTGAACTGGCAGTAACAGTAACACTATCGGTACCGCTACCTTCAATCGTCACATCCGGACTTGCGCCACCATCGGTCAGAATAAGATGGCCGGCGGACACTGACAGCGTAAGTATGGTAGAATCATCACCAAGCAAACTTACAAGAAAACTAAGGCTGAGCGCGCTGTAATCTTCATTGAGAGTGATAGACATTGGGTTCTCCTATTTAGGTTTTGGGGTAGAAAACAAATTCATACTATTCCGGCACCGATCCAGAGCAGGAATACTTCGCCCAGGAAAGGATTGACCGGAGACAAACGGAAATACAGCAAAGGTCATGGTTGCCACTACGGGCTGAAAAACCACAGGAACACAAACACTCCCTCTGCACTCGAAATCGAACACATCTGTTGCTAATTGCTGATAGGGTTCAACACATAACCCACTGCACTGAAGATGAAATGAGGGCTACAGCGGGAAATCGGCATAAAATCACGGCTATTCACATACTGAAACAATCATGGCCTACCGATACTTACAATGAGAGTATCCATTAACCACCAATATATCAACCATAACAGACAGTACGATTACTATAGTAGCCACACTTTAATACGTTTGATCACTATAGAAGACAACTCGGAAGTATGAACAAACCAAGAGCAAGAATAACCTCTCTATGAGACCAACGCGGGCTACGATGCACAGAATGAGGCGCATTAGCACACCAAAATGGTCCGATATACAACCATTACCTCTGAATTTTACTCAGAAAGCATATCAATATCAACTATAATCATTACTATAGCTACTATAGTATTCACCCCATTAACCGACCATCAGCCCAGAGCCAGATTGACAGGCACAAGAGTCCAAACAAGGGGGATCGAGTCCAGCTGGAGCACGAGGCATGAGCCATACGCTGTCGAGCTCGGGCAATGCAACACAATACGCCGGTCTCTCAGACATATACCGTCATAGGCAAATAAATGCGCATTGATTCCGTATCCATTATTGCTGAGGGAAATCACGCCGTGTGTGGGGGGAGGGGGATGATAGAGCCTGTCTCTCGACAAATGGCAATCCACAAAAGAACGGGCAGAACAGCTATGAAGCAGTGTGTCAACATCCAAGAAGGTTCATCAGGCTGTCAGCTCAACGAGCACATCACTCTCTCTTGCATCATCATGATAAATCGCCCGGTTCATGAGCCATCTAACCCCGATTACAATGGCTCCTCAGCTTCACCTCAAACATGAAGGAAACATCCGCACCCGGACTCCTGTCCTGACCGGCCTGCACATAGAACCAGATTGAACAGGCCCGATACATCCGACCTGATCCGGAACCTCCAGGTGAGATCTACGTTTTGCATACTGTATTTCAAGAGCCATCATATGTGTCTGTCCGTTTAGAGAGGAACCAAGCAGCAACCATCAGGGCATGGTCATGAGAATCTTCACCCTCATGCACCCCCGATCGTCAGGCCGACCGGATATGGAGTTTTTTTTCGGATACGCAGCCGGATGGCGACACCGATGCACGGACAAACAGGTGCAGCCGTTCGCTATGGGCGTATACATCAGGCGTTCGTTATCGGGATAGTTCCTCTGTGAAGTGGCTCCCCAAATCCCCGAAAGAAGGAAACAGAACGGGCCCTGCCAAGCAGCCCGGAACATGGTTATCGACCATGCACCGGTAAGCGCCACTGGCGCTCCAGTGCTATTTCCTTTATAGCTGTTCTGTAGGGAAAGACAGGGAGGTTCCACCGAACTAACCACGACTTACAAAAAAACAGCGGCGCCATGGCAAGGAAAAACATGACTGAGCATGAGCTTTTATCATTTATCGGAAAAAGAATCCGGAGAGAAAGAGTTCGCAGGGGGCTATCACAGGAGGCATTCGCTGAAAAAGCCGGCTTTCATCGCACATATATCGGAACGGTTGAGCGAGGCGCACAGAGTGTAACTTTGCAGAGCTACAACAAATTCGCCAGGGCACTGGGGCTCAACATCTGTGAATTGCTTTCAGGGCTGGATGATCTACACGTGGGATCCGGCAATGGAAATCAAGAGGACACCTGCAGCTTGTTCGAAGACAAAACCGATGAGTTTGTGTTTGTCGACGCAAATACGTTCGCAATGGAACCAAAGCCGGTTTTCATCTTTGATATGCAAGGAAAGGTTGTTCATGTAAACCCGGCATTCACCAAACTGATGGGGTATACGGCAGAGGTTATGTCTGGCAGACATATTACGGCGATCTATGCCCCGGAGTGTATTCAGGAAGTCCGGTTAAACTTGATAAATATCTTAACCGGATTTCTCTCTGTATGCAGGGTTCCGCTCATGACGGAAAACAAAATACGCATCATGGCTGAAACGAAGCTGTTGCGCGGTTACTGGGAGTATGTGCAGATCATCATCGGCACCGTAAACATCATATCCCTGGAATCGGCTTGACAAGAGAAGGCTCCGGCAACCATCCACACCCGAACAGTTCAGGCATCCTTTGCGCGAATGCCTGACGTGGCGTGACCTGCCTAAAGTCAATGACACGGTATTGTGCAGCTTGATGTCTTGCAATTACGTCCTTGATGCGGGAATTGTAATTGCTTATCGGGCGATATGCTGGTGTTGCGATTCCTTCTTTGCTTGAAAAGAGAACGGTGGGCATGCCCGATCAGCCCATGATCGTCCGGGGAGAACAAAAAAAAAGGGACTCCGCGCCTGTGGCGGTTGCATCAAGTAAACCGACTCCTGCACCCGAGCGTATATCCATCCAAAACTCAGACGCCAGTCTTGCTGACAGCGAGATGCAATGCCAGCCAGGGATACGGTATGAGCTCGGTCGATTGGGACCTCACAATCATGATGACACCACCAGACGGCACCGCCTTTCAGCTGACCAGAACCACGCCAAAACAGTGTTCTTCCTTGGCTTTCTTTACGAGAGAGGAAAAGGTGTTCCTGAAAACCACGCAGCGGCCATGAAATGGAACCGGTTCGCTGCCGGACAAGAATATGGCCCGGCACCGTTCAACCGTGGCGTAGCATATGTCCGGGGCATGGGCACGACACGGGACTGCTCAGCCGCGAAGAAGTGCCTCAGGAAGGTAGCTGAAAACAGCGTACAGCAAGGATGCCCATCCTATCAGGACCTGCAAGCCGAGGGGTTTGGAGCTCAGTTTCTTGCTAACAAGGAACTCCTGAAACGCCATTCGACGGATGAACAGAGGAATGCCAAGAAGATGCAGATACTGGTTGAACAGCAATCTAAGTGTGCTCCCCATAACCTTCCTGAGAGTGAATATGGGCCGGCTGCCTGCCACTCTTTTTTTGCGCCGGGTTGCATGAATCCAGTCGAAGATTCCCGTGAGCGAAAAAATGACATGCAGAGCAATATCCAGAACTGCCTTAGTTCCGCTGGACGATGGCGTGCATTCTTCAGCACCCCCTAAATATGCCGCTTCCTGAGTATCGTATCTTGTTGACAAAAAAAACAAAGCACACCTATGCCTCATACTATGAATCGAATTCACTGCTACGATGCAGCACCCCGTACTCCCCCGCCCGAAAGCTCCACCATATAATCATAGCAGTTCAGTTTTACGCCCCTTTTTAGTAACATGCAGAAGCAATGCAGGCAACTTCTGCCGGCCGAACAATGAACCACGCTAAAGAGCAAACCCATGAAAGCGATCATTCCTGTTGCAGGCGTCGGCTCACGCCTCCGCCCGCATACCTTCTCCCACCCGAAAGTGCTGCTCAACGTCGCGGGCAAGCCCATTATCGGCCATATCATGGACAAGCTCATCGCAGCAGGAATCGATGAGGCCATCGTCATCGTCGGCTATCTCGGCGACATGGTCGAGGAGTGGCTGAAAAAACACTATGACATCAAGTTCACCTTCGTCAACCAGCCCGAACGGCTCGGCCTCGCCCACGCCATCTGGATGTGCCAGCCCTTCATCGAAGAAGAGGACCCGCTGCTCATCATCCTCGGCGACACCATCTTCGACGTCGATCTTCAGCCCGTCATAGAGAGCCCCGTCTCCACCCTCGGAGTCAGGGAGGTGGACGATCCCCGCCGATTCGGCGTTGCAGTCACCGAAGGAGGCCGCATCAGGAAGCTGGTCGAAAAACCCGATACTCCGGTCAGCAACCTCGCCATCGTGGGCCTCTACTACCTGCAGAAAGCCGCTCCGCTTTTCAGCGCCATCGAACATCTCATCAACCATGAGATCAAGACCAAGGGCGAGTACCAGCTCACCGACGCCCTGCAGCTGATGATCGAAGGCGGAGAACCGTTCTCGGTCTTCCCCGTCCACGGCTGGTACGACTGCGGCAAACCCGAAACCCTGCTTTCCACCAACGAGATCCTTCTCAGGAAAGCAATCCCCGCAAAACCATACCCCGGCTGCATCATCAACGAGCCGGTGTTCATTGCCGACAGCGCGCGCATCGAGAACGCCATCATCGGACCAAACACCACCATCGGCGAACAGGCAGTCATTACCGATGCCATCGTACGGGACTCCATCATCGGCACAAGCGCAAAGGTGGCCCACATCATGATCAACAGCTCGATTGTCGGCAACAACGCCTCGATTTCGGGCAACCCGCACGAAATCAACATCGGTGACTACTCCGAAATACGCGTCGGCTGAGTCTCTCCGGCGAACGGGGCGATGCACGGAAAAGAGAATTTTGCATACATCGCCCTGAATGCTTACATTTAAAACTGTTTTATCTAAAGGCATCCCCATTACCTATGGACACGGTGCCGCAGGCTCACTCCCTCTGGAATTCAGTTTCCAAGTGACCTGCCGGAAAGGTTTTCCGTGTCCAGTCGGCCCATCTCTGTCCGCCCGTCCGAAAAACCTCCCGTACCGATTTTTCTGTTGTTCCTGTTGTTCGTTTAACCATAATCTCATTGCAAACATGTCACAGTCAAGGTATTTCTTTACCTCGGAGTCCGTATCGGAAGGACATCCGGACAAAGTAGCGGACCAGATTTCAGATGCAGTCCTCGATGACTTCATCCGCCAGGACCCCAACTCCCGCGTAGCCTGCGAAACCTTCGTAACCACCGGCCAGGTCATCGTCGGCGGTGAGGTCACCACCACGGGCATCGTCGATGTCCAGAAGATCGCCCGCAAAGTCATCACCGAAATCGGCTACACCAAAGGTGAATACATGTTCGAGGCCAACTCCTGCGGCGTGCTCTCCGCGCTCCACAGCCAGTCGGCCGATATCAACCGCGGCGTTGACCGCAAGGAAGCGATCGCTGACGAGTTCGACCGCGTCGGCGCCGGCGACCAGGGCATGATGTTCGGCTACGCCTGCACCGAGACCCCTGAGCTGATGCCTGCCGCCATCCAGTTCGCTCAGCAGCTGGTGAAGGTTCTTGCCGACATCCGCAAGGCCGGCAAAATCATGACCTACCTCCGCCCCGATGCCAAAAGCCAGGTAACGCTGGAGTATGTCGACGAGAAAGTTGCACGCGTGGATGCCGTCGTTGTCTCCACCCAGCACGATCCCGAACCTGCCGGCATGTCGGAAGCAGAGTTCCAGGAAGTCATCAAAAAGGACATCATCGAGAACGTGATCAAAAAGGTGATTCCCGCCAACCTGCTTGACCTCAACACCAAGTTCCACATCAACCCGACCGGCCGCTTTGAAATCGGCGGACCACACGGCGACACCGGCCTGACCGGCCGCAAGATCATCGTCGACACCTACGGCGGAGCAGCTCCCCACGGCGGCGGCGCATTCAGCGGCAAAGACCCGTCGAAGGTCGACCGCAGCGCAGCATACGCCTCGCGCCACGTGGCCAAGAACATCGTTGCCGCAGGGCTTGCCGAGAAGTGCACCGTGCAGGTTTCCTACGCCATCGGCGTGGCACGCCCCGTGTCGATCTACATCAACACCCACGGCACAGCCATGCATGGTCTCTCCGACGAGCAGATCCAGGAAAAGGCCGAGAAGATCTTCGATCTCCGTCCGCTGGCCATCATCCGCCGCTTCAGCCTCGACAATCCTCAGGGCTGGTGCTACCAGGAAACTGCCGCATACGGCCATTTCGGCCGCGACATCTTCCCCTGGGAGAAAACCGAAAAGGTCGCGGAGCTGAAGACCGCTTTCAGCCTCGCCTGAGACCCCGTCACCCATCAGGAGGGACCCGCCATAAACGGGTCCCTCCTGTTATGGAGCAGCGGAGAGAGAGAGAGACAACATCCATAAACCACTGAGGAACTATCCAAATGACTATCGAAGCCACTGCGCTTGCCTACAAGGTAGCCGACATCTCCCTTGCAGAATGGGGCCGCAAAGAGATTGATATCGCTGAAAAAGAGATGCCCGGCCTGATGGCCATCCGCAAGAAATATGCCGGCCAGAAACCCCTGAAAGGTGCCCGTGTCGCAGGCTCCCTCCACATGACCATCCAGACCGCAGTCCTCATCGAGACCCTCGTTGACCTCGGTGCCGATGTCCGGTGGGCCAGCTGCAACATCTTCTCCACCCAGGACCATGCTGCCGCAGCCATCGCCGCAACCGGCGTACCGGTCTTCGCCTGGAAGGGCGAGACCCTTGAAGACTACTGGTGGTGCACCCGCCAGATCCTCGACTTCGGCGACGGCCAGGGCCCGAACCTGATCGTCGACGATGGCGGCGACGCTACCCTCATGATCATCCTCGGCTACAAGATCGAGAACAACCCCTCGATGCTCCAGAACGCCGGCGGCAACGCTGAAGAGCGCGCACTGTTCGGACAGCTGAAGGCCATCTACGAAGAGGACAGCAACCGCTGGCACAAGGTCGCAAAAGAGATGAAGGGTGTGTCGGAAGAGACCACGACCGGTGTCCACCGTCTGTACCAGATGATGGAAAAGGGCGAACTGCTTTTCCCCGCCATCAACGTGAACGACTCCGTCACCAAGTCGAAGTTCGACAACCTTTACGGCTGCCGTGAATCGCTTGCCGACGGCATCAAGCGCGCAACCGATGTGATGATCGCCGGCAAGGTCGCCGTCGTCCTCGGTTACGGCGATGTCGGAAAGGGCTGTGCTCATTCCATGCGCTCCTACGGTGCCCGCGTGATCGTCACCGAGATCGATCCCATCTGCGCACTCCAGGCCGCAATGGAGGGCTTTGAAGTCACAACCATGGACAAGGCAGTCAAAGAGGGCAACATCTTCGTCACCACTACCGGAAACAAGGATGTCGTCACCCTTGAGCATATGAAGCAGATGCCCGACGAGGCGATTGTCTGCAACATCGGCCACTTCGACAACGAAATCCAGGTAGAACCGCTCAACGAGTACAAGGGCGCCACAAAGCTCAACATCAAGCCGCAGGTAGACAAGTACACCTTCGAAGACGGCCACTGCATCTACCTTCTGGCAGAAGGACGCCTGGTGAACCTCGGATGCGCCACCGGCCACCCGTCGTTCGTCATGAGCAACTCCTTCACCAACCAGACCCTGGCCCAGATCGAGCTCTGGAAGAACGACTACAAGGTTGATGTCTACCGTCTGCCCAAAGCGCTCGACGAAGAGGTTGCACGCCTGCACCTCGAGCAGATCGGCGTCAAGCTGACCACCCTGTCAAAGGAACAGGCCGAGTACATCGGCGTTCCGGTAACAGGCCCTTACAAGCCCGAGCACTACCGCTACTGATTTGCATGACAGCAGTCCCTCCAGCGGGACACGGAAAAAGGCGGCTTTCGGGCCGCCTTTTCTGTTTTCAGGGGAAAACTCAGAGAGGATAGAAAGACACGTCCTAGGGTAGGTGTCCGGAAGGGCTGGGGCGGCAGGATTCGAACCTGCGGATGTCGGCTCCAAAGGCCGATGCCTTACCACTTGGCGACGCCCCAAAAGAAGGGTTCCAGTATACGCATATTCACCGAAATTCCCAACCTTGGGACTGCCCCCGTCAGGGTGGCATTGGCGTTCGGCACTTTTCCTGTATCTTTCCGAAAAAAAGCGGCGGAACAGCACTCCCCCGCAGTAGAAAGCCACCGCTAAACCACGACCCCCGATGACCAGAATCAAGATCTGCGGAATCACCAGAATGGAGGACGCCCGGGCTGCCGCACTCTTCGGCGCCGATGCACTGGGGTTCAACTTCAGCCCGGAAAGCCCCCGCTGCGTCACAAAGGATGCTGCCCGCACGATGGTTTGCGCACTGCCTCCGTTTATCGAGGGCGTCGGCGTATTCGTTGAACAGGATCCCCGGGAGATTATCGAGATCTGCCGCTACTGCGGGCTCAGTGTGGCGCAGCTGCACGGAAGCCGGTACAGCGAGGAAGAGACGAAGCTGGTTCTGGAGGGGGTACGGGTGCTGAAGGTGTTCCGGCCGGAAACGGACTTCACTCCCGCCGCAGTCCTACGCTTTCGGGAAGCCACCGGCGTCAGCGCATTTCTCTTCGACACCTACCGTCCGGGCATGGAGGGCGGAACCGGAGAGCAGATGGAAGGCTCTCTGGCGGAGAGGATCTTCAGCGGGCTGCCTGAGGGATGCTACGGGGTTCTGGCCGGGGGGCTGAACCCCGGCAACGTCAGAGAGGCCGTGCAGTCGCTCCGCCCCTACGCACTCGACACGGCGAGCGGTGTCGAAGAGTCGCCCGGCATCAAGAGCCACGAAAAGATGCAGGCATTCGTTCAGGCGGTTCGGGCGGCTGGAGAGCGCTGAGGGTCAGCCGACGGAGCGCATCTGCTCCAGAATCAGTTCGGAAGCCGTATCGGGCAGCTCGAGCGTGATGAGATGTCCGCAATCCGGAACCCCCACATACCGTCCTTTTCCGGTCATCTCCTGCAGCTTCCGGGTGTTTTCGGCAGTCATGATCCCGTCACCCTCCCCTGCCACGAAAAGAATGGGGGCAGTGACAGCCCTTACCATGTCGGGCACCGCATCGGTGGTTTCCTGTGCGGTGATCTGGCCGGTGGTCTGCTCGATGGCTTCGGGGGCGCAGAGGCCGAGGCTCTGGAAGCCGATCAGGATATCATGCTGCATCACGGTGTTGCGGGCAAGCACCAGACGCGCGAACACATAGGCGGGAAACCACCAGGTGAGCTTGCGGAGCATGATGTTGAAGACGAAATTGATGGTGCCGGGCGCAAAGCTTGCAATGAATTCGCTGTTCGGCAGGTAGCCGAAGTTGAAGAAGGTCATGGAACGAACCCTGTCCGAGTGGTGGCGCGCGTAGTCGAGCGCAACAAGCGCACCGAAGGAAAAAGCCGCCAGATGGAACCGCTCGATTCCGAGGGCCTTCTGGAGCCCGTCCAGGTCATGGGCGAACGAGTTGATGTGGTAGTGGTTCGTCGGGTCGTTTGCCGACCAGCCGTGGCCGCGCATGTCGTAGGCGATGGTACGCACTCCCGCCTGGTTCAGCGTATGCACCACATGGTGCCACCACATCCACCAGCAGTCCCATCCGTGAATCAGCACCATGGTCTCTTTGGCATCCTCGGGCCCTGAAACATGGTAGTGGAGGACAATGCCGTTGACCTCGACAAAGCGGCTGCCCTCCGCCAGCTCCAGCTCATAGGTCGCCCGCCGGGCTGCGTCCCGGTCATCGGAAGCCGCATCGCGACGAAGACGGTCGCAGTATGCAATGAATTTTTCAGTCGGGGTTACCGATGGGGGAAGGGGTGCCATAGTGACGTCGTGTCTGGTGAACAAGTCGACTGCCGCAACAATACAATATAGGGGAAGCGTACCGAATGACGAAATACTTCGCCACCGCTTTATTTCAGCATCCCGGGTGAATGACGGAAAATCTTTTCGCACTCGCGGCGGATGATCTCCTGCTGCTGCAGGATGAGCTCGGGATCGACCGTAAAATGGTTGAGCAGCTGCGAGAAGATCTGGATCGATGTCTCGAATTTCTCCGTCACCACCACATCGGCCCCGGCGGCATAGAGCTCATCGATCCGGTGAAGGGTGCGCGAGCGGACGATGATGAACGCTTTCGGGTTGATCTGGCGGATCATGCCGATGCTGCGCCGAACGGCCGTCATGTCGGAAATGCCGAGCACCACGGCGCGGGCGTGGTCGATGCCGGCACGGAGCAGCGACTTCTGCTCGGTGCAGTCGCCGTAGTATATCGGTTCACCTTTGCGGCGCATGGTCCTGACGAGCTCACGATCGATTTCAAGCACGGAATAGGAGATGTTCGTGGCGTGCAGCACCGCGGCCACGTTCTGGCCGTTGACGCCGAATCCGACGATGGCTGCGTGGATTTCACCGGCACAGATGATCGTGCTGTCGGCAGGGCGTACAGTAGAGAGCGGTGCGTCGCGGGAGACCAGGGGAATGAAGCCGAGGGCAGGGGCGACCTGGTCGGCAATACGGGGAGCCAGGGCAATCATGGCGGGAGTGACGATCATCGTCACCACGATGATGGCCAGCATCGCCTGGAACACCTCCTGGTTGATGACGCCGTTGGCAAGTCCGCTATCGGCAAGCACGAACGAGAACTCTCCGATCTGCGCAAGCGCCATGCCGGCCATCAGGCTCACCCGTATCGAATTGCCGAGGAAAACCGACACGATGGTCACCAGAAGCCCCTTGACGAGAAGCACCCCTAGAGCCATTGCGGCAAAGAGCGGAAGATTGATCATCTGCACGTCGAGAAGCAGACCGACCGAGATGAAAAAGATGCTGGTGAACGCTTCACGGAAAGGATCGATCGTTACGCTGATCTGGTGGCTTTCGTCGGTACTGGCAATGACCATGCCGGCAACGAACGAACCGAGTGCGAGCGAAAGACCGGCAAGAGAGGTCAGGTAGGCCGCGCCGAAACAGATGACGAGCGCACCGATGACAAGCACCTCACGGGCATGCAGGGAGGCGATGATGCGCACCATTTTGGGCATGAAGATCCGGAACCCCAGAAAGATCCCCGACGCAAACAGCACAATGAAGCCGATCTTGCGCAGCACGGTTTCCAGCGAAGGCACCGCCTCTGGGTTGAGGAAACTGATGCCGATGATGAGCGGCACGATGGCAAGGTCCTGAAAAATCAGGATGCCGAGCGCGATGCGGCCGTGCGGAAGTTCCAGCTCATCGCGGTCGCTGAGGATCTTCAGGCAGATCGCCGTGCTGCTGACTGAAAAGGCGAAGCCGAGGAAAATGGCGGCTGATGTGCTGATCTCACGGCCGATGGCCAGCATCAGCCAGTAGGCCAGAAAGCTTATGGCCAGGCCGGTAAAGACAATCTGCACCACCCCGCCGACGAGCACGATCCGCCGGAGCCGTTTGAGGTCGTCGAGTGAGAACTCAAGTCCGATGGTGAAGAGCAGGAGCACCACGCCGAGCTCGGCGAGGGTGGAGATGAGTTTTTCGTCATACACGACCCCGATGCCCGAAGGGCCAAGGAGAATACCGGTAAAGATGAGACCGATGACGGGCGGAATCTTCAGCCGCTGGAACACCAGAATGATGGCGACGGCCATCGCGCCGATCAGGACCAGTTCGCCGAGAAAATCGAATTCGTGCATAAGAGGAAGTGCTTTATCGAGAGGGAGGGGGCTCCGCTCAATGGTAGCGTTCGCCCGTACTAATAGGTACTGTTTCCGCAGTGAAATACCAACAACTTTCAGCCCTTTGGCAGCATACGGGCACACAGAACCACCAGGGGGAACTGAAGCAGAAAGAAATTGCACTGCAGGGCGCCGTGATATTGATAAAACACGCAAAAGCGTTATATAGAAATCCTCCCGTCGGCCTTTGTGGGCCGGTGGAGCTGTTCATTTCCATTTTTCCGGCGCACAACCATGTTCAAACCCAAGTTCTTTACCGTTCTTCCCGGGCTCACGAAGGAGCAGATTGCCAAAGACGTCGTCTCGGGCATTCTGGTCGGCATCGTCGCCCTGCCGCTCGCCATCGCATTCGCCATCGCTTCGGGGGTCTCTCCCGAAAAAGGCCTTATCACCGCCGTCATCGGCGGGTTCATCGTCTCGTTCCTCGGCGGCAGCCGGGTGCAGATAGGCGGACCAACCGGGGCGTTCATCGTCATTCTGTACGGCATCGTCCAGCAGTACGGCGTCAACGGCCTCATGCTCGCCACCCTCATGGCCGGTGTCATCCTCATCCTGATGGGCGTTGCGCAGTTCGGCTCCCTCATCAAGTTCATCCCCTACCCGGTCATCGTCGGCTTCACCACCGGCATCGCCGTCATCATCTTCTCTACCCAGATCAAGGACCTCCTCGGCCTCGACATGCCAACCGTCCCGGCGGAGTTCATCGAGAAATGGCATGCCTACGCCACCCATCTCACCTCCTTTGATCCGGCCACAACCCTCACCGGCGCCCTCGCCCTCCTCATCATCGTCTTCTGGCCGAAAGTCTCCAGGAAAATCCCGGGCTCCATCATCGCGCTCCTCGTCACCACCGTCCTCGTCCAGGTGCTGCAGCTCGACGTCGCCACCATTGAAAGCCGGTTCGGAGAGATCCCCTCCAGCCTCCCCGCACCCTCCCTTCCTTTTTTCGACTTTGAGACAATCCGCAACCTCATCATGCCGGCAACGACCATCGCCCTGCTCGGCGCCATTGAAGCGCTGCTCTCGGCAGTCGTGGCCGACGGCATGATCGGCAGCCGGCACAAGTCGAACATGGAGCTGATTGCACAGGGCGTGGCCAACATCGTCACCCCGCTCTTCGGCGGCATCCCCGTCACAGGCGCCATAGCCAGAACCGCCACCAACATCAAGAACGGAGGGAGGACCCCGATTGCCGGCATCGTCCATGCCCTGACGCTGCTGGCCATCATGCTGCTCTTCGGCCAATGGGCAAAACTCATTCCCATGCCGACGCTTGCAGCAATCCTCATCGTCGTTGCCTGGAACATGAGCGAATACCATGTCTTCCGCCAGCTCCTGAAAAGCCCCAAAAGCGACGTCATCGTCCTTCTGACCACCTTCAGCCTCACCGTGCTCTTCGACCTCACCGTCGCCATTGAAATCGGCATGCTTCTTGCCGTCATCCTCTTCATGCGCCGCATGGCCGAACTCACCAACGTCGGCGTCATCACCCGGGAACTCAAGGACCGGGACGAAGAGGACGATCCCAACACCATCGTCACCCGCAGCGTCCCCGAAGGGGTCGAGGTGTTTGAAATCAACGGCCCGTTCTTCTTTGGTGCCGTCTCGAAGTTCCGCGACGCCATGCACATCATCGAAAAAGCTCCCAAAGTACGCATCGTCAGGATGCGCCAGGTCTATTCGATTGACGCAACAGGCCTCAACATGGTGAAGGACATGCTGGCCGACTGCCGAAAGAGCGGCACAACCCTCGTCCTTTCGGGCGTCCATGCCCAGCCGATGTTTGCGCTGCAGCAGTATGAGCTCCATGACCAGATCGGCGAAGAGAACATCTTCGGCAACATCGACGATGCACTTGACCGCTCACGCGAAATTCTCGGGCTTCCCAAAGAGGGCCGGAAACGCGACTTCGTGCCCTCAGTGCAGCGGGAGAAACAGGAAGACTGACGCCTCTCCCGAAATAAGAAACGCACCCATAAAAAGACCGCCCTGAAAAGCGGTCTTTTTTTATTTATTCCGGAACGAATAGATTTTACATTAAATTATTAATGCTTTAATAGCTTTTAAGTAAATTATTTCATACGAAAACTCCGAATACCCGGAATAAAGCCAAAAACAACAACCAAACTGCAGGAGCATATCACCATGAACATACCATTCCGCCCGCTTGGCCCCGTCATGCAGCTCCTTCTGGAGCTCGGACATGAAGTGACCTACGCCTACGATGACCTCGTCTTCATCAACAACAACGAGTTCCTGCTCCAGTTCGGCAGCACGGGGCCGTCGCTCAACCTGTTCTTCAACCATGAGTGCCCGAAACAGACCATCGAGCACATCGAGCAGAGCATCATACCCGCCGCCGACCGCAAAGGGATTTCAATTACCCGCAAAGGCGCCTACAAGCTGACAGGACAGGATGACGAAACCATGCAGGTTGAATTTTTCGACCACTGAGGGCTGCGACCATCAAACGAAGCAGCGCTCCGGCTCTCTATAAACCGGCCGGCAGGGGAACCATTTGCCCCGGCCGGCCGGTTTTTTATTTTACAGTGTCTATGCATTTCAAGACAACCTCTGAGCCATGTCAACCTGGTACGACAGCCTCATCAAGCCGCCCCTTACTCCTCCCAAACAGGTGTTCGGCCCGGTATGGGCGGTGCTCTACATCCTGATATTCACATCCCTCATTCTCTACTTCCTGACGCCCGCAAAACCGCAGTTCACCTTGACCACCATCGTTCTCATCGTCCATTTCACGGCAGGGTTCAGCTGGACCAGCCTGTTCTTCGGGCGGAAACAGATACTGCCGGCTTTGGCGGACATCGTGCTTATGGACATCACCCTCATCGCCATCATCCTGCTCTTCCTCCCGGTGAACCCTCTTTCCGCATGGCTCCTTCTCCCCTATCTCCTCTGGTCGCTTCTGGCCACCTACCTGAACCTCGGCTTCTGGCGGCTCAACAGAAAATCTCCTCCCCGAAGCGCTTGAAGAACCGTGGGGTTTGCTAGATTCCTTGAAAAGAGCCTTAAAAACCACCCGACACCCCGTCATGAAACATGCAGAAGCCCGACCCGGAAGAACCTTCGTCATCCGCCTTGAAGATGGCGAAATTCTCCATGAACAACTTGAAGCCTTTGCTGAAAGAGAGAGCATCACGCGAGCCTCGCTCATTGCCGTGGGAGCGGCCGACAAGGGCAGCCGCCTCGTCGTCGGGCCGGAGGAAAGCAGGGAAAACCCGCCGAAGCCGATGACGCTCGAGCTCTACGACGCCCACGAAATCACCGGTACCGGCACCCTGTTCCCCGACAGCAGCGGCAAACCCATCCTGCACATGCACATGGCCTGCGGACGGGAGGAAAACTCCGTTACAGGGTGCGCCCGGGCAGGAGTGAAGGTATGGCATGTGATGGAGGTGGTGCTCACGGAACTCCTCGACACCGAAGCCCGGCGCATGGTTGACCCTGTGACGGGCTTCGAGCTGCTGGAACCCTGAGCACCTCCGCGGAGCACTCAGGGAAAGAAGAGAGAAACAGAGAGCGATACCCCTGGCCTCGTCAGGCGAAAGGGTTCAGGTGCACCTGCAGCGAAAGGGATTCGGCGATGGCAGGATGGACCACCCTTCCCTGCCAGGTGTTGAGCCCCGCCACCAGACCCGGCATCATCACCATGGCGCTCTCGAGACCGAGATCCGCCATTCTCCGGATATAGGGAAGGGTCACGCCCGTAAGGGCTTCAGTCGAAGTCTGCGGGTAGGCGGCCGGCATGTTGGTCACGCAGTAGTGGAGCACCCCCTCTTCTATGAACACAGGGTCTTCATGGGTTGTCGGCCGGGACGACTCGAAGCATCCTCCCTGATCGATGGCGATGTCGACCAGCACCGACCCACGCTTCATGCTCCGGAGCATTGAACGCAGGACCAGTTTCGGCGCTGCGGCACCCGGCACCAGCACCGCGCCTATGACCAGATCGGCGGAAGCCAGCTGTTCTTCGATATGCTGGCGGGTTGAATAGAGGGTATGGACCTGGGCAGGAAGAGCGGATTCGAGGAACCGCATCCGCTCCTGTTCGAGTTCAAGCAGGGTCACCGAAGAGCCGAGACCGGCTGCGACTTTGGCGGCATGCATGCCGGCCGAACCACCGCCAAGCACCACTACACTGGCCGGAAGCACACCCGGCACCCCGCCAAGCAGCCTGCCCTCTCCGCCAAACCGGCTGCTGAGGAAATAGCCGCCCATCAGGACACTCATTTTCCCCGCAATTTCACTCATGGGAGATAGAAGCGGCAGGCGGCCGTTCTCCTGCACCGTCTCGTAGGCAATGGCGGTCACCTCCGCCTCAAGCAGCCGCCGGGCCAGCTCCGGGTTGCCGGCAAGGTGCAGATAGGTGAAAAGCACAAGCCCCTTGCGGAAATACTGGTACTCCTCCTCCACCGGTTCCTTTACCTTCACCAGGAGATCGCACCGCCACACCTTGTCAGCAGAAGCACTCACCATGGCTCCGGCCCTGCGGTACTTGTCATCCGTAAAGCCGCTCTTTGCACCTGCACCGGACTGCACCACCACCCGGTGGCCGCCCGCCACAAGGTGGCGCACGCCGGCCGGCGTGCAGGCAACCCTCGTTTCAGCCGTTTTGATTTCCAATGGAATGCCGATCTTCATGCCGCCGCTCCGTTTATCGGGTGCAACAACCCCGGTTTCCGTCGTTATCCTTCAATATACGGATTCAGCCGCCACAACACCCGAATCCGGATTTTCACTACATTGGAAAAACAGTCAACCGGAGCATGCACTCCATAACCCTGCGCCAATGCCGCCACCGATCCCGCAGTTCATGCTTGAGCTCCCCTGGTGGCTGGCTCTCGGAGCCGCCATCCTCGGCGTCTCGCTCCCCTCCATCCTTAGAAGCTTCCGCCCCCGGACCCTCATACCCTCGATACTGCTGACGCTCGCATCCATCGGTGCTTCGGCCGTATTGGCGGGACCCGCTGCTGCGGCCGCTGTCATTGTAATTTCGGCAGTATGGGGTGTCATAGCGGCCCTCATAGCCATCTTTTTCGCCGGGCTCGGGGACCTGACGAAAAAACGCTACTGAAGACCCTCCGATCTTACCCCTCAGACTTCACTTCACCCCGACCCAGGCCGGCACGTATTTCCATGCGTGGCGCATCGCCAGGTCGTGTTCCCGGAAATCGGGGTCGTGGCGGGCCACGAGCTCCCAGAATGCTTTTGAATGGTTCATGTGCACCGTGTGGCAGAGCTCATGCACGATGATGTAACGGACCAGTTCCGGAGGGAGAAAGATGAGCTTGGTGTTGAGGGTGATGCGCCCTCTGGATGAACAGCTCCCCCAGCGGGAGTGCTGGATCCTGACGCCAGAAGTCACAAAGCTGAACCCCAGGCTTGAAGCAGTAGATGCAAGCATGGGCAGGAGGCTCTCCCCCGCTTTCTTTTTGATCCACATCTGCAGCACGGCGATGGCGGTATCAGGATCCGAAGCATCAGCTGGAAGGGCAAGGCCGAAGGGCAGGGTGCAGAGATCCTCAAGCCGTCGGCGCCGATTCCCCTCATACGACACCTGCCACTCTTCCGTGACAGCACTGAGCTTCACCATGCATGGAAGGCCGTTCTCCAGCTCCGGCTGCGCTTCAGGCCGCTGCCTGTCGAGCTTCAGCGATGTGCGCTCAATCCACTCCCGGTGGCGCTCGACAAGGGCGGGAACCTCCCGCCGGTCGAACCCCATCGGGATCACCACCACAAGCCCCTCATGCGGCATCATCCTGAGCCGTGCGCTGCGGGCACGACGGCTGACCTTCAGCGTATAGGGGATGGGGTCTGTAGAGGGTTTATGCATCGGTGAAGTCAATGGAGGATAGGGGCAGTACTCTGGAGGAAATGCGCAGGCGAGCCAAACTCATGGGCGCCCCCGTAATGCGGGTTACAACAGGCTCCGTCAAACGAACACCCGGGGCCGGCACATGTCCTATACAAAATAACACAAGCCGGCCCCATCAACAACATGGGGATCAACGCGCTTTTGCATGAGTGCGGGCAGAAGAAAAACATCAGCATCATTCTCGCAGAATTGTCCATAAAAACACCCTCATGACCTCGTATCCGGATAAGGGGAAGCGAGAGGGTCCAGACTGCTGCATTATGACACAAACCATTCAATTCGCAACAACCTATTTGACACAGATACCAGAGAACAACATCGGAGAAAAATATTGTCTGCAGTTGACTAAAGTATTCCGGCAAACTTTATCACAAATAAAGATAAACACTTAGCATCAACACCTCAACTACTGGCACACTTGTTGCAATCCTAACACTGTAATGATCTGCCATCATTCTGATCAGTACACTGACTGCTCATATAAAACAAACTACAAAGGAGACAACAATGAAAAACGCACTCAAATCGCTCAGCTTTGATCTACCTGTCATGCTGCAGAGCAAACTACTCGCAGTCAAATCACAGAAAGGCGTCACCATGATCGAGTATGCATTGCTGGGATCTTTGATTGCTCTTATTGCAATAGGAGGCCTTACGGGTCTTGGACCAGCTATTCAGGCTGCTTTCATCGCAATCACAGCAAAAATTGTAGTACCAGCGTAAGCCCACACCTAGGGACAACACTTTTACCTCCCAAACAGTGAAAAAACCAATCATCGCTGCCATCGCACTCATTCTCGGTGCGATGGCGGCATTTACCGCCGCCCGCTGGGTGAACGTTGCCCAGCACACAGGGCCCAAGGTCGTCATCGTGGCACTGCCGATAGAACTCGGCAAAGCCATTACGGCCGAACAGATCAAGGCAGTCAACTGGCCGGGTACAGATGCCCCACAGGGGGCTTATGCCAACACCGCAGATGTGGTAAGCCGGATTGCCCGGGTTTCCATGATGCCGGGAGAGCCTGTCCTGCCGGGGAAACTGGCCCCGAAAGGAGCCACAGGCGGGTTGGCATCGATCATCCCTGATGGGAAGAGAGCCATTACCGTCAAAGTGAACGAAGTGATTGCGGTCGCAGGATTCGCCCTGCCGGGAAGTTACGTGGATGTTCTGGTCAGCGGAAAAGACGCCAGCCATCAGCCATTTGCACGTACCGTGCTCAACCGGGTCAAAGTTCTTGCCATAGCCCAGGAAACCACTGCCGAGCCAGACAAGCCGAAAGTGGTCAATGCCGTTACCCTTGAGCTCACACCGCACGAATCCGAAAAGCTCGACCTTGCCCGCAGCATCGGATCGCTTTCCCTGGTCCTGCGCAATGAACTCGATACCGGGGAAGAAAACTCTGCGGGCGTTCGCATGAGCGATCTCATGTATGCACAGTCCACCAGTGGAACCTCGTCTTCAACGACTGCACATGCGCCAGCTTCGCGTCAGTATCGTGGCCCCGAAGAAATCCGCGGCACCAGCCGCCAAAGTGTTGCAACACCCTAGCCAACATGCACATGAACATTTCATACGTAATGCGTTCGGGCTGCAGGATGAGTGCTCTTGCCGCACTCCTTGCCAGCATCGCACCCTTTTCCGGCCTGGCCGCTCCCTCAACCTACCTTGTGCCTGTCGGCGAGTCCAGGGTCTACCGGCTCGAGCAGCCCATCAAGCGCGTTGCTGTCGGCAACCCCGAGGTGGCTGATTATATCATGCTCAACTCCTCGGAGCTCTACCTGCTGGGAAAAAAAACAGGGGCAACCAACCTTATCCTCTGGGACCAGAAAGGAAACTGCACATCCACGCTGCTGCAGGTCAGCCGCAACGTCTATCCTATTAAAAAGCTGCTGAAAACCGCCCTTCCGAAAGAGACCGACATCCAGATCTTCGCCTCGGGACCGGCATTGGTACTGGCCGGCTCGGCATCCAACAGTCTGGCTGCAGAAAGCGCCTACCGACTGGTAAAGGCGTATCTGGGTGGCACGGTTCCCGGCGTCAACCCCGAATCAAGCCTGTCCAACAGCGGATCCGGCTCTGCGGCACCCGCAAGCATGTCCGGCACCCAGAACAGCTCATATGCTGCCCCGGTCATTGCCACCAGCGCGTCGACCGCACCTGCCGGCATGTCCGGTCTTGTCAACCTCCTTACAGTCCGCGATACCCAGCAGGTCCGGCTCGAAGTCCGCATCGCCGAAGTGTCAAAGTCCTACATCGAAACACTTGGCCTCGGATGGACACAGGGCGTTGGCAATACCCAGGGCAGCCTCATGACCGGGTTTGTCAGCAATGCAACCCTCAACCTTCTCCTGCAGACCAAATCCAATCCGGGCAACAGGCTGGATATGGATGCAGAGCGCAAAGAGGGTCTGATCAAAATCCTGGCCGAGCCCACAATGGTCGCCATGAGCGGACAGGAAGGGTACTTCCTTGTTGGCGGCAAAGTCTATACACCGACCCTCAGCACCAACGGAGCTGTCGACTATGTCGAACGCACATACGGCGTAGGGCTGCGCTTCACACCCGTAGTGCTCGATTCGGGACGCATTTCGCTGAAAGTCGCACCCGAAGTCTCCGAGCCACTGAAGGAAGCCGTCACGGCAGGAACTTCCGGTCCGCTGCCCGGTTTCAAAACAAGCTTCGCATCCTCCACCGTCCAGATGAGGGAGGGAGAAAACCTTGTGATCGGCGGCCTGCTCCGCGATAACCTCACCGAAGTCGTACGCGCCGTACCGCTGCTCGCAGACATCCCCATTCTCGGTTCGCTGTTCCGGCACACGGAGAAGAGTTCCGAAACGACCGAGCTTATGGTGATCATCCGCCCGACCCTCATCAAAGCCAGTGACAAGGCGCCGGAACTTCCGACCGACAGGTTCGTTCCGCCTAGCTCAAGCGAACTCTTCATCGAAGGCAAGCTGCAGAGCTCACGGGGGTCAAAATGAACACCCGGGAAAGGCAGGCGCTTGTGCTCCCGGCGCCCTCACATGGACAGGCGCGGGACCAGAAAGGCAGCGTACTGGTCGAGTTCGCCTTCATCCTGCCCGTGCTGCTCATGCTGCTTTTCGGGGTAGTCTACTTTTCCGTCGCGCTCTACAACAAAACCGTGCTCACCATGGCAACCCGGGAAGGGGCACGTGCAGGAGTGCTGTATGACGCGGACGGAAACAACACCGCCAATGCCGTCAATGCAGCCCTGCCGCTCTGCAGCAGCGTCATCTCATTCGGCTCCGACGCCACCCCCGTGCCCCAGGCCAGCGTTTCGGGCGACATTCTCACCGTCACGGCCAGCGGCAATTACACCGGGTTCTACATTTTTTCGGGCCTCACAACCTCGGCCCAAACCAGCATGAGACTTGAATAGCCATGGAACACAAACACCACAGCTCCAGGCGACTGCAAAGCCAGCGTGGCGGCACGGCCATCCTGTTCGCCATTGTCCTGCCGGTACTGCTGGGTTTTGCCGCCTTGGCGGTTGACCTGGCCCGCATCCACCTGGTCAAAGTCGAGCTGCAGAATGCGGCCGACGCCGCATCACTCGGCGGTGCCCGCTCGCTGAGCGACCCCGGGGGCCAGCCCTACAACTGGTCAGCGGCATCCATCAAGGCACTGGATGTAGCACGAAGCAACGTCGCCAATGGCGGGCAGATTCAGGATGCTGCCATTGAAACGGGCTACTGGAACATCCTGAACCCGGCACTCGGCATGCGCCCTGCCGGCACACCCGGCGTACCCGCAACAGGTGATGTCCCCGCAGTTCGCGTCACAACAGCCATCTCCGCGACCCAGAACAACGGCCCCCTGCAGCTCCTCTTCGCGCCAATTCTGGGCATTACTGAAAGAAGCATCCAGGCCAGCGCTATTGCCGTGATAGCTCCACCCTCCGGTGGAACAGGTATGTTCCCCTTTGTCATTGCAACTCCAATGCTTGATCATTACTGGGACCGGGATACAAACTCCCCTGTGCTGGAAAATGGTGTCGCCCCGACCATTAAGCTTGGCTCCATCTACCACTTCGAAGATAGCGATGATGGCGTGTTGTCGGGCGAATGGACCACCTTTCAGACTGAGGACGGAAATCCGAGCGGCCGATTCCTGTGGGATCTACTCAAGGACCTCACTACCAACGGCAACGACACCGCATTATACATCGGTGACAACACCTATATACAGCCTGGGACCAAAGCTCATGGATTCGATTTCGTACCCGAGGATAAAGATGTAGGCATATTCGTTGTTGACAACATTAAAGCAAACTCTTCTCAGCCTATCGTAGCAATCGCCGCATTTCATATTGATCACGCCGGCAAGCAAGGAAGAGATGGGAAATATATCTCCGGCCATTTCGTAAACACCGCTCTCATCCCTGGAACAACCCCGGGAACTGGAAACGGGATAGCATACGGTGCCTACACTCCTCCCATACTGGTCAAATAAACAGCCATGAAGATTGTTGTGTACTCGCCCCGGCCATGGGAGGTCCCCGATACCCTCCTTGCCACAGGCCAGCATCAGCTGACCAGGCTGGTTGGCGAGCCGGGTGACATGGTGCGCCGGCTCACGGCAGCGCAGCCGGACCTCGTGTTTCTCGTAGGCTTTGAACCAATCGAGTCACCCTACACCCTGGAAGTTGAAAAGCTCTGCCTCGCCCTGCCAGAGGCCGCCGTCATTGCCCTGCACCCAGAGTCCCAGCCCGAACAGCTGCTGGCGCTGATGCGCGCCGGTGTGCGGGAGGTCATAGTCGACAGCGCCCCGGAAACACTGCAGCGCGTCATTGAGCGCGCAGGTCTGCGCAGCAACGGCAAAGCCTCCAGCAGGGGGCGGGTCATGGGATTTGTCTCTGCAAAGGGGGGAGATGGCGGTTCGTGCCTGGCGGCCAATCTGGCCGTTGCGCTATCTCAGGAGCCCGGAACCCGCGTGCTGGCCATCGATATCTCCCTGCCCTTCGGGGACCTCGACATGTACCTCACCGGAGTCAACCATCCGCAGGATCTGGCGGACATTTCCGCTGAAACCGAGCGGCTCGACCGTTCGCTCATCGAAAGCATGGTGCAGCATATCAGCCCGACGCTCCGGCTCATCCCATCACCCGCTTCGTTCGAAAAAACCGTGCACATCGAACCCGAGCGCGTGAGCGAACTCATCCGGATTGCCGCAACCTGTTACGACTACATTCTGCTTGACTTCGGTTCATGCCTCGACCAGGTAGGGATATGGGCGCTCGAACACCTTGACGATCTGGCGGTCGTCACCTCCCCGTCCCTGCCCTCGCTCCGCCGGGCGGGGCAGCTGCTCAAGCTCTCCAAAGACTTCGACAAGCCCGTTTCACGGATTGAAATCATCCTCAACCGTGCCGAGGGCAGCGTGCGTCTCTCCGGCACCGAAATGGAGAAAGTCATCGGGATACCAATCAACAGGCGCATCCCTTCCGACAGCGACGCCCTTGAGGAGTCACTCCTCGTCGGCAAGCCGCTCATGCAGGTGGCACCGAAATCAAAACTCTCGAAAGCCTTCACTGAATGGAGCTCTGAGATTACAGGCAGCAGTAACCAAAAACACTCGCTATGGCAACGCTTAAAGATCAGGTAGCCCGCTGGAGTCTCACCTCGAAACGGGTTGTGGCTCCCTCAACACCGGCGGTTCCGGCCGTTGAGGCACCGCCAAATCCAACCGGTGCCCAGCAGAAGACTTCACCGGCACCCGCACCGGCGGCAAAAGCCAAAGCCGCCCCGGGACTGGACTTTTATGCGACCAAAAGGAAGCTGCACCAGAAGCTCCTTACCAGAATCGACCTCAACTCCATCGAGAGCCTGAGCCCCGAGCAGCTGCGCACACAGCTCGGAACACTCCTTCTGGAACTCATCGAAGAAGAAGCCATTCCCCTGAACGATCAGGAGCGAACACGACTGATTGCCGACCTCAAAAACGAGATCATGGGTCTCGGCCCCTTGGAGCCCCTCCTTGCCGACCCGGCCATTTCTGAAATCATGGTCAACGGCTATCATAATGTCTATATCGAAAAGAAGGGGAAGATCGAACTGACCGATGTGCGCTTCAACGACGACGCGCACCTCATGAAGATCATCGACAAGATCGTCTCCCGTGTGGGACGACGCATCGATGAATCCAGCCCTATGGTCGATGCCCGCCTCCCCGACGGATCGCGCGTCAACGCCATCATTCCGCCGCTCGCTCTCGACGGCCCGATCCTCACCATCCGGCGCTTTTCGGTGGTGCCGCTGCAGATGGATGACATCGTGCAAAAAGAGACCCTCACGCCTGCCGTTGCAGAACTACTCGCGGCACTCGTCAAGGTCAAGTGCAACATCATCATTTCAGGTGGCACCGGTTCGGGCAAGACCACGCTGCTCAACATCCTCTCGGGCTATATCCCGGCCGATGAACGCATCGTCACCATTGAAGACACTGCCGAGCTGCAGTTCCAGCACGACCACGTCATTCATCTGGAAACCCGCCCGCCGAACATCGAAGGCAAAGGTGAAATCACCATGCGCGCCCTTGTGAAAAACACGCTGCGCATGCGGCCTGACCGCATCGTGCTCGGCGAGGTCCGGAGCAGCGAGGTGATCGATATGCTGCAGGCCATGAACACCGGCCATGACGGCT
Source organism: Pelodictyon luteolum DSM 273 (assembly GCF_000012485.1). Lineage (NCBI taxonomy): Bacteria > Pseudomonadati > Chlorobiota > Chlorobiia > Chlorobiales > Chlorobiaceae > Pelodictyon > Pelodictyon luteolum. The sequence goes on along the minus strand of NC_007512.1, from coordinate 757,531 downwards.
CCCTTACCACCATTCATGCCAACAGCTCCCGGGATGCGCTCGGCCGCCTCGAAAATCTGGTAGGAATGGCCGGCATCAGCCTGCCGACAAAAGCGCTGCGCCAGCTCATCATCTCGTCGATCCACTTCATCATCCAGATCTCACGGCAGAGTGACGGCAGCCGCAAGATCACGAGCATCCAGGAAATCACCGGCATGGAGGGTGAAATGATCACTACCCAGGAAATCTTCAGCTACACACGCACCGGCACGAAACCGGACGGAACGGTGGAAGGCCTCTTCAGGGCAACGGGTGTGCGCCCCAAAGTGTACGAGAAGATACTCACCTACGGCATCCAGCTCAGCGAGGGACTCTTCGATCCTGACGCCAACGATTAACCCCACTCATCATGGCACAGTACCTGATCCCCTTCCTTGCATTCGAGGCCGCACTGCTCCTGACGCTCCTGCTCTACTGGGCATGGGCCCGGTACTTAAGCGCCGGCAGCAAGACGAAAAAGCAGCGCCTGCAGACTGTCCGAGACGCTGTTCACAGCGATGGAAAACGGAGCGGCGGCATGCAGAATGCCCAGAAAGACAGCGCAATTGAAAAATGGCTGCGTGGGCGCTTCAAAGCATACGTTCAGCTTGAAAACCTTGTACTGCGAGCTCATGGTCCTCTCACTACCCGTCGCATCATGATCCTCATGAGCACCCTGTTTACGGGGGTGATGGCGTTGGGCCTTCTCCGCCATACCCACCCCCTGCTCACGCTGGTGGTTGCCGCAGCCGTCGCCGGCATGCCGGTCCTATGGCTGATGCAACTGGCCGACCGACGCCTCCGGGCTTTCGAGGACAAGCTGCCCGAAGCGCTTGACCATATCTCACGCGCACTGCGTGCAGGCCACAGCCTCGCTCCGGCCATGGGCATGGTTGGCCAGGAGTTCGGGGAACCGATAGGCTACGAGTTCAAGATTGTCTTTGATGAAATCGGTTTCGGCATTCCCTTCAAAGAGGCCATCGGCCGTCTCGCCGAGCGGATGCAGAGCACCGATCTCAACTTCTTCGTCATCTCGCTCACGATCCAGCATGAGACCGGAGGAAACCTCACCGAGCTGTTCGACGGGCTGGCCAGAACGATACGGCACCGCATCAAGCTGCGCGGAAAGATCCGCACCCTTTCATCCGAAGGGCGGGCATCGGGCTGGGTACTCGGAAGCATGCCGTTTGTGCTCATGATGGTCCTCTCGCTCATCAACCCTGAATATATCTCGCTGCTCTGGACCACGTCCCGGGGCAACAATCTCATGCTCATCGGCGCAGGGCTCATGTCCGTAGGATTCGTGGTGCTCAAACGCATCGTCCAGATCAAGGTTTAACCCTTAGACACCACCACCATGCAAACCATTCTGGAACTGCTTGCCATCGTGCTCTCGGGAGCCGCCGCAGTAGCCCTTGTCTACGTCCTGTACGACTGGGCAGCCGCCTACGCCCTTAACAAGCGCATCAGCGGAATTGCCGGCAAGGACACGGCCCGGACCCCTGCCGTATCGGCCGGGACCAAGGCGGCCAATTCCGCAACAGTGGGAAACGTCATCAACATCCTCTCCAGGCTTTCGCTCCCGGAAGAAGGGTGGCAGAGCTCCGCAGTCCAGCTCAAGTTCCTGCAGGCCGGCATCCGCAGCAAAAATGCGCCCCGCTACTACTTTGCCGTAAAAACCCTCCTCACCGTGGTGCTTCCGGCGGCACTCGGGCTGTTTCTGTATTTCTTCCGGCCCGGCGTCCCCCTCACCCAGTCCCTGCTGCTGGTGCTCTCTACAGCCGCGGCCGGCTACTACATCCCCGAACTTGCGCTGCGCTTCATTACCCAACAGCGCCATGAACGCATGCGCAACAGCCTGCCGGACATGATTGATCTCATGGTCGTCTGCACCGAGTCAGGCATGGGCATCGATTCGGCCATTGCCCGCATATCCCGGGAAATGGCCCGCGGCAACCCCGATCTGGCCCAGGAGTTTTACCTCTCGGTCCTTGAAATACGAGCCGGAGCAACCCGCATCGAAGCCCTGCGCAATCTGGCGCTCCGCACGAATCTTAAAGACATGAACGACCTCGTCACCATGTTCGTGCAGGCCGACAAATTCGGCACCGGCATGGCTGAGTCGCTCCGGGTGCAGTCCGACATGCTGCGTTCACGCCGTACCCAGCGTGCTGAAGAGATGGCGGCAAAGATTCCGGTCAAAATGACCATTCCGCTCGTTCTGTTCATTTTCCCCACGCTCCTGATGGTGCTGTTGGGACCTGCCATCATACAGATAATGGAAGTTTTCTCAAAGTAAGCCAACCATGAACACCAACGACATCCTGCAATCCCTCCCGTCATACTCGGCATACCTGCCGTGGCTGCTCGGTGGTGCATGGGTAGGTGACCGGCTGGTGACCCTGGCCCGCATCATTCCCGAGCAGGTGCTCGAGGAGGCCGAGGCTCCCATCGATGAATGGCAGGGCCCGGGCGGCGGGCTCAAGCTACCCGTTCCGGCCGGCCGGCGGCTGTGGGTACCGGCCCTCAACGCAGGCATCTGGATCTATGCTGCAAACACCGCCACCGGGGAGGCCATCTGGGGTGCGCTGATCTTGGCATGCCTTGCAAGCACGCTGCTGCTCCTCGCCCTCGCGGACTGGGACACCACCATGCTTCCGGACCGGGTGGTCCTGCCGCTGGGGCTGGCAGGGCTTGGCGCCAGTTACGCGGGGCTTACCCATCAGAGCCTTATCGCCAGTGCAGCATCCGCTACCATAATGCTTGTAATGCTCGGCGGGCTCGGGTGGGTGTACCAACAAGTCAAGGGCGTTAGGGGCATGGGGGGCGGAGACCTTAAGCTGCTTGCGGCTCTGGCCGCATGGTGGGGCATGCAGGGTGTACTCTACATCGTGATTGCCTCCGGCATCATCACCGTACTCTGGTACGCGGTGTGGCGCCAGTTCAAAAACTTCAGTCCGGAAGCCGAATGGCCCTTCGGTCCCGCAATTGTAATTGCGGCGCTGGGATGGAGCATTCTCGGAACGTATGCATCCGGAACACTCTGAACCGTTCATCCATTGCAACCCGTTAAACCGGCCGGCATTGAAACAACTGCCGGCACCTTCCCTGTCACTGAAAACGCCTTTTCAGCTTTTACCACAACCATACAACCACGATATCATGAAAAAATCAGTACTCGCGTTTCTTCTGGCCGCCATCTGTGCAGCACCCTCTCCGGCAGAGGCCTCGACCGATTCGTATCTCAGCATCTCCGGCGGAATGACCATGATGGGAGACTCCGACCTGTCGGGAACCCTCTCCGGCTTCTCATACACCCTCCAGGATGCGGTCAAGTATGAACCGGGCTACGCAATCAATGTTGCATACGGCCTCAGGAAAAACGACTTCAGACTTGAACTTGCCGCAGGCTATCAGGCAAACGATGTGGATAAAATCGGATCTATCGAAGCCAACGGCGTCATCAAAGGCGATGGGGATATTCTCTCGGTCATGTACAACGGCTATTATGACATGGAGTGCGACGTGAAGTCGCGTATTTGAACTGTTCTTTGCAGAACCAGTTGTGCCGTCAACTGCCCCCACCGGCACATGCAGGATGAGCAATCGCCCTGTGTGAAGCTACCGGAAACGTACCCGCGGGAAACCGTAGGCCGACCCGTGAGGAGAAGCTGAATCTGCCAGTAGCAGGCGGAGAGGGGCAAGGGGGAGGATGGTATGGTTAACGCAGGTGAATCGTCACAACCATCGTTATAATAAGCAAGCGAAAGCTCACTGACAACGCTTGGACCAAAAGGTACGCGGGCAGGTATGCTCCCTTCCATGTGGAGCACACACGGCCAACAAATCCCGCCGGTGGAGAGACGGAACCTAACCCATCCGCATGTTCTATACGCGGAACACGGAAACCCCGTACTTCCGCCCGGCCATGCCGGGCAATCCGACTGTAAGGAAGGACCATGAAAGTGCGGGTATGAGAGTGGGGAAGAAGCGAACGCCGTCCTGTAATCGGGCGGATAGGGGTTGCAACATCACCCCACGTGAAAACGGGCTGACGTCCTCATGGTCTCGATTTGCAAGATAACTTGAAGAACCTCCCATGCAGAAGGAACGCAAATGAACACGGATAACCCTGTGTGTGCACCTTCCGGCCTCGACTGGCAAGGGATCAACTGGTCCCGGATCAAGCGACAGGTCAGGAGGCTTCAGGCACGTATTGCAAAGGCAACAAAGGAAGGCCGTCATGGCAGGGTGAAAGCCTTGCAGTGGCTGCTGACCCACTCGCACAGCGGCAAGGTTCTTGCCGTCAAACGGGTGACGGAAAACCGGGGGAAAAACACCCCGGGAGTCGACGGAGACGTCTGGAAAACATCAAAAGCAAAGGCCAATGCCGCAGCATCGCTGAGACGAAGAGGCTACAAGCCCCTTCCCCTTCGAAGGACCTACATTCCGAAGAAGAACGGTAAGCAACGACCTCTCGGCATCCCAACCATGAAAGACAGGGCCATGCAAGCGCTCTACTGGCTTGCACTGGAGCCTGTAGCGGAAACCACCGCGGACGGCAACTCGTACGGGTTCCGACCATGGCGGTCAACAGCCGACGTGGCAGAACAGTGTTTCATCTGCCTCGCAAGACGCGATTCCGCACAATGGATACTTGAGGCCGATATTGCCGGGTGCTTCGATGCTATCAGCCACCAATGGCTGGTCGACAACATCCCCATGGATACGCCGATCCTCCGCAAATGGCTGAAGGCAGGCTTCGTGTTCAACAACGAGCTCTTTCCCACAGCCTCGGGCACGCCGCAAGGCGGCATCATCAGTCCGGGACTGGCAAACATGAGCCTTGACGGCCTCGAGCAAGCGCTTGCAACAGCATTTCCGCAAGCGCGAAGACGAGGACTGAAAATGCATATGGTGCGCTACGCTGACGACTTCATCATCACTGGAAACTCGAAAGAGTGGCTGGAACATGAGATCATGCCGGTAGTGGTCGACTTCCTTAAAAAACGAGGGCTCTGGCTCTCAGAGGAAAAGACCAGGGTAACGCACATTACGGAAGGATTTGATTTCCTCGGCTGGAACATGCGCAAGTACGACGGCAAGCTACTTATCAAGCCCTCGAAAGCGAACATCAAGGCCCACCTCACCAAGGTGCGGGGAATCATCAAGGCGAAAAAGACGATCAAGCAGGTGGATCTCATCGGTCTCCTCAACCCCGTCCTGCGGGGATGGGCGAACTACCACCGGCACAGTGTCGCCAAAGACGTCTTCGCTCGCAACGACCACGAGGTCTGGTCAATGCTCTGGAAATGGGCGAAACGACGACACCCAAATAAAGGCCTTCGATGGATCATGGACAAATACTTTCATGCCAGAGGAGGCAGGAAATGGGTGTTCGTCGCCGAAGAGGCGGACCGAAAGAAAGAACGACGGCTCTTTCTGGAAGCCAGCATGCCAATCCAGCGACACGTCAAAATCAGAACGAAGGCAAACCCGCACGATCCAGTGTGGAGGGAGTACTTCAGCGCCCGTAGAACACAGATGTGGAAAGCGACACCATTGAGTTGCCGGGTGCCTTACGGCGCCTTATTCGAGGCTTGAGCCGTGTGCGGTGAAAGTCGCACGCACGGTTCTTAGGGGACGGTGGCGCAGTAATGCGCCGCTGTTACCCGATTATGGAAAACGTGCTGCCATATGTGACGCTCGGCATTGGATATGCCAACGTGGGCGTCAACTATTCCGAGCCCGGTTATGAACTGGACAAAAACAACTCGGCATTCGCCTACCAGCTCGGTGCCGGAATCGGCATCCCCGTCAGCGACAATGTCACCATCGATATCGGGTACCGGTATTTCGCCACAACCGACATCGAGATACAGCCGGGCATTGAGCTGAATATCGGGAGCCACAATATCCTGGCCGGGTTCCGCCATACGTTCTGACTTCCAGCAAACAGAACATGGACAGGGGGTGGCCAGCTTGACTGACCATTCCCTATCCACCCGGTATGCGGGTCCGCACCTGTTACGTACAGGATACGATCACGCTCTTCGGCTGTAAAAGTTTTCATCCCGGATTGAGCATTGTCCAGGCATTATCTTTCAGCTGGCAGGACGTTGCATGGTATTGAACGGCGGACGGGATCGGCTCTTCAGTACAAAAGCAGGATAATGCGCTGCACGAGGTCAGGACATCACTCCCGGATATTCCAGAAACGTCGTATCCCTGGCGACTGATTCAGTAGACCAGGGCAGCCGCCTATGGCAGCCTGCACGTGCGTTGGTGCAATGCAATGCAGTCGAACCAATCAAGAATCCGGGAAAGTGGACACTCTGCATAAGCTTGAGGCCATCCCGATTGCAGGAGGAAAACGGAAGGGCGCACTTCATGACCAAACCGTTTGGCTGAGAAGGCGGGCCAACGAAACCCAACGCCCATACCACCATCGGGATGAAACCTTTCTTTCTTGCAGAGAGTTGATATAGATGTTAACTTTGGCCATGCGCTCAATCATTTTTATACAACGCCATCGGGTCAGTGCCCGGTAAAGGATTACCTGACCAGCCTCCCGGACAAGGATAGACAGAAGGTTGCCTGGGTGCTGACACTTATCAGGGATTTTCAGATTGTTCCGAAGGAGTACTTCAAGAAACTGCAGAGCACAGAAGGCATCTGGGAGGTGCGCTCCTCGCATGGAGGCAATGCGGTCAGGCTGTTAGGATTCATGCACGAAGGCAACCTCGTCGTCCTGACCAACGGTTTTTCCAAGAAATCACAAAAGACACCGGCGCAGGAGATCGCGCTGGCCGAACAGAGAAAAAAAGATTATGAGAAGCGACAGGAAAAGGGATGAACTGCAGGCGTTCATCGATGAACAAAAAGCCACCCGCCCCGGCTTCGCCGAAGGCTATGACGAGGGGTACCGGAATTTCCGCATCGGCGTCATGCTCAAACAGGCCCGACTCAATACCGGCATGTCACAGGTCGAGGTGGCAGAGAGGCTGAAAACCCACAAGTCGGCAATATCCCGCATAGAGAACCATGCCGAAGACGTCAAGCTCTCCACCCTCGTCAACTACGCCGAAGCGCTTGGCAAGAAACTTGACCTCCTCATTCATTGAATGGCCGCCAGCCTTGAAACAGGGCTGGCAACCATACCTCTCCTCTCTCATTACAGCAAAGCCCTATTCAGTATTTGAATAATCAGTCATTATGTGCTGGAAGTGATTGTAATGCATGATATATCATTCCATCATGCATGAGCATTGATCGTGTCGCCGAAGGCCCGGGACGCCCTGTCGAAAAGGGGAACACAGTCTTGGTTGGCAGCTCTTGCCGGCGGTTTAATCCAGATGACTCTCTATGGCCCGATTGAATCGGGTGCGGCCCATGATCAGGCCCATGACCTGAGCGCTTCCAGGGGCAAATCCATGCCGGCCCATGCCGATGGGTTTCAGCGCACGCCGCCGTGTTTTTTTTGTTTCGGTTCGGGCTTACGGCAGACAGAGCGTTTTAAGGGGGTCGAACCCGTTGCCCGATTCATGGGGATAGCCTTTCGGGTTGCAGACCACCCTGGTCTGGCCGACGCGGTACTCCATGGCGGTATGGCAGTGGCCGCAGATCCAGCAGGAGATCCTGCGCTCCAGTATCTCCTTTTCGAGATCGGAGACATAGGCCGCATTGAGCGGATCGTTCCTGTACATGGGCGCTATTCCCTGCAGCGAGGGGTGGTGGTGGGTCACCACCGCCACCGTGTAGCCGAGCTTCGCGTACGCGTCGACATCCTCGAACAGCTGCTGTTTCTGGCGGTAGTGCAGGGAGAGCAGGTATTCCGGCCTCAGCCGACGGTAGTCGGCTCCCACCCTGATCAGGCGATAGTCGTTCAGCCCCTGGCCGACGTCGAACATGGCGATCGGGTTGGCGCCGAAATAGTCGGTCCAGAGGGTCGTGCCGACGATGGCGATCTTCTCCTCCTCGATGATCAGCCTGTCGGTATGGACGTTCTCGAGCCTGTGTTCACGGGCAGCGTTCCGGCAGGAGTGCTTCTCGATGTTGCCGTGGTACCACTCGTGGTTGCCTTCGACGAGGAACACGCTCCTGAACCGCGCGGCGCACTCCCCGACGAATCCGAGCCACGTCTGCGTCCTGTTGAGCTGGCCGATGTCGCCGGCAAGGATGAGTACGGACTCTCCGTCTTCGGGAAGCTCCGGCACCCGGTAGTCCTCTCCGTAACTCTCGCGGTGGAACTCGTTGTGGATGTCGGACATGATTCTCAGGCGCATCGTCTCTCCTGTGGCTTGTTTTTGCAGTATAGCAAATACTTTCGCCAATGGTGATGGTGATGTCCTTAATGGCGTGTGCGCCGCTGCTGCAGTATACCCGATCGGAGGATGCTCTCTTCGGCGCGCTTCACATCCCTCCGATATCGAGCACGATCGCCACCAGGGCGATCTCCGGTCCGAACGGCCACTTCGCCGTTGCCGCGGCTGCCGCCTACGGGGTGGCGGCGCTCCCCGTGACCCTATGTTGCAATAACCAGTCTGAATGCAGTGGATTATAGTATGCTTGCCGCCTGTACTTTACTCCGATCTCAGCTGCGTGTTTCATAAAGGCGAGCTCGCCATGCCCGTACGTGGCTTTTATGTGATTGTTTCCCCTGAATATCGACAGATGGGATGCCTGCCGGCGAGCCGGTTTATTCCTGCTTTGATGCAGTATCTGAAAGAGCCCTATTATACTGGGCTCCTTTCTGCTGGTGAGTTCTATGGCGCTGCCCATCAACGCCCTCAGGCCTTTCAGGTTGTAACGGAGCATTCCCGACCAGGAATTATCTGTGATATGGTCAAAGCGGATTTCATCAAGCGCAAATCTCAGTCGACGACCCGTGAACCGTACACGTTTGTGCCTATGCAGGATTTTTTTAATCCATGGACCGATGAAATGCTCTACGAGAAATACGGCATCATGGAAGATGAAATCAAGTTCATCAATAGCATGATTCGCCCGATGGAAATCCAAGGGAGCCTTTTAGATGAGTAAGCCCATCGAGCAAATTCTGAAATTGAAGCCATAGAGAGGGACTGCCCATGCCGAAAAAGAAATCACCGAACAGCGTGCGTATTCGTAACAGCACTGCGGAGTTTTTGACCTTTGCTTATCAGACCGGCGGCGACGGCGTTGAGGTGCGGGTGCAGGACGGCACAATCTGGCTGTCGCAGAAAAACATGGGGCTTCTTTTTGAGACGACACCGGAAAACGTGTTGATGCACCTGAAGAACATTTACACCGAACACGAACTGACCGAGGATGCAACTGCTAAGGATTTCTTAGCAGTTCAAACCGAAGGAAAACGCCAGGTTCAGCGCAATATCCTGCACTACAATCTGGATGCAATCATCGCGGTTGGCTACCGGGTGAACTCCAATCGCGCTACGGCCTTCCGGCAGTGGGCCACGGGGGTTTTACGGGACTATACACTCCGGGGTGACCCCTTCCCCGAAAACCAGGCACTTGTAAAGTAGAGAATTCCGGCAATGAGTATCTTGAATCAAACAGGAGCCATTGCCATGAAAAAGTCACGATTCAGTGAAGAGCAGATCACCTTCGCCCTCAGGCAAGCCGAAGCAGGAGTAAAGGTGAAAGAGGTCTGCCGGCAACTGGGAGTCTCGGAGCCAACGTTTTACAACTGGAAAGCCAAGTTCGGAGGCATGGGCGTTACCGAACTGCGCCGCCTTCGCTTGCTGGAACAGGAAAACGCCCACCTGAAGAAACTTGTTACCGACTTGAGCCTCGATCGGCAGATGCTTCAGGACGTCATAAAAAAAAAGCTGTAAAGCCCGCCGTCAAGAAAGAGCTGGTCAAATACATGACGGTGGCATACCAGGTGTCGATCAAGAAAGCTTGCGCGGCATTGCCGATGCATCGCTCAGCGCTGTATTACAAGCCACACAAGCGGGACGAAGCATTGCTTGTGATGCGTATGCGGGAAATCGCATACACCCGCATAAGGTTTGGGTTTGAGCGGATTGTGCTCACACTCAGACGAGAAGGCTTTACCGACAATCACAAGCGACTGCGTCGGATTTATCGCGAACAGAGCCTGAACTTGAGAACGAAGCGCCCGAGCAGAAATCGCAGTGGGCAACACCGAGTAGAAAAAGTAGAGGCCGTTCGAGCGAATCAGACCTGGAGTGAGTGCAGCGAACTGTACCCCTTCCTCCAGACCGTGCTTTTTCCATTCGTCCGTGAGTTCCTTGCGGATTTCAATGGATTTCAAACGCTGGTTGATCCAGTTGTCCGAATAGCCCAGGCGTTTGTAGTCTTTCATTGCCTGTTCAATCGAGAGTTCCGGGTCCTGAATCTGGTCGATACGTTGGCTGGCGACCTGTGCCATCCACAGCTTGAACGGCTCCGCTTTGGGTGACGGAATGGATTGGATCAGGCGGAAAAGCTGCTCGGTATCGGCACAATCGGTTTTTCGCATTTTGCCGTCAGCCGCCTGCATTTTGAAACCGTGACAATCTGTCACGGTTTGATTTCCCTCTTTTTTCAGACGTTCTTTGAGTTTACGCCAATATGCAGTCGGGTTCACGCTGTCGGTTAATACGGCCACCACATCAACAATGGGAAAATACCATTCTTCCGTATCATCATCCCACAAGGTACGAACCTTGCGGTCTTCAAAAACTTGTATCGCCTCTTTTTTGCTCATGTTTTACCGCCCTCCGACCTGTTTTCCAATCCCGTTGAATTCGACGGGATTCATGTAACTGGATTCCGTTAGATTAAAGACGCGACGAATCATTTTCGTCACCTCCTTCAATCTCTGAAACAATGGTATCAATGTCCGAGCGCAGCTGGTTAATCCTGGCGACGGTGGTTTTCAGCTCAGCATTGAGCTTTGCAATATCAATCACTTCACGGGGATCCTTGCCATCGACATAGTTGGAAACTATAGTGGCCCCCGATTTTTAGACAGCTGTTTAAGTTGGTAACTTGCTCAAAAAAGAAACAATTAAATGACCAAAAGGAAATGCTACAGCTCCAACCACCGCGACCCTGAAGGGCCGATGGTTGAGTACCAGCAGGTCGTCCACCAGCTCGAAGCGGCACAGGCAGCCTTGAAGGCCGAGTTGATGGCCTGCCTGGGGGGGAAGGCTTGAGCAGGAAGAAAAAGACCGGCAAGGAAGTATCTATCGTTCGCTCTTCGGCGGCGGAATACCTGACCTTTGTCGCGGCCAGCGGCAGCGGTGGTGTCGAAGCGGTGTATGCCGACGAAAGCATCTGGCTGACCCAGAAAATGATGGGTGTGCTTTACGATGTTGAGACCCACACTATCAACTACCACCTGAAAAAGGTGTTTTCAGACAGTGAGTTGCAGGAGGATTCAGTTATTCGAAATTTTCGAATAACTGCCGCAGACGGCAAAAACTACAACACCCTGCACTACAAGCTTCCCGCCATCATCGCCGTGGGCTACAAGGTCAACTCCGAGCGCGCCGTGCAGTTCCGCAAGTGGGCTACGACCATCATCGACGAGTACACCATTAAGGCCTACGTGATGGACGACGAGCGCATCAAGGCCGGAGGCTCCATCCTGACGAAACAATATTTTGAAGAGCAGTTGCAGCGCGTCCGCGAGATTCGTCTCTCCGAGCGCAAGTTCTATCAGAAGATCACTGACATCTACGCCACCGCCATCGACTACGACGTCACCGCCCAGGCCACCAAGCGCTTCTTCGCCACCGTGCAGAACAAACTCCATTGGGCCATCCACGGCCAGACGGCGGCGGAGGTCATCGTCAACCGCGCCGACGCCGAGAAGCAGCACATGGGGCTGACCACCTGGACGGATGCCCCGAAAGGGAAAAGCCAGAAGTTCGATGTCAGCGTGGCCAAGAACTACCTGACCGAAGATGAGATGACGCAACTGTCCCGGCTGGTCAACGCCTATCTGGATGTGGCCGAGGACATGGCCCTGCGCAGGATACCCATGACCATGCAGGACTGGGAAATCCGTCTGGACAAGTTTATTGAAGCCACCGATCGTAAAATTTTGCAGGATGCAGGCAAGGTCACGGCCGAGATCGCCAGGGCCCATTCTGAAAGCGAGTTCGAGAAATACCGCATCGTCCAGGACCGGCTGTTTGAGAGCGACTTCGACCGGATGCTGAAACAGATCGAGGCCATTCAGAAACCGGAGGGCGGCGATGAATAGGTAGGCTGCCCAACTGCTGGAACAGCACTTCGACACCGCCTTTGTCGTGCCGGACCTGCCTGCCGGGACCAGCAAGGGTGTGATCAATACCGTCTAATTTGGGTTTGCTGAAGAATTCAAGTCATCGCCGAGCGGCACTCAATCGCCGCTCGGGAAGATGACCACTTGAACAAATTTCTGATTACGTCAAGCTCCAAAAGGAGCCATTCGAACAGGCGCAAAAAAGGAGCGGCGAGCAGCCGATCCAGATTCATCACGAGGAACGTGATCGAGACCACGCAGAGACTGCTTTCAGCCAACCTTGCCATCACCCGGGCCAGTCCGTACCGACGCTTCGCTTGGCCGAATTTACCTTCGACTGCGTTCCGGACTCCTTCGTCTTCCCTGATCTGCCGACGGCGGGCCCGGTCCTTCTCAACGTCCTTCGGCGGCCGCCCGAGCGGCACGCCGCTCAGCCTGATTCCTCGTTCTTTGCACCACATCCTGTTGGCCAGCGTCCGGTAGATCTTGTCGGCATGGACCGATTCGGGATAGTGACCGTATCGCTCGCGGTACCGCTCGATATCCCTTACCAGGTCGCACCCTTCGTTGTAGGCGTTCCAGCTCATCCTCTCCGGCATGCTGATGCCATCGACGACGCTGATGGAGAGTTTCATCCCGAACTCCGTTTTGGCTGCGGCCTTGCCCCGTACGATCGGTCTGACATGCGGCTGGCTGATGCTGACGATCCGGTCGCTGATGCTCTTCTTCTCGGTCTTGTACATTTCCAGCTGCTGCCGGTACAGTTCGTCGATCACCAGCAGGTCGCGATACAGGTGCTTCGAGAGGACCGTCAGCGGAACCGAGGCGGACAGGCCGCCGATGTACTGCAGGTTCCTCCTGAGATAACTCAGCTGCTTGCGTAGGCCTTTGCGGAGCGCCTTTCTCGACAGGCTCTTCTTCATGCCGACAGCAAGGAAGTCCTTCCTTGCCGTCCGGCGGGACATCCTTGGTTTCGCGACCCCTTCCGGGTGCATCTCGCACAGCTTATCGATGATCCGCTCGGTCTTCTCCCGGGCGTCGTTCAAGAGCCCGATATCCGTCGGATAGGCTATGTCTGCCGGTGCACAGGTGGCATCGACGATGAGCTTGCCTTTGTTGGCAGGGCCATCGTTTCCGTCTTCGTCACCATCGTTGTTCTCTCCCCTGTCCTCCGCCCTCTTTCGCTCTTCAGCCAGGTGTCGCTGCAGGAGCTCCTCCTGCAGCGCACCGAGATCGGTATGCTTCAGCCGTTTCCGGAAATGGGTCAGCATCGAGGAATCGAAGGGCGCAGCTTGCTGGTACGTTTCAAGACCGATGAAAGAACTGGAGATACGGGTTCTCCTTGATCTGTTCGACCGTTTCGATATCCGAAAGGCCGAGTTTCTCCTTGATGATCAAGGACCCCAGCGCCATGCGGACCGTGAGTGCAGGAGCGCCTCGTTTCGACAGGAAGTTTTTGGCATACATCGTCTCGGCGACGTGCCAGGGAATTACGTCAGCGAGCTTCACCCACCGGTTTTCCGGATCGAGTTTACCGCCAAACGGCAGATGGAAATTTTCGAACGTGAGCTGCTGAAACTTCGGCTGGTACATGAATCGGCGGTATCGAGGTGCAGGGTTTTTGAGGCTTTTTCAGGTTTTTCCTTGCACTCAAGATACGAAAAATACCGTTTAATTCATTACCATAAAATGATTTAACTATTATTCAGCAAGCCCTATCTTAGGCATTGGTACCCAAAAAGATTGGAACACCAACAGAAAAGGTGGCACACGGAGGGAAGAGCAGGAACGAGAAAACCCCCAAGACGCTTATAGAATAAGGCGTCTTGGGGGTTTGTCGGTAAAACCAGGGACATGTAACGGGTGGAGATGCCGGGAGTCGAACCCGGGTCCAGAACATTGCTCGATAAAGCCACCACACTCATCTCCGGTGCTCGGAGTTTCGCGGGCCGGAACTGCACCGGCAAAGGCCGTTCCGCTAGCCCGAATTGATACCCGCCTGCCCCTTCGGGCGAAAACAGACGGGGCTTACTTGCGCGAGCTGAAGCTCAAGCGCGATTATGCCATCCTGCGGTTTCAGAGTAAGCGCCTCGGCCGCAGGACGATGGCTGATTAATTAACTTTTGCTAATCAGGCAGCCATTGCATACGAATAATCGTCTGCATGTATTGTTTGCATAGACTTCTTTAACGAGTCCATCCATGCTGAAACTCGGAGTGCAACTCTATCTTACACCTGCCCTGTCGAAAGCCTGTCATCCCCAGTAAAATCAAAGAACATCTTGCCTTTCGGCAATGGTATATATACTTTTCAGTCAACACTAACAACAGCAATAACCAGGCAAGCGTTCCCCATGCTGAAAAAGCTCGACGGAAAGAAAGTCCTCCTGTGGGGAGTCATTTCATGGCTGGCAGCCATCGTGCTGCTCGTCATCTTCGGAGGGTAGCCCCCCCACACACAGAGAAGGCACGCCGGGCTCAGTTCAGTCCCGGCAATTCAGGCGAGTTGGCAATCAACTGGTACTCCCCTCCTTTCGAGCGCACCGTGCGGCTCCACATCCTCTCGTACTCACCGCTGAATACCATTGCAGGTGTCGCATCGGCCGTGTACCACGACCCCTCTTCGAACTCCGCCTCGAGCTGCCCGGCACTCCACCCGGCATAGCCGAGAAAGAAACGGATTTCTGATGGCTTCAAAACCCCGGTATTGAGCAGATAGCCGAGTTCCTCGCGGTCACCGCCCCAGTAGAGCCCCGGAAGGATCTGCTCCGAACCGTCAATGAGGTCGCCGCGCATGTGCAGGAAGTGCACCGTGTTGGACTGCACCGGTCCGCCCATGTGCAGCGGCTCGTCGACTTCGTCAAAACCGGCAACGGCCTCCCGCACCTGGAACTCCATCGGCCGGTTGAGGATGAAGCCCAGCGACCCCTGGGGGTTATGCTCGCACATCATGAGCACCGTCCGCTTGAAATTGGATTCCAGCAGATTTGCCGAAGCGATCAGCAGTTTGCCGGCCGCAAGCCGTTTATATTCATTGAACACACCCATCCCTCACATACCTCAGTGTTTCGTTTCCAGCCACTCGAGCACTTCCAGCGGATGATCCGCAGCCTTCACCTTCGGCCAGACTTTCTCGATTCGTCCCTGTTCGTCGACAAGATACGAGACCCTGGAGGTACCCATGTACTCCCTGCCCATGAACTTCTTCTGTCCCCAGACCCCATAAGCCTCGACCGTCTTTTTCTCCTCGTCGGCAAGGAGCCGGAAAGGCAGGCTGTACTTGTCGACAAACTTCCGGTGGCGGGCCTGGGGATCGACACTGACCCCGATGACCTCCACCCCTACTGTGTTAAAGTTAGGCAAATTATCACGAAAAGCACAAGCTTCGGCCGTACAGCCGGGCGTATCGTCCTTGGGATAAAAATAAATGAGTACCTTCTTTCCGAGATACTCCTCAAGCTTCACTTCTCTGCCGTCCTGGTCCCTGCCATACAGAGGGGGAGCCGGAGTGCCTGGTTCTAGCAATGTCATATGTACTGTCTCTTGCTGTTTAAGAATGCATGATTTATACTGGAAGAATCGGGATGCGGGGTAAATAGTTTCCCCGCCGAACCACTGACACTTATACGATGAAGCCCTATGCTTACTGCCCGATCTGCGGCAAAGAACTCGCCCCGTCATTCCTTGAAGGGCGCCAGCGCATGGTCTGCCTGGAATGCGGATGGATACACTACAGCAACCCGCTTCCGGTAGCGATAGCCTGCACCCTGAACGCGCAGGGGGAACTCCTGCTCATACGCAGGGCACACGAACCGGCCTTCAACGAATGGGCGCTGCCGGGCGGGTTCCTGGAATCGGGAGAGCACCCCGAAGAGGGGTGCCTGCGGGAGCTGAAGGAGGAAACCTCACTTGAGGGAAGGGTCGAACGCCTCATCGGCGTCTACCACCGCGAAAGCACCATGTACGGCTCGCTGCTCGCCGTCGCCTACGCCGTCACAGCCTCGCATGAGGATATCCGGATCAACCACGAGGTGTTCGAAGCCGGATTCTACCCCGTTGAGCGGATGCCGGAAGTGCGCATACCGCTGCACCTGCAGATCATCC
Organism: Pelodictyon luteolum DSM 273; assembly: GCF_000012485.1. Lineage (NCBI taxonomy): Bacteria > Pseudomonadati > Chlorobiota > Chlorobiia > Chlorobiales > Chlorobiaceae > Pelodictyon > Pelodictyon luteolum. The sequence continues at coordinate 741,169 of NC_007512.1, read as the reverse complement.
GGGAACACCGGGACGCCATGGAGTCAAAGAGAGCCTGAAGCCGCCCCCTCCCCACGACTTTCCGGACTGAGGGCCCCGGCAAGACGGCTCCCCGCGCGCTCGATGTCGTACCCGCCGGGATTCTGGAAGACCCGCAGCTCAAACCATGGAAGCACTGCCAGCACATGGTCGAAGATGTCGGCCTGCACCCCTTCATACACCGCCCACTCCTTTTCCCGGCAGAATACGTAAATCTCGATCGGAATGCCCCCGGCGGTCGGCTGCAGCTGGCGTATGATGAGGGTCATGGATGTGTTGATATTGGGATGGCTCCTGAGGTAGGCTGCAAGATAGGCACGGAACGTACCCAGGTTGGTGAGCCGGCGGGCGTTGACCGGAGAGGCGGTGCCGTCCTGGAACCTGCTGTTCCACTCGCTGAGCTCCCGTTCCTTTTCCTCAAGGTAGCCTTTCAGCAGGCGCACTTCCCTGAGTTGCATGAGCAGCGCTTCGTCGCAGAAACGGACGCTGTTCATGTCGATGTGCACCGAGCGCTTGATGCGCCGACCCCCACCCTCACTCATCCCGCGCCAGTTCTTGAAGCCCTGGGAAATCAGTGAATAGGCCGGAATGGTACTGATGGTCTTGTCCCAGTTCTGCACCGACACCGTCACAAGCGAAATATCGATAACATCACCGTCTGCCCCGTACTGGGGCATTTCGATCCAGTCGCCGACCCGTACAAGGTTGTTGGCCGAAAGCTGCACGCCGGCTACGAGGCCGAGAATCGAATCCTTGAACACCAGCAGCAGCACGGCCGTGAATGCACCAAGGCCGCTGAGGAACACCACCGGAGACTTGCCCATCAGCTTCGATACCACCACAACGAGAGCCACTGCGAGGGCCAGCGCCTTCAGCACCTGCATGAAGCTCTTCACAGGAAGGCGTGCGGCTGAAGGACGGGTTGAGAGAAAATCCTGCAGGGCATCAAGCAGGGAAAATACCAGCATGACAAGAGCAACCGTCAGGTAGAGGACGGCAGCGTCCTTCACGAACGGCACAAACGCCGGGTAGTACTGGAGGAGCGGATCGGAAAGGATGTGCAGGAAAATCGGCGGCAGAAGCCGTGCCAGCCCCGAAAACACGTTGCGCCGGACCAGGATATCGTCGAACGTCGTCACCGTCCTAAGGGCAAAGGCGCTTATCATTTCAAGAAGCACCCGCTTGAAGCCGAGTTCGAGAACGATGATGAGAAGAAGGGCGACGGCCACGGCCGAAAGGGTGGCGAACAGGGCGGAGAGGCCGGCGTCAAGACCGTAGGAAGAGAAAAAATCAAAGAGTGGCTGCATCAATGGAATCATGTTCTTGTGTTTGAAAAATCAGTGGCCATCGGGAGGGTGACGCTGAAGGTCGAACCGCGGTTGAGGCGGGAACGCACCTTGATGTCGCCCTTATGGGAAAGGACAATATGCTTCACGATGGAGAGACCCAGGCCGGTGCCGCCCAGTTGGCGGGAACGCGCCTTGTCGACGCGGTAGAACCGCTCGAAAATCCGTTCGAGGTCCTGATGCGCGATTCCGCTGCCGTTATCCTCCACGTCGAACTGGACCGAGTCGCCGGTGCGGAACGCACGGAAGCGGACTTTGCCGGTACCGGCATCGACGTACTTGACGGCATTGTCCAGCAGGTTGCGGATGACAATGCCGAGATAGGCTTCGTCTGCCTGAACCGGAGGGAGGCCCGGCGGAATGCTCAGTTCGAACTTCACCTCTTTTTTCTCGAACGCAGGCCGGAGCATCTCCATGGAATGCTCAACCACCCTGGAGAGATCGACCGGGCCGTACGTATACTCGATGCGCCCGGACTCGATTTTCGAGAGATCAAGCACATCGTTGACGAGCGCGGTAAGCTGCTCGCTCTCCTGCAGGATGATGCGCAGGAACGCCTGGGCGTGTTCGGGATCATTCATGGCGCCGTCAAGGAGGGTTTCGGCGTACCCCCTGATGCTGGTGAGCGGGGTGCGCAGCTCATGCGACACGCTGGAGACAAAATCGCGCCGGATCCGTTCGAGGTTCCTGAGGCGGGTGATATCGTTGAGCACAAACACCGATCCGTCGAACTCCCCATCCCGAACCACCGGCATGGAACTGACCTGCATGGTCCGCACCCCCTTGACCGTCATCACCGCCAGTTCCTCCTTCAGGACGGCGGTACGGCTCCGGTGAACACCCTCGATGAGTGCACAAAGCCCGCTGTCGCCAAGCATGGTGAGCGGCCGCGACTGGAACATTGCGCCGCTGAGCCGGAACATGCGGGATGCCGAAGGGTTCAGAAGAATGATGTCGCAGGCGGCATCGGTAACGACAATCGCCTCACGGATGCCGGAAAACACCGCCCGGTACCACTCTTCACTGCGGCTCATTTTCCGGATCTCTTCCGACATGAAATTGCAGGCACGGGCCAGCATGCCGATTTCATCACGGCGGTGCGAGGGAATAATCCCGGAGAAATCCCCATGAACGCGCTTCTCTGCCGTTTCGGCAATGCGCCGCAGCGGGCGGGCGATGAAAAAGGCGGTAAGGAGCACCACCACGAGGGAGAAGAGCAGTGCGAAAAAGAGCCCGCGCTCTATCCCCTTGCGGACACCGGCCTCGAACAGACGGATGTCGTAGAGCGGCTTGGCAAAGCGCAGGACGGCGAACGGGCGGGGAGAGCCTACGGGAACAGCCATGTAGAGCATCTGTTCCTTGATGGTCCGGCTGTAGCGGGCATTCTCTCCGAAACTGCCTGACAGCGCCCCCTTTACCTCAGGCCTCATGCCGTGATTCTCGATGCGGGAGAGCTTGTCCCGGTCGATGTATGAGTCACCGATGACCCGTCCATCGATTGCAATGAGCGTCACCCGTAAGTCGAGAATGGAACCGATGCGGTCCGCCCAACCGTCGGGGTCGGCCTCTACGTCTGCACGGGCTGCCCCGCCCTTGAGCATCTCCCGGTTCAGCGCAAGCTCGCGCTTGAGCTCCATGCCGATACCCGTCTGCAGCACCTCGCGCAGCTGGCGGCCGAGCGTCAGGTAGCTGACGATGACCGTCAGAAAGACAATAACACCAAAAACAGCACCAAGCCTGAAGGAAACCCTAGCCTGCATCAGCCCCGTCCCCGTCTTCTTCGAACTTGTAGCCAAGACCCCTGACCGTCTTGATTTTCGCCCCCACGGTGCCGAGCTTTTCACGGAGCCGGGTGACATGGGTATCTATCGTTCGGGTATTGATGGTGCGATCGACGTCCCAGACGTCGCTGAGCAGCATTTCGCGCGACTGCGCCTGCCCTTTTCTTTTCAGGAGCGCGACGAGGAGCTTGAATTCCATCAGGGTGAGCACCAGCTCGCGGCCATCGAGGGTAACGGCATGGCGGGAAATGTCGACATCAAGGCCCCCCGAGCGAAGCGCATCGCGGAATACGCCGCCCTGCCGGCGGTCGCGTTTCAAAACAGCCCTGATGCGCAGCGTCAGCTCCCTCGGGCTGAACGGCTTGACCACGTAATCGTCTATTCCCAGCTCGAAGCCGAGGATCTTGTCGATCTCTTCGCCCTTGGCCGTCAGCATGATGATGGGGATATCCTTGTAGATCTGGTGCTGGCGGATCTTGCGGCATACATCGAACCCGTCGATGCCCGGCAGCATGATGTCAAGCAGGATGAGCTCGAAACTCCGCATCGAGAGCTGCTCGAACGCATCTTCGCCGTTTTCTGAAAACTGGCATTTATAGCCGGCCTTTTCAAGGTTGTAGCCGACCAGCTTGGCAAGGTTGCGATCGTCCTCGACAACAAGAATCAATGGATCAGACATGGGAACGGGGGGGTGGTTACGTTTTTTTTGCAATGTACGCATAATACGCGGTTTATCCCGACATGCGGCACCGGTGAACCAGAAAACGTCATCCGGCCTTCCAGCACGCAGCCTCGTGGCCGGGTTCATAAGAGACAAGTTCCGGCTGCTCGTTAAAGCAGCGACCATCGGCCATGGGGCAGCGCGGAGCGAACCGGCAGCCGGGAGGGATATGGATTGCGGAGGGCACGCTGCCCTCGATCACATGCAGCCGCTCTGCCTTCGAACCGATCCGCGGAATGGATTTCAGGAGCCCTCTGGTGTAGGGATGGAGAGGGTTGGCGAAAATATCCCTCACAGACCCTTTTTCCACTACTCTTGAGGCATACATCACCAGCACCTCTTCGCAGAGTTCGGCAACGACACCGAAATCGTGGGTAATGAGCAACACGCTCATTCCCGTATCAGCCTGAAGCCGGGCGATGAGATCGAGAATCTGCGCCTGCACGGTGACGTCGAGCGCCGTTGTGGGTTCATCGGCAATCAGGAGCGACGGGCTGCAGGAAAGCGCCATGGCAATCATCACGCGCTGTCGCATCCCGCCGGACAGCTCATGCGGCCAGGCCGAAAAACGTCGGGCGGGATCAGCAATGCCGACAAGGCGCAACAGTTCTATGGTACGATCTTTGGCCTCGGTCTGGCTGAAGGGCTGGTGGATGAGGATCTGCTCCATAATCTGCCGGCCGCAGGTAAAGACGGGATTGAGGGAGCTCATGGGCTCCTGGAAGATCATGGCAATCTCGTTGCCGCGGACACGCCGCATCTCCTCTTCCTGCAGCTGCAGGAGATCGCGGCCCTTCCAGAAGATCTCACCTCCGGCGAAATACCCCGGAGGGGTTGGAATAAGGCGCATGATGGAAAGCGCGGTCACCGACTTGCCGCTTCCCGACTCACCTACCACGCCGAGCGTCCGGTTGGGAGCAATGGAAAACCCTACCCCGTCTACAGCCTTTGCCGTACCGGCATCGGTCGAGTAGTAGGTCCTGAGGTTTTTCAGTTCCAGAATTTTTTCCATATATAGGAGTCTTTCCTGCCCAGCCGGTTACGCACCACCTTCGCCCTGCCCGGTGCGGATCATGGATGAAAATATGGTTTGTACGCATCATATGAAAACAATTACGGGCCAAGCCCCCACAAGCACCCTCCTGGTCAGGAAAAAAACCGGATTCCTTACCGAGGCCGTCCGCCGTTCCGAGCCATTCATCAGGCTGTTCGACGCCCTCAAGGCACCCTCCGGCATCAATGAACCGGTCCGCATCTCCGGCATGCAGGGCTCGCTCGGGCCGCTGCTTGCCGCAGCGCTGCACGACGTATGGGAAGGTCCTGTTCTCGTGATTGCAGGAGCGCAGGCCTTCGACGTCTACGACCACGACCTTCCTGCCCTCACCTCCGGCAAAAAGGCCTGCAGCACTGCAGACGGGCTTCCTGCAGCCATCAGGGCGCTCAGGGGAAGCGGCCGGCCGATCATCCTCGCTTCGGCCAGCGATCTTCAGACGTCGCTCTGCCGCCCTGAGGAAGCCTCCGGCCGGATACTCCGCATCGAAAAGGACCGGGAGGCCGGCTATGAGACACTGAAAACGTTTCTGGAAAACAACCGCTTCGTGCACCGCGAGTTCGTCGAGGATGAGGGCGAGTATTCCGTACGCGGCTCCATTGTCGACATATTCCCATACGGAACGGGCGAACCGGTCCGGATTGAATTTTTCGGTGACACCGTCACCTCGCTCCGAAGCTTCGACATCAACAGCCAGCTTTCCGGCAGAACGCTCGATGCGGCCGAACTCTCCGCAGACTTAACAGGGGAAGGTCCGGAAGCGGCGGCGACGATGCTCGACTACCTCCCACCCTCCACGCTCGTCATAATCGACAGCACCCCGGAAATCCGGGCTGAGGAGGACGACCGGGAGCTCGAGGCGGCACTCGGGCAGTTCCTGCAGATCGAGATCGGGCCCGCCAGAGATGGGTCCATCGACTTCCAGTCAGTCGAACAGACAAGGATCAACGCCAACTTCCGCATGCTGGCCACCATGCTCAGCCGACGGGACGAAGCCAGGCGACGGACAGTGTTTGCCGCATCCAGCGAGCGGGAAGTTCGCGAGCTCGCCGACTTCCTCACCGAGGAAGCTGCCGAAGCCGGTGAGGGCGTACTTGAGGAAATCGCCTGGGTGCCGGTAAACCTGCACAGCGGGTTCCGCTTTGCAGGCATCGACCTCTTTACCGAAGCAGACATCTTCGGCAAGCTCCACTCGCGCAGGGCGCGCAGAAAACGAAAAATCAAGGGAATCTCCCTCAAAGACCTCCAGAAGCTCAAGGTCGGAGACCATGTCGTGCATGAGGACTACGGGGTCGGAATCTTCCGTTCCCTGGAAACCATCACCGCGGGGAATTCGGAGCAGGAGTGCGTGCTGGTTGAATATGAAGGGGGCGACCAGCTCTTCGTCAATGTCCAGAACATCAACCTTCTCTCCAAATACGCCGCATCCGAAGGATCCAGACCGGTCCTCTCCAAGCTCGGCAGCCCGAAATGGGCGGCCAGGAAAGAGAAGGTCCGCTCGAAGATCCGCGACATCGCCATCAACCTCATCAAGCTCTATGCCCAGAGGAAAATGCAGGCCGGATTCGCATTCGGTCCCGACTCCATCTTCATGCGCGAATTCGAGTCTTCCTTCATCTTCGAGGAGACCCCCGACCAGCTGAAGGCCATCGAAGAGGTGAAAAAGGACATGCAGGCGACGCACCCCATGGACCGCCTCATCTGCGGCGACGCCGGGTTCGGCAAGACCGAGATCGCCATGCGGGCGGCATTCAAGGCCGTCGAAGCCAAAAAGCAGGTGGCCATCCTGACGCCGACGACCATTCTCGCGCACCAGCATCTGGAAACATTCACCCGGCGTTTTCTGAACTTCCCCATCACCATTGCAATCCTGAGCCGGTTCGTCCCCCGTGCGGAGCAGCAGGAGACCATCCGCCGCATCAAGGAAGGCAAGGTAGACATCGTCATCGGTACCCACCGCCTCGTTTCAAAAGACGTCAGTTTCCGGGACCTTGGACTGCTCGTCATCGACGAGGAGCAGCATTTCGGCGTGGAGGTCAAGGAAAAGCTGCGCGAACAGTTCCCCGGCGTCGACACCCTCACCATGTCGGCAACCCCGATTCCCAGAACCCTTCAGTTCTCAATGCTCGGAGCCCGCGACCTCTCCATCGTCTCCACCCCGCCAAAAAACCGGCAGCCGGTGGAAACCGTCGTCACCGACTTCGAGGGCGATCTCATCCGATCGGCCATCGAGCGGGAAATCGCACGAGAGGGTCAGGTATTTTTCCTCCATAACCGGGTTGCCAGCCTCGGAGAGATGCAGCAGCTGCTCCACGATCTGGTGCCCCGCGCCCGGATTGTCTTCGCGCACGGGCAGATGCCGGCACGCGAACTCGAAAAGATCATGATGGATGTGATGCAGGGCGAGGTGGACGTGCTCATCTCGACCACCATCATCGGCTCGGGCATCGACATATCAAACGCCAATACCATCATCATCAACCGGGCTGACATGTTCGGCCTCTCGGACCTCTACCAGCTCCGGGGACGGGTAGGCCGCAGCGACCGCAAGGCCCACTGCTACCTGATCACCCCGCCGCTCAATACCCTCAAGCGGGAGGCCATACAGCGGCTTGCCGTCATCGAAAGCTTCACCGAGCTCGGTTCAGGGTTCACGATAGCGCTGCGCGACCTCGACATCCGAGGCGCCGGCAACCTCCTTGGTGCCGAACAGTCCGGCTACATCCACGACCTCGGCTTCGATCTCTACCAGAAAATGCTCGAACAGACCGTTGCCGAACTGAAATCGGGCGATTTCAGCCACCTCTTCACCGGTGAAGCCCGGCCTGACCTGCCGGAGAAGCCGACCGACATGTCCTTCTTTTTCGACGCGCTCATTCCCGAACACTACGTTACGGCAACCCACGAGCGGTTCATGTTCTACGAAAAAATCTCCCGTGCCGCCGCAGCCCGGGACATCGACGCTGTCGGTGCGGAACTGCGGGACCGGTTCGGCCCCCTTCCCGAAGAGGTCGAAACCCTCATGCTCCTGGCAAAGCTCAAGATCACGGCTTCACCGCTCGGTCTCGAAAAAATAGATCTGCAGCAGAAAACCACCACGCTCATCCTCCCCGACGCCAGAGAGGACGGTCCCGTTCAGGGAAGGGAGTTCCTGCAGCATCTCTTCACCGCCGTCCAGGAGCCGAGCCTCGAACCTTACGCCCCGGCCTTCAGTTTCGAGAAGAAAATGAAACTCGTCCTGCACCACCCGCCGGGAGCCGACACTGCGCCGACTGATCTGTTGAGGCGATACACCGCGCTAATCAGGGAACTCGACACCGCCTCCAGGGAACAGAACGCAACAGAGAACTGATTGAGTACGCCGTTTTTTGCGGCAACTTTTTGGCCGGCCCTCAGGGTTACTGTGTCTATTGGATCCAACTGTATCAACAATTGAACAATAGACCATATACCAATGAAAATCATCATAAACGACAGCCAACATGAAGCGGCTCAGGGCGATCGCCTCATAGACGTGGCCCGAAGCGGCCATGCCCATATCGGTTACTTCTGCGGAGGAAACGCCATCTGCCAGACCTGCTATGTGAAGGTCCTTGAGGGCGCCGAACTCCTCTCCCCTCCCGGTGAACCCGAAAAAGCGATGCTTTCTGAACTGCTGCTTGCCGAAGGCAACCGGATGGCGTGCCTTGCAACCATTGAAAAGCCCGGAACCATCCGGGTGCTCTCAGCCGTGGAGGAGGTAAAGCGGATGGCTGAAACCGATCCGCTGCAGCTGCCGGCCTACTCGGCAAAGATGGGATGGGAAGCCCTTGTGGCGTTTCCGGCAACCATCGCCATGCAGTTCGAGAGGACCCTGGAGGGCCATCTCGATCCGCTTGGTATCCTCCGGGACATGGCAGGAGCCGTCATAGGAGCAATTGAGCTTGCCTCGGCCCTGATCTTGGGTTCGAAAGCCGGAGAAGAACCCGCCAGCGACTGCTGCCAGGGCCAAACGGGGGAGGGATGCAGTTGCGGATCCGCCACAGCCAACGGCGTCCGCAGGGCAGCCTGAACGGTATGAGCACCGCCGGCCTGAAGGAAAAAAGGGCCGGTGGGGCCTGTCTTGAAATTGATTATATTTTCATGGATCCCCACCATGACGGCAACCGAGATGAACCCGACGGACAGCGAAACGAAACCATACTGACAAACGGAGACGATCATGATCATCCATGTGAACCAGAGACCATGTGAAGCACAGACGGGAGACCTCCTGCTCCATGTAGCCCAGCATAATAAAAGCCATATCGGCTACATCTGCGGAGGAAACGGCATCTGCCAGAGCTGCTTCGTGTACGTACAGGAGGGAATGGAGCACCTCTCGCCCTTGAGCAATGTCGAAAAAGCCTGCATATCCGAGAAACTGCTGGCAGAGGGCGGAAGGCTGGCATGCCAGACTGTCATTACGGGAGAAGGCACCATACGGTTGCTCACCCGCGCCGAAAAGCTCCGCCGCATCGTGCTCGGCCTCAACGTGCCGGGCTTCATCACCTATGCACAGACCATCGGCTACAACGTCCTGAACAAACTGCCGGACTGTGCGGGAAGCGCAGCCCTGCGCATCAGGAACGGCGAGCTCAATCCGGGCGAGTCGCTGCGTAAAATCGGGGCGGGGCTCGGCCACGCGTCCCTCTTTGTCTCGGCAAGTTTTCTGGAGACCTTCGCCTTCATGCAGCTTCCGCTTTCCCTCATCACGGGCGGTGCCAGTGGCATGTACACCATGGCCTCCGACGCCGTCTGCAGTGTTTCGGGCGGAGCAGTGCACCTGCCGGGCTCCACCTGCCGGCGCCATGAGCCGGAAAAAACAGCTTCGGTGCATACCGTCACAATCTCCGGGCGCTGAAAGGCGCCCGCCATCCCCGAACCCCGATGGGCTATTCCTCAGACCTGGAGAGCATTGAGTACGAACTCGGAGCCAAAACCCTTGAACGCTGGCTGCTGAAGCCGGAAAAGACGATGAACATCGTCATGGGCATCCCCAAGGAACGGACCCAGGACGAAAGGCGGGTGGCCATCTCACCCGCCGGAGCACAGATCCTCTGCGAAAACGGCATCAGGGTCATGGTGGAGGCGGGCGCCGGACGATTCTGCAACTTTACGGATCAGGATTATGCCGAGGCCGGCGCACAGATCGCCGAAACCCCCGAAGAACTTTACGGGGAATCGAACATCATCGTGAAAGTCGCACCACCCCGCCCCGAGGAACTGCCGCTCTTCATGCCGGGCCAGATGCTCATCTCCGCCCTGCACCTCGGAACCCTCTCGGAACACCTCCTCAAGACGCTCATCGACAAGAACATCACCGCCATTGCGTTCGAGTTCATCGAAACCCGCGACGGGGAGCTGCCGATCGTGCGCACCCTTTCGGAAATCGCCGGTTCCCTGGCCATACAGACCGCAGCCAAGTACCTTGAGACCGGCTACGGCGGCAGTGGAATCCTCCTCGGCGGCATCGCCGGAGTGCCGCCGGCCCACATCACCATCATCGGGGCCGGCACGGTAGGGCTCTTCGCGGCGCAGGACGCGCTCGGCCTTGGAGCCCAGGTCACGGTCATCGACAAGGAGATCAACCGCCTGAGAAGGTTTGAGGCGTTCTTCAACCGCCACCTGGTCACAGCCATCGCAAACGACCATTACATCGCAGAACTTGCCAGAATGTCGGATGTCATGATCGGGGCCCTCAGCCCGAAACAGAAAGTGCAGAAACCGCCCGTCAGCGAAGCGGTGGTCAAGACCATGAAACCCGGATCCGTCATCGTCGATGTCTCAATCGACCAGGGCGCGTGCTTCGCCACGAGCCGCCACACCTCTCACACCAATCCGATCTACGTCAAGCACGGCGTGACCCACTACTGCGTACCGAACATCCCCTCCGCCGTCGCCAAAACGGCATCCTTCGCCCTCACCAACACGCTTCTCCCCTTCCTTCTGAAAATGACGGAGCATGAAACCATCTCCGACATCCTCTGGAAGAGTCACAGTCTCCGCAAAGGCACCTATGTCTACAAGGGCTACATCACCCGGAAAATCCTCAGCGAGCTTACCCTGTTCCCCTACCGCGAGATCGACATGCTGCTGGCATCCTCCGGCAGAGCCATGCCCTGAAAGCCTGCCGGACCCGTTACTCCAGCGCTACGAGGGGCCTGCCGAAGTGCGAGGAGACGAGCGAGGCGCATGAGACTCCCGAATAGGTCACGGCAATAACGCCCTGCCCGGGGAAGGTGCTGTCGCCGACGGCGAACAGATTCTTCAAAGCAGTACGGTTCTGCGGCTTCAGAAGGATGTTCTGACCCGGCTTCAGAAGCGGCCCGTAGGACCCCTTGTACCGGTTCAGCCAGCGCTCATGCGTCAGCGGCGAGGCCGATACCCGCAGCTTCACGCCGCTACCGATCCCCGGCATGAGGCCCTCAAGACGGCCCATAAGCTCCGCCTCCATGGACTGCTTCCTCCGGGTGTACGCTTCGCTTCCCCGCTCCAGGCCTTCCCACCGCTCCGCCTCGTCCGTGACGAATGCATGCACGACATGGTGGGCCGGAGGAGCCAGCGAGGGGTCGAGGAGCGAAGGCACCGAGCAGTAGAGCGTTCCCCCGGGCTGATCGTACCCCTCCCATGCATCGATCTGCACGTGATGGACATGCATGCCTTCGGGCACAACCCCGGCCTCAACGCCGAGATAGAGCTGGAACCAGCTCGGGGCCCGAAGGAACCGCTCTTCAGGGATCCTGAAGCGGCTGTCGTCGACAAGGCGGTTGAAGGTGTCCCAGATGGTGGCATTGCTGACAACCGCGCGTGCCCGCAGTTCTTCACCACCCTCAAGGCGCACACCGACGGCTGCACCGCCCTCGACCAGGATCCGCTCCACCCCGGCCCCGTAACGGACCACTCCGCCAAACTTCTCCAGCCCCTCGACAAGTCCGCGGGGAATCGCTCCCGAGCCGCCGAGGGGATAGTTGATGCCCCCGTGGTGGCGGTCGGCGAGGCAGATGCCGGCGTTGACGAGCGGCGTCCCGATGGCGTCCTGCAGTGCCCATGAGTATGCCTCGATGTCGATGAAGCGGAGAAGGTCGGGGTCGCTGATATGACGCCTGGCCGTCCGGCCCATCGAGCGGAAGGTCTTCAAGGCCAGTGCGAGGGTTTTGGCCGGGTATGCAGCACCGACCGAAAGCAGATGACGGGGGTCTTCAAGCGAACCTGCCGGCAGGGAACTGAGGATATCGTAGACCGCTTCGAGCTCACGATAAAAGCGCTTGATGCCCGCGGCCTCATGCGGGAAGGCGGCGGAAAGCTCTCCGAGAAACCTCGCCCGGTCGAAATGCGCCCGAAGGTCAAGCCCTCCGGGCAGGTGGTAGTGTATCTGGACCGGGTCGGGAACCGAGGGGACCAGAACACCGAGGCGGCGGAACACCCGGGTATGGAGGTTGAGGGTTCCGCTGCGGCCGTTTTCGGCGAAACCGTAGAAGACCGAAGCCCCGGCATCGAACGTATACCCCTCACGCCGGAACGATGAGCAGCTGCCGCCGGGATGTCGGCTCTTTTCAAGAACGACGACCCGGAATCCCCGTTCCTGAAGCAGGGCTGCTGCGGTCAGGCCGCCGATGCCGGCACCGATGACAAGAACATCTGCAGTTGCATCAGACAGGCTCATGGATGGCGGATTTAGTGGGAAAGGTTGGTGAGGGATGCACGCGCTTAAAAATAAATCATTTAATTTTATGTAATTTACTCATGAAGAGCGAACTGCATAGCATCTGAAACGATTTCTGAACCAGGAAGCCTACAAGCACATGACCAGAACAGAGCCGACCAGACAAAGCTCCCCCGAACAGAAAAAAACCATACTGACAGCAGAAGAACAGAAGAAACAGTCCGAATTCCAGACAGAAGCCGTCGTTCATCTCAATGCGCTCTACAATTACGCGCTGCACCTCACGATGAACCCCGATGACGCCAATGACCTTGTTCAGGAAACCTACCTGAAAGCTTATAAATTCTTCAGTTCCTTCGAGCGGGGAACAAACTGCAAGGCATGGCTGTTTAAAATCCTTAAAAACAACTATATCAACCGCTTCAGGAAAAACTCGAGAGAGCCGGGCAAGGTTGATTACGACCTGATCAAGGATTTTTACCATACAATCAAAGATACCCGCAGGGATTCTAGCGAAACGGAAACCGACTATTTCCACGCCCTGTTGCATGAAGAAGTCTATACGGCGCTGCAGTCCCTTCCCGAAGAGTTCAGGGAAGTAATCCAGCTCTGCGACATCGAAGGCTTCACCTATGAAGAGATTGCAAATATGGTCGAAAGCCCCATCGGAACCGTCCGCTCCAGACTCTACCGGGGCCGCAAGCTTCTTCGGGAGCAGCTTGAGGGATATGCAAAAAAGTTCGGCTTCAACACCGAAACAGGCAGATAGCACACAACACCCATACAGACACAACCCATTAATTTATGAACTGTAAAACAGCCCGGGTACTGATGAGCGCCGCAGTGGACGGCGAACTCACAGGAAAGGAGGAAGAGGGGCTCCGCCTTCATTTATCCCAATGCAGCGACTGCAGGATGGAATACGAGGAGGCGAAAAAGACAAAAATGATCGTTAAAGAAAAGATTGTCCGCTTCAAAGCCCCCCAGTCTCTGGTCGACTCCATCATGGACCTCTCGTTCACTTCTGAGAAAGAAGAACAAAACACCCTCGTTTCTGAATGACTGCCATTGGTCCCCCGGCAGGGATCTAAATCCCTTTTTGGTTTGAATTGTATGAATTTATAGCTATATAGGCTAAGCATGTCCGAAAAAGGGATACAGCGCAGTACTTGACAGACAGCGGCCGGCAGAAGCCGCGAAACAATAGCCTTGAGCATGAGCAAAACGGTCAGCATCTCAGAAGAAGAAGTTAAACGGTGGAACCTCAACATGCCGGACGAAATGCTTGAGGCGGTATCGAACCGCTTCAAACTGCTCTCCGAGCCGATGAGGCTTAAAATCCTCCGGGTACTCTGCGAAAACGAACGCACGGTACAGGAAATCGTCAATGCCGTCAATGCCAGCCAGGCGAACATCTCCAAACATCTGGCCCTCATGCACGACAACGGCGTCGTCAACCGCCGCAAGGAAGGACTCAAGTGCTACTACCGCACTGCCGACGACAGCATCATCTACGCCTGCTTCCTGATTTCAAAAAGCGTTGTCGAAAACCTCCAGGACCGCCTGAGCTGGGTCCAGAAGGTCAACAGCAACCTCAACGGCTGATTCCCCTTCCTGCCGGGCGGCGTACCGATGCCGCCCCGGCATCCCCTCTATCTGACAGAGAAGACTGACTTTCCTGTCACACATCTGACATTTCCATCCTATATCTGACACCAGTTCGCTGAAAAAGCGGGTTGGCACGCTATTTGTATTATTACTCCTGATGAGCGTCACGCTCACTTTGAACCATACGGAACACCGAAAACCAGTTGAATAAAAGGAGAATAGACATGCTTGTACAATTGGCAAAAGACCCCCTGAAGCTTTTCGACGACATATGGTCCGGCACCCAGATGCCGTCCGCTCCGGCATTCAAGGTCGACATCTCTGAAGACGCCACGGCATTCCACCTTGATGCGGAACTTCCCGGCATTGAAAAGGAGAAGATCGCCCTGAACATCGAGGATGACGTGCTCACAATCAAAGCCGAAAGGAAGAAGGATGCCGTCGAGACGGAAAAAGATTACCACCGGGTCGAGCGGACCTACGGAAGCTTTTCGAGGAGTTTCAACCTTGGAGAGATGATAGACCAGGAGAACATCGGTGCAGAATTCGACAACGGCGTGCTGCATGTCACACTGCCGAAAGCACAGCCTGTCAGGAAAACGAAGGAGATCTCCATCTCCTGAGTGAAAGGATAAAACCGCAGAGGGGCCCCCGCGGTTGAAGAGGGGGGCACTGGATTCAACATCAAAAAAAAGGATACTTGCATCATGGGAAAAATCATAGGCATTGACCTTGGCACGACCAACTCTTGCGTGGCGGTCATGCAGGGCACACAGCCAACCGTCATAGAAAACTCTGAGGGCAACCGCACCACCCCGTCAATGGTGGCCTTCACCAAAACCGGCGACCGCCTTGTCGGACAGGCGGCCAAGCGCCAGGCCATCACCAACCCGAAAAACACCATCTTCTCAATCAAGCGCTTTATCGGCCGCAAGTTCGACGAGGTGCCGAACGAAAAGAAGATCGCGCCCTATGAGGTCGTGAACGAAGGCGGAGAGGCCCGCGTGAAGATCAACGACAAGACCTACTCCCCTCAGGAGGTCTCGGCAATGATCCTGCAGAAAATGAAGCAGACCGCAGAGGACTTCCTCGGCGAAAAGGTCACGGAAGCCGTCATCACCGTGCCGGCATACTTCAACGACGCACAGCGCCAGGCGACCAAGGATGCAGGACGCATTGCAGGGCTTGAAGTCAAGCGCATCATCAACGAACCGACGGCAGCCGCGCTTGCCTACGGACTCGACAGAAAACAGACCAGTGAAAAGGTTGCGGTCTTCGACCTTGGAGGCGGAACCTTCGACATCTCGATTCTCGAGCTCGGAGACGGCGTCTTCGAAGTGAAGTCGACCGACGGCGACACCCATCTCGGCGGTGATGACTTTGACCAGAAAATCATCGACTTCCTTGCCGATGAGTTCAAGAAGCAGGAAGGAGTCGACTTGCGCAATGACGCAATCGCTCTCCAGCGCCTGAAAGAAGCCGGTGAAAAAGCCAAGGTCGAGCTCTCCTCGCGAACCGACACCGAAATCAACCTGCCCTTCATCACGGCAACCCCCGAGGGCCCCAAGCACCTCGTCATCAACCTGACCCGCGCCAAGTTCGAAGGCATGTGCTCGGACCTCTTCGACAAGATCCTTGAGCCCTGCCGCCGTGCGGTGAAGAACTCGAAGGTGGAGATGAAGGACATCGATGAAATCGTCCTGGTCGGCGGCTCGACCCGCATCCCGAAAGTACAGGCCCTCGTCAAGGAGTTTTTCGGAAAGGAGCCCAACAGAAGCGTGAACCCTGACGAGGTCGTGGCCATCGGCGCGGCAATCCAGGGCGGCGTGCTGAAAGGTGATGTCACCGACGTTCTCCTGCTTGACGTCACCCCGCTCTCGCTCGGCATCGAAACCCTCGGCGGCGTCATGACGAAGCTGATCGACGCCAACACCACGATCCCGACCCGCAAGCAGGAGGTGTTTTCCACCGCCGGCGACAACCAGACTTCGGTCGAAGTCCACGTGCTGCAGGGAGAGAGGCCGCTGGCAGTAGACAACAAGACACTCGGACGCTTCCACCTTGGCGATATCCCGCCGGCACCGCGCGGCATGCCCCAGATCGAGGTCACCTTTGACATCGACTCCAACGGCATCCTGAACGTATCGGCCAAGGACAAGGCAACAGGCAAGGAGCAGAGCATCAAGATCGAGTCATCGAGCAAGCTGACCGATGCAGAGGTCGAGAAGATGAAGGAAGACGCAAAGGTCCACGCCGAAGAGGACCAGAAGCGCAAGGAAGAGATCGAGGTCAAGAACTCGGCCGATTCGCTCATCTTCAGCACCGAAAAGCAGCTCTCGGAACTCGGCGAGAAAATCCCCGCCGACAAGAAGCCGGTCATCGAGGGTGCGCTTGAAAAGCTGAAAGACGCACACAAGAACGGCACCATCGAGTCGATCAAAGGCGCGATGGATGAGCTCAGCAAGGTATGGGGAGAGGTCGCATCAAACCTCTACCAGGCTGAAGCGCCCGGAGCCGATGCCCCTGAAGGACAGGCGCCTCAGGACGGCGGATCGAAAAAAGGCGGCGAGGGTGCCGTTGAAAACGCCGAATATGAGGTGATAGACGGCGACGGCAAATAAAAGCCAGCCTCACAGCAGGATAGCACAAGGGGATTCCGAAGGGAATCCCTTTGTTATTTAATCCTGTTTTACTAATTTATAAGTTGTTGAAGGCCTGATGCCAGGAAGGCGTCAACTTTGCTAATCAAACTGCGCCAGCAATGCAATCTCAGCTCAGCCGACCCTTCACCGCCCAGAACCAGGTTCGGGCCAGCACTTCAGGACCATGGTCGGGCAATGCAGTCCACAAAGCGGAAAAGTATTTCATCACCTCCGCAAAAAGAGACCGCAGCAACGCCCTTCAGCTCACCATCAGCCCGGCTTCGGGCCGCAGGAAACTGCTTGCTACCAGGGAGATGATCAACAAGGTCATTGCCGGGGAAATCGAGCTCACCGTCATGAGCACCCTTCCCGATATCGGCATCAACCTCAGCCAGAAGATCCTCGACAACGAGAACCGCTACGTCATCGACTTCGACAAACGCGGCGTCAAGTGGACCATGCGTGACATTCCGGTGTTCTACAACTCCATCAAGCGCCAGCTCTCCGTTGAGATCGACCGCCAGAACTATACGCTCGACGAGTTCTTCAAATAGGAAGCTACGCCGTCAGGAACATCATACGAGCAGGCCATCTCCCCGATGGCCTGTTCTGTTTCACCCCGACCGCTCTTCGCCCCGCCCTCTCTCGGCTTCGGTCTTCAGGAAGCCCGGCCTGCAGGGTATCTTGATGCTGTATTGAACATTGCTCTTGACAGTCTGCATCAACACATGACCCCACAGAACCATGTCACTCACCATTTTCATAGTGTTTTTCTTTGTGCGATGATTTCCATTGCTACGTTATGATCGATCGCCATCCTGCCGCCATGCACCTTCACGAGGACCGGCACCCCTCGAGCGTTCTGGACGACCTCCACCACCTGCCGGGACTGAACCCGAGCTCTGAAAGGCGGCGTTCCTGACCCTTTCCCTCACGCGCCCTTCCGTGACCGGGGCCCCGGCCGGCTTGCAGATGGCGACCCGTTCAGTGATGACAGGAGAGCGGCCCGCCGCTGCCCTGCACCCTCCTGAATCCGATGATTTCAGCGGACTCACCCGCTCCAAGCGTACCAAGCGGAACCATCATGACTGCTCCTGTTTATGCTGTTGCTTAAAATCCCATTGCAAGCTGCACCGTGAACGTGTCTGTATCGGCAGATCCCTTGTTGTCGGCACGCTGGTATTCAATTGCCAGGCAGGCATCATCCGTGACATCCCATCCGAGGGTCGCGCCATAGCGGGAATCGTTCGTACCGAAGTCGTCCGATCCCTCATAACGCAGGGCAAGGTTCAGTGGCGCCTCGAATGCATAACCCGCCTCAACGCTCCATGCGGCAGGCTGCCTGCCGCTGTTTTCGCCGTCCGTAAAGTTGTCGCAGGCGCCAAGGTATTCTCCCCTCAGCTCAAAGGGTCCGAACCCCGCCATCGCATTGACCGACCAGCCGCCGACGAAGTCCGTGGTTGTCGTATTATTCCCAACGACGAAACTATCCTTCAGCCCATCGGTATCGGCCACATTGTTCGTCCATGAGCCACCGATGCCGTAGCGGAAGCTGTCAAGCTCTTTCTGCCAGCCAATAAAGGCAACGAGGCTGTTGATTTCGCTTTCGCCTGTTTTCTGCACTTCACCCTTGAACACAGAGAGCGATCCCTGGAGGCCGCCCTCTTCATAGCCGGCCTTGAGCGATGCATGAAGCCTGGTCTGGCCGAGCTCGAGGGTCATGGGGTCGGAGATCATGCTGCTCTCAAACGTACCGAACGACTGGGTAAGGCGGCCGACCTCGGCGAAGAACGGGGAAGATTCCGACTTCATCCTGATGTAGGCCTGCTCAACAAGGATGTTGTCGCTGTTTTCACCCTGTTCGTACAGCAGCACCCCGTAAGCGGTGAGCCATGGGTTCAGGCTTGCTTCAAGGCCGAGCTCAAGGGTCGCGAGGGTGATGTCGGTTGTGGATTTTTTGCCTTCAGTGTCAACAGAGTTTGCTTCGACCTCGACAAAACCGCCGAAGGAAACGGTCGGACTTTCTTTCTCTGCCGGAGCAGGAGCCGAAGCTTCCGTTTTGTATTCTAGCGCCTCAAGACGCCGCTTCAGCTCCTCCACCTCGCCTGCAGCCAATACCTGTGTAGAAACCAGAAGGGCCAGACAGACCATGCCGGTGCTTTTCTGAAACATGTTCATAATGCTCTGGTTTGCGTGGTGTGTTTTGGATGTGCTCTTATTTTGACTTTATCTAATTAAACAGGCTGAATCTACACCTATTTAGATTTAGTTCAAATAAGACAACAAAAAAAACGCGCTGATATACACACCAGCATCGCACGGCCAGCACTGCATGAATTTGTTCAATCACTTTTAAAGCAAAGAGATAAGCGTGACATGGCAACTATTGGAGCGGGAAAAAACTTCATTCACGACACAAAAACCACATCCCCGCAATGAAACATTGATCAAGTTCACACTATCTCCATAGCATGAAGGTCGATATCACGTACCTTCAGTATGACAGAAAAAAACCACAGACGCATCACAATGGAAAACCTGACGGAGTTCGTCCGGACAGGCCGGATCATAGTCGACGCCCTTACAAAGAAAAGAGTCGGCAACGGGCTGAGCACAGAAGAAGCGGCACGGCAGTCGGGAGTGGCTGAAGAGCAGCTCCGGCGTCTGGAGTCCGGGGACCTGGAGTTCCTGCCTCCGGTTTACGTCATCGCACTGCTCCGGAAATATGCTCTCGCGCTCGGAACCTTTGACACGGCGCTCTTCAAGGAACTGAAGCAGGCTGCAGGCATTCCGGCGCCTATTGCACAACAGCAAAACCTTGAGAAGTCCCCGGGAAAGGGCCGCATTCTCTCCGTGGGACCAAAGGCCATTGCAGCGGCGGGAATCGCTGCCGTCCTCATCATCAGCGCTCTCTTCCTCAGCCGCACATACCGCAGCCCGGCAGAAACCCCGCCCGGGGAGACACCAACCGCAGCGGGAGGATACAGCAGTGCCCCGGCACCGGCAGCAGATGAGGGTCCGGCTGGAGCCGAACGTCCTGAGCAGGAATCAAAGCAGGCCGGGGCGCATGCAGCAACGGCACATACCGGATGCTTTACGCTCTCGATCAACAAAGAAAAACGCCAGCCGAACGGCCGGCTTGCCCGCATCCCTGCAGGAACCAGCTCCATCATCTACTTCAGCGACATTCATAGGCCTTCCGGCAAACCCCTCTATCATGAGTGGTCGTTCAACGGTAAACAGGTCGATAAAATAGCAGTAGGCAGACCATCGGGCCCTCGATGGAGAAGCTGGTCCAGAAAAACGGTCGGCAAGGAAGGAAACGGAGTATGGAGGGTACGGGTGCGTGAAGGAGACGGGGTGGTTCTGCGAGCCGACAGCATTCTTTCAGGAAAGCCGCCGGCAGCTGCAGAATGAAGGTGAGGGTCAGTTGAGTTTCTGGCGGGCAAGCTTGGCTTCAGGAGCTGACGGGTAGACATTGACCAGATCACGATAGCGGGTTTTTGCGTTGGCCGCATCACCGATCAGCTCGAATGAGCGGGCCTGCTTGAAAATCGCCATGGGACGCTTGGGGCTTTTCGTGTATTTGGCAATCACCGTCTGGTAATCAAGGATTGCCTTGTCGTAGGCTTTCTCGGCAAACCAGCTTTCAGCGATGAAAAACTGCGCATCTCCAACCCTCGGCGACTTGGGATAGTCCTTGATCAAGGCTGAAAAACTCTCACGGGCATCATTGAACCGGTCTTTGCCGAACATGGCAGCCCCCTCGTTGAAAAGGTCGGAATCGCTTTTGGGCGAAGGACTGGGAGGTGCGGCAGCCGTAGCGGCGGCGCTGTCAGGCGATGTTGCCCCGGCACTGCCGGGCACAGCGGGAGGAATGACAGCAGCAGCCTTTGGGGATGGTGTCAGGCCGAGGTATCGCTCAACTGCCTGAATCCTGCGTTCAAGCTCGTCATTTTTCTGCACCAGCAGTGAATCCTCGGCACCAAGCCGCTGAAGATTCCGCTGGCTGCTGTAGCCCACTTCGTCGATGCGGCCCTGCAGTCCGCCGACCTGGTCACGGAGCTGCTGCAGGTCCGAATACGATCCTGCCGATTGGGTTTTTATGGTTTCAAGATTGTCCTTGACAACGACAAGGTCCTGCTTCGAGGCACATGCAGAAAGAAGGAAAAAAGGGACAAGGAGAAGCCTGCCGGATATGCTGGTCATGGGCGTCAGGGTGTTTGGCATCAGAAAAAAGCCCCTGAACCCGGTAAGGGCTCAGGGGGAGTGTCGTAAGAAGTCGATACTTACTTCAGGATGAAGTGTGCGCGGCGGTTTTTCGACCATGCGGCTTCATCGTGGCCGGCGGCGAAGGGTTTTTCTTCACCGTAGCTCACCGTCTCGATACGCGATGAAGGGACGCCGAGCCTGACGATGTACTCCTTGGCCGTCGAAGCACGACGCTCTCCGAGAGCAATGTTATACTCTGAGGTGCCGCGCTCATCGCAATGGCCTTCGATCATGGTCGAAGCTGCGGCGTTGCTGTTCATCCATGATGCATTCTGCTGCAGCTGCGTCTGGGCGTCAGCGGCGAGTTCCGAGCTGTCGAATTCATAGAACACATCTCCGAGAGGACCGGTCTGGTACTCGTCGAATCCGTAGCCGGAGGGTCCGGATGCGACGGAAGATACGGGAGCAGAAGCCTCAGCAGGAGCGGGAGCAGAAGCCTCATCCGCACCGGAGGGAGCGACCGCATTTTTGGACGAACAGCCTGCCGTGAACATCAACGCAAGAGCGAGAAAACCATACACACTTTTTTTCATGGGATCGGATTGTTTGGGTTACGGGTAAGTTAATACTAAGCAGCCCGGGAAACGGCACCATGCCGCCCCCCGGCTGCAGGGAACATCACTCAGCGACAAAATGGGCCCGTCTGTTCTGCGCCCATGCCTCCTCGGTACTGCCCTGGGCAAACGGCTTCTCTTCACCGTAGCTGAGGGTTTCAATACGTTCAGGGCTGATGCCGAGGCTCACGA
Organism: Pelodictyon luteolum DSM 273; assembly: GCF_000012485.1. Lineage (NCBI taxonomy): Bacteria > Pseudomonadati > Chlorobiota > Chlorobiia > Chlorobiales > Chlorobiaceae > Pelodictyon > Pelodictyon luteolum. Next base: position 719,300 of record NC_007512.1, on the reverse strand, counting down.
TGTACTCTTTGGCGGAAGAGGCACGACGCTCTCCGAGGGCCATGTTGTACTCATTGGTCCCCCGCTCGTCGCAGTGCCCTTCAACAATCACCCGCTTCGAACGGTTGGCATCCATCCATGCCGCATTGTTTTTCAGCTGGCTTACAGCATCCATGCGCAGAGCCGACTGGTCAAAATCAAAAAACACGTCACCAAGAGCAGGAACAGCAGCAGCAGCCGGCGGCGGAGGTGGGGGTGGTTCGGGTGCTACTGCAACATCTTTCTGACAGCTGCATGCCCCGATGAACAGCATCGCCGGCACACACAGGATTCTGGCTAAAGGCTTGAGATTTTTCATGATTTCCCCCTTTTTTAGTTGATTGCAAAAAAACTGCTGTACTGCTCAAGAACAGATGCTTCAAGGGATGAACGACCATGAGGGCTGCATCTGTTCCCCCTCCATCTGGAGGAGGCGACGCTGGTTGTCCCCGTTAGCATTCATTACATACAGTTTTTTCTGGCCCTGGCGGCCGGAGGTAAACACGATCATGTCGCCGCCGGGCGACCAGGACGGGGATTCGTTCTCGCGTGCCCCTGAAGTCAACCGGGTTGCACCCGAACCATCCGGCCTTATGGTAAATATATTTATTTCACCGTTTTTCTCCATTGTCGTATAGGCAATTTTATCACCGCCCGGAGACCATGACGGCTGGGTATTGTAATTGCCATTGTAGGTCAGCCGTCGGGTCTGGCCCGTACCGAGATCGAGGATGAAGACCTGCGGGTTGCCGAAACGCGCTGAAACGAATGCCATCTTGGTTCCATCAGGCGAAAACGACGGGGAAAGGTCAATGCCCCTGCTGGAAGTCACCTTGCGGGAAAGGGTGCCGTCCGGCCGGACAAGATAGATGTCCTGGTCTCCTTCAAAAGAGAGCGTTGTTGCCACTTCGCCATTACTCCTCCACCCTGGATCGATGCTGACCCCCGACTGGCGTACGGCGGAAATCCTCCGGTCGGCCATATTCATGATCTTCAGCCCGGGCCTGCCGGAGGTATAGTCGGTGAAAGCCAGTCGGGTGCCGTCAGGAGAGAGTGCCGGCGTGAGCGAAATTGAGCGGGAACGGGTGAGCTGGCTGAGGGAGCCGCCGTCGAAGGCGCAGGAATAGATTTCCTTGAACCCGCTCCGGTTCGACACGAACACGATGTTTGAACCAAACACCGAACGGCGTCCGGTAAGCAGCTTTACAAGATCGGCACAAAAAGCGTGCGCGATTGTGCGCAGCTCATCAGGCCTCCCCGAATAGGTTTTGCTGAGGATGGGTTTGGCTCCGAAGGTCTCATAGACGGCCATGGACAGCTTCACCCTGCCTGCCTCGGAGGCGAGGGAACCGCCGGCGAATATTTCCGCACCGATGGAGTTGAGGGCCCCGAAATTCAGCGTACGCTTGCCGCTTCCGCCCGTCTCAAAGAGGTTCAGCGGAGGAGGTATCATGTTGAAGATGCCCGTGAAGGCAAGACCCTCGCGGATCTCCCGATCAAGCTCCGCCGACCATGCGGAAGCCTTTCCGCCTTCGGCAAGCGGCTTGCCAAGCACAAGTGCGATACGTCCTGCGCCCTCCTTGCGGATGGCGATATACTCGCCCTCCAGGGCCATGGCGGAGAGAGGGAAACTGAAACAGGCGATGAAAGCCAGAAGAAGAGCGGCAGTAAGTCGTATGGAATGCCTCATGGATACAGTGGTCTCATTTATGGGTTGAATGTCATTCATCGTTCCGGACAGCAGCAGAACACATATACATATACGACCCGCCGAAATGCATATAAAATATACACAATATGTTTATCCGCTGAAACAATCTCTCTTACCTCTTCTCAGCGGTCAATGCCTTTAGGGGTGAATACGAACTTGAACCGCTCGGAAGGGGGCCCGTCTGACCTCGGGGGGAGGGGCGATGACTTTTCCAGTGCATTTTTCACCGAATTGTTCAAGTAAGGACTCAATGATGGCTTTACGAACACGATCTGCTGTATCGTCCCGTCGCGAAGCACCAGTATTTCCACATATACTTCCATACCGTCAGTCCGCTGCAGCATCTGGCTGTTGAAGTTCCAGTTGCGGTTGATAGTCTCGACAACCGCTGCCAAATAGGCATCAGCCGTACCGCCTCCGCCGCCGGTCCCGGAACCGCTCCCCTGCGACCCGGAACCTGAGCCGGAACCCCCGGTCCCCTGCGACACGGATGCCTTCAGTCTGGAGAGCGCCCGCTGCAGATTGTCCTGGCTGGCAGCTTTTTCAGCAGCAGCCCTGGCGTCGACTTTTTTCTTGAGGTCTGCAATGGCTTTCTGTAAATCGGGAGCCTTTTCAGCCGGAACGCTCTTGGGATCGGGAACGGTTTTCTTCGGCTTCATGGGTTCAGGAACCTTCGGCGCCTTTTTTTCAGGCGCGCTCACCTCAGCCTTCTTCGGAGGCTGAGGTACAGGTGCAGGTTCCGGTTCCGGTGCAGGTACAGGCTCCGATACCGCTGCGGCCGGACCGCCGCTCCCTGCTTGCGCTCCCCCGCCCGGCATGGAGAGGAGGCTGACTGTGACAACCCTCGGCTTGAACGGGCGTACTGCCACCCACTGCTGGTAGGCGAGCAGTCCGGCGAACAGGACGATGTGCGTCACCGCCGCCAGAGCAAGCCAAAAAGAAAAAGGTCTCTCTGCCCGGATGCGGGCGCCGCTTTTTTTCATAAACCCGCCGCTCTGCTCCGCTTCGGGCCTGCCGGAGCAGGTTCGGTGACCATGCCGATCTTCTCTATGCCTGCGTCCCTGATCTGTGACATCACATCCATCACGAGCCCGTAGGGCAGCGACTTGTCAGCCTTGAGGTAGACCTCCCTGGTCTTTTTGACATCAAGCAGGGATGGAAGCCTTTCGCGGACCTCGGAGGCACCGAGTTCATACTGGTTCACGAACACCCGACCTGAAGCATCAATGCTGATCATGAGCCCCTCGGGGTTGACATCCATCTTTTCATGCGTCGTCTCCGGGGTCTCAACCTTGACGCCGTGCGTCATCATCGGGGCCGTCACCATGAAGATGATGAGCAGGACGAGCATCACATCGACCAGCGGGGTCACGTTGATGTCGCTCATGAGCCGGCCTTTTCCGGAAGTCATCATATATCCTCAGTCCTGCGGTTGGTTGGGTATGCATACGGCCGTGAACTCAGGAGAAAACTCCTCGATGTCCCTCTCGATGATGCCGACCTGAAGGGAGAGATAGTTGTAGCCCATGACGGCGGGAATGGCTGCGGCAAGACCCGCGGCAGTTGCGACAAGTGCCTCCGAGATGCCGGGGGCGACGGCGGCCAGCGAAGCCGACTGAACCATGCCGATGTTCTGGAAGGCATCCATGATGCCCCACACTGTACCGAACAGGCCTATGAACGGAGCGGTATTGCCGACGGTGGCGAGGAACGGCACCAGCTGTGAAAGGCGCTTCACCTCGAGATTCCCTTCCCGTTTCACCGCCCTTGCGATGCGGGTCCGGGCGTCACCTGCACCCGGGTTTTCACCAAGGGCCCGGTACTCGATGTAGGCCGCACGGAACACTTTTGCCAGAGAGGCGTCGCGGTAGTTCTCGCTTTCGGCGAAAATCCGCTCTACGCCCTGCGACTGGAAGAAGCTGTCGAGAAACGCTTTCGACTCCAGCATCGACTTGCGGACGAATGTGAATTTCTGGAAAATGATGGCCCAGGAGACAACGGAGAAGAGGAGTAGGATACCGAGAACGAAAAGGACGACAGGGCCCGCCTGTGAGAGGAGGGCAAGTATCCCGGAATGAGATTCAGGCATAGGAACGTGGACGGTTAAGGTTCATCATCATTTCGAGTGTGGGAGTGGCCCCCGGAGGGGCCGACAGACAAACATACAACATGCAGAGACTATTCAAAAGAGTCCTGCGTTCTGGATCACAAGAAAAGCAAGCGCCGAACCCGAAAGGGCGCAGAGGGTGTTGACGAGGTCGTTGTTGACAAGAGCGTAGCCTTTCAGGAGGCGGTTCTCCACCTTCGTCCCGTCCGCCGCCATGCTGTGGGTCCGCTCAGTCACCTTTTCGCGGATAGGGTCATAGTACTGGGCCTGGAGGGTCGCGCCGAAAAAGCTGTCGACAAGGCTGGCAAGCAGGCCGGAAAGGCCGACCAGAAGAAACGAGTTCAGGAGGCCGAAATCACTGAGCCACGGCACGCCGGCAACAACGGCACTGAGGCAGATGAAGAGCGAGCCGATGAAGGCGCCGGCTGTCCCCGGGAACGATACCCCGCCCGACGTGCCGACCGCGACCGGCTTCAGGGTGGTGACGAGCCATGCTTTCGGGTTCGGCCACATGGTACCGATCTCCGTCGCCCATGTATCGGCCTGGACGGCTGCAAGGGTGCCGAGATAGGCGAAAAAGACCGCAGGGTTCCCGGTGAGGGAATAGACCACCATCAGAATCCATGCGATGCCTCCGTTGGCGTACACCTGACCCGCATCGCGCTGTGAGCCTTTTTCGAAGACCAGATCGAACTTCGCCTTGCGCTTCCGGCCGAGCTTTGAAAGAACCGAAGAGAGCAGATAGAAGGTCAGAAGCGGCACCGTCCAGACCATGCCGCCGATGCCGAAGATGGTCGTTCCGAGCAGGAAGGTCGCCGTCGCGCCGCTGTTGTTGAGGAAGCGCACCTTAAGGGAAAACACGGCGAGCAGGAATGCGAACAGGCCTCCGGCAAGGAACCCAGAGGGAAGGGCCGCCTGGTTGCCCTCAAGCAGATAAAGCACGTAGGCCGTAGCGACGGGAAGAAAGAAGTTGTCGAGCCCGTAGGAAAGCAGCGCTTCGACCGCAGTGGAGATGAGTGCAAGCAGGAGGGCAAGGAGAAGCAGCGTCAGGAGCGATGCGCCCTCCAGACCGCCGTGGAACTCAGGGCGGAAAAACAGAAGCGAGAGCGAGATGAGGAGCAGCGAGACGAAAAACATCGTCGCTGAGCCCTCGACGGTCTTGGTGTTGCGGGTAAGATCGGCAATAGGGTGCTTGCCGAACGCGGAGCCCGCGAGCGCTGCCAGCGAGTCCCCCACTGTGGCGGCAAGCACGGCGGTCTGCAGAATCCAGCGGTGTTCGTCCCAGAGGAGCAGCGCGCCGAAGAGGAACGCCAGCGGCAGGTATATGCTGCCGTAGCTCTTCACTGCCTGCGATCCCCGCCCGTCCCCTTCGGAACCCGAGAGCATCGAAGTGAACCAGCCGAAAGAGAGGTTCAGGGAATTCAGAGCCAGAAAAAAGAGCGCAAGAAGCACCGGGTAGAAATTCGAGTCGAAATACGACGGCACGAAGAACAGGACCACCCCGGTGCCGAGGTGTACGATTTTGCGCGCCACGACCCTGTTGAGGCCGAAGCGGCCCGCAAGCAGTTCAGAAAGAGCGATGAACAGGCCCAGAAGGCCTATGGAAAGAAGGAACGCCGGCAGTTCGGGTACGGAAGGCATTGGGAGATTCAACATAGCTGCAGTGTTGTGATTATGCAGAAGTGCGGGTATGGCAGGACCGCGATATGATGAAAATATACGGCTTTGGAACCGGAAGACAATGAAAACAGGCCAACCTCGCAACGCACCATGACACTGAATGGTACGAAAAAAGCGCGCAATTCAACAGGAATCAACAGGCATGGAGGGCCGATTATTCTGCCGTTGTGTTTGTATTAATGCATGCGAAAATGTAATTTATTGCCGAATTTGGTCCTGTATCGTTTGCTGCAAGAAACATCTTTTTCATAAATGACTGCACCGTCGTCACATACCGGTCATGCCAGCCTCCCGGCCGAGGCGGTTCTGCCCCTTGCCGGCTTGCCGCTCTCTTTTGACGTCACCCCCGTATCGGGCGTTACCCTGAAGGGTTCAGTACGCTGAATCCGGCGCCGCCCCCAGTCCTCACACTCCTGTTTTTGCACACCACATTCACAGTGACATCGGGACCGGCGGTCCCGACACTCAACAATCAATTGCCAAAACCACAGCGATAGAAATCACATGAGATCCGACACCATAAAGACAGGGTTTGAAAAAGCGCCTCACCGGAGCCTCCTGAAAGCAACCGGCACCATCCACGGGAAAAGCGACTACCAGAAGCCGTTCATCGGCATATGCAACTCTTTCAATGAGCTGATCCCCGGCCACGCCCACCTGCAGGAACTCGGCCGGATCGCAAAGGAAGAGGTCCGAAAGGCGGGCGGCGTGCCCTTTGAGTTCAACACCATCGGCGTCTGCGACGGCATCGCAATGGGCCATATCGGCATGCGATACTCGCTGGCCAGCCGCGAACTCATCGCTGACAGTGTCGAAACCGTCGCCGAGGCCCACCGCCTTGACGGCCTCGTCTGCATCCCCAACTGCGACAAGATCACCCCCGGCATGATGATGGCTGCGCTGCGCATCAACATTCCCGTGATCTTCGTCTCCGGCGGCCCCATGAAAGCGGGCCACACCCCTTCAGGCAAAACGGTTGACCTCATCTCCGTCTTCGAAGCCGTCGGTCAGCGGAGCACGGGCGAAATCTCTGAAGAAGAGCTGGAGACCATAGAAGAGAACGCATGCCCCGGCTGCGGCTCATGCAGCGGCATGTTCACCGCCAACTCCATGAACTGCCTCTCCGAAGCGCTCGGCTTCGCCCTTCCCGGCAACGGCACCATTCTGGCCGGCGACCCGCGCCGCAATGAGCTCGTCAGGGAGGCCTCGCGCCGCATCATCGATCTCGTTGAAAAGAACGTCCGGCCCCGCGACATCCTCTCCCGCAGCGCCCTTTTGAACGCATTCGCGCTCGACTTCGCCATGGGCGGCAGCACCAACACCATTCTGCACACGCTGGCCATTGCCAACGAGGCTGAGCTTGACTTCGACTTTTCGGAGCTCAACGGCCTGTCGGCAAAAACCCCGTATATCTGCAAGGTGAGCCCTGCGACGATGGACGTGCATATCGAAGACGTGGACCGCGCCGGAGGGATTTCAGCCATTCTCCATGAGCTCTCGAAAATCGACGGGCTTCTCGACCTCTCCGTCCCAACGGTGACGGGAAAGAGTCTTGGTGAAAACATCAAAAACGCTGAAGTGCTGAACCGCAAGGTCATCAGAAGCATCGAAGACCCCTACTCCGCTACCGGCGGCCTGTGTGTGCTTTACGGCAACCTCGCCCCCCAGGGTGCCGTCATCAAGACCGGAGCCGTCAGCGCACCGATGATGCACCATAGCGGCCCCGCGAAAGTCTACGACTCCCAGGACGATGCCATAGCAGGCATCATGGGAGGCGATGTCCACTCGGGCGACGTGGTCGTCATCCGCTATGAAGGGCCGAAAGGCGGCCCAGGCATGCCCGAAATGCTCTCGCCCACAAGCGCCATCATGGGCCGCGGACTCGGCGATTCGGTCGCCCTCATCACCGATGGCCGGTTCTCCGGCGGTTCGCGCGGCGCCTGCATCGGACACGTCTCTCCGGAAGCGGCCGTAAAAGGCCCCATCGCCGCACTCCGTAACGGCGACACCGTAACCATCGACATTCCCGGCCGCTCCATCACGATGGAAGTCAGTGATGAGGAGATCGCGGACCGTATCGCCGGGCTTCCGGCTTTCGTACCCAAAATCAGGAAAGGCTACCTGGCGCGCTATGCCGAGATGGTAACATCCGCAAATACCGGCGCCATCCTGAAGACACCCGTTTCCTGTGAACCCAAATAAACTGACCATGCCGCAATCAGGACCGACCATGAATGGCTCTGAAATATTCTTCGAATGCCTTCGGCGCGAGAATGTCGAATACATCTTCGGCTACCCCGGCGGGGCGCTTCTGAAGGTTTACGAAACCCTCTATGACGTTGAGGACATCAAGCACATCCTCGTCCGTCACGAACAGGGGGCCACACATATGGCTGAGGGTTACGCACGCGCGACCGGCAGGCCCGGCGTCGTGCTTGTCACCTCCGGACCCGGCGCGACCAATACCGTCACCGGCATCACCAACGCCTACATGGACTCCTCACCGATGGTGATCTTCACCGGCCAGGTGCCGAGTTCCCTCATCGGCAACGATGCCTTCCAGGAGGCCGACATCGTCGGCATCACCCGGCCGATCACCAAGCACAACTTCCTCGTCAAGGATGTGCGTGAACTGGCATCGACCATACAGAAAGCCTTTTTCCTCGCGACCAACGGCAGGCCCGGACCGGTGCTTGTCGACATGCCCAAAGACATCCTGAATGCCAGCTGCACATTCGAGTGGCCGGAGAGTGTCGACATCCGCGGCTTCAAACCCACCATCAAGTGCCACCAGAACCAGATCGAGAAGGCGGCGCACAAAATTGCCGAGGCCAAGCGCCCGCTGCTCTACATAGGCGGCGGTGTCATCAGCGCCGAAGCCTCCGAAGAACTCCGGAAGCTCGCCATTGAACTGGACATTCCGGTCACCATGACCCTGCAGGGCCTCGGCGCCTTCCCGGCCAGCCATCCGCTCTCGATGGGCATGCTCGGCATGCACGGCACCTACTGGGCTAACCAGGCCGTCAACAAGTGCGACCTGCTCATTGCCGTCGGAGCCCGTTTTGACGACCGGGTCACGGGAAGGGTCGATACGTTCGCCCCACAGGCATACAAGATCCATAACGACATCGACCCGACAAACGTCGACAAGAACGTGAAGGTCGACCTGCCGATCGTCGGCGATGCAAAGAACTTCCTGGCAGGACTCCTTGAGGCCATGCCGGAAAAGAGGGAAAAACATGACGCATGGCATGCTGAAATCCGCCAGTGGCAGGAGCAGTGCCCGATGACCTACACGGTCGAGGAAGGATCGCTGAAAACCGAGTTCGTCATCGACCAGGTCTCCCGCCAGACGGAAGGCAACGCCGTCGTTGTCACCGACGTCGGCCAGCACCAGATGTGGACTTCGCAGTACTACCGCTTCAACAACCCCCGCTCCATCATCACCAGCGGCGGGCTCGGCACGATGGGCTACGGCCTGCCGGCGGCCATCGGCGCGGCCTTCGGCATCACCGACCGGCCTGTCGTCCTTTTCTGCGGAGATGGCGGGTTCATGATGAACATCCAGGAACTCGTCACCGCGGTGCATTACAAGATCCCGGTGAAGATCTTCCTGCTCAACAACAGCTTCCTCGGCATGGTCCGCCAGTGGCAGGAGCTGTTCCACGCGGAGAAGTACTCGTTCACCGACCTAGAGGCCAGCAATCCCGACTTCCTGAAGGTGGTGGACGCATTCGGCTGCAAGGCCATGCGGGCCGACACCCCGGCTGAAGCCGAAGCGGCCATCCGCAGCGCCCTCGACTACAACGAGGGGCCCGTGTTCGTCGAGTTCCGGGTTGTCAAGAAAGACATGGTCTTCCCGATGGTCCCTGCCGGCGGATCTATCTCAGACATGCTCCTCGAGAGGCTGAATCCGAAAACAATGGTATAACACACGCCGAGACCCATGAGAGTACAAGAAAGGCCCGATAAGATCGGGCCTTTCTTGTTGAATTGACTGCATCACGAACCCCGATTGGACGACTGGTATGCCCACCTCAGCCACGACTCGTTCTCTGCAACCAGTGCATCGCGATGAACACCGTACCGATCCTACGGGTGAAGGCGAAGAAAGATGGTCGGGTTGGACAGGCTGCGCGGCTGGAGGAGGCGGGGCGACTTATCCTGAAGAAGGAGCCGCTCATTCTTTGAACTTCCCGTTGCCGAAACTATCTTCACATGTATTTCATTCATATTCCGCTCATAGTGCGCCCATAGCTCATCAATACTAACGCGTGCTCCGATACCTACTATATCAATGTTTTATGGCATTCTCATCCGAATGTTCTTTCAAGACACAGCCAAGCACGATGCACCCCACATCCACGCAGAGTATCAAGGCCTACACGCTGTTTATTCGATACCGGAAGGCACGGTGCTGGCAGGAGGGTTACCGTCCAACAAGAATACACTGGTAATCGCATGGATTGAGATCCATCAAGAGGCACTGTTGGCGAAACCGGGAACTCGCAGTTCATGGACAGAAAGCATTCGCCATAAGAGGACTGGATCAATGAAGATCATAGACGTCAAAGCTAATCCGGACACAACGCTCTCCGTTATTGCTGATAACGGCTATACAGGCACATTCGACGTAAAGCCTTATTCTCAAGTATGAAGCATTTGAGGCCCTTAACAGCACAGAGGAATTTCTGTAAATCATGAATAGCGGATACTTCGTTGAATGGAGCTGTGGTGCTGACCTGTCCGCAGATACCATTGAAGCGTTCTGTGGACCGTGACCGGCAGGGTAAAGGAGTGCCTTAGCAACTCCGCGCGGCTAAACACGCAGTATCAGCTGAACCCTCGCTTCACCAGCGGCGGTTGCTCAAGCATGCCGAAGTACAGGTTGAACCCATTGACATAGACCAGTACCCGATCTTTTCTTGTGTGGGGGCTTGGTGCATCCATATCAAAGTACTTATATTAAGCGGCACCTCACCAGAGATAGCATCTCTGGTCCGACGCCCTCAACGTGTTGGGGGCGTTTCTTTTTTATACCCTCGAGCCCCGGCAACGAAATGAATGAGAATACGCTGACGCACTCCATCGGGATTCCGATACAGCAACTTCGCCAGTTCACTCTTTGTCAGCCACCGGCCATCACAAAGCTCCATAATAATCTGCTCCGTTTCATCCCGCGTTAACCTGCGACGGTTTTGAACTTGTTCTGCAATAGCCTGTATTGCAGCATTATGTTCGGACTTCCCTTCGTTATGTTCGGACTTCCCTTCGTTATGTTCGGACTTCCCCTCGTTATGCTCGGACTTCCCCTCGTTATGCAGGGAGTCACCGGTATGCGATAGCCGATACCGACTCCATCGACCATGCCCATCACGAACCAATGCATCTTTGGTGACCAACGCCTGCAAAAGCATTGTAGCATCAGCGGGATGGATATTGCAGATCTGCCGCACCCGAAGGTTATCCACCTCTCCTTCGATCTCGGCTGTAACAAGTGCCTGCACTTCGTTCGGATCGAACCAGGGAGAACCTCGGGCCAAAGAGATCCTGCAGATGTGCAAGGGAATCATCGGGAATGAGGCTTATCATCGGCAGTACCCACTGTACCCGGTCCGGCTGCCTGTACTCGCGAACCGATGGCGTCTGCCAGTGCCGGGATTTCCAGCTTTGGTGCATTTTATCGATACCCGAACCGGCCTGTTCAGCCGTTCCGTTCCTTGAAATTCAGGAAGTCAACTCAATCCTGAATTTTCTTCCGAGAACAGAAGCCGCACGGGAAAGCGTAGTGAGGGTAAGGCTTGTATCGGTGGTGTCGAGGAGGCGATTCAGTGCGGCCCGGCTGGTATGCATCTTTTTCGCCATTGAGGACTTGGTGAGGTTCTGTGCCTTCATTTCCTCAGCAATCTGCCAGGCAATGACGCGCTTGAGGGCAACTGCAGTGGTTTCGTCGAGAAGAGCCTCTTCTACAAGAAACTCGTCAAAACTGCTGCCAATGTTGTGCTTGTTCATCATGTACTCCCCATTCTGTTTTTTGCCAACTGCAGTTCAGATTTCGGCGTTGCCTGCGTTTTTTTTATGAACCCATGCAGCAACACGATCACCCCACCTTCCACCGTGAACAAAACCCTGGCAATGCGTCCATGCAGGTGGATACGCACTTCCCAAAGATCTTTCTCCATCTTTCGCACAAGCGGCATCCCCAATGGCCAACCATATTGCACGGTCTTGATATCCTCGCCGATGATTTTGCGGTCAATCGCCGGCAATTGTTTCAACCATTCGCGAACAGGTTCAGCACCGCCGTCAGTCTGATAGAATCTCACGTCCAGAGTTGGCTTATTCATCATGAAGTGTATCAATAAAAGTACTCTCCGGCAACTTATTTCTTGCCGCCCTCTGTTCTGTGGATGCAATATAAACCGGCGATATTGAGTCCGGGGGCCGAGACACTGATAAGATACGCACACGCCGAAAAGTCGCCGATGGCAGAGCAGGAGACGTGGCCAACGGGTTGGCAGGCACTACAAGACAAGCACCGGAAAAGTTGGGTAGAAAGTGGGTTGGAAAGTGGGGTAAAAATGAATGGGCTTTACTGGTACACCGCCTTATCCATTCCATGCCTGCAAGTGTTACCGGCAGCGATTCCATAGTGACGGGATCCAGCACTATCGGTGCCAGGCAATGGATCCACTGCATACAAGGATAGCTTGCAGTAAAATCATGCCGCCAACCAGCACAGTTTAAGCAAAATCCGTATATTGAATTTCATTGTCTTTAAGTGACTGTAACAATCAGGCACGACCATCGCTTGACAACCGTCACCTCCGGTATGTAGATTTTTTGTAAACAATACCCAGAGACAAGAGGAAGAATAACAAGCTAAACAAAAGCAATAAATCGACTTACCGGAACACAACCGAATAGAATTTCATGAAACATCTCATATCAGTCCTTGTCGAAAACAAGTTCGGCACCCTCAACCGGGTTGCATCCATGTTCAGCGCCCGGGGATTCAACCTTGAAAGCATCTCGATCGGCGAGACCGAAGATCCGGAGATCTCGCGCATGACCATCGTCACGCGCGGCGACGACCAGATCGTCGGCCAGGTGCTCAAGCAGCTCAACCGGCTCATCGACACCATCAAGGTGACCGACCTGACCCGGCAGCCGCATGTCGAACGCGAACTGCTGCTCATGACCATGAAGCTCAGCAAGGCCACACAGCACGAGATTTTCGAGCTGATCAACGTTTTTAAGGGAAAAGTCGTGGATATAAAACAAAAATCCATTACTATTGAGGTCATCGGTTCCCCGGATAAAGTCAATACCACCATTGATATTTTCAGGCCTTACGGCATCAGGGAGCTCGCCCGCTCGGGGGCTGTAGCCATTCACCGCGGGGAATGAACACAAGAGTATAACTGCCATTCAATCAATCAAAACCTATTGTCGAGATGAATGTTTATTATGAGCAGGATGCCGATCTCGGGCGTCTCCAGGGAAAAAATATCGCCGTCCTCGGTTACGGCAGCCAGGGCCACGCCCATGCACTGAACCTGAAGGACAGCGGCATGAACGTATGCGTCGGCCTCCGCCCTGACAGCTCATCCTGTGCAAAAGCCCGCGAGGCAGGCCTCCGCGTTGAGCCCGTCGCCGATGCCGTCAAATGGGCGGACATCGTCATGGTCCTGCTCCCCGACCAGACCCAGAAAGCCGTCTACGAAGCTGAAATCGCCCCGAACATGGTGGCAGGCAACACCCTCGCCTTCGGTCACGGCTTCAACATCCATTACAACCAGATTGTCCCCCCGGCCGACGTCGACGTGATCATGATTGCGCCGAAAAGCCCGGGCCACCTCGTGCGCCGCACCTACACCGAAGGCAACGGCGTGCCCTGCCTCATCGCCGTCCACCAGGACGCCACCGGCGAGGCCAAGAAAACCGCACTTGCCTGGGCCAAGGGCATCGGCGGCACCAAAGCCGGCGTCATCGAGACCAACTTCAAGGATGAAACCGAAACCGACCTCTTCGGCGAACAGGCCGTACTCTGCGGCGGTTCGGCAGAACTGATCAAGGCCGGGTTTGAAACCCTCGTCGAAGCGGGCTACCCCGAGGAACTCGCCTACTTCGAGTGCATGCACGAGCTGAAGCTCATCGTCGACCTTTACTATGAAGGCGGCCTCTCCAGAATGAACTACTCCGTCAGCGACACAGCCGAGTACGGCGGCATGACCCGAGGACCGCGCCTCATCACTTCCGCCGTGAAGGCCGAGATGAAGAAGGTGCTCGAAGAGGTCCAGGACGGCCGCTTCGCCCGTGAGTTCATCGACGAGTGCAACGGCGGCTACAAGAACCTCAACAGGCTCCGCGAAGAGAACAGCGGCCACGCAATCGAGAAAGTCGGCGCCAAGCTCCGCAACATGATGAGCTGGCTCGTCAGGAAATAAACCTCTCCATCACGGGAATACTATGTATAAAATCGTATCCATCCCCGGCGACGGCATCGGCCCCGAGGTCGTTGCAGGGGCTCTTGCCGTCATCCGGCAGATAACGAAAAAGCACGGCTTCGAGATCCAGGTGGAGGAGCACCCGTTCGGCGGCGCATCCTACGACCTGCACGGCAGCATGCTTACCGACGAAACCCTCAACGCCTGCCGCGACTGCGACGCAGTCCTTCTCGGCGCCGTCGGCGGACCCAAGTGGGAAAACCTTCCGCACGAGCACAAGCCTGAAGCCGCACTGCTGAAAATCCGCAGGGAGCTGGGGCTGTTCGCCAATCTCCGCCCCGCAAAAGTCTACGACGCACTTGTCGACGCATCGAGCCTGAAGGCCGATGTGGTTCGCGGCACCGACTTCATGGTGTTCCGCGAGCTGACCGGCGGCATCTACTTCGGCGAGCCGAGAGGGTTCGACGAAAAGCGTGGATGGAACACGATGGTCTATGAGAAGCACGAGGTGGAGCGTATCGCCCGCCTTGCATTCGAAGCCGCGCAGAAGCGGGGATCGAAACGCGTCATGTCGATCGACAAGGCCAATGTGCTCGAGGTATCGCAGTTCTGGCGGAACGAAGTGCACCGCGTGCACCGCGACTTCCCGGACGTCGAGCTCAGCGACATGTACGTCGACAATGCCGCCATGCAGATCGTGCGCAACCCGAAGCAGTTCGACGTCATCGTCACCGGCAACCTTTTCGGCGATATACTCAGCGACATCGCCGGCATGATAACCGGAAGCCTCGGCATGCTGCCTTCTGCCAGCATCGGCCGCGTCCACGCGCTCTATGAGCCGATCCACGGCAGCGCTCCCGACATCGCAGGAAAGAACATCGCCAACCCGATAGCCACCATCGCTTCGGTCGCCATGATGTTCGAGCACAGTTTCTGCATGGCGGACATCTCAAACGAAATCCACGCCGCCATCGAAGGCGCGCTCTCGGAGGGTCTCCGGACCGCCGACATAGCCGCCCCAGGCCAGAAATCGGTATCGACGACGGAAATGACTGAAGGAATCATCAGGCACCTCGGCGCCTGAGCTAAAGAAAGAAAGGCGGTAAGATACGGTGAAAGAGAAAATCCTGGTTTTCGATACTACTCTCCGGGACGGAGAACAATCCCCCGGAGCCTCCCTGAATGTCCAGGAAAAGGTTGAGATAGCCCGACAGCTCGAAAAGCTCGGGGTGGACATCATCGAGGCGGGTTTCCCCGCCTCATCCCCGCTCCAGTTCGAAGCGGTCGAACGCGTCAGCGCTGAATCAGGCGCAGTGGTCGCCGCTCTCTCACGGGCGGTCGAGGGTGATATTACCTCGGCCTGGAAAGCACTGCAGCATGCCCGCAAGCCCCGCATCCATACATTCATCAGCACTTCCGACATCCACATCCTCGGCAAGTTTGCAGCAGACCGCTACGGCCGGACCCTCGAGGAGAAGCGGCGCACCATCCTCAAGATGGCTGTAGACGCTGTCGCGTTCGCCAAAACCCTTGCCCCGGACATCGAGTTTTCCGCCGAAGACGCAGGAAGGACCGATCCCGGGTACCTCGCAGAAATTGTCGAGGCAGTCATCGCTGCCGGCGCAACGACGGTGAACATCCCTGACACCACCGGCTATACCTGGCCCTCGGAGTTCGGCAGGAAAATCGCCGACCTACGTTCCCGCGTAGGGAACATCGACCAGGCCGTCATCAGCGTGCACTGCCACAACGACCTCGGCCTTGCTGTCGCCAACACCCTCTCGGCCCTTGAAAACGGCGCCCGCCAGGCCGAGTGCAGCGTGAACGGCATCGGGGAGAGGGCCGGCAACGCCTCCCTTGAGGAGATCGTCATGGCACTCAAAGTCCGCAGCGACCTGCACAACTTTGAAACCGGCGTCACTACCGAAGAGATCTTCAAGACCAGCCGCATGGTCTCGTCGTTCACCGGCATCATCGTCCAGCCGAACAAGGCGATTGTCGGCGAGAACGCCTTCTCGCACGAGTCCGGCATCCATCAGGACGGCATGCTGAAAAACCGCCAGACTTACGAAGTCATGACCCCGGAATCGGTCGGCGTGCCGAAAACCAGCATCGTCCTCGGCCGCCACTCCGGCAAACACGGCCTCAAGGCCCGCCTCGAATCCCTCGGCTACGCACTCGCCGACGGCGACCTTGAATCGGTGTACCGCAGGTTCATGGAGATCGCCGACAAGAAAAAAGAGGTGTACGACGACGATCTCCGATTCCTTATGGGAGATGAGCTCTCGAGCCCCTCATCTGCCTTCACGCTTGACTACCTGCACATCAACAGCGGTACCGCCTCCATCCCTACGGCCACCGTACGGATTCTGCACCGGGACAGTGTCTTCGAAGAGTCGGCAACGGGCGACGGACCGGTCGACGCCTGCTTCAGGGCGATTGAGCGGGCACTCGGCATCACTTCAATGGTCTCGAGCTATACTGTCCGCTCCGCTACGGCAGGGCGCGAAGCGCTCGGCGAAGCGCTTGTGCGCATCAAGGACAAAAACCGCACATACAGCGGCAGGGGCGTCTCCACCGACATCATCGAAGCCAGCGCCAGAGCCTACATCCAGGCGCTCGGCCTCCGCCTTGAACACGAAGAAAACAATCATAACGAAACCACAGAGCACGGGGTTTAAGAATTATGGCACAGACAATAACCCAGAAAATCCTCTCCAGGGCAGCCAACCGCAAGTTTGTTGACGCCGGCGAAAACGTATGGCTCAACGTCGACATTCTCCTCACCCATGACGTCTGCGGCCCGCCGACCTTCGACATCTTCAACCAGGAGTTCGGTCTTGGCGCAAAAGTCTGGGACCCGGAAAAGGTCGTCGTCCTGCCGGACCATTACATTTTCACTGCCAACGAGCATGCACGGCGCAACATCGACCTGCTCCGCAAGTTCGCAGCCGAGCAGCACCTCCCCCACTACTATGATGTCGGCACCGAGCGCTACAAGGGCGTCTGCCATGTCGCTCTTGCCGAAGAAGGCTTCAACATCCCCGGCACCGTACTTTTCGGAACCGACTCGCACACCTGCACCTCGGGTGCGTTCGGCATGTTCGGCTCCGGCATAGGCAACACCGATGCGGCATTCATCCTCGGCACCGGCAAACTGTGGGAGAAAGTGCCTGAATCGATGAAGTTCACCTTTGATGGCCAAATGCCCGCCTACCTCACCGCCAAAGACCTGATTCTGCAGATCCTCGGCGACATCGGCACCGACGGGGCAACCTACCGCGCCCTTGAGTTCGACGGTGATGCCATCCACAGCCTTCCGATGGAAGAGCGCATGACACTCACCAACATGGCCATCGAGGCCGGCGGCATGAACGGCATCATCGCTGTCGACGAAATCACCGAGGCATTCGTCAAGGCACGCACCACGAAATCCTACGAGATCTTCCACAGCGACCCCGACGCGAAGTACCACAGCCTGTACCGCTACGATGCCTCGAAGCTGGAACCTGTTGTCGCCAAGCCGCACAGCCCCGACAACCGTGCCACCGTGCGGAGTGTTGCCGGAACGCCCATCACCAAGTCCTACATCGGTTCCTGCACCGGCGGCAAGCTCACCGATTTCAAGATGGCGGCACGGATCCTCAACGGCCGTAAAGTAGCGGTGACGACAAACATCGTACCGGCAACCGTCCAGGTAGCCCGTGACCTCGAGCAGGAAATGCACGAAGGAAAGACGCTGAAGCAGATATTCATGGAAGCCGGCTGCAATATCGCACTTCCCTCCTGCGCAGCCTGCCTCGGCGGCCCTGCCGACACCGTCGGGCGCTCGGTGGACCGCGACATCGTAGTCTCGACGACCAACAGGAACTTCCCCGGCCGCATGGGCAGCAAGAACGCAGAAGTCTATCTGGCTTCACCGCTCACGGCTGCGGCATCGGCAATCACCGGCAAGCTGACCGACCCGAGGGACTTCATCTGAGCCCCTAAGAAAGCCTCCGGAACACCGAACAGAACAGAACCTGAACCTGACTAACACCATGGAAAGCATCATACAGGGAAAAGCCTTCGTACTCGGCAAAAACATAGACACGGACCAGATCATCCCGGCTGAGCACCTCGTCTACAGCCTCTCTGATCCTGAAGAGGTCAAGCTGTACGGCAAATACGCCCTCTCCGGCGTTCCTCCTGCCCAATCCGGTCTGCCGGAGGGCAACATCCCCTTCGTCCGTGAAGGCAGCTTCAAGAGCGACTATACCATCATCATCGCCGCCGAGAACTTCGGCTGCGGTTCGTCGAGGGAGCACGCTCCTTTCGCCCTGCAGGTTGCCGGCGTGAAGGCGATTGTTGCCGAGTCCTATGCAAGGATCTTCTTCCGCAACTGCGTCGATGGCGGATTCGTCATCCCCTACGAAACTGCCGAACATCTTGCCGAGGTGGTCAAAACCGGTGACGAGCTCAAAATCGACATCAAGGCCAACACGCTTGAAAACCTCACTGCAGGCAAAACCTACACCCTCAACCCGCTCGGCGACGTGTTCAGCATCGTCGAGGCAGGCGGCATCTTCGCCTACGCACGGCAGGAAAACCTGATGAACAGAACCGATTCATGAAGGGCGGCACGAAAAAGATAGAACTCTACGACACAACGCTTCGCGACGGGACCCAGGGCGAACACATCAACCTCTCCGTGCAGGACAAGCTCCTTATTGCTGGACGGCTGGACGAGTTCGGCATGGACTGCATCGAAGGTGGCTGGCCAAGCAGCAACCCGAAGGACGAAGAGTTCTTCAAGCGGGCCATGGACCTGGAACTGCGCCACGCAAGGCTTGCGGCATTCGGCTCTACAGCCCGATATTCCGACCGTATCGAAACCGACCCGAACCTGCTCGGGCTTGTCGGCTGCGGTGCCCCGGTAATCACCATCTTCGGCAAGACCTGGCAGGCTCACTCGAAGACAGGACTTGGAATTTCCGACGAAGAGAACCGGGCGCTGATCAAAAACTCGGTAGCCTTCCTCCGGAATGCAGGCCGCGAAGTCTTCTTCGACGCCGAACACTTCTTCGACGGATGGAAAGACAACCGAGAGTTCGCACTCGACATGCTGAAGGCTGCTGAAGAGGGTGGAGCAAGCAGGCTTGTCCTCTGCGACACCAACGGAGGATCGCTCCCGCATGAGATCACGGCCATCATCGAGGACGTGCGCCAGCACACCGATATCGCCATCGGCATCCACTGCCACAATGACGGCGACCTTGCTGTCGCAAACTCGATTGCGGCCGTCATGGCCGGCGCCATCCATGTACAGGGCACCGTCAACGGAATCGGGGAACGGTGCGGCAACGCCAACATCATCAGCATCATTGCGAATCTCGTTCTGAAGCTGCCCGAAACCGGTGCATCGGTCAGAGACCTCACGCAATTGACCTCGCTGTCGAATTTCGTCTTTGAGATCCTCAACCTCCCTCCCGACTCGAAAGCACCCTACGTCGGCCGTTCGGCATTCGCCCATAAGGGCGGCATCCATGTCAGCGCCGTCATGAAGGAGAGCTCGCTGTATGAGCACATCGATCCGGCGCTTGTCGGCAACCGCCAGCGGGTCCTCGTTTCGGAACTTGCAGGCCAGAGCAACATCCGCTACAAGGCCCAGGAACTCGGCATCTCCATACCCGAAGGCGGCGAGCAGATAAGGAAAATCGTCAACCATGTCAAGGACCTTGAGCACCGGGGCTACCAGTTCGACGGTGCCGAGGCCTCGTTTGAACTGATCCTGCAGAAAGAGCTCGGAACCTTCACCCCCTACTTTGAAGTCATTGAAAGCAAGGTCTATGTCGAATCAGGCATCGGTGGACGCAATGTCGACCAGGCGGTCCTGAAAGTCCGGGTGGGAGAGGAGATCGAGCACATCGCCGCTGAGGGCGATGGCCCCGTCAACGCGCTCGACAAGGCGCTGCGCAAGGCGCTTATCCGGTTCTACCCCGAAATAAAGGGCATCAAGCTCGTCGACTACAAGGTCCGGGTGCTTGAAGAAAAACGAGGCACCAGCGCCAGGGTCCGCGTCCTCATCGAAACCGGCAACGGCCGGACCACATGGGGAACCGTCGGTGTATCGACCAACATCATCGAGGCAAGTCTGCGCGCCCTCGAAGACAGCATGAACTACCACCTCTTCACCCTTAAGGCAACGGAACCCAAGCCCGCCGCCGAAGAGAATCACTGAAGGCCGGCTGTCCTGCCGGCCTCAGTTTGGCACTCCCCTATTTTCTGCGTATTATCCTATTATATCCGACGTGGCCCCCCCGCAGCCGGAATCCAATCCCCCATGGCGCAAGGTCGCCGGATTACCGGGGCGTCCTCTTTCACCCCATGATCCAACAGAGATGCGCATCCACGATCTCGACCCGGAAAACCGGCCAAGGGAACGCTTTCTTTCAAGTGGCCCCTCCGCCCTCAGCAGCGCCGAACTTCTTGCTCTCGTTCTGCGTTCGGGCACCCGACACCTGAACATCGTCGACACCTGCCAGCGCATCATCGCTGAAAACGGTCTTGAACGACTCGCATCGATGACGCTCGGCGAGCTGCAGAAGACGCCGGGGATCGGGCAGGCCAAAGCCATGCAGATTGTGGCCATCTTTGAGCTCAACAACCGCCTGCACCATACCCGGAACACGAACCGGCGGGTACAGGGAGCAAAAGATGTGTTCGAGTACATGTCGGGCAGGATCCCCGATGAGACGCAGGAACACCTCTTCGTGCTCCATCTGAACACGAAAAATCAGGTCACCAAGTGCGTACGGGTAACGGTCGGCACCCTCAACGCCTCTCTCATACACCCGAGGGAAGTGTTCAAGTCAGCCATCCGTGAGAGCGCGCACGCCATCATCCTGGTCCATAACCATCCATCAGGCGACACAGAGCCGAGCAACGCCGACCGTCAGGTGACCACGCTCCTCAAACAGGCGAGCGCCGTCATCCAGATCGACCTGCTCGATCACGTCATCATAGGAAAAACCAGCTGGTTCAGTTTCAGGGAAAGCAATCTGCTCGGCTGAACGGCCTATAAGAGCGGCTCCACGGGCGGAACCGTTCCCTCTGTGAAAGCTGGAATCGATCCATCGACAGTCAGCTCACGGACGTTTTTTGCCTGCAGACCCTTCTGTGTCGTGTCGATTTCGAAATCGACATCTGCGTCTTGATTCAGGACCTTGAAGGGCTGGTCGGATTCTATTGCAGAAAAATGAACAAAAATGTCCTCCCCGCCTTCCGGGTGCAGGATGAAACCGTACCCCTTCTTTCCGTCAAACCATTTCACTTTACTTCTTGCCATAACGAGCATACTGATTTATCATTATTCAGACCGCGGCAACGCGGAATGGAGGTATGCGGTTGCGTCTTTATTTATATCCGAATATATATATTTTTTCCCCGGCTTTCCATACCATACAGACATTGTGCACCGATTATACAGATTAATCAGCAGGTTTTACACCGAAACCGAAATTCGACCATACGGAAACATATATACAACACTGAAACCACTTATAGTATGCAGCACATAATCATCATCACCGGAGCAGGAAAAGGCATCGGCCGGGCCATCGCCCTCGATTTCGCATACGCGCACCAGCGGAACCCGGAGTTCAATCCTATGCTCATTCTCGTCTCACGGACAGCGGCCGATCTTGAGCCGCTTGCCGTGCTCTGCAGGAATGCCGGAGCTGAAGCCGAAACTGCGGTGGTGGACATCGCCGACATTGCAGCGCTGGAGGGTCTGGTAGAGAGCGTCATGGAACGCCACGGCCGTATCGACTGCCTCGTCAACAACGCCGGCGTCGGCACCTTCAAACCAATCGGCGAGATCACCGAAAAAGAGTACGACAGGATGGCCGCAGTCAATATGAAAGGCACCTTCTTTCTTACCCAGAAGGTGTTCAGGCACATGCAGTGCCAGCGTTCGGGCCACCTCTTCTTCATCACCTCCGTCGCCGCAGAAAAAGCATTCCCCTCGTCCTCCGTCTACTCGATGACGAAGTTCGCGCAGAAAGGGCTCGTCGAATCGGTGCGTCTTTATGCCAGAACCTGCGGGGTCCGGGTAACGAACGTCATGCCGGGCGCTGTCCTTACTCCGATGTGGGGAGAGGTCGATGATGCTATGCGAGAGGTGATGATGATGCCCGAAGATATTTCAGGGCCGGTGGTCGATGCCTATCTTCTGCCTGCACGCACCGTGGTGGAGGAACTGGTGTTCCGCCCTGTCGCGGGCGACATCAATGAATGAGGAATGGAAATAGAATCGGCAGCATCTGGGAAAGCTCCGGTTTTTGCCTTATTTTCTTCAACTTACCGCCAACAGACTAGACACCATACGACCATGAGCCTGAAAGAACAGATAGACGCCGACCTGAAAGCCTCCATGAAAAGCGGGGACAAGACCCGGCTGAACGCCATCCGCTCCATCCGGGCCACACTGCTTGAAAAGGAGGTCTCCATACGGGTCGGCGGTAAAGCCGAACTCAGCCTGGACCAGGAGATGGATGTGCTCTCGAGCCTCGCAAAAAGACGCCGCGACGCCATGGAGCAGTTCACCCAGGGCGGAAGGCCGGATTTGGCAGAAAACGAGCAGGCGGAGCTGAAGGTCATTGAAGAGTACCTGCCCGCACCGGCCAGCCAGGAGGAGATCGAGGCCGTGGTCCGTGAGGTCATCACAAAATCAGGCGCCGCCTCGATGAAAGACATGGGACGGGTCATGGGTGAGTCCATGAAAGCCCTCAAGGGCAAGGCCGACGGCACGGCGGTCCAGCAGGCGGTCAAAGCGCTCCTCTCCTAATTACCACTTTCAGATACCATACCGATCATGCTCGACATCAACTATATACGCCAGAACCCGGAAGAGGTCGCTACAATGCTGCATGACCGGCAGCTCCAGGGGGATGAACCGAAACTTCAGAGGCTGCTCTTTATCGATACGGAACGCAGGACTCTGGTGCAGAAGACCGACGAGCTGAAAGCGCTCCGGAACACCCGGTCGAAAGAGATCGCCGAACTCAAGAAAAGCGGCAGCGGTTCAGCCGACCAGTTGATTGCGGACATGCAGGCTGTCGGAGAGGAGATTGCCGGGCTCGACAGCAGGCTCTCAGCCCTCAACATGGAGATGGAGGAGATCCTCCTTGCCCTCCCGAACCGCCTCGACCCCTCCGTGCCTGTCGGCCGGACGGCCGAAGACAACCTGGTCTTCGGCGAGCCGGTGCACTTCCCGCACCCGCTGGAGTTCGATGTGAAAAACCATCTCGAGCTTGGAAAGGCGCTCGGCATCCTTGATTTTGAGCGCGGCGCGAAAGTCACCGGAGCCGGCTTCCCCGTCTATGTAGGCAAAGGTGCCCGGCTGGAACGGGCGCTCATCAACTTCATGCTGGACCGCCACACTGAAGAGCATGGCTACACCGAAGTGTTTCCGCCCTTTCTGGTGAACCGCGACTCGCTTCGGGGTACAGGCCAGTGGCCGAAGTTCGCCGATCAGGTCTACCACATGGAAGAGGATGAGCTGTATGCCATCCCCACCGCGGAAGTACCCGTCACGAATCTCCACCGCGACGAAATGCTCTCCGCCGAAGCCCTCCCTATCTCCTACGCAGCCTATTCGGCCTGCTTCCGACGTGAAGCAGGCAGCTATGGCAAGGACACCAGAGGGTTTCTCAGGGTCCACCAGTTCAACAAGGTGGAGATGGTGAAGTTCACCCGGCCCGAAGAGTCCTACGCGGCACTTGAAACCATCCGCGGCCACGCCGAAGCAATTCTTTGTGCGCTGGAAATACCCTACCGGGTGCTCCTGCTCTGCAGCGGGGACATCAGCGCCAATGCGGCGAAGTGCTATGACATTGAAGTATGGTCGCCGGCCGAAAGGAAGTACCTTGAAGCATCGAGCTGCTCGAACTTCGAGGATTACCAGGCCCGGCGCGCCAACATCCGCTTCAAGGCGGACGGGAAGTCAAAACCTGAATTCGTGCATACCCTGAACGGCTCAGGCCTTGCGACATCGCGGCTCATGGTCTCCATCATCGAGCACTACCAGACTCTGGAGGGCGGCATCCGGGTGCCCGAGGTGCTCGTGCCCTACACAGGGTTCAGCCAAATCAGCCCTTCCTGCTGATTGCCTGGAGAAAGTCGCGCACCATCCGGCTTACCCGTTCGACATCGATCAGGAAAGCATCATGGCCGTAAGGTTCGTCGAGGTAAAGGATTTTTGAATTCGGAAGCAGGCAGGCAAGCTCCTGCTGCTCCGATTTCGGATAGAGCACATCCGAATCGATGGAAAGAATCTCGACGGGCTGGGTCATCGCGCACACCGCCTCCTCGTAACCGCTCCTCCCCCGTCCCAGGTCATGCATGTCCATGGCCCGGGTCAGGGTGATGTAGGTGTTGGCGTCAAACCGCTCGACAAGCCTCCCTCCCTGATGGTGCATATAGCTGACCGCCTTGAAGGTGCCGTCTTCCTGCCGCTGCCTTCCGAACTTCTCCTCGAAGTTCCGGAAGCTCCTGTAGGTGCACATGGCCATCATACGCGCAGCCCCGAGCCCCCTTGCCGGCGGGGCGTCTTCTTCATACCACCCGTCTTTCCAGAGCGCGTCGGCCATGATGGCCTGCCGCTGGGCTTCGCTCTGGGCGATGCACCATGCCGAATGCCGCCCTGAAATCCCCATCGGCATGAGCGCAAGTGCAACCTCCGGATAGAGCGCCCCCCACTCAAGCACCTGCATACCGCCGAGCGAGGCCCCGACAACAAGCTTCACGCGCTCAATGCCAAGATGCCGGAGCAGGTGCCGCTCTACGTGGACCATGTCGCGGATGGTGATCAAGGGGAAATCGGGACCGTAGTGACGTCCGGTCGCGGGATTGGGAGAGAGAGGCCCGGTGGTGCCGTAGCAGCTGCCGAGCACGTTGCTGCAGATGATGAAGTCCCGGGTTGCGTCAAAGCCGCATCCCTCGCCAAACAGACCTCCCCACCACTGGTCGGCGTCAGCCGAGCCTGTCAGTGCATGGCAGATGAGGATAACGTTGTCGCGGGCCTCGTTGAGGGTCCCCCAGGTGCGGTAGGCCACCTCCACGGAAGGGAGCGTGGCGCCAAGCTCTGTCTGGAAGGGTTCGGTGAAGGAGTAATGCTTCGTATCGGGCGAAATAAGTTCGTTGATGGGTTTCATGCCTCGGTTCATGCCTGTGTTCTAAGTGCCTGCTCGAAATCCTCACGGATGTCGTCTATATGCTCAAGTCCGACAGAGACCCGCACCATGTCGGGGGTCACGCCTGCTGAAGCCTGCTCTTCGACTGAGAGCTGCTGATGGGTGGTGGAGGCGGGGTGGATGACGAGAGTCTTGGCGTCCCCCACATTGGCCACGTGGCTTGCCAGCCGTACCCCATCGATGAACGACACCGCCCGCTCATAGCCTCCCTTAAGGCCGAAGGTGAGTACGCAGCCGAACCCGTTCCGGAGGTAGCGGGCAGCATTCCTGTGGGTCGGATGCGACTCGAGGCCCGGGTAGTTGACCCATGCGACCTCAGGGCGGCTCAGAAGCCACCGGGCAAGGGCGATCGTGTTCGAGAGATGCCGCTCCACCCGAAGCGAAAGGGTTTCAAGGCCCTGCAGCAGGAGAAACGAGTTGAACGGGCTGATGGCCGGCCCGAAATCGCGCAGCCCCTCCACCCGCGCCTTCACGATGAAAGCCAGATCCCCGAATGTTTCATGGAAACAGAGGCCGTGGTAGCCCTCTGAAGGCTCGCTGAGCATGGGGAAGCGTCCGCTGCCCCAATCGAAGGTGCCGCCGTCGACGATGACCCCGCCCATCGAGGTACCGTGTCCGCCGATCCATTTGGTGGCCGACTCCGTCACAATCGAAGCCCCGTGCTCGAGCGGACGGCAGAGACAGCCGCCGCACCCGAAGGTATTGTCGACGATGAGGGGGATGCCGTGCTCGTCTGCAACAGCCGCAACAGCCTCGAAATCGGGGACATGGAAAGCAGGATTGCCGATCGACTCAAGGTAGAGCGCCTTGGTGTTTTCATCAATGCACCGCCGGAAATCCTCCGCCTCAAGCCCCCGGGTGAAGTGCACCCCGATGCCGAGGCGGGCGAAGGAGACCTTGAACTGGTTGTAGGTGCCGCCGTAAAGGTAGCTGGAGGAGACGATGTTGTCACCCGCCTGGCAGAGGCTCGTCAATGCGATGAACTGCGCAGAATGGCCGCTGGAAACGGCAAGCGCTGCTTTTCCGCCCTCAAGTGCGGCCATCCGCTGCTCGAAAACATCGGTGGTCGGGTTCATGAGGCGGGTATAGATGTTGCCCGCCTCTTTCAGGGCAAAGAGATCCGCACCGTGCCGGGCGCTGTCGAAAGTATAGGCCGTTGTCTGGTATATGGGTACGGCGCGGGAGTGCGTCAGGGGATCGGGCGTTTGGCCGGCATGGACCTGCAGGGTCTCAAAACGGTATGGCGTCGGCTTCTTGTCTGTCATGGAGGCGATATGGTTCTCCTTTGGCGCCACCATCAGTCGGGAGGAAAAAATACGGGGTACGTCTGCAACGGGGGGGGGGTCGTATCTCTTCATCTTTCCCGGCCTTCAACCGGGATGGAATTGGCACCAATCATTACCTCAATACATGAATCAATGCAATCCATTGAATCACTGACGGTCAATGACGGTTGCCAAGGCTTCTCAGGGCCAGTCCCTCCACCTTTCTCGATGATAGCGTAAAAACTTGAAAAGAACATTAGTCCAATGAATCTACAACAGCAAAGAGTATTTTACAAGCGGCCCCACAGAGACCGCGCACCGCAACACCTAATCAGTACCAATGACATCAGCCCGGGAACTAGCCTTCAACATCCTGCAGCAGCTTGAGGCAGGCACTCGCCACTCCGATTCCCTTCTGCATGAACTGCTGGAGGCATCATCCCTTAAAGGGCCTGACCGGGCTCTGGCTACCGCGCTCACCAGCGGCGTGCTCCGCCAGCGCCTCCAGCTCGACTTCATCATTGCGAAATTTTACAGCCACGACATCCAGAAGGCCTCCCCCGCCGTCCTGAACATCCTCCGCCTCGGCGTATGGCAGCTGCTCTTTCTCGACCGTGTGCCGCGCTGGGCCGCCGTCAACGAGTGTGTCCGGCTTGCCCGTCGCTACAAGGGCGAGCGCATGTCGAAACTCACGAACGCCGTCCTGCGGAAAATCTCGCCCGAAACCGTCCATCTCGACCTGTGGCTCAAGGATGCATCCCTCTCCGAACGCCTCTCGGTGCTCCATTCCCATCCGGAGCCGCTCGTCCGGCGATGGATCGGGAACTACGGAGAACAGCGGACGGAATCGATGCTCCGCTATGACAATGAACACCCGCTCTTCGGCATCCGTCATAACCCGCTGAAAGGGACGAATGCCAAGGGCGCAGAGGGCGAAGAATCCGGGTGGCAGGAGAGCGGAATCCCCGGCATCCGCCTTGCCGCTGATTTCCACCTGTTCGAGCCGCTCCTCAGGCAGGGACTTGCCTCCGTCCAGAACCCGACCCAGGCCCTTGCGGTGCTGCTGCTCGACCCCCAGCCCGACTGGAAGGTGCTAGACCTCTGCGCGGCTCCCGGCGGCAAGGCGGCACACGCAGCCGAACTGATGGGAAATCGGGGAGAAATCATCGCTCTTGACCGTTACCCGCAGAAAACCCTTCGAATCCAGGCCCTTGCCGATACGCTCGGGATATCCATCATCGAGGCCCGGACCGGAGATGCCCGGGAGTTCACGCCCCCGTTCCAGCCGGACGCCATTCTCGTTGACGCTCCCTGCACCGGAACCGGCGTGCTCGGACGGCGGGCGGAGCTGCGCTGGAAAACCGGTCCGGAAAAACTCCGGGAACTGAGCGGGCTCCAGGAGGAGATCCTCCGGCATGCCGCAGGACTGCTTGCGGAAGGGGGCCTGCTCCTCTACTCGACCTGCTCGGTGGAACCCGAAGAAAACCAGCTGCAGGTGGAAGCATTCCTTCAGCAGCATCCGGCGTTCAGAATCGAACAGGCAACAGGAAAGGTGCCGGAGCCCTTCTGCCTTGAACGCACACCCGAAGGCGGAATCCTTACGCTCCCGGGCGCAAGACCCGGATTTGACGGCGGCTATGCAGTCCTCCTGCGGAAACAGGGAGGATGATGTCCATGGTGGAACTGGACGCTGCGTACAGCCGGGTGCTTGAGGGATTCCTCGACTACCTCTTCATAGAGAGAAACTTCGCCGGCAACACGAGAGAGTCCTACCGCAACGATCTCGGCCGCTACCTGCTTGCCATGCAGGAGGATGATGTCCCGCTTGAGGCCATCACGGCGGAACGCATCAACCACTTCGTCCTTGCACTCCATCAGGCGGGTCTGGAACCGAGCTCCATTGCACGAAACGTCTCGGCAATCCGTTCGCTGCACCGCTTCCTCTTCAATGAACACCGCCTCGCATCCAACCCCGCCGAAACCCTCCACCAGCCGAAACAAGCGCGCTACCTCCCCGCCGTCCTCACCCTTCAGGAGACCGAACGGGTGCTTGAAGCACCCATGCTCCAGTCTCCCCCCGGCCGCTTCCTGCTCCGGGACAGGGCGATTCTCGAACTTCTCTACGCATCCGGAATCCGGGTCACTGAACTGGTGGATATGACCCAGCAGAACCTCTATCTTGACGAACGCTTCATCAGGATCTTCGGCAAAGGCTCGAAAGAGCGGCTCGTGCCGATCGGGGACGCCGCCGCCGCCTGGATCCGGCGCTACCGGGAGGAACTGCGCATGAAGCTCTCCAACCGCAACTCCCTTGACCACCTGTTCCTCAACGCCCGGGGCAGAAAGCTCACACGCATGGCGGTCTACAACATGGTGAAGGAGTACGCCCGCCTGGCGGGGATAGAGAAAAACATCAGCCCGCACACCTTCCGCCACACCTTTGCCACCCACCTGCTCGAAGGGGGCGCAGACCTGCGCGCCGTGCAGGAGATGCTTGGACACAGCTCGATCGTCGCCACCCAGATCTATACCCATATCGACCGCACGTTCGTCAAAGAGGTGCACCGGACCTGCCACCCGAGGGGATAACCGGATGGAACGCCTCAGAAGCTGCAGGGAACCAATTCCGGAGGAAGGCGTGTTATCGAAAAAAAAGTGGGTTGGCGGGGAAAGGGGGCCACCAACGGAAAAAGCCGCCCCAAAGAATGGTGCGGCTTCATGAATGCGTAGCTCAGCTGGTTAGAGCATCTGCCTTTTAAGCAGAGGGTCGCAGGTTCGAATCCTGCCGCATTCACCCTGTTCCCGCCTTATCGCAGTTTCGGATGGATCTCCTGCTCGATCTTGAGCGCCGTCAGGGTGAGGTTGACATCGAAAATAAAATACACCAGCGAGACCGAGAGCGATGCCATGCAGAAAAAAAACAGCACGGCAATCAGGATCGTGGTATCGATATTGGCCAGCACCGAATAGAACAGCAGCATGATCATCACCGAAGCCCCGAGACAGGTAAGGGTTGAGAGCAGGATGGCCATTCTTATGAAGCGGGCACGTTTCCAGAGAATGTCGAGCTCGCGGTTGAGGGTATCGGCACTCCGCTCAACCGATGAGTCAAGGCCGGCAAGGAGCGCCCGCGAGCGGTCGATGATGCGCCCGAGGCGGTTCGTCATGGTGAGTAGCAGAAGGCCGATGCCGGAGATGAGGATGACAGGACCAATAGAGGTCTGAAGGATCGGGATAAACTCCCTGATTGATGAATCGGGCATTGTGTGGTTAATGGATTGCTATAGACTGTCTATCTGTATCATGAACTGAAATCATACCTTTCGCCGGGCCGGGGAATCGAGGCCGTCAGTTGCAGTCGTTCCTCGATCGAGTTCCTGAACGCCTCCTTCGCCGCCGGATCGCCATGCACTACGAAAACACGCGGCGAGCTTTTGAACCCTGATACCCAGCGCAGCATATCCTCACGGTCTCCGTGGGCCGAGAGCCCCCCGACGGTATGCACAGCCGCCGCCACCGGGTAATGCCGGCCGTGAATCTCGACCTCCGCTGCCCCCTCGACAATCTGTCGGCCGAGCGTCCCCTCCGCCTGATACCCCGTAATGAGCAGATGGCACTCGGGCCGCGAGATGTTGTGCTTCAGGTGGTGCAGGATTCTGCCTCCGTTGCACATGCCGCTGCCGGCGATGATGATGGCGCCGCTCCGTTCTTTGTTGATGGCCTGCGACTGCTCGACCTTCGGGGTGAAGTGAAGGTTTTTAAGGGTGGGCAGCAGGCGTTTGTCGTTCCTGGAAGCAAGCGCCTCGCGGTCAAACAACTCAGGGTACCCCAAGTAAATCATGCTCGCTTCGATAGCCATCGGACTGTCGAGGTAGACCTGCCAGTGCTGCATCCCCCACTCCTCATAATGGCGCGCAAAGAGGTAGAGGAGCTCCTGGCTCCGCCCGATCGAAAACGCGGGGATGAGGATGTTCCCGGAGCCCCGAGAAGCACTGTTGAAGATTTCGCCGAGCTCCTGAAGGGTCTGGTCGTAATCGCGGTGGAGCCTGTCCCCGTAAGTGCTTTCGATGATGAGGGCATCAGCATCCGTGACCGCCTCCGGATCGTTCAGGATTGGACTGCCGTACTGGCCGAGATCCCCGCTGAACACCAGCTTCCTGGAAACGCCCCCTTCAGTGAGCCAGAGCTCCACGACCGCCGAGCCGAGAATATGGCCGGCATCGCGGAAACAGGCCTCAAGACCGGGTACGACCGGAAAGCGCCGGCCGTATGGAACAGGCTTGAAGGAATTGAGTGCACGGACAGCATCATCCCGGGTGTAGAGCGGTTCAGCGTGCCGGTCGGCGGCTGTACGCGGGTGTTTTCGGCGATCGAGGGCATCGCGTTCTGCCAGAGATGCGCTGTCAAGCAGGAGAACGCGGGCGAGATCCGCCGTTGCATCCCCGGTGAACACCGGTCCCGTGAACCCGCGCTTTACGAGCAGAGGGATGCGGCCGGAGTGGTCGATATGTCCGTGACTGAGGATCATGGCTTCGACCCTCTCCGGATCAAAGGCGAAGGGCGCCCGGTTCAGCGCCTCCTCGACATCCGACCCCTGTATGAGGCCACAGTCAAGAAGGACGGTGAACCGACCGACCCTGAGGATATGGCAGGAACCGGTCACCCGCTCCGTGGCGCCGTAGAACTCGATTTCCATGTAAGGCTACATTCCCCTGTTCAACCGTTTCGCCGCATGAGCTGCAGTCAAGGGCTGAAGCATTCAGCCCTTGCGCTTCTTTTTCGGTCCGGTGAAGAAGCCGCCGTCCTTTCCGGATGGCCGTGCCGGCCGTTTCGCCCCTTTGCCGCCGTAAGGAGAACCGCCGCCCTGGCCGCCCTCCATTTTCGACACCCTGAGCTGGCGTCCGCAGACACGAACCTTGCGAAGTTCCTGGAAGATATCGTTGGGCATGCCGGCCGGCAGCTCCACCGTCGAGAACGCATCGGAAATGGAGATGCGCCCGATCGCTTCGGGGTCAAGCCCGATCTCGTTGATGATGGCGCCGAGAATGTTTCCGGCCTGTACGCCGTGCTCGCTGCCGACCTCGATACGGTATACCTCCCGCTTTTCGTCACCGTACATATCATCGCGGCGTGGCTTTTTGCGGAACGGAGCCTCGTCAGAAGGACGGTCCCGCTCTTCACGGCGCACCTGCTTTTCAGGCTTCGCAGAAAAGAGGAGCGGAGTGTCTCCCTGTACCATGGCGGCCAGTGCGGCGGCTGCCTCGAGTTCCGACACATCATGCTCATGGCAGTACTGCTCGATGAGGCGGGTGAAGAACCCAAGGTCTTCAGCGGCGATGGTGTCGCTGATGCGCTGCTTGAACTTTTCGATACGCTTGTCGTTGATGATCTCCGTCGAGGGAAGCTCCATCAGCTCGATACGCTTGCGGGTCGCCTTTTCAATGGCGTAGAGCATGTTCTTCTCCCTCGGGGCGACAAAGAGGATGGCCTCGCCGCTCCTGCCGGCACGGCCGGTCCGGCCGATGCGGTGCACGTAGGACTCGGTGTCGTAAGGAACATCATAATTGATGACATGGCTGATACGCTCAACGTCAAGACCTCTGGCTGCCACGTCAGTGGCGATGACGATATTCAGTGAGCCGTCTTTCAGCTGGTCGACGGTCCGCTCGCGCTGGTTCTGCACCATATCGCCGTTGAGGGCGGCTGCGGCATAGCCGCGGGCCTGAAGTTTTTCGGCAAGTTCCAGGGTCATCGTCTTCGTCCGTACGAAAATGAGCATGCCCTCGAACGGCTCCACTTCGAGAATGCGGGTCAGAATGTCGAGCTTGTGGCTGCCGCCGACGATCCAATAACGCTGGCGGATGGTTTCAACGGTGGTCGTCTTGCCCTCGATGGTCACTTCAGCGGGGCTGTTCAGATATTTCTGTGCGATGCGGCGGATCGGTGCCGGCATCGTTGCCGAGAAGAGTGCGACCTGACGCTCTTTTGGAGTCTCGCCGAGAATCCACTCCACATCATCGATGAAGCCCATCCGGAGCATCTCATCGGCCTCGTCAAGCACGAGGCACTGCAGGGAATCAAGGTTCAGTGAGCCTCTGCGCATGTGATCCATGACGCGGCCGGGGGTACCGACGACGACATGCACGCCGCGCTTGAGCATGCGGAGCTGCCCGCCGTAATCCTGCCCGCCGTAGATGGGCAGTACGTGGAACCCCTTGAGGTATTCGGCATACTTGTGGAACGCCTCGGCAACCTGGATGGCCAGTTCACGGGTCGGTGCGAGCACCAGTACCTGAGGATCCGTTAAGGAAAGGTCGATGCCCGAAAGAATGGGAAGGGCGAATGCCGCTGTTTTGCCGGTACCGGTCTGTGCCTGTCCAAGGACATCGCGTCCTTCAAGCATCAGCGGTATGGTACGGGCCTGTATCGGTGTAGGAGTTTCGTAGCCGACTTCCTTCAGTGCCCGCATAATGGGCTCGCTTAGGTTGAGGTCGGTAAAATTCCTGATGGGTTCTGGTGTTTCTGCACTCATGCTGTGATGTCCTGTGTAGTAAATTGTTTGCAATACCTCTCTTGGGTCCATTGAGGTGTGGCAACAATGCAGGAAAGCACTGAAATGAAGGAAGAAGTCTCACCCCTGCAGCAACTGCTGCATCCGGGGCCACAATCATCGTAATAACTGAAGCACACGACACCTGCTCTTTCTCGGCATATCCACCACGCGGTCAATGCGATGCAATACTACGAATTAAATCTACCATTACCGCATAGTATTTCATACCCCTCTATCTACTTTTTTCTTAAGTTTGAGAATGAAACAACCTCACCGCCCCGAACATTGCGCTCCTCCGAGCCCTTTGCGCCCCATGACACCTGGCCCGGTCTCCATTTATACCCTTCTTGTTCCCGCCGTCGCCGCAGTCCTGAAAGCTGCCGGACCCTTCAGCCCCGGACTCCGGAAGTTCTTCGCCGCCCGCCGGGGCGTGTTCCCTGAGCTTGAGGAAAAGAGCCGGAATGTAGCAGAGGGAAGGCCCCGGCTCTGGGTCCATGCCGCGTCGGTCGGGGAGTTCGAGCAGGCCCGTCCGCTCATCACCCTCCTGAAGGAGAGCGTTCCCGGTCTCGCGGTATTTGTCTCCTTCCTCTCCGATTCCGGCTATGAAGCCCGCAAAGACTACCCCGACGCCGATGCCGTCTTCTACCTTCCGCTCGACACGCCGGCCAATGCCCGTAAAACGGCAGAGCTTGTCCGGCCGGACCTCTTCATGCTCATGCGCTACGACTTCTGGCCGAGCCACCTTCTGGCCCTGAAACGCCGCGGCGCCGGGATGATCCTGGCCGCCGCAGTGCTGCAGGAAGGTTCCTCCTACTTCAATCCGGTACTGAAAGCCTTCTACCGACCTCTCTTTCAGCTGTTCGACCATATCTTCACCGTTGCAGAAAAAGACGCACGGGCATTCAGGGATGTGTTCGGGTGCAGGGCGGCCGAACGTGCCGGCGAGCCGAGGATCGATCAGGTCATCCAGCGCAGCCGGAACAGTGAACGGGTCGGCCACATCGCAGCGTTCTTCAAGCAGCGGCCGGTACTTGTTGCAGGAAGCGTGTGGGAAAAGGATGAAGAGGTGCTGCTCGGGGCCTGGCTGGAACTTGCCAGCAGGCCATCACTGGTGCTCGTACCCCACAAGGTAGGCCCGGAGAACATCCTCCGCATCGGACGTGAACTCGAACGGCTGCAGATAGGATGGAGAAGGGTGAGGCAGCTTGATGCGTCCTTCGATGCATCAAGGGAGGTGCTGGTCATCGATGAAACCGGCTATCTGGTGGAACTGTACTCCGTTGCCTCCATGGCCTATGTCGGAGGCGGATTCGGCGTCAACGTGCACAATACCCTCGAACCGGCCGTCTACGGCATCCCGGTCATCTTTGGCCCGCGCCACCATAACTCGCCGGAAGCCGAAGGCCTGCTTGAAGCGGGCGGGGCATACACCATCCGGAACAGTGAGGAACTCGGTGCCGTCCTCCGGCGGCTCGTCGACGGATCCCGGGAAGCCGAAAAAGCGGGAAAAGCGGCATACGGGTTCATTCACAGCCAGGCAGGGGCTGCCTCACGGATCGCAGATGCCGCAAGGAAGATCCTTACCCAAGGCAGGCCTCGGAGGCCAGCATCGAAAAATAATTCTTAAGCGACTGGTGTGGCTGGAGCCCGAGCTTTTTATGGAGACGGTAGCGGATGTTCTCCATCCCGCGGAGCGATATGCCTGCCGAACGGGCGATGTCCTTCGTCGCATAGTTCAGCTTTATGAAAAGGCTCAGCCGCCGCTCACGCTCGTTCAGGCCGGGATGGCGGTCCTGCAGTGCAGCGAGAAAACATGCGTCCGCATCAGTCAGCTCGGTGCTGAGCTCAATTTCGGCATTCTTTCGGAGGGAGATTTTGTGGCAGAGGGTTGAGATGGTCTCACGCAGCTCGGCGGTGGCATCAACCCGGTCAATCTCCTGACAAAGCTTTACAAGTGACGAGATCTTCGAGTCGAACATACCGGCCACGCCGGCGAGTTCATCCTCTTTTGCAGAAAGAATGTTCCGCAACCGGTACAGCTCAGCCTCATACTGCTCCGCGTCCCTGCGACTCAGGTCCTGGCGGAGGTTGATCTGGATCCGGCACTCCTCTTCACGCCGCCTGTACTCCTCACGCAGTTTCCGGAGCTTCTCCTGATGCTCCTCTTCGCGAACCAGGAGGTCCCTGCGCAGTTCATCGAGTGCCGTAAAAAACAACCGGAATTCGTTTTCCTCGGGGGGAGCAGTGACCGGCTGATCAAGCATGTCGAGCCATGAGATACGCGAAACGGCGGCAAAAAAACGGCCCGCAATATCCTCAACCGAATCCGCAACAGGCGGCTCGGGAACATCTGCAGGACCATACCTGCGCTTGTAGTCGGCGATGTGCTCCATAGCCTCCCTGTAGCTGCCGACAATGAGCGCCTCGGAACGGGCAGGACAGAGCGCACCGAGACCGAGCATGTGGGCCGTGATTGCAGGGCGGACATTGTAGACAACAAGAACAGCGATCCAGGGTCCCCAGTTGTAGAACAGGTTCCCGAAGTCCCTCTTATAGCTCAGGCGGACCTCATTGATCGGATCATAGTCGACCACCACAAAAACCTTCCGGCCATTGAGCTGCATTTCCTCGCATATGTTCTGGAAAACGTCTACGTCGATATAATCCAGATAGGTAGGCTCATCACCGACAACCTTTGCGTGAATGATGTCGGGGCCGATAACCTCGAAAAAAACCCGGTATCCGGGCTCCGGATGCTCAACCTGCCACCTGGGGCTCTCAGTAACGGGAAGCTTCGTGACGGGACACCGTTTCATGGACATAGGGGAGAAGGTGTAAAATGACAAAGATAAAATATATGTTCTGCAGCTGAGAACAAAACATCGCAGCGAGCTGTTGTTTCCATTATTAAATAAGAATTGCTCTTTGTGAAAAGTTTCGCTACCTTAATATTAAGATATATTTTATCCTGTTTCTACAGCGAGGACAAATAATGATGAACGCAACCACAGAGGGCTCGATGACAGAGGAGTTCATGCTGCGATGCAGGGCACACGGGCTGAAAATCACCCCTCAGCGGCTTGCAATCTTCAAGGCGCTGGCAGGCTCGAAAGAACACCCTTCAGCAGACGGCGTATACAGGAAACTCGTAGCACTGCACCCTACGATCTCTTTCGATACCGTGAACAGGACGCTGCTCACCTTTGCCGAAATCGGCATCATCGAAACCGTTGAATCCCACTCCGGCGTCCGGCGCTTCGACACAGACCTCATGAGCCACCACCACCTGCACTGCGTGCAGTGCGGCAGAATCATCGACTTCACCGATGAAACGCTCGACAAGGTGCCCGTACCGGAGAAAGCCATCGGCAACTTCACCGTACTCGGCAAGCGCATGGTGGTCAGCGGAATCTGCGAGAGCTGCAGGAAAAAACATGCATGAACAGTCTTCCTCACCCGTAATAAACAACCTGCACTGAAACTCAGGCACCAAAAAGCCTCCGGACTTCCGGAGGCTTTTTGCATTGCTGCTGAGCAATAGAGGCACGAAGAGAGGCACGAAGAAAGGCACGAAGAAAGCCCCCGATAGAGGCTTTTAACGGCCATTCTTCTCCGTTCAGGCTACCTGCACGTAGACTTCAGCCTTCACGTTGCAGATCGGGCATTTTTCAGGAGGCGTCACGAGCTCGATGTGCCCGCAGACAGGGCAGAGCCACACGGCGGTCTCTACAATATCCTGTCCGTTCTTTACAGACTCGAGCGCATGGCGGTAGAGTGCGGCATGCACCTTTTCAGCCTCAACGGCGAATCCGAACATACGCTTTGCCTTGTGGCCCTCGCTAACGGCCTGCTCATACATCGGCGGATACATCTCGTTGTGCTCATAGGTCTCGCCACCGATGGCGGTTTCAAGGTTCTCGGCAGTAGAGCCGACTGCATCATCAGCCATGAGGTGGGCTTCAGCATGGATCCGCTCGGCTTCTGCCGTGGTCCTGAACAGCCTGGCGATGTTCTTGAATCCGTCTTTCTCTGCCTTCTTGGCGAAGGTCACATATTTCATGAACGCCTGGCTCTCTCCGCCAAATGCACTCTTGAGGTTTTCGTGGGTCGTAGGCATACGTGTTGGTCTCCTTCTTTGGGTTTGATTCAGTTAGAATGTAGAATACTTCACTTTCTGAGGAACATCCCCAGGTCCTCGAGCAGCGACTGGAGGTCCTCCTCATGCTCAACCTCGTCCTGCATGATCTGCACGGCAAGGTTGTAGGTGATCGGATCTTTCATGCCGATCTCCTCGATAATGCTGTGGTAGGTCGAAATTGCACACTGCTCTCCTGAAATGTTCTGCTCCAGGATGTTCCGGACAAACGGGTTGTCAGGGGCGTCGTAGCCGCAGTTGGTCCATTCGAACCAGAGCTTCGGGTTCACAAGCGGCTTGCCGCCGAGCTGGATGATTCTGGTGGTGACCATATCGGCATGGCGGAGTTCATCGGCCGCATGCTGCAGAAGTTCTGCCATGACGGCGTCCTTCATCGGCCCTTCGACGATTTTTGCTCCGATCCAGTACTGGTAATAAGCAAGCCACTCATCGGCAAAAGCCTTGTTGAGCAGTTCAAGCACGCGGTCAATATGCTCGCCGACAATTTCACGTCCTCTTGTTCCCATGGTGCAATTCTCCTCGTTGGGGTATTGGTTATCGTTACGCTATAGGCAATAAGAAACAATTTTCTACAGAAAAAAAAGCCTCATTCCACAAAAAAATCCCCGAGGCACCCGGCATGGGGCACCTCAGGGAAAGGAAGAAATGGGAGGCTTATTTCTCCATCGCCTTGTGGCAGAACCACCAGTCATAGCACTCATACTGGCTCGGACGCTTTTTGGCGTCGGCAACGTTGTTGGCCGGAGGAATGATGACGCGGTCCTTCAGCATCGTGTTGTTCGGCCAGTCTGCCGGCATGGCCACCTTGTGCTTGTCGGAATACTGCAGTGCGGTCACGGCGCGAAGGATCTCATCCATGTTACGGCCGATCTCCTGCGGGTAGTACAGCACGAGGCGCACCTTGCCCTGCGGGTCACCGACGAAGACGGCGCGCACGGTATTGGAGCCCTTTCCGGGGTGAAGCATACCGAGCTTGTTGGCGATCCGGTCATTGGCTGCGACGATCGGGAAGGTGATCTCGACGTTGAGTTTCTCCTCGATCCACTCAACCCACTTGATGTGCGAAAATACCTGGTCGACGCTCATGCCGATCAGCTTGCAGCCGATTTTATCGAACTCCGGTACCCTCTCCTGGAATGCAACGAACTCAGTGGTGCAGACCGGGGTGTAGTCTGCCGGGTGGCTGAAGAGCACGAACCAGGAGCCTTTCAGGTCTCCGGGGATGTTCATCGGGCCATGGGTGGTCTGTACGTCGAGTTCCGGAAACTCGTCACCGAGCAGCGGCATGGAAATATCGTAGTACAGTTCTTCTTCAGGATGCTGTGACATGGCATGTTCTCCTATTAAGTGTTTTGTTGATTTGTTTGTTGCAGAAAAAATTGTTGCCTTCAACTCCTGAAATCAATATACGATACTCCGGCAAATAATCAAGAATAAATCTTAAATAAGAACTATTATTTATTAAAAAACCGATCGCAGCCAATCCACGGCACATCGCCCCCATATCTTTTTAAGCGCTTTATGTATATTGACTGCAATTCAGGGACATCAACACGATAGCCGTATCGAAAAACCCGTACCGTCATGCTAGCACGAATCCAGACCCTCTACCTGTTCCTCGTCGCGCTTCTCGCCTGCGGCAGCATGCTTTTCCCGTTCTGGGGCTTCAGCGCTCTGGAGTATTTTCCGATTGGCGACTTCACCCCGTTTGAGGGTGCCGGCATCCTCTTCACCGCAGGCACCATTGCGTCCGGGATCTTTTCGCCGCTCACCGCCATTGCTGCCCTGGCAGCAATATTCCTCTACAAGCAACGCGCGCTCCAGCAGAAAGTGATCGCACTCGGCGTCCTTCTCTTTGTCGGCGACCTGCTCTCCACCCTCACGGCTGCACACTTCATGAACCAGTACTTCCTCGCCGGCGGGGCAGGGTTCGTGCACGGGCCTGAAACCGGATTCTTCATGATACTCCCGGAGCCGGTTCTCTTCTGGCTCGCCATGAAAGGAGTGCAGAAGGACGAGAAAATCGCCAACGCATACAAGCGACTCTAACCATGCGTATCGTCTTCTCGCTCGGCGATCCCCACGGCATCGGCCCGGAAATCATACTGAAGGGGTTCCTCGAGCTCCAGAAGAGCGGCCACCGGTTCGCCGTTGCAGGCTCATACCGTGTCCTTGAACACTACCGCCAGGCACTCGGCCTCCCCATAGAGCTGGAGCGGGTTGAAGACGCCCGGGCGCTTGAGCACCTGCCCTCCTGCAGCTGCGGGGTCCTCCCGGTGCTGAGCGTTGCCGAACCCCTCTCGATAGAGCCCGGGACGGTGACGGCTGAAGCAGGAAGCATCGCAATGCAGTCCGTCAAGGCCGCGGCGGAACTCTGCCGGAACGGGCAGTTTGACGCGCTTGTCACAGCCCCCCTCCACAAGGAGTCGCTCGCCCTTGCCGGCTGCCCAGACTCGGGACACACCGGCATGCTCGGAAGGATGTTCAGTGTCCCCTCCCCCATCATGCTGTTCGCCGACAGGGTATCGGGCCTGAAGGTGGCGCTGCTGACCATCCACGAACCCCTTGAACGGGTTCCGTTGCTCGTCAGGAAAACGGATATCGACCGCTTTCTCCTCCGCCTCGCGCGCTGCCTTGAAACCGATTTCGGGCTCGAACACCCTGCCGTCGCCGTCCTCGGCCTCAACCCCCACGCATCCGACGGAGGGATCATGGGCCGTGAAGAGGAGGAGCTGATCCGCCCCGCAATCCAGCGCCTGCAGCAGAGGATGCATATCGAAGGGCCTTTTCCGGCCGATGGATTTTTCGGGGCCCGGATGCAGAGCCGCTTTGACGTCGTTCTGGCCATGTACCACGACCAGGGGCTGCTCCCCTTCAAGGTGCTCGCTTTCCACAGCGGAGTCAACGTAACCCTCGGCCTGCCGATCGTGCGCACCTCTCCCGACCACGGCACGGGATTTGACCGAGCGGGAAAAGGCACGGCTTCGGCCGAAAGCCTGCACGAAGCCACGCTCCTTGCCGCAACCATTGCTGAAAACAGGAAAAAGAAAACAGGACCGCCCCTATGATTTCATTCGTCAATCTTGATATCGAGCTCAACAGAAAGCCGGTGTTCTCCAATCTCAACCTGACCATCCAGCCGGGTGAACTGGTCTTTATTGCAGGAAAAAGCGGGAGCGGGAAATCGACCCTCCTGAAAACGATGTATATGGAGATCAAGCCGAAAAAAGGGGAGCTCATCATAGCCGGATACAACTCCCGTACCATCAAAAAAAGGGAGATCCCGCTCCTGCGGCGCAAACTCGGCATCGTCTTTCAGGACTTCAGGCTGCTTGAAGACCGCAGCGTTTACGACAACCTCGCGTTCGTTTTGAAGGTAACGGGCACGAAGGAGAAACTGATCCGTGAAAAGGTGATGCACGCGCTCGAAAGCGTCGGACTCTCGGATGTCGCCGGGGAGCTGCCGATCCGCCTCTCGGGCGGTGAGCAGCAGCGGGTATCGATCGCCCGCGCACTGGTCCGCGAACCGCTGGTTATCCTTGCCGACGAACCGACAGGAAATCTCGACCCCGACACCTCGATTGAAATCCTCGAGTACCTGAAAAAGATCAACCAGAAAGGCATCATCGTCGTCATCGGCACCCACGACTATGAACTCATCCGCCACTCCCCCTCCAGAACCCTCCTGATACAGGACCGGAGCCTCGTTGAAGCCTCCATCCGGGAGGGTGCCACCGGCTTCCGGCCCGTCCCTGCATAGAGAACTTTCAGCAGCCGGGACTTTCAGCAGCCGCCCTGCGGCGAAAGTCCGGCACCAGCAAAAAGCCCCCATGCTCAGACTGAACATGGGGGCTTCAAGGTATGTCGCAGGGAAAGCCGATGCCGCCTATGAGCAGCCGGTCGTCATTCCGCAGTCTTCACAGACTTTGCAGGTTCCGTTCTGCTTGACCCTCATCGAACCGCAGTTCTCGCACTGCTCGCCCGTATAGCCCTGCACCTTTGCCTGCATGACCTGGCTCTTCAGCGTATTGGTGTACTCGGATCCGGCATGATGGGCGGCAGGAACCGCCTCGGCTTCCAGTGCCGCCACCGGCGAGGTCTGCCCGTTGCTATTCTTTGCATCCGCACCGTGCTCGGGCACCTCATCGACTGCCTTGACATGCACGAAGTCCTTGCGGCCGAGGTAGTCGTAGCCTATGGAGCGGAACACGTAGTCGAGAATCGAGGTCGAGTTCTTGATGGCGTTGTGCCCCTGGACGGCACCCGCCGGTTCGAACCGGGTGAAGGTGAAGCTGTCGACCAGCTCCTCGAGCGGCATGCCGTACTGCAGGGCCTTCGAGGCCAGCACGGCGAAACAGTTGAGCAGACCTTTGAAGGATGCCCCCTCCTTGTACATGTCGATGAACACCTCGCCGAGCGAGCCGTCCTCGTATTCGCCGGTACGGAGGAACACCTTGTGGCCGCCTACGTATGCTTCGCGGATGAATCCTTTCCTGCGCTTCGGCAGGAGCCGGCGCTCGCTGCGGTGGTAGACCCGCTCGATAATCCGCTCCTGGACTTCGCGTGGGCCCTTTGTCTCGTCAAGATCCTCTTCGTTGCCGAGCATGATCACTTCGTCGAGATCCTGGTAACTTGAAATGTTGAGCGGCTGGGAGAGCTTAGACCCGTCACGATATACGGTGATGGCCTTCACCATATGCTGCCAGCCGGAGAGGTATACCTCGCCGATTTCAGCGGTGGTGGCGGTGGCCGGCATATTGACCGTCTTGGAGATGGCGCCGGAAATGAACGGCTGGACCGACGACATCATCCGCACATGGGCCATGTGGTTGATGAAGCGCAGCCCCTTCTGCCCGCAGCGGCTCGCGCAGTCGAACACCGGAAGGTGCTCCAGCTTGAGGTGCGGCGCACCCTCGATGGTCATGGTGCCGCAGATGAAGTCATTGGCCGCTTCAGCGTCTTCGGCGCTGGCGCCAAGAGCCTGGAGCATGTCAAAGCCGGGATCGTTCAGCTGGGCTTCCGTGAAGCCGAGCGACTGACAGAATTCCTCTCCGAGAATCCACTTGTTGAACGCGAACCGGATGTCGAAGACCGCTGCGAGGTTCGACTCGAGCAGGGCGATCTTCTCTTCAGTGAAGCCCCGATTCATGAGCCACTGGCTGTTGATCGACGGACACCCCTCAAGCGAACCGCTTCCCTTGCAGTACTTTTCGATCTCTTCAATCTCCTGCGCAGCGTAACCAAGGCGCTTGAGGGCCTTGTGCACCGACTGGTTGACGATCTTGAAATAACCACCGCCGGCGAGTTTCTTGAACTTGACGATGGCGAATTCAGGCTCGATGCCGGTAGTGTCACAGTCCATGACGAGGCCGATCGTGCCGGTCGGAGCGATGACGCTGACCTGGGCGTTGCGGAACCCGTACTTCTTTCCCTTCTGCAGCGCTTCGTCCCAAACACTGCCGGCTGCCTCGAAGAGCTCTTTCGGGCAGTACTCGGAATCGATGCCGCGCGGCTTGACCGACAGCTCCTCATACTCCTCCTCCGACTCGTTGCGGGCTGCACGGCGGTGGTTGCGGATGACGCGGAGCATCTCCTTCGAGTTCGCCTGGTAACCGTCGAATGGACCGAGGTCGCGGGAGATCTCTGCTGAGGTGACATAGGCCTGGCCGGTGATGATGGCCGAAATGGCACCGGCAAGCGCAAGCGCTTTCGGGGAGTCGTAGGGGATGCCGAGCACCATCAGGACGGTGCCGAGATTGGCGAACCCGAGACCGAGGGTGCGATACTCGTAGCTGAGACGCGCGATATCGGGAGAGGGGAAGTGGGCCATGAGAACCGAGATCTCGAGCACGACGGTCCAGAGCGCCGCGGCGTGGCGGAGCTCGTTGATTTTGACATGCCCGGACTCTTCGTCGACGAAGTGGATCAGGTTAAGGCTGGCGAGATTGCAGGCCGTATTGTCGAGGAACATGTACTCGCTGCAATTATGAACACCGATGCCGTTGGCAATAAAGTGATGGTTCTCAGGCTCGGTAAGATCGAAAACCGGCTGCCGGCCGATACTCCTCAGTGATGCCACCCTGTCGACCAGCGGGTCACGATAGGTGTCGACCGTCATGTTCAGACGTGCGAGCGCTTCAGCCTTCCGGCTCTCCTCCATGAATCCGATGGACTCCTGAAAAAGAACCCTGGAGCTTCGGCTGATGCGCAGGCTGTGCATCTCCTGCACCGGATATTCCCTCATGCCGCCCTTGCCGTCCGGAAGCATAGAGACAAGGTCTCCGGCCCGGCGATTCTCGTAGATTTTGGCCTTGATGCCGAAATTCAAGAGCAGCAGCTGTACCTGCAGAAGCAGGTCGAGCGAGGTGGAATCGAGCGCGACATACCGGGATTTGACACCGTAGTTGGCAACCGTGCCGTCGGCAGTGAAAAGTCCACGGAGCAAAGCCGCCTGTTCAGCCTGCTGAAGACGGAACACCGCATCGGAAAACATTTTCTTTTCGCTTCCACCATCGAGAACCGCATAGTTCTCAAGCAGATTGAGAATTCTGGGGCTGCCGACAGCGACGCGGGACGAGGTGAGGGTCTGGGTGAGGGAACCCTGCTTATTGTGCTCGCCAAGCTCAGGACGCAGATCGTTAATGAGCGTATTTGCCCATCCGGTAATCTCCGCTTCAGCCTTGTCCATGGCAAGAAAGGCAACACGGCGCTGCTCTCCGGAAGCCGTGAGTTCAGCATTCCGGGTAATACAGCCATCCCCGACAAGCAGACCGATCAGCTGGGCAACATCGACAGAGCCTGTCGATTCTTTACCAAACTCTGCCCCGACAAGTCTGACCACATCGTCCTTGGAGAGTTCACAGGCCTTGACATCACCGCGATTTTCAGTATAAACGGGATGATCTCCGGTGAGTTTCAGGCGATATCCGGCTTTCGTCCGGAGCTCGTATACTTCTTTCGTGCCGGTCGGGAAAATCTTTTCGACCCAGTGCAGCTTGCCCTCAATACCCCTGATACCTCTCGACTGTCCGACAAGTTCCCCGATACGCTCAAGTCCCCGGTCTGTGGCGACCAGTGTCTCTGCAGTCACACAGGGGTTACTCGCATTGATCCTGCCGGCTGCCGGGCAGGTGTGCCATTCGTTGATGGTGGTGTCGAACTGGAGGCCCGGATCGGCGCACTTCCATGCGCTCAGGAGAATCTTTTCCCAGAGTTCACGGGCGTTGACCGCACGGGCGGTCTTGCCGGTTGTGCGTTCCTTAAGCATCCAGAGTTCGTTGTTCTCGACCGCCTTCATGAAGGCGTTCGTCACCCTCACGGTGTTGTTCGAATT
Organism: Pelodictyon luteolum DSM 273; assembly: GCF_000012485.1. Taxonomy (NCBI): domain Bacteria; kingdom Pseudomonadati; phylum Chlorobiota; class Chlorobiia; order Chlorobiales; family Chlorobiaceae; genus Pelodictyon; species Pelodictyon luteolum. Next base: position 674,793 of record NC_007512.1, on the reverse strand, counting down.
CTGTCCGCCGACGGTCTGGTAGGCTTCCGATTCGTAATGGGTATCGTACTCTTCGAAATCAAGCGTGGTATAGCCCTGCTCGACAAGGGCGAGCACCCGGATGATGTAGCTCATCGGCACGGCACGGTGCAGGGCGTTCTCGATCAGGCGCTGGAGTTTCGGGTTCTCGAGTCTGTCGGCGCCGTTCAGGATGGCCTCTTCGACAATGGCCTGCAGGAAGCGCGAGCAGATCCTCGAGCCGGCAACGAGCGAGGCGACCTTGTCCTCTTCACGGGCCTTCCACTCAATGAATTTCTCGACATCCGGATGATCGATGTCGATAATGACCATCTTGGCCGCACGGCGAGTGGTTCCGCCCGACTTGATGGCGCCGGCCGCGGAATCGAAGATCTTCAGGAAGCTCATGAGGCCCGACGAGCTGCCGCCTCCGCTGAGCTTTTCGCCCGAGGAGCGGAGATTGGAATAGTTGGTGCCCGAGCCGCTGCCGAACTTGAACACCCGGGCTTCGCGGACCGCAAGGTCGAAGATGCCGCCTTCATTGACCAGATCGTCATTGACGGACTGGATGAAACAGGCATGCGCCTGCGGACGGGTGTATGCATCTTCGGACTCGACCACCTTCTTCGTGGCAGGATCGACATGGTAGTGTCCCTGGGCAGGACCGGTGATGCCGTAGGCGAAATTCAGTCCGGTATTGAACCACTGGGGGGAGTTCGGGGCGCCCTGCTGCGCAATGAGCATGTAGGCGACCTCATCGTAAAACGCCTCTGCGTCCTCCGGGGAGTCGAAATATCCGTGTTTTTCACCCCACTGGCGCCAGCATCCGGCCAGACGGTGCACGACCTGGCGGATAGAGTGTTCGCTGCCGGTGACCGGACGGCCTTCCTCGTCAAGCAAGGGGTTTCCATCTCCGTCAACCTGCGGAACACCCGTCTTGCGGAAATATTTCTGGGCAAGGATGTCAGCCGCCATCTGCGACCAGTGCTTCGGCACCTCGAGTTCATTCATCTCAAACACTTTGGAGCCGTCAGTGTTCCTGAGGACCGAAGACTTCTGGGTATATTCGAACCGGTCATAGACGTTTTCACCGGGAGATGTAAAGAGACGGGAGATTTTCATGGAAGCGCTCCGGGATCAGAGTTGGAGGGAAACTTAAAATATTCTTTTAAAACAACTTATACGTGCCGTCGAGCCATATCGGTAAGTGTGAGCCGAAGCATTTTTCATACCGGAAATAAAGAATATAACATAAATCATAAATGTTGACACGGACCCCGATGAGGGGGCAAGAGGCAGCTGTCCGGCCTTCATCCCGAAGCCATCTCGACAGCGTTTATCCGGCAGGTTTCCTGACTTTCGACGGCATTTTCAGCCTGCCACGGGGGCGGGCAATCCGGGCACTCAATCCTTCCCACGCCCTTCCTGCGGAAGTATTGCGGTCGGCGAAGTGGATTGAAGCATACCGTCAGGAAACTTCGGCAGAGCTGCCTTGTTCGCTGACGGCGAACCATCATACAGTTGCGGGCACAGTGTACGGTTTTCGCGTACTTCCCTATTATCCGGACCACGGGGGCGTCCGGCACCGGAAAGAAAAAAGAACAGGGTCAAGTTTAAGTATTTTTTACATCATTCGCAACCCGTCTCACGGAAGCTCCAAGGCGCTTTCAGGAAGATCGAGAACGGGGCATCCGGCATAGATGAGGATGGCCTGAAGGAGCGAGGCGGAGTGCACCGCCTGGCCGAGGGCCTCCGTCCGGGTCATGTCGCGGCCCTCGCGCTGCATCCGGAGGGCGAGCTGGCGGGAGAGTTCGGCGATGCGGGCGATTTCAAGGCAAAGCTCATCCTCGTTCCCGATGCGTATGGGGTAGATGCGGCTCCGGAGAAGGGCGGCATCCCGGAACGCGCTCTCTTCGATGACACCGTCATTGGCATGATGGCGTGCGCGGTTGAAGGCGTCATAGGCCACGTTGTGCAGCGGCATCGAAAGGTCTCCGGCATAGTGGGGACAGTAAACCATCGGGTAGTCTGCGAACTTCCCCCTGGCCCGAAGCGCCCGGTACTCCCGGACCGAGGCCACGATGGCGCCGTAGAGGTGCCCCTCCTGGTCATCGGCACGATCATGGAGGCTGATCTGCCTCTGCACCATCCCGCCGGTGACCTGCCTGTTTTCGGGATTGTGGAAGTAATGGTTCTTCCCTTCATAGGCGCCGCACGGGTACTTCGACTTTGCAACGTCGGGAGCCGCAGCACTGTACCAGCGTTCGAACCCTGCCGCCCGGGCAATGGCCACATGGGTACGGTCGTGCCAGCCGAGGGCGTCTCCCCGCAAAGAGAGGAGTACGGGAAGAATGAGGATGGCGGCCGGAACGGCCGAAAGGAATTTCTGCCTGCGGCTTCCGGGGGTTGGCGCCCTTTCCGCGCCCATCTTCAGGCGGACATGTCGAGCATCCTGCGGATCGGCTTCAGGGCTGCGCTCAAGAGGGGCTCCGGGACGGTGATTTCGGGTGAACGCTCAAGCATGCACCGGTATAGCTTCTCGAGGGTATTCTGCTTCATCTGGGTACAGACGCTCCTCGGGTTTGTCATGTCGCGGGGAGCGGGAATGAAGGTCTTACCGGGCGAGCGGCGCTGCATTTCGTAGAGGATGCCGGGCTCGGTAGCCACGATGAATGCTTCGGAAGGGCTCTTTTGGGTATAGTCGAGCAGCGCCTGGGTCGAGCCGACGAACGAAGCAAGTTCGAGCACCTCACGACGGCACTCAGGATGCGCAATGAGCTCAGCTCCGGGATGCTCCCTCTGCGCCGTCTTCATCATATCAGCCCTGTAGGCTTCATGGACATAGCAGAACCCCTGCCAGAGGATGATGTCGCGACCGAGCTGGCGGGCGATATAGTCGCCGAGATTCCTGTCGGGCCCGAAAATGATCGGCTGGTCCGGGGGTATCTGGCGAACGATGGAGAGGGCGTTCGAGGATGTGCAGGTGATGTCGGACTGAGCCTTCGTGGCAGCGGTGGAATTGATGTAGGTGATGGCGACGGCCCCGGGGTGGCGGCGGCGGAACTCCGCAAACTCCTCCTCCGGACAGCTGTCGGCAAGCGGGCATCCCGCATTGCGGTCCGGCATCAGCACCGTCCTCGACGGGTTGAGTATCTTTGCTGTCTCGCCCATGAAATAGACGCCGGCAAAGACGATCACCTCAGCGTCGACCGTTTCGGCGGCACGGGCAAGTGCGAGGCTGTCACCCACGATATCGGCGACCTCCTGTATTTCGGGAAGGGTGTAGTAATGGGCCAGAATGACGGCGTGCATCTCTTTTTTCAGCGCCCTGACGCGCTCCTGCAGCCCGGTTGTGGAAAATGCTTCAGGTTCGCTGCCTGCATGTGATGTATTCATGTCACTTCAGATAGTATTCAAGATCGTCATCCTCCCGGACAAGGAGCAGGATGGCTGCATTGGGAACGATAAGAAAGCGCTCACCATCGTAATCGATCTCATGGGAGCTGGCCTGCAGGAAAATGGCAAGATCCCCGACACGGGCCTGTAGAGGGATGTACTGCGTCGAGGACACGCTCTCTTTCCAGGGTTCCTCGGCTGAAGGAGGGGCTACGGGATATCCCGGTCCCGCCTTGAGGATGTAGCCGCTCTGGATCTTCTCTTTCTCCTGGACGCCGGGCGGAAGGTAGATGCCCGATTTCGTCTGTTCCTCAAGGGATTTAGGTTTGACGAGGACCCTGTCTCCGACAACGACAAATTTACTTATATTCATGTTCCCGAACCGGTCAAGCTGGTTACCCCTGAGCTGCTGCGGGCCAGTGAGCCCGCCGCCTGAAGAAGAGTGAAAATGTAAAAAAATTCCGTGTCCGGCAAATCCGGCGGACCACCGGCCTGAAGCGGATCCGGCGGGAGTGCCCCCGGAGACGCTGCATAACCATCCCGAACCGTGAACAATTCTTTCAAGGTATTTCTCAGATACAATTCGTGGATCCTCGCAGTCATGCTGTCGGGGATATCCCTCATCATCACCGCGATTGAACAAAACGATGTCCCCTCAAAAGTCGCCGTTGCCGGCTACAACCTTCGGGGCTACGTTGCAGAGAGAATCCAGAGCCTCGGCCACCTCCTGCACATGAAGGAGGAGAATAACCGGCTGCTGGCCCAGAACAGCCGGCTTCTTGCCAGACTCCTCGTCGCTGAAACCGCACTGCAGCGCCAGAGCGCACTTGAGCACATCCATGCCGCCACGCCTCCGGCCATGCAGGGGTTCAAAACCGCCCGCGTCATCGACCGGACATTCAGCGAACGAGAAAACATGCTCCTCGTCGACAAAGGGCGCAACGACGGCATCAGAAAAGACATGACGGTACTGACCCCCGACGGGCTTGTCGGACGGGTGGTATCGGTATCGGCACACTACGCATCCATCATGCCGCTCATCCACTCCGACTTCAAGGTAAGCGTGGTCTCGGCGGAAACCCGGACCACGGGCCTCGTTTCCTGGGACGGGGGACGGGCAGACATGGCCAATGTCGAACACATTCCCATCAGCAGCAGCCTTGCCAAGGGAGAAGAGCTTCTCACCACCGACTTCAGCACCTTTGCAATTGCAGGCCTCCCTGTCGGCCGGGTGACGTCGGTAATGCCCGGCCGGCTGTTCAGCATGGTCACGATGAAACCCGCCGTCGATTTCTCCAGACTGGACTACGTCCTTCTGGCGCCGCTCAACAACGAGCCGGAAAAGCTTAGGATGCTCGGCACCCCGGGTCCCGGAAAAAGAGACCCACTGACGAAACAGTAACGAAACAATACCGCGAATCAATAACGCACCAAGTACAACCGTGGCCAGAAATATCTTCGTACTCCTTTTCGTACTCCTGATCGTCTGCATCCTGCAGGTACTCGGGTTTTCACGCCTGACCCTGCTGCATACCGCCCCGGATGCCATCGCCCTCTTTCTCGGGTTCAGTGCCGTCACCCTCGGCCGAAACGCCGGCACCGGATTCGGTTTTCTCGGCGGCATGCTCTGCGGCCTCATGACGGGAGACATGGGGCTCCATATGCTGGCGGGAACCACGGGCGGCTTTATGGCCGGCTCATTCCACATCCCACGCGACAGCCATGCCACCCCCAGCCAGAAAATGCGGCGCATATACGGGGCAACGGCCGCTGCTGCATTCGTTTCGCATACCGTCCTGGCCATCGGCCTCAACCCGCTCGGACTCTCTCCCCTGTACCGCATCGTCGTGCTCGGGTTTCTGGCAACACTCTTCACCCTCGTGCTTGCATTTGCGGCAAACCTGCTCATCCTGAAAAATACAATTTCAGACTGATCGATGGACAGACTGCAGCACAGCACCAGGATCGTCTCGATCCTCATTGTGACCATCTTCGCCGTCCTTCTCGGCCGGCTTTTCTGGATCCAGGTGCTCGACTTCCAGAAACTCGGTTCGATATCCTCGTCGAACAGCATCCGCAGGGTCTGGATCCAGCCCCCCCGGGGCCGCATCATCGACCGCAACGACATCATCATGGTCGACAACAGACCGCTTTACTCCGTTAAAGTCATCCCGGCAGAGTTCAACGATTCCGGAACGGAGGCCCTTGCATGGCTGATCCGAAGGCCTATGGAGGAAGTCGCGGAGAAAATCGAGAGGGGGCGGAACTTCAACCGGTTCTCGGCCGTCACACTCCGTCGCGACCTTGAGAGCCAGGACGTTGAACGGCTCGGCGAAAACCTCTGGGAACTGCCCGGAGTCCTCATCGAAGCGGAGAACAAACGCAAATACGCCGACTCCCGTTACGGAGCGCACCTCTTCGGCTACCTCCGCCAGATCGCGCGCAAGGATGTCGCCGAGCTGGTGCTGCAAGGATATGCCCAGGATGACAAAATCGGCTTCAGCGGGCTTGAAAAGCAGTACGAAGACCGACTGAAAGGTACGAAAGGCGCCCGTTTTGAAATGGTCACCCCGCTCGGGCGCTACGCCGGCAAGTACGACGACGGCCGGAGCGACATTCCCGCCGTCAGAGGAGACGACCTCTACCTCACCATCGACTCAGGGCTCCAGCAGCTCGCAGGGGAGCTCCTTGAAGCCACCGGCAAATCAGGGGCAATCATCGCCATCGATCCGTCCACCGGAGGGATCCTGGCGCTTGAGAGCGCCCCCGGGTACGACCTGGAAACCTTTAACGGCGCAACCGATCCCGACGGCTGGCGCGCAATCATCAGTGACCCCCGCAAACCGCTCTTCAACAGGACCGTGCAGGCCGTCTACCCCCCCGGCTCGATCTACAAGATGGTGCTCGCAATGGCCGCCCTCGAGGGAAACAGGATCGATCCCGAGCAAAAAGTACTCGACAACGGCGTCTTCACCTACGGCCGGCGGCGGTTCCTCAGCCATGGCGGCAGGGGGCACGGCTGGGTAAACATGCGGCGCGCAATCACCGTATCCTCGAACCTCTATTTCTACAGACTCATCTTCGATGTCGGATTTGCCGAATGGACCCGGTACGGGGCCATGTTCGGGTTCGGGACTGAGACCGGCATCGACCTGCCCGGCGAGCGCAGCGGGCTGTTGCCATCGACTGCATACTATGACCGCCGCTACGGAAAAGGGCGCTGGACCAAGGGGTACCTGGTCAGCCTCGCCATCGGGCAGGGAGAGCTCGGCGCCACACCCGTCCAGCTGGCGGCCTACGCTGCAGCCATCGCCAACGGCGGCACCCTCCACCAGCCCCATATCGCAAGCGGCTACCGCGATACCGAAACCGGCAGGTTCGTCCCCTTGCCGAGCCTAAGCCGACCTGTCCCGGTATCGGAGGCGAGCTTCAGGCTCATCCGTGAAAGCATGGAGGAGGTCGTCAGGGAAGGTACCGGCCAGCTCGCCGCAGTGCCCGGAGTGAGGGTTGCGGGAAAGACCGGCACGGCACAGAACCCGGGAGGAAAGGACCACGCCTGGTTCATTGCCTTCGCCCCGGTCGACAACCCCAAAATCGCCATCGCCGTCCTGGCGGAGAACGCAGGATTCGGAGGCACCATCTCGGCGCCGATCGCAGGAAAGCTCATCCAGCACTACCTGCATCCCGTGCTGCCCAGCCCCCCCGCAGCCGACTCCCTCACAGTATCCGGCCCTACGCCGGAAACATCCCCCGACTCGCTCGGGGAGTCCCTTCCTGTCATTGAAACCGCACCGCCCCCTCCGGAAGCGGCAACGGCTGAACCTGCACCCCATGATCCATAAACAGGACCCTGCATCCATACAGAGCTATCTGGAAGACACCAGCAACCTGAAAACAGGCCATACCGAAGGGGTCTACATACCGGAAACCCCGGAGGAGATTTCAGCGCTGCTGCGTGAGGCCGCCGCTCTCGGCCGGCGCTATACCATATCGGGCAACGGAACCGGCACGACAGGAGGCAGGATTCCGCTCGGCGGACACGTCATATCCATGGAAAAGCTCAACGCCATCGGCGAGCCGCGGCAGACAGAGCCCGGCAAAGCGATCATGAGGGTTCAGGCTGGTGCCATGCTCGCCGATGTGCAGAAAAAAGCCGAAGCCGCAGGATGGTTCTATCCGCCGGACCCCACTGAAAAGCTCTGCTTCATCGGCAGCACCATCGCCAACAACTCCTCCGGGGCAAGAAGTTTCAAATACGGAGCCACGCGCCGCCACATAGAGCGCATCACCATTCTCCTGCCTGAAGGCGACATGCTCAGCCTCCAAAGGGGAGAGCATCGTGCCGATGCCCAAGGCATCTTCCGCCTTGAGCTCCCCTCCGGAGAACACCGGGAGTTCCACCGCCCACGGTACCGCATGCCCGGAACGACGAAACACAATGCAGGATACTATACCGCTGAGAGGATGGACCTCATCGATCTCTTCATCGGCTCCGAAGGCACCCTCGCCCTCATCCTCGAAGCGGACCTCATGCTCATTCCCCTGCCGGAAAGGCTCATCTCAGCAATAATCTATTTCCAGGAGCTGGACGGGCTGATGGGCTTCACCGGGGCCCTGCGCGCGATTGAAGGCCCGCGGCGCCCCCGTGCCCTCGAACTCTTCGAAAAGAACGCCCTCGGCTTTCTCCGCCAAAAGTACCCCGATACCCCCGGGGACACGGCGGGGGCTGTCTTCCTCGAACAGGAAACAACCACCGGGGCTGAAGATGAGGATCTGGAAGCCCTGTTCAGCATCGTCGAAGAGCACGGCGGCATGGCTGAAGAGTCATGGATCGCCCTCGACCGCGAGGAACAGGACCGGATGCGGGAGTTCCGCCACAGCCTGCCGCTGCTGGTCAACGAATGGCTCAGCCGCCAGGCGGAGAGTAAAGTCAGCACCGACATGGCCGTACCCTTTCCCCGATTCAGGGAACTGTTCGATTTTTACCGCACTGCTTGCGAACAGCACGGCTTTGTCTATATTATTTTCGGCCATATCGGCGATGGCCATGTGCACCTGAACATCCTGCCCCGGAGCCATCTGGAGTTCATCGAGGCCAAGGCGCTCTATCTGGAGTTCATAGCGAAGGTGCTGGAACTCGGAGGCACGCTGTCGGCCGAACACGGCATCGGAAAGCTCAAGAGCGGATATCTTGCCGCTATGTACGGAGAGGAAGGGCTCAGGGAAATGGCCGCACTGAAGCGCACATTCGACCCGTTCCAGGTGCTCAACATCGGCAATATCATTCCTGTCGAATATCTCGAAAACCGCAACAAGTAACCGCCCCGGTGGCCAAAAAGCAGCAGACACGTTCATACACGGAGGCCATCCAGAACCGGAAAGCCCGCTACGAGTACCAGATTCTCGAAACCATCGTCGCCGGCATAGAGCTGCTCGGCAGCGAAGTGAAATCGGTGCGCCTCGGCAAAGCAAGCCTCAATGAAAGCTTCGCGACCATCCACCACGACGAGGTATGGCTCGAGAACATGCAAATCACCCCTTACGAGTTCAACCACCTCGATGCACTTGAACCCAAGCGGAGCCGGAAGCTGCTGCTCCACAAAGAGGAGATCCGGCGCCTCCAGTCGAAAATCAATGAAAAAGGTCTGACCCTCATCCCCCTGAAAGCTTTCTTTGACAAGAATGGCCGGCTTAAGGTGGAACTTGCGCTCGCCAAAGGAAAAAAGCTTTATGACAAGCGCGAAACCATCAAGGGCAGGGAGAACGAGCGTCATCTGCAGCAGCTCAGGAAACAGTACTGACCACCCTTTAGATACACACCGCACCATGTCCTTTCCCTCACTGCAGGAACAGCTTGACATCATCACCGCAAACACGGTTGAAATCATCAGCAGCGCCGAGCTAGAACAGAAGATCCAGCACAGCATCAAGACCGGAGCGCCCCTCAAGGTAAAACTTGGTGCCGACCCCTCGCGCCCCGATCTCCATCTCGGCCACTCCGTCGTGCTCCGCAAGCTCCGCGAGTTCCAGGACCTCGGCCACGAGGCCATCCTCATCATCGGCGACTTCACAGCCATGATCGGCGATCCCTCCGGCAAAAGCAAGACCCGACCGCAGCTCTCTGCCGAAGAGGCCCGCGAAAACGGGGCAAGCTACTTCGAGCAGGCCTCGAAGATCCTCGACCCCCATAAAACGACCATCTGCTACAATGCCGACTGGCTCGGCAACATGACGTTTGCCGACGTCATCCGCCTCTCCAGCCACTACACCGTAGCCCGGATGCTTGAGCGCGACGATTTCGAACGCCGCTACCGCTCAAGTGAACCCATATCCATCCATGAGTTCCTCTACCCGCTCGCCCAGGCCATGGACTCCGTCCATCTCCGAAACGATGTGGAGCTCGGCGGCACCGACCAGAAGTTCAACCTCCTCGTCGGCCGGGACCTGCAGCGCGAATACGGCATTCTGCCTCAGGTCTGCATCACCATGCCGCTGCTCGTCGGCACCGGTGGCGAGGATAAGATGTCGAAATCGCTCGGCAATGCAGTCTGTTTCAACGACCTGCCTTCCGACATGTACGGCCGCGTGCTCTCCATCCCCGACACCCTCATCGAAAACTGGTGCCGCCTGCTGCTTCCGCTCACCGGAGAAGGCCGCCGGGCAATCCTCGAAGGGTGGGAAGAAGACCCCCGCACCGCCAAACGGAGGCTCGCCCGCGAAATCGTAATGCAGTACTACTCGGCGGGTGAGGCCGGAGCTGCCGAAGAGCACTTCGACCGGCTCTTCGTCCACAAGCAAGCACCGACAGAGATCGAACTGACCAGGTTCAGCGAACCCGAGCTTCCGCTCGTCGACCTCCTCACAACGCTTGGAGCGGCCGCTTCGAAAACCGATGCACGACGAATGATCCAGCAGAACGCGGTATCCATCGACGAAGAAAAGATTACGGATGTCAAGACAATCATCACGCTTTCAGATGAACCGAAAACCCTGAAAGCCGGCAAACGGAAGTTTTTCAGGATCGCAACAGCCGGAAACAGCTGAATTGCGGCTCCCCTCTTAAAAAAACATTTTGAATGCCATCCCTTTTTCCTATACTTGCTCAAATTCGGTAGCGTCACAATTTCAGCAACAATTTATCCGGAGGAACTGCATTGTCATTCGTCCCTTCAAAAGTCTTCTTCACCAAAGGTGTGGGAAGGCACAAGGAATATCTCTCCTCGTTCGAGCTGGCGCTGAGAGATGCCAAAATCGAAAAATGCAATCTGGTTACCGTCTCCAGCATCTTTCCTCCCAAATGCGAACGTGTCAGCGTTGAAGAGGGAGTGAAAATGCTCACCCCGGGCCAGATTACCTTCGCGGTAATGGCCCGCAACTCCACCAACGAGTACAACCGGCTCATCGCCGCCTCGATCGGTGTGGCCATCCCGGCCGATGACACCCAGTACGGCTACCTGTCCGAGCACCACCCGTTCGGCGAAGACGCAGAGCAGTCCGGCGAATACGCCGAGGACTTGGCCGCAACGATGCTTGCCACCACGCTCGGCATCGAGTTCGACCCCAATAAGGACTGGGACGAGCGCGAGGGAATCTACAAGATGAGCGGCAAAATCATCAACTCTTACAACATCACGCAGTCGGCTGAAGGCGAAAACGGCATGTGGACGACCGTGATCTCCTGCGCAGTCCTGCTCCCCTAAGCTCCCAAAAGAGAGCAAGCAGCCCGCAGCAACAGCAACAGGAAACGGCACCTTCACCGCGCCAGCCGGCCGGGGAGGGTGCCGTATGCTTTCAACCCATGCCAATGCCCCTGTCCGAAGCCCTTCTCCATATCGGGTCCCTCGATGAGCTGATCCTCCAGGGCGGGTACCTGCTGCTCTTCCTGCTCGTTTTTGCAGAGACCGGGCTTTTTGCGGGCTTCTTTCTCCCGGGCGACTCGCTGCTCATCACCGCAGGGCTCATTGCCGCCTCCGGCCAGCTCGAACTCTCACTCGTCATGATCACGCTCGCCTCCGGGGCCGTCCTCGGCGACCTTACCGGCTGGCTCATCGGCAAACACCTCGGCAGGCGTCTTTTCATGAAAAGCGACTCCCGGTTCTTTCACCGCGAACACCTTGAAAAAACTGAGGCCTTCTACCAGAAACACGGGCCGAAAGCCGTGTTCCTCGCCCGCTTCATTCCGGTAGTCCGCAGCTTTGCCGCCACGCTCGCCGGGGTCACCGGCATGCCGCTTGCTTCCCTCCTCTTCTTCAGCATCGCCGGAAGCACGGTCTGGGTGTCCATCTTCACCCTCATCGGATACTTTGTCGCGAGCCTTTTCCCGGAACTCGTCACCTGGGTCCACGCCATCATTGTCGTAGGCATCCTCGTCATTCTGGCAAGCGCCATCAAGCAGCTCGCACCGCCCCGAAAAGCCTGAAAAAACAATTCGAAAGCCGTTAAAAGGCAAGGCCGGAAAAAGCCGCAGGGAAATATGCCTGCGGCGTGGTATTTTCCCCGAGACATAACCGCACCCGAACAGCAATGCGACACCTCACACCCATGACCGAAGAGATCAAAACGGACGTCCTCGTGATAGGCAGCGGCATTGGCGGCCTTTATTTCGCCATCCATATGGCCGACCACGCCAAGGTCACCATCATCACGAAAAAAGAGAGCTCAACATCCAACACCAACTGGGCTCAGGGCGGAATAGCGGCAACCATAGACCAGAACGACAGCACTGAGTACCACGTCGCCGACACCCTTGATGCCGGAGCGGGTCTCTGCAACCAAGGAATGGTGGAAACCATGGTCCGGGAAGGGCCGCGCCACATCCAGCGGCTCATCAGCCTCGGTGTGCAGTTCACCACCTCCGACCATGATCACCTTCACCTCGGCAAAGAGGGCGGTCATTCGCGAAGCCGCATCGTACATGCCCAGGACCTCACGGGCCGCGAAGTCGAAACGGCACTGCTGAACCGCGTCAACAGCCACCCGAACATCACGCTGCTCGAGCACCATTTCGCCATCGAACTGATCACCGAGCACCACCGAGGCATCAAGACCAACGACATCACCTGCTACGGCGCCTATGTGCTCGACTCCCTGCAGCGCAAACCAAAAAAGATCCTCGCGAAGATCACCATGGTAGCTTCAGGCGGGCTCGGCCATGTCTATCCGCACACCACCAACCCCGACATCGCCACCGGTGACGGCGTTGCCATGGCCTACCGGGCAGGGGCGGAAATAGCCAACATGGAGTTCATCCAGTTCCACCCCACCTCGCTCTACCACCCGAAAGCCAAGTCCTTTCTCATCTCCGAAGCGGTCCGGGGGTTCGGCGGCATTCTCCGGCTGAAAAACAAAGAGGCGTTCATGCACAAGTACGACAAGCGGGAGAACCTTGCCCCGCGCGACATCGTAGCGCGTGCTATCGACTCGGAAATCAAGAAGAGCGGCGAAGAGTGCGTATTCCTCGACGTCACCCACATCGAGGCGGAAAAAACCATCGAGCATTTCCCGAACATCTACGAAACCTGCCTCGAGTTCGGCATCGACATGACGAAGGAGATGATCCCTGTTGTTCCCGCCGCACATTACTCCTGCGGCGGAATTCGGACCGATGACCGTGGAAGAACGACCCTGAACAGACTCTATGCCTGCGGCGAGACCAGCTGCACCGGCGTGCACGGCGCCAACCGCCTTGCCAGCAACTCGCTGCTCGAGGCGCTTGTCTTTGCATGGCGATCGTACGAACAGATCCAAACGGAGCTGCACAGCATCCAGAACTCCGTCAGCTTTCCCGACTGGGACGACAGCGGCACCGTCAACCCCGAAGAGTGGATCCTTGTCTCGCACAACAAGCGGGAGGCGCAGCAGGTGATGAACGACTATGTAGGCATCGTGCGCAGCGACCTGCGCCTGCAGCGGGCACAGCGCCGCATCGACTTTCTGAAGGAGGAGACCGAGTCTTACTACAAGAAGACCAAGATCACCACCCAGACGCTCGAATTGCGCAACATCATCAAGGTAGCGAGCCTCATCATCGAAGGGGCCATAAAGCGGAGGGAATCACGGGGACTGCACTATACGACAGACTATCCAGAAACCGATGACCGGCACTTCCATCTGGACACGGTGCTTCGCTCGTTCTGAACAGGAATGAGTTCGGGGGAGGGCCATTCGTCCCCCGCTTCGGCTAACGGACTTCCTGCCAGTCTCTGGCATACCGGAAATCGATTCCGGGCGTGCGCCCTGAAATCTTCGCGATCACCGGCATCAGCCGTTTGTACTGATTGCGCACCACCATCTTACGAACCCGGTCATAGAAGGATGCTGACACCCCTTCGCCAAGTATGGCTTCGCGCTCCATGCGCAGTTCAAGCATCATGTACAGCAGGAGATCGACCTCCCCGTAGGAGAAGCCCAGATCGCTCTCGTCGCTCTGCCCTTCCCAGAGATCGGCTGAGGGCGCTTTATCGATAAGGATGGAGGGAATGCCGAGATGGCGGGCCAGCCCGCGGACCTGGGTCTTGTAGAGGTCTCCGAGCGGGTTGACGGCCGAGGCCATGTCACCGAACATGGTGCCGTAGCCGAGCAGGAGTTCTGTCTTGTTGCTCGTTCCGGCCACCAGGCTGCCGTCCCGGGCGGACACGTCATAGAGCAGCACCATACGGGTTCTGGCCATGATGTTGCCCCGCCGCAACCGCTCCCCTTCCGGCACATCACGGAAAAAGTCATCGGCCATCGGCGTCACGGGGCGTTCCTCGGCCTTGATATTCAGGCGCCGGATCATGAGGTCGGCATGCTCGAGACTCTCGCGGCTGCTCTCTTTGTAGGGCATTTTAAGGGCGAGAACATGCTCAGGGCCGAGTGCACGGACGGCAAGCTCGGCGACGACGGCAGAATCAATGCCGCCCGACAGGCCGAGCACAACGGAGGAAAATCCGAACTTCCGGATTTCGTTCTGGAGGAAGGCCTTGAGAATATCTTCGAGAAGGCCGTAGTTGAGATCGAGGTCCTGAGGCTGCATGAAAAAGGAACAATTAAAAATTGAACAGCCGCACAAGCGACATATAGAGCACGAACACCGACGCCTGAAGGACGCCGGCAAAAAGTGCGGCGGTTTTCATTGACCGGCCGGAAAGGCTGAACAGCGAGGAAAATCCGGAACTCGAGATGAGCAGCATGTGGCCGAGCGCCAGAAGGGCGAAAATCCAGCTCCAGCTGCCTGTGAAATAGAAAAGTTCAAACAGCCAGACCGGAGTCATGGCATAGGACAGCACCGTCACCACGCCGCCCTCCATCTCCCCGGCCTTCTCCTGAAAAAGTATACGGGAGGTGGCGCCGGAAAGAACGTAGAACGCCGCCATGTCAATGATGAATGAGGCAATGGCGAAAAACATCGCGGGACGCGGAACGCCGATGAGTGGAAACTTCAGGAGCTGCACCATGGCGATGACCGGTACGGCGTAAGCCCGCTGCACGTCAAGTCCTTCAGGCCAGGCGCCTGCCTTCAGCTCCAGCCAGAACCTCCTGTACCGGAACAGGACGGCGACCATTGCGCCGAACAGTTGCTTCAATCCTCCCTGCATCTGCCTATCTGAGCCATTTTTCAGGGTTCTGCTTCACGCCGGCCTTCCAGATCTCTAAATGCACGACGGAACCGCCATCGGGGTTCCTGCCGGAAAGTCCGATCAGCTGCTGGGAAGCAATGAGGTCGTTCTTGGTAACCCGAAGGTCTCCAAGGTTGGCGTACACCGTGAGGTACGAATTGGGATGGCGGATGATGACGATGTTGCCGAATGTCGGCATGAAGGCGATCTGGGCAACCTTGCCGCCGGACACCGCCTTCACCGGGGTGCCGGCAGGTACGGCGATGTCGATGCCGTTGTTCGTTGTAACGATTTTCAGCTCAGCATCAGTCACCGATCCGAAACGCTGCGATACCCTGCCGTTTGCGACCGGCCAGGGCAACTGGCCGAACGCCCTGTCGAAATCCGCTGAAACCTTACGCAGTTCTGGTGAATCCGGAGGAGGCGGCACCCTGCGCCCCGCTGCCGGAGCAGGCGCTTTTCCTGGAGCAGGGGCCTTTTGCGGAGCAGGCTGTGCGGCCAGACGACGAGCCTGTTCAGCCTCGATGGCACGCTGCTCCGCCCTGATGAGGGCTTCGATCCGGCCCTGCAGCTGCCGCCGTTTGCGTCTGGCGGCAAGCACCTTTTCGGTATAGGCGGCCTTTTCCTCTTTCAGCTTCACAAGTGCCGTCTCTTTCTCCGATTTGCTGGCGGCATAGTTTTTCAGCTGCCGCTCCTGATCCTTCACGGCCTCGGCTTTCGCCCTGTAACTTTTTTCCAGCTCGGCCCGGTTGTGCTCCAGTTCCCGGGCGACCTGCTGGAGTGTGTCGACATGGCCATGTACCGCTTGAGCGAAAAAGCCTATGTATTGAGCCTTCACGATGGCATCGTTGACAGAACGTGCGGCAAACACATTCTCCATCTCCCTGTCGACGCCGTATTTATACACGGCAACCGCTGTTCGGCCAAAAGCGGACGAGACCCGTCCATATACCTGCCGGTTCTCCTTGAACTGTCCCTCAAGACGGTCGATGTCCCGGTCAAGCACCGCAAGATAGCGCTGATTCTCCCTGATGAGTTCACCAAGTGCCGTAATCTTGTTCTGAAGGGTCTTCAGGCGCCTCAGTGAGGTCGTTTCCTGCCGTTTGGTGGCATTCAGCTTCTTCTGATAGACATCAAGCTCTTTTTTCAGGTTGATGAGCGTCCGCTCTACATCCTGACGCTCCCGTTTGATCTTTGAGAGTTCCCCGGCCGTGGCGCCATATGCCGCGGGAGGGAAAGCAGCGAGATGAAACAGGAAAAATATGACGGACAGCACAAACAGGCGGGCTGCGGAATGAGAAAACGAAAACGGGCGAAAGCGGCCCGGGATGGAAGATTCAGTCACGTTTAGGGGAATGGGTTGGCGTCTCTCTATACTCATCACTGGTGCATTCGGTGCCGGAGGCCCGGTGTTCAGGCACCCCTCTCCGGCGGCTCCTTCGGGAGGTCGGCGGACCCGGGCGCAAGGGAATGTTTCAAGGTACAGCATTAAATCTTTTCTTCGCAAACCGCCGGGGAAAATTTAATTTGTTTTTCTGGCGACGAAAGCATTAACTATCCGTTTTTCAAGGCGCCGCCGCACACACACCACACACCCAATGGACAAGCTTGTCATCACGGGAGGAAAGAGAATCGAGGGCGAAATAACAGCCTCCGGCTCGAAAAACTCTTCGCTGCCGATCATCGCCGCCACACTGCTTTCCGGCAGCGGCACCTTCACCCTGCACCGGATCCCCGATCTGCAGGACATCACCACCTTCCGACAGCTGTTCGACCACCTCGGGGCAGAGACCGCTTTTTCCCACAATACCCTCACGATTACGACAGCCAATGTCCAGAGCGTCCTTGCCCCCTATGAACTCGTCAAAAAAATGCGGGCCTCGATCTACGTGCTCGGCCCCCTGCTTGCCCGGTTCGGGCACGCCAGAGTATCACTGCCGGGCGGCTGCGCGTTCGGACCGCGCCCGATAGACCTGCACCTGATGGCTATGGAAAAGCTAGGAGCCCGTATCACCATTGAGACCGGCTTCATCGATGCCGTTGCCGAAGGCGGCAGGCTCAAGGGTGCAACCATAGATTTTCCGGTCTCGTCAGTCGGCGCAACCGGCAACGCCCTCATGGCGGCTGTCCTTGCCGAAGGCACCACCATTATCAGGAACGCTGCGGCTGAACCCGAAATCGAGGCCCTCTGCCATTTCCTTCAGGCCATGGGCGCCGATATCCGGGGCACCGGCACCACCGAGCTCATCATACACGGCTGCGACTCCCTCCGGCATGTGGAATTCAGCAACATCTTCGACCGAATCGAGGCCGGGACAATCCTGGCAGCGGCCGCCATCACCGGCGGATCCGTCACCATCCGGGGCGTCATCCCATCCCATATGGAATCCGTGCTCCAGAAATTCAGTGATGCCGGCTGCCGGATCGAGACCACCGACGACACCGTGATCCTCAAAAGCACCGGCCGGCTCAAGGCTACGGACATAACCGCCGAACCCTTTCCCGCCTTCCCCACCGACATGCAGGCCCAGTGGATGGCGCTCATGACCCAGGCTGAAGGCACCAGTGAGATCACCGACCATGTATACCATGAACGCTTCAACCACATCCCGGAACTCAACCGGCTCGGGGCACATATCGACATAGAAGGCAACCGGGCCGTCGTACACGGACCTCAGGCACTCTCGGGAACAAAAGTCATGTCGACAGACCTCCGGGCATCGGCAAGCCTGGTGCTTGCGGGACTGGTGGCAGAAGGAACGACTGAAGTGCTCCGGGTCTACCACCTTGACCGCGGCTATGAACGAATTGAAACCAGGCTCCAGAACCTTGGTGCCGAGATCAAGCGCGAAAAGTACAGTGAATTCGGCTGAAGCGGAACAAATCGGCAAAAAAAGAGATTTTTGCTTTGCATTTTATCATCCGTGCGTTATATTAACAGCCTCTAAAGCCAAGCGCTGAGGGCCCTTAGCTCAGTTGGTCAGAGCAAGCGACTCATAATCGCTGGGTCGTAGGTTCAAGTCCTACAGGGCCCACTGGTTATGACGGCAATAGAGAAATACCTGGCGTGTTCGTCTAGTGGCCCAGGACATCGCCCTCTCAAGGCGAAGATCACGGGTTCGAATCCCGTACACGCTACATATCACATGAACCTCTGCTGGCAAAGGCAGGCAGAGGTTCATCTATATGCACCCGTAGCTCAACTGGATAGAGTATCTGACTACGAATCAGACGGTTAGAGGTTCGAATCCTCTCGGGTGCACGAGAAAGGCATACAACACAGGACTTCTCTCCAAACCGTATCGTTCATAACTGCTATGTTCGATCTCGCCTTTCTTCTAGCCCCTACATTTGCGACGTTCGCCATCGGGATTCTGCTCCGCAAGCTTGGCGTTCTTGACACAGTGGCCATCGACTCCCTTTTCAAGATCATCTACAACCTCGCACTGCCGGCACTGCTCCTCTCCGTCCTGCCTTTTGTATCCCTTGAACCCGGAATGCTCTTCCTGCCGCTTTCGGCAATCATCATCATAATGCTTTCGGCTGGCGGCGCTGCTGTCTCGGGACGCCTGCTTCATCTTGAGAACAAGACCGAGGGAGTACTTTTTGCCGGCTCGATCATCATGAACCTCGGCTTCGTCGTTCCCTTCGTAAAATCATTTTACGGTGATGAAGGACTGGCCCGCCTCTTTGTCTTTGACCTCCCCAACAGTCTTTCAGCCTACACCATCGCCTACGGATTCGCCTGCCGCGGCAACGGAGCGGGAAGCTTGGCCATTGCACGGAAAATCGCGCTCTCCCCTCCTGTCTGGGCCCTCATGGCGGGACTCTTCCTCAACCTTGCCTCACATAGACCCGGGCCGATTGAAGCAGGTATCATCAACTCGCTTTCGGCACTGGCCGTCCCCCTTCTGCTCCTGGCACTCGGAGCATCGGCCCGCTTCGCAAAAGTCCGGATGAAGGACATCATCGCCGGCATCGGCGTCCGGATGGTGCTTGGACTGGCTGCAGGGTTCCTGCTTGCCGACCTTTTCAACCTCAGGGGACTTGACAGAGCCATCCTCATCATCGCAGCCTCGGCACCCGCAGGCTTCAATACACTCACCTTTGCCGCCATCGAAAACCTCGACCGCGACTACGCCGCATCACTGGTCACCACGTCCATGCTGCTCTCGCTTCTCCTCATCCCCATTCTGCTCACAATCCTCTGAGACCGAGGCCCGGTAACCCTGTTGCTCAAAAAATTGTTTTGAATTGGAAATTTTTCCTATATTCACAACTCATAAACTGATTGAGGAGTGGCCAAATTGGTAAGGCACCTGATTCTGGATCAGGCAATTCCAGGTTCGAGTCCTGGCTCCTCAGCACTGAAAAGCCCCGCTGCAGAATATGTCACGGGGCTTTTTCCGTTCGTACCCAATCACCCCATTTTCTTGGATAGTGAGCTGAAAGGGTGAACTTCGTCCTGCATGATCAACTATAATTGCAGATCATGGGCTCCAGGTTTATATTTCAAGTCAGTATTTCCCGCAACACTCTTAACCCCACCCTCATGAAAAAATTCATTCCGCTCAGTATTCTTCTGGCCACGCTGGGCGCAACCAATGCTCAGGCTGATGGTCAGGATACCCCCCCACAAGCAACTACCAACGCTCCTTCATGGGTCACTTCATGGGATGTAACGGTACCCTGCCCGGTGTATGTGAGTGAGAATCAGGCAGACAACATCTTCTTCGAAGGCGGCTTCGACTACCAGGATGCCCGCAAGACGGTCGACGGCGCTCTTGGCTATCGGCACCTGATGTCTGACAACAAGGTCATGCTCGGAGCCAACGTCCTCTACAGCCATGAGTTTCCGCGCAATCACCAGCGGATCAGCTACGGTGCGGAAATCCGGACATCGGTTTTCGAAATCAACTCCAACTACTACCATCGGCTGACCGACTGGAAACTGACGGGAGTGGACAATAATGAGGAAAAAGCCCGCGGCGGGTACGACGTTGAACTGGCTCTAGCCGTTCCTTATGTGCCGAGTGCACATTTCCGCGTAAAGCATTTCTGCTGGAACGGGATTGCTTCGAATGACTCCAATAATCCTATTGACGACCTCAAGGGCAACACCTTCAGCGTGTCTGGCTCGGTCTACGATGGTCTCTCGGTGGAGGTCGGCTACATTGACTACACGAGCGGCAACGCTGATTACAGCAAAGCTGGTGGAGAGCGTTTCCTGAAGGTCAGCTACAACTTCGACATCTTCGGCACACACGTCAACAAGGCGACCAAACCGAGATTCAGCAATACCCCATACGAATTTGAACGTATGGATGATCGCCGCTTTGAGAAGATCCGATTCGAGCAGAAGGTCATCTCTGCACACAACAACGAGCAGCCTCCGGCCTAACAGCCCAACCGCTGATTGCTGAGGGTCCTTAACACACCAAGGGGCCCCGTCATTCCTCTGCATTGAGGTACATGGCGGGGCTTCTCTGCGTTACCCCGGCAGATGACAGCCACCATCGCCCTCGGTGGCCATCCACAAAATCCAGTGTCGATTTTTCCAAGACAGTGAAGCGGACCCTTTTCTTCAGACCCGCTGAACATCTGCCCCCACCGCGCAGCGGTCGGGGCACCATCATGACCGGGCTCCCGCCTTCTCCTTTTTCATAGTCAGACGAACGTCCCGATGAAATCCGAGCGGAACTGCACTGCAGGCCGCTCAGTCATCCGAGACCTTCGCATGAGCCTGTACGGAACGATTTCCCGAACCGGGAACCACTCTTTGATCAGCAGTCTATCGCCATAAGGGAACTCGAATGCAGTAAGCGCAATCACGACGCCACCGGAAACCCTTCTCCCCTACCATTTCATCATCGGCAACGGATCTCACGCGGATGCGTCACGATGCGTCGGAGGAGGCATCGGTGGAACCCGGGCATTGGGATAGCGGCGCCGGATATCCCGGACCAGATTCCAGTCGAGGGCGAACCTGATCGTGCCGAGGGAGAGCTCCACGCGCTCTGCCCGTCGGAACGGTTCGACAAGCGGGCCTTGTGCTGCATGATACGGCGTGAGCCTGTGGTGCCGCCAAGTCATCGCTTCGACTGCTTTGATCCAGTTCTCTCCCTCTCTGGTGATTCGAGGTAGATCCGGGCCAACCGGATAGAGTGAAAGCGATCGTCGACGATACTGTCCGTCCAGATGCCGAGGTCGCATGGAATGCGGCGGCGATGATGGTATTTTCCTCAATGACGGAATCAGAGCCATCGGAAGAGAGTGCGGAGCAGAAACAGTATACCCGCAGTGGCCCTCGAAATCTCGGCCAAGGGAACTGCTTGGTAAGGGACGGGCATTTCGTCAAGCAGGTCTGGCGGTGCGATCGGCATCGGATCGGCAGAGGTGTATTTGGCCAATGTCCTGCAATCGGGAGAAACTGCCGTCTGCGGATCATGTGGAAATCAGGGGGAGATGGACGCCAAGGGGGCAGGAATGGAGGGCAGATGGCCCGCGGGGCCTGAACATTCAGTACGTTGTGCCGGTGCATCGTGGTTCCAGGAAAAAGAAACCACTGCAACCACCAGAAATGAATGAAAAGGATTGCAGAGCAACATCAGGGGGAACAAAAAAAACGCTCCCGGCAAGGATAGCGTGGGCGGTTTTTTTCTGTAGCCATATACATAAAAAAAAGAGACGGGCTTTTGGCCCGTCTCTTTCAATAATAAGGATCCGTTGAACGGAAGCTTACTTTGCCTCTTCGGCTGCAGGAGCTGCTTCTTCAGCTGCAGGAGCTGCTTCCTCAACGGCAGGAGCTGCTTCCTCAACGG
Source organism: Pelodictyon luteolum DSM 273 (assembly GCF_000012485.1). Classification (NCBI taxonomy): domain Bacteria; kingdom Pseudomonadati; phylum Chlorobiota; class Chlorobiia; order Chlorobiales; family Chlorobiaceae; genus Pelodictyon; species Pelodictyon luteolum. The sequence goes on along the minus strand of NC_007512.1, from coordinate 652,982 downwards.
CAGGAGCTGCTTCTTCGGTTGCAGGTGCTTCAGGTGCAGGTGCTTCGGTCTTAGCGCAGCCGACGAAAGAGACTGAGCTCAGGAGGAACAGGAAAATGAAAAGCTTTTTCATTGTTCGATTGTTGTTTGTGTTGTTTTAGAGAATGACAGCTTCTTCAGCTTCAGCATATTAAAAAAAAACAGCGAGATTTGAAACCCACTGTATGGCGGAATATGCAAAATATTCCATATCCCGCCACAACTTTTTTTTACTTTTTTTTAATCCATAAGCATCGACATTTCTTCTGCCTTTACCGTATGGAAATTCAGGTAGCGATAGATGTCGTTCCGCTTCTCTCCGCTGAGGTTCCGGCCGACGACTTCAAGGTATTCGTCCTTGTCGGGAAGATGGCCGAGAAGAGCTGCAACGGCAGCCAGCTCGGCCGAACCGAGGTAGACCTGCGCACCTGCGCCCATACGGTTGTCGAAGTTACGGGTGCTTGTGGAGAACACCACGGCGTTGTCGGCAACACGTGCCTGGTTGCCCATGCAGAGCGAGCATCCCGGGATTTCGGTGCGGGCGCCTGCTGCGCCGAATACGGAGTAGTACCCCTCGGCGATGAGCTGGTTCATGTCCATTTTGGTCGGAGGCACAACCCACAGCCTGGCCGATGCCGGGCCACGGCCTCTCAGCACTTCGCCAAGCGCACGGAAGTGACCGATGTTGGTCATGCAGCTCCCAACGAACACTTCGTTGATCTGCTTCGGGCGGCTCTCGTCGAGCAGCACTTCGCTCAGCGTCGCAACATCATCAGGATCGTTCGGGCAGGCCAGGATCGGCTCGGTGATCTCGCTCATGTTGACCTCGATCACTTCAGCGTATTCAGCATCGGCGTCCGGCTCGAGAAGGGTCGGGTTTTTCAGCCACTCCTGCATCTTGCCGATACGGCGGCGAAGGGTGTCAGGGTCTCCGTAACCATTCTCGATCATCTGCTCAAGCAGCTTGACGTTCGAGCTCAGGTACTCGATCACCGGCTCCTTGTCGAGGCGGACCGTGCAGGCGGCCGCACTGCGTTCGGCGGATGCGTCGGACAGCTCGAAGGCCTGCTCGACCTTCAGCTTCGGAAGACCCTCGATCTCCAGCACGCGGCCGGCGAACACGTTCTTCTTGCCCTTCTTCTCCACAGTCAACAGCCCCTTCTTGATGGCGACATAGGGAATGGCGTTGACCAGGTCACGCAGGGTAATGCCATCCTGCAGCTCTCCGGTAAAGCGGACGAGGACGGATTCAGGGACGTTAAGCGGCATGGTGCCTGTCACACCGGCAAAGGCAACGAGGCCGGATCCGGCAGGGAAGGAAACGCCGATCGGGAAACGGGTGTGAGAGTCGCCGCCGGTACCCAGCGTATCGGGGAGCACCATGCGGTTGAGCCAGGTGTGGATGACGCCGTCACCGGGACGCAGCGCAACGCCGCCGCGGCTCATGACGAAATATGGCAGGCTGCGGTGCAGCTTCACGTCGGAAGGTTTCGGGTAGGCGGCAGTGTGGCAGAAGCTCTGCATGAAGAGATCTGCGCTGAAGCTGAGGGCGGCAAGCTCCTTGACTTCGTCCCGGGTCATGGCTCCGGTGGTGTCCTGTGATCCGACGGTAAGGGTCTCCGGTTCCACGTACATGCCTGGCCTTACGCCGGGAAGGCCACAGGCCTTTCCGATCATTTTCTGGGCGAGCGTGTAGCCCTTGCCGCTGTCGGCAGGCTGCTCGGGGGTACTGAAGATGTCGATTTCACCCAGTCCGAGGGCCTTTCGTGCCTTGGCGGTGAGGGTACGGCCGATGATGAGCGCAATACGGCCGCCGGCACGGACTTCGTCGGCGATGGTGTTTGGAGAGAGGCTGAAACGGGCGATCTCCAGACCGCTCTTCTCGATGATTCCTTTTGCAGGGTAAACGACGATCACTTCACCGGTCTCCATCGAGGTGACGTCGGCCTGGATCGGCAGTGCGCCGGAGTCCTCTGCGGTATTGAAGAAAATGGGAGCGATGATGCTGCCGATAACAACACCGCCCGTCCGCTTGTTCGGAACGGCAGGGATGTCCTGGCCAAGGTGCCACTGCACGGAGTTGATGCCGGACTTGCGGCTTGAACCGGTACCGACCACGTCACCGACATAGGCGAGCGGATGGCCTTTTTCTTTCAGCTTTGCGATGGTGCCGATGGGATCATCCATCTTGCTTCCAAGCATGCTCAAGGCGTGCAGCGGAATGTCGCTGCGGGTAAAGGCTTCGCTGGCCGGAGAGAGATCGTCCGTATTGGTCTCGCCGGGCACTTTGAAAACCGTCAGGGTCACTTTTTCAGGAAGCTCGGGCCGTGAGGTGAACCACTCGCCGTTAGCCCATGACTCGAGAACCTCGGCCGCATACCGGTTGGTCTTTGCAAGCCCGACGACCACGTCGAATGAATCATAGACAAGGAGCGTTTTCTTCAGCATCGCCGCAGCCTCGGCAGCCACTGCGGAGTCACTGCTGGAAAGAGCGTCGATCATCGGCTTGACATTGTATCCGCCGAGCATCGTGCCGAGGATGCCGACAGCTGCCAATGCAGAGATGACGCTGCATGATACCTCGCCTTTGACGATGGCATCAAGGAATGCGGCTTTCTCAAGGGCGGCATCATCGACACCTGGGCTGACATGTTCGGTGAACAGCTCGAGAAGGTACTCTTTCTCCTGCGGTGCGGAGGCCTTCAGGAGTTCGACCAGTTCACGTGTCTCCGCTGCAGAGAGCGGGAGCGGGGGGATTCCGAGCTGTGCGCGCTCCTGGGTATGTGCACGATACTTATTTACAAGGCTCATACGGTCTATCTCCGGGTGTTAGGGTTGAAAACAGATTGCTGGTGTATGGATAAAAAGGGAAGCACCCTCCAGGGGCACGCAAAAAGCCAAAAAGATAAAAATACCATCCCCCCAAGAGAAAACCAACTCCGACACGCAATCCATACGCCGCCGATACCGAACTTACTAAGCTTCGCCACGGCTGCCGCCATTAATAATTAAGCCGGTCATGCCGCCCCGCGGGATGGTGCCGCACGGCAGAAAACACAAGGCCTGCAGCCGTACACCTTGAGGGTGTCAGAGAATGAGGGTGCTGTCGCCGTAGCTCAGGAACCGGTACTCTTTGTCGAGAGCTTCCCGGTAGGCTCGGCGCAGAAGGTCTGGACCGGCGAAGGCGGCGGTGAGCATGAGGACGGTCGAGCGGGGCGCGTGGAAGTTGGTGAGGAGGGCATCGATGAGCCGGAAAGAGCATCCGGGGTAGATGAAGATGTCGGCCTCGCCCTCAAGAGGCCCGGGGCCGGAATGGCCCGATAGTGACAAAGCGGCATGCTCGAGGGCGCGGGTGACGGTGGTGCCGAGAGCGATGATGCGCCCGCCCGATGCCTTGGTCGCACGGATCTTTTCGATGGTGGCAGCAGGGATGGAGTAGAACTCCCGGTGCATCACATGCTCCTCCATCGAGTCCACCCGGATGGGCAGAAACGTACCGAGGCCGACATGCAGCGTGATGGAGGAGGTCTCCACGCCGCCATCACGAAGGCGCAGCAGCAGTTCGGGCGTCATGTTGAGCGATGCGGTGGGTGCGGCGACCGATCCCGCATGCTCGGCAAACACTGTCTGGTACCGCTCACGGTCAACCGGCTCTGCAGGACGGCGGAGGTAGGGCGGAATCGGCACTTCGGCATGTGCCTCGAACACCGGCTGGATACTTCTTCCTTCCGGGAGGGAGAGGCGCGCCACCCCATGGTCGACGATCTCCTCAACCAGGAACTCATGGCCGTGGGAACGCAGCCGGTCACCCTGTTTCACCCGGCCGCGGAAGAGCACGAGGCTCTGCTCCTGACCGTGCTTTTCGAGCAGCATCAGCTCAATCGCCGCTCCGGTACTCTTTTCAGCCATGAGGCGAGCCTTCACCACCCGGGTGTTGTTGAGCACCAGAAGGTCTCCCTTCCGCAGAAACGTGTCAAGTTCCCGGTAACGGGCGTGGCTTACCGTACCGCCTTCGCGGCAGATGACGAGGAGTCGCGTGGAACCCCGCTGCAGGGGAGGGTATTTCGCGATCCGCTCCTCCGGAAGCGGGTAATCGAAATCCGCGACCCTCATCCTTTCTTCAACCTTGCCCGGACGGCTTCAGCATGGGCCTCTAGCCCCTCATGGTCGGCAAAGGAGGCGATCCTCTCCCCGCACGCCATGATCTGCCTGCGGGTGTAGGAGATGATGGAGGTGTGCTTCACGAAATCGCGCACGGAAAGCGGCGAGAAGAAGCGCGCCGTGCCGTTGGTCGGCAGGGTATGGTTCGGGCCGGCGTAATAGTCACCGACCGTCTCGCAGGAGTACCCGCCCATGAAGACGGCACCGGCGTGGCGGATCGAGGCTAAAAGCTCCCACGGGTGCAGCACGTGCAGCTCCAGATGCTCGGGAGCGATCATGTCGGAGACCCGGCAGGCCTCCTCAATGTCCGCCACCACGACGATGGCGCCGTTGTTGCTGAGCGCCTCTGCGATCACCTCCCCGCGGAGCATGGAGCCGACACGGGCGGCCGCAAGGTCACGGACCTCCTCGGCAAGCCGCATGGAAGGGGTGATGAGGACGGACGATGCATCGGGATCGTGCTCGGCCTGGGCGAAGAGGTCCATCGTGATGAACTCCGCATCGGCATCATCGTCCGCCACGACAACCACTTCCGAGGGGCCTGCAATGCTGTCGATGGCGACATGACCGAATACCTGCTTCTTGGCAAGGGCCACATACTTGTTGCCGGGACCGGTGATGATGTCGACTTTGGGGATGGTCTGGGTGCCATAAGCGAAGGCGGCAACGGCCTGTGCGCCGCCAAGACGGTATACGGAGGTCACGCCGGCGACAGAAGCCGCGGCGAGAATGTGCGGACTGACCGCCCCCGAAGCATCGCAGGGCGTGGTCATGAAGATCTCGCCAACTCCGGCGACGCGCGCGGGGGCCGCATTCATCAGGACGGAAGAGGGATAGGATGCCTTGCCGCCGGGCACGTAAAGCATAGCCCTGTCCATGGGGGTAACACGCTGGCCGAGCACGACACCGCCTTCACCCTCATAGAAAAAGCTGTTTTCCACCTCATGGCGGTGGAAACGGAGGATATTCTCCCATGCCTCCTCAAGCACCCTGATGAATGCGGGATCGGCCTCCTCTCTTGCGCGAAGGATATCCTCTTCCGGCACCTGCATGGAGGTGAGGACTGCGCCCTGGAAGCGCTCGGTGTATTCCAGCACGGCCATGTCGCCGCGGAGGCGGACGGCCTCGAGTATGTCGGTAACGGCCCGCTGGACCTCGGGATCGAAGTCAACACTGCGCCCTATCTGGCGGAAGAGGGCATCGCGGTCATCGAGAAATCGGTAAAGCTTGAGCACTGCCACAATCGTTGAGGTTGAAGTCCTGTAATGCACTGGTGACAATGTACATAATAGCGGCCACCCTTGAAAATCAGTTCCACGCGCCTATGGCGGTTTTCAGTGCAGGCGGAAAGCCGATGGAGCATAAATAAAATAGTAAGGACGGCACCGCTGAATTCATTTGAAAAAAAATTTCTATTAAGTACTTTAGAGGTCAAACACCTTGGAACACAGCGGAAACGAGCTCTTTTCCAAGACACCCATGCACAACATCCAGATCCATGCCCGCCATGAGCTTATTCAACAGTCTGTTCCGCGACATTGCCATCGACCTCGGAACAGCCAACACCCTTATTTTCATCCGCGATCAGGGTGTCGTCCTCAATGAGCCCTCCATCGTTGCCCGTGACCGCAATACCGGCAAAGTCGTAGCCATCGGCCACGACGCCCTTCTCATGCACGAAAAGACCCATCCGGGCATCGTCACCATCCGTCCGCTCGCAAGCGGCGTCATCGCAGACTACGAGGCCACAGAAGAACTCATCAAGGGACTGATCAACAAAACCAAGAGCAAGTTTTCCTTCGGTATCCGCCGCATGGTGATCGGCATCCCCTCAGGCATCACTGAGGTGGAAAAACGCGCCGTGCGTGACTCGGCAGAACATGTGGGTGCAAAAGAGGTCTACCTCATCGCTGAACCGATGGCGGCTGCCATCGGCATCGGACTTGACGTGAAGGAGCCGATGGGCAACATGATCGTCGACATCGGGGGCGGCACCACGGAAATCGCGGTCATTTCGCTCGGAGGCATCGCCTCGGGTGAATCGCTGCGCGTTGCCGGCACCGACATCACCAGCACCATCATCCGCCACTTCCGCAAGGCTTACAACCTCGCCATCGGCGAGCGTACGGCTGAGGATGTGAAAATCAAGATCGCCTCCGCCTACAAACTCGACAAGGAAATGACCATGACCGTCAGAGGCCGCAACCTCGTCACGGCACTTCCCGAAGAGCGCGAGGTCAACTCTCCCACCATCAGGGAGGCCATTGCCACCCCGATCAGCCAGATCATCACATCTATCAAAAAGAGCCTTGAAGTCACCAAACCGGAGCTGTCAGCCGACATCCTTGACCGCGGCCTGTTCCTTGCCGGAGGCGGAGCACTCATCAAGGGTCTCGACAAGAAGATCAATGAGGAGACCAAGCTCGCGGTCCACATCAGCGAAGACCCGCTGACCGCTGTTGCCAGAGGCACCGGCGAGGTCCTCGAAAACCTCGACAAGTACCGCAGCGTCCTCATTTCGACCAAGCGCTATTGAGCCCGGAACCTACTACTCTAAAAGCCCCTGCTCCTCAGGGGCTTTTTCTTTTCCCCTCCTGCATGAGCTCCCTGTAAAACGCCTCGTACCGGTCCACCAGAAGCGCCGTCTCGTAACGCCTGGCCTGAAGGACGCATGCATCCGAAAACGCATGCCACATGCCGCCGTCCGAAAGGAGCTGCCTGGCGCGCCCGGTCATTGATGCCACGTCGCCCGGCCTGCAGAGGAACCCGTGGCGACCGTCTTCGATGAACTCCGGGAACCCGCCGACATCGGTACCGATGACCGGCACCCCGCAGGCCATGGCCTCAAGGGCGGCAAGGCCGAACGATTCCGCATTGCTCGGCATCAGCATGAGGTCGGAAACCGAAAGAAGCGGCACGATCTCATTGATCTTGCCGAGGAAACGCACCCTTGAAGTGATGCCGAGCCTCCGCACCTGCGTTTCCGCCTCGCTCCTCTCCGGCCCGTCGCCGACAAGCAGCAGCGTCGCATCAATACTGTCGACGAGGCCGTGAAAGACCTTGACGATGTCCCCGATGCACTTCACCGGCCTGAAATTGGAAATATGGATCACGGTCTTGCCGGAGCCCAGCCCGAGCTCCTTACGGAGATCCGGATTCACGCTCCGGGTGAAAAGAGACGTGTCGACGAAATTCGGGATTACTGCGATATCCTTCTTGGGGAGGAACATCCTCACCGTTTCATCTTTCAGGTACTCCGAAACCGCCGTCACCCCGTCGGACTTGTTGATCACGAGCCGGACGGCGGCCTGCATGCTGCTGTCGGCACCGACAACCGTGATGTCGGTCCCGTGAAGCGTGGTGGCGAGCCGGAAACAGGACGCGTCCGGGCATCGGTCCTCAAGCATCTGGCGAGCAAGCATGGCGCTCATGGCATGGGGAATGGCATAGTGGGCGTGCACCACGTCGAGTTCCTCATACCAGGCAACTTCCGCGATCTTCGAAGCCAGCGCCAGCGAGTGGAACGGGCAGTCAAACAGCGGATAGTGCATGGCCTCCACCTCGTGGTAGAAGATGTTGGGTGAAAAGGAGCCCATTCTGAACGGAGCGCCCTGACTGAAAAAGTGCACCGTGTGGCCTTTGGAGGCAAGTGCCTTGCCAAGCTCCGTAGCAACCGCCCCGCTGCCCCCGTAGGTATGGTGGCATGATATTCCGATTTTCATCCGTACTGATTTGTCTTGTGGATTCAGGACCGACACTATCCCAAAATATAAAAAGACGCCCAGCAACCAGCATTCGGAGCGAAAATCGACACCCCATCCTTGCAGAGGGCTCAAGGGGTTTCATACCTTTCAATATCCCCCTTTGTCAACTATCCACCCGAGGAGCGCGCACGATGGAAAAGGGAGCGGGGATCATTGTCGAACAGGACCGCAGCACCACGGCGGAAGGACGTATGGTCGAGCTGGTTGAACGAAAAGGCATTGGACACCCCGACACCATCTGCGACTCGGTGATGGAAGCGGCATCGCTGGCTCTGTCGAAAGCATACCGCGAACAGTTCGGAAGGATCCTCCACCACAACCTTGACAAGGGGCTGCTCATCGCGGGGCGCACAGCGGTGAAACCGGGGGGCGGCCGGGTGCTTGAGCCGATGAAGATGATATTCGGGGACAGGGCCACGTCCCTCCACCGGGGGGTCAAGATTCCCGTCGGGGAGATTGTTGAAGCCGCAGCGCAAAGCTGGCTGCAGCACAACCTCCGTTTCGTCGATCCGCTTCGCCACATTACCTTCCAGAACGAAATCAAGCCCGGCTCGGATGAGCTCACCGACCTTTTCTCACGGCAGCTCCGTGGAGCGAACGACACCTCTGCAGGTGCAGGGTATGCCCCGCTCAGCGCCACCGAACTGATGGTCCTCCAGATGGAGCGCTTCATCAACTCCTCCGGTTTCAAGAAGCGCTTCCCGGAATCGGGTGAGGATGTGAAAGTGATGGGGTTCCGGAACGCAGGGCAGCTCACCCTGACGGTGGCGATGGCGTTCGTCGACCGGCATATATCCGGCGTCGAAGACTATTTCATGAGGAAATCGGCCATACTGGAGGTACTCAGGCAGTTCGCCATAGAGCAGGACCATCCGTTCGAGGGGATACAGGTGGATTTCAATACGCTCGACGACCCCTCGCGCGGGACCGGCGGCATGTACCTGACGGTACTCGGCACCTCCGCCGAGGGAGCTGACGGAGGAGAGGTCGGGCGGGGCAACCGGGTCAACGGCCTTATAGCCTTCGGCCGGCCTCTGAGCCTCGAAGCTGCAGCGGGCAAGAACCCGGTGAACCATACCGGGAAGATCTACAACATCCTTGCCTTTGAAATCGCCCGGCGCATCCACCGCGAGACAGAAGCCGTTCTGGAGGTCTCGGTGTTCCTCTGCAGCCAGATCGGCAGGCCGCTCTCCTCTCCCCTTGCGGCATCGGCACGGGTGGTTCTCCAGGGGAAAACCAGCATTGAAGAGGTCAGGGGCGCCATCACCGGCATCATGGAGGACGAACTGGCACGGGTCGAGGATTTTACCCGCAAAATCGCCGAAGGAGCATTCCCGGTCTGCTGAATATGAGCAAAATGGTGCTATTTTGCTCCTTATGGACACCACCGGAAAAAAACAGCGGGTCGCACTCTCCTCCGTTGCGGCCAGCGCCCTCCTCACCCTCATGAAGGCTGTGGTCGGCATCATGACCGGCAGCATCGGCATCATCTCCGAAGCGGCACACTCGATGCTCGACTTCGGCGCAGCGGCCCTCACCTGGTATGCAGTCAGGATGAGCGGCAAACCGGCAGACAGAAAACACCATTACGGCCACGCAAAGGTTGAAAGCGTCACCGCACTCATCGAAGCCGGCCTCCTCTTCGTCACCTCCCTCTGGATCATCTATGCGGCAACGGAACGGTTGATTTCAGGAACAACGGAGATCGATGTCACATGGTACGCCATCGCCGTCATCGTCCTCTCCATTGTGGTCGACATCTCACGGGCAGGGGCCCTGAACAAGGTTGCCAAAGAGACGGGTAGCCAGGCGCTCGAAGCCGATGCCCTCCACTTCACCTCCGACATCCTCAGCTCCGCCGTGGTGCTGGCCGGCCTGGGCTTTGTCCGGCTCGGCATCGGGTGGGCTGACGCTGCGGCCGGCATTGCCGTAGCGCTGCTTGTCGCAAAGGCGGCATTCACGCTCGGCAAAAAAACCATCGACGTACTCACTGATGCCGCCCCCGAAGGGATTGCCGACAGGGTGGAGGAAATCACCCGGAAAATCGAGGGAGTCATCGATATCGACAAAATCAGGGTAAAGCCCACCGGACCTCAGGTCTTCATCGAAATGTCCGTCACCCTCAGCCGGACTCTTTCGGCTGAAAATGCACGAAGGATCTGCACGGACATAGAGGAGCGGATTCACCGGGAGTTCCCGGTTGCCGACATGACCATCAATACCCGGCCGGTTGCCCTGACCGGAGAATCGATTGCCGAACGGGTACACGTGACCGGCCTGAACCACGGACTCCACGCCCATAACATCGCCACAGGATTCAACGACGGGGTGAGTCATGTGACCTTCGATGTGGAAATCGAGCAGACGCTCACCATCCGCGAAGCGCATGATGCCGTCAGCGCACTTGAGCATGACCTGCACCGGGAACTTGACGGGAACCTTGAGATCTGCATCCACATCGATCCGCTCCGGAGCACAGAACGGCCCACAGCTCCGGTTCCCGAAACAGAGGCCGCCTCGCTCCGTACCCTCATCAGTGCAGCCGCGGACCACATCGAGGCCATCGAGGACGTGCACGACATCACGCTTCTGAAAACGGAGGCAGGCAAGCTCTTCATCACCCTGCACTGCTCATTCCCGGGTGACAAACCGCTTGAAGCAGTCCACACTGCCACGAGCCGCCTTGAAGGAGCCATCTACCATGCAATCCCGGAGGCGGGAAAGGTGGTGATACACGCCGAACCGCTTGCCGGATGAGGGTGCGGGCAGATCTTCAACCGTGCTGGAAGGAGCTCACGACGAGATAGACCGTATAGGCGATGTAGCATCCCAGAAGAACCGCACCCTCAACCCTGTTGATACGGCCCTGCCGGCTGAAGCCGAACCCGAAAATGAACAGTGAAACCGTGAGGATGGCCATGACGGGGATGTCACGCAGGAAGACCTCCGGCTGAATGGCAAAGGGATGGATGACTCCGGCCAGGCCGACGACCATGAGGGTGTTGAAGATGTTGGAGCCGAGCACATTGCCGAGAGCAATGTCGTGCGCCCCTTTCCGGGTTGCAACAACCGAGGTTGCCAGTTCAGGCAGGGATGTGCCGACGGCAACGACCGTGAGACCGATGATGAGATTGCTCACACCAAGCTCGGCGGCAATCCCGACAGCTCCCCACACCAGCATCCGGGAACTGAGCACCAGCAGCACCAGACCGATGCCGAGAAAAAACAGCGACCGGGAAAGCGGCATGGCATGGATATCCAGCTCAAGATCAATCTCGTCGGCAAGAGCATCGCTTTTTTTATAGAGCCCTGCAACCACCGTAAAGGTCAGCATGAGGGCAAACACGCCGAGCAGCACCAGCGCATCCACCCCGGAGAGATACCCGTCACGAAGCTGGAATGCCGCAAGTGCGGTAATGGCTCCGAGGACGGGGAGTTCCTTCCGAAGAATCTTCGATTCCACATTGATCGGGCTGATGAGGGCCGTAAGACCGAGGATGAGCGCGATATTGGTGATATTCGATCCGTATGCGTTGCCGATGGCCAGGTCCGGGTTGCCCTCGATGGAGGCCAGAGCCGACACGGCCATTTCAGGTGCAGAGGTCCCGAACCCGACGACGACCATGCCGATGAGCAGCGGCGGCAGCCCGAAATGGTCGGCAAGGGCTGCGGAGCCTTCGACAAAACGCTCGGCGCTCCATACCAGAATGGCAAGACCAAGGACGACTGCAAAAAGGAAAAGCAGCATAGGTGAATTGTTGTCGGGATCGTTGGTCTCGGCTGAAGAATGGATTGTGAGCTGAAGTTATCAGCTAATCGGCAAAAAAACAATCCACCACACTCACGAGGTTGAAGAGGGAACAAATAACTTCCGTCAAAGCTTAGAGTTAACAAAGATTGTTTTACAAGTTTGACACCGATGCCATGCAGAATAAGCCACAGTCGATTGACTCCTTCGTACCGACACACCCTCTCCCGGGTATACTTCGCGCAGGCGAGGCCACCGTGCAACTCAGGTTCCTTGAGAACGACATTCTGGGCGTCAGCGGAGCCATCCTCGTCAACGCTCCGCCCGCTTTGCTCTGGCATGCTTTGACGGAATACGACAACCTCCATAATACCCTGCCGAAAGTTGTCCAAAGCAGACTGGTATCAAGGCAACAAGGATCAGTGGTCCTTGAGCAGACAGGGAAAACCGGTATATTCTTTTTTGAAATCACCGTCCGCTTCCGGCTCAAGGTGAGGGAGGATCCCTTCAATGCCATAGCCTTTGAGCAGGTCGACGGGGATTTCAGCATATACAGGGGAAGCTGGAAGCTGGAGCCGGTGGAGGATGGCATCCGCACCCTCCTATCCTACAGCGCTGAAATCCGCCCGGACTTTTTCGCACCCTCTTTCCTTGTGGGATTCGTCCAGCGTCAAGACCTGCCAGAGATACTCAAGGCACATAAAAAAAGAGCGGAATCCCTCTGGAAAGAACAACAATAGAACCTGCTTCCATGACTACGCCCCGCACCATCTCTGTTACCGGAGCCTCCGGCTATATCGCATCCCACATCATCGAGCAGCTCCTCAAAGAGGGGTACGGGGTACGGGGGACCGTGCGCCGCACTGCTTCAGCATACCCCTGGCTCACGGCACTCAAGGGAGCAGCGGAGCGCCTGGAACTCTTCAGCGCCGATCTTCTGGAAGCAGGCTCGTTCGAACGGGCCCTCAGCGGCTGCGATACACTTCTTCATACGGCAAGTCCCTACGTCATCAATGTCAACGACCCGGAGCACGACCTTCTGGCACCAGCACTCGAGGGCACCCGCAATGTGCTCTCAGCCTGCCAGCGGGCAGGAACCATTCGGCGGGTGGTGCTCACCTCTTCAATCGCCGCCGTGACCGATGAGCCCGACAGCAGGCACACCTTCACCGAAGCGGACTGGAACAGTCGTTCCTCACTCGGGCGCAACCCATACCACTATGCCAAAACGATGGCCGAACGGGCCGCCTGGGAGTTCATGGAGCGTGAAAAGCCCGGGTTCAGCCTCGTCGTTTTGAACCCGACGCTCGTCACCGGTCCATCGCTGGGTCCCGGCGTCAACACGACGAACGGCATTCTCCGCGACATCCTCACGGGCGTTTATCCCGGAATCATGGACATGAACTGGGGGTTCGTCGACGTGCGAGATACGGCAGCGGCCCACATCCTGGCAATGAACACCCCGGAGGCCCGGGGCCGTTACCTCTGTTCGTCCGGAGAGCTGACGATGCACGAAGTGGTGGATCTCCTCCGCCAGAACGGATACAGCGGCTACCGCCTGCCGAAGATCGATCTATCTTCGAAAGCCGGCACCGCCCTCATGAAGATGCTTTCCTATACCCAGCCGAAAGATACCGGCACCTTCATCCGCACCCACATCGGAAGGGCGATACATATCAGCAATGAAAAAATCAGACGGGATCTGAAGATGACCTTCATGCCTCCCGAGAAAAGCATTCTCGATGCAGTCGGGGACATGATAAGCCAGGGGCACCTGGCGGACAAAAAAAGCTGAAGAGCAGAGGCCGCCTATCGTCTCAGCAGCTGGAAAAAGGGCATCCCGCTGAACACCACCCGCTCACCGACTTTCCTCGAAGACTGCACATGACGACGCTTCCGGAGGGTGAGGGGAAGCTGGAGGAAAGCATCCCGCATCGCACGGAAAACCGCAGCGGCCTTGCGACGGCCTTCGGGAGCATGAGGGAGGTAGTAGAGGACAGCAGCGAACTCAAGGAGATAACGGAGAGGAAGGATCCTGAACAGCCCCCCCGTACTCCGGTTCTTCAGGAGCATCAGCATGTTGTTGCGATGGTTGAAATAGATTTTTTCCGGTGATCCCTCCCCCAGTGAAGCGCCCCCTTCATGAAAAACCTCTGCTGCGGGAGCGGAGCGGACCGACCAGCCGGCAAGCAGAAGACGCCAGGCCAGATCGATCTCTTCCATGTGCATGAAAAAATCTTCGTCGAAGCCGCCAACACCCTCTATTGCCTCCCGACGGGCGAACATCGCCGCGCCGGATGCCCAGAAAATGGAGCGGGGTGCGTCATACTGCCCCCGGTCGGTCTCGGAACCGGTGATGGTCCGGCCGAGGCAGTAAGGATATCCGAGCCGGTCGATCATGCCGCCGGCCGCACCGGCGTAGTCGAACATGCGCCGGGGTCCGACAACGCGTTTCATGGAAAGCAGTTTCGGCTGGAAAGCCGCTGCCCCGGGGTGGCAGAGCGCCTCGTCTACCAGATGGTTCAGCCAGAGCGGATCCCTGACGACGGTGTCGTCATTCATGAACACCACGAACTCTGCCCTGGAGTGCTTCAGACCTTCATTGCATCCGCCCGCATACCCTCTGTTCTCCCCCAGACGGTAAAGGCGGGCTGCAGGATAGGCAGCAACGAGAGCGTCAAGGCCTGCCAGAAAACCGCCGTTGTCAATGACGATGATGCCCATCCCCGGATAGTCGGTAAGGGCAAGCGAGCCGAGGCATCGCTCCAGCATGTCGCGCTGGAGGTAATGGGGGATGATGATGTCGACCGATGGCCGGCCGGCAATGACCGGAGGTCTCTCTTCAGGACCAGTCACCGCAGCCCCCGCCAGAATTCTCCAGCCCTACGGGCCGCCTCCCCGGGGTTCGGGGCTCCGGCGATATGCTCGAGGAGGGCGGTGCCGACCACCGCCCCGTCGGCCAGGCGCCACATATGCTCAACCCTCGCCCGGTCCCTGATGCCGAACCCGACCACGAACTTCTTCCGGGCATGCAGGCGGACCCGCTCAAGGTACCGGTCAACCGAAGCTTCGGTTGATGCGTCGGCAAGCTTTGCGGTCCCGGTCGTGGCGTTGACGGCCAGGCAGTAGGAAAAGTCTGTCGAGAGGCTGTCGATCCATTCGATCCGTTCCGGAGGAGTCACAGGGGAGATCAGGTAAACCACCGTAAGGCCGAGAGATTTGGCCCTCTGAAGGAAGTCAGCCGACTCCTCGGGAGGAAGGTCCGGAATGAGCAGCCCGTCCACCCCTGCTTTGACAGCATCGTGGAGGAAACAGTCTCCTCCGTATGCGATAAGCGGATTGCTGTAGCCCATGAGGAGAATCGGAACTGTGATTTTCCTGCATCCTTCCCCCGCCCTGGCTTTGCGGACCAGCTCAAGCAGGCTGCGGACACTCACGCCGTTCCGGATTGCGATGTGCGCCGCATTCTGGATCACCGGACCATCGCCGACCGGATCGGAAAAGGGTATGCCGAGCTCGATGATGTCGGCGCCACCATCCTGGAGTGCCTCAAGCACCGGCAGCGTGGAGCCCGCTACGGGAAACTCGGGCATGTAGTAGGCAAGCAGGAGCTTGCGGTCCTCACGGAGCCGTGCCGTTATCCTGTTCTCTTTCTTCTGTGTCAATCGGGTCTCCCTCAGAATAGCATTTGCGGTATCACGAAGATGTCGAGCACCATCGAAATCATGGTGATCATGTGTACAAGCACGCTCCCCCATACGTTCCGGGTCTTCAGCACCAGGTATCCTCCAAGAATGCCGATAGGAAATGCCATCATGGCCATCATGGCACGTTCAAGCATCCCGACAGGGGCCACCGCGAAATGGTTCAGGGCGTAAAGGAGGGTGGTGAGGGCAACGGTGAGATGGGGGTTCATCCCCCGGCCGATCATGGCGGAAAAGAGCACGCCGCGCCAGAGGAACTCCTCGGCGAGGATCAGTACCGGAAACAGATACAGCAGTGAGCGGTGCACGAGCAGCACCTGCATCTCCACCATCGGAGCTCCGCCGTTTTTGTAGTAGAGAACGGTGTTGGTGATGTCCATCACGAAAAGGACAAGTCCGGCAAGCCCTCCCCAGAAAAGCGAACGGCGGAGCTGGCCGCCTGAAAGCCAGATCGACTCCCAGCCACCATTCCGCCCGAGGAAAATGGCAAGGCCGATCGAGCCGATGACATACAGTGCCAGCGCCGGCCACTCCTGGAGCGGTGTGAAGTGCCCGGCAAGGCCGGACAGCCAGATCAAAACGACAAGGCCGAGCGCCAGGGGTAAGCTGGACATGCCTCTGGGGGATGTGGATCGGGTCATTTTCAGAAAATGTTTTACTGTAAGGGTCAGTCAATATACTGCGGTCGGACCTCATAATCAATCGGGTCGCGGATCCCCTGAAGCTCGAACGCCCTGAGCCTGCGGGCGCAGCTGTCGCAGACCCCGCATGCCCTGCCTTCACTCCTGTAGCATGACCAGCTGTGCTCGAAAGGCGCACCGAGCTCCATGCCGTTCCGGACGATCTGCGCCTTCTGCATGGCGATGAGCGGGGTAAGGATGGTGATGCCGGTTTCGGGCCTGGTGCCGAGCTC
The DNA here is from genome assembly GCF_000012485.1 of Pelodictyon luteolum DSM 273. Classification (NCBI taxonomy): domain Bacteria; kingdom Pseudomonadati; phylum Chlorobiota; class Chlorobiia; order Chlorobiales; family Chlorobiaceae; genus Pelodictyon; species Pelodictyon luteolum. Next base: position 636,674 of record NC_007512.1, on the reverse strand, counting down.
GATCACCCGGTTGAAGGCATCGTAGAAAACACGGCGGCAGTCGGGGTATCCCGACGAGTCCTCCTCCACCGCCCCGATAAAGAGCCGCTCCGCCCCTATCACCTCCGACCAGCTGACGGCCATGGAGAGGAAACAGGCATTGCGGAACGGAACGTAGCTGGTAGGAATGCCCGACCCCCGGAGATCGGCGCCGGCAACCGGCATGGAGTGATCGGTCAGCGAAGAGCCACCGATACGGCCGAGGAAATCTGCATTGACTTCCAGACGCTCCGTAATGGAATAATGATCTGCGATGCTGCGGAACGACTGCAGCTCCTTCTGCCAGGTACGCTGGCCGTAGTTGACATGCATGGCGGCAAGTTCGTACCCCTCGCGGTGCGCAATTGCCGTGGTGACGAGACTGTCCATCCCGCCGCTGAGAAGGAGAACGGCTTTCATCGTAATGGTGATGCTTATGGTGTTGAAAGAAACCTGTCTTTGAAGGTACAAAAAAAAAGAGGCCGTCTCAGCGTTGCAGCTGAGACGGCCTCTGTAAGAGAGAATGAGAGAAACGGGATCAGTACATGCCACCCATTCCACCCATGCCGCCCGGAGGCATTGCAGGCATGTCGGACTTGTCTTCCTTGATGTCGGTGATGCAGGCTTCGGTGGTCAGAAGGATGCTGGCAACAGATGCCGCATTCTCGAGCGCGCTGCGGGTAACCTTGGTCGGATCGACCACGCCGGCCGCCACAAGATCCTCGTACTGCTCAGTGCGGGCGTTGAAGCCGAAATCGCCTTCACCCTGCTTCACACGCTCAAGGACAACCGCGCCATCGGTGGTGCCGGTGTTGGCAACAATCTGGCGGAGGGGTTCTTCAAGTGCGCGGCGGATGATATCGATACCGGTCTTCTGGTCCTCGTTGTCTGCGATTGCGTTGGAAAGGCCCTTGATCGCACGGATCAGAGCCACACCGCCGCCGACGACAATACCTTCCTGCACTGCGGCACGGGTTGCGTGCAGCGCATCTTCAACACGGGCCTTCTTCTCCTTCATCTCGACCTCGGTGGAAGCACCGATGTTGAGGACGGCAACGCCGCCGGAGAGTTTTGCAAGGCGCTCCTGCAGCTTCTCGGTGTCGTAGTCGGAAGTCGACTTGTCGATCTGGCCCTTGATCTCGTTGATGCGTGCCTTGATCTCGTCCTGAGTGCCTTTGCCTTCGACAATGGTGGTATTGTCCTTGTCGACGGTAATGCGGGCAGCCTGGCCGAGATAGTTGACGGTGGCGTTCTCGAGCTTGTAGCCCTTCTCTTCGGAGATGACGGTACCGCCGGTGAGGATGGCGATGTCCTCAAGCATTGCCTTGCGGCGGTCGCCGAAGCCCGGAGCCTTCACGGCGCAGACTTTCAGGGTGCCGCGGAGGCGGTTGACGACGAGTGTCGCGAGTGCTTCGCCTTCGATGTCCTCAGCAATGATGAGCAGCGGCCTGCCGGACTGAGCGGACTTCTCGAGGATCGGAAGCAGCTCTTTCATGTTGCCGATCTTCTTGTCATGGATCAGGATCAGCGCGTCTTCGAGCTCAGCCTCCATGGTCTCGGAATTGGTCACGAAATAGGGAGAGAGGTAGCCGCGGTCGAACTGCATGCCCTCGACAACCTTCAGCTCTGTCTCCATGCCCTTTGCTTCTTCAACGGTGATGACGCCGTCTTTTCCGACCTTGTCCATGGCTTCTGCAATCAGCTCGCCGATTTCAGGATCGTTGTTGGCCGAAATGGTGCCGACCTGTGCGATCTCTTTCTTACCGGAGATGCTGCGGCTGATGTTGCGGAGCTCGGCGACAACCTCTTTCACAGCGCGGTCGATGCCTCTCTTGAGGTCGATCGGACGTGCGCCTGCGGCGACGTTCTTCAGGCCTTCACGGTAGATGGCCTGTGCAAGGACAGTTGCGGTGGTGGTACCGTCACCGGCAACATCGCTGGTCTTGGAAGCCACTTCGCGAACCATCTGAGCACCCATGTTCTCGATGGCATCATCGAGTTCAATTTCCTTGGCAACGGTAACGCCGTCCTTGGTGGAGGTCGGTGCACCGAATTTTTTGTCGATAAGAACATTGCGGCCGGCAGGTCCGAGCGTGACTTTCACGGTGTTGGCCAGCTTGTCGACGCCCACTTTCAGTTTGGCACGTGCGTCGGCATCAAAGAGAATATCTTTAGCAGTCATTGTAAAGCGTTCCTCCTGTAAGGGTTAGTAAGAATTATTTATGGCTCTCAGGCGAGAATGGCGAAAATGTCGGACTCGCGCATGATCAGGTAGTCCTCACCTTCGACCGAGACCTCGGTGCCGGAATATTTGCCATAGAGCACCTTGTCGCCGGCTTTGACCGGCATGGCGAGCAGCTGTCCGCTGTCGGACATCTTGCCGGCTCCGACGGCGACGACTTCGCCGTACATCGGTTTTTCTTTCCCGGTGTCGGGAATGTACAGGCCGCCCTTGGTCTTCTCTTCTGCGGGTGCGGGCTTAACAATAACTCGATCAGCTAACGGTTTCAAGTTCATTGTCTTCTCTTGTTTGGGTTTTGGATTAATAGTGCGATACTATTGTAAGGCAATTATTGTGTTCAGCGTTAGCACTCAACAACGCCGAGTGCTAACAGAACACTGCAGTATAAAAAAATTCACGCTCCATACAAACTGTTTTCAACAAAGATCGACATGAATATGCAGGAAGAAATTGAGAGCCGGCTGCAAAGCCTCGTCGGCAAGGTCGCCATGGAAAAGCTGGACAGCATCCTCTCGAAGATAAAAGACGATACAGCGACCTCGATTGACCGGGAGCATGCCGCCATACTCCGTGAGATACAGGCTTTGGCAAAAAACCGCCTGTCGGTTGAAGTGAATGAGAGCGGATTCAGGCGGGGTGACGAGGTGTGGGTGGAACGCACTTCGGAATCGCACTTCCCGCACATCAGACTGCACGGGGGTGCGCTTGAAGACGATCCGATCCTCGACTGAGCCTGTCTAGGTCACCTTCTTCGTCTTTCCGAGCCTCCTGAAGAGCGGCTGCAGGTGACGGCCGGTGAGCGACTGCTCCATCCCGGCAAGATCTTCCGGCGTACCTTCGCCGATCACCTGGCCCCCCCGGTCTCCCGCACCCGGACCGAGGTCGATCACCCAGTCCGCCTGGGAAATGATGTCGGGGTTGTGTTCGATGACGATGAGGGTGTTGTGTTGCTCAAGCAGCTTCGAAAAACACCCCAGAAGTTTGCGGATATCCTCAAAATGCAGGCCTGTTGTCGGCTCGTCGAAAAGGAAGAGGGTGTGCTCGACATCGGCCCGCGCAATGAAGCTCGCGAGCTTCAGGCGCTGGGCTTCGCCGCCGGAAAGGGTGCTTGAGGACTGGCCGAGGCGGATATAGCCGAGTCCGACCTCGTCAAGCACACCGAGCTTCCGGGATATGCTTTTTTCCCGGGCGAAAAACACGAGCGCCTCTTCCACGGTCATATCGAGCACCTCTGCAATCGAACGGCCGCGGTACTTCACCTCCAGCGTATCGGCCTTGTAGCGCAGTCCGCCGCACTCCTCGCAGACCGCTTCGATGTCGGCGAGAAACTGCATTTCGATCTTCACGCTCCCCTCTCCCGAACAGGCCTCGCAGCGGCCGCCGGGAATATTGAACGAAAAATACCCCGCCTTCCACCCCCGTGCTCTCGCGTCGGGAGTCTGGGCGAATACGGAGCGGATATCGTCGAAGATCTTCAGATAGGTCACCGGGTTACTCCTGCTTGACTTGCCGATGGGCGACTGGTCCACATGCTCGACACGGTCTATCTGCCACCCGCCGGTAATCGCGCGGTGGGTGCCCACCTCGTCCTTCACACCCTCCTTCTCGCGCATGAGGCCCCGGTTGAGGATGTCGTTGACGAGCGTCGACTTGCCAGAACCGCTCACGCCGGTGACGCAGGTCATGACACCAAGCGGGAAACGCACGTCGATGTTCTTAAGGTTGTTCTGCATGGCCCCGTTGATTTCGATGCAGGCCGTAAAGTCCGGAGTCCTGCGCACTTCCGGCAACGGAATGGAACGGCGGTCCTGCAGGTACTCGGCCGTCATTGAAGTGCCGGAACGCTTCATCTCCTCGACTGAACCGTGGAACACCACCTCTCCGCCGAGCCTGCCGGCCTGGGGACCGAGATCGATCACCTCGTCGGCCGCCTCGATGATTTCGCGATCGTGCTCGACAACGACGACCGTGTTGCCGAGATCGCGAAGTTTCTGGAGCAGTGTGATGAGGCGGGCCGAATCGCTCTGGTGCAGACCGATGCTCGGCTCGTCGAGAATGTAGATGGCGCCGACCAGAGGAGAACCGAGCGAAGTTGAAAGGTTGATGCGCTGGAATTCGCCGCCGCTGAGGGTGTGGGTAAGGCGGTCGAGCGTCAGGTAGTCGAGGCCCACGTCAAGCAGGTAGCCGAGCCGCTTCTCGATCTCCTCGATCACCGATTCTGCCACCTTGCGGTCGAACGGAGAGATCTCAAGGTTTTTAAAGAACGCATGGGCATCGGCGATGTTCATACGGGCCACATCAGTGATATTCCGGCCGGATACACGGACAAGGCGGGCATCGGGGTTGAGACGGGAGCCTTCGCAGTCGGGGCAGATCGCATAGCCGCGGTAACGGCTGAGGAACACCCTGAAATGCATCTTATAGCCGGCATCTTTCTCGATTTCAGCAAAAAACGGCCATATGCCGCGGTACCCGGTGCCCGGCACACCCTTCCAGATCCGCTCCTTTTCTGCATGCGACAGCTTTTCATAGGGAACATCGACCGGGATGCCGGCTTTCGGAGCCGCAAGAAGCAGTTCCTCGAGGTTCCATCGGTACTTTTCCGAGTTCCAGCAGACGATTGCACCTTCTGCAAGCGTCAGCGAACGGTCGGGAACGACGGCATGTTCATCAATGCCGGCGATGCGCCCGAATCCCTGGCAGGTGGTGCAGGCACCGATCGGGGAGTTGAAGGCGAACAGCTGCGGGGAGGGCTCCTGGTACTCAATGCCATTGAGCTCCAGCCGGTCGCTGAACCGGTAGGTCTTCCCTCCGACCACCTGCAGCACCGCATGGCCGCCCGACTCGCTGAAGCAGGACTCAGCCGCCTCGGCAACGCGGCTCTGGAACTTCTTGTCATGACGGGTCACAAACCGGTCGACAAGCACAAGCAGTGCTCTGCGGGCGGCTTCGCTCATCATGGCGACCTTCCTGCAGTCGTCCGGGCTGTTAAGGTCGAGTACGGTGTCGCCGGACACCACCCGGAAAAATCCCTTCTTCAGCAGGTTTGAAATTTCCTCATCGACTGTGCAGAGATGATGACTGCCGTCCTCATGGGAAGGAAAAAGGAATCCCGCATAGAACTTCGTTCCTTCCAGAAAAAAGCCGGCCTGCATGACCACATCGTCCGGGGTATGCTTCAGCACCAGTTCATTGGTGTCGCGGGAATAGATCTTGCCGATGCGGGCATAAAGCAGGCGAAGGTAGTCGTATATCTCCGAAACGGTACCGACCGTCGAGCGGGGGTTGCGCGGTATGGAGCGCTGTTCTATGGCAATGGCCGGAGCGATCCCCTCAACCACCTCGATTTCGGGGCGCGGCATGCGCTCGAGAAACTGGCGCACATAGGCCGAGAGCGACTCGACATAGCGACGATGCCCCTCGGCATAAAGGGTATCGAAAGCAAGGCTCGATTTGCCCGAGCCGCTGACGCCGGTGAGCACCACGAACCGGTTTCGAGGAATACGGACGGAGATGTTCTGGAGGTTGTGGGTGGTGATGCCTTTGAGGACTATATCCGGCAGACTCGGTTCAGCCGGCGCCGAACCCTTGAGCCTATGATTGGTCATGAGCGGTGCTTCTTGTTTCGTTGTTTACGTCTCCGTATCGAGGAGGGCCTGAACGGTCGTGGATGCAAGGAGGCCCTGGATCCGGTTCTGAAGGCTCGTCATGTATCCGCGGTGGGGACAGGATGAGTATATCTCGCAGTTGTCGGCCTTCACGACGCAACGGACCAGATGCGGGGCACCCTCTATGGCCGTGCCGATATCGGCGACCGTGATGCTCTCGGCCTTGCGGGCAAGCTGATAGCCACCCTTCACGCCCTGTACGGAACTGGCTATACCAGCCCGCGTGAGGCTCTGCATGGCCTTGGCGAGGAACTCCGGAGAAAAACCTATCTCCTCGGCCATCTCCTTCACGGTCACGACTCGGTCGACTCCCCGGGAGGCCAGATAAGCCACCGCGTGAAGTCCATATTCAAATTTTCTGGATACCTGCAGCATACGTGTTCAAATCTCCCCTGTTGCACTGGGCCGTTCTATTCTCTTCGACAATATACGCTTCATTAATGGGACTCAACCGGTATATTGTACAGAAAGTTTAAGCATCACCGATCCTAAACAGCCGATACCATGAAGGAAACAGAAAAAGACCGCCACTTCCTCTGGCAGCTCAGCGAAGAAACCGGAGCAAAAATCCGCTACAGGGAGTACGGGCCAAGTGATGCCGCCGGCACACCGATTCTCTTTCTCCACGGGTACGGGGCCATGCTTGAACACTGGAACCTGAACATCCCGGAGTTTTCCGGGCACCGGAGGATCTACGCGATGGACCTCATCGGGTTCGGCCGGTCTGAAAAGCCCAATGTGCGCTACAGTCTCGAGCTGTTCGCCGCCCAGATCGAGGCGTTCCTGCAGCTGAAAAAGCTCCAGCGTATCGTCATCGTAGGTCACTCCATGGGAGCGGCCAGCGCCATCTGGTACGCAGACCACCGTCCGGAAAAAGTCGAGGCGCTGATTCTTGCCAACCCCTCGGGGCTCTTCGGCGACACCATGGACGGGATGAACAGCGTCTTTTTCGGGCTCGTCGGCTCGCCCCTCATCGGCGAGGTACTCTTCACTGCATTCGCAAACCCCGTCGGCGTCAGCCAGAGTCTGGCCCCGACCTACTACAACCAGGCGAAGGTCAACCTCAAGCTCATCACGCAGTTCACCAGGCCGCTCCAGGACCGGGGCGCAGCATGGTCCTATCTGTCACCATCGCGCAGGCCCGGCGACTTCCGGCTGGACGACCTTGAAAAGCCCTCGCACTACAAGGGAAAAGCATTTCTGATATGGGGAGCCGAAGACACGGCGCTGCCGCCGCACAAAATCATACCGGAATTCCAGCAGCTCCTGCCGCAGGCCGGAGCATGGATTATCCCGAAGGCAGCGCACTGCATTCACCACGATGCCGATGAAGCCTTCAACGAGAGGCTTCAGGCAATTCTTGATTCGATTGAATCAGCCTGATGCACGATGAGCGGGGGATGAACGGGCGATAGCCCGGCAAAAAGGTCAGATCCCTTCTTTGAGTTCGCTGAGGGAGGTGCCTTTCTTGCTGAACTTGATGTCGCGCAGCTGCGGCGCCTTAAGACCGATCTGGATGGAATAGCTCTTGAACACGCCGGAAGGCACCCACTGGAAACTGAGCTGCCAGCAGTGCAGGTCGCGGTTGACCTGCACCATCGGAAACACCACGTTGTTATTGAGGAAATCATAGCCGCTGTTGACAGCCACCTGCCAGTTCCGGGTGAGGCCGATCCTCAGCATGGCATTCAGGAGCGACATGGAAGAAGGGGACGATGCTGCATAACTCCTATTGGGGTCATGGTCGGTGTAAAGGAACATCGACATGCGCAGCTGCCAGGGAATACCATAATCGATATCGCTGAAATCGCCCATATTGAAACGTTCGAGAAAGAGTGCCTGATTGGAATTCATGACAAACGGCACTCCGCTGTCGCGCACCGAAGGCCTGGGGGCGGAGCCCTTCCGTTCACCCTCGAAACTCACACTCATGTTCACAAACCCCTTCACAAAGCGCAGCAGCCCGTGACCGTCATCACTGCTGGAGCGGTCTATACGCTCTCCGGTTGCGGGGTTGAAGCTGTAGTAATCGTACATGCCACCGGTGCTCAGCAGCAGGTGATCGGAAATGGCATTGCTTGTCGCCAGAACAGTGATGGGCGCAAGAGGCATGGACTCGGCCGCAAAGTTGTAGGACGTCGCTGCCGTCAGTGACAGAAGCTGGCGTGAGTAGTCACCGCCGTCCTCCGCACCCGGTGAAGGGTACTCCCCGCCGCGGAACCTCCCCTGAATGAGGTTGCGGAGACTGATGCCGATGGTGCTCTGTCCGGCAGCCACACCCGTGTACATCGGACTCTCGAACCTGCCATACCGCAGCGGGTCGGCCCATTGGTAGGAGGAGTCATAAAAGTCCGTCCCGGGATACTCCGGGTTCCAGGCGTAGGTGAGGGTTGGGATGAATACATGGCGGAGCGCTTTCATCCCGGTCAGGTTCTCAAGAAAGCCGGTACCGATAGGACGCCCGTAGAGACGGGTAGTGCCGTCAAGGGTGAAGACCATGCTGGAAAACGGATCGCCGTTACCCGCATCGGGTTCGTAATGGTTGAGGGTCAGCGCAGGATTCAGGTGGAAGTGCTTGTTGATGCTCGACTGCATGCGCAGCGGCATGACCAGCCGTGAACCGCTGAAGGCGTGGGCAGAGAGCGTCGTATCCGGCACAACCGACTGCGCGCTGAGTCCCAGGGTATACAGGGCACTGAAGTTGTCGGAATAGCGGTGGAAATACCCGGCTTCGGTGTTGGCGTTCAGGATGTGGCCGTCGGTCGATGTGCCGGTGCCGCTCGCGATGAAGTCACCGATGTAGGATACCCCCGAACTGAGCGACAGGTCGCGATGCCAGTCGTCTGGCCCGGCATCGAGGTACGGGTAGAGCCTGTTCTGGAAAAACAGGGCGCTGATGCGCTGCGAGGAGTTGCTGTTGCGCAGATCCTCCGAGCGGCTGTAGCCGAGGGAGGCTATGCTGTTGTTGTCGTCGAAAGTCTTTGCGATGTATGCCGAGGCGTTAGACTGCTCCGAGACGATGGACTGGGAATCGATGGAGTTCAGGTCTGTCTCCCGCTCACCGCCGTAGAACTGGAAGTTGAGGCCGAGGCTTGTCGTCGGATCGACCATCTGAGTGTGCGCCATGTTGTAATACCAGCTCTTGGAAAGCCCCTCAGTCTTCTGCTCGCCCGTGATGGAACCCGAATAGTCCCCGTACTTGACGTAACGGAACCGCTCCGCCGTGCGGCTGTCGCTGTTGGCGTGCAGGTCGCCCTCGAGCCGCAGATCCATATAGTCGTTCATTGCCCAGTAGTAACCCACACCAGAGAGCATGAACCCGCCCCCGTCCTCTCCCGGACGGGGGATCAGCAGGCCGGACTTCCGCCCCGAGCTGATGGGAAACACCATATAGGGAAGCGGAAGAATCGGAAGGGCGGGAAGCCGGTAGGAAAATATCTCCGGACGCACGTACATCACCAGCGGCCATGCATGCAGCCTGCTGTCGGGGACGACGTGCATATGCGATGCCGAGAACCAGTAGTGCGGCTCCTCGTCGTCGCAGGTGGTGAAGGAGCCCCCCTTGATGCTCAGGTCACCATCGGGAAGGCGCGTGACGTCATTACCGCTGAAAATGATATTCTGGGCAACGGATGAGGCTTTGAAAGTCTTGCCTTTCTGGGTATCGAAGTTGTAGGTTATCGCTTCGCCCTCGAAACTCCCGCCGGCATCAGAAAATGTCGCCGGCTCATCAAGCACATGTTCGCTGTCGAACTTTCCGAATGCGGTCAGAGTGGAAGAGTTCCTGTTGATAAGGATCTTCGAGCCCCTGATGTTCGTTCCTCCATCAGCGACCGAGCCTTTTCCCCAGAGTTCGACAATCTTGGTGTCAAGATGATAGACCATCGAATCGCGCGCGGCATAGCTCACCGGACGTGATGGCGTTCCCTGGGAATCGTGGCCTGAAGCAAGGGAATCCGTCTTCTCCTCAGGGAAAGCGAAGTTGTAACGGGAGGAGGAAGAATCCTGTCCGGCGCTTTCCGCGGCATGCACGGCGGCAGGTAGGATGGAAAGGCAGACCAGCAGCAGCAAGCGTCTCAGCGGTCCCGTAATCTGTCGGTCAAAAAGCTTCACGCAGTTCAGGCGTCTCTCGGGTTGTGATATTGGCCGGTAAATTATTAAATATAGATATTATTTAGTCAATCCCACGCCACAGAACCAGTGATCAAGTCCATGTCGACAACAGCATACTCAGCCCCTGACTCCGCAGGCAAATTCGGTGCATTCGGCGGCCGGTTCACCCCCGAAACCCTCATGCAGAACGCGGCCGGTCTGGAGGCCGAATACCTGAAGGCAAAATCGGATCCTGAATTCCAGCGCACACTCGAGGGACTGCTCGGCGACTATGTGGGACGTCCGACCCCGCTCTACCATGCCGAAGGGCTCAGCGGCATGCTCGGCGGTGCAGAAGTCTGGCTGAAACGCGAAGACCTCTGCCATACCGGAGCACATAAAATCAACAATGCCCTCGGTCAGGTGCTGCTTGCCCGGAGGATGGGAAAGCGGCGCGTCATCGCCGAAACCGGCGCCGGCCAGCACGGGGTGGCCACAGCCACCGTCTGCGCCCTGTTCAACCTCCAGTGCGTGGTCTACATGGGTGAGGAAGACATCCGCCGCCAGGCACCCAACGTCGCCCGCATGAAGCTGCTCGGCGCCGAGGTCCGCCCTGTCTCAAGCGGATCACGAACCCTAAAGGATGCTACGAGCGAAGCCATCCGGGACTGGATGAACAATCCGGAAGAAACGTTCTACATCATCGGTTCCGTCGTCGGCATGCACCCCTACCCCATGATCGTGCGCGACTTCCAGGCTGTCATCGGCCGTGAAACCCGCCGCCAGATACTGGATAAGGCAGGCCGCCTGCCGGACGTCATCACCGCCTGTATCGGAGGTGGCAGCAACGCCGTCGGTATGTTCTACGACTTCCTGCCGGACGCCGGCAGCATCGAACTCATCGGCGTCGAAGCCGCCGGCGAAGGTCTTGACCGGCGCCACGCCGCCTCCCTCACCATGGGCAGCCCCGGCGTGCTTCACGGCGCCATGACCATGCTTCTCCAGAACGAGGACGGCCAGATACAGGAAGCGCACTCAATATCAGCAGGACTTGACTACCCCGGTGTCGGCCCCGAGCACTGCCACCTGCAGGAACTCGGCCTCGTCAAGTACACCTCCGTCACCGATGCCGATGCCCTTTCGGCGCTGCGTACGCTGGCCGAAACCGAAGGCATCATCTGCGCCCTCGAATCGGCCCATGCCGTCCGCTACGCCATCACCCGGGCCCCTGAAATGGCTAAGGACAAGATCATCATCGTCAACCTCTCCGGACGCGGCGACAAGGATATGGGGACCATCATGGAGGAACTGAATCTCTGAAAAGCCCCTGAAGACGGGCATCTCGGGGCACAGAAAAAGATTCTGAGGAAAAATCACCTGCCAGTTGCACAAAAAGAAAATATCCTTATATTTATGGCTCATTAACGCGGGAATAGCTCAGTTGGTAGAGCACAACCTTGCCAAGGTTGGGGTCGCGAGTTCGAGTCTCGTTTCCCGCTCCGGAAGACGAAAAGCCTCTGATACAATTCAGAGGCTTTTCTGCTTTCAGGACCACCCTCTGCTCATATTGAGGCGGCAACGCCATCAGGCCCGCATGAGCTTAAACCCAATCTCGAGCATGCAGACACCCCATCGACACCGGCTGAGCGCCATGATACCCCATAGGCTTGCCCTCGTCTCACTTCTGTTCATGATCATGCTGTCGTCCGCATGCCTCCGCACTGCAGATGGGACGGAACGGGAACTCAAAATTGCGACCAAGCACGCTCCCCCTTTCGCAATGCAGGATGAACACGGCAAGTGGAACGGGCTTTCCATTGACCTGATCACTGCCATTGCCGAAAAACAGGGGTTCCGAGCCACCTTCGTACCGATGAGCCTCCTGGACATGCTTGAAGCTGTCAACCGGGGGGAGGTCGATCTTGCCGCCGCAGCCCTCACCATGACGGTGGAACGAGAGAAACAGCTTGATTTTTCCCACCCCTACTTTCAATCGGGGCTTGCCATCGCTGTCAGGGAAAAGGAAGACGGATGGAAATACGCCCTCGGCCGCCTCTTTTCTCCCGCATTTCTCCGGATACTCGGCGGGCTCTCGCTGTTGCTGCTGCTCTCAGGTTTCCTTGTCTGGCTGTTCGAGCGCCGCCAGAACCCCGGAGACTTCGGAGGGGGACCGGCTGAGGGCATATGGTCGGGATTCTGGTGGGCGGCCGTCACCATGACCACCGTCGGGTACGGCGACAAGGCACCGAAAACCCGTCCGGGAAGAATGGTCGCCCTTGTCTGGATGTTCACGAGCCTGATCGTCATCTCCGGCTTCACCGCCGCCATAACGACATCCCTGACCGTCGGGTCTCTCGGCAGCGGCATTCAGGAGATGGACGACTTGTATGGGAAGAAAGTCGGTACCCTCGAAGCATCGACCAGCAGTAGCTTCCTTGAGGAACTGGCAATCAAGGGCCAATACTTTCCGACGGTAAAAGAGGCGATGCAGGCACTTGAAAAAGGTCAGATCGATGCCGTTGTTTACGATGAACCGATACTCCGCTACATGATAACATCTGGGGAGATACACGGAGTCAGGGTAGTTGAACGTTCCTTCAAGCCTGAATACTATGCCTTCGCCCTGCCCCCTGGAAGTCCCGAAACAGAAACCCTGAACAGGAACCTGCTCGGTATCATCAACTCCCTGGCATGGAAAGAGATCAAATACAAATACCTCCGGGAGGAGTAACAGGCAGGCGCCCTTACCTGAGGCATTACTCAAGACTGGAAATTTGGGAATATCTGTCCATTTGTTAAATTCAGAACCCTCGGCCTGCAAGCCGGAACGCCTGGAGAGGTGGCAGAGTGGTTGAATGTGGCGGTCTCGAAAACCGTTGTGCGCGCAAGTGTACCGAGGGTTCGAATCCCTCCCTCTCCGCAGACAGAAAAGCCCCCGTTATGGGGCTTTTTCTGTTCTTTCCACCCTATAAGACCTCGACCCCGCACTTTCCCTCTGTGCTACTTCCTCCGATTTTCGTATTATCCCCCGCATTGATCATTAAACAAGCATATGGGCATATATGGCCAAGGTTAAAGAAGTAAACCCCACCACCGCATTCGACATGACGAAAAAAGGCGCGCTCATCGTCGATGTCCGTGAGCCGCATGAAGTTTCGAGAAAAGCTTTTGATGTGGCGGATGTGATGCTGGCCCCCATGAGCCGTTTTTCAGGCTCCATGGCGGAAATACCCGCAAACAGGAACGTCATCATGGCCTGCCATAGCGGCAGCCGCAGCATCATTGCCGCCAGAATGCTGGCAGAGCACGGCCATAAAAGAGTGACCAACATGCAGTACGGCATCGCATACTGGGAACGCGCCGGGCTTCCGGTAAAAAAAGCGCCGAAAAAGCCCCCGTTCGTCTGGCTGAAAAAGCTGTTCGGCAAGGAAGGATAAGCGACCCCGTCGTGCGCGTTAAGGGGGGCGCCGCCTTATCCCTTACGAGGAATGTAGGCATTCAGACCGATGGTCAACGGCTTTCCGTCCACCTTCACCTCCGTCACCGCATTTCCCCTGGTGCTGGCCACCACGAGTGTCTTGCCGGAAGAAGACGGCGTGGGTTTCTCAAGATCGATCTCGATACAGAGTTTCCCATCCCTGATTTCCACATGCATGGCCATGACCACGTCCTTTGTTTAAGGGTTGCTCAGAAGGGCATATCGCCGTCATCGTAAGACGTAGGTCCCGAATCATACACGCCCTCTGCGGGAGCAAAGCGCTCACCCCCAGCCTTGCCGCCACCGGCAGTCTCCACTTTCCAGGCCTTCACATCCGTATACCACCGACCATTGAACTCCCGGCTCTCAAGGTCGAAAGAAACCTTTAGCTGCGCTCCCGGCTGCAGAATAGAGCGGTCAGCCTTGTCTCCCCATATGGAGACGCATATCTTTTTCGGGAACTTGCCCTCAGTCTCAATCACTACATCCTGTTTCCGCCACACCCCGTTTTTTCCGTTCCCGGTCTGTTCCGGCAGCACCGAAACCAGTTTACCTGTCAACTCCATAAGTCTCTCACTCCTGTCTGTATTGCATAAAAATGCATGCACCGCCGACTACAGCTGCACATCAGAGCAAATATAGCACTTCCGAGGATACTCAGACCGTCCTGAAATCATTTGAGTCCCGGGCACAGTCAGAATGACATGATCACGCATCATCTGGAGCAATGCGCTTCTCGCTCACCCTGCTCGACAGCATCTCCATGCAGCAGGCCACCCCTTCCGGGCTTTTGTCGAATAATGCGGTGGCATCCTGACGAAACCCCAGCTGCTGAGCGTCCTCGATGGCCGACAGATCTGCGCTGAGAAAAATGAACTCCCACCCTTCGGCCGACTTCCGGCCGACCATTTTCTCCACCTGCGGCTTCGTGAACTCCGTGCTCGAGTTTTCCTGGCCGTCGGTAATGACTGCAACGACAACCGTTTCGGGCCGCCGGCCTTCCTCAAGCTTTGCGATGCCGCACTCTATGTCGTTGATTGCTCGGCCGAGTGCATCGAGCAGCGGCGTCATACCCCTCGGAACATAGGTTTCAGGGTTCAGCGCCCGAACCTCGCCGATCGGCATGAAGTGCAGGCGCACCTCGTAGGGATCCCCCGAATCGAACTGCACAAGCGTAAGGGTCGCATCCCCCGGCTCCGCCGCCTGGCGATCGACAAACGCGTTCAGTCCGCCGATGGTGTCATCACGGATGATTCCCATAGATCCCGAGCGGTCAAGAATGACCGTGATATGCGTATAGCCCTTTTTCATATGATGTTCTCCTGTGTTGAAGTTGATCTCTCTCTGCCTGCAAGCAACGCAACCATGAGTATCCTCCGCCCGGTTTGTTTTATATTGCCCGTACAAGCGGTCCCCTGCGGTATCAAGCAGCACCCGCAAGCAGATGATTGCGGTTCTTATGGAGAACCCGCCTTGTTCTATAGTAGAACTATTTGTATACTATTGCAAATGACAGAGGAAAACATCGGACAGAGGATCAAAGAACTCCGCGGCCAAAAGGGGCTTTCTCAGGAGGAACTCGCCAGACGGATAGCTATGCCGAGGACCGCCGTCACCAAAATTGAATCGGGCAGTCAGGAGGTACGTTTCAGGGAACTGGCGAAATTTGCCGAAGCGCTCGGCATCTCCCTCGGAACACTGCTCGAAGAGCGCCGCCCGGTAAGGGAGAGTGTCGAGGATGCATTTTTAAGGGTATCAGACAGCGCACAAGGATACGGCCATATACGTCCAGAGCTTGAAACGATGCTGCATGTCATCCTCCTCTCTGCTGCCGGCGACCCCCTTCTGGACGGCCGGCGCATCACGGAAACCGTTCTGGAGGCCGACCGTATGCACCTCGCAGCCTACGGAAAATCGATCTCCGGCATGCCGAAGGGCAGCAGCTCGGAAATGGAACATGCAATAAGCACCACACTCGCAAACATGGTGAAGGAACATGTGCTGCACATGGTCGTAGACAGGGAGTCAGGCGCCAGAAGATACCTCCCGCTCATGAAGCCGGACCTTCAGGAACTCTCGGCAGCCGCATATGTGCTGATTGAAAAAGCGGTCGCCATGACGGGCTGAGAGGAAAGA
Source organism: Pelodictyon luteolum DSM 273 (assembly GCF_000012485.1). Taxonomy (NCBI): domain Bacteria; kingdom Pseudomonadati; phylum Chlorobiota; class Chlorobiia; order Chlorobiales; family Chlorobiaceae; genus Pelodictyon; species Pelodictyon luteolum. The sequence continues at coordinate 621,040 of NC_007512.1, read as the reverse complement.
CAAGCCGAGAATGCAGTGCAATGCCCGATATGCCACAGCGCATCAATGAATAAAGAGTGTAGTTTCCCCCCTAAACACTTCCAGCCACGCAAACGGAGCCGATTCATGAAAAAGGTGTTATGGTTCGACCTTGAAACAACAGGAATAGATCCGGACCGCCACGGCATCATCCAGTTTGCCGGTCTGGCGGAGATTGAGGGTGTGGTGGCGGAGTCCTTCGAAATCAAGATGCAGCCGCACGAAGGGGCGATGATTGAGGATGAAGCGCTGGCGGTCAGCGGTTTCAGCCGCGAGCAGATCGCATCCTTCACCCCGCACGCCGAAGCCTATAAGGCAATCGACGGTTTTCTTGCACGCCATGTCTCCCGTTTCGAGAGAAATGACAAGTTCTACCCGGCCGGCTACAATGTCCGTTTCGACCTTGATTTTCTGAGCCGGATGTTCCGCCGCTACGACCAGTACGGCCTCGGCTCCTTCATCAACTGGAGATCCCTTGATCCCCAGCCCATACTGAACATCATGGAGTACATGGGCCGGCTGTCGCTCCCAAACCACAAGCTGCAGACGGTCTGCGAACATCTCGGAGTCCGGCTTGAAAACGCACATGATGCGCTTTCAGACATAAAAGCCACCCGTGAACTCATGGAGCTGCTGATGGAGCATGTTTCGATAGCGCCGTTCACAGGACTGCGGACCTGATGGCAGGATAAGCCTGCGGAGGACCCGCCCGGGAAGGAACGGCGGCGACGGCTCGCTCCTTCCCCTATATCCCGTTTATAACATTTCCCCTCACTTCGCAGGCCTCTCGGACCTCTTCTTCAGTAAAGAGTTCATCGTTGTCGCCGCAGATGAAATCACCGTTGACCACATCGGGACATCCCGCCAGAGACATGAGGCGGTTGCCGGAACAGTCGAAGTCGCCGACCTCGGCAGGGGCACCGATCAGGGAGGTCAGCTGGTTGTCGGCACAGGAGTATTTCCCGCTGACAAACGCCGGCCCACCGTCAAGAGAGTCGAGCATATTGTCCGAACAATCGAAATCTGCAGCTACTTCCATGGGTCCGCCCTGCAGGGTGGTGAGCTGGTTACCTGAACAGTTGAACGAGCCGACAATCGGCGGAGCGCCGATAAGGTTGCTGAGCATGTTCCCGGAACAGTCGATGTTGATGTAGGCGCCAACGGGGCCGCCTTCAAGCGATTCAAGCCTGTTTCCGGAACAGTTGAAGTCCCAGCGGACCTCCTGCGGAGCACCTTCAAGCGAGGTCAACCCTCTCCCGGAACAATCTATGTTGCCGTCCCCGCTTATAGGGCCCATTGCTTCTCTGAAGGTCAGTTGTTCACTCATTGTTCATCTGTTGAATATTTCGGGGGCATCTGGCACTGCAAGGGATAAAGTACGGGTTTCGGGTGACAATGCACACATGAGGAAGATGTTCACGGATATGTTCAGATGGCATTGCCAGATAGTCCGTAACGCTCATCAAGTTGGAACTATCAGGGCTGGCGAAATGGATGAGTTCGCCAATGACGGCTGAACTGAAAACTAATTCGTAAGTAAACGCATTACAGTTTACTTCTCCCCGTCATAATGATGGAGGGGTAGTGTGCATGACTACAACAACGATAAAACGATGATGAAAATGGCAGAAGAAACGACAGTACAGGGACGGGGCGCAACCAGCGGCCTCGTAGATGCAACGGCCCGCCTCGGCCAGTTGCAGGTTGAAATGATGGCTGGTGGACTCAGGGCGGTTATGGCCCTGCTCGTGCCGCTCAGCAGGGCGTCCGTTGAATTATCACTCGGCATGCTGAAGACATTCAGCAGGGTTATGGACGGCATCACCACCGCCCTTGTCCCGAAGCGGCAGGTCTGAGTTTAAGCCTTCAGATTTCGGCGAGCACCCGGACGAGGAAATCCCAGAATCTTCCGACTGAAGAGATGACGACATACTCGCCCGGAGAGTGGGGGTGGCGAATGGTCGGACCGAAAGAGACCATATCAAGTCCGGGGCAGAGGTCGCCGATGATGCCGCATTCAAGTCCGGCGTGTACGGCACTCACCCCGGGCGCTCTGCCGTACAGGCTCCGGTATGCTTCCTGCATGAGCCTGAGGACCGGGGATGCTGGATCAGGCCTCCACCCGGGGTAACCGCCGCTGAACAGCGCCGTTGCTCCGAGCGGAGGAAATACGCCGGTAAATGCATCCTTGAGCTCCTCCATGCCGCCGTCCGTGGAACTGCGCAGCAGGCACTCTGCAATGGCACGGCCGGGGCTGGTGCGGACAATGGCAAGGTTGCTGGAGCTTTCAACAAGTCCATCGATATCGGCACTCATCCGGATGACCCCGTTCGGGCAGTTAGAGAGCCCCCTGAGGAAGCGCCCGGCAGCATCCCTCTGTATCACTGATGAGGGCTCGTCACCTGGAATGATGTCAATGCTACACCCGGGATCTGCCGCGGCGAGCTGTTCACCTATGGCCGCGGCAAGATCCGGAAACATACCATGAAACCTCCCGGCATCTTCGTCCGGAACCGTCACGACAGCAGAAGCTTCTCTCGGTATGGCGTTGCGGAGACTGCCGCCTTCGAATGAAGCGAGCCGCATGCCGTGCGTCTCCGCCCCCCTAAGGAGAAGTGCTGCGAGAACCCGGTTGGCATTGGCACGACCGAGGTTGATGTCCATCCCGCTGTGCCCCCCGCTGAGTCCCTTGACCCTCACCTCAAATGCACGGTTGCCGGGAGGAAGATGTTCCTGAGGGCAGTCGAACGCAATGGTGGCATCGAGCCCGCCGGCACAGCCGATGAAAAGCTCTCCCTCGTCTTCGGAGTCGAGGTTGAGAAGAATGCTGCCCTTCAGCACTCCCGGCTTCAGGCCGAGGGCGCCCGTCATGCCGGCCTCCTCGTTTGCGGTGAAAAGCGCTTCAAGGGGCCCGTGCACAATCGTGGAGGATTCAAGTACGGCCATCGCCGCTCCCGCACCGATGCCATTATCGGCCCCGAGGGTGGTGCCGCGTGCACGCACCCGGTCTCCATCGACATAGGCCTCAATCGGATCGTTTGCAAAGTCGTGGCTGCAACCGGCGTCCTTCTGGGGCACCATGTCGAGATGGGCCTGAAGCACGACCCCCGGGCGCTCCTCCATACCGGGGGTGGCGGGCTTGCGGATGATGACATTGCCGGCTTCGTCTTTCAGGGTCTCAAGGCCAAGCGTACGCCCGAACCCGACCACAAGTCGGCGCACAGCCGTTTCATGCCCGGACGGCCGCGGCGTTTGGCAGAGCAGATGAAAATGGCGCCAGAGCGGCCGGGGTTCGAGCTGCAGGAGTTCATCATGCATGGCGTTCGGGGGTTTTTAGTGTTATATTCTCTCTTATACCGGCGAAACAGACAACCGTGCTCCTGAAAGGGGGCGCTTGCAGTGATGTTACGCAACGGCTTTCATCAATCCAACAAACCCATACAGACATGGCTAACAGCAACGGTGTTTTCTCGGATCTCTTCAATGCAGTAGGCGCACCAATCCAGAATGTTGCCGACGGCGTCGCCAACGGTGCCGCATCGGTTCTTTCAGTCGCTGAATCAGGCGTCAACCTCTGCGCAACGGCACTGACCGCAACAATCAATACCGGCATGGATGTCTTCAAGAGCGTAGCGGACTCCGTCGGTTCATTCGGCAAACCTGCTGCGGCCAAACCTGCAGCTCCTGCCGCTGCCCCAAAGAGCGCTCCGGGTTCCAACCCCTTCAATCCCGCGAAGCCCTAAGAGTTTGCCCGTAGCGCATCCAAGGGTGGAACCGGCCTAAACCCGGCCGCCCTCGGGGGCACGTAGAGCATACCAAACAACTGAGAAGCCCCGCAGAAACGGGGCTTCCCTGCGACCGAACCGAAAAACCATCCAGCATGCAAGAGCGACTCCTCATCGTAAAGAACATCACGCACGAAGGTCCCGGCCTGCTTGAAGGCCTGCTCCTTGACCGCCGGATCGATGCCGATATTGCAGACCTCTCCCGGGGCGACCCGTTCCCCGACCCGGACAGCTACCGGGCCCTCGTAGTGCTCGGAGGACCGCAGAGCGTCAATGACCCAACGCCCGAAATGCAGGGTGAACTCAAGCAGATCGAGAAGGCTCTAAAAAAAGAGATACCTTACCTCGGCATCTGCCTCGGCATGCAGGCGCTGGTGCATGCTGCAGGCGGCAGAGTGGTTCCTTGCCCTGAAAAAGAGACCGGTTTTTTCGATCCCACCGGTGACCCCTACCGGATGGAGCTGAGCGAAGAGGGACAGAGCGACCCACTGTTCAAGGGGCTCGGGGATCGGTTCCGGGTCTTCCAGCTCCACGGCGAAACGGTTGTGCCGGCAACTGGTACCGTCCTGCTCGGAACCGGCCACCGATGCCACCACCAGGCGGTAAAGGCGGGAAAGCACGCCTACGGGCTGCAATGCCATTTCGAAATGACGCGCGACACGCTCGACAGATGGACAGAGATCGACCCCGACTTGAAAGCAATGGGCCGTGAACGTCTGCTCGGGGAGTTTGACGAACTGCAGGAAGAGTATCGCACTACAGGACTCCGCCTCCTTGGCAACTTCCTCGACATAGCCGGATTCAAAGCAGAGGGAACGGCATGATCGATCCACGATGCATCTCGGTGCTGAACTCGGCACCCGGAATATCGGGGCCCGTCATCTACTGGATGTCACGCGACCAGCGGGTGGAGCAGAACCGAGCACTGCACTACGCACGGTTCCGGGCCGTGGCAGACGGGGCACCCCTCATCGTCGCCTTCACCCTCTCGCCTTCATTCATCGGCGCCACCTTTCGCCAGTACGACTTCATGCTGCGGGGACTCATGGAGGTGGAGCGTCGGCTGCGGGAACTGGAGATCGGCTTCGTGCTGCTTGAGGGCGACCCGGCAGAGGCAATCGTACGTTTCAGGGAGTCCATAGGCTCCGGGTGCGTCGTCACCGACTACTCCCCGCTCAGAATCAGCCGCAGGTGGAAAGCGACTGCGGCGGCGGCACTCCCGGTACTCTTCATCGAGGTCGATGCACACAACATCGTTCCCTGCCTTATGGCCTCCCCGAAACAGGAATATTCGGCCCGCACCTTCCGTCCGAAAGTCAACCGCCTGCTCGGAGAGTTTCTCATCGCGCTACCGCCTGTTGAGCGGGTGCCAGCATCCGAGCCGTGGGCTCCGACCGACTGGGAGAGGGTGAGGGCGCGGCTCCCGGTCGAACGCCCTGCCGGAACAGTCCGCCATCCGCAGCCCGGCGAAGCAGCAGCCATCCGCCATCTCGAAACCTTCATCCGGGAACGGCTCGCCTGGTATGGAGAGCGGCGCAATGACCCGAACGCCGATGCGACCTCAGGCCTGTCACCCTACCTGCATTTCGGTCATATCTGGGCCGGTACGGTTGCCATTGCGGTAAGGGGCGTTATGAATGTAGTGAACAGCCCAAGTCCGGAGGGATGGGAGGCAATCGGCGTAGTGAACAGCACAAGTCCGGAGGGAAGGGAGGCATCCGGCGTAGTGAACAGCACAAGTCCGGAGGGATGGGAGGCAACCGGCGTAGTGAACAGCCCAAGTCCGGAGGAGTCAAAAGCGGCGTTCCTCGAAGAGCTGATCGTACGCCGTGAGTTGTCAGACAACTACTGCGCATACAACAGCCGCTACGACTCGTTCGATGGCCTGCCCATATGGGCACAGGACAGTCTCGCCCGCCATGCCGCGGACCTGAGGGAGGCTATCTATACACCCGAAGAGTTCGAGAAAGCTGTTACGCACGACCCGCTGTGGAACGCGGCACAGCAGGAACTGCTTCGTACGGGATCGATCCACGGCTACATGCGGATGTACTGGGCAAAGAAGATTCTGGAGTGGAGCCCCTCGCCGAGAGAAGCATTCGAAACGGCGGTGTGGCTGAACGATCGGTACGCGCTTGACGGAAGGGATCCGAACGGGTATGCGGGGGTGGCGTGGTCGATCGGGGGCCTGCATGACCGGCCCTGGTTTGAGCGGCCGGTCTACGGGAAGATCAGGTACATGAACGCCGCCGGGTGCCGGCGGAAGTTCGATGTGGAGCGCTACATACGCGAACAGAAGGAACCCTAGCCGAGCGTCAGGTCGATGGTGCGGCGCTGCATGTCGACCTCGTGCACCTTCACCATTACCTTCTGGCCTATCTGGAGGCGCTTTTTGCGGCGCTTGCCAACCAGCGAGTATGACTTCTCGTCAAACTCGTAGTAGTCGTCGGTGAGGTTGCGCATGTGCACCAGACCCTCGATGGCGAAATCGACCATGCGGACATAGATGCCGTACTCGGTGGCTCCTGAAATGACGCCAGGATAGACCTTTCCGGTGTGGCTCTGCATGTACTCGACCTGCTTGAGCTTGATGGATTCCCGCTCAGCCTCGACGGCAACCTTTTCGCGCTCGTTTGAGATGCGGCATACCGTATCGATTTTCTGCTTCAGCTCGGCAATGCGCGCCTCGGGCATCTTGCGGCGCTTTTTACGGAACGCCTCATACTCGAAGAGCAGTCGATGCACGATGAGGTCGGGATAGCGCCTGATCGGCGAAGTGAAGTGGGTATAGTGCTCGAAACCGAGGCCGTAGTGGCCATCGTTCTCCCCGGTATAGACGGCTTTCGACATGCAGCGAAGGACGAGCTCGTTGACGAGGAACTCGACGTTGGTGCCGTGGACCTTCTGCAGGAGCTCACGCAGCGACTTGGCAGAGACGATCGGGCCGTCCTTGCCCTTGTTGATCTTGAGGTCGTAGCCGATCTTCTTGACGAAATTGGCAAGAATGATGACCCGCTCCTGCTGGGGCGAATCGTGCACGCGGTAGATCACCGGCTGAGGCACCTTCTTGCCTTCCTTGAAGGTCTTGGTCAGAAACTCTGCCACCTTGCGGTTGGCCAGCAGCATGAACTCTTCAATCAGGCGATGGCTGCCGAGGCGCTCCTTTTTCATGACTTCGAGCGGCTCGCCCTTCTTGCCAAGCTTGAAGCGGACCTCTTCGGTTTCGAAATCAAGGCCGCCGTGGCGGAAACGCTCTTCACGAAGCAGCACGCTGATCTTCTCAAGCAGCTGCAGCTCCATCAGGTAGTCACCCTTCTTGTTGTTGAGAATCTCCTGGACGTCTTCGTAGGTGAAACGCCGCTTGCTGTGAATGACGGTCTTGTGGAACTCATGCTTCTGGACCTTGCCATCCTCCGTCATGGTGAAGAAAACGGAGAATGCCATGCGATCGACGCCGGGGTTGAGGCTGCAGATGTCTTCGGAAAGACGGGAAGGCAGCATCGGAATGACGCGGTCGACGAGATAGACGGAAGTGGCGCGTTTCAGGGCTTCTTTATCGAGCGGAGAGTCCTCGGTCACATAGTGCGATACGTCGGCAATGTGTACACCGATCTTCCAGAGCCCGTTTTCGAGAGGTTCGACCGAAAGGGCGTCGTCGAAGTCCTTTGCGTCGACGGGATCGATGGTAAAGAGCACCTTGTCGCGGACGTCGAGGCGTTCCTGCAGGTCTTTGTCTGTCACGCCCATTTTCATCGCTGAGGCGGCCTTTACGATCTCCTTGTCGAAGGTTTCGTCAATGCCCTTGCTCCGGGCGATGGCGCTCACTTCAACTGCGGAGTCACCGGCTGTACCGAGGATCTCCAGCACTTTGCCCTGTATTGCTCCCTCCTTGCTGAAATCGAGCTCGCCGACCATGACCTTCTGGCCGTCCTTGGCCTTGGCTGCGTTTTTGATCGAAATGATGATTTCAGGCAGGATCTTCCGTTCATCCGCCTTCAGGGTGAAGCGGCGGTTGCCGCGCACAAGCGTGCCGACGATGGTCGAGACCTTGCGCTGGATGATTTTCGTGACCATGCCCTCGCAGCGCTGATGAGGCGTCGAACGGGAACTGTATGTCTTGGGGACCTTGGTGACCGTAAGCTCGACCTCGTCACCGTGGATTGCGGAGTTCATGACATCGGCCTTGATGAAGACATCGTCATCGAATCCCTCGACCTTCACGAATCCATACCCGTTGGGATGGGTGGTGATGAAACCCGTATAGGTGCTGTCGACCTTGTACTGGTCCTTGTCGGGTATTGGGAAGGGTTTCTGGTGCTGTAGATGGTCTTCGTAGGAAGCGTCGGGGCCCGGCATGCCGTAGCAGCGGTTGGAATCCTTGTCGAGCGTCCCCTCATCCTGCATCTTGTGCAGCACGTACCAGAATCCGGGAAGCTGGCGGGACTCGCCGTAGCCCATGGCCTTGGCCAGCTCCACCGAGCGGTAACGCTGCCCTTCGTGCTCTGAAAGAAAGTTGACTATTTCAGCGCCAAGCGAACTCTCGCCGCGCATGAAAAGAAACTCGTTGATGAGAATATGGTCGTTTGGCTTCACCCGTTCCCCGCTCTGTCGTGAAGACGGTCTGCTTCTTTTCCTGTTCTCTGCTGCGGGCTGTGCTGAGGACGGTGCTGAGGGCTTAGCTTTCCTGTTCCTGCTGTTGCGCTGTCTTGCCACTTCGTAAATCGTTATATGTTTTTCAATGTTGTTGAAGTTAATAAGATTACACCAGACTTCAGCAAAAATAAGCAAATGAATGCTCAGGGGCCTCCGCCCATGAAGACCCGCCACGCCGATGGACAGCGGAGCAAAAAAAGTTAACAATTATGAATAATGGATTTGCGTAATCGGGAAATTTCCCGTAACATTTTACCTATAGGCTGGGCTCTTCCCGGCCGGCAGAAGGGCCCATGGACCATCTCCTGGGCTTTTTTGCTTTTCAGGGCCTCCGGATCAGCTCCAGGAGGTCCTTCGGAGCGATGAACCCATCCACCCGCAGGCCCGACAGCTCCCTGCCCTTCGAATCGAAAAACACCAGTGCCGGCGGCCCGAACACCCCGAACCGCTTCATGAGCCGACGGTCTTCAGGCGTGTGCCTGGTCACGTCGACCCTGAGAAGCCTCATCCGGCCGAGTGCAGCTGCCACCTCCGGATCGCGGAAGGTGATATGCTCAAGCTCCCTGCATGAGACGCACCAGTCAGCCGAGAAGTCAAGCATCACGGGACGGTCGGCATCACGGAGTTCACGATCGAGTTCAGCATCGGAGCTGATCATCAGGAACTGCAGCGCCGGCTGGCGGCCATCAACAGCAGTACCGCCAAGCACCCTCAAGAGATCGCCCGGGCTCCTTGCGCCTGTCGCGGCCCCGAACACCATGACTGCGGCAAGAAGCAGGCATAAGAACCCGGTTGCCCTTCCAGCAAGGTTCAGTGAAGAAGCATTTCCCCCGGAGCGCTGGAAAACGCCAAGGAAATAGGCTGCAAGTACCAGAAGCATGGCCCAGGCTGTCATGACTGCCGGCGGAGGAAGAACGGGAGAGGCCATGTTGATGGCTACGGCGATGAGAAGGATGCCGAACAGGTATTTGACGGCGACCATCCACCCGCCGGCCCGCGGAAGAAGGAACCCTGCCGAAAGACCGAGCAGGAGGAGAGGGACACTCATGCCCGCTGCCATCGAAAAAAGCGCCATGCCGCCGAGGAGCAGGTCTCCCGTCTGGCTGATGAAGATCAGAGTCCCGGCAAGCGGTGCGGCGACGCATGGACCGATCACGAGCGCCGAGATCGCACCCATCAGGAACACTCCCGGAAACCGCCCCCCTTTCAATGTAACCGACGCACTGTTAAGCCGTTTCTGGAGGGAAGCCGGTATCTGGAGCTGGTAGAGGTCGAACATGGAAAGCGAAAGCAGGATGAGCAGGAACGCAAAACCCAGCAGCACCGGCGGCTGCTGCAGGAACCCGGCAAGCCCTTCGCCGGCAAGACCGGCAGCGACGCCCATACCCGTATAGACCACAGCCATACCGGCACTGTAGACGAGAGCGAGCAGAAGACCCCGCGAGCGCGAAGGAGACGCCTCACCGGCGATGATGGAGGAGAGGATCGGCAGCATCGGCAGGATGCAGGGCGTTAAGGAGAGCAGGAGGCCGAAGACGAAAAACACCGCGCCGATCTTCCACAGCGACCCTTCCATGAGGGTTGCCATGACGGGTGAGGGCGCAGTGTCGGAAGGCGGCTCGAAAGATGCGGACGGGGACGCGGGAAGTACCCCGAACCCCGCACTGCCGGCCTCTGCGCGAAGTGGACCCGGCTTTTCGGGATCAATGCGGAACAGGGTCGCAGCCGGAGGGTAACAGATCCCCTCATCGGCGCAGCCCTGATGCCATACCCTGAGAACGAACGGGCTTCCCGTAGCGGTAAAGGGCACCGTGAGTCGGAGGGAGTCGTGATACACGGCTGCGGCCTCACCGGTAAGGGGATCCAGAGCCTGCTCTCCCTCAGGCAGTACCGGAGGGGTCATTGAGACTGATCCGCTGTCAACCTCCAGACGCACCTGGTCACCGTATAGCTTGTAGCCTTCAGCAATCTCCCACCGGAGACTGACTGAGCCATTTCGAAGCAGTTCCCCCCGAAGCCGGAACGCGCTTGAGGGATCGGCGGGACCCGCTGCATGGAGTGCGCTCCAGGCCGCCGGTACGATACCGCTCAATGCAAGCAGCAGAACCAATGACCATGCCCGGAACATTCCGCTGCGTTCTCGTCCTTTCTTCATCACCCCTCACAACCATTGCTTTTCTGGAAATCCCCCGTGCAGGCAGAATGAGTCTGCTGCAGGGTGTTTAAGTGAGTATAGCGCACCGTCCCCTCTCCTGCAAGCGCTCCTCTCGGGAGGCCTGCAACTTTTTGGAGGTCCTGCCGATTGCGTTTGTACTCGACCCATCCCCTCCAGAGGCGACCGAAATCCTTCAACGGAGAACGAACATGGACAGCGAAACACTCAAGGAAACCGCCCGGGCACTTGCCGCCGGCGACAAAGGCATTCTGGCGATGGATGAAAGCGTGCCGACCTGCAACCGGCGTTTCGCCATACTGGGCATTGAGGAGACTGAGGAAAAACGGCGGCAGTGGCGGGAACTGATCGCCACGAGCCCCGGCATAGGCGACTTCATTTCGGGCGCAATCCTTTTTGAGGAAACCATCCGGCAAAAGACTGCAGCAGGACAGCCTATCGTCGAAGTGCTCCGGGAGGCAGGCATTATCCCCGGCATCAAGGTGGACGAAAGAGCAAAAGCCATGGCGCTGCATCCGGGAGAAAAAATCACCGAAGGCCTTGACGGACTGCGCGAACGGCTTGAAAAGTACCGCGAAGCGGGCGCACGGTTCGCCAAATGGCGTGCGGTCATCACCATCGCAGAGGGCATCCCCACCCGTGGGTGCATCGAAGCCAACGCGCACGCTCTGGCACGATATGCCGCGCTGGCGCAGGAGGCGGGGCTGGTCCCCGTAGTAGAGCCGGAAGTCCTGATGGAGGGGACGCATACGATGGATCAATGCGAAGAGGTGACTGAAGTGGTGCTCCGGGAGGTATTCAGCAGTCTTGTCCACCAGAGGGTGCTGCTTGAGGGAACGGTACTGAAAACCAGCATGGTGCTTCCCGCCCTCGGCTGCCCCATACAGAATACCATCATGGAGGAGGCTGACGCCACCCTGCGCTGCATGCTGCGCACCGTACCCGCAGCCGTTCCCGTCATCGCCTTCCTCTCCGGAGGCCAGCCTGGCCAGCTGGCCTCAGCCCGCCTCAGCGCAATCAACGAACGCTATCGCCAGACCGCGCCCTGGGCGCTCTCCTTCTCCTTCGCCCGCGCCATCCAGCAGACAGCCATGGCACAGTGGAACGGGGAGGACGCCCAGAGGGAGGCCGCACAGACAACCCTCCTGCACCGCTCCCGCAGCAACGCCATGGCCCGTCGGGGAGAATATATCGAGTAAGGACGAAGCAGGACGAACAAGGGGCCGTCAGGGGAGCTAGTTCGGGACAGAAACACGCACAGGGACACGCTTCGTTGCTTTTCCGGACTTATCTGATGGCAGAGTGGATCACCATCACCCGATGGACGGCAAGTCAGGGTGCCGCCCATGTCCGGAATGATCACGCAATGACCGGGCGGCAGCTCCCGGACCAGTGGATACAAGTTCCCCCAGATATCCCCCGGATCCTCCCGGCGGCAGACCTGTCCATCCCGGCCGGCTCTATCGGCAAACGTTTCAAGCTGTTGAAGCCATGCTTTTTAAGTTCAGAATCAAACCGGAAAATAGTGTTATATAATACAGTGTACGCTGCTTATGTCAGGTTGATCCTGAATGAACGCCTGCGGCTGCGGCATATGCAACCAATTCCCCTTTTTCCTCATGTATTCGTCACCATACGTCATCCATAGTATCACCGGAAAAGGCGGGCGACACTCACGCTTTTTGTTGACGGAAAGCTTTGAGATGCGCTGATGGCTCTCGACTATACCACCCTCGATCTGCTCCGCCAGAACCATCCGGCCTGGCGCCTGTTGCGGGCGCAGCATGCGCCTTTGGTATCATCGTTCCTGCACCGGGCATTCATTGCGCCCAATGTGCGCACCCTCTCAGAGGCCGACCTTGTCGAACAGCTTGAGGACGAACTCTTCGCGCTTCGCCGTCAGCTTGGAGACACAGCGTATCCCGGCTCTGCACAGAGCTATCTGAACGATTGGGCGGAGAATGACAAGGGGTGGTTGAGAAAGTTCTATCCAGTCGGAGAGGACGAACCTCATTACGATGTGACCCCTGCCACCGAAAAGGCTCTGGCCTGGCTGGAAAGCCTTTCCGAACGCGCCTTCGTCGGCACCGAATCCCGCCTCCTGACCCTCTTCGAGCTGTTGCGTCAGATGAGCACCGGCAGCCAGGCCGATCCGGAGCTGCGAATCGCCGAGCTGAACCGGCGCCGCGAAGAGATCGATGGGGAGATTGCCCGCATCCATGCCGGAGACATCTCCCTGCTTGATGACACGGCGCTCAAGGATCGCTTCCAGCAGTTCCTGCAGCTGGCACGCGAGCTGCTGACCGACTTCCGCGAGGTGGAGCAGAATTTCCGTACGCTCGACCGGCGTGTGCGGGAGCGCATCGCTCTCTGGGAAGGAAGCAAGGGAGCTCTGCTTGAAGAGATCATGGGACAGCGCGATGCCATTGCCGACTCTGACCAGGGCAAAAGCTTCCGGGCCTTCTGGGGGTTCCTGATGTCGCAGTCACGTCAGGAAGAACTGAGCGTCCTGCTTGACGAGGTGCTGAACCTTCCGCCAGTAGTGGAGATGCATCCCGAACCCCGCCTGAAGCGGGTGCACTACGACTGGCTCGAAGCGGGCGAGCACACCCAGCGCACTGTAGCCCGCCTCTCCGGACAGTTGCGCAAGTTCCTCGATGACAAGGCTTGGCTCGAAAACCGCCGTATAATGGATATCCTGCACGACATCGAAAGCAGTGCTCTCGGCCTCAATGGACAGATGCCCGAAGGAAGCTTCATGCCCATTGCCGATGCCTCAGCCTCGATCGAACTGCCGTTTGAACGACCGCTGTACCGCCCGCCCTTCAAACCGGTAATCGAAGGCATTGCGCTTGAGGCGGGAGATGCTGAAATCGACACTGCCGCCCTCTACGCACAGGTAATCATCGACCGCGCAGAACTGACGGGCAACATCCGCAAGGCGCTTCAGGAACAAAAGCAGATCGGCCTCGGCGAGCTGATCGCCCTCCATCCCCTTCAACACGGGCTGGCCGAGCTGGTCACCTACCTCCAGATCGCCGGAGAGTGGCCCCGTACGGCAGTAGACGATGAGGTTGAAGAGCGGATTGAATGGGAAGGTGAAAACGGTTTTATGCGACGGGCAACACTACCAAGAATCATCTTTGTACGCAACGACTAATGACAACTCCCATAGACGCCCAAACCCCGCGGCCGGCAACAGCGCCCGAGGAGCTTTCGCCCCTGGTGGTCACCCTGCTCAAAGGAGTCCTCTACGAGGAGGAGAACACTGCACTCTGGAACGCGCTGCTGAACATGCAGGCAGGCGTACGCGATTACATTTCGGTGCTCGGCCTCGAACTGATACTCGACGAAGCAGAGGGCTATGCCTTCCTGAGGTCCCGCGCGGCGGGTGAAGAGGAGAGTCAGGACTCCATGCCGCGCCTGGTGGCCCGGCGACAGCTCTCCTACCCGGTCAGCCTCCTGCTCGCGCTCCTGCGCAAGAAACTCGCCGAATCCGATGCTGGCGGTGGGGACACCCGCCTGATCCTCTCACGCGAGGAGGTGGTCGAGCTGATCCGTATCTTCCTCCCGGCAGGGAGCAATGAGGTGAAGCTTATCGACCAGGTTGATGCATCCCTGAACAAGATCGCCGAGCTTGGGTTCATCCGGCGCCTGCGAAACGACAAACAGACGATTGAGGTACGGCGCATCATCAAAGCCTTTGTCGATGCACAGTGGCTGGCCGATTTCGACCGCCGACTCGACGAGTACCGCCAACTCAGCGGAAAATCTACGGAGGAAACGGATGGCTGAAGCACTTGAACTGGGATTCATCTCAGACGACCGACTCGCAGGTTTCCGCCTCCAGCGGATCGAGGTGTTCAACTGGGGTACCTTCGACAGCCGCGTCTGGACGCTCCGGCTCGATGGACTGAACGGGCTCCTCACCGGAGACATCGGCTCAGGCAAATCGACCCTGGTCGACGCCCTCACCACGCTGCTCGTCCCGAGCCAGCGCATTATCTACAACAAAGCTGCCGGTGCCGATATCCGGGAGCGCTCACTCCGGTCGTATGTGCTCGGCTTCTACAAATCGGAGCGACAGGAGTCACTTGGCGGTGGCGCCAAACCAGTCGCCCTTCGCGACAGCAGCGCCTACTCGGTGGTGCTCGGCGTCTTCCGGAACGAAGGCTATGACAAGACCGTGACCCTTGCCCAGGTATTCTGGATGAAGGATCCCTCCGGCCCGCCCGCGCGCATCTATGCGGCAGCCGAACGCGACCTCTCCATCGCAATCGACTTTTCCGGCTTCGGCCCGGAGATCACCGCCCTGCGCAAGAGACTGAAAGCGGGAGGCGTCGAGCTGTTCGACAGCTTCCCGAAATACGGATCCTGGTTCCGCCGCCGTTTCGGCATCGACAACGACCAGGCGCTGGAGCTGTTCCATCAGACCGTCTCGCTCAAATCGGTTGGAAACCTAACCGACTTCGTGCGCACCCACATGCTCGAACCCTTCGACGTCGAGCCCCGCATCGCAGCCCTCATCAACCACTTCGAAGACCTCAAGCGCGCACACGAAGCCGTGCTCAAGGCTAAACAGCAGATCTCGATGCTCGATCCGCTCGTTGAGGACTGCAACCGGCACAGGGAGCTCTCCGCCTCCAACGAAGAGTTGCGCGGCTGCCGTGAAACCCTGCGCCCCTGGTTCGCGACCCTCAAGCTCGACCTGCTCCACCACCGCCTCACCTCGCTCGAAGAAGAACTCGTTCGCCATGAGAGCTCCCTCAGGCGCCTCGAAGCAGAGCGACTCGAACAACAGGAGCGGGATCGCAGTCTCCGGCTCACCATCAGAGAGAGCGGGGGCGACCGAATCGAGAGCATCGCCTCCGACATCCGCATGAAGCAGGGCGAACTCGAACATAAAAAGCTCAAAGCCACCCGCTATGCTGAGCTGCTCAAGCCGCTCGGCGAAACACCCGCCAGCAGCCTCGAGGAGTTCCTCCATAAGCGCACCCTGCAGGTAACCATGCGCGAAAACGCAGCCGGACAGGAAGCAAGGATACAGAACGAGCTGAACGAGCTGGGAGTCACCCTCACCCGCGAAGAACAGGAATACCGGGAGCTGATGGCTGAAATCGAGAGCCTGAAGGCTCGCACAAACAATATCGACGACAGGCAGATTGCAATGCGACGCGACCTCTGCCGGGCGCTGGGCATCGACGAAAATGAGATGCCATTTGCGGGAGAACTTCTTCAGGTGCGCCAGGAGGAGAACGGATGGGAAGGGGCCATCGAACGCCTGCTGCGCAACTTCGCACTCTCGCTGCTCGTTCCCGACCGCTACTACGCATCCGTCGCCGAATGGGTTGATTGCACCCACCTCAAGGGTCGTCTCGTCTACTTCCGGGTGCGCACACCGTCCCGCAGCGAAACAATGCCCCCCGGCCCCGCCACCCTGCCGCATAAACTCATGATTAAGGCAGACTCCCCCCACTTTGAATGGCTCGAAGGGGAGATAAACCGCCGTTTCGACGTGGTCTGCTGCGACAGTCAAGAGATGTTCCGACGTGAGAAAAAGGCGATTACGATGGCCGGACAGGTCAAGATGGCGGGTGAACGCCACGAAAAAGATGACCGCCACCGCCTCGACGACCGCAGCCGATTTGTACTCGGCTGGAGCAACGCCGCCAAGATCACCGTGCTCGAAGAGAATGCCCGTCAAAAAAACGACTGCCTTGGCGAGCTGAACAGCCGGATGAAAGCACTCCGGCAGGAGCAGACCGCCCTGAAGGAACGCCTGGCCATCCTCTCGCGCCTCGACGAGTATTCCGACTTTCATGAACTCGACTGGCAGCCGGTGGCGGTCGCCATCGCCCGGCTCGAAGCCGAAAAGCGGGAACTGGAGAGCACGTCCGACATCCTCCGAACCCTCACCCTGCAGCTCCAGGAGGTTGAGCAGGAACTCCGTGAGACCGAGCGCCAACTCAACGAGCGCAAAAGCAGGCACGCAAAAACCGAGCAGAAAATCAGCGATGCGAAGGAACTCGCAGAACAGGCCGGGCAATGCCTGAACGAAGCTGTTCCGGAATCTGCGGAACGCTTCCCCCGCCTTGAATCGCTGCGGCTGGAGATGACGGAAAACCGTGCCATCACCATCGAATCGTGCGATAACTGCGAACGCGACATGCGCGACTGGCTGCAGTCGAAAATCGATGCTGAAGACAACAAAATCAGGCGCCTGAACGACAAGATAATCCGCCTGATGACCGAGTATAACGAGAAATGGAAACTTGAGACCCGTGAGGTCGATGTCAACATAGCCTCGGCCGATGAGTACCGCTCAATGCTCGGCAATCTCCGTGCTGACGATTTGCCGCGCTTTGAAGTGCGCTTCAAGGATCTGCTCAACGAGAACACCATCCGCGAAGTGGCCAACTTCCAGTCCCAGCTTGCACGTGAACGAGAAACCATCAAGGAACGCATCGGACGCATCAATGAATCGCTCACAAAAATCGACTACAATCCCGGCCGCTACATCCTCCTCGAAGCGGAGATGAACCTGGATGCCGACATCCGCGAGTTCCAGACAGAGCTGCGGAGCTGCACCGAAGGAGCTCTCACCGGCTCGGACAGCGAATACTCCGAAGCCAAGTTTCTCCAGGTTCGCCGGATCATCGACCGTTTCCGTGGACGCGATGAGTACAGCGAACTTGACCGCCGCTGGAGGGAAAAAGTGACCGACGTCCGTAACTGGTTTGTGTTTGCAGCAAGCGAACGATGGAGGGAGGATGATAGCGAACATGAGCACTATGCCGACTCGGGCGGTAAATCGGGCGGACAGAAGGAGAAACTTGCCTATACGGTGCTTGCAGCCAGCCTCGCCTATCAGTTCGGTCTCGAATGGGGAGAGGTGCGATCCCGTTCCTTCCGCTTCGTGGTCATCGACGAAGCCTTCGGACGCGGGTCTGACGAATCTGCCCATTACGGGCTGAAACTCTTCGCCCAGCTCAACCTGCAGTTGCTCATCGTCACCCCGCTGCAGAAAATCCACATCATTGAACCCTTCGTCTCCAGCGTCGGGTTTGTGCAGAACAAGGATGGCCGGAACTCCGAGCTGCGAAACCTCAGCATCGAAGAGTATCGTACAGAAAAGCAGAAGATGGCCCAATGAGCGGAACAAAAAAGGACTGGACCACCCCTGCCGACATCCGGGAACAGGTGCAGAGGCTCTGGGACAGGGGGACACTGCTCAACGCCCTGGTGGATGACCGGGACCTCTTCCCCCTGCGACTCGGCCACAGCAGGCCGGACTCACGAGAGATCAGCGACCGGTTTATCGAGGTACGCGACTGGATCGCCCGGCTCAAAGCAGCTGAAGGGCCCTACCGCATCGTCTCGCGCACCCTCAACCACCGGGTGCACGGCAGCGACAGCATTCCATACGAGATATGGATCGATTCGGCGGACGACGCCCTCGGCCTCATCGGCAAACGTCGCGCCGCTGCCGCATTTGTCGATATGATCGAGTTGACCCGGCGATATGAGCCCGCTCTGCTCCCCTGGATCTCGAAACGACCCCTTCGCGCTCTGGAACTTGCCACGGTCTGGCCCCTCATGCTCAACATCGTCGAATGGCTGCGCCAGCATCCCCGGCCCGCCGTCTACCTCAGGCAAATCGATATTGCCGGCGTGCACACCAAATTCATCGAACGCCACCGCGGCGTGCTCTCGGAACTCTTCGACCTCGCCCTGCCGAAGAGTTCAATCGACGAACATGCCACCGGCACCACAAACTTCTGCCGGCGCTACGGGTTCCGGGACAAAGCGCTCCGGGTGCGGTTCCGAATCCTTGATTCCGCTTACTCCATTCTGCCATACTGCACCGATCAGGAAATCACCCTTACCCATACCGACTTCGCCCGGCTCCACCTCCCGGTTGAAACCGTCTTCGTCACCGAAAACGAAATCAACTTCCTCGTCCTTCCGCCCATCCCGCGGGCAATGGTCATCTTCGGAGCAGGCTACGGCTTCAGCAACCTCGCCGTCGTCAGCTGGCTGCAGGATAAAAAGCTTTACTACTGGGGTGACATCGACACCCATGGTTTCGCCATTCTAAACCAGTTCCGCCAATACTTCCCCACCGCCACATCATTCCTCATGGACAGGGAAACCCTCCTCGCCCATCGCCAATACTGGCAGAGAGAACCCTGCCCGGAAACCACCGCCCTCCAACGGCTTACCGACCCGGAGCAATCCCTTTTCAACGATCTGCGGCAGAATAATCTGGGTGAGCACATACGGCTCGAACAGGAAAAGATCGGATATTCCATGCTCCTTGATGCGCTGAGAAAGAACCCGGCCTTATCTGCATCATCATAACCTCGGAAAAGCACTCTCCGAAAAAAACCGGCAGGCACGAATCCTTTAACGCACGCCGCTCGGTTCTCACCAAAGACCATCAACCAAGAGCTTAACATCAGATCGAGGCGATCCTTGTCAGACATATACCAGGAACTCTCCACCCTGGATTTCGGGGTGCATAGTCCAATCAGGCCGTTCATCGACAGAACCGAATGATGGCCAGTCCGACTTTCCCAGCTCCAGGTAATCAGCAATCCCTGCAATGCATTGAGGGCATCAGGAGCTGAGGGCGGCTTTCGGTAGGGTCTAAACGCATTAACAATGCGTACGTATGCGACCCCGTCAGTTCGCCTTAAAGGCTGCCAACTTCTCCTGCGTCTTTTGCCATGCATCACCGGGCATCAGCGGAGTCAGCGCCTCAAGCACATAGATTCCGGCAGACTTCGCGTCCCACTCTGTCTTACTGGTTAATAACGGGGCCAATAACGGTCCTATATCCCCGAGAAAACGCGGATCATCCAGCTTTTCCAATAGGTTCATCTCGAATTCTGCACGGGTAACCGTATGCTGTTCATGCTCCATGTAGCGCAAAAAACATGACACCATGGCCTCCGGGTTGAGGGGCATCGTCTTCGCTGCATACCACAGATCGTACAAATCTCTGCCTTTTTTACGCTGATACAGTGCCCGCAGCTTCGTGCCAAGCAGTTCGTCCCGGCCGTAACTGGTAATGGCAGCGCTGCCTGAATACCATCGAGATGTCATTTCAAATGGCAGCTGCTGATATCCAAGTACGCTAAAGCGCTCCCTGGAATTGATTTCCACTTTCAATCGCAAAGGCATCCCCTCCTCTGAGTCAACTCGCCATATCAGCGTCACACGGCCTTCCGACTGCTTCCGCCTAGGTTCTCCAAGCCAGGGATTCAGCTTTTCCTTGATCGCATCCATGACCGGGCCGATCGGCCCCGGCTCCTTTTGAACCAGATCGATATCTTCCGAATATCTCGCCGGTGAAAGATGAAGCTTGAAGAGGGCCGTACCACCACGAAACACCAGATTGGCAGCTGCAACAGGATGACTGTAAAGTTCAACCAGCGAACGACATATGATCATATCCTGCTCCACCTGGGATATCTGCTGCCAAGGAGCATGAGACCGCCATTCTGTGATATAATCAAGAGGGATCATAGATCAGGGGAAACCGTTTCATTTGGGAGCAGCCGCCAGCGGGGCACCTGATGGACACCATGATGCGGCTGTGACGGGGAAAGAAGAGCCGGAACCGGCTTTCGCTCCGCAACATATGCGGCTAACCCCTCAGCAAGTCCATCCTCGCCGATCAACTCCAGCAAGTAACCTAAACGCTGAGACCAGGTAACGGGCGACAACCCGGCGATATCAAGCAATTTCCCGGCATCCATGCCTTCAGCCAATTCAGCCAGCACGGTTGCCGCATTATCAAGCCCTCCTGCATGATGGGGATATCCGGTTACATCAAAAGCCGTCACCTCGGGAGAAGATACCTTCAGATACCCCCGCGGGGTTTTGAAGTTTCGGGTCGGCATGAGAGCAGCATTGTTCCGCTGTATGAAATCGACCTTGACCGAGCCACAGATGATTGCCGGGCGTATATGCTCCAGAATGACCTGAAAAGACTGAGGGCGTTGATGGGCAGCACCATAATACTCACCGGCAGAGAGCAGCCCGGCATAGTAGGGCTCTTTCAGATACTCCATCAATGACGGAATAAACTGGTTTGCCGGCAGACATCCTATCTGGCGGTATTCCGGCGGAACGACCACATAAAATCCACGATATGGCATAGCAACGACACGCTTGTACCGCAAACGACGCAATGCGTCACGGGTAGCAATCGCACTCGAACAAAGAGCTGAAGAAGCTTCTGCGCCGCTGAAACAGAAAGAGCCTTTTGCCTGTAATCCGTCTATGTATCGGGATAGATTCATATTCTTAGGTACATGAATCGTTCGAGAAAAACAACACAAAATGATGTTTTTCATGAACGGTTCATAGAGGCAGGGCCGTAAACCTGAAAGTCCCTCTCACACTCGATGAGCAATTCCTGCGCAGTTACGGTATAGATGCCAGGACTCATCTTGCTGCCCATCCCTTCCAGCGCAGTCTTACCTATAACCATCGCAGCCCCCAAGAGACCGATGAAGAAGCACTGCAACAAGTACTTCCGGATGCGACGATGGAAATCTCGCACAAACAGTTAACCCCGTTCAACATCCAAAGTCGGATCATAATCAATGCTGGTAGCGTATATGTCCGTAATCTTCTGATAGAATCGACGCTCTGAAGTCCTGATGTCCTGAATGCGCCACTCAAGCTCCTCGAAGTAGTCAAAGGGTTGATCCGGGTTTTTCAGGCGTTCATCGTCCAAGAGAAAGCCCTTCCTGACAAACTCAGTCAGTCACTCCGGGGCGTTTCCTGTTCTGCCGAGCATATCGATATCCATTGTCGGTCTTGCCAGGGGAGCATGCCAGACCCTGAGCAACAATGCCCCCTTGAGAACGAAACAATTTGCGAATGAGGAAAGCGACAGACGGTAGAGAAAGCGCTCCATGGCATAGTATTGCAACAGCTCCTGAAAAGGCCTGTTTTCCTGTCGCGCCTTGTTCAACAGCCTTTGCCTGACCGAGGCTCCGATATTTTTGATCGCTTTTGCGCTCACAGCGTTGCCTCCAGATATGGTTTCATGACCGAGGCAACACGGCACACCTCTGCATACTGCATGAGCGCATGCAGATTCTTATGCATTCTCTGCCGATACAGTTTGAGCGCTTCGAGCACGATATCCATTCCGATCCTGTTTCGGAATTTGAAGCAGTCTACAAGCGTCTTTTCCGGACTGTAGATCTTCACCGGGACACTCAGCCATCATCGGTACCACTCTCTGGACAGACTTTTTTGGCGGCAATCCAATCGCCATGTTTGATGTCAGTCAGGGCCTCAATGACTATCGGCTGATTAAAGTCGGAGCCGATTATCACCGGTTACGGCCGGAGTACCTTCTCGCTCTTCATCACAAGCAGAAAAAAAGGCTTTTTGAAGATGTCGATCACTATACGGGACTCGGATACACCGTGATTGTGGTCACCCATCATCACCCCTCACTACAAGGAATCGCCCCTGGTTACCGAAACGACCTCCTGAACGCGGCATATGTGTCAGACCTTGAAAAAGAGGTGCTCTCCCATAAAATAGCCTACTGGATCTGTGGTCACTGCCATACCGCCATGGAGTATTCAATCGGCGAGACCAGAGTGATCTGCAACCCCAAAGGATATCCTCACGAATACGGCAACGGTTTCGATCCGCTCAAAACGCTGAACGTTCAGTGATTTAGCATGCGGAGATTGTAGCAGCTATCGCCCCCTTTTATAAGATGAGCCACCCTCGGGCTAAAGAAGCCAAAAACGTTCTGGCCATTTGGCACCGATAAATGCCAGAAACCTGAACAAAAAGATTGTAGAGGTAGCGCAGGCATTACGCATACAAGCGCAATATTCAATTATGCAATGAGTTATCTGGTTTTTTCAGGAGAAGTAAAAAACTCGTATAACAATGGCGTAACAAAACCATGGGAAAACGGAGTTAACTAGGATAAAGTGGAAGTATTTTGGCGGTACAAGGGAGGAAAGAAAAAGCCTGCAAGTTGTTTACTTGCAGGCTTTTATGTGGGATGTGGGCGATAGAAGATTCGAACTTCTGACCTCTACAGTGTAAATATCATACCAAGGCTATATGCCATTGATATAAAAGGAGTTACTGGCCTATAAAAATTTTCGCGTAACATACGCGTAACAAAATTTTATCACTATCGATCAATAAATAAAAGCAACGATTATGCTCTCACCTCTGGTTTTTCATGATTACTCCGCCATGAATCCGGAGCAATCCAATTGTCCTGAAAAAATCGCTTTGCCCTGAGTGCTTCCACAGCTGGAGATAGAAATACCTGCACCTGCTGCACTACATCAGCAAACGAGGCCGGCAGGTATTCAAGACCAATACGTTTTCTGAAGGCATTCCATTGCACCTGCTTCTCCTCAATGAACTCTCCGGAAAAGATTTCTTTCATCTGGACGAGCGTTGTTCCCCGTTGCGCAAACGTCTGCCTGATGGCTTCTGCGAGACTGGCACCTTCGAAATCATACTGGCGTGAGAGCATCCAGATATCATAGAAGTCTTTCATCCTGCTGTTGAGGATGCCAAGCTTGGCCATCACCTCAAACTTTTCGGCAATCATGCTTTCCCTGCTGTAACAGTACATCTCAGCCTGAGGGAAATTCAGCAATGATGGTAACGATTCCTGTACTGGATCAGGGTAGACCTTGTCTCCAAATCCAATATCAAGCTGGATAGTCAGTCGGGCGGCATCGAGATCACCGCGAAATCGTATGCGCAATCCTTCATAGTCCGCATCTTCCGTTATCGGCTCAACGGTGATTGATTCCGGATCGAAAACGATCCCGTCTCCTTGTTTTTCAACGGCTAAAACCTGATGGATAATGGTCATGATACTCTCCGGGGCGTTTCCTGTTTTGCCGAGCATATCAATATCCATTGTCGGTCTTGCCAGGGGAGCTTGCCAGACCCTGAGCAACAATGCCCCCTTGAGAATGAAACGATCTGCGAATGAGGAAACCGACAGACGGTAGAGAAAGCGCTCAATGGCATAGTATTGCAACAGCTCCTGAAAAGGCCTGTTTTCCTGCCGCGCCTTGTTCAACAGTCTTTGCCTGACCGAGGCTCCGATATTTTTGATAGCATTTGCGCTCACAGCGTTGCCTCCAGATATGGTTTCATGATCGAGGCAACACGGCACACCTCTGCATACTGCATGAGTGCATGCAGATTCTTTTGCACTCTCTGCCGATACAGTTTGAGCGCTTCGAGCACGATATCCATTCCGATCCTGTTTCTGAATTTGAAGCAGTCTACAAGCGTCTTTTCCGGACTGTAAATCTTCACCGAAACACCATCGAGCTGATGCGTTTCAATTCCGATCTTGAAACAAGAGGGTGAAAACCGGAAAACCGTAACCGGAGGATACTCGATTCTTGGTTGTTCGGCACCTTTTTCAAGCGCAAGAGATACACTGTGTGGAACCTGGGTAGTCATCTCGTGAAAGGAGAGTGCCGAAACCAGGCAAAGTACACCATTCGGAACCCTCAGTGCAACGGTGACAAGATCAGGATATTCGAGCTGCTTCCACCCTTTGAGTTGGTAAATCCCTCGAGAAAGCTCTTCAAGCTCACCACTGTCACGAAGACTGTAAAGCGTCCGGGGATGAATACCAAGACTGATCGCTTCCCGGGTACGGATGAGGCCTCCCTGGGCAAGAATAAGAGCTTTGGCCTTATCTGCAACTGTACTTTGTTGTGACATTTTTCATACGGATAGAAATACCATACATTATGTATAAGTATAGGTATATTTATCCTAATCAACAATAGACCAGAGAAGCATCGAAAAAGGCTGAGGAAAATTTTTACCACTCGTTCCTCGAGCTTTCAGCGACTTTTAAGCTGTTCACTGCAAATTGCCTGAACTGGCTGAACAACATTGTATTGTTATTGCGAAACCGTATCGTTACAAGTGGAGCCAAGGTCTCCCGTCACAGTATCATGAACCTCAACTGTAAGCACTGATGCTTTTCAGAGTCATGTCCGACATCCATAACGAGTTCTGTCGGGAAGAGAGCAGCGAGAACTGGCAGGTTCCGGAACTTGCCGAAGACAATGAATCCGTGCTCATCCTTGCTGGAGATATCGGGCTGCTGAGCAGAAAACAGACATGGTTCGGTTTTCTTTCGCAGTGCTCAAAGCAGTTCAGAGACGTTTTCGTCATTGAGGGCAATCATGAATGGTATCACGGCAACATCGAGAAGCACTCCTGGCAGAACGCCATCGCCGAGCATCGATTTCACAACGTAGATACCGGTCAGCTTATCCTGGAAAAGGAGAAAATCGCCATCATCGGTACCACTCTCTGGACAGACTTTTTTGGCGGCAATCCAATCGCCATGTTTGATGTCAGTCAGGGCCTCAATGACTATCGGCTGATTAAAGTCGGAGCCGATTATCACCGGTTACGGCCGGAGTACCTTCTCGCTCTTCATCACAAGCAGAAAAAAAGGCTTTTTGAAGATGTCGATCACTATACGGGACTCGGATACACCGTGATTGTGGTCACCCATCATCACCCCTCACTACAAGGAATCGCCCCTGGTTACCGAAACGACCTCCTGAACGCGGCATATGTGTCAGACCTTGAAAAAGAGGTGCTCTCCCATAAAATAGCCTACTGGATCTGTGGTCACTGCCATACCGCCATGGAGTATTCAATCGGCGAGACCAGAGTGATCTGCAACCCCAAAGGATATCCTCACGAATACGGCAACGGTTTCGATCCGCTCAAAACGCTGAACGTTCAGTGATTTAGCATGCGGAGATTGTAGCAGCTATCGCCCCCTTTTATAAGATGAGCCACCCTCGGGCTAAAGAAGCCAAAAACGTTCTGGCCATTTGGCACCGATAAATGCCAGAAACCTGAACAAAAAGATTGTAGAGGTAGCGCAGGCATTACGCATACAAGCGCAATATTCAATTATGCAATGAGTTATCTGGTTTTTTCAGGAGAAGTAAAAAACTCGTATAACAATGGCGTAACAAAACCATGGGAAAACGGAGTTAACTAGGATAAAGTGGAAGTATTTTGGCGGTACAAGGGAGGAAAGAAAAAGCCTGCAAGTTGTTTACTTGCAGGCTTTTATGTGGGATGTGGGCGATAGAAGATTCGAACTTCTGACCTCTACAGTGTCAATGTAGCGCTCTAACCAACTGAGCTAATCGCCCTTCTGAAAGGCTGTTAATATAGGACAAGATTCATAAAATACAAAGCGGATTACGGGCCGCGTCATCATTTTATGCTCTTTTTTTCTTTCTGCCTGCCCCGTCAAGGTAGATGGGCTCGCCTTTGCGGTCGATGACCTCTTCAGTGATGATGCATTTGCCCACCCCTTTCATGGTCGGGAGCTCGAACATGATATCAATCATCACGTTCTCGAGCACGGAGCGGAGCGCACGCGCACCGGTCCCCCGCTCGATTGCAATGGCGACAACCCTTTCCAGAGCTTCGGGCGTGAACTCAAGTTCAACCCCGTCCATTTCAAAGAGTTTGCCGTACTGCTTGACAAGTGCATTCTTCGGCTCGACGAGGATGCTGCGCAGGGCGTCGGCATCTAGCGGGTCGAGAGTGCTGAGCACCGGAAGCCGACCGATGAACTCCGGAATCAGTCCATACTCGTGCAGATCGTCCTGGGTGACGTGCTTGAGGATTTCGGGGTCGTAACCGCTCTGCTTGTCCGTGACGCTTGAGCCGAACCCCATTGATGACTTGGAGATCCTGCGGGCGATGAGCCGGTCGAGCCCCTCGAATGCGCCGCCGCAGATGAAGAGGATGTTCTTCGTGTTGATGTTGATGAGCTGCTGCTCGGGATGCTTGCGTCCGCCCTTCGGGGGAACACCGACCACTGCGCCCTCCAGGATCTTCAAGAGCGCCTGCTGCACCCCTTCGCCCGAGACGTCGCGGGTGATGGAGACATTGGCCGACTTGCGGGCGATCTTGTCGATTTCGTCGACGTAGATGATGCCGCGCTCCGCCCGTTCGAGATTGAAGTCGGAGGCATGGAGCAGACGTGCCAGGATGGTTTCGACATCGTCTCCGACATAGCCCGCTTCAGTAAGGGATGTGGCATCGACGATTGAGAACGGAACCTCGAGCAGGTTGGCGAGCGTCTGGGCAAGCAGCGTCTTTCCTGTGCCGGTGGGGCCGATGAGCATGATGTTGCTCTTCTCGATGACGATTTCGTCATCATCGTGCCGCCACTCCTGCGAGTCGATGCGCTTGTAGTGATTGTAGACGGCGACGGCAAGCGAGCGTTTCGCCCTTTCCTGGCCGACGACGTACTGATTGAGCGACTCGAGGATGGCCTTCGGGCTGACAAGGCGCGGGAGAAACGGCTGCTCGGCAATCACTTCGGGATGCTGTATGGCGCTCAGCTCCTTGCGCAGAATATCGTAGGATGTCTTGATGCAGCGGTCGCAGATGAAGGCCATGGGCCCGGCGACCATGCTCGAGACCTCCTGTGCGCTCCGTCCGCAGAATGAGCAGTATACCTGCTCTCCTCCATCACCGCCCCGGTTAATGTTCCGTGTTTTTCCTTTTGCCGTCTCTCGTTCTCTGGTCATCTGCTGCTTCTGCGTTCTGTCGTTATGTTGTCAATTAGGGCACAAGGGGCCATCAGAGGCCCATTTTTGCGAGGCTGTCAAGGACATGCTGGAGAGCCATGCTCAGTTTCGGGTGGTCTGTCTCGAAGTGGTCTACGGCATCATTCATCCGTTCCATGAAAGGCTCGTCCCGGCATATATCCGCTGCGCCCTGTTGCCCGGCAAGCCGTCCGAGATCCTCTTTCAGGTCACAGAGCACCCGACTGGTTGACTCGTCGAGCGAATCAACCTGTTCAAGCTCATGGTGGAGCGATTCGAGGAGCTCCCTGAGTTTCTGCTGTTCCATAACACCACCAGCCTTTTATAAGTGCATCCCCGATGGATGCGTCCTGATTGAAAATGGATACCTGTATAACCGCCTAACACTCCTGTTCGTTTACGGAAGGAACGTTTCTCCCATGAGAAAACGGTCGCATTCGCGCGCTGCCGCACGGCCCTCCTGAATGGCCCAGACAACGAGGCTCTGGCCGCGGCGGGCGTCGCCTGCGGCAAATATCTTTCCCTCACCTGCCCGGTAGGTGGTTTCGGGGGCCTTGATATTCATGCGCAGGTCGCGCTCAACATGGAGCTGGTCGAGCAGAGCCTCTTCGGGACCGAGAAAACCCATTGCTAGCAGCACGAGCTCGGCAGGGAAAATCTGTTCGGTACCCGAGACCGGCTGCGGGATGAAACGGCCGTCCTTTTTGACCCACTCCACTTCCGAAGCCTCTACACCCTTCAGGTTGCCGCTGCCGTCCGTGATGAACTTCTTCGTCATCATGGAGTATTTCCTCGGGTCGTCGCCCTGCAGGGCAGCGGCCTCTTCCTGTCCGTAGTCGACCTTGAAGGTCTTCGGCCACTGGGGCCATGGGTTGTCATCGGGCCGTTCGAGCGCGGGTTTCGGCATAATCTCCAGCTGGACGACGCTCATGCATCCCTGACGGATCGAGGTTGCCACGCAGTCCGTGCCGGTGTCACCGCCGCCGATGACGACGACATGCCTGCCTTCGGCGGAGAGGGCGGGGGCCGTACTATCAAGCAGGGATTTCGTTGAAGAACGGAGGAAGTCCATTGCAAAATGGATGCCTGAAGCCTCCCTGCGTCCCTCTGCATCGAGGTCGCGGGGCTTCGTCGAACCGGTGCAGAGCACTACGGCGTCGAAGTCCGAGAGCAGCTGCTCAGCCGGAAAGTCGACACCGACCTCCGTCCTCACCCTGAAGTCGACCCCTTCCTGCTGCATGAGTCCGATACGGCGCTGCACCACCTGCTCCTTGTCCAGCTTCATGTTCGGGATGCCGTACATCAACAGTCCGCCGCAACGGTCATCACGCTCGAACACCGTGACCGTGTGACCGGCTTTGTTGAGCTGGTCGGCGGCCGCAAGTCCCGAGGGACCCGACCCGACGACGGCAACGCTTTTGCCGGTGCGGAAGGCGATTGATTTGGGTTCGACCTGACCCTCGGCAAACGCCCGTTCGATGATTGCGCACTCGATGTTCTTGATGGTGACCGGCGGCTCGATGATGCCGAGCACGCAGGACCCTTCGCAGGGTGCGGGACATACCCGTCCGGTGAACTCGGGGAAATTGTTGGTTTTCATCAACCGGTCGTAGGCATCCGCCCAGTAGCCGTTGTACACAAGGTCGTTCCATTCGGGAATGAGGTTGTGGATCGGACATCCGGTCGTCATTCCGGCAAGCATAATGCCGGTATGGCAGAACGGGGTGCCGCAGTCCATGCAGCGCGCGCCCTGATCGCGGAGCCCCGCGTCCTCCATCTCCAGATGGAACTCGTTCCAGTCCTTGATCCTCTCCAGCGGCGCCCTGTCCCGAGGCACTGCCCTCTGGAACTCCATGAAACCCTTAACTTTGCCCATAGCGATAGTTTACTCGATAATTAACTCGTTCTTAATTCCCCGATACCCTTGAGGGATCGTGCACGTTTTTCTCGAATGCGGCCATCACGGCCGCCTCACCGGTGATGCCTGCCGCCTCGACCTCTTTCATGGCCTCGAGCGCACGACGGTAGTCGTTCGGCATGACCTTCACGAACTTACCGATCAGCGTCGGGAATGCGTCGAGGATCGACTGGCCGAGGTCACTCCGGGTGTACTCGACATGTTTTTCGATCATCGACTGCAGGGCGGCGCATTCCATCGGGTCATCGACCGGGGTGACGGACACCATTTCGGGGTTGCAGTTGTCGCGGAAGGAGCCGTCCCGGTCATAGACGTAGGCCACGCCGCCCGACATGCCGGCGGCGAAGTTCCGGCCGGTCCTGCCGAGGATGACGACGGTGCCGCCGGTCATGTACTCGCAGCCATGGTCGCCGATGGCCTCGACGACTGCATGCAGACCGCTGTTGCGCACGCAGAATCGCTCTCCTGCCATGCCCCTTATGAATGCCTCCCCGGAGGTTGCCCCGTAGAAGCCGACGTTGCCGATGATGATGTTCTCCTCCGGCAGGAACGAAGAACCTTTCGATGGATAAACGGCGATACGCCCGCCCGACAGACCCTTGCCGACGTAGTCGTTGGCATCGCCCTCCAGTTCGAGCGTCATGCCCTTTGGAATGAAAGCGCCGAAGCTCTGGCCGGCAGAACCGGTGAACTTAAGCTTGATGGTGCCGTCCGGCAGGCCGGCGGCCCCGTAGGCTTTGGTGACCTCGTAACCGACAATGGTTCCGACGACACGGTTCGTATTGCGGATGGGGAGCGTGCTGGTAACCTTCTCCCGGCGTTTGATGGCCGGCTCGCATATCTCCAGCAGCGCAGTGCAGTCGAGGCTCTCCTCGAGCGCATGTTCCTGCGCCATGCTGCAGTACCGGGTTCCCTCTTCTGGGAGATCCATCTGGTAGAGGATCTTTGACAGGTCAATGCCCTTGGCCTTCCAGTGCTCAACCGTCTTCTTCATACCGAGCAGCTCCGTGCGGCCGACAAGCTCATTCAGGCTCCTTACGCCGAGACGAGCCATGTACTGGCGGACGCCTTCGGCAAGGAAGCGCATGAAGTTCTCCACGTGCTCGGGCTTGCCTTTGAAGTTTTTCCTCAGTTTCGGGTTCTGGGTGGCGATGCCGACCGGGCAGGAGTCGTCCTGACAGGCCCGCATCATGATGCAGCCCATCACAACGAGGGTTGTGGTTGCAAATCCGAACTCCTCGGCACCGAGCAGGGCTGCGATGAGGATGTCGCGTGCGGTCTTTAGCTGCCCGTCCGCTTCCACGACGATGCGGCTGCGGAGATTGTTCAGCATGAGGGTCTGGTGCGCTTCGGCAAGGCCGAGCTCCCAGGGCATGCCGGCATGCATGATGCTCGATATCGGGGATGCGCCCGTTCCGCCGTCATGACCGCTGATGAGCACAACGTCGGCATGGGCCTTGGCCACACCGGCCGCAATGGTTCCGACGCCGACCGTCGAGACCAGCTTCACGTTGATGCGCGCAACAGGGTTGGCGTTCTTGAGATCGTGGATCAGCTGCGCAAGATCCTCGATGGAGTAGATATCATGGTGCGGAGGCGGCGAAATCAGCCCCACGCCGGGAGTCGAGTGGCGAACCCTGGCAACCCACGGATAGACCTTGGTGCCGGGAAGCTGGCCGCCTTCACCTGGCTTGGCACCCTGCGCCATCTTGATCTGGATCTCATCTGCGCTCGCGAGATACTCGCTGGTGACACCGAAGCGGCCGGAAGCGACCTGCTTGATGGCCGACATCCTGGAGTCGCCGTTGGCATCTTTCACGAAGCGTGACGGGTCCTCACCGCCTTCACCGGTGTTGCTTTTGCCGCCGAGGCGGTTCATGGCGATGGCGAGGGTTTCATGGGCTTCCTGGCTGATGGAGCCGTATGACATTGCTCCCGTCTTGAACCGCTTCAGGATGGCCTCAACCGGTTCAACCTCTTCTATCGCAATGCCTTCGGCAGGGAAGCGGATGTCGAGAAGACCCCTGATCGTGCAGAGGTTGCGGCTCTGGTCGTCGATGAGCCCTTCATACTTCTGGAACAGATCATAGTCGCCAGTCCGGCAGGAGTGCTGCAGGAAGTGCAGTGCCTCGGGGCTGAACAGGTGGTATTCACCGTCATGTCGCCATTTGCGCTCACCACCGGCCTCAAGGCCGCGGTTGACCTTGTTGCCCGAAGGCGGAAAAACGGATGCATGGCGCCTGTGCACCTCTTCGGCAACCGTGCTGAGCCCGATGCCCTCGATCCTGGTCGGGGTGCGGGTGAAGTAGGCGTCGACCAGCTTTGAGTTCAGTCCGACTGCCTCGAAAATCTGTGCGCCGCGGTAACTCTGGATGGTGGAGATGCCCATCTTGGCCATGGTCTTCACCACGCCCTTGACGGCTGCTTTTACGTAGTTATAGATTGCGGTCTTTTCATCAAAGCGGATCTGGCCCTCGGCAACGAGCGAACGGATGGTTTCGAACGCCATGTAAGGGTTCACAGCCCCGGCTCCATAGCCGATGAGCATGGCGAAGTGGTGCACGGCCCTCGGTTCGGCAGATTCCAGCACAAGGCCGATTTCGGTACGGATGCCCGCGTTGATGAGGAAGTTGTGCAGACCCGATACGGCAAGCAGTGCAGGAATCGGCGCGCGGTCGCGCTCGATTTCTCCCTTGTCGGAAAGGATCACGATGTTCACTCCGACCTGTGCAGCCTGTTCGGCCTGGCGGTAGATATCCTGCATAGCCGCCTCGATCCCCTTGCCGCCCTTTGCGACGTCATAAAAGATCGGGATGGTGACAGCCCGGAAACCTGGTTTGTCGATGCCGCGGATCTTTTCCAGATCCTGATTGGTCAGGATAGGATGCGGCAGCTTGACCCTGCGGCAGTTGACCTCCTCGGCTTCGAGCAGGTTGCCTTCGGTGCCGAGCATGACCGATGTCGAGGTGATGATCTCTTCGCGGAGCGAATCGATGGGAGGGTTGGTGACCTGGGCAAAGAGCTGCTTGAAATAATCATAGAGCAGCTTCGGTTTGTTCGACAGTGCGGCAAGCGGCGTGTCGTTGCCCATCGAGCCGACCATTTCGACCCCCTTCTCGCTCATCGGGATAATCTGCATGGTGATGTCCTCCCGCGTGTATCCGAACACCTTCTGGCGGGCGGTGAGGCTGTACTTGTCCTCATCGGGGTTCCTCATCTGCGGATGGTCCGGCAGGGCGCTGATATCGATGACGTTGCGGCTGATCCATTCCCCGTAAGGCTTCTCGGAAGCAATGGATGCCTTGATCTCTTCATCGGCAATGATGCGGCCCTCAACGGTATCGACAAGGAACATGCGGCCCGGCTGGAGACGATCCTTCTTCAGGATACGCTCGGGTGCGATATCAAGCACACCGACCTCGGAAGCCATGATGACAAGATCGTCCTTCGTGATGTAGTAGCGGGAGGGGCGCAGGCCGTTGCGGTCGAGCACGGCGCCGATCTGGCGGCCGTCGGTGAAAACGACCGAAGCAGGCCCGTCCCAGGGCTCCATGAGGCAGCTGTGGTACTCGTAGAATGCTCGCTTCCCATCAGACATCGACTTGTTCCCGGACCAAGGTTCGGGAATGATCATCATCGCAGCATGGGCGAGCGAACGGCCTGAGAGGACCAGGAACTCGAACGTGTTGTCGAGGATGGCCGAATCGCTGCCATCCTCCATGATGACCGGCTTGATGTCTTCTATTGCGTCACCGAACACTTTGGAGCGGACGTTCTTCTCCCTGGCTTTCATCCAGTTGACGTTGCCGCGCAGCGTGTTGATTTCGCCGTTGTGGCTGAGGAACCGGTAGGGGTGCGCCCTGTCCCAGCTCGGGAAGGTGTTGGTGCTGAAACGGGAGTGCACCATTGCGATGGCACTCTCCATGTCGGGGTCGTGCAGTTCGGGATAGAACTCGCCGACCTGTTCGGGAAGGAGCATGCCCTTGTATACGATGGTGCGCGCCGACATGCTGCTGATGTAGAAATAGTTGCTGCCGAGCAGCCCCGCGGTGTACTTGACCCGCTTGGTGATGCGGCGCCTTATGATATAGAGCTTCCGTTCGAACTCGAGTTCGGAGGTGACGTCCTCGCCCCAGCCGATGAACAGCTGCTTGACGACCGGTTCCTCCGAACGGGCGGTGTCGCCGATGGTGGAGTTGTCGGTGGGGACCTTGCGGAGCCCGAGGCACTTCTGGCCTTCAGCCTGGATCATCAGCCGGCAGATATCCTCGATGGCCCGGCGCTGTGATATGTCCGGAGGGAGGAACAGCATGCCGACGCCGTAACGGCCTTCAGGGGGAAGTTCTATGTTACGTTCGCCGCATACCCTGCGCAGAAACAGGTCTGGAACCTGGAGCAGGATGCCGGCGCCGTCGCCTGTATTCTTCTCGCACCCGCAGGCACCGCGGTGCTTGAGGTTCTCGTTGATCTGCAGTCCCTGCTCGACGATATCGTGGGAGCGGACCCCCTTGATATGGGCGACAAAGCCGACCCCGCAGGCGTCATGTTCAAACTGTGGATCGTACAGTCCCGCGTTGGAAGTAACTTTCATATTATTAGGCACAACTTTTCTGGTAATTTCGAAATAAAGGCGACAGCGCAACCAAGGTGCAGAATATAAGGCTTTTCAGCAAAAAATTCTCACATACCCACCGTTCTCCCGCTCAGGCTTTCGCCTGACCGGCCACGGCGGCCACCGCCTGCTTCACGGCATCCTGGTCCCCGAGGTAGTAACTCTTCAGCGGTTTCAGGTCATCGTCCAGCTCATAGACAAGCGGGATGCCGGTGGGAATGTTCAGTCCGACGATATCGTCTTCTGAGATGTTGTCAAGATACTTGACGAGAGCGCGCAGCGAGTTGCCGTGTGCCACGATGGCTACACTCTTCCCGCTCCGGATCTGGGGAGCGATGGTCTCGTGCCAGAGAGGGAGGAAACGGGCGACCGTATCCTTCAGGCACTCGCTGAGGGGGATCTCCCCTTCGGCCATGCCGCGGTAACGGGGGTCTGCACCCGGCCAGCGTTCATCATCGCGGCCCAGAGCGGGAGGCGGCGTATCGTAGCTGCGCCTCCACACGAGCACCTGCTCTTCGCCGTACTTCTGCGAAGTCTCGGTTTTGTTGAGTCCCTGCAGGGCGCCGTAGTGGCGTTCGTTGAGCCGCCAGCTCTTGTGGACCGGCAGCCACATCTGGTCCATTTCGTCGAGCACGCTCCAGAGGGTGCGGATGGCACGCTTGAGCACGGAGGTGTAGGCCACGTCGAACACGATACCTTCTGCGCGGATGAGTTTTCCGGCGTTTGCCGCCTCTTTGCGTCCGCGTTCCGTCAGGTCGATGTCGTGCCAGCCGGTGAATCTGTTTTCAAGGTTCCACTGACTCTCTCCATGCCGCAACAAAACCAGTTTGATCATAATGCCCCCTTCAGGATGTTAATTCGGATTCAGCGTACTATCTCTTGTGCCCCGATGGCCCTTTTTCAGATTGGTCTCCAATTTAACAATCTCCCCACCTTTTCTCAAAGGGGATTAATTATCGGGCCACTGAACTCCATCGGAAATGTCCAAATGATTGAGGGGACGGTTTTTCTCCGAATTGGCTGTAGATTTATAGTGCAAAATGTGATATCTTAAATAATTTTTGGCGGCCGGCACGTTATCACCACTGCATGCCACCCCCGGCCTCAGGGGAGATGAGGATCTGTAAATGCACGTATATCTCGATTTAACACAGGACAATGAAGGTAGATAATTTCAGGCTGAAACTGGGCGCGCGAGAGTATGTCCCGATCATCATCGGCGGCATGGGAGTAAACATCTCGACAACCGAACTTGCTCTGGCGGCTGAAAAACTCGGCGGTATCGGCCATATCTCAGACGCAGAGACCGGGTACGTCTGCGACAGGATCTTCAATACCTCCTTTGTCAGCACAAAAAGAAAGAGATATGCGGCATTCACCGACAGCCGTGACAAGTCCGAAGTCAAGTTCGACCTCGGTGAAGTGGCAGAGGCGCAGAAAAGATATATCGAGCATACCGTTTCGCAGAAAACGGGCAACGGCCTGATTTTCCTGAACTGCATGGAAAAGCTGACCATGAACGGCGCCAACGAAACGCTGAAGGTCAGGCTCCGCTCGGCC
Organism: Pelodictyon luteolum DSM 273; assembly: GCF_000012485.1. NCBI lineage: Bacteria > Pseudomonadati > Chlorobiota > Chlorobiia > Chlorobiales > Chlorobiaceae > Pelodictyon > Pelodictyon luteolum. The sequence goes on along the minus strand of NC_007512.1, from coordinate 585,678 downwards.
ATGGATGCCGGAATCGACGGCATCACCCTCGCCGCAGGCCTCAACCTCCGCACCCTCGACCTCATCCAGGACCACCCCCGGTTCCGCGACGTCAAGATCGGCATCGTCATCTCCTCGGTAAGGGCTCTCTCCATCTTCATGAAACGGGCCGTGCGCCTCGAGCGCCTGCCGGACTATATTGTCGTTGAAGGCCCGCTTGCCGGCGGCCACCTCGGCTTCGGCCCCGACGACTGGAAGAAGTTCGACCTGCATACCATCTTCACGGAAGTCCTCGCATTCATCAAAGAAGAGGGACTCCAGATCCCGGTCATCCCTGCCGGAGGCATATTCACCGGTACCGATGCAGCCCAGTACATGGCCGAAGGGGCTGGCGCCGTCCAGGTAGCAACCCGCTTCACCATCACGGCGGAGGCCGGTCTTCCCGCCAACGTCAAGCAGGAGTACCTCAACGCACGGGAAGAGGACATCGTCGTCAACATGGCATCCACCACCGGCTACCCGATGCGGATGCTCCGCCAGTCGCCAACCCTCCGCTACGCCATCAAGCCGAACTGCGAGGGCCTCGGATACCTGCTCGAAAACGGCGGCAAGTGCACCTACATCGATGCATACCATAAAGCTCTAGAAGAGCGCAGACCGGGCGAACCGCTCGAGGTCGAAGAAAAAACCTGCCTCTGCACCGGCATGGCCAAATACGACTGCTGGACCTGCGGCCACACCACCTACCGCCTGAAAGAGACGACCAACCGCATGGCGGACGGCACCTGGCAGCTCCCCCCGGCCGAAGACATATTCCTCGACTACCAGCACAGCCAGGATCACTCGATCCGCCTCCCCAAGCATCCCGAGGGACGCTGAGCGCTCTTTTCATAAAAGAAGTCGTACGAAGTCGTACATTAGTGAGAATGATACGACAGACTCTATCCCGCTAACCAAGGGGACGCAGGCATGAAAAGAAAAGCAACGGCACTCCTCTACGCCTTCACGGCAGCAGCCATCCTGCTTGTCGGGGTCTTCACCCTGAACCAGATCACAGCAGCCGCAGGGCTTTTCGACACCATCATCCCTTATGGAGGCCTTGCCTTCATCGCCCTATCGACCACGGTCATCGTCTGGCTGGCATGGACTGCTGTCCGCTTTCTCTCGACACCACGGCACCCTGCACTGCCCGGTGATGCCGGTGCAAAAGATCTGGCATCCTACGCCGCATGGATGGGATCGCGCATGCCGGTTCACCCCATGCATCCGGACCGGAATGGAAAGCAAAGCGACCTGCGCTGGGTACGGGCCAACCTGAAGCTGCTTGAAGCCGAAGCCCTCACCGCCACGAAGGAAGTTGCCACAAAAAACTTCTTCGTCGGCGCCTTCGCCCAGGGTACCGCCTACGGCACATCGACCTCATTTTTCAACATGATCCGTCTGGTATGGCGCATCTACTGCATGCACCACCGCCGGCAGAATTTCAGGGAGTTCATTGCCCTCACAAGAGGGGTATACGAACTCCTGCCTCTTTCCGACTTCCAGAAAGAGGAGATTCCAGCTCACATCAAGCCGATCATCCAGTCGTCATTCAGCAATACGCTCTCTTCGCTCCTGCCGGCAGGCAACCTCCTGACACCCTTCTTCCTGAACCTGTTTCTTGCAGGATCAACGAACGCATACCTGACATGCCTTGCCGGCATGATCACGACACGGCGATGCCAGATGACGACGGAGGAGGACCGGCGGGAAATCGTTCAGCAGAGCATGTTCGAAGCCGCCTTCATGCTGAAGGAGATCGTCAGGGAGTGCAACCCGGTGCTGTCGGTGACGATCAGCACCGCGGTGAAAAAGGCGGGCATCGAAAGCCTCGATACCGTCACTCCGCCAACGGCGGGCAGCGGCATCGCCCAGGACCTTTTCTCCCATCTGGCCAACTCGGTGAAGCACATCATCCGCGAGAACATCTCCGTCGAAAAAGGCGGAGAGTAGCCCTCACGCCGCCAGTTACCGCACCTTTCTTCGAAGCTCCGCGAAAAAGTCCTGCAGGAGACCTTGAGCGCGGGCCTCCATGATACCGCCGAACACCTCCGGCTGGTGGTTGAGGGCGCGGCATCCGGTGACATTCAGGACCGATCCGGCAGCCCCCATCTTCGGGTCGTAGGCACCAAACACCACCCGGCCGACTTTCGCATTGACGATTGCCCCGGCGCACATCGGACAGGGCTCCAGTGTCACGACAAGCGTACAGTCGTTGAGGTATTTGTTGCCGAGAGTCGCCATGGCGGCAGTGAGGGCGATGATCTCGGCATGGGCCGTGGCGTCTGAAAGGGTTTCGACCTGATTATAGCCCCGCCCGACGACGTGGCTCGATGCGTCGAGCACCACCGCACCGACCGGCACCTCCCCGGCTTCAAATGCTTTCCGGGCCTCACGAAAGGCCAGCTCCATGAAATAGGTGAAATCCATATTGATCCCTTTGCGTGTCAATGTCCGGTATTGATGCCCGGTATTAATGTGCGGTATTAGTTTTCCCGTCCGCGTAAATTTTACTATAATAAAGTTTATGCGCAATTCTCGCCTTATCCCGTCAGGGATGCGTACGAAAAACCGTCAGTAACAAAAGACCTCAAGCAATATGAACATTCATGAATATCAGGGCAAGGATATCCTGAGGAAATTCGGGGTGGCCGTGCCGAAAGGAATCGTCGCCTATTCGGCTGAGGAGGCCAAGCAGGCAGCTGAGCAGCTGTTCGCCGAGCAGGACAGCCCTGTGGTGGTCATCAAGGCCCAGATCCATGCGGGCGGCCGCGGCAAGGCCGGCGGGGTGAAGCTCGCCAAGTCTCCCGAAGAGGCGCATGAGATCGCATCGCAGATGCTCGGCACCACCCTCGTCACGCACCAGACCGGCCCCGAGGGCAAAGAGGTACGCAGGCTTCTTGTCGAAGAGGGCATGAACATCGACCGCGAGTTCTACGTCGGCATCACCCTCGACCGCGCAACTTCGAACAACGTCCTCATGATCTCCACTGAGGGCGGAATGGAAATCGAGAAGGTTGCCGAAGAGACCCCGGAGCTGCTTCTGAAGATCCAGGTTGACGCACGTTTCGGCCTCCAGGGCTTCCAGGCCCGCGAGGCGGCATTCTTCCTCGGCCTCGAGGGCGAACAGTTCCGCAACGCAGTCAGCTTCATCACCGCGCTCTACAACGCATACACTTCGATTGATGCGGCGCTAGCCGAAATCAACCCGCTTGTCGTCACCAAAGAGGGACGCGTGCTCGCCCTCGACGCCAAGATCAACTTCGACTCAAACGCCCTGTACCGCCACAAGGACTTCATCGAGCTCCGCGACATCTCCGAAGAGGACCCCTTCGAAGTCGAGGCCTCGAAATCGAACCTCAACTATGTCCGCCTCGACGGCAACGTCGGCTGCATGGTCAACGGCGCAGGCCTTGCCATGGCGACAATGGACATGATCCAGCTTGCCGGTGGACGCCCCGCCAACTTTCTGGACGTCGGCGGTGGAGCGAGCCCCCAGACGGTCGAGGAAGGCTTCAAGATCATCCTCAGCGACAAGAACGTCAAGGCGATCCTCGTCAACATCTTTGGCGGCATTGTCCGCTGCGACCGTGTTGCCGGCGGCATCATCGAGGCTGCCAGGAAAATCGGACTGAATCTGCCGGTCATCGTGCGCCTTGAGGGTACGAACGCCGACATTGCGCAGAAGATGCTCGATGAATCAGGCCTGAACCTCATCGCAGCCGACGGCCTGAAGGACGCCGCCCAGAAAGTGAACCAGGCGCTCTCGGCCTGAGCAGCGTAGTATGGCGGTTCCTGAACAGGACCCGTCAGCAGACAAATACAGCAGAAACCCCGGCCCAGGTCGGGGTTTCTGCGTTTAGGGGCATTGCGCTCGGGCATAAAAAAAGACAGGGAAGGAGCACAACCCCCCTTCCCTGTCTACTTCAACAACAACCCATCCCAGCCTCTGCATCAATCAACCATCCATTCACAAGTCATTCACATCACAACGGCATACGGTTCATCTGGAAAGAACTGCTGTTGAAAATCCAACCACACACATCACACAACACACATAACGCAAACACACATTCACTACTCTGTAGAGAGCACGGTGCAACCATTTCACCGGCTTTCATAGAGTATGACGAGCTCCACCAGGAAACCTTGCACAAAAAAAAACTTTTTTTCCTCACTCGTAGCGCAGCGCCTCCACCGGTCTGAGTTCGGCTGCTTTCCGTGCAGGCCATAGACCGAAGAATATGCCGGTGATCGCCGAAAAGAACGTGGCGAGCACGATGGAAACGATGGAGGTTTTGACGGCCCAGCCGGCAAAAACGGCCAGCAGCGCTGAAATCCCGATGCCGGCAATGATGCCGATGATGCCGCCGCTGAGGGTCAGGCCCACCGACTCCACCAGAAACTGCAGCATGATGTCCTCCCGGCGCGCACCGATGGCCTTGCGGAGCCCGATTTCACGGGTGCGCTCAGTCACCGACACCAGCATGATGTTCATGATGCCGATGCCGCCGACAAGGAGCGAAATGGCCGCAATGGCACCGAGCAGCATGCTCATGGTCCGTGTGGTACTTGAAAGCATCTCCTGGATCTCGGTCATGTCGCGGATGTTGAACGAGTCGTCACCTTCCCTGAGGCGGTGATTCTTCACGATAAGGTCGGAGACAGCCTCCTTGGCACCATCGATTCCCTCAGCGCTCCGGACCTCGACGTAGATACTGTTGAGATAGTCCCGGCCAAGAACACGGTACATGGCTGTAGTCACCGGAACAAGGACCACATCGTCCTGGTCACGGTGTGTGGAAAAACCCTTCGCCGGCGCAATACCGATGACCTTGAAGTTGATACGGTTGATTTTTACGGTATGGCCGATGGGGTTGTTATTGCCGAACAGCTCCCGTGCAACGGTTACGCCGATGACAGCGACTTTTTCGCGTTTCCGGATCTCATCCCGGGTGAACCATCGCCCGATGGAGGGGACGAAGGCGCGCATGGATCCATACTCGTAGCCGACTCCGTCGAGGGTGGTGCTCCAATTGCGGTTACCGAAGACAATCTGTCCTGAGCCGTTGACGGTTCCGGCCGCACCTTTCACAAGAGAGTGCATCCTCGAGATATCCTTCACATCCTTGAAGGTGAAGCGGGCGACCGCCCCGTCTCCTTGTGCAGCCCCGCGCACCCTGGCCGAGCCGCCCCGGACCGAGATGAGGTTGGAGCCCATGGATTTCAGCTCCTCCTCTATGGATACCTTAGCGCCTTCTCCGAGCGCCATCATGGCGATGACGGAAGCCACGCCGACAAGGATGCCGAGCACGGAAAGAAGGGAGCGCACCTTGTTGGCGAATATGGACTGGAACGCCTGCTGGACAAAGCCGATGAATCGGCCGTCCTGCCATACGGACAGATTGCGCGATGCATCCATCATGGCGTGCGGGTCCAGAGTAAGCGGAACGGACGGTCCTGCCGGCAGGCATACCCTGTCGCGACGCTGGTCGCTGACCACCAGACCATCGCGCATGGTGATCACCCGGTCGGCATAGGCTGCTATCTCGTCCTCATGGGTCACCATCACGATGGTGCGGCCCTCACGGTGAAGTTCCTCGAGGATCTTCATGATCTCCAGGGAGTTCCTGGAATCAAGGTTGCCGGTCGGTTCGTCGGCAAAGAGGATCATGGGGTTGCCGATGAGAGCCCTGGCAATGGCCACCCGCTGCTGCTCGCCGCCGGAAAGCTGGCCGGGGGTATGGTCGAGCCGGTGCATGAGACCAACCTTTTTAAGGCTTTCGAGCGCCTCATGGCGGAAATCGCCCTTCAGGCCGCTGTAGATATGGGGAAGTCGCACATTGTCGACGATCGACATGCGCTTGAGGAGATGAAACTGCTGGAACACGAACCCTGCAACATGGTTGCGGAGCCCGGCCTGCCCGTCTTCGGGAAGCGCGTTGACATTCCGGCCTAGGATGCGGTACTCTCCCCGGTCTGGATTGTCGAGCAGGCCGAGGATATGGAGCAGCGAGGACTTACCGGACCCCGATGAGCCCATGATAGCCACGAACTCTCCCTCCCGGATCTCAAGGGAAACCCCCCGCAGGGCATTGACCGTGCTCTCCCCTACCGGATAGGTACGGTGTACATCGACCAGTTCCAGAAGCGGGGTCGTGGGAGCCATGGGGAGCATGGAGGTCATGGCTTTTTATCTTTTTTCTTCCGCTTCGGCATGAACGGATTGGAACCGCCGTTGTTTTCCGGAAGGACGAAGGTGGTATCGGGAAGCAGGACCCGTGAACTGTCGGTGAGCCCTTCGAGGATCTCAGCCCGCCCATCGTCCGTGAGGCCGACCCTCACCTCCTGCGGCCGCCCCTCCCCTCCTCGTTCTCCCTCAAGCAGCACCGTTGTTCTGCCATTACGGGTTGAGAACGTTGCTACAGGAACCAGAAGGGCGTCCGTCTTTTCACGGACGATGATGTCGATGTTGGCGCTCATGCCGGAACGGAAGACATCGGGAACGGTTTCGGGGATCACGTCCACATAATAGATGTTGACGTTGTTCTGCAGATGCGACTCGTAATAGATGTGGCTGACCCTCCCATTGAGACGGATTTCGGGGTAGGCATCAAGCCCGATGAGCGCTTTCTGGCCCACCTTAACCCGTCCGATGTCAGTTTCATCGACGTAAGCCTTCACGATCAGCCGGTCGGAAAGCACGAACAGCGAATCGGAGGACGTCACGGTCTGGCCGGGCTCGATGCTGCGCACGATGACCTGCCCGTCGATCGGTGCGAGCACGGCTGTCGGACGGTAGACCGACTGCCAGTAGGACTGCTCGCTGCTGCCCTGAAGACGCGCGGCATCGAGCAGGGCTGCCCGCTCGCTGGAACTGAGCAGCGCGAGCACCTGTCCCTTACGCACCATCGCCCCTTCCTCCGCACGGACCTCCTCCACCCGTCCCGCAACGGAAGGAAGGATCTTCAGCCGGTTGCGGGGCTCGACCTCTCCGGTGGTCGACACCTTCAAAACGATCCGCCCCCGCTCCGGCATCACCACCGAATACCTTGTAGCGCTCTCCTTTCGGCCACCTGCGGTGAAGAACAACACCGACCCCGAGACCAGCCCGAGCAGGGCGACAGCCGAGAGTACCTTAATCCACAACTTCATCAAGTCCTCCTCCTTTAGCCTGTATCCATTGAGCCTCTGCAATCCAGAGATTGCCGCCGGCATTGAGAAATTCCTTTTTCGCACTGACAAGATTGTCTTCGATGATCACCCAGTCATCAAACGAGATGAGCCCGTTCGAATACTGTGCATCAGCAATCGAGGAGCGCTCGACGGCCGCATCGAGATATTTTTTCTGCACCGTGAGGCGCTCCCGGGCATCGACGAACTGCTTCCAGCTGGCCTCAAGCAGGTCCAGAACCTGAAGCATGCCGCTCTCCACGGCGGCATCCTTGCCGCTGAGTGCGGCCCGGGCCCCGGCAACCCTCGCCCGTCCGGCTCCGCCCTCGTAGATCGGCACAACGAGCTCCACGCCCGCATGCAATGAAACGTTTTCCGGAGGCCAGTCACTGGTCTCGCTCCTGCCGGCCGATGAACGCAGGTACAGCTCGGGCGCAAAAGCGCTTTCGGCAGCGGCAAGGCTGTAACCTGCAGCATTCCGGACTGCCTCAAGCTCAACGACAAGGGGGTTCCTCCGGGCAATCGCCTGAAAATCGGGTGCCAGCCTAGTTTCCGGCACAGGGGCAGTGAACGACCCCGCAACCCTGAGGGGGCTGCGCTCCCGGCGTCCGAGCGCGGAGGAAAGCACGCAGCGGGCAAGGACAAGTCCGCGTGAGGCCTGCGCGACCTCGAACTCAGCTGCGGCAAGATCTGCCTCAGCCCGCCGGAGCGAACCGATATGCTCGCGGCCCGCACGGTAGCGAAGCGCGATGAGACGGGCGTTGTTTTTGCGGCGAAGAGCGATGTCGGATGACAGTTCCACCATTTCCTGCGCCTTCAACAGCTCGGTGAAAGCACTGCGGAGCACAAAGCGGACGTCTGCAGAAACGCCAGCCATGGAGCTCTCGCGTGCTTTCACCGACTCGGCCGAAGCGTCACGGAGTTTGGAATTCTTCCGGCCATCATAAAGCAGCTGGCGGGCGGTCACGGAATAGGAAAAGAGGGATGATGCCCCTGAGGCCCCGCTGCCGACCGTGCCGCCTGTGGTGACGGAGCCTGTCACGCCAAGGCTGGGAAGGAGTGTCGAGCCGGCAAGCAAGCGTTCCGCCTCGGCCTGCCGGAGAAGGGCCCTCGAAGAGGCGAGATCAGGATGGCGGGCCCGCGCCTCCATCACACACCCTCGCCAGCTCACCGCCTCTTCGGCATGGAGCACAGCGGGAGCAAGGCCGAGAAAGAGCAGAACGGGAAAAACGATGGAGCGCTTCATGGCAGGGAGAACAGAGCGTTGAAATACAGGTACATGATGGTTGGACGAGAGATACGCAAAAAACCTTGCACGTTCCACAATAGCCGGAACGATTCAAATAAACAACAATCCCTCGTCCTCCATTGCAATAATTGCGTTAAATCATTACATCCAAAGCCGCTGAAGGCAGCGCGCCGGTATCCCTCGGGCAGCAGGGGGAGAATTGAGTTTTCAGGCGGGGGGGACGGGGGGTTTCATTGAAAAAATCAGTACCTTCAGTGCCAAGACACAACCATTGACTATGACCAAAGGGCACATCGACCATGTTTGAAGCGCGCAACCTCTCCCTCAGCGTCGGCACCAAGGAGCTTCTTTCCGACACATCGTTCCGGGTCGGCGACAAAGACCGCGTGGGCCTCGTCGGGCTGAACGGGACCGGCAAGTCCACCCTGCTGAAGCTCATCAGCGGCACCACCGCCGCGGACTCCGGGCTCATCAGCAACGGGCAGTTCATCAAGTCTGCCGAAACAACCATCGGCTACCTGCCGCAGGAGATCTCGTTTGCCGACGACCTGGAGAAAACGGCCCTGCAGTATGCGCTGCAGGCAAACGCCCGCCTCTACGAACTCTCCGGGAAGATCACCACTATGGAGCATGAGCTCGCACTGCCGGAACAGGACTATGAAAGTGCCGGCTACCACGACCTGATCGAGCGCTACTCCGACGCCACGCATGAGTTCGAGCACCTCGGAGGCTATACGATGCAGTCGGATGCCGAAAAGGTGCTGGCGGGTCTCGGATTCAGTGAAATCGACTTCCACAAGAAGGTGAAGTCGTTCTCAGGCGGATGGCAGATGCGCCTGCACATCGCCAAGCTGCTCCTGCAGAACCCCACCCTGCTCCTGCTCGACGAGCCGACCAACCACCTCGACATCGATTCGCTCCGCTGGCTGGAGAACTACCTTCTGAACTACGAGCACAGCTACATGATCGTCTCGCACGATCGCTTTTTCCTCGACAAGCTGACCACCAAGACGCTGGAAATAGCCTTTCAGCGCATCGACGAATACAAGGGCAACTACTCGCGCTACGAAATCGAAAAAGCGGAGCGCTTTGAGCTCCTCATGGGCAAGTACGAAAACGACAAGAAAAAGATTGCCGAACTGCAGTCGTTCGTAAACCGGTTCCGCGCCAAGGCGACCAAGGCACGGCAGGCACAGAGCCGGCTGCGCCAGATGGAAAAGCTCGAAAAAGAGATCGAGTGCCCGGAAGAAGACCTGTCGCGGATCTCGTTCCGCTTCCCCAAGGCACAGCCATCAGGTCGCAAGGTGATGCGCCTTGACGGGGTCGGAAAAAGCTACCCCCTGCCGGACGGCACAACAAAGGAGGTGCTGCGGGGAATCGATTTGGAGATCATGCGAGGAGACCGCATCGCCATCGTCGGCTCGAATGGCGCAGGAAAAACGACCTTCTGCCGGATCCTGGCCCAGGAGATTGATTTCGAAGGCAAACTCTCGGTCGGCCATAACGTGTCGATGAACTATTTCGCCCAGCACCAGACCGAAACCCTCGCCCCGGAAAAAAGCATCTATACCGAGATGCTTGATGCCGCGCCGACAGCCGAAGCGCAGAAAAAGGTGCGCGACATCCTCGGCTGCTTTCTTTTCAGCGGTGATGCGATCGAAAAAAAGATCAAGGTGCTCTCCGGTGGTGAAAAGTCCAGGGTGGCACTTGCAAGGATCCTTCTGCAGGCCTCAAACCTCCTCGTGATGGATGAACCGACCAACCACCTCGACATGCGTTCAAAAGAGATGCTGATCGACTCGCTGGAAAACTATGACGGGACCCTTCTCCTCGTCAGCCACGACCGCTACTTCCTCGACAGCCTCGTCAACAAGGTCGTAGAGCTCAAGAACGGCTCCATCCAGCTCTACCTCGGCACCTATGCGGAGTACCTTGAAAAGGCTGAAAAGAACCTGGAAGAGGAAAAGGCCCGGGAGGCTGCGGCAATGAAGGCAAAAGCAGCGGCTGAAAAACCTGCGAAAACCGGAACCCAAGCCCCTGCAGCAAAACCCGCGGCAAAAAAAGACAGGAAAAAGATCGAAGCCATCGAAAAGGAGATCAACCGCCTTGAGCAGGAAAAGGAGCGGATGGAGACCCTCATGGCAAACGAGGATTTCTACATGAAAAGCCAGGCTGAAACCGCAGCGACCCTTGAAGGCTACCACGCACTTTCGGCCGAGCTCGAGCAGATGTTCTCCGACTGGGAGAAAGCCGGCGGATAAGAGCTTCCGACACTGGCGTCGACGCAGGCGAAACGCCCACAGTATTACACTTGCTGCAGTAGTTTCGGAACAACAAAAATTTCATACATTTAACAGAACTTTCGCATTTACAACAAGAACTCTCCCATGGCAGCACTGCAGCACCTTACGGGACTATGCGGCATGTCCGCCGGCACCCTCAGCGGACTGCTCGACAAAACTGAAGGCTTCAAGAAAGAGCTCACCGCACCCGCCCCGTCTTTCAGCCCCTCTCTTCAGGGCAGACGGATCGCGCTGGTGTTTTTTGAAAACTCCACCAGAACCCGCTTCTCGTTCGAACTTGCGGCAAGGAACCTCGGAGCCTCCACGCTCGGCTTCAGCGCCTCAACGAGCAGCGTCACCAAGGGTGAGACACTCAGCGATACCATCAAGAACCTGGAAGCCATGCAGGTCGATGCCTTCGTCCTGCGCCACCCATCCTCAGGGAGTGCGGAGTTCATCAGCGGCATCACAAAAAAACCTGTCGTAAACGCCGGTGACGGCGCAAACGAACACCCGACCCAGGCCCTGCTCGACATGTTCACCCTGCGTGAACACTTCGGAACGCTCAAGGCCATAAAGGTGGCCATCATCGGCGACGTGCTCCACAGCCGGGTGGCCCGTTCAAACATTCACGGACTGCTCACGATGGGTGCCGAAGTCGGCCTCTGCAGCCCGGTGACCCTTCTTCCGCCAGACTCGGAAAAACTCGGCGTCAGCCTTTTCACCGACCTTGACCAGGCCCTTGGCTGGGCCGATGCCGCCCTGGTGCTCCGGCTGCAGCTTGAACGCGCGACCGGCGGCTACCTCCCCTCTCTGCAGGAGTACTCCGTCCATTACGGGCTTACCGATGAACGGCTTGAGCGGACTGCCCGGCACCTGCTGGTGCTGCATCCAGGACCGATAAACCGTGAAATCGAAATCTCTAACCGCGTGGCAGACCGCATCCAGCCACCCGGATACTCGAAAAGCATGTTGCTCGAACAGGTCACCAACGGCGTTGCCGTCCGTATGGCGGTGCTCCAGACCCTGCTTGCCGATACACCTTAGCAGTACCCACACACACACTAACATTCAACCCTCAACGCCATGAAAACGACACACACACCCTTCAAGGCCGGAATCCTCGCACTCATCACAGCACTATGCATGCTCCCCCTGCAGGCAGAGGCAGCAACCAGCGACTGGCTGCATGAAGCACGGGTGGGCATCCTCGCCCACGACACCGACATCAACCTCTGGGGCGCTGTTCCCTCCGAACAGGGCGTGGATTTCAACGCAGAGCTCATTTTCACACCCGAGTGGGAGTTCTGGGGCGGTTCGGCACGCCCGAACGTAGGACTTTCCCTGAACAGCTCCGGTGACACCAGCCACATCTACGGCGGCGGCCTCTGGGAGTACCAGTGGAAGAACGGCGTCTTTTTTGATGCGGGAGTCGGACTCTCGGCAAACAACGAATCCGGCAAGGATCTCGGAAGCGCCGTTCTCCTCCGGCTCGCACTCGAGGTAGGATACAACCTCAGCGAGTGCAACAGGATGTCGCTCATGATGGACCATATTTCCAACGCCAACACTGCCGATCCCAATCCGGGCATCGACAACATCGGCATCCGCTTCGGCCATCTGTTCTGAACCGGAAACACGGACCAACATACCCGATAACGCAAAAGCCCCTGAACTGCAGGGGCTTTTGTATTGTAAATGCGGACAAGGTGGAAGACTCAGAGCAGTGAATCGAAAAACTCGGGCACGGCACCAGAAAACCCTTCCTGAGCACCTTTGCGTAAATAGTCAGGAAGGAACGGCGGATAGAGGTCGTAGCGATGAAGGTCCGCAACCGCCAGCCAGTCGACCCGCATGATCATCTGCTGGTCATCGGGGTATTCGGGGTCCCGGCCGGTAATGGTTTCACCCCCTGTCACCTCACAGTGGAAGCCGAGAGAGACCGAGTGATGGCGCTCCCCCTGGCCCGCAACACCGGGGTAGGGATAGAGCAGCTCCTTCACGAAAATCAGCCCGCCAACATTGCAGCTGAGCCCGGTCTCCTCCATCATCTCACGCCGTACCGCATCTTCCAGCGTCTCGCCGCGCTCAACCCCACCGCCTGGCAGAATCCAGTAACTCTCCGGCAGAAGAGAGTCCCCGCTGGCAAAACTCTTATGCTCCACAAGCAGGACATGCCCGTCCCTGATGCAGAGGGCGCTGACGCGCAATGTCACATCTCCCATATTCATATCCCCGTCAATAGTTGGTGCAGCCGACGCGGCGCAAACCTTTATATAATAGTCATATACTCTAAATGCAATACAGTGGAAAAAGAAGACAAAAAATAAATTTGCTCCTTTCCTGTTGAAATACTTACATTTAGGGTTAAGTACAAGCACACACGTTCTTTTCTGTATCCGGTTCCGCCGACTTTCAGGGTAACGGGACCATTTTTCTCTGCAACGCACACACACAACCTAACGGAGAACAACACATGAAAAAAATGCTATCGCTTGCTGCAATGCTTGCAGTACTGTCATACGCATCACCTGCTTCAGCTGAGCTGAAATTCGGTGGAGACGCCAGCGTCAGGGAACGCGCTGAATTCAAGTCATTCCAGAACGATGACGTCAAGTCGCAGTACAGGATCCGCCTGAAGGCAGCTGCCGATCTCGGTAGCGGGTACTTCTTCAAGACCATGCTCATGAACGAGGAAAACCTTGCCGGCGGCTGGCAGACCGTTGGATATGGTAACAGTGAAAAAATCACCGTCGACGTGTCCAACTTCTACTTCGGCCGCATGATGGCAGACAGCCACTACATGATGGGCCGTATTCCGCTCAACAGCTTCAACAACCCGGTGCTCGACCTCTCGCTCTACCCGATGCAGGCTCTCGACACCCCGGTCTTCAACATCAACTACGACCGTGCTTACGGCTTCAACTACGGCACCAAGCTCGGCAACGGGGACCTCTCCGCCACCATCCTTGTGCTCGACAATATTGCCCCCACATCAAGAGAAGGTCTTTTGAATGACGGCTACGGCGTCCACCTCTCCTACAAGACAACCGTAGGTGATGTCACCCTTGAGCCTCAGTTCCTGACCGTGCTGGGCAGCACCGACATATGGAGCCAGACAAAGGTATACACCGCTGCCGCGACAGCGGCGGCCACAGGATATGCAGACCCAACAGCAGATCTCACCTTTGCCAAGAGGGTAACTCCCTGGACCTTCGGTGCAACGGCATCGGTTCCTGCCGGTGAAGCAAAACTCTCCGGTGCAGCATTCTACAACTTCGCCAATGACGGCGCCGTGGACTACCACAGCACCCTCGTCCGCGTGAAGGGCGAGTACGGACCGGTCATGGCATGGGTTGATTACAATGCCGCCAGAGACAATGCACTGGGCCATGACTATTCGAACACCTTCGTGTGGGCACAGTACAAGTACAGCGTCTACGAGTCAGCAGCTGGGACATTCAGCCTCCAGCCGACCGTCCGCTGGCTGACAACCTCCGACGAAACAGCCACGAGCAATACCGACAACAGCACCCTCCGTGCCGAGCTGTGGGCAACAGTAACCTTCTAAGCGTACTCGCTACGCCAGAAGCTGGAAAGGGCCGCCTCCTTGGGCGGCCCTTTCTATTTACTGCCCGGTTATGGGCATTTGCCTGAAAAGCGATTTCACCGTACATTGAAATGTATGTACTGTGCAACACGGCACTTCGGCCGGCATCCTCTTCGAACAATCAAAAACGAAAAAAACATGAACAAAGCCGTCACCTTCTTTGCGGGACTCATCGCAGGCATCATCCTCACCGGGCTTCTTGCCATGCGCATGATGCCGGGCTTGATGCTCACCACCCATGAGAGCCGCTACGCGACCGTGGAAGAAACCTGCGCTGCGCTGACATCCTCAATCGAAGCCAACAACTGGCAGTCGCCCGCAACACGCGACATGACAGCCTCCATCGCAAAGCAGGGCATCACGCTAGACAAGCAGGTCAGCATTGTCGAGCTCTGCAATGCGAAGTATGCCCAGGAAGTCCTCGCCACCAACCCTGAAGTCTCCACCCTCATGCCCTGCGCCTGGGGTGTTTATGAAGGAGAGGGCGGCAAGATCTATGTTACCGGCATGAACATGGGCCTCATGGCCAAGATCTTCGGAGGCAATATCGCCAAGGTCATGGGTGGCAGCGTTGCCGATGACGAAGCAAAAATGCTTGCCCCGGTCATTGCCGAGTAATCCCTTACTGCAGCACTGAAGTACCATACTCCCGAAAGAGCCTGGAAATACGCGGCACTTTCGGGAGCACTGTTTTCAGCCGTATCAACAATCGTTTAAAGGCTTCTGTCCTAATAATCTTTTTCCGTACCTTACGGGTATGTATGTAGTATAGCACGCATCATCACAACCATTAACTCACAACATCCATGGAAAAAGGCAAACTCCAGGAGTACTGGAAAATCAACCTCGGCTACCTCATCGGGTTGCTGGTGGTATGGTTTGTCGTCTCATACGGGTTCGGGATTCTCTTTGTAAACCAGCTCAACGCCATCCAGATCGGCGGCTTCAAGCTCGGATTCTGGTTTGCGCAGCAGGGCTCGATCTATGTCTTCGTCATCCTGATCTTCGTCTATGTCGCACTGATGAACAAGCTCGACAAGAAATTCGACGTCCGCGAGGACTGAGGGCTTACCTAAAAAAACCAGCACACACAACAAAACCTTAACTGTTTACCGCTATGGATGTACAAATGTGGACATACACCATCGTGGGAATCACCTTCCTGATCTACATCGCAATCGCGGTGTGGGCAAAGGCCGGTTCCACGAAAGAATTCTATGTTGCCGGAGGCGGCGTTCCGCCGGTCCTCAACGGCATGGCGACAGCGGCCGACTGGATGTCGGCGGCTTCGTTCATCTCAATGGCCGGTCTTATCTCATTCATGGGATATGACGGCTCCGTCTACCTGATGGGCTGGACCGGCGGCTACGTGCTCCTTGCACTGCTGCTTGCCCCGTACCTCCGCAAGTTCGGCAAGTTCACGGTTCCCGATTTCGTCGGAGACCGTTACTACTCGAATGCAGCACGCACCGTGGCCATCATCTGCGCCATCTTCGTCTCCTTCACCTATGTGGCAGGCCAGATGCGCGGCGTCG
This sequence comes from Pelodictyon luteolum DSM 273, assembly GCF_000012485.1. Taxonomy (NCBI): domain Bacteria; kingdom Pseudomonadati; phylum Chlorobiota; class Chlorobiia; order Chlorobiales; family Chlorobiaceae; genus Pelodictyon; species Pelodictyon luteolum. The sequence goes on along the minus strand of NC_007512.1, from coordinate 569,811 downwards.
GCGTGGTGTTCTCGCGGTTCCTTGAAGTCGACATCACCACCGGCATCATCATCGGCATGTGCATCGTGTTCTTCTACGCCGTTCTCGGCGGCATGAAGGGCATCACCTACACCCAGGTGGCCCAGTTCTGCGTGCTGATCTTCGCGTACCTCGTGCCCGCAATATTCCTTTCCATCCAGATAGCCAACAACCCGATCCCGCAGATCGGATTCGGCGGCGCAGGCGCTGACGGCATTCCCCTTCTTGAGAAGCTCGACATGCTGCACAAGGATCTCGGGTTCGCAGCCTACACCAGCGGCTCGAAGCCGATGATCGACGTCTTCGCCATCACCTTTGCGCTTATGGTCGGTACTGCCGGCCTGCCGCATGTGATCGTCCGCTTCTTCACCGTACCGAAAGTCCGCGATGCACGCATCTCGGCAGGCTGGGCGCTTATCTTCATCGCGCTGCTCTACACCACGGCTCCGGCGATTGCGACCTTCGCCCGTTTGAACCTCATTGATACCGTCAGCAACAAGAGCTACGAGGGACTTCCCAACTGGTTCAAGAAATGGGAGAACACCGGCCTGCTCGCATGGATGGACAAGAACGGCGACGGCATAATCCAGTACACCGGCAAGAACATCGGCGGCGGTGATGCGTTCGAAGGCTCGAAGCCCGCATTCACCAAAGAAACCGGCGCACACGGAGAACCGCTGCTCAGCAACAAACCCAACGACAACAGCAACGAGCTGTACATCGACAAGGACATCATGGTGCTGGCCAACCCGGAAATCGGCGGACTGCCGGACTGGGTGATCGCCCTTGTGGCGGCCGGCGGCCTTGCTGCAGCGCTTTCGACTGCAGCAGGCCTGCTTCTGGTCATTTCGACCTCTATCGCGCATGACCTTGTCAAAAAACAGCTGAACCCCGGCATCAGCGAGAAATCCGAACTGCTGTTCGCCCGCGTTGCCGTTGCCGTCGCAATCGTGATTGCAGGCTACTTCGGCATCAACCCTCCGGGCTTCGTCGCCGAAGTGGTTGCGTTCGCCTTCGGCCTTGCCGCTGCATCGTTCTTCCCGGTCATCATCCTCGGTATTTTCTCGAAGAGGATGAACAAGGAGGGCGCCATTGCAGGCATGCTCGTAGGCCTCATCTTCACGGCGGCCTACATCGTCAACTTCAAGTTCCTGAACCCCGGCATGAACAAGCCTGAGTTCTGGTTCATGGGCGTTTCACCCGAAGGCATCGGAACCGTCGGCATGCTCATCAACTTTGCCGTCAGCTACGTGGTCTCCAGATTCACCCCTGCTCCTCCGCAGGAGATCCAGGATCTGGTCGACAGCCTCCGCTACCCGAAAGGCGCAGGAGAGGCCGTGGAACACTGAGGTTCCTGAACGGTAACCATTCACTAAAAAAAGGCGCGGAACCAACCGCGCCTTTTTTTGTTTACTTTCATGGGTACCGCTTCACACCCCAACTTCACCTTGAACGCCCTGCATGGCTGCCGAAACTGACACAACGCTCCCCGAGCTCCGCGAAACAGTCGCATCACTGCCTACAGGCCCCGGCATCTACCAGTTCAAAAACAGTGCAGGGAAGGTTATATACGTCGGAAAAGCCAAGAACATCCGCTCAAGAGTACGTTCCTACTTTCGCGATCCCCGCCAGCTGACGGGCAAAACGCAGGTGCTGGTCGGCCATATCACCGATCTGGAGATCATCATCACCTCGTCTGAGGTCGAGGCGCTGATCCTTGAAAACAACCTGATCAAGGAGCTGAAGCCCCGCTATAACGTCAACCTGAAAGACGACAAGACCTACCCCTGGCTCGTCATCACCGGTGAACCCTTTCCGCGGGTATTCATCTCTCGAAACCGTACCCGCGACAAGTCGACCTGGTTCGGCCCCTACACCGAAGCCGGGCAGCTGCGTTCGATCCTCGAGCTCATCGGCTCCATCTTCCCGGTGCGAAGCTGCCGGTACAGCCTCACGCCTGAAAACATCGCCGCAAAAAAGCATAAGCTCTGCCTCGACTACCACATCGGCAAATGCAAGGGGCCCTGCGAAGGGCTGCAGAATGAGGCCGAGTATCTGGAGATGATCGGCGAGATCGTGCGCCTGCTGAAAGGGCGCACCGCGGGACTCCTGAAGGAACTGCATGAAAAAATGCTCACGGCTGCCGCAGAGTTGCGCTTTGAAGAAGCCGCTGAGCTGAAGATGCAGCTGCAAAGCCTCCGCAGATACGCTGACAGGCAGAAAATGGTTGCCGCCGACGGCATGGACCGGGACGTTTCGGCCATCGCTTCCGGGGACGACGAAGCCTGTGGTGTGGTGTTCCGCATCCGTGAAGGCAAGATGCTCGGCGCCCGGCACTTCATCCTCACCAACACCGCCGGTGAACCCGAGAAAAAGCTGCTCGGGAAAGTACTCGAGGGGTACTACCTGAAATCACCTGAAGCCATGCCGGAAGAAGTACTGCTCTCGGCGCAGCTTGATCTGGAGGATACGGAAAGCCTCCAGGCCCTCTCCAGAGAAAGGGAGGAAGAGTGCCCGACCCGGAGAAAGGCAGTGAAGTTCACGGTACCGCAGATAGGGGAAAAAGCCCATCTGGTGGAGATGTGCCGCCAGAACGCCCGACACCATCTCGCCGAGTACCTGGTGCAGAAGCAGAAACGCGGCGAAGCTGCCCGCGAGCATTACGGGGTCAAGGCGCTCGGAGAATCGCTGCATCTTGAGACCCCCCCGAAACGGATAGAGTGCTTCGACAACTCGCATCTCCAGGGAACCGACTATGTCAGTTCGATGGTATGCTTCGTCAACGGAAAGCCCCTGAAATCCGCCTACCGGAAGTTCAGGCTCCAGTCGCTTGAGGAGGCCTGCGGCACTGGCAGTTCCGATGACTATGCCGCCATGGAGCAGGTACTCGGACGCCGCTACGGAGGCTCGCTTCAGGACGAACTCCCCCTGCCGGACCTCATCGTGGTTGACGGGGGAAAAGGACAGGCCAACAGTGCTAAAAAGGTGCTTGACCGTCTGGGCATCACGGTTCCCGTCATCGGGCTCGCCAAAAGGCTTGAAGAGGTCTTTACGCCGGATGCGGACGGGCCCTTCAACCTGCCGAAAACATCCCCTGCCCTCAAGCTCCTGCAGCAATTGCGAGACGAGGCACACCGGTTCGCCATAACCTACCATCGCAATATCCGCTCAAAACGGACACTCGAGACCGGACTGACCACAATCCCTGGCGTCGGGGAAAAAATCGCATTCGCCCTTCTCGAGCGCTTCGGATCGGTGGATGGTGTCGCAGCGGCAAGCGCGGAGGAGCTCTCCCAATTCGCCGGAAAGGTCAAGGGAATGTCAATTTTCCGGCATTACCACCCATGATACCCTCTTCCGGATCCGGCTGAAAAGCCAACCTGCGGTAGTTCCGAAATTTCTCTTATATTTATCTATGCATGCTATGATCTTGATGGATTTGAAACACTATACGCCTGCCAATGAATCTGTCTGATTTCTTCGACGATGACCACACCCCCAGGAAAGGGCCGTCAGGAAAGGAAGAACCGGATCTTGAGGGTCTCGGCTCAATGTTTGATGCAGAAGAGCTGATCGACAGGATAGTGCAGCTCAATGAAGACGGCTTCACTGCTGAAGCCCTTCTTGGGGCCCGGCGCCTGGAGGAGATCGCCCCGTACAATACGGAAACCTGGTTCCACCTCGGCAACTGCCTGACCCTCAACGGCATGTGCGAGGAGGCACTTGATGCGTTCCGTCAGGCTTCGATCCTCAGCCCGGCAGACAGCGAGATGATACTCAATCTTTCGCTGGCCTGGTTCAATACCGGGAACCTCGATATGGCACTCGAAGTGATCGAGGGGGTCATCGGCGACAGCTCGATGGAAAAAGATTACCATTACTACCGCGGAAACATCCTGCAGCGACTTGACCGTTTTGAGGAAGCCGAGGCCGATTTCCTGCGGACTCTGGAACTAGACCCCGACTTCTCCGAAGCCTGGTATGAGCTTGCATACAGCAGAGATCTTTTGGGAAAGTTTGAGGAAAGCAACGCCTGCTACAAAAAGAACCTTGACCTGGACCCCTACAACATCAACGCCTGGTACAACAACGGTCTGGTGTTGAGCAAGATGAAGCGCTACGACGAAGCGCTCGAGTGCTACGACATGGCTCTGGCGATTTCCGAGGATTTCAGTTCCGCCTGGTACAACCGGGCCAATGTCCTGGCTATCAACGGACGGATAGAGGACGCTGCCGAAAGCTACCGCCAGACCCTCATTTACGAGCCTGACGACATCAATGCGCTCTATAACCTCGGCATTGCATGCGAAGAACTTGAACTGTACACGGAAGCCGTCGAGTGCTACCAGAAATGCATTGCCCAGAGTGCTGATTTTGCCGATGCATGGTTCGCACTTGCCTGCTGCTATGATGCGATGGAAAAGTACCCTGATGCATTCCATGCCGTCATGGAGTCCCTGAAGCACATACCCGACAGCATCGAGTACCTCCTGCTGAAAGCGGAGATCGAGTACAACATGAACGATCTGGATGACTCCATCGAGACTTACCGCCGGGTGATCGATCTTGATCCGGAAAGCCCGCAGATATGGGTAGACTTCGCCATGGTGCTGAAGGAGGCCGGCCATATGAACACCTCGATCGAAGCGTTGGAGCAGTCCCTGAAACTCCAGCCGCTCTCAGCCGATGCACACTTTGAGATTGCCGCCGCCTATTTTGCGATGGGCGACAAACTCAGCACCCTGAAAGCACTCAGCAAGGCATTCAAGATCGATCCCGACAAAAAGCAGCTCTTCCAGAGCGCATTTCCTGAACTCTACCAGCAGGATTCGGTGAGGAGGATGCTGGGGATTTCATGAGTCATGCCAAACTGATTTACGGCCTCATCGGCCGCGCCGTCGATTATTCACTCTCCCCCCTTATCCACAACACGGCATTTTCACTCCTCGGGATTGAGGCCTGCTACACCATCTTCAACATCGCCTCCCCCGAGGAAGTCCCGGTGGCCCTCAAGGGAATGCGCGCGCTCGGCATTGCGGGCTGCAACGTCACGATTCCCTACAAGGCAGCCGTTGTACCCTCCCTTGACGCTCTCTCCGACGACGCACGCTCCATTGGTGCGGTCAACACCATCGTCAACGAAAACGGCCGGCTCACGGGCCACAACACCGACATCGCCGGATTTGCCGCACCGCTCCTGCCGCAGAAAGCCGCCCTTTTCGGCCGGCCGGCAGTCATGTTCGGCAACGGCGGCGCTGCGCTGGCAGCGATAGAGGCCCTCATGCGCCATTTCAGCCCATCGTCCCTCACCGTATTCGTCCGCGACCCTGCAACTGCAAGAGATCGCCTTCTGCCCTATATACAGAAGGGATTTGTGGAACTTGCCCGCCAGGATGACCTGTTTGGCGGCGATGAGAGCGCCATGAACATATGCCGTGAAGCGGCCCTCATCATCAACGCTACCCCGAAAGGCACCTACGGGCGTCCCGACGCAATGGAAAGCATCATCCCCACCGGAGCCGGACTGCTCCACAGCGGCCAGACCGTCTACGATATGGTATACAACCCCGAACACACGCCGCTTCTGGCCGCAGCAAAAGCGGCAGGCGCCAACACGGTACCGGGCATCGCCATGCTTCTGGCCCAGGCCGCCCGCTCTTTCCAGCTCTGGACCGGCCACGAAATGCCCGCCCGGGATATCGAACCCATAGTCCTTCACGAACTGCAGCTGCAGCGCAGCAGATAACCTCAACCATACTCCCCGTTCCGGCCACATGAAAATGTTTTCCATGCTTGCGCTTTTTGTCATCGCAGCCGACCAGTTCACCAAAAAGCTTGCAGTCTTTTTCCTCCGCGACATGCAGCAAAGCATCACCATCATTCCAGACTTCTTCTCTTTCACCTATGCAGAGAACCGCGGGGTGGCATTCGGCATGGAGTTCGCACCGCCATTCGTCCTGCTCATGCTTACCGGCGCCATCGTCCTCGGGGTGCTTGTATTCGTGGCCCGAAGCAGGAACCGCACACCGATCTTTCTTTCGGCCTTCGGCCTCATCGCCGGCGGCGGCATAGGCAACATGATCGACCGGATCGCAAGCGGCCGGGTCACGGACTTCATCTATTTCGATCTTTACAAGGGAGAACTGTTCGGCCACTGGGTCTCGCTCTGGCCGATCTTCAACGTAGCCGATTCGGCCATCACCATCGGTGCATGCATGCTGGTCCTGTTCTACAACCGGATCTTCCCCGACACTGAGGAGACCCGTCATGCTGGCTGACGCGCACTGCCATCTGTCGTTCCCCGAGTTCGACCCCGACCGGCAAGAAGTCATCCAGCGGATGCAGGCGGCGGGGGTCACGCTCCTCATTGATCCGGGAACCGACCTTGCAACCAGCCGCAGGTCCGTCGAACTCGCCAAGCAGTTCGGCTTCATCAGGGCCAACGTGGGCCTCCACCCGCATGAGGCTGAGGGAGCTGTGGCGGATGCGGTCTACGAAGCACTTGAGGAACTTGCCCGTTGCCCTGAAGTGGTTGCCATCGGCGAGATCGGACTTGACTACCACTACCCCGGCCACAGCCCCCGTCATCAGGAGGACGCGTTCCGCACCATGCTCCGGATGGCAGCGGGGCTTGATCTGCCGGTCGTCATCCATTCGCGCGACGCCTGGCCTGACACACTCCGCATCCTGGACGAAGAGCGGCATTCAGGCCTCCGGGGGGTTATGCACTGCTTTTCAGGCGATACTGCGGTGGCACGGGAGTGCATCCGAAGGGGACTGTTCATCTCCATCCCAGGAACCATTACCTTCAAGCGCTCAATACTGCCCGAGGTGGTACGCAGTGTCCCGCTTGCAAGCCTGCTGGCCGAAACCGATGCACCCTACCTCGCCCCCGTGCCATTCAGGGGAAAGCGGAACGAACCGGCCCATGTCCGTCTCGTTGCCGAGGCCATTGCCGATGCCAGAGAAATCTCTCCTGCTGCCGCAGCTGAAGCGATCTATCAAAACACCCTCGACGCATTCGGAATCAGCGCCTGAAACAGCCCACTCCTTTGCAATTTCCGTCAAACTTGTTTAGGTTCTGAATCGAAATACGGCCGACGGCCGCCAACACGAAACCACAGCCATGAACGATAACGACATACAGCCAATCCGCACCGAAGAAAAAAAGACCGCGGTCGACAACCTCCTCTACTTCGCCATCCGCTACAAGAACCTCATTGCTGGAGCTCTTATCCTGATCCTCATCGGAGGCGCCGCCATCTTCTTCTGGACAGAGCGGCAGGCCTCGAGGGAAAACGAGGCTGCGCCGATGATGGCTGCTGCTGCCATGGCCTTCGATCGGGGCGATTTCCAGAGAGCCATCGATGGCACAGAGAAAGAACCCGGACTGAAAACCATCGCGGAACAGTACAACGGCACTCCCAGCGGTGAAATGGCAGAGCTGCTGCTCGCCAACGCATACTACGCAATTGGAAAGCCCAAGGATGCACTGAAAGCTTTCGATGCCGCATCACCAGTGAGCCCAGACCTCGCGGCAGCAGCTATTGCCGGCAAAGCATCCTGCCAGAGCGACCTGCAGCAGTATGACGCCGCAGCAAAAAGCTTTCTCTCCGCATCGGAAAAAGCAGAAAACAATGCACTCAAAGCCCAGTACCTTATGGCTGCCGCAGACTGCCGTCTTGGCGCCGGGGATACTGAAAAAGCCGGCGAACTCTTCGGGCAGGTCGTCGACCGTTACCCCGGTTCGTCGGGAGCCAGAGCAGCGCAGCAGGCTCTCTGGAAGATTTCAGGAATGCAAGAGGTCTCCAACAAGTAATTCACGAACAACACTCAGTAAACAGGACACACCATGGCAGCATCCTACATCATCAAGACCAGCCTCGGGGACATTCAGATCAGCCTGTATGACGATACCCCGCAGCACCGAGACAACTTCATGAAACTCGTTGGTGAACAATACTACGACGGCATCCGATTCCACCGCGTCATTGAAGGGTTCATGATACAGACCGGCGACCCCCTCTCCCGCCATGACGACAAGCGTATGCTGCACGGCACCGGCGGACCATCCTACAAAGTCCCGGCCGAAATCAGCCACCCCAATAAAAAAGGAACCCTTGCCGCCGCCCGGGACAACAACCCCCAGAAGGCGTCTTCAGGCAGCCAGTTCTACATCAACCAGGCTGACAACGACTTCCTTGACGGACAGTACACCGTGTTCGGAGTGGTGGAATCAGGCATTGAGGTTGTTGACAGCATCGCCGCCGTCAATACCGACCCCAACGACAACCCGCTGAAGCCGGTCACCATCGAAACAATCGTCGAGGCCCCGAAAGCCTGAAGGCACACCATGGAAGGCATTGCGTCCAATCTCCTGGAGATCCGCCGACGGGTCCATGATGCCGCCCGGGCGGCGGGAAGGGACCCATCGGCGGTCCGCCTCATTGCCGTATCAAAAACCAAGCCGGCCGGGATGATCCGCGAGGCGTTCGACGCTGGCCAGACACTCTTCGGCGAAAGCTATCTCCAGGAGTTCCTGGAGAAATGCGATGATGCAGAACTTGAAGGCTGCCCTCTTGAGTGGCACTTCATCGGACACCTGCAGTCCAACAAAGTCCGATCCGTCATCGGCAGGGTCTCGCTCATCCATGGCATCGACAAGGTATCGACAGCCGAAGAGCTCTCAAAGCAGGCCGTGAAGCGCGGCATCAATGCAGACTACCTGCTTGAAATCAACACTTCGGGAGAGGCTACAAAATACGGCATGCAGCCTCTGGAGGCGAAGGCGGCGGCAGAGACACTCTTCGGCCTGCCCGGTATCACCCTCCGGGGCCTCATGACCATTGCCTCCCCCGACCCTTCACAGGCCGAAACGGAGTTTAGGGATCTCCGGCTGTTGCTGGATGCCATCAAAACCCAGGCTCCGCACCCCGAAGAGCTCACGGAGCTCTCCATGGGCATGAGCGGAGACTTCGAAGCCGCCATCCGCCAGGGGGCGACGCTGGTAAGGGTGGGAACAGCCATCTTCGGCTGGCGCTGAACACCCCGAAGGAAGACATGACACAGCCCCCACATCTCTATGGGGGGATTTTTTTCTGATGGCGGAAGCGGTTATATTGAAGGTTTGCATCGCGAACTCCACCGTCAAACAAAAAACACACCGACCATGATTGCACAGAAGGCAAAAATCGAGGAAGCCGTTTCGTTCATCAGGAAAAAGACACAGGACGAATACCCGGTAGGCATTGTGCTGGGAACCGGACTCGGAGCCCTTGCAAAAGAGATTGATGTCGAATTTGCGCTGGATTATGCCGATATCCCGAACTTCCCAATCTCGACGGTGGAAACCCATCACGGCAAACTGATCTTCGGTACCCTTGCAGGCAGGAAAGTCGTCGCCATGCAGGGCCGATTCCATTTCTATGAAGGCTACTCCATGCAGCAGATCGTTTTCCCGATCCGCGTCATGAAGCACCTCGGTGTAAAAACCCTCGGCATCACCAACGCATGCGGCGGCCTGAACCCCGGCTTCCAGAAAGGCGACATCATGCTCATCGACGACCACATCAACATGCTGCCGGGCAACCCGCTCATCGGGCACAACGACCCCGAAACAGGATCACGGTTCCCCGACATGTGTGAACCATACTCGAAGCGACTCCTCAAGATCGCCGAAGAAGTGGCTCTTGAGCATAAAATCAAGGTACAGCGTGGCGTCTACATCGCGCTCTCCGGCCCCTGCCTCGAAACCCGTGCCGAGTACCGTATGCTGCGCACCCTCGGCGCCGATGTCGTCGGCATGTCGACCGTTCCGGAAGTGATCGCCGCTGTGCACCAGGGCACAGAGGTCTTCGGCATGTCAATCATCACCGACGAGTGCTTCCCCGACAACCTGCATCCGGTCAGCATTGAAGAGATCATTGAGGTATCCAACCATGCGGAGCCGAAAATGACCACCATCTTCAAGAATGTCGTAGCAAAACTTTAATCTGCCACAAAGACCATGATCGACGCAATATCATTCAAAAACGGGACCTTCCGATACCTTGACCAGCGATACCTGCCGCTGCAGGAGCTGCATGTCGAGACAAGGGACCACCGGGAAGCCATAGAGGCCATCAAGACCCTCGCCGTCAGGGGCGCCCCGCTGATCGGCGCTTCGGCAGGCTATACGGTCGTGCTCGGAGTCAACAGCTTCAAGGGATCGAAGGAAGAGTTCCCGGCCTATTTCGGGCAGCTCATCAAGGACGTTGAAGCTTCCCGCCCGACGGCCGTCAACCTCTTCTTCGCCACGAAGAAGATGAAAGCGGTCTACGATGCCAACTTCGAAGGGGACTCCCTTGAGACGCTGAAGACGAAAATGACTGATGAGGCGCACAAGATCTACAATGACGAGGTCGACAACTGCGACCGCATCGCGCGCCACGGTGTCGAGCAGATCAAGCGTGACTGCGCCGACATCCTCAAGACCCGCAAGCTCAATGTCCTGACCCACTGCAACACTGGTACGCTGGCCTGCTGCGGCATCGGCACCGCACTCGGCGTCATCCGCCTGGCGTGGCAGGAGGGGCTGATTGAGCGCGTCATCACCGCAGAAAGCCGCCCGCTCCTTCAGGGACTGCGCCTGACGGCCTGGGAGCTCGAGCATGACGGCATCCCATTCATCTCGATTTCGGACTCCTCATCGGCATTCCTCATGCAGCGCGGCATGATCGATTTCGGCGTTGTCGGCGCAGACCGCATCACAGCCAACGGAGACACAGCCAACAAGATCGGCACTTACGCCCATGCCGTCAGTGCAAACCACCACGGCATTCCCTTCTACATCGCCGCCCCGGTGTCGACCATCGACATCACCCTCAAAGAGGGGGCACAGATTCCGATCGAAGAACGCAACGCCGATGAACTGCGCACCATCTTCGGCACCCAGGTAGCCACCCCGACTACCCCGGTGCTGAACTACGCTTTCGATGTCACACCCGGCACGCTGCTTCGCGGCATCATCACCGAGAAGAAAGCTGTTGTGGGCAACTACGAAACCGGACTCAGGGAGATCTGCAGCTGAAAGGAACAGCATCCCCACGCATATCAATAAGAAGCCGGGCCAATGGCGCCCGGTTTCTTTTTTCCTCAAAGTTGGATATTTCCAATCTTGTTTTTCCAGTTATCCCCTTATTGTCTTACTTTCCAAAGTGACAGACTGAAATCCTGTCCATGAGGGCGTCATCCCGCAGCCCCCCCATCAATAACAGCAGCAACCGCAGCGCACCATGGACATTCTTTTCCTCGCCAGGCTCCAGTTCGCCCTCACCTCGGTATTCCATTTCTTCTTCGTTCCCCTCACCCTTGGCCTCTCGATCTTCACCGCGATCCTTGAAACCGCATGGGTACGCACCGGAAACGAGAAGTACCTGAAGCTCGTACAGTTCTGGGGACGGCTTTTTCTCATCAACTTCGCCGTCGGTGTGGTGACCGGCATTGTCATGGAGTTCCAGTTCGGGATGAACTGGTCGGAGTACTCCCGTTTCGTCGGCGACATTTTCGGTGTGCCGCTGGCCATCGAGGCGCTGCTCGCCTTTTTCATGGAGTCGACATTCCTCGGCATCTGGATCTTCGGCCGGGACCGCCTTCCGAAAGCCGTGCACGCTGCATCAATATGGCTCGTGGCCCTCGGCTCGAACCTTTCGGCACTCTGGATTCTTGTGGCCAACTCCTTCATGCAGGCTCCGGTCGGGTTCAGGATGGCAGCCGACGGCTCGCGGGCTGAAATGACCGACTTCGCGGCACTCCTCTTCAACCCGAACGTCTGGAAACAGTTTCCGCATGTGCTTGCCGGAGGTATCGTCACCGGGGGATTTCTGGTGATCGCCATCAGCGTCTGGCACCTCATGAAAGGCACCAAAGACCGCGAGGCCTTCATTACCTCCATGAAGTTCGGCACCATCTACGCCTTCATCGGCACCATTTTCGTCACCATGGCCGGCCACACCCAGATGCAGCACATCATGAAAACGCAGCCGATGAAGGTGGCTGCGGCCGAGGCGCTCTGGGAAACGGAAAACCCCGCCAGTTTCTCCCTCTTCACCATCGGCAACGAAGAGAAACTTGAGGACGTCTTCTCCATCCGCATTCCCCGACTCCTCTCCTTCCTCGCCTACAACTCGTTCGAGGGCGAAGTAAAGGGAATCCGCGACCTGCAGGCCGAATATGAGACGAAGTACGGCACCGGCAACTACATCCCATCCATCATCACGGCATACTGGAGCTTCCGGTTGATGGTCGGCGCCGGAACCCTCATGCTCTTCGTCTCCCTCCTCGGCCTCTGGAAGGTCTCGAGGGATGATTACCGGTTTTCGCCCTTCATCGGCGCACTCTTCTTCTGGTCGATGCTCCTGCCCTGGATCGCCAATTCAACGGGATGGATCCTGGCGGAAATGGGTCGGCAGCCATGGATTGTTTTCGGCCTCCTGAAAACCGAACAGGCGGTCACGCCGGCTTCGGTGGTCAGCTCCGGGGAGCTCATCCTCTCCATCACCCTCTTCACCCTGCTCTACCTCATGCTCGCTGCGGCCGACCTGTTCCTCATAAGGAAATATGCCGCACTTGGACTTGAGGCTGCCGAATAACCCGTAAAAAAGAACCGACAATGGAACTGCAGACACTCTGGTTTATACTCGTGGCCGTCCTCTTCACCGGTTTCTTCTTCCTCGAAGGCTTTGACTTCGGGGTCGGCATCCTGCTCCCGTTCATCGGCAGAGAGGACCAGGAGCGCCGCGCCCTCATCAATACGATCGGCCCATTCTGGGACGGCAACGAGGTATGGCTCGTCACCGCCGGCGGAGCCATGTTCGCCGCCTTCCCGCACTGGTACGCAACCCTCTTCAGCGGGTTCTACCCTGCTCTTCTCCTCATGCTCGCCGCCATCATATTCAGGGGCGTAGCCTTCGAGTTCCGCAGCAAGCATAAGCATCCGGCATGGCGGAACTTCTGGGACTGGAGCATCTTCGTCGGCAGCGCCGTTCCCGCACTGCTCTGGGGCGTGGCTTTGGCCAACATCATCCGCGGCGTGCCCATCGACGCTTCGATGAACTATGCCGGCGGGTTCCTGAACCTGCTCAATCCCTACGCACTGGCCTGCGGCATCGCATCCCTCCTGATCTTCACCCTGCACGGCGCGGTGTTCCTCACCCTGAAAACCAACGGTGAGATCCGGGAGCGGTCGATGAGGGCTGCAAAATCAGTCTGGCTTCCCGCCGTCGCGCTCTCCTTCGTGTTCATGTTTTACACCTATGTGGAAACCGACCTCTATCTGCACCTCGGCATCAACCCCGGCATCATTCCGGTATTCAGCGTTCTGGCACTGCTCTCAGTGAAGGTGCTGCTCGATAAAAACGCATCCGGCTGGGCCTTCGCCATGACCGGCATCGCAATCGCCTTCTCAAGCGCCACCATTTTCATGGGCCTTTATCCGAGGGTGCTCGTTTCGAGCCTCAATCCCGACTGGAGCCTGACCATACAGAACGCATCATCTTCGCCCTACACGCTCGGCATCATGTCGATGGTGGCACTGATATTCGTCCCTCTAGTGCTCCTCTATCAGGGGTGGAGCTACTGGGTCTTCCGTCAGCGGGTAACGACCGACAGCCACCATGAATACTGATATGGGGAATGGATGAACGAACAATTTACCCCCCGGCATGAATATTGACCGGCGCATGTTCAGCCTCATCGGCGGACACAGGGCGCCCTTCATCCTTTCGATCGCAGCATCCGGCGCAGCGGCCGTCATGGTGATCGGTCAGGCGGCAGCCCTCAGCCGTCTTGTCAATGACGCATTCATTGAAAAAGCTGCTCCGGCGGAACTCGTCCCCTCAATCGGTTTTTTTGCGCTCTTCAGCATTCTGCGCATGCTTCTCGGCTGGCTGGGGCACAACGAGGCGAACCGGGGAACGATTGCCGTCCGCAGAGACCTGTTCGCTCACCTCACCGAGGCCATCGCGCTCCGCGGTCCCATCTACGCCCGTTCACTTCCGAGCGGCCGGCTCAGCACCACCCTCATCAAGGGAGTGGAAGCTCTCGATGCCTATTTCAGCCAGTTCCTCCCGCAGCTGTTCCTCGCGCTTCTGGCGCCGCTCATCATCCTCATTGCCGTCTTCCCCGTGGATCCCGTATCGGGATTCATCCTGCTCGGCACCGCTCCCCTCATCCCGCTCTTCATGGCGCTCATAGGAAAGCGGGCAGGAGCGATGACGGACCGGCAATGGGAGACTCTCAGCCGGATGAGCGGATACTTTCTCGATATGCTGCAGGGCCTGCCGACCCTGAAGCTCTTCGCAAGAAGCCGCAGCCAGCATGACGCCATAGCAGATGCCGGCGAACGGTTCAGGACGGCCACGATGAAGGTGCTCCGGGTCGCATTTCTCTCCTCGCTCACCCTGGAACTGGTCGGAACCATCGGTACGGCCATGATAGCCGTCGCCATCGGCCTGCGTCTCCTGACGGCAGGCCTCGCGTTCCAGACCGCGCTCTTCGTCCTTCTCCTCACCCCGGACTTCTACCTTCCCCTCCGCCAGCTCGGCCTCAAGTTCCATGCCGGCATGGAGGGTGCAAGTGCTTCGAAGGACATCTTCGCAGTCCTTGATGGCCCGGTTGATGACCCGGAGCCGGCAGGGCACCCGAAAATGCCTTTGGCGCACACCATCAAGCCTGACGTGGCTGGCATCAGCCGCTGGGATATCCGGTTCGAAGGGGTCACCTACAGCTACCCCGACAGCAGGGAACCGGCCCTCAGTTCGCTCACCTGCACCATCCCCGCAGGAAAAACTACGGCCGTAACCGGCCCGAGCGGAGCGGGAAAAAGCACCCTCATGAACCTGCTTCTCCGGTTCCAGGATCCATGCTCCGGCACCATCACTGCCGGCGGACGCCCGATCGGTGAGTACCGGGTGGAAGCGTGGCGCGAGCTCATCGCATGGGTCCCCCAGCACCCGTTTCTCTTCAACGACACCCTTAGGGAAAACATCATGATGGCCAACCGCGGCGCGACTGAGGAAACGCTCCGGTATGCCGTCCGCCTGGCAGGGCTCGAGGAACTCGTCAATCGGTTGCCGGCAGGGCTTGATACCCCGGTCGGCGAACAGGGTGTACGGTTCAGCGGAGGAGAGGCCCAGCGCATTGCCCTTGCCCGGGCCTTCATGAAGGATGCCCCGATCCTCGTGCTCGACGAGCCGACGTCGCACACCGATCCGGAACTCGAGGCCGTCCTCCAGAGGGCCATTCGTACCCTCATGCAAGGCCGCACCACCCTTATCATCGCCCACCGACTTGAGACCATCCGCTCCGCGGACGCCATTCTGGTGCTCGAAGGCGGCAGAGGGTCAGCAACCGGCACCCACCGGGAGCTCATGGAGGGCAGCGCCTTCTACCGGAGCGCCTTCCAGAACCCTGAGGAGGCCGGAACATGAACGAGCTCCTCCGCCTCACCCGCATCGTCCGCCCCTGGGCCGGCTGGATGCTCCTTGCAGCCCTTCTCTCGTTTGCGGCAACAGGCAGCGGCATAGGACTGCTCATGACCGCCGCATACCTTATCGCCAAGGCGGCGCTGCAGCCACCGCTGGCCGCCCTGCAGATCGGCATCGTCGGCGTTAGGTTCTTCGGCCTCGCACGCGGCGTGCTGCGCTATCTTGAACGGCTGGCATCCCACGACACCACGTTCCGGATACTCACCAGCCTCCGCCTGTGGTTCTATGACGCACTAGAACCGCTTGCACCGGCACGACTCATGCAGTTCAGGAGCGCCGACCTCCTGCAGAGGATCGTCGATGACATCCAGAGCCTCGAGAACCTTTACACAAGGGTGCTCGCACCTCCTGTGACCGCGTTGCTGACAGCCCTCCTCCTCTGGTTCCTGCTCGGGTTCTGGTCACCGCTTGCCGCATTGATCCTGCTGTTTTTCCATCTGATCGCCGGAATAGGCGTTCCGCTTCTCACTGCCCGACTCAGCCGCGGAACGGCAAGCGGAATCCTGTGCCGGAAGGCTGAGGAACAGATGCTGGCCGTCGACTTCGCACAGGGCCTTGCGGAACTGCAGATGTACGGCGGCGTGGAGCGGCACCGGAATCGTCTGGAACTTGCCGAGTCCGGGAAACTCGCACTCGAACGCAAGAGCTCCCTCATCGACGGCATGCAGGAAACCCTCATCGGGATCCTCATGAATGCCGCGGTCCTCGGCGTTCTCTCTGCCGTCCTGCCGCTGGTATCCGGCGGCACCCTCAGCGGCATCGCGCTCTCCATCGCCACACTCGCCGTCATGGCCTCGTTCGAACCGTTCCTCCCGCTCCCCGGCTCCCTCCGCCACCTTGAAGCCGACATCCATGCCGGCAGGAGGATCTTCGAGATACTCGACGCCACACCCGAAGTGACGGAACCATCCGCCCCCCTGCCCTTAGAGGGAGAGCTTCCGATTGAAGCCAGAGAGCTCTCGTTCACCTATCCGGGAAACCTTCGCCCGGCTCTGGACAGGGTATCGTTCATGATCCCGCAGGGGGCAAGGGTCGCCATCGTCGGGCCCAGCGGATCGGGCAAATCGACCCTCACCGCTCTACTGGTGCGATTCTGGAACCCCGGCAGCGGCATCCTCACGGTTGGCCGTCACCCCATAGCAGCTTACAGCCCCGAAGCGCTTCGACGTCGTATCGCACTCGTCTCCCAGCGGACCTACGTGTTCGCTGAAACCATCCGGGAAAACCTCCTTCTGGCAAGACCCGGAGCCACGGACCATGAGCTCCGGGAAGCGCTCCGGGCTGCCGGACTCGACCACTTCAGGACACGCCTCGACGAGTTCGCAGGGCAGCACGGCATGCAGCTCAGCGGCGGTGAACGACAGCGGCTTGCCATCGCCCGCGCCATCCTGCAGGACGCCCCTGTCGTCATCCTCGACGAAGCAACCGCCAGCCTCGACGCCCCCACTGAACAGGAGGTGCTCCGGCGTATCGAGGAAGCCTCAGAAGGGAAAACCATCATCACCATCACCCACCGCCTGCAGCAGATGGAACGGTTCGGGAACATCCTTGTATTAAAGGACGGGCGGCTCGCCGAAACGGGCACGCATACAGAACTCCTTGAGAAGCAGAGCGTCTATCATACAATGTGGAACATCCAGCATCAATCGATCTTCGTACAGCCAGGAACGGACTGACAGCATTTAACGGATTAACAGCCGTAATCGACTGACAGCATTTATCGGATTAACAGCCGTAATCGACTGACAGCATTTATCGGATTAACAGCCGTAATCGACTGACAGCATTTAACGGATTAACAGCCGTAATCGACTGACAGCATTTAGCGGATTAACAGCCGTAATCGACTAACAGCCATGAACGACAGACAGCAACAAAGCGACACAGGCGCAAAAAAACGCATATTCGTCGTCGGAGCAACCGGATACATCGGGAAATTCGTCACCAGGGAGCTGGTGGCGCGGGGCCACGAGGTGGTGAGTTTTGCACGACCACGCTCGGGGGTGGATGCGGCCACGACGGCAGAAGAGACACGGCGGCAGCTGGCGGGCTCGGAGGTCCGCTTTGGCGACGTCGGTGATCTGCAGTCGATCCTCAGGGAAGGAATCAGGGGGGAGCATTTCGACGCTGTCTATTCATGCCTTACCTCGCGCACCGGCGGTATCGAGGATGCATGGAACATTGACTACCGGGCAACGAAAAACGCACTTGAGGCCGGCATTAAGGCTGGAATCACACACTTCGTCCTGCTCTCGGCCATCTGTGTACAGAAACCCATGCTGGAGTTCCAGCACGCAAAGCTGAAATTCGAGGCTGAGTTGATGGCGTCCGGGGTGTCATACTCGATCGTTCGCCCGACGGCCTTCTTCAAGTCGATTGCCGGACAGGTGGAGTCGGTGAAGAATGGCAAACCCTATGTAATGTTTGCCGATGGAGAGCTCACACGCTGCAAACCCATCAGTGAAGCCGATCTTGCCCGCTTCATGGCCGACTGCATCGAGAACCCATCGCTGCAGAACCGCATCCTCCCGATCGGGGGACCGGGGAAAGCCATTTCGGCCAGAGAACAGGGTGCAATGCTCTTTGAGCTTCTGGGGAAGGAGCCGAAGTTCAAGAAGGTTCCGATACAGATCTTCGACGTCATCATACCCGTCCTCACCATGCTCTCGAAGTTCATCCCGAAGCTTCGCGACAAGGCCGAGTTCGCCCGTATCGGCAAGTACTACTGCTCAGAATCCATGCTCCTCTTCAACCACGAGACCGGAAGGTACGACGAAGAGGCAACGCCCTCATACGGCACCGATACTCTCCGCGACTTCTATGCCCGCGTGCTGAAAGAGGGACTCAAGGGCCAGGAACTTGGAGCCCACAGCATGTTCTAGTCTACAGGGGAAAGGGTCGGTTGCCAAGAAGTTGATCGAAATCCACCGGAAACGACGGTTCAATCCGCCCCTGGCTATCCATGCCCTCGGGCATCGGGTGCACCCCGACCGGAAACGCATCGTGGCGCAGCAGGTACTCAAGGAGCCATCCCGTCAACCGGTAGAACCCCGATGGTTTTGCCGTCGGCGAGCCGGCCCGGGGGTTCGGCGGTTTTCCAACCGCCCACTCCCCGACGATGCCATCCACCATTGCCCGGTACCTGGCCTCCCGCTCATCATGCTCTTGCATCTTCTGCCTCCGTTAGTGTTGGTATCCCCTGCCTGCCCTGATATCCTGCATTCACTTGGTGCCAGCCGGCACGCCGGTCTGGCTGACCTTGCGGATCCGGGACGCATCGAACCCCATCGCGGCCGCTTTCGCTTTGAGCTCTTCGAGCAGCTCGGGCTCCATCACGGGATGGCGTGCAAGGATCCACAGGAGGTCGCGGTCATGGCCGGAGACAAGCGCCCACCGGTAGCCTTCGTGATCGAGGGCAAGCACGTTGTAGCTCGCGTAGAAGGGGCCGAAAAACGATACCTTCAGTGCACCGCGTTCGACCGGCCCGGCGAACTTCGCCCTCCCGTTGACGCTTTTCCACTGCTGCCTCTCGGTATCGAACCCCCGGTTCTCCACCCTGACCGATCCATCGTCGTCAAGACGGTAGGTGGCCGATACCTCTTCGAAGTTTTTTTCGAACGAGTTGTCGATACGGGCGATCTCGTACCAGGTGCCGAGATAGCTCTCGAGCGAAAAGTCCTCAACGACCTGCAGCCCGTCAGGCACGCCCGTGCATCCTGCCGGCAGGAACAGAAGCAAACAGAGCGCCCGTTTCAGAATGGCGGTGATCTTCATGGCGTTTCCTCCTCGTTATCGGTTATCCGGCAGACTTCGCCGGGGTATTCAATCTCCACAGTCGAATGCTCGATGCCGTGGCTTTGGACCAGGCCGGCTATCCGCTTTTTGAGCTCGATGTATGCGCAGGCATCAAGTTCCGGGTCCACCTGCAGGTGTGCGGTAAACACACGGTGCGTGCCGTCAAGCGACCAGATATGGGCATTGTGGACTCCCCTTACACCGTCCAGCGCTTCAGCCTCCCTTACCACTGCCTGCAGGCTGATGCCATCCGGCACGGCCTGAAGGAAAACCGGCACCATCGAACGAAGGTTCTTCAGGGCGCCGTACAGGATGAAGAGGGTTATGGCGATGGCAAGGATGGGGTCGAGCACGGGAATGTCCCAGAACAGGAGCACAACTGCCACAACCAGCACCGCCACCCAGCCGAGCACGTCCTCAAGCAGGTGGAGGGTAACGACCCGGGCGTTCATGCCGCCTGTTTTCCGGAGTCGGAGCATGGCCAGAAAGTTGACACTGACGCCGGCCACGGCAAGCAGCGCCATGCCGCCCGCGTCCGGGGTGCCGGGAGCGAAGATCTTCGGAATCGCCTGAAGGAGAACGAATATGGAACCCCCGAAAAGGATCAGGGCACTGATGAGCGCACCGACGAGCGAGAAGCGCCGATAGCCGTATGAGTAACGTTCGCTGCTCCCCGACAGGGAAAGCTTTTCGAAATACCATGCCTGACCGAAAGCGAATGAGTCGCCAAGGTCATGGACCGCATCGGCCAGAATTGCCGTACTCCCCGTCAGCCAGCCGCCGACGAACTCCACCAGCGTAAAGGCGAGGTTGAGGAAAAAAGCGGTCCCTATATCACCCGCGGCTTGATGATGATGGTGAGGGTGGCTGTGTCCTGCACTCATGAGGATCTCCGTTCAGTCAAACACAATGGTCTTGCGACCGTTGAGGAGGATGCGGTGTTCAGCATGCAGGCGCACTGCCCGGGCCAGCACCATCCGTTCCAGGTCACGCCCGCGGCGGATGAGTCCCTGAAGGGTGTCGCGGTGGGTCACCCGCATGATGTCCTGCTCGATGATGGGCCCCTGGTCGAGTTCCTCGGTGACATAGTGGCAGGTGGCGCCGATGATTTTCACTCCTCGCTCATACGCCTGCCTGTAGGGATTACCGCCGACAAACGCCGGAAGGAAGGAGTGGTGGATGTTGATGGCCCGTCCGTGCCAGCGGCGGGCGAACGAGGGGGAAAGCACCTGCATGTAACGGGCGAGCACGATGGCGTCGATATCGTTGGCATCCAGAAGAGCCTGCTGTTCTGCCTCCACATCGGCCCGGGTATCGGCCGTCACCCGAAACTGGTGAAAAGGAATGCCGTAGTGGGCGGCAAGGGGCTCAAGGTCGGGATGGTTGGAAATCACGAGAGGGATCTCGGCGGAAAACTCACCCATGCTGTAACGCCAGAGAAGTTCCTGCAGGCAGTGATCGTAACGGGAGACGAAAATGGCGAAGCGGGTGGGGCGGCCTGTGAAGCGGATGTTCCATGATGCCTCGAATTCGGTGCCGAGAGGGCGGAAAGCATCCTCTAGCGCTGAAACAGGAATGGTGAGCCGGTCGGTGCTCCATGAAACCCGGATGAAGAACATTCCCTCCCCGGCATCGACATGCTCGTCGAGGTCGATGATGTTGCCGCCCCGTTCATAGATGAAATGAGAAATGCGAGAGACGAGGCCGCGCCGGTCGCGGCAGGAAAGCAACAGGATGGCCGTGGGGTTTGGTTCTTGATGCATGGGTATGGAGAGCATGAATGAGGAGGAGTGCAAAAGAGCTCCATTTCTTGTATATTTATGTTTTTTCAACGCGAGTTCCACCATAAATAAATCCTGCCCCGCGGGGTTTTTCCGGCATGCGGTCCCATCCGCAGTCCTTCGGCCCATGAGCACACAATCCCGATACGCGATATCCACCGCCATCGTCCTTATTGCAAGCGCCCTCTCATTTACCTTTCTGGACCGCCAGACAGCACTGTTCTACCGTGCCCTCGACACCCCGCCGTGGCATGAGGTTTTCGATACCATCACCCGGTTCGGCCAATCGGAGTGGTACCTCGTCCCCGGCCTGATCCTCTATGTACTCTTCCGTAAATCACGACCGACCCTCTCCTGGACAGCCCTTTTCGTTTTCGCCGTGACGGCCGTGTCGGGCATCGCAGCCAACATTGTGAAGTTCATCCTCGGCAGGGCACGGCCCGGACTATTCTTCCAGGAAGGCGTTTACGGGCTCGACTGGTTCAACGCCGCGCACGCCTGGACCTCGTTCCCCTCCGGCCATTCGGCAACGGCCTTTAGCGTCGCCGCCGCTCTTGTCCTGATCTATCCCGGCGCAGCGCCTCTGTTCTATGGCGCAGCAGCCATCATCGCCTTCAGCCGCATCTTCCTCGGGCAGCACTACCTCTCGGACGTCATTGCAGGCTCGTTCCTCGGCATCGCCACAAGCCTCATTCTCTACAACCGGTACTTCAAACAGCGCATCCATGCTCCCCAAGAGCTCAAGCCGTGAATCGGCAATCTTCGCCGGGCTTCTGGCGTTCATCCTTGCCCTCACCTGCTTTGCGGTGCTCGGTCAGGCACCGCTTTTCGATGTGGACGAAGGCGCGTTCAGCGAAGCCACCCGGGAGATGCTCCAAAGCGGCAACTACGTAACCACCTATCTGAACGGAGTCCCCCGCTTCGACAAACCGGTCCTGATCTACTGGCTGCAGCTGCTCTCCATCCGGACGTTCGGGATCACCGAGTTCGCCTTCCGCCTTCCCTCAGCCCTTGCGGCAGCCGGATGGGCTTTCGCCCTGTTCCTGCATGAAGCACGCCGCAACGGAGCGCGCCGTGCGTTTCTGGCTGCAGCCATGCTGGTCCTCTCCCTGCAGGTGACCATCATCGCGAAGGCTGCCATTGCCGATGCCCTGCTCAATCTCTGCCTTGCAGGCACCATGCTGGCAATCCTAAGCCACTACAGGACGCAGTCGAAGGCATCTCTCCTCCTGGCCTATGCCGCCATGGGATTCGGCATGCTGACCAAGGGCCCTGTGGCGGTCCTCATCCCCCTTGCCGCGACGTTCTTCTTCCAGCTCAGCCAACGAAGCCTCGGCGCCTGGTTCCGGATGGTGCTGAACCCGGCAGGCATCCTGCTGTTCCTCGCAATCACCCTACCCTGGTATGTCATGGAGTACCGGGCCGAAGGGATGGCCTTCATAGAGGGCTTTTTCTTCAAGCACAACGTCGACCGGTTCAGCACCTCGCTGGAAGGCCACTCCGGCTCACTCTTTTACTATGTGCCGGTCGTCCTTATCGGCCTCATGCCTTTCACGGGGCTGCTCTACACCGTTGTACGCAACTTCAGGACGCTTGCCGGGGACCCTGAAAACCGACTGCTCGGAATCTGGACACTGTTCGTGTTCGTCTTCTTTTCGCTCTCCGGCACGAAACTGCCGCACTACATGATCTACGGCTACACGCCCCTCTTCCTCCTCATGGCCCGGGCCCTCCATATGGCGAAGCGCCCGGCCCTTACCCTGCTCTGGCCGCTCCTCCTGCTCGGCGCCCTCGCCGTCCTCCCGCAGGCACTTCCTGCCGCTGAGGAGCTGGCCGGCGACGCCTATGTCCGCGACGTGCTCCATGCAGCCCGGGAACTCCTCGGCCAGCGCCATATCCAGCTCACCCTGCTTGCTGCAGCTACGATGTCGGCGCTGGCACTCATCCGGCCAGTCCCTGTAGAGTTCCGGCTCATCGCTTCGGGTGTTGTGTTCGCCCTCTACATCAACATGCATGTCATGCCGACGGCGGGCCGGCTCATGCAGGAACCGGTAAAAGAGGCGGCACTGCTGGCAAAACAGAAGGGCTGGGAAATCGTGATGTGGGAGGTCGATTACCCCTCTTTTTTAGTATATTCGGAGTCATTTGCCCAGAAACGAGCCCCCGTTAGGGGCGAAGTGGTACTGACCACGTCGAAGCAGCTTGAGCGGCTGAAGAACCCGGTCGTGCTCTTCAGGAAAAACGGCATCGTCCTTCTGAGAACCACCCAATGAATGAAACCCCTGTCATGAAACTCTCAGTCGTCATACCGGTCATGAACGAAGAGGAGAGCATCAAGCCACTCTTCGATGCCCTCCACTCGGCACTTTCGAGGGTAGAGCATGAAATCGTTCTGGTCGACGACGGATCCTCGGACGGCACGGTCGCCACGATCGAAGCCCTCAGGACACCGAACGTGAAGCTCGTGGTACTGAACAAGAACTACGGACAGACCACGGCAATGGCTGCAGGCATCGCAGAAGCCGAAGGGGAGCTCATCGCCACCATGGATGGCGATCTGCAGAACGACCCCGGCGACATCCCGATGATGATGCAGTACCTTCATGACCACGACCTCGACGTCGTTGCAGGAAGGCGGGCCGGCCGCAAGGACGGCATGATGCTGCGAAAGATCCCGAGCGCAATTGCCAACGCCATCATCCGCAACATGACGGACGTCCACATCCGCGACTACGGCTGCACCCTGAAAGTGTTCAAACAGGATGTTGCAAAGAACCTCGGGCTGTACGGCGAGCTCCACCGGTTCATTCCGGTGCTCGTCCAGCTATACGGGGCGAAAATGGAAGAGGTCGACGTTCGCCACCACGCAAGGAAGTTCGGCACATCGAAATACGGGATCGGAAGAACCTTCAAGGTACTCAGCGACCTGCTTTTCATGGTCTTCTTCCAGAAATACAGCCAGCGCCCGATGCACCTGTTCGGGACCCTCGGGTTCCTCTCGCTCTTCATCGGTCTGGCGATGAACCTCTATCTGCTCACGGTAAAGATTCTCGGAGAGGACATCGGCAGCCGTCCGCTGCTCTCGCTCGGCATCATCCTGACATTCATCGGCATCCAGCTCATCACCACGGGCTTCATTGCCGAGTTCATCATGCGGACCTACTATGAGTCGCAGAACAAGAAACCCTACATCATCCGGAAAATCGTTGGCAAACACTAGTTCCGGCATCAAAAAGATGCTCAAGGCGGCGGTCCAGGTACTCGTTACCCTCGCCGCCCTCTACCTGGTCCTGCAGAAAACCGATGTCCGCCAGATCGGTACGGTCATAGGCAGCTCCAACCTCTGGTACATCCTCTGTGCAATCCTGTTTTTCAACCTTTCGAAGCTCTTCAACGCCGTCAGGCTGAACCGGTTCTTCAAAGCCGTCGGACTCAACCTCTCCTGGGCCTACAACCTGAAGCTCTATTACCTGGGGATGTTCTACAACCTCTTCCTGCCGGGTGGGGTCGGCGGGGACGGATACAAGATCTTCGTCCTGCAGAAAAACCACCGGGTCAAGACCATCAACGTCTTTCACGCCGTATTCTGGGACCGGCTTACCGGCATCATCGCACTCATTTTTCTCGGCCTCATTCTCCTGCTGCCAAGCTCGTTCGCCAGCACGATGCCCGAAGCTGTACCCTATGCATGGGCTGGGCTTCTGGCAGTCTATCCCCTCGCCTACGTCCTGAACCGTTTCGTCTACCGCCAGTTCCTTGACCTGTTTGCCATTACGGCACTTGAATCCGTCATGGTGCAGGCCGCCCAGGCCGCCACGGCGTTCTTCATCCTGCAGGCCCTGGCACCCGGCACCCACAGCATCGACTATCTGGCCATCTTCATGATCTCGACGGTGGCGACCATCCTGCCGATCACGGTCGGCGGTGCGGGCGCCAGAGAGGTTACCTTCTATTACATGCTGAGCCACATCAACCTCGACGCCAGCCTCGGCATCGCCCTCTCACTGGTCTTCTTCGGGATATCGGCCATATCATCCCTGCCGGGGATACTCCTCAGGATACGGCACGAAGCCAGCATACCCGAAGCAACGGAAGCGGCCTGAACCATCCCCGATCAGGCGATGGAAGTCGAGACATCAAGGTCGTACAGGCGGCACTGCAGCTGGGCACGACCGTTCCACACCCTGTTTTCAAGCGAATAGGCCATTGAAAACACCGCACCGGAATCGCCCTGCAGAGCATCGTATACGTCGCGGCGGTCGAAGCCGATGACGTCGAAGAACCGCCCGCTGCCGTCGCGGACACTGAACTTCACATGCCGCTCCTTCAGGAGCCGCGGCCTTCCGTGAACCCGGAGGCCCTTTGTCATGAACACCGGCTCGCGGTTGCCGAACCCGTGGGGGGAGAACTGCTCAAGCACCCTGATGAACTTCTCTCCGGCATCTTCAAGCCGGAGTTCGGAGTCTATCACGAGCTCTTTCTGGCGCTCACGGATACCGAGACGTGAGGCCGAGGCCGCATCGAAACGCTTCCTGAATGCAGAAAGGTTCTCGGGAAGCAATGTGACGCCGGCCGCCTGCCGGTGCCCCCCGAACTGCAGGAGAAGGTCTCCGCATTCCTCCAGCACCCCGTAAACGTCCAGGCCTTCCACACTCCTGACCGATCCTTTCACCAGGCCGTTCATTCCGCCCATGATGACCGTCGGGAGGTAATGGCGCTCAAGCATCTTCGAGGCCACGATACCGAGCACTCCGATGTGCCAGGACTCGTCATACAGGACAATGGAGGAGCAGTAGGATGCGAAATGCCCGTCGAGCATCTTTTCGGCCTTCTCCATGATATCGGCATCGGTTTGACGCCGCAGGGTGTTGAGCTCCTCGAGACCATCAGCGTGGAGTCTGGCATCGGCAGCGGACTCCGAAAGCAGCCATTCCATGGCTCTCTGCGCAGAACCCATGCGCCCCGCGGCATTGATGCGAGGCGCGATGCCGAAGGCGATGTTGAACATGCCGACCTCTTTGGGGGCAACCTTCATCACACGGAACATTTCCTGGAGACTCATTGCTGGAGCCGACTGTATCCGGACGAGACCCTCGCGGACCAGCACCCGGTTCTCGTCAGTAAGCTCCACCATATCGGCAGCCGTAGCGATGGCCACATAGTCCAGATACTCCCGCCAGGCTTTTTCACCATCTCCCGTCTCATCGGCAATGGCCTGAATGAACTTGAATGCCACCCCGCAGCCGCAGAGTTCACGGAAGGGATAGCGGCAGCCGGGAACCTTGGGGTTGAGGATTGCCACTGCCTCCGGAAGGATGTCGGGTTCATGGTGGTCGCAGACGATCACATCCATACCGAGCCCCCGGGCACGGCTCACGGCCTCATTTGCGCGGATGCCGCAGTCGACGGTGATGACAAGCCCCACGCCCCTTGAGGCCGCGGCGTCGATGCCTTCCGGAGAGATGCCGTAGCCCTCCTGGAACCGGTCATTGATGTACCATGACACTTCGGCACCGAGTCCCCCGAGAAACCGGTGGAGCATTGCCGTCCCGGTCGTACCGTCGACATCGTAGTCGCCGTAGAGCATGATCTTCTCCCCTTCCCGGACGGCTTTCAGCACCCGCTTGACGGCAATTTCCATGTCACCGAGAAGCAGCGGGGAATGCAGGCTTTCGAAAGAGGCCCTGAAAAAGTTTCTGGCGGCATCGAAGGTGTCGATGCCCCGGTTGAGAAGCGCCCGGGCCAGGGGCGCTGAGACATTTATGGATTCCATCATGGCGGCAACCGCGGCATCATCTGCGGAAAGAATGGTCCAGCGGAATCGTTTCATTGAGGGTCTCTGGGGAAGGTTGCCTGAAGCATAAAAACTGAATGTAATGCTTCCCGAACTCCCCGCAAAAGGGGAAGGGGCTCCCTCCTTGAATTTGGGCAAGGATATTTCTAAATTACCTGTTAACGGCCGGGATTCTCCCGGTCGCCGTCCCATCAACCATCAGGACCCACAACTCCATGAGCCAGCTCATCACCATCGAACGCCACATCCTCGAGCAGCAGAAAAACTTCCCGGAAGCGACCGGAGAACTCACCGACCTGTTGAGCGACGTCGCGTTCGCCGCCAAACTGGTGCGCCGCGAAGTGGTGCGGGCAGGGCTGGTGGACATCCTCGGTTTTGCAGGCAGCACGAACGTGCAGGGTGAAGAGGTGAAGAAGCTGGATCTGTTCGCCAACGACAAGATCATCAACGCCATCGGCCAGCACGGCCGGTTCGCCATCATGGGCTCGGAAGAAAACGAAGGCATCATCATCCCACCGAAAAACGAGACCGGCAGTTACGCCCTGCTCTTCGACCCGCTTGACGGCTCGTCGAACATCGATGTCAACGTCAGCGTCGGCACCATCTTCTCGATTTACCGCATCAAGAGCAGCGACCCCGGCAACGCCAGCATCAGCGACTGCCTGCAGAAAGGCTCCGAGCAGGTCGCGGCCGGCTATGTCATCTACGGTTCCTCTGTCGTCATGGTCTATACCACCGGCCACGGCGTCCACGGCTTCACCTACGACCCGACCATCGGCGAGTTCCTGCTCTCGCATGAAAACATCACCACGCCCGGAAGCGGCAAGTACTATTCCATCAACGAGGGTTCCTACGCACAGTTCAACGACGGAACCAAGCGCTATCTCGACTATATCAAGGAAGAGGATCCGGCAACCGGCCGTCCCTACAGCACGCGCTACATCGGCTCCCTCGTCGCCGATTTCCACCGCAACCTCCTCACCGGAGGCGTCTTCGTCTATCCACCCACCACGAAGCACCCCAGCGGCAAACTGCGCCTCATGTATGAAGCCAATCCACTTGCATTCATCTGCGAACAGGCAGGAGGACGCGCAACCGACGGGCACCGTCGCATCCTTGACATCGACCCCTCTGAACTCCACCAGCGTACGCCGCTCTATATCGGCAGCATGGCGGACGTAAAGGTTGCAGAGGAGTTCGAACAGGGTATCCGCTGAGCATCACGCTCTCTTCCAGCGTATCGACCACTAAAAAAGCCGCCTTGCATAAGGGCGGCTTTTTTCATTCCACTGTTTCAGGCACTCACCCTCAGAGACTCCCCTTTTCGAACTCCGGGTAAAAGAAGCGCTGGATGCCCACCGTCATTCCCGTTTGGGCGTCAAGCGCCACGATGACTGCCGAGAAATGCACGTCGTCTTCTGCGCACTCGTATTTATGGGGGGTCTGATACAGCATGCGGTCTGTGGCCGACTTCGTCTGCATGCCGATGACCGACTGGAACGGGCCGGTCATGCCGGCGTCGGAGCAGTAACCGGTGCCTTTCGGGAGGATCCGCTCATCGGCGGTCTGCACATGGGTATGGGTACCGATGAGGGCCGATACCCGGCCGTCAAGGTACCAGCCGAGAGCGATCTTTTCAGCCGTTGCCTCGGCGTGGAAGTCGACAAAGACGAAGCGTGCCTGGTCCTTGACCTGCTTCAGAACCCAGTCGGCGGTCCGGAACGGGCAGTCGATGGGGTACATGAAGGTGCGCCCCTGCAGGTTCACCACGGCGATATTGCCGAGCCCCCCGGGAAGCGGGTAGATGCCGAATCCCCTGCCATAGGTGCCTTTCGGATAGTTGAGGGGCCGGAGTACCTTGGGATGGGTTTTGAGGGTATCGAAAAAGTTGAAATTGCTCCAGGTGTGGTTGCCTCCGGTCACCACGTCGACACCGGCCTCAAGCAGCTGGTTCAGGGCATCAAGACTGAGCCCTTTGCCGTTGTGGGCATTCTCACCGTTGCAGATGACGAAATCGATCTGGTGTGTCTTAATGAAGCCCTTCAGCATCAAGCCGACCATTTTCAGGCCCGGCGTACCGATTACGTCGCCGATGAACATAACCTTGAGGTTTTTTGCTGCCATGCTGTGCCGTCCTTTTGTTTTCCGTTGGGGGTTTGATGCTTAGATCTACAAGGTACGAAGGGAACAGCGGAATCTGAAGAACGCCATCTTCCTGAAAACAGAAAAACCCGGCTGGAATCCGGGTTTTTCTGCTCCATAGGAGCACTGCTCTCTATCAACGGGGATGATTACATCGCGTCGATGATGGCGTTGAGGGTTGCGCTCGGACGCATCGCCTTCGTGGTTGCCTCTTCATCGGGATGATAGTATCCACCCATGTCGACGGGGCTGCCCTGTGCTGCAATCAGCTCTTCATTGATCTTCGCCTCGTTGAAGGCGAGGTCTGCTGCAACCTGCTTGAAGCGGGCCTGCATGTCAGCATCGGCCGACTGTGCGACAAGCGCCTCGGCCCAGTAGAGGGCGAGGTAGAAGTGGCTGCCGCGGTTGTCGATCTGGCCGACCTTGCGTGCGGGAGACTTCCTGTTGTCGAGGAACTTTCCGATTGCGGCATCAAGGGTGTCGGCAAGAACCTGGGCTTTCTGGTTATTGAAAGCCCCGGCAAGGTGCTCCAGGGAAGCGGCAAGCGCGGAGAATTCGCCGAGCGAATCCCAGCGGAGGTAGCCCTCTTTCTGGAACTGCTGCACGTGCTTCGGAGCGGACCCGCCTGCACCGGTTTCGAAGAGACCGCCGCCCTGCATGAGCGGAACGACGGAGAGCATCTTGGCGCTGGTGCCGAGCTCGATGATCGGGAAAAGATCGGTAAGGTAGTCGCGAAGTACGTTGCCGGTCACCGAAATGGTGTCCTGGCCTGCCCTGAAGCGCTCGAGCGAGAAGCGCATGGCCTCAACAGGGTTCATGATGCGGATATCGAGCCCTGCGGTATCATGCTCCTTCAGGTAGCGGGTAACCTTTTCGATGAGCTGCGCATCGTGGGCACGGTTGCTGTCGAGCCAGAAGATGGCCGGTGCACCGGTTGCGCGGGCTCTTGAAACAGCAAGTTTCACCCAGTCGCGGATCGGAGCGTCCTTGGCCTGGCACATGCGGAAGATGTCGCCGGTTTCCACCGGCTGCTCCATCACGACGTTGCCCGCAGCATCCAGAACGCGGACGGTACCGTCTGCAGGTGCGAAGAACGTTTTATTGTGTGAACCATACTCCTCGGCCTGCTGAGCCATAAGGCCGACGTTCGGCACGCTGCCGATGGTGGAGGGGTTGAATGCGCCGTTTTTCTTGCAGTCCTCGATCATGGCCTGATACATGGTAGCGTAGCAGCGGTCGGGAATCATGGCCGTGGTGTCATGGAGCTGGCCGTCGGGTCCCCACATTTTGCCGCCATCGCGGATGACGACCGGCATGGAAGCGTCGACGATGATGTCGTTGGGAACATGGAGATTGGTAATGCCCTTGTCACTGTCGACCATGGCCAGAGCCGGACGGGTGGCATAGACTGCCTGGATGTCGGCTTCGATTTCTGCCTTTTTGGCTTCGGGAAGGGACTGGATCTTCAGGTACAGGTCACCGAGGCCGTTATTGACGTTGACGCCGAGTTCCCTGATGACGTCGGCATGTTTTTCAAACACGTCCTTGTAAAAAACGGTGACGGCGTGGCCGAACATGACGGGATCGGAGATCTTCATCATGGTGGCCTTCAGGTGCAGCGAAAGCAGCGAGCCGTTCTTTTTGGACTCATCGATCTCCCTGGCATAGAAGCTGCGCAGCGCGTTGACGTTCATGACGGCAGAGTCGATGACCTCACCGGCCAGAACCGGGGTGCTCTCTTTCAGGACAGAGGTGGAGCCGTCGGCACCAAAAAACTCGATGCGGACGTTGTCTGCGGATGGCATGGTGACCGATTTCTCGCTGCCGTAGAAGTCACCCGACGACATGTAGGCGATACTGGCTTTGGAGTCTGCCGACCACGCGCTCATCTTGTGGGGGTTTTTCTTGGCATACTCCTTGACGGAGAGCGGGGCGCGCCTATCGGAGTTGCCCTCACGGAGCACCGGGTTAACGGCGCTGCCAAGGACCTTGGCATAGCGCTGCTGGATTGTTTTTTCAGCATCGGTCGAAGGAGCTTCGGGGTATTCGGGTAAGCTGTAGCCCTGGGACTGCAGTTCCTTGATGGCAGCCTTCAGCTGCGGAATGGAGGCGCTGATGTTCGGCAGCTTGATGATGTTGGCCTCGGGCTTCATGGCGAGCTCGCCGAGTTCGGCAAGATAGTCCGGGATGCGCTGGCCTTCGGTCAGGCTGTCCGGGAAATTGGCGATTATTCGGCCGGCAAGGGAGATGTCCCTGGTTTCCACCTCGACGCCGGTACCCTTGGCAAAGGCCTGGATCACTGGCAGAAGGGAGTAGGTTGCAAGCGCCGGGGCCTCGTCGATCTTGGTATAAATGATTGTAGCGGTTTTTGCCATCTCTATTGTCGTTTTATTGAATGGTTGGTTACGGGAACTGCAGAAAAAAAACACGCTCCGCCAAGGCTGAACTCACAGTTTGGAACGGTGAAAGCAGCAGTGGTGGAAAGCCATCGAAAACGGAATAAAAGACCAACACGGAAGGGGCCCTTCCGTGAAGCATGATCAGCTGAAAAACACTGGAATAACTGGAACAAGGGGGGGGCTGCCGAAAGCCGGCGGGGCCCCCCGGAAAATCACTTGGCTGGCTTGAAATCCTCAAGACCGACCCGTTCGGCGAGTTCCTTGTCGTTGAGCACTTCGTGGGCAAGCTTGATCATGGGAATGGTTGCACCCATGGAGCTGTAACCGCCGTCATGGAACAGGTTCTGCATGGTGACCTTGCGGGAAAGGTCGCTGAGAATGGTCATGGCATATTCGGCACACTCCACGGCGGATGCGTTGCCGAGCGGCGACATGAGGTCGCTGTACTCGAACATTTTTTCGAATCCGGGGATGCCGCTGCCGGCCTTTGTGTAGGTCGGGCTCTGGGAAATCGTGTTGATGCGGATTCCGCGGCGGGCAAGCCGGGGGCCGTAGCTGCGGACGATAGACTCAAGAAGCGACTTTGCGTCGCCCATGTCGGAGTATGTCCAGTAGTTGCGCTGCGAAGCGATATAGGAGAGGGCCAGGACGCTGGCACCATCGTTGAGCACGTCGTTCTTCAGGGCGTAGGAGACAAGCCTGTGGAGCGAAAGGCCGGACACGTCCAGGGTGCGCATGAACCACTCGTAGTTCAGCTCCTCGTAAGGAAGCTGCTTGCGGATATTCTGCGACATGCCGATGGAGTGCACGATGAAATCAATCTTGCCGAGCTTCTCTTTCAGCTCACCAAAGCAGCTGTCGACATCTTCGTTCTTGGAAGCGTCGCAGACAATGACAGGAGCGTTACCGCAGAGAGCCGAAAGCTCATCGGTGTTGCCGAACCGCATCGCTGCGGCAACGTTCGAGATGGCAATGCTGGCACCTTCCCTGTGGGCGTGGACTGCAATCTGCCACCCGATGCTGCTTTCATCAAGTGGGCCGAAAACAATTCCTTTCTTCCCTTTCAACAGACCATAGTGCGCGTTCTCGGACATGATATAAGCTGGTTCTTTAACAAAAAATGGGGGGAGAGCCCCTTATTTCAATATTTCAAACAATGAAGATACAAGTTTCCGTGTAAAACTTAAACGTTTCGCTTCAAATTTTATCGCGATGCCCCGGAAACGCCCGTCAGATCTTCATCCGGCGTAGCGAGCGCAGCTTGTCAAGCACGTTGCGGTTGACATTCAGCTCTGCATCTTCCTTGTTCACGGGTATTTCCCGGAAAATGACACGGAGCAGACTGTCTTCGCGGACAAACTTCTCCATCTCAAGACTGTAGAGCGCCCTCGGCAGGGTTATGATGCGCTGGGCGCGGTCGACGGCGACGACGATGTCGGTGCCCATCCGCTCCACCGTCACCTCTTCGGCGTCCTTCAGGAAGGGGATCTTGATGCAGAGAATTTCACGGTGGTCCTCGGTGAGCTCGCTGCGCTTCGTCTCGATCCAGAAATTCTTTCCCGAGTAGAAGATCTTGTCAGGCGCCTGCTCTCCGAACACCATCTCGCTGATGCCGTACAGGGCATCGGGTCCGATGGGCTCGGTGCGCTGCAGGTGGCAGCGGAAGACCGGCGTGGGGTAGAAGGAGTTGTCGATCTCCATCAGGTACTTGCTGTGCAGGTCTGCCCAGAATTCGAAATACTCGCCGACGGTCCGCGATGTCGGAAGGATCTTGTTGATGACGATGCCGTCGATGTTGATGCCGTAAAGGTGCACGAAAGTGTACGCCCTTTTCGTCTCCAGGATTGAGAGCTTTTCCGGGTTGAGAACAAGCCGGAAGGTGACTTCGGGACTCAGAATGAACTGGTTGATGTCCTCCATCTGTTTGAGCAGCACATTGACCTCGTTGAAGAAGTCGTCGTCAGGGATGGATGCGCCCGAAAGCGGACGGGCGAGGGAGGACATGCTCTTGTAGAGCTTGAAGAACTGCTTGCCCATGTTGCCGCCGATGATGATTTCGGGATAGGCGAGCAGGCGGAGGGTGTTGCCGGTCGGGGAGGTATCGAGCACGACGGCATCCCACCTGCCGGAGTGCGCCTCGTCAAGCAGGCGGCTGAGGGCGAAGATTTCGTCAAGACCGGGCTGGGTAGTCAGCTCCGAGGCCATCCCGCTGTCGATCCCCTTGTTCTGGTAGGAGGTGGAGACGAATTTCTGGAATCCCGACATATTCTTCTTCAGCTCATAGACCGTATCGACCTCGAGGCCGTAAAGGTTCTCTTCTATTTTCTGCGGATCGTTGCGGCTGATGCGGAGGTTGAAGACGTCGGAGAGCGAGTGCGCGGGATCGGACGACATGATGAGGACCCGCTTTCCCGACCGGGCAAGAGCCACTGCTGTGCAGGATGATATGGTGGTCTTGCCCGTTCCGCCCTTGCCGGAGTAAATGATGACCCGGGTTTTGGGCTGGTTTTCTGTTAAATCCCTTGACAGCATAGGCCGCTCCACGGTTTGATGGCGCAAAAATTATTGTCATTCAAGGTACCATTTTCCCGTATCAGAGAAAAGCGGTCTTTTTACGGAGTGCGGCCTCAAGAAGCCGCATGTATTCGTCGTGCGGCACTTCTACAGCCCCGAGTCGACGGAGATGGGGGTTCATGATCTGGGCATCGAGCATGAGATAACCCTTCAGCCGGAGATGGCAGACGAGGTGCCAGAGCGCTACCTGGGAGGCGTAGGAGCGGCGGTAGAACATCGATTCCCCGAAGAAAGCGCCACCGATGGCGATGCCGTAAAGCCCGCCGGCCAGCTCCCCCCGGTAGCGGCACTCGACGCTGTGGGCAAGCCCGAGCTCATGGATACGTATGTATGTTTCGACAATCTCCCCGGATATCCAGGTTTCCGGATCGTCTTTGCGCGGGGCTGCACAGGCCCTGATCACGGCCTCGAAATCACTGTCGAAAAAGACCGAGTACTCACCCCGCCGCTGGAGGCGCAGAACATCACGCGAAGGGCGGTAGCTCTCAAGTGGAAAAAGTGCCCGCATCTCGGGACGGCACCAGTAGAGCTGGCCGTCGGAAGCATCGGCCATCGGGAAGAACCCTTCACGGTAGGCTTTCAGGAGGGCGTCAACCGGGATCATCGCT
Organism: Pelodictyon luteolum DSM 273; assembly: GCF_000012485.1. Taxonomy (NCBI): domain Bacteria; kingdom Pseudomonadati; phylum Chlorobiota; class Chlorobiia; order Chlorobiales; family Chlorobiaceae; genus Pelodictyon; species Pelodictyon luteolum. The sequence continues at coordinate 535,176 of NC_007512.1, read as the reverse complement.
GAAATCGAGCAGAATGTCTCCAGGCGTCCGCTTCGGCACGTGGTGGATCCCGTTCGGGTCCCGGTAGTAGCGCACCGGATCGCCATCTCCGATCTGGTCGATCACCACCGTTTCGACCGGCTTTCCGAGCGCGAGAACCTGGAGTATCTGGTAGCGGTCGGGAATATGGAGGAGGCTTTGGAGGGCGGGCCGGTCAATGGAAGCGATGATGCAGCCACCGAGGCCTATCGAGGCCGCACCGAGCATGATGACCTCGGCGGCGATGCCGCTGTCGATGGAAAAGTCACTGGTGATCGAGGTGTCGCCGAGCATGACGATATAGGCTGTAGGGCGCTCCCCCGCTTCGGGACCCGGCCAGTCGGCCAGGTAGCCCGCCCATGACAGGAGAGGAAACAGGGCCCTCGAGCAGTCGGGGCCGCTCCGGGCAATGAACTTCAGCGGCTGGAGGTTCTTTGGCGAGGGCACATAGCAGGCAAGCTCCACCAGATCCCGGAGCACCCCGTCCTGGACTGCAACGCTCTCGTCGAACCGCCGGATGCTCCGGCTGCGGACAACGAGGTCCCTGAACTGCATCATACTCACCATCTTCACCCCCTGTCGCGCCATGCGGCGCCGGCAAAATGCGAAAGATCGTCCCACCGGCCGCTTGATATCCACTCGGAGATATAATCAACCGTGCGGGCGTAGCGGAGAGGTTTGCGTCCCGGGTTTTCAAGCCACTCACCCAGTATCTTCCGGTCAAGCGCGTGCATGGCCATGCCGTAGCCAAGCTGTTCCATGGCCATGGCGTTCGATCCCTGCTCGATCTGCCCGTCAAGGGGCCGGAGCAGCAGCTTGCGGCCAAGATGCAGAGCCTCTCCCGGCAGTTCGAAGCCTGCGTTGCAGACCACGCCGGAACACTCCGTAAGATCGCGGAGGAACCCCTCTCGCGAATAGGCCCTGAAATGCAGATGGCCCCGATCGCTGTCTTCCGACACCTTGCCATAGATATGGAATTCATAATCCTCGAACCCGGAGACGAACGCCGTGACGTCATCGATCTCCTCGAACGGCAGGTAGACGAGGATCTTGCCCTTCACGGGCTCCGGGGCAGCGTTGCCGTATAGGGCTGCAGGAATGACCGGAGGAAAGATCGGCTGGTTGAAATGATGCCAGTGCAGGCCGGCATTGTAACGGGCCGGGGCGAAATTCAGGAGGGTATACTTCTCGAAAATGTTCCCTCTGGTCTCAGGAATGGCGTACCGGAATGCGTACTGGTGGCCGAATCCGAGAGAGGGGACATTGCGGATGCGCGCCGCCATGGAGGTGATCGGCTCGAAGTCGGTGATGATAAGGTCGAGGCCCGCGGTGTCGAGGGTGAGGACATCGGCCATCAGGCGGCTGAAATCAAGCTGGAACATCGTCTCCATATAGTTCAGCTTTCCGCGGTAGGTGATGAGGGTCATTCCCTTCATCACCCGGTAGGGCTCGAACACCTCGATTTCGCGCAGCTCATCCTCTTTGCGGCCGCTGACGATGACTTCGACTTCATGCCCGTCTTCTTTCAGCTTCCTGACAAGTTCCCTGCTCCGGCTGATATGGCCGTTTCCGGTTCCCTGGACACCGAAAAGGATCCTCATGGTTCTCCTGCGTTTATGATTGGGGGCAGAGGGGGTTCCCCGGCCGGAATACTCGGACAACGCGAGTATGGGTCACTACGGTCAATAACGGCAAAGATCGCTTCATATCCATCCCTTACGGAACGATTTTCAGGTTCGCATACTGGACCATCAGGGTCTTTTCGCCGGCGCTCCTGAAAGAGATCCTCGCCTTCTGCTGTGAGCCCTTCCCCTGCAGCTCCACGACGATGCCGGGACCGAACACCGCATGGTGGACCTTCGCACCCTTCTTCATCCCCCCGGTTGCGGGGCGCGCAGCAGTCTCGGGTGCAGGGCTGCCGGACGCAGCGGGACGCCGGAAAGAAGCTGAAGCTGGCGCAGCCACTGCTGCAGGTGCGCCACCTCGCGATACGGCCCGTCCACCTTCACCCAGAAGAACCGACTGGTCGATCTCGCCGATGAACTTCGAGCGAAGGCAGTGCTGCGGCTGACCGTACAGATAGCGGCTCTGGGCCCAGGAGAGAAAAATCTTTTCACGCGCCCTCGTCACCGCCACGTAGAACAGCCGGCGCTCCTCTTCGAGCTGTTCGGGCTCGAAACAGTTGAGCGGGAACAGCCGCTCCTCAAGGCCGGTGATGAACACCACGGGGAACTCAAGGCCTTTTGAAGCGTGCACCGTCATGAGCGAGACGAAGTTGTCGGACTCCTGGGTCTCGTCGTAGTCGGAAGCCAGCGCGATATTCTCAAGGAAGTCTCCGAGAGAACCCCGATCGGGGTTGTGGTCCGAAAAGTCGCGGGCCATAGAGAGCAGTTCCTGCAGGTTCTCATGGCGGGCCAGCGATTCCGGCGTGTTCTCAGCCTGGAGCAGCGAGGGAATGGCGGTAAGCTCGAAGAGTTCGTGAAGCACGTCGTAGACAGTGCCGTCCACAGCCGTTTCCCTCAGTTTCTCGATCACCGCGGAGAACGAGCCGAGGGCCGTGAGCAGGCGCTGCGGGAACCCGCCCTCACCCGCAGAGCGTATTGCCTCATAGAGCGTCAATCCACGCTCTTCGGCAAACTGGCGCAGCTTCGTAATGCTGACATCCCCGATCTTGCGGGGCGGAAAGTTGATGATGCGCAGGAGCGATTCAGAGTCGCGGTCGTTCTGGATGAAGCGAAGGTATGCGACGGCATCCTTGATTTCGCGCCGCTTATAGAAGGAGACGCTGCCGAAGATCTTATAGGGAATCCGGCTCTGGCGCATGGCGTCTTCCAGCACGCGGGACTGGGCGTTGGTCCGGTAGAAGACCGCGAAACTGCGGAACTCCAGCCCCTTTTCACGGTGCATCGAAAGGATGCGCTCCCCGACCTTTTCAGCCTCATTGCGTTCATTGTATGCTTCAATCAGCGTCAGGGGATCGCCTTTGGCGCCCTGCGGCACCAGCTCTTTTTTGATCTGGCGGCTGTTGCGGCTGATGACGCTGTTGGCCGCCGTGAGGATGGTGGCGGTGCTTCGGTAGTTGTCGACCAGCTTGAAGGTCTCCGACTCACGGTAATCGTCCTGGAAGTTCAGGATATTGGAAATGTCCGCTCCGCGCCAGGAGTAGATGGACTGTGCATCGTCGCCGACAACGAAAATATTGCGATAGCGCTCGGCAAGCTGCTTGGTCACCAGATACTGCGCACGGTTGGTGTCCTGGTACTCATCGATAAGAATGTAGCGGAACAGTTCCTGCAGCTCATGAAGTACGTCGGGATGTTCCCGGAACAGCTCAAGCGGCTTTATGAGCAGGTCGTCGAAGTCAAGTGCGTTGTTCTCCCTCAGCTTCCTGGTATAAAGTTCATAGACCAGGGCCGCCTTCTGCTGGTTGTAGTCAGAAGCGTTCCGGTGGAACTCGGAGGGGAGGATGAAACTGTTCTTGGCCTTGCTGATGAGACCCTGCACCGTGTTGACCGGCACGGCGTCCTGCTGGATGCCGAGCTCAGTCATGGACTGGCGGATCAGGCTCTTGCTGTCGTCGGAATCGAAAATGGAAAAGCTCCTGCTGTAGCCAAGACGCTCGATATAGTCGCGCAGCAGGCGGGCGAACACCGAATGGAACGTGCCGATCCAGAGCCCTGAGGAGGCGCCCGGGCCGAGGAGCGTGTCCACCCGGTGGCGCATTTCTCCAGCGGCCTTGTTGGTGAAGGTAAGGGCGAGGATGTTCTTTGAAGGGACTCCCTTCGTCCCTATCAGGTGAGCGATGCGGTAGGTAATCACCCGGGTCTTGCCGGAGCCGGCTCCGGCAAGCACCATGACGGGCCCTTCCGTTGTGCTGACGGCGCTTTGCTGCACCGGGCTGAGGTCGCGTAAAAAATCGGTCAAAACAGTAGGAGCCCTGTTGATTGTTGTTCGTGACGGACATGCCTGAAGGTGCCGCCGCCCGTTGAAGTTCGTATAAGTATAGCCATTTTACAACTTTTTAGGGCATCCCGCCATAAGGATGTTTTTCACTCCACAAGGAACCCGAAAGAGGCAATTCTCTACGGGAGTTTCAGGGGGAGTTGCTATATTGAAGTACAGAGCCATGCTCACTTAACACTGCAATAAACCGATGTTTCCACTCGTCTACGAAATCAACACCCGGATCTGGCTGCAGAAGCTCGGCCGGCTCAACAACCGGCCGGTCACGCTCGGCAACGTTCCGGACTCGGAGTTCCGGTTCTTTTCCGAATCGGGATTCGACATGGTGTGGCTCATGGGAGTATGGAAACCCAGCGAGTACAGCCGGGCCATAGCCACCTCGCACCCCGACCTCAGGGCCTCGCTGCTCGAGCATCTTCCATCACTCCAGCCGGCCGACATAGCCTCTTCTCCCTATTCCATCCCCTCCTACACCGTCAACGAGGCGCTCGGAGGGCACGATGAACTGCTCCTGTTCCGCGAGAAGCTTGCCCATTACGGCATCCGGCTCATGCTTGACTTCGTGCCGAACCATCTGGCTCTCGACAACCAGTGGCTGCCGGCCCACCCTGAATTCTTCATCTCCGTCTCGCAGGCCGAACGCAGCCATGACCCCGGTTCAAGCTTCGAATACGCACAGGGAAAATATCTCGCCTACAGCCGCGATCCTTATTTCCCGTCCTGGACCGACACCCTGCAGATCAACTATGCCAATCCCGCGACGCATGCGATGATGACAGGGAACCTCCTGAAAATCAGCGAACTCTGCGACGCCGTCCGTTGCGATGTTGCCATGCTGGTGCTCAAGAGCGTGTTCAACACCACATGGAAGAACCTCAGCGGGCATATGAAGGACGAGTTCTGGGGTCCGGCAATCGCCGCCGTAAAGGCACGCCATCCGAAATTCACGTTCCTTGCCGAATCATACTGGAACAAGGAGTGGGAACTGCAGCAGCAGGGCTTCGACTTCACCTACGACAAGCCCTTCTACGACTACCTAGCCAGTGCGCCGGTCAATGTCGAAAAGCTGAAAGGCCACATGCAGGCCCAGTGGAGCTACCAGCAGCATCTCTGCCGTTTCATCGAGAACCATGACGAACCAAGAGCCGCAGACAAGATGGGGCTGAACAACCGCGCCGCAGCGCTCTGCTGTCTCATGGCGCCCGGCATGCACCTCGTGCACCAGGACCAGATGGACGGGTACCGCCACAAAATCCCTGTGCAGCTCATCCACCAGGCGCCTGAACACGCGGACCGCGACCTCGGCGACCTCTACCGGAAACTCTTCATCCTGCAGCGTGATCCGGCCTTTCAGGAAGGACAGATCGAATGGCTCGACCTTCAGGGATCGAACCACACCCACTGCATCGGCTTCCACCGTTTCACCCCGGAGCGCCACGCCTTCGTCCTTGCCAACTTCGGCTCCACGGGCATCGCCTTCGACGTCACGCACCCAGTGCTCGAACAGGTGGAGCGGAGCCAGATCGGCGTCCTCAGCACCGCACACGGCAACCGGACCGCGGCGCCGCACCTGTCCGGACAGGTCATACAGGTACGGCTTGCTCCACATGAAGCCGTAGCGATAACATTCTAAGGCGCAAGACAACGCCAAACAATGCCAGCAACCCACCCTATGATGCGCATCCATAGAACGACTCTGGAACTCTGCACCAGGAAGCCTATCGAGATCATTGACATAACCCGGGCGGCAGAGGACGCCGTGGCCGGTTCGGGCCTCAAGGACGGCCTCCTCACCCTCGTCAGCCGCCACACCACCGCGTGTCTCAACATCAATGAACAGGAAGAACGGCTGATGGAGGACATCGAAACGTTCCTCAAGCGCCTCGCCCCGAAAGACGGGAACTACCTCCACAACCTCCAGCCCATCGACGGACGGGACAACGCCCACTCCCACCTGCTCGGGCTCTTCATGAACACCACTGAAACCATCCCATTCTCGGAAGGCAGACTCATGCTCGGCCGGTGGCAGTCGATCTTCTTCATCGAACTTGACGGACCACGACCCGAACGCAGCGTCCTCATGCAGGCAACCGGCATCTGAAACCCCCAGCGCCATGAACGACACACGCCCTCTCCTTGACCGGATCCTCTCCCCGCGCGACCTGAAAAAACTCTCGACGAAGCAGCTGCAGCAGCTGGCCGACGAGTGCCGCAAGGAACTGATCGAGCTCATCGCCATGAACGGCGGGCATTTCGCATCCAGCCTCGGCGTCACCGAACTGACCGTTGCGCTGCACCATGTATACAACACCGAAGAGGACCGGATCGTCTGGGACGTGGGGCATCAGGCCTACATCCATAAAATGCTGACCGGCCGGCGCAGCCGGATGCAGACCAACCGGAAATACGGCGGCATCGCCGGCTTCCCTAAAATCCATGAAAGCCCGCACGATGCGTTCGGCACCGGACACGCCTCAACCTCCATCTCAGCAGCGGCCGGCATGGCGGCGGGCAGGGACCTCAAAGGGGGTCGGGAAAAAATGGTGGCCGTCATCGGTGACGGAAGCATGACAGGCGGCATGGCATTCGAAGCCATGAACCACCTCGGAGACCTGAAAAGCGACGTGCTCGTCATCCTGAACGACAACCAGATGGCCATTTCTCCGAGCACCGGCGGACTCAAGAACCACCTTGTCGACATCACCCTCAACAAGACATACAACAAGGCACGGCGGCTCCTGTGGAACTCCATGTCGCTGCTCAACCACGAGGGCGCGAAGAACGCCCTCCGCCGGCTTGAGGACGGCATGAAAGCGGCCCTCACCCCGGGAGCCTTCTTCGAGGCCCTCGGCCTCCGCTACTTCGGGCCGATCGACGGCCACGACATGGGGCGCCTTGTGCGCGCCCTCAAAGAGATGCACGAACTTCCCAACCCCAAACTGCTCCATGTCGTCACCACCAAGGGCAAGGGGTTCCTTCCGGCAGAAGAAAACCAGAGCGGGTGGCATGCGCACAGCGGAGGATTTGATACGACAACCGGCATGACGGCAAAGAAAACGGGCGCGCCCGATCCGCCGAAATATCAGGAGATCTTCGGAGAGGCACTGGTGGAAATGGCCCTGAAAGACCCGGCCATCACCGCCATCACGGCCGCCATGCCGAGCGGCACCTCGCTCGACCTGTTCGAGAAAGCGGCCCCGGACCGGTTTTATGATGTCGGCATCGCCGAAGGCCACGCCGTGACCTTCGCCGCAGGCCTTGCCCTGGAAGGACTGAAACCGGTCTGTGCCATCTACTCGACCTTCCTGCAGCGGGCCCTCGACCAGCTCATCCACGACGTTGCCCTGCAGAACCTCCATGTGGTGTTTGCCATCGACCGGGCAGGACTCGTCGGCGAAGACGGACCAACCCATCACGGCGCCTTCGACCTCTCCTTCCTCCACGCCGTCCCGGGTCTCACCATCATGGCACCCTCTGACGCCCAGGAACTGCGCGACATGCTCCATACCGCCCTTTACCACATCGAAGGGCCTGTGGCCATCCGCTACCCGAGAGGCAGCAGCGGCGGCGGCCCGCTCCGGAAAGACTTTACCAGGCTCGAGCCCGGCAGGGGCCGGATCATCCGGGAAGGGACCGGACCGGTTCTGTTTGCGATCGGTTCCATGGTGCAGGCGGCAGTCGAGGCCGCGGCACTGCTTGAAGCGGAGGGCATCAAACCCGACATCGTCGACATGCGCTTTCTCAAGCCGCTCGACACCGCCCTCATCGACCGGCTCGCCGCATCGGCAACCCACATTGTCACGATTGAGGAAAACAGCATCCTCGGCGGACTCGGCAGTGCAGTCAGCGATCATCTTGCATCATCGCCGAAAAAGACACCACTCCTGAAAATAGGTCTGCCCGACCGGTTCATCACCCACGGCAGCATGCAGGACCTCTACCGGGAAACCGGCCTAGATGCGGCAGGGATAGCTGAACATGTGAAGGAGTTCTACAGGACGCCCGTCCACTGAGCCGGCACAATAAGGAGTACCAGCCGGACAGAGACATTGGCAAGGAGGCCGGCCAGAAGATCATCGGCCATGATGCCCCATCCGCCCCGAAGACGTTGGGCCATATCGACTGGACCGGGCTTGAGGATATCGTAGATACGGAAAAAAAGAAACGCGAGCAGGGCGGGGACCGGCCCTGCCGGCAGAAAAAGAAGCGCAAGCCACTGGCCGGACAGCTCGTCGATCGTCACCTCGGAAGGATCCAGGCCTGCGGACTCCTCCATGACTCCGCCGGACCACACGCCGAACACCGCTGAGAGGAGCACTCCCCCTGCCAGAACAACCGGATCCTGCAGAACGGGAACCAGGAGATAGAGCAGAACAGCAAGAGCACTGACGATCGTCCCGGGAGCAAGAGGGAAATACCCTACAAAAAAACAGGTCGAAAGCGCCCGGGCGAAGTGGAACCCTGCCCCCTCAGCTGCGCTCTTCATGCTTTCCGGTAATGACCTGCCAGTTGTCAATAAGGTATGAAACGCCTGTTGCCACCGTCACCACCGTCACGGCAAGCATGATCCAGTCGAGGACGCTGGAGTTGAGAAAGCGGAGGATCGCATCTGACGACCCTCTGCCGAAGAGCGCAGCCTCTTTCAGGAAAATCAGTACCATCACGAGGTAGGCGAACACGTTCTGGAAAAGGGTCTTGTACTTGGCCTGCCGGGAAGTCACCACCGGATGGTCCCGGAACTCCGCCCAGCTCCTCAGCGCCGTCACCACAACATCGCGCAGGACGACCAGCATCACCATCCAGAGGGAGATGTAGCCCATCCACACATAGACGAGAAAAGCTGCAGTGATGAGCAGTTTGTCGGCAAGCGGATCGAGAAACGCGCCGATCCGGGTCACTACGTTGAACCGGCGGGCATGCCAGCCGTCGTAGAGATCGGTCAGGCTGGCCACCGTAAATGCAATCACGCCAAGAAGCTTGAGGAATGCATCATCCTGCAACAGAAGCATGACAAACACCGGGACAAGCAGTATCCGGAGAACCGTCAGCTGGTTCGGTATGGTGAGGAAGCTCTCCTGCTGTGCTTTCAAGGGATGAAATCGGTTGAATCAGTGGATACCACCGGAAGGCCCGGTGGCAATGACAATAATTGCAACAAAGATACCAAAATTAAATTCTTTTCGGAAGCCGGGCTTCCGGCGGGTTTTTCTCTTTTCAGGCGAGCGTGACGATAGTCACTCCCGAGCTCCCTTCGCCCTGCCCTCCCAATCGCCAGGAGTGGACATGGGGGTGGTTTCGAAGCACCTCTTCAGTGCGTCGGCGGAGGGCACCGGTGCCCATGCCGTGGATGATGGTGGCACGCTCGATGCGGTTGAGCCGGAGAGCGTCGAGGAAGCGCTCGATTTTCACGGCAGCTTCGTCGCCGGTCAGGCCGCGCAGGTCAAGCGTTGTTGATTCTACAGGGGATGTAGTTGCGTTCCATCCCACAAAACGGGGTGCCGGGGCGCCGGCCGCCTTGCGGACCTGGCGTTTCGAGGTCTTCTCGAGGTTCGAAAGCGATGTGGTAAGACGGAAGGTACCGCAGAGTACGACGGCCATGTCCCCCCTGAGGCTTTCGATCTCTCCGGATGCCGAGGTATCGAGGAGCTGGACAAGATCCCCGGGACGGATGCTCCGATCGAGGGTCGGGGCCGGGGCATCCAGGAGCAGAGCCTCTTTTTTTTCAGCATCACCGGCTCTTGATGCCAGCTTCCGACGGGCCTCCTGAACGGCACGCGGGTCTCCGGCCGCCGCATTGGCTTCGGCAAGAATGTCGCGGATCTCGAGACGCGCCCGATGCAGCTCCCGCTGCAGTTCCTTCGAGGCCTTCTGTCTCTGCTCCCGATCCCGTCGCCGGAGCATGCTTTCGGCCTCCGTGACGGCCTGTTCCCTCAATAGAATACTGGCTGACTGCGCTTCAAGCTCCAGATGGAGCAACCGGTTGGAGGCCAGGAGCTCCTGCAGGTCCTCGAGCAGTTCCTCCAGGCCCCGGTGGCCTTCGCCGATGGCGGATTCGGCTTCCCGGACCATGGCGGGAGGAAATCCCATCCGCTGCATCATGGCAAAAGCGAAACTGCTGCCCGGTACGCCCTTGATGAAGCGGAAGGTCGGCTGGAGAGCCCGGCGATCGAACTCCATGGCGCCGTTCACCACGCCTTCGCGGCTGTGGGCGTATGCTTTGAGGTCTCCAAGGTGGGTGGTGACGATAGCCTTCGTACCGCGCCGGAGGAGCTCTTCAATGATGGTGCGGGCAATGGCGCTCCCCTCTTCGACATCGGTCCCCGAACACAGTTCGTCGATCAGCACCAGCGATCCACGCCCTGCCGCATCGAGGATGCGGCGGACCTCGCGGAGGTGCGAACTGAACGTCGACAGATCGTTCTCGATGGACTGCTCGTCGCCGATTTCGATGCCGATGCTTGTGAAAAGCGGGAAAACGGAGCTTTCGCTGCAGGGCAGAAGATAACCGTGCAGGAGCATGAAGGAGAGCAGGCCGGCTGTCTTCATGGCAACGGACTTTCCTCCGGCGTTCGGGCCCGAAATGATGAGCACCTGTTCATTTAAACCGAGCTCCAGATCAAGAGGCAGCACTTCGCGGTCGCGGTGGGAAATAAGCAGCCAGGGATGGTAACCCCGCTTGATGCGGAACTCCGTTCCCTCTGAAAGAGCTGGCAGCACGGAACGGGTTTCGAGTGCGAAACGGGCACGGGCATAGAGTGAATCGAAGGCCGCCATGAGGGATGCGCCCGAAAGAAGATCGGGAAGTTCAGGGCGGATCCTGGCCGTCGTTTCCCTGAGTATCCGCTCGATCTCCCGCCGCTCCTCGATCTCTCCCTCGAGAATGGCATTGGTGATCTCCATGCACTCGGCAGGCTCAAGAAAAACGGTCTGGCCGCTGCCAGAGTAATCCTGCACAAAGCCCGGCACACGGTGGCGGTACTCGAGGCGCATCGCGAGGCATTGGCGGCCATTGCGGATGGTAAGGGTATCCTCCATCAGCCAGCCGCTCGAGCGGCATCCGCCAAGGATCCGCTCCAGCGTGCGCCCGAGCGCCCGTCGCCTGTCGACAAGGGCACGGCGGATCCGGGCAAGTTCTCCGCTGGCCGAACTCTTCACCACCCCCTGTTCGTCGATGACCTCCCTGATGACCGGCCGTACAAAAGCATCCTCCGGAATCCCGGCCCCGAACACGGCAAGGCGGGGCCGGAGCTCGGCCTCCCGGACCATTCGGCGCCGGAGCCCTGCTGCTGCATCAAGAAAGAGGTGAAGATCCTGAAGCTCGCCGGGCTCAAGCACACCCCCATGCATCTCGAGCGTGGCAAGCAGGGGGCGCATGTCCGCAAGGGTATCGAAAGGGAGCGTGGAACCCTCTTCGAGAAAACCTTTCAGCTCAAGTACCCGCTCGAGCTCCTCCTGCAGTTCCCGGTGCCCGGAAAACGGCAGAGAGGAAGACAGGGTGTCGCGTCCGTAGACTGAGAGGGCGTAGCCCGCCGTATGGGCGACGACCCTGTCGAATTCAAGTTTTCTGGAGGTACCCTCTGCCATCTCGTCTCGTTTCCCGTATGGTTTGCGGTTGGATGGCAAGATACGCGATGGGCCGGAGAGTTTTGCCGCTTTGCGCATTTTTTCATTACTTTCGCAATGCAGAAAAAAGCGTCGTTTCCTCCGGAATCATCATACTGAATGCACCATGCGCCTCGCCGTCAACATCGACCATATCGCAACCCTCCGCAATGCACGCAATGAAGGCGAGCCCGACCCCGTCGCAGCCGCCCTGCTTGCCGAGGAAAGCGGCGCAGCGGGTATTGTCTGCCATCTGCGTGAAGACCGTCGCCACATACGCGACAACGATCTCAAAGGGCTCCGCCGCTCGGTGAAGACCAAGCTCGATCTGGAGATGGCCATGACGGAAGAAATGCAGCGGATCGCCATCGAAACAGTACCGGAACTCATCACCCTCGTGCCTGAAAAACGAGAGGAGCTGACAACCGAGGGCGGGTTCGATATCGAACGGCACTTCAAGCGGCTCGCCCTTTTCATCGAACCAATACGGGCTGCTGGCATCGAAGTCAGCCTTTTCATCGAACCCGACAGCCGTTCCATCGATCTGGCAGCCGAAGCCGGATCGGACCTCGTCGAGCTCCATACCGGCTCATACGCCCTGAAAAGCGGAGAGGAGCAGACTGCGGAATTCGAACGGATCCGGCATGCGGCAAAATATGCCGTAGACCGTGGTCTCAAGGTAGTCGCAGGCCACGGACTCAACTACCGCAACATACAGCCGTTCCGCCAGATCCCCGAGATAGAGGAAGTCAGCATCGGCCACGCACTCATTGCACGGGCAGCCTTCGTCGGCATCCCCGAGGCCGTCCGGGAAATGCTCGACCTCATCGGCTGAGATGCAGACACCTCCGGATATCACGACTATCGTCCTCGCCACCGGCAACAGGGACAAGGTACGGGAGCTGCGCCCGCTTCTGGAAAGCATTTCAGCCCGGTTCAGGGTAACGACCCTCATGGATGAAGGCATCGAGGTCGATATCGAAGAAACGGAACAGACTCTGGAGGGCAACGCCATCCTGAAAGCCCGAGCCATCTTCGAGATGCTTTCGGCGAAGTTCCCCTCCATGATCGCCTTTGCCGACGATACAGGCCTTGAGGTAGACCAGCTCGGCGGACGCCCTGGAGTCTATTCTGCACGGTTCGCCCCGAGGCCGGAGGGAGAAAAACCCTCCTACAGTGACAATGTCCGTCACCTCCTCCAGGAGATGGAGGGGAAAGTGGAACGCAGTGCCCGGTTCCGGACGGTGATCGCCCTCAAGGGAACCATCCCCGGCCACGATGACGGCCGGGTGTTCGAACATATCGAGGAGGGTGTGGCAGAGGGAAGCATCACCACGGCACCCGAAGGCAAAGGCGGATTCGGCTACGACCCGGTATTCAGGTCGGAAGCCACAAAAAAAACCTTTGCCCGGATGACTCCCGAAGAAAAAAACACGATCAGCCACCGCGCTCTGGCCGTCAAGCGGACCATCTCCTGGCTCCATACCATCACCAATACACAACCATGACCCTCATCCAGGCAATCCTGCTCGGCATCATCCAGGGACTGACGGAGTTCCTTCCCATCAGCAGCACGGCCCACCTCCGCATCATCCCCGCCCTTGCGGGATGGGAAGACCCCGGTGCCGCATTCACGGCCATCATCCAGATCGGGACGCTCGGTGCCGTCATGCTCTATTTCCGGCGCGACATTCTCTCTATCGTAAAATCCGTCGCAACCGGGCTCTGGAAAGGAAACCCGCTCCATGACGGAGAGGCAAAAATGGGCTGGATGATCGCCGCCGGCACCCTGCCGATCGTTGCATTCGGACTGCTTTTCAAGCATGAAATCGAAACAACCCTCCGCTCGCTCTACTGGATCAGCGGAGCCCTCATCATCCTTGCGCTCGTGCTCTCCCTGGCGGAATGGAAGATAAAAAAGCGGCTGGAAGAGGGACATCCCCTCAAATCGATGGAAGACATCGGCTGGAAAGAGGCGCTCCTCATCGGGCTTGCGCAGGCCATCGCCCTTATCCCGGGTTCATCGCGCTCCGGCACCACCATCACCGGCGGCCTCCTGCTGAATCTCTCACGAGAAACCGCAGCAAGGTTCTCCTTCCTGCTCTCCCTTCCGGCCGTCTTTGCCGCAGGCGCCTTCGAACTCTACAAGACCTGGGATCTCATCACTGCCGATCCGGGCAACATCATGAACCTCGCCGTCGCGACCATAACCTCCGGCATTGTCGGGTACCTGTCGATCGCGTTTCTATTGAACTACCTCAAAAGCCACACCACAAGCATCTTCATCGCCTACCGGCTTGCAGCAGGAGCGGGACTCCTCCTGCTGCTTGGCGGCGGCACCATCCTGCCCTGAAACAGCCCGGGCACAAAGAGCCCATTGAGCGGCATGCCGGGCCCCCTGATGCAACTTTTTAGGCTGCAGAATAATTCTGTTTTCTACCAGACAGTGGTGAATTTTTCTTATATATAGAGATATAGGCCTTAACCCTTTAATACCATACAGCCATGCCTCCGAGCTCATCCGGCGCAGGGCATAATGGCTTTGAAAAAGCAGACTTACACATACACACCAAATGTTCGGACGGAATCCATACACCAGAGGAGATCGTTGATAAGGCAGCCTCAGCCGGGCTGTCAGCAATCAGCATCACAGACCATGATTCCGTAGCAGGTATTGACAAAGCAAAGCCATCAGCCTCAGCCAAAGGCATAGAGCTCATTCCCGGTGTGGAGATGAGCTCGACATACAAGGGCTACGACATTCATGTCCTTGGATATTTTTTCGACCACCGGCACCCGGCCCTCACGGGATACCTGGATCACTGCCGGCACCTGCGCACCGAACGGGCGGAGCGCATGGTGGGCAAACTTGCCAAAATGGGCGTAAAGATTGGTCTTGACCAGATTATTCTCAAGGCCCAGAACGGCAGCGTCGGCAGGCCGCATATCGCGGCGGTGCTGCAGGACGGAGGATATGTGAAAAGCTTCAGCGAAGCGTTCAGCAAGTACCTCGGAGCCCACAGCCCAGCCTACGTCAAAAGCATCGAAACGCATCCGGCGGAGGTCATACGGCTCATCAATGAAGCCGGGGGACTCTCTTTCCTTGCGCATCCGGCACAGAGCGCTCCCGACGAAATCCTCAAACAGCTGATTACCGTGGGGCTCGACGGCATTGAAATCGTACACCCCTCGCACGACAGCTACAAGCAGAACTATTACCGGGAAATCGCCAACGAGTACTTCATGCTCTTTTCGGGAGGATCGGACTACCACGGCCTCAAGGATCGGGATGATGACACGTTCGGCAGGGTGACGATTCCGGGTGACTGGGTGGAGAAAATGAAAAGCAGGCTGGTCAAGGCCTGAGGGACCCCTGATTGGTGAATTGCCCGATTTTTGCTATAATCCGGACTCATTTTACTGGCCTCACCGCTCCGGCGGTGCCTGCCGCATTGTACCTTTAGCCATGCCAGCAACCCACATACGGAACATGGGGCACCACCTGACCCTGCGGATCAAAGGGTTCTTCCTCACCATGCAGGACTTTTTCTTTTTTTCCGTGCGGGCGTTTGCCACCATGCCGAAAATCCGGCGCTACTGGCGGGACTTCCTCGACCAGGCGGCCATCTGCGGAGCAGACTCCATCCCCATCGTGCTCGTCAGCGCCATCTCCATCGGCTCTCTGCTTGCAATCGAAGTCGGCAACCTCCTCGAGGACTTCGGGGCCAAGACCATGCTCGGCCGCTCCACATCCATTTCCGTCATCCGCGAGCTCGGTCCCCTGCTTATGGGCCTCATGCTCTCCGCCCGGTTCGGTTCGCGTAATGGAGCAGAGCTCGGAGCAATGCAGATCTCAGAGCAGATCGATGCACTCAGGGCTTTCGGCACTGACCCCGTAGCCAAGCTCGTCATGCCGCGCCTTCTGGCCGCACTCATCATGTTCCTCCCGCTGACGGCCCTCTCAGACTTTGCCGGCCTGTACAGCGCGGCCTATATGGCCGAACACTACCATCACCTTGACCCCGGCATTTTCTGGAACTCGGTATACCCGCGGCTCGCCTTGAAGGATTTCGTCGTCGGCTTCGCAAAAGCTCCGGTGTTCGCCGTCATCATCACCCTCGTCAGCAGCTTCAACGGGTTTTCAGCCAGCGGAGGAACCTCCGGCGTCGGCCGTTCCACCATCAAGGGAATCGTTGTTTCATCGGGACTGGTACTGATCGCCAATTTCTATGTTTCAAAGATCGTCCTGGAAAACATGTAACGGCATGATTGAACTACGCAATATCAGCTTGAAATACGGTGAAAAGGAGATCCTGAAAAACGTCTCCCTCACCATTGAAGACAACACCATCAAGGCGATCCTCGGACCGAGCGGCGTCGGCAAGAGCACCATTCTGAAACTGATGCTCGGACTGATAAAGCCAACCTCCGGCCAGGTGTTTGTCGACGGCACGGATATTTCCGCAATGAAGGAGTCGGAACTCTATCCGATCCGGAGGAAAATGGGCATGGTGTTCCAGGGCAACGCCCTCTTCGACTCGATGAGCATCAGCCAGAACCTCGGATTCTTCCTCCGTGAAAACCTCAACCTCCCAGAAAAGGAGGTTCAGGAAAGGGTAACCGAACAGATCCAGTTCGCAGGGCTTGAGGGCTACGAAGAACAGCTTCCCGAAAGCCTAAGCGGCGGCATGCGCAAGCGGGTTGCCATCGGCCGGGCGCTGATATTCAGACCTCACATGATCCTCTTCGACGAGCCGACAGCGGGGCTTGATCCCGTCAGCTCGAAAAAGATCCTGACGCTTATCAGCTCCCTTCGACACCACAACAACCTCGGGGCGGTGATCGTCACCCACATCATCGATGACGTTTTCAATGTCGCCGACTGCGTGGCGGTACTCTATCAGGGCGGCATTATTTTTGACGATGCCACCAGCAAACTGCACGGATCGGACCATCCATTCATCCGATCCATCCTCTCCGACAAAATTCTTGAACTGTAACACCAAACGAACAAGCGGGCATGAGAAATCCCAACGCACTGAAATGGAGCGACCTGAAGACCGGCATTTTTTTCATCTTCGGCATAGGCTTTGCCGCCTATCTCGGGCTGGTCATCGGAAAAAACAGCAGCCTGTTCACCGGAGTGACCACCGTAAAGGTGCTGGCTGGAAACATGCAGGGTCTGACTGAAAACAATTTCGTGTCGGTATCGGGCAAGAAAGTCGGAACCGTCTCGAAGATGGAGTTCACCAGCCAGAATGACTCGCTTCTCGTGGTAGCCGATCTCAGGATCCGAAACGAATACGCAAACCTCGTCACCAAGGACTCCAAGGCGACCATACGCTCGCTCGGCGTGCTTGGCGACAAGTACGTGGACATCATGACCGGAAAAGGCGAACCGGTCCAGGACGGCGACTTCATCGCACTTGACGCCAACGACGGCATGGCGGGGCTGACCACAGGAGCATCAAAGGCACTGGAGAACATCAACACCCTTCTCGAACAGCTCCAGAGCGGAAAGGGCGTTGCCGGCAGATTGATTTCCGATGAGAAAATGGGCAGTGAACTTGTCGCTACCATCAGCAGCCTCCGCAGTACAGCCGACGAGCTTGCAACCGTCTCACGCAAAGCCTCGAGCGGCAACGGCCTGCTGCCGAAACTCATCAACGACCCGAAGCTGGCAGACAACACCACCGATGCAATCGCAAAGATCCAGCACGCGGCCGCCACCACCGACTCCCTGATGACTGCCATCAACAGCGGCGAAGGCACCCTCGGCCAGCTGCGCCGGAACCCGGAACTCTACGACAACCTGACCAAGGCACTCTCATCGCTCGATACCCTCATGGTGGACCTCAAAAAACGGCCCGAACGGTATGTCCGCTTCACGCTTTTTTAGGCCAGTAACACTCGCCTTTCTTCTTTTCATGACATTCGGCCCTGCAGCGTTTCCGCTCCGGGCCGAAGAGTTTGATTTCACTCCTGTACGGCGACTTATGCAGGAGGGGGTCGATGAAAACGTCTTTCCAGGAGCCTCCATCGCCGTCATCTACCGAGGCAACACAATCTTCCATGAAGCCTTCGGAACCATCGGATGCGGACTCAGCCCCAAGCCAGCCTATTCTTCCACCGTCTACGACATTGCATCCCTGACAAAAGCTGTCGCCACGACTGCCGCCATCATGCAGCTCGTTGAGCGCGACTCGCTCAAGCTCGACCAATCTGCAGCCGGATACTTCCCGCCATTCGGCCGGAACGGCAAGAACGACATCACCATCCGCCAGCTCCTCAACCACACCTCCGGACTGCGGCCGCATGCATGGTATATCAAAACCTGCTCCACCCCGCAGGAACTGATTGCAGCAATCTGCAACGACACGCTCCTGACCAAACCCGGAACCGCCACCGCCTACAGTGATAACGGGTTCATCATCCTCGGCACGATTGTGGAGCAGATTACGGGAAGAAGCCTCGAAGAGAATTTCCGCGCCCGTTTCAGTACGCCGCTCGGTATGCAGTCGACATCCTTCAACCCATCCGGGGAGATGCTGCGCAGGGTAGCGCCGACCGGACGCGACAGCACATGGAACACAAAGATCGGGCCCCGTCCACTCGTCAATGACCAGAACGCAGCAATCCTCGGAGGTGCGGCAGGCCATGCCGGACTCTTCTCCAGCACCGGCGACCTCATCCGTTTCACCCTGATGCTCATGAACGACGGCAGGCAGGACGGTGTAAGGTATTTCCGGCAATCCACAATCCGCCAGTTCACCAGGCGAAATGGCAACGATGAAAGAGCACTCGGCTGGGACCTCCGTTCACTGGAAGGCTATGCATCCACCGGAAGCTGCTTCTCGAAGGACTCATGGGGCCATCTCGGCTTCACAGGCACCAGCCTCTGGATTGACCCCCGGAAAGATCTGGCGGTCATCATGCTCAGCAACAGGGTATGCCCCAGTTCCGAAAACAGAAAAATCAGGAAGTTCCGCCCGAGGCTGCACACCACGGTTGCCGAATGCCTCGGATACAGCTGCAGGGAGGAAAAGCCCATCGGACCACCAGCCAACCCATAACTGCACCGAGTATATCGGCACCATGATTTAATCATTGTCCGAATCGGCTCCACCCGAATCACCTCCGTCAGAACCACCCCCACCTGCCGCCAGCGCAACAATGCCGCCAATCAGGGCAAGCCCCCCGATGATCAGAAAGAGATTGGGCCCCTGCTTCCGATCCTCATCCTTTTTCGCTAGAGCGGCATCCATATTCTGCTGCATCTCCGAATGTCTGGCATCAACGGACATCTCATCTTCGAAAATTCCGCTCTTCACTTCAGCAGCACCCTTCTGCGCCATAGACTCTTTGCTCAACTGCAGCATTTCCCGGCTTACCCGCGCCTGATCGAGCTTTAACTGAATATCATCAGGATCCAGCTGAATTTCGGCTTTCACGTAATACTCCGTTCCGTCCCAGCTCTCTTCGAGAATCTGCGTTTTTGTCACACCTGCCGATATGGCAGTGATATCCTCCGTTGTGAGGCTGTCAACCCCCTGATCCGTCTCCTTCTTTTCAGTATTCAGGGTACTTTGGACATAGGCGCCGGTCTCCTTCAGAAGCAGTGCGTTAACCTGCTCGAGAGCCGCATTCCGGCTGCTCACCTTGCTGTCCTTGTCGCTGGCGCGATACCGGTACTCGCGTATAAAGGTTTTCTCGGCGGCATCGGCCACAGTCGCCATCATCAACGAGGTCACAAGGACCATAACCATTGAAGTCTTTGCTATCTTTGCTGTCTTTGCTGTTTTATGCAAGTGCTCTGAAAAAATGTAGCGCATGGGGACAGGGGAGGTCTTGAGTTATTGGATAAATATGGCGCAAATGCATAGCTGCAAGGCTGCTGTTATTGGATTTTGATTGCACCGGCCATATATTAACAATTGTTACGGTAAAATCAAAAGACCGAAACACCACGACATCACTGAAATTCTCAATAACCCCAATAGAAGAAAACCAATGAAAAATACCGTTCTGACCATACTCGCGCTGAGCATGATCCTCTTTACCGCCGGTTGCGGCAGCACTAAAATCCAGGAGACAAAACTCGGGAAGGCACCTGGATGGTATGACGACATCCACAAGGACAACGACTATATCTTCGCCGCCAACACCCAGCGTTCAAGGGACCTGCAGCTGGCCCTTGACAAGGCAACTGCTGCCGGCAGGGCCGAAATCGCAAGAAAGGTTGCCGTACAGGTCAAATCAATCCAGAAGCGATTTATTGATGAAGTGGGAAACGGCATGGACTCGAAAACCGGTGATCTCTTCTCTCAGGTCGAGAAAAACATTGCGTCTGAATGCCTTGCAGGAAGTGTTGTAACCAAACAGAATATCGTCAAGGAAGGTGAGTTCTTCAGGGCTTACGTCCTTGTTAGCTACCCTGTCGGCAAAGCCAATGCGGAATTCCTTGAAAGCATCAAGAGCCGTGAGTACAGCCTTACCCGCATGCGCGCCACCAAGGCGTTTGCGGAACTTGAACGGGATGTCGAAAGGTATGAACAGCTGAAGAAAGCACAAAAGGAGGACGATGCCCTCAGCCGCAGCAATCCGGAGACGAGCGATGAAAGCACCGCTATAGAAAAAAACGGAGTGAAAGAAGGCTGAACAACAAAAGAAGCGCAGCCCTCCTGACTTCACCACTGTCGGCCGGAATGGAACCCACTTAAAAACAAGTCATTATTTTTAAGTGGGTTAGTGTTTTCTGATTCGCCAGTATCCGCACGAATGCTCTCTTTTCTCCATGCGTGGGAACTTGACAGTCCGAAAGGTTAAAACCGCCTCCGGTGCAACCGCCGTTCAGGTGGTGCGCAATGAAGGGAGGAAGCGTGTCATCATCAAGCATGTCGGCAGCGCTCATAATGAGCGTGAATGCGAGGTCCTGCCTGCAAGGGCGGAATCCTATGGCGAAGCGCATCAGAGGCAGCCCGGCATGTTCGCCGGGACACCGGCGCCACCTTCATCATCACTCTTCCAGAACGCCCTTGCCCACACCACCCTCATCAGCCTCACCCGTCAGTTTTCCCGCAACACCCTCTTTGCCTGCGCCCGCAAATGCGGCCTTGGCCGATTGCCGGAGCTGTATCTTGATCTGGCACTCATGCGCATCATTGAGCCGACCTCAAAGCTCCGCACCCTGGAGCTCCTGCAACGGTACTTCAACGTGTCCTACCTCAAACGGACAGCCTACCGCACGCTGTCGAAGATCCTTGAGCATCAGGAAGAAATCGAAACCGCTGCCATCCAGACCGCCTGTAATGATCTGAAGGAGAACTTCTGCCTGGTGCTGTACGATGTCACCACGCTGTACTTCGAATCCTTCAAGGAGCACGACTTTCAAAAACCGGGCTTCTCCAAGGACAACAAACCCCGGCAACCGCACATCGTCATTGGGCTCATCACCACCCGTTCGGGTTTTCCGGTGATGCACGAGGTATTTGAAGGCAATACCTTCGAAGGCAATACGATGCTGGATGCCGTCCACCGCTTCCAGGAGCGGGTCGGAGAAACCAGGCCGCTCATTGTAGCCGATGCATCCATGCTCTCGACAGCCCGTATGCAGCAACTTGAGAACAAAGAGTATCGCTACATCGCAGGTGCACGGCTGGCAGATACCTCGATTGGATTCATTGAACAGATCCACAACGAACTGCCCCGCATGGACACCGCATCAAGGCGCTTCAGCTATGCATATGCCGAGCAGAAAGTCTCCGTCATCTGCGAGTTCTCTGAAGCACGCTACAAAAAAGACAAACGCGAGTTTGACAAGCAGGTGGAGCGGGCACTCAAGCTGCTTGAGCGGAACGAAACCGGTCGGCGGGCCAAGTTCTTGAAGAAGTCCAAAGAGAAGGGCAAGCCATTCGTATTCGATACGGCCCTGCAGGCAAAAGCAGAGAAGCTGCTGGGCATAAAAGGCTATGTCACCAACATCCCGGAGCAGGAGATGCCTGACGCTGAAGTCGTTGCGAACTACCGGGATCTCTGGCATGTCGAACAGGCGTTTCGGATGAACAACCTGGAGCTGAAAGCCAGACCTATCTTCCATCACACGAAGGAGGCCATCCGATCGCATATACTCGTCTGCTTCATGGCCATGATGATGGGCAAATACCTGGAGATCAAAACAGGGCGTTCGTTACGACAGATCCGGGACGAACTGTGGCGGGTTCAGGAGGCCAATATCCGTGATGAGCTAACCGGGGAGGTGTATGTCCTTCGAATGGATCCAAACGAACTGGCGAACAGCGAACTCATCAAACTATTGGATCCAGAGTTTCCGCACTGATTTGGCGAAGTCAGGAAAGCATCAAGAGCCGTGAGTACAGCCTTACCCGCATGCGCGCCACCAAGGCATGTGCGGAACTTGAACGGGATGTCGACAGGTATGATGAACAGCTGAAGAATGCCAGGAAGGCTGACGATTCCATCAGCAACAACAGAAGCGCAGCCCTGGATCTCTCCGTCAGGAAAAGATCCCGCCCATCGGTACGATTGGCAGCGGAACAGAACGGACCCCTTCGTTTCTGAACACAGCGTTTGCAGCCATACGGCCGGTAAACGCTGCCGCCTCCATGAGAAAGACCGGTGCATCGACCCGTACCCAGTCTCCGGCAAGGAAGAGGTTCGGGAACGGGGTTTCCGGTCCCGGGCGTCCGGCGTGTTCACCCGGCGCCCAGCGTGTGAAATTGGACTGCACCATGAACACTTCATGCAGTACCGAGGCCTTGAGGGTTTCCGGGAAAAGGCTGTGGAGTTCCCTGAGCATGGCCTGGCGGATTTCATCATCAGAGCGCATGTCTTCAGGCGCAATGGCATAGGCATGCAGTTCAACGACACTTCCCCCCCGCTCTCCTGCCCAGCTGATGAATGGCTCCTGAAACGCCGAATAGATCGACACTGAATCGGTGTAGGTGTACCCTGAGACCGTATAGAACGGGTACCCCTCGCCTTCCAGCGGCCGATCGAGCCAAAGCCGGTAGACTGCATAAGGATCAGCCTCGCCCAGTGAAGCAACGGACTTTTCGAATGCCGGGCTTGACAGCCCGGAGCGCTTGACGATATCCTTCGTTCCACGAACATCTGCGGCAAGAACGCAATACTCGCATTGCAGCACTTCGTCACCGCCCGTTTCGCCTGAACGGAGCACCAGGGTCCCGCCCTCCAAGGTCACCGAAAGCGGAGGAAGCGGTGTTGGCGGTGGGCCGCCGATGGGCTCACCCGAAGCGTTGAAACGGCCTGCGTGGCAGGGGCAGTAGAATCCATCTCCCGAAGGATCGGGTGATACCGGGCAACCCATATGGGTGCAGCGGCCATCAAGAGCGCGGTACCCCGACCCTTCCCTGGCGACCAGAACGGGCACGCCTTCACGGCTGAGCATCGACACCCACCCCTCATCGGGAATCGAAGCCCCGTCGACGTGAAGAACCAGCCCGCCGCTTGCCGGGCCACCGATACGGACTCCTGAAATGCGGGCGCCGTCATGCTCGAGCCGAAGCACCCGGTGCCCGGCCAGCACCCTTACCCCGAGTTCCCTGAGTTTGGACTCGAGCGGGTTGATGATGGCCGTCATGCAGTCGCGGTTGGTGATCCGGAATGCAAGCCCTTCGGGACTGCCCATGAAATAAAAATGAAAATAGCGGATCGCTTCGGCAGCCGAAAGCACCTCCATCCTGTTCATCGTGGCATCAGCGAACGGATGCAGCACCGTGTCGATGAACGACGGCAATATCTCCCCACGGCGGCAGTACTCCATGAAATCAATGCCGTCCAGTTCGGCGAATGTTCGGCTGTAGTCGTAGCGGAACATGTCAACCACCGGAGGAAGTCCGCGGTACTGGCGCAGGAATGATGCAATATCAAGCGAGCGGGACTGGCTGACGACCGAAAGAATGTTGAAAGGGAACACTTTCGGAGTCTGTCCGTATATTTCGCGCGGCCTTTCTTTGAACATCACCGGGTAGCCGGGAGAAGCGTCGAATACCTCTTTGGAGATGCCCGCCTGCTCGAACATCGCATTGAGGTTGTAGTACTGGTCAAAAAAACCATGAAATCCATGCTCGACAGGAAATCGGCTCCCGAGCGCATCAATCTCCCATCCGGTGAGCTTGCCGCCGAGTGAGGTGGAGGACTCGACGAGTGTCACCTGCATCCCTTTTGAGGCAAGCTCCATGGCGGCCGAGATGCCTGCAAGACCCCCGCCGATCACCACACAGTTCCTCGGAACTGCCGGCCCCTCAGCCCCTCCAGCAGAACCCCGCCCGTCTTCATACAGCTCTTTCCGGGGTTGGAACGAGCCCACGAGGCCTGCGGATGCTGCGCTTGCAACACCAAGACCAATGCCCGTGCGTGAAAAAATCTTCCTGATAAAATCCCGTCGGTCCATACAAAAATGGGTAATGTCCTGAAAATATCCTGCGGCCGCAGAGGGCTATATCCTGTAACTTAAGAAGAATCGACGCATTCGCCTATATTTCATTATGCATGAAGCTCCCACGACACTGGCCCGAAAGATCAGACAGGAAGCTCTCCGGCTGGGGTTCTCTTCCATAGGCTTTGCCGCTCCTCCTCCAGGATTCCTGGCTGTTGAACGCTATGACGAGATGCTGAGGGATGGCCGTCACGGTGAGATGACCTATCTGGAAACAGGCGCTCCGGCACGCCGGCATCCCGAAAGCCTGCTCCCGGGCCTTAAAACCGTCATATCACTGGCCGTCAGCTACCGCCACAATCCCCCCGGCGGCAGGGCGAAACTGTCGCGCTACGCCATGATCGCAGACTACCACACGGTGGTGCGGAAAAAGGCCGAAGCCCTCCTGGACTGCATTGAACGGCTGAGTGACTCAAAACCGAACGCATACATCGCCGTGGACGGAGCCCCGGTTCTCGAAAAGGAGTGGGCCGAACGCTCCGGCATGGCAAGAACCGGAAAAAACACACTCGCAATAGTCCCCTCGGCCGGCACCTTCGTCTTCCTCGGCGAACTCCTGCTCGACATTGAAATCAGGGAGGAGCGCCCCCTGCTGCCGAACCTCTGCGGCAGCTGCACGAAATGCATTGACGCCTGCCCGAGCGGAGCGCTCCTTGGACCGGGAAAAATCGACGCACGCCGCTGCATATCCTACCTGACAATTGAGCTGAAACGGGAGTTCACTGCTGAAGAATCAGCAATGATCGGCCGGAACCTCTTCGGCTGCGACACCTGCCAGGAGCACTGCCCCCATAACCAGCGACCGGCCATCAATCCAGACCCTGCCTTCTCCCCCAGAAAGGAACTCATCGGACTCGAACCCGAAAGGATCCTCCAGCTGACCCGGTCAGGATTCAATGCACTCTTCGCCGGCACGCCGATATGGCGGATAGGGCTCAAACGGCTGAAACGCAACGCCCGGGCCGTACTTGCCAATGAACAACGCAGTTCCTGACGAAAACAGCATGGAAACGACTGACATACTCTGGATAATCTCTGCCCTCCTTCTCATATCCGGTTTTGCCGGACTCCTCGTGCCCGCACTGCCTGGAGTGCTGCTGGTGTTTGCGGGGCTGGTGCTGGCGGCCTGGGCTGAAGGGTTCGCTGTTGTAGGATGGGGGACCCTTTCCATCCTTGCGGCCCTCACCCTGGCCGCATACCTCTTCGATATGCTTGCCGGCCTGCTCGGCGCCAAACGGTTCGGCGCAGGCAAAGCAGGCCTTATCGGCGCAGCAGCAGGAACAGTTGCCGGTGTTGGGTTCGGCTTGCCGGGCATTGTGCTCGGCCCCTTCATCGGTGCGGTGATAGGAGAACTCTATGCAGAGAATGGCCTCCGTGAAGCTGGCATGTCGGGCCTGGGGGTCTGGATCGGCATTGCGCTCGGCACTGCCATCCGGATAGCCACAGCCTTCATGATGGTCGGAATCTATCTTCTGGCCCGCTTCATGTGAACTGAACTCCCGCCTGGCCTGGAGTGACGGGCAGATTTTTTTGCATCTCAAGCTTAGCCCCCTCATCCAGTAATGAGTATTACCGGTTAATAGCTGAACTGGAAAGCATAATAACCGGACCCCATCGCATAACCTCCCGGGAGAACAGGATCGATTGCGGCCGTCCGGAGGCATATCATAATCTGGACTGAAATGGCATAGAACCACTAAAGCCCGACGATGCGGGCTTTAGATTGATCGATGAACTTTATCGTTTGCTCAGTGCTTGAAGTGGCGCATGCCGGTGAAGACCATGGCGAGGTTGTTGGCATCAGCCGCCTCGATCACCTCGTTGTCACGGATGGAGCCACCCGGCTGGATTACCGCAGTGACACCGGCTTCGGCTGCGGCAAGCAGGCCGTCGGCGAACGGGAAGAAGGCATCGGAAGCCACAACCGATCCATGGAGGTCTAAATTGACCTCCGAAGCCTTCCATCGTGCGATCTTCGAGGAGTCAACTCGCGACATCTGACCGGCTCCCACGCCGAACGTGCGACGGTTCTTAACGTAGAGGATGGTGTTGCTCTTGATGTGCTTGCAGATTTTCCATGCGAACATGAGGTCACC
Source organism: Pelodictyon luteolum DSM 273 (assembly GCF_000012485.1). Taxonomy (NCBI): domain Bacteria; kingdom Pseudomonadati; phylum Chlorobiota; class Chlorobiia; order Chlorobiales; family Chlorobiaceae; genus Pelodictyon; species Pelodictyon luteolum. The sequence goes on along the minus strand of NC_007512.1, from coordinate 509,019 downwards.
GAGTTCCTCCTCGGTCGGCTGGCGCTTCGTCACCACGTTGAGGTCCTCCCTGGCAACGATCTTGCTGTCGCGCTCCTGCACGAGCATGCCGAACGGAGTGGACTTGAACTCCCATCCGCCTTTCGGAAGTGCCTGCTTCTGCACGAGAAGCCGGCGATCCTTTTTCTTCATGAGCAGATCGAGCACGCCCTCTTCATAGGAAGGAGCGATGAGGATCTCGGTGAAGATGCCGTTGACCGCCTCTGCCGTCACCATGTCGAGCGGGCGGTTGAAGGCGATGATGCCGCCGAAGGGTGCCTGGGTGTCGGTTGCAAACGCATTGTGCCATGCTTCGACGAGCGTCGGGGCCTGTGCGACACCGCACGGGTTGGTGTGTTTGATGATGACAACCGACGGCTCCTCTCCCCGGAACTCCTCAACGAGTCCCGATGCCGCAGCAATGTCGAGCATGTTGTTGTAGGAGAGCTCCTTGCCGTGGAGCTTCTCGAAATAGTCTCCGAACGAGCGGGTTCCCTCGCCGTCGGTGAGGGTGTAGAATCCCGCGCTCTGGTGGGGGTTCTCGCCGTAGCGCATGTCGAGTTCGCGCTCAAGCTTCACCGTCATGGTCTCGGCTGCAGCGGGAGCGGCACCTTCAGCCCCGGTGAGGTACCGGGCGATTGCACCATCGTAGCGGGAGGTCAGCTGGAACACCTGGCGGGCCAGGCGAAGCCTGGTGGCACGAGTGGTCCTGCCGCCGGAGGAACGCATCTCTGCAAGGACGCAGGGGTAATCGGCACTGTCGGTAAGAACCGTGACCGACTCGTTGTTCTTGGCTGCGCTGCGCAGCATCGAGGGCCCTCCGATGTCGATATTCTCGATGGCATCTTCGAAGGAAACGCCGGGCCTGGCGACCGTCGCTTCAAAAGGATAGAGGTTGACGACAACCATGTCGATGAAGCCGATGCCGTTCTCGACTGCCTGTGCCACATGATCCGCATTGTCCCTGACTGCAAGCAGGCCGCCGTGGATTTTCGGATGGAGGGTCTTGACCCGTCCGTCCATGATTTCGGGGAACCCTGTGATGAGGGAGATCGAGGCCGCTTTGACTCCGGAATCCTGCAGGGCTTTGAGGGTACCCCCGGTTGAAAAAATCTCAACGCCGAGGGAGGAAAGCTCGCGGCAGAAGTCGACGATGCCGGTTTTGTCGGAAACCGACACCAGCGCCCTTTTGATAAGCGGATCAGACATTTGAGGAATGGTTATCTTATGGTATACTTGCAGTGAGGAACAGCTTTATGAAGCGGAAATGTAAGAAAATATTCAGGAAATGAGTAACCCGAAAAGACGGCTTGCGGTGTTCTGCTCCGGAACGGGAAGCAATTTCATGGCGGTCCACAAGGCCATTGCGGAGCGCAGGCTCCAGGCCGAGATAGTCCTCTGCATCTCCAACCGCTCACAGTGCGGAGCCATGGAGTTCGCCCGCCGGAAGGGAATCGACACTCTCCATATTTCGGAGAAACAGTTCAACGGGCAGGAAGAGTTCGCCCGGGCAATGATCCAGGCGCTGGAAGCGTACGGCATAGAGACCATTCTGCTTGCCGGCTACATGCGCAAGATCCCGGCAGAAGTCACCGTGGCATACCGGGGCAACATCCTCAACATCCATCCCGCACTCCTGCCGAAATTCGGCGGGGAGGGCATGTACGGCATCCATGTCCATACGGCGGTCCTTGCCGCCGGGGAACAACAGAGCGGGGCGAGTGTGCACTTCGTCGACGAAGAGTACGACCGGGGCGAAATCCTCCTGCAGGGAACGGTGCCCGTGATGGAGGGAGACACGCCAGAAACCCTTGCGGCACGAGTCCTTGAGTGCGAGCACCGCATCTACCCCGAAGCCCTCGAAAAACTCCTTCTGCGCTTCAGGCAATGACGGGCACCATCCTCCAGATCAGCGAAATCTTCCACTCCATTCAGGGAGAGTCATCCTTTGCCGGCTGGCCATGCACCTTCATCCGGCTCGCCGGCTGCAGCCACGGCTGCCGTTACTGCGACACAACCTATGCCAAAACGGCAGAACGCCGGCTCTCGATAGGCGACACCATCGATGAAGCCCGCCGCTACCATGCGCACCTCATCGAAGTGACCGGCGGAGAACCGCTCGAGCAGCCTGCAGTCCACAAACTGCTGCACGCTCTCTGTGACGGAGGAGGAGGCGTCATGCTGGAAACCGGCGGGTTCCTTTCCGTCCGGGATGTCGACCCGAGGGTACATAAGGTCATTGACCTGAAGCCACCCTCTTCGGGCAGGGATAAAGAGAATTGCATGGAAAACATCGACATTGCCCTCAATGCGGGAGAGGGTGAGAGAAAACGCTATGAGTTCAAGATCGTTGCCGCCGACCGGGAGGACTACCTCTGGGCCCGCGGTATCCTAAAGGACACCAGGCTTGCCGAAGCCTGCACCGTCATGATGGGGCCGATAGCCGGAACAATCCACCCATCCGAGCTGGCCGGCTGGATCCTCGAAGACCGGCTGCATGTCCGCATGCAGCTGCAGCTCCACCGGTACATATGGCCCGGCATGGACCGCGGGGTATAGCCGCAGCGATCCAGCCCGGGGACGTTTGGCTCCATCGGGAGGAGTTTGTACCTTTCTGTCAATCGCTTACTCAACATATAGTCGTCCCCGTGATCACACTCTCCGTCGTCGTACCATTCTACAATGAACGGGAATCAATCCCGGAACTCGTCGGAGAACTTTCCGGCGCCCTGTCCGACCCCCTGCTTCACGGCCTTTTGCCTGAACCATTCAGCCATGAAATCATTCTGGTGGACGATGGTTCGACCGACGGCTCAGGCGAGGCGGCAAAAGCGATTGCAGAAACGGTGCCGGAAGTAAAACTCATCTCATTCAGGAAAAACTCCGGGAAAACAGCGGCCCTTTCAGCCGGATTCAGGGCAGCGGAGGGACTGTTCATATGCACCCTCGACGCCGATCTTCAGGACGACCCCCGCTCCATACGCCCCCTGCTCGAAAAGCTTCTTGAGGGCTACGACCTGGTCAGCGGCTGGAAACTTCACCGGAACGACCCCGTCACCAAAACGGTCCCCTCCCGCATCTTCAACGCCGCCACACGCCTCTTCACCGGCGTCCGGCTGCACGATATCAACTGCGGCCTGAAACTCTACCGCCGCGAAGTGCCCGAAAGCATCGAGCTGCACGGTGACATGCACCGCTACATCCCGGTGCTTGCTGCATGGAAAGGGTACCGGATTGCTGAACTGCCCGTCCTGCACCGCAGGCGCCGATACGGCCGCACCAAATACGGATCGGCACGCTTCCTCAAAGGGCTGTTCGACTTCTTCGCAGTCCTCTTCATCACCCGCTACTTCCGCCGACCCATGCATTTCTTCGGTATGGCGGGCCTAGTCAGCTTTCTGCTCGGATTCAGCGTCAGCGCTTACGTCACCCTCGACAAAGTCCTCAACAACCGCTACATCAGCAACCGGCCGATCCTTTTTCTCGGCATCCTCCTCCTGATCCTCGGCGTCCAGCTTTTCTCAACAGGCCTTCTTGGAGAGATGCTCTCGACAACCTCCGGCGCGAGGGAAAGTTTTCTGATCCGTGATACCCTGAACCTCACTCCGGAACAGCAACAAAAGATTTCAGAATGAAACGGTTAGGAGCTCATGTCAGCATTGCTGGCGGCATTGAAAACGCCCCCTTGAACGCACGGGCAATCGGTGCCACGGCGTTCGCTCTCTTCACGAAAAACCAGCGGCAGTGGAAATCTCCGCCGCTCCTTCCCGCTTCAATCGAGGCCTTCAGGCAAAACTGTGCCGACGGGGGGTTCGAGATGCGCCACATCCTCCCCCACGACAGCTACCTCATCAACCTCGGCAATCCCGACCCCCTGAAACTGGAACGCTCACGTGCTGCGTTCATCGACGAAATGCAGCGGGCAGAATCTCTGGGGCTTGAGCTATTGAACTTCCACCCCGGGAGCCATCTCAACCTCTCCACTCCGGACGAGTGCCTCCGCCGCATCGCAGATTCGATCAACATGGCTCTTGAACACTCGAGTTGCGTGACCGCCGTCATCGAAAACACCGCTGGACAGGGAACGAACCTTGGGAACCGTTTCGAGCAGCTCGCAGCGCTGATTGAAATGACCGACGACAAGTCACGTGTAGGGGTCTGCCTTGACACCTGCCACCTCTTTGCCGCCGGCTACGACCTCGCAACAGCGGATGCGGCAGGAGAGACCTTCAGGGAGTTCGACAGGGTCGTAGGGATGCGGTACCTGAGGGGCATGCACCTCAATGACGCACTGCACCCGGTCGGCAGCCGGCTCGACCGGCACGCATGTGTGGGAAAGGGAAAAATAGGGCTGGACGCATTCCGCCTCGTCATGCAGAGCCCTGCATTCGAAGAGATCCCCCTCATTCTTGAAACCCCCGACTCGGACGGATGGGCGGAGGAGATCAGAATGCTCTACGGCCTGCAGTAGAGAGCCGGAACGTTACCGGAGCACGCGGGATGCGGAGTGCAGGTACTTCGAGACCGAGAGTGCACTGCCGAAGAGGCCGAGTATGATACCGAGCAGGGCAACTGAAGGGTACGCCAGAAGGGCGGAACTCTGCAGCACGAGATAGAGGCCGGGCTCATAACGCTGGAGCACCTGCTCGAAAATAAGGGCGAGCGCGCCCGAGGCCAGCAGTCCGGCCAGAAGGCCCTCGAGGGCACCTTCCAGGAGGTATGGGGAAGCAATGAACGAGGCGGAAGCACCGACAAGGCGCATGGTCCGTATTTTTTCTTTCCTTGAGTACATGGCCAGACGGATGGTGTAGCCGACCATCACCACGGTCGCCATGGAAATCAAGAGGCCGATGGAACCGGTGATGATGGTGAAGAGGCGGGCGTTCTTCTCAATCTCAAGAAGAAATGCCTTGTTGTACCGGATATCGGATCCGGGGGCAATGCTTCGCACGGCAGCCATGATGGGCTGAAGACTGTCGGGAGTAGCATACGCCGGATGAAAGCGGAGCCGGATTGAACGGGGCAGGGGGTTCGAACCGAGTATGGTGACGACGTCCTCTCCGAAATCCCCGGTAAAGATCTTCCGGGCCTCATCCTTGTCGATGAACCGGCTCTCTTTGACACCCGCGAGATCCTGCATCTTCATGGATGCGGCGCGGGCTTCCGCGGCGGGCATGGCATCGCTGAAAAACACTTCCAGTTCCACCCGGCCGCGAAGCTCCTGGATGATGTCATAAAACCCGAGGGAGACGGTACCGAAAAGCCCCAGGAGAACAAGGGCGAAAAAGCTGATCGTGACGGTGAGGGCAGCGGGCACACGGGCTCTCGAGATGCCTGAAAACCCTTCCCTGACAATGAAGCGGAGTGACATGGATGAAAGAAATGGAATGCTTGGGGTTGAAAGCGACTTTCTGCAATATTCTGCAGGTTTCAGAACCCCCTATCTGGGGTTACAGTAAAAGAATCAGCAAAACTAGTTGCAAAAACAAGTTTTTTTTCTTTTAATTAAAGCTTCCAATCGGGGCTATAGCTCAGTTGGTAGAGCATTTGCATGGCATGCAAAGGGTCAGGAGTTCGAGTCTCCTTAGCTCCACCCCGAAAAAAAAGCGCAGGCGCACCCGCCCGCGCTTTTTTTTTGTCTCCACCGCCCCTCAGGCCTTCTTTCCAATGCCCGAAAGAAAGAACACCAGGCCCACAAGCAGCGAAGCCGAAAGCCCCGCACCGATATTGTAGAACGATGCCAGAAAAACCACGGAAAGACTCAGGGCCGAACCTGCCGGGAACAGTTCCGAGGATGCAGTCCAGGTAAGGGCAGTCAGGATGGTGAAGAAAAATCCCGTGGCGATGCTTCCGGAAAGCGAAATGAACACCTTTTCGCCGTAACCGCCCTTTACCGCCTCCCACCTCCGGATCTGGCTGTTTGCACCGGGGTCCAACGCCATTCTGGCAGTCATTGCAATAAGGGCGAATGAGACCAGAAGCACCGCATGCATGCCATAGACATTGAGGACTGCCTCCCCCGAAGGATCGAACAGGCCGCCAGCGAGCTGCTGCGAAGCCAGCCGCAGCATGTAGACCGAGGTAGCATAGAAAACGGTACCCCAGAGCAGCGTGATGGCAAGCCATAGGGCGGGGCTGGGAACGGTCGGAGCTGCGGAAGTGTTTTTCATGATGTCAACGGGTATAAGGGTTGCGGGTTTTCGTGCAATATGGCACTATAACAGCCGATAGCTGCAGGTAATTCCCATAGGTGAGAAAAACCCCCTTCAGGACGCAATGCCACAGAAGTGATTATTTTCAATTTTGGGTTTGAAGTTTCACTTGGCAATCGCCATTTTATGGTGCTCGGAAGTTTACACAAATTTAACACCCCCAAGGCCTATGTGTGGAGTTTTCGGCATCTTCAATTCAAAAACTCCTGCGGAAGACACCTTCTATGGTCTGTATTCCCTTCAGCACCGGGGACAGGAAGCAGCGGGGATTGTGGTTGCTGACTACAGCAAGGCCCGGAAAAAGACAATCTTCAAGCAGCACAAGGGCATGGGCCTCGTCTCGGAAGTCTTCCGCGACGAAACAGTCTTCGACACCCTCAGTGGCTATGCGGCAATCGGCCACAACCGTTACTCGACGACCGGCTCGGCCAAGTCGACGAACAACATTCAGCCGTTCTCCCTCATATACCGCTCCGGAAGTCTGGCCATAGCCCACAACGGCAACCTGACCAACGCCAGGAAACTCCGCAACGAACTGACGGAACTCGGAGTCATCTTCCAGGCCTCGTCCGATACCGAAATCATCCCGCATCTTGCCGCACGCAGTCGTGAAAAGGAACCCGTGCAGCAGATCTACGAAGCGCTCCAGCAGGTTCAGGGAGCCTACTCGATGGTGCTGCTCGCCAACAACCAGATGATCGCAGCCCGCGACCCTTACGGGTTCCGGCCGCTGGCGCTCGGCAAGAAAACCGACCCGCTCACAGGTGAACTCGCCTACGTCATTGCAAGTGAAACTTGCGCGTTCGACATCATCCAGGCTGAATACATCCGCGACATCGAACCCGGAGAAATCCTTCTCATCGACCACCTTGCGGTGGCCAACGAAAAACCGACATCACTCTTTCTCCCCCCCTCTGAACGCAAGGCGCGCTGCATATTCGAATACGTCTACTTCGCACGCCCCGACAGCTTCATATTCGGCAACTCGGTCGACAAGGTCCGCCGCAATCTCGGAAAGAACCTTGCCCGGGAGTCATCGATCGAACAGACTCCAGGAGAGAAGGAACTGACCGTCGTCAGCGTCCCCGACTCGTCAAACACCGCCGCACTTGGCTTCGTGCGCGAAAGCAACCGGGCGGGCCGCCCAGCCCGCTTCGAGCACGGGCTGATCCGCAACCACTATGTTGGAAGAACGTTCATCCAGCCCGGCATACAGAGCCGGGACATCAAGGTCCGCTCCAAATACAACATCGTCCGGGGCGTCCTTCAGGACCGGCCGATCATCCTCATCGACGACTCAATCGTACGGGGAACGACTGCAAGGATGCTGATCAAGCTGATCCGCGAAGCCGACCCGAAGGCCATTCACCTCCACATCAGCTCGCCGCCGATCACCAATCCCTGCTTCTATGGCATGGACTTCCCCACCAAGCGCCAGCTGCTCACCCACATGTTCGACTCGATTGAAAATGAGGTTGACGAGATCGAAAAGATCAGGGAGTACATCGGTGTCGACACCCTCACCTATCTCTCGATGCCGGGGCTTATAAACAGCGTCCCCTCTTTTGAGGGCGAAAGCTGCAGCTATTGCACCGCATGCTTCAGCGGAGACTATCCCATCCAGGTCAACGAAGCGACCACCGACAAGGAGGAAAACGACTAGAGACACGGCAGCCCCCCCCGCCCCGCTCCTCACTCCTTCGACGCAGAAAGCCCGTCCCGCATGCTGGCATGCTGGACGGGCTCTCTTGTGTTCGGCGCGTACCCGGTTTTCTGAAGGACGGAAGGGTCCGCCTACTTTTTCCCCTGCTTGAACTCGATGCGGACTGCGGTATGCGGAACGGCTTCGAGTCGTTTCTTCGGGATGGGCTTGCCGGACTTGATGCAGATACCGTAGGTGCGGTTGCGGATCCTGTCGAGCGCCTGGTCAATGTAGCCGATGTATTTCTCGTCACGGGCGATGAACATGAAGCGCTGCTCACGATCCATGGTTTCAGTGCCGTGGTCGGCCATGTGCATGGAGTAGTTCGAGTTGATCGAATCCTCCACGTTCTCGTCCGAAAGTGATGAGCGGAGGATGTCGAGGTCGCGCAGGACCTCCTCACGACGCTTCAGGAGAAGCTGGCGGAAATGTTCAAGCTCCTCGTCCGTCAGATAGGTCTTGTTGAGCACCGGTTCCTCAATGATCTCCTGGTCCTTTTTTGATGCACTGCTGCTTTTCTTGGTCATAACACTTCAGATTTTCTGATTCTAACGGTATACCGTAAAAAAGGAGAGTTAAAATACCATTCCACTCAGGATTTATCAAGCGCGATACGGCATAATTCGCCGTTCACCGTTTCGGCAACGGTCGGCCGATGGGCTTCGGGATCGAGCGGAGCGAGCTCAAGAGCCGTAGCGAGTGTTTCGTCCTTAATATACGCATCATTTCGTTGCACCGCCTCGAGAAGTTTTTCCGAGCCCTCGACCCGCAGGCGGATCCGGTCGGTGATGTCCAGTCCGCTTTCACGCCGCATGGACTGGATCCTGCTGACCAGTTCCCGCGAGAGGCCCATCATTTCGAGCGTTTCACTCATCTCCGTGTCGAGTGCGACCATGATGCCATGCGCCTCATCCGAGGCGACAAGCCACCCTTCGATGTCCTCATGCATGATCTCCACATCCCCGCGGAGGATGTCGAACGACCTTTCAGCCCACTCGAGGGTAAGGCTCCCCTCTTTTTCGAGGTGGGCAATCTGTTTATGGCTCATCGAGCGGACCGCTTCGGCAAGCTGCTTCATATCCTTTCCGAACTTCGGTCCGAGTGTCTTGAAGTTCGGCTTCACCTTCTTGCTGATGACGGAGCCGTCCTCGTCGACATACTCGATATTGAGCACGTTGACCTCTTCGGTGATGATGTCGGCCACAAGGCGGTACTCTTCGCGCTCCGTGCTGTCGGCAACGGCAAGGAGGATCCGTGATAGCGGCTGGCGAACTTTGATTGAGGCGCGTTCACGCATGGTCCGGACCAGCGAGGTGATGATCTGCGCTTTCTTCATCCGGCGCTCAAGCGGCAGGTCAACGGCAGCGTTATCGATGGTCGGGAACTCAGCAAGATGGACCGATTCCCGTCCGGTGGTCCCCTTGAGGGCATGCAGGTTCAGGTAGATCCGTTCTGCAAGGAACGGGGTGAACGGAGCGAGCAGCCTCGCCAGGGTTTCAAGGCACTGGTGGAGCGACTGGTATGCGGCCAGCTTGTCGGGGCCCATGTCGCTTTTCCAGAACCGCTTGCGTGAACGGCGGATGTACCAGTTCGAAAGGTCATCGACAATGAAATCGTCGACGAGACGCGCCGCACCGGTCAGATCGTACTGCTCCATGCGGCTGTGCACCCCGCCGACGAGACTCGAGAGGCTTGAGAGCACCCAGCGGTCTAGCTCGGAGCGCTGAAGAAGCGGCACTGCAGGCTCGCTGCCCGTGAAGCCGTCGACGTTGGCGTAGAGCACGAAGAAGTTGTAGCTGTTGATGTAGGCACGGAAAAACTTCCTCTGCTCCTCTTCGATCTCTTCGGTGTTGAACGACTTCGGCCGCCAGGGAGGGCTTGCCACGAGGAGGTACCAGCGGATTGCATCGGCACCGTATTTCTGCATGGTCTCGAACGGATCGACCACGTTGCCCTTCGACTTCGACATTTTCTGCCCGTTCTTGTCAAGGATATGGCCGTTGACGATGAGGTTCCGGTAGGCCGGGCGGTCGAAGAGAAGGGTCGAAACGGCATGCAGGGTGTAGAACCACCCCCTTGTCTGGTCGACCCCTTCAGCGATGAAGTCCGCCGGGAAGGTCTGCTCAAAAAGCTCCCTGTTCTCGAACGGATAGTGCAGCTGGGCAAACGGCATGGACCCGCTGTCGAACCAGACGTCGATCAGTTCAGGAGTACGGGTGAAACGGACCCCGTCGCGGATGAAATAGATCCTGTCAACGAACGGCTTGTGGAGGTCAAGCTCCGCGAGCCCCTGATCCAAGGCCTCGCCAAGCACCATACGGCTGCCGTCGATATCGATGAACCCTTCACGGAGTTCGGCAATGGAACCGACTGCGAACATTTTGCCGGAAGCGGCATCGTCGCCGATCGAGAAATCCTCCGCCACCCATACCGGCAGCGGCGAACCCCAGAACCGCTCTCGTGAGAGCGCCCAGTCCTTGTTCTCCTCGAGCCAGTTGCCAAACCGGCCCGACCCGATTTCGGGCGGGCACCAGTTGATGGTTTTGTTGAGTTCCACCATCCGGTCCGCGATGCTGGTCGTGCGGATGTACCAGGACTCACGCGCATAGTAGATGACCGGCACGTCGTAGCGCCATGAGAACGGATACGTATGGGTGATGGTCTCTTTCCTGTAGAGCTTCCCCTCCTCTTTCAGCCGCGTGATGATGAGCGGATCGGTATCCTTGAAGAACATCCCCTCATACTCGGGGACCTCGGCGGTGAAGCAGCCGTTGCGACCGACCGGCTGCAGCATCGGCAGGTCGTACTGTTTCGACACCTCATAGTCGTCGGCGCCGAATGCGGGCGCGATGTGCACGATGCCGGTACCGTCCCCCGTCGAGACGAACGAACCGAGGGTAACGTACCAGCTCTTGCGGGAAGGTGAAAAATGGTCGAACAGCGGCTCGTATTCCAGGCCTTCGAGCGCACGGCCCTCGATCCGCTCAACCACATTCCAGAGGCTCTGGCCCTCTTCATTCTTCTCAAGTAGTACCTGCAGGCGGGATTCGGCAAGGATCAGCACTTCGCCGCTTTCGGCATGCTTCACCTTCACGTACCCGATATCAGCTCCGACCGACAGCGCCACATTGGAAATGAGTGTCCAGGGCGTGGTGGTCCATACAAGGAACGACGCACCGTCTCCCTTCAGAGGGAACTTCACGTAGACGCTCGGGTCCTTGACCTCCTTATAGCCGAGTGCAAGTTCATGCGAACTGAGCACCGTCTCGGACTTGGGGTCCTGGGGAACGATCTTGTAGTCTTTATAGATCAGTCCTTTGTCGAAAATGGTCTTCAGTGCCCACCAGACCGACTCGATGTAGTTGTTTTCACAGGTGATGTAGGGATGGTCCATGTCGACCCAGTAACCCATCCGCTCGGTGAGTTTACCCCAGCCTTCCCGGTTGTCGTCGATATGATGGTAGACGAGTGCACGCGCCTCCGCGTTGAACTCCCCTTCGCCGTACTCCTCGACCTGCGCCTTGTTCTTCAGTCCGAGTTTCTTTTCTACGGAAATCTCGACCGGAAGGCCGTGGGTATCCCATCCCGCCTTGCGCGGAACCCGGTATCCCTGCATCGTCCGGTAGCGGCAGACGGCGTCCTTGATGGTGCGGCTGAACACGTGGTGCACGCCGGGCTTTCCGTTGACAGTCGGGGGGCCTTCATAAAACGAAAAAACCCGGTCGGAAGGCCGTTCCTCCAGGCTTTTATGGAATATGTCGTGTTCGTTCCAGTAGGTGAGCACCGCAGCCTCCATCTCGCTGTAAGGCATGCTGGAGGGATACTCGGCAAATTTATCGGACATGGTGTTGCGTGAGATCATTCAAAAAAAATCAATATACAAGAATCAGCCATTAAAACAGTACAGGCAAGCCTTCCCCGTTGTGAAAAGCTTGCCTGGAAACCTGCATTCCGATTTCTTCCGGCGCCGGCCGGAATCGAAAATGGCCCGTATTACTTCCTGTCGCCGAGCGAAGTGTTGACGCCGTCAAGTATCTGCTTTGCGACCACCGTAAGGGAGTCGAGAGCGTCGGCAACCATTTTACCGAGCGGGGTGAGGGTATTGTCGAGGAGGGTGCCGACACCGACAAGAATGGTGGCGAAATCACCTTTCACGACATCTCCGCCTTTCTGCTGTGGTGCCGGGGCGGGAGTTTTCATTTCTTCAGCCATAATCTGCAGGTATTTATGGTTTATGCTTATCGCGCTCTGATTCAATTAGGGGAAGTTACGATTTTATATTTTTCCGTCAAAGCCCGCGCCCTGGAACCCTCAGCTCCTTCCGTAGCGGTCATCCACCCGGATGATGTCGTCTTCGCCGAGATAACCGCCGGTCTGGACCTCGATGAGCTCGAGAGGAACTTCAGCAGGGTTTTCGAGCCGGTGGAAGGAGCCGACAGGGATGTAGGTCGACTGATCCTCATGGAGCGTCACCTCCCGGTCCTCGACGGTAATCCTGGCAGTGCCGCGGACCACGATCCAGTGTTCAGCGCGGTGCAGATGTTTCTGGAGAGAGAGCGCCGCACCGGGGTTCACCGTGATGCGCTTGACCTTGAAGCGCTCGGCCTGGTCGACGGTTTCGTATGAGCCCCAGGGACGGAACACCCTGCGATGGATGTCGGCCTCCTCGCGGTTCTGCTTTTTAAGCTCATCGACGAGCAGCTTCACGTCCTGTACCCGGTCCTTCGAGGCGACAAGAACGGCATCGCACGTTTCGACGATAATGTGGTGCTCAAGGCCAACGGCGGCAACGAGTCGGCTCGAAGCATGGATGTAGCTGTCGCTGACGTCCTGCAAGAGGACGTCACCCTTCGTCACGTTCCCCGAGCCATCTCGCTCATGCACGCTCCAGAGCGCCGACCATGCACCGACATCGTTCCAGCCCGCATCGAGCGGGACAAGGAAAGCGTGCTCTGTTTTCTCCATGACGGCATAATCGATGGAATCAGACGGAGAGGAGATAAATGCATCCCGGTCGAGGCGGAGAAAATCAAGGTCTTCCGAAGCCCCGTCAAGGGCTCTTTTGCATGCCGCAAGCATCTCGGGTGCATGCAGCTGGAGTTCGCCCTGAAAGGCTTTCGCGCTGAAAAGGAAAATGCCGCTGTTCCAATAGTACCCCCCGCTTTCGAGATACCGCTCGGCCGTCTTTCTGTCGGGTTTTTCCACAAACTGCTCAACTTTGCGGGGCCGAAGGCCCTCTCCGCCTTCAGCGGGAGCCTTCAGATAGCCGTACCCGGTCTCGGGAGCGGTTGGAACGACGCCGAAAGTCACGAGTCCTCCCTCCCGGGCAGCTTCAGCACCGGCTTCGATGGCGGCGCCGAACGCCCCCCCGTCGGCGATGACGTGATCGGCCGGCAGCAGCAGCATGAGGGCACCCGGATGCTTCCGCTCAAGAAGCATGGCGGCCACCGCAGCCGCAGGAGCGGTATTGCGGCCTACGGGCTCAAGGATGATGCCGCCCACAGGAACGCCGGTTGCCCGCAGCTGCTCGGCAACAAGGAACCGGTGGCTTTCATTGCAGACACAATAGACGGGGCCGTGGCCCGGCAGGTCGCGAAGCCGGCCGACCGTATCCTGGAGCATGGTATTTTCCGAGCAGAGCGGCAGGAGCTGCTTCGGATAGAGGGCGCGCGACAGCGGCCAGAGCCGCGACCCGGCTCCCCCGGAAAGGATGACTGGTACGATCATCGGTGCGCTCATAGGGTTTTTGCTGCAAGGGTTCGCTCGTACATTTTCCATGTGGAGGATATGAGGGTGTCGACGTCGCTGAAGCGCGGCACCCAGCCAAGCAGTTCGCGGGCTTTTACGGAGGATGCGACAAGTTCGGCGGGATCACCCGCCCTCCGGCCTGCAATGACTGCCGGAATAGGCCTGCCGGTTATGGCGCGGGCGCGCTCGATCATTTCCTGCACCGTGACCCCGCGCTCGCTCCCGAGGTTCACCGAGAGGCTCCGCTCATGGCGCCCGATATAGTCGAATGCACTGACGTGGGCGTCGGCAAGGTCCGAGACATGCACATAGTCCCGGATGCAGCTGCCGTCTCTCGTCGGATAGTCGTTGCCGTAGATGGAAAGCTCGGGGCGCATGCCGGCAGCCACCTCCATCACAATGGGCAGCAGGTTTTCGGGCTGCAGTTCCAGCCCCCCGATACGCCCATCTGTATCGTAGCCCGCAGCATTGAAATACCGGATGGCTGCATAGCGCATGCCTTTCAAGCGGTCGAACCACTCGAGGAGCCGCTCGATTTCGAGCTTCGTGAACCCGTAGAAGTTCTCGGGATTTTTCGGATGTTCCTCATCGATGGGCAGGTATGCGGGGCTGCCGTAGACTGCCGCCGAGGAAGAGAAGATGATGCGGCCGATACCGGCCCGTGAAGCCTCGGCAAGGATGTTGATGGTTCCGGTGAGGTTTGACTCTGCGTATGCCTCGGGCTCGAGCATCGACTGGCCGGCCGCCTTCAGGGCTGCAAGGTGCACGCACCCGTCAAAACCCGAAGCCATGGCGGCCCGGAGCTGGAGCGGGTTCATGATGTCGCCGTGGATGAATGATGCATCCCTGAAAAGGTTCTCCCTGAGGCCGGTTTGGAGATTGTCGAACACCGTGACCTCGTGGCCGTTGTCAAGAAAAGCGCGAACCACGTGGCTGCCGATGTAGCCTGCTCCGCCGATTACGAGAATCTGCATGATGGATGGCCGGTAATAGGGTTAACGCCCGCCGTAGTGGGCTTCGTAATAGTGCTGATAGGCTCCTGAGGTCACGCCGCCGAGCCACTCTTCGTTTGCAAGATACCACTCCACCGTTTTTTGAAGGCCCTCTTCGAATGAGAGGGAGGGAACCCAGCCGAGTTCACGCTGCAGAAGAGAGGAGTCGATGGCGTAGCGGAGGTCATGGCCGGCCCGGTCGGTCACGAACGTGAGGAGCTTTTCCGACTCCCCCGCCCTGCGTCCGAGTTTTTCGTCCATGATGTGGCACAGCTGCCGGACCAGGTCGATGTTGCTCCACTCATTGTGCCCGCCGATATTGTAGGTCGCCCCGTCACGCCCCCGGTGGTAGATAACATCAATGGCCCGGGCATGGTCCTCGACCCAGAGCCAGTCGCGCACGTTCTCCCCTTTTCCGTACAGCGGCAGAGGCTTTGAGTTCCGGATGTTGTTGATGAAGAGCGGAATGAGCTTTTCGGGAAACTGGAACGGCCCGTAGTTGTTCGAGCAGTTGCTGATGACCACCGGCAGGCCGTAGGTATCGTGATAAGCCCTGACGAAATGGTCGGAGGAGGCCTTTGAGGCCGAATAGGGGCTGTGCGGGTCGTAGGGGGTGGTTTCGGTAAACATCCCGGTCCCTTTCTCCAGTGAACCGTAGACCTCATCGGTGGATATGTGGTAGAACCTCCGGCCTTCGTACCTCCCGTTCCAGTGCCGGCGTGCGGCGTCGAGCAGGTTCACCGTGCCGATGACATTCGTCATGACGAAGGCCGTAGGGTCGGCGATGGAGCGGTCGACATGCGACTCGGCTGCAAGATGGATCACGCCCTCGATATCCGTCTGGCCGAACAGCCGGTCGATGAAGCCTCTGTCGGTGATATCTCCCTTCAGGAAAGTGTAGCGGGGATTATCCTCGACATCACGGAGGTTGGCGAGGTTGCCCGCATAGGTTAGACTGTCGAGGTTCGTGATGCGGCAGTCGGGATGGGCCGAAAGAAAGTGGCGCACCACATGTGAGCCGATGAAGCCGGCGCCGCCGGTGATGAGCAGATGCATGACCGATGTTCCTTTAGCGGGGGTTGATGGTAGTAAGGAGTGTCTTGAGGGAGTCCTGCCAGTAAGGAATCCGGAGGTCCCAGTCTCTTTTGACTGCGCTCTTGTCGAGCACGCTGTAAGCGGGACGCACAGCGACCTGTGGAAACTCTCTGCTGGTGATCGGCTCCACCCGGCAAGGAAGTCCCGCGAACTCCATCACGGCATGGGCAAAATCGTACCAGGAGGCGACTCCTTCATTGCTGTAATGCCAGACGCCACGGTAATGGAATGCCGGATCGTGGCGGAGGGCGATGTGCAGGACCGCTGAAGCAAGGTCTGCTGCATGGGTCGGCGTACCCGTCTGGTCGAACACCACGCCGAGCGACTCCCGCTCCCGGCCGAGCCGGAGCATGGTCTTGACGAAGTTCTGCCCGTAGGCCGAATAGAGCCATGAGGTCCTGATGATGGCATGCGAAGGATCGACAGATGCAACGAGTCGTTCCCCCTCGAACTTCGAGCGTCCGTACACACCCTCTGGACAAGGCATATCCTCTTCCCTGTATGGCCTCGAGGCTGTGCCGTCAAAGACGTAGTCGGTGGAGACGTGGATGAAAAAGGCTCCGGCGTCCCGGGAGCACCCGGCGAGCACCCCTGCCCCGTCCCGATTGACCAGGAATGCCGCCTCACGGTCCTCTTCTGCACGATCAACCGCGGTATAGGCCGCAGCATTCACGACAACGTCCGGCTGAAACCGGTCAAACGCCCCTCGGACGCTTCCGGAGTCGGTGATATCAAGATCGGGCCGGTCAAGAAAGAGAAATCGGTGTGCACCCGCTCCCTTTCTGAGCGCCTGCAGCTCAGAACCGAGCTGCCCCCTGCCGCCTGCAACGAGTATGTTCATCGGCGGTAGATCCTGTCGGCTGAAAACTCCTCATAGCGGAACGAGTCGGCGGAAGAAAGCCCGGGAAGGGAGGAATCCCTTGCAGAAACAAGGATGAGTGATGGATCGAGCTTCCAGTCGATGCCGAGCGCGGGATCGTTCCAGTGAATGCCGCCTTCGTGCGACGGCATGTAGTAGTTGTCGCACTTGTAGGCGAACACTGCCTCATCCGAGAGAACCACGAACCCGTGAGCAAACCCTTTCGGCACCCAGAGCATGTTCTTCCGCTCCCCGTCAAGCTCGCAGGCCACGTGCCGACCGTACCACGGAGACCCTATACGGATATCGAGGGCGACATCGAGCACCCTGCCCGACACCACGCGCACCAGCTTCGACTGTGTATAGGGCGGTTTCTGGAAATGCAGCCCGCGCAGCACCCCCCGGCGGGACTTCGACTCATTGTCCTGCACAAAACTGACCCTGCCTACAGACTCTTCGATGACGTCCTGACGGAAGGATTCAAGAAAATAGCCCCGCTGATCGCCCAGCACTTCGGGTTCGAGCTCGAGAACATCGGGGATGATGGTTGCGGTTACACGCATGGGTTCAGCTTAGAGCAGCAATTGGTTATCAGGAAGGCGGCCGGAGCAGCACCGCCCGGACGGAGCACCTAAGGACGCGAAAGCAGCCGAAGAAGGTACTGTCCGTACTGGTTTTTCATGAGCGGAAGTGCGAGTTCCTTCAAGGCATCTGTGGAGATCCAGCCGTTCCGCCAGGCAATCTCCTCGGGGCAGGCCACTTTCAGACCCTGCCGCTTCTCAACCGTCTGAATGAAATTGCCTGCCTCCTGGAACGACTCGTGCGTTCCGGTGTCAAGCCATGCGAACCCCCTGCCAAGCATGGAGCATTTGAGCTTGCCGCGGCGGAGGTACTCTTCGTTGACTGCGGTGATTTCAAGTTCGCCGCGCTCGGAGGGACGCACGCCGTGAGCGACCTCGACCACGTCACCGGTATAGAAGTAAAGCCCCACGACGGCATAGTCCGACTTGGGATGCTCGGGTTTTTCCACAATGGAGAGCACATTACCCTCTGCGTCGATTTCCGCCACTCCGTAGCGCTCGGGATCGCTGACCGCATAGCCGAACACGCAGGACTTCCGATCCTCCGTGACTGTTTTGACCGCGGAATGCAGCATCTGGCTGAACCCGTACCCGAAAAAAATATTGTCGCCAAGCACCAGCGCGACATCATCCCCGCCGATGAACTCTTCTCCGATGATGAACGCCTGGGCAAGACCATCGGGAGATGGCTGCACCGCATAGGTCAGCCTGATCCCCCAGTCGCTCCCGTCTCCGAGAAGCTTCATGAACGACGGTTGGTCTTCAGGAGTTGTGATGATGAGGATCTCCCTGATGCCAGCAAGCATGAGGGTCGTGAGGGGGTAGTAGATCATCGGCTTGTCGTAGACGGGAAGGAGCTGTTTGCTGGTCCCCCTCGTCACAGGATAGAGCCGGGTGCCGGATCCTCCGGCAAGTATGATTCCTTTCATCAAATCACTTCTTCATGTCTTTTGGCAGCACGATGGCTGCAAGGTCACTCGCGATCCGAACGGCTTTCCGGGCGGCATCGAGTGCAGCCGATGCCTCCGGCTCACCGAAAATCTCCCAGGGAAGGCGGCATCCGGCCTCATCGCCGTACTTGGCCAGCATCTTTTCATGCGAGTCATGCTGCTCGAACATCGGAAGCAGCTCTTCGATCAGCTCGGCGGCCTTGCGCTCTAGGGTTCCTTCCGAGAGCAGCTGCGAGAGGTGCATGCCCGGCTTGTGGGTCGAAGGTGACACGCCGAAGAGCATAAGCACCGCAATGCCGGCGTTTTCAACGACCAGCACCGAGCCGGCGGTGCATGAGCGCCAGCGGCTGAGCCCGAAATCCTGTTCCGCCTCTTTCAGGAACCCTCCGGCAAGATTGAGACGGTAACCTACATCTTCATGCAAACCCATTCTATCCTCCCCGGCCGCAGGAGTGATGATGCACCCTCTCTCCGGCCCGTTGATTGAAATTGAAAAAATCCCCTTTACCAGCCGGATACAATCCGGTCAAAAGCCTCATCGACGATCTGCTGCATGCAGGAACGAAGAGCCCGCTGCTGGCCGAGGTAATCACCGGTGGTGTAATCGGCAAAACCGACAAACTGCTCTGCAAACACCGACCGCTTCTCCACCCTGTCGTCCATATTCACCTGGACGACGATGGTGATCCGGTTGGTGGCGGCGCGCTCGGTAGTGGCTGAGAGCTGGTTGGCGGTATCGGACCAGGATGTGATGCTTCCCTCGATGAGCGCGTCGGCGCGGGCGATGGAATTGACGACCTGGAGACTGCTTTCAGATTCGATCTTCCCGCTCAACGCCCGGGTAAGGTCGGCCCTGTACTCGCTGCCGCCGGCAAATACGGGAACGGCAACCGTTTTGAGATGCGGCGGTATGGAACCGCCTGTCAGGCTGTAGCACCCCCCGATGAAGAGGAGCAGGAAGAGAAGCGGGAGGAAAAGCACCCTCGCGACAGCGATCTTCAGCATGGCACAGTCCCTTCGGGTTAATAAGTTCTTCGATCAATCCTGTTGAACATTTTACGGAAGGGAAAGCTCAGGAGCAACCTTTTTTTTCTCCAGTTGCCAAGGGCTGAAAGGTATATCCCGGTCCGGCCGTCACTCCACTCCGAAGCCATCTTCACGGCCAGTCGGGCGGCAACAGAGGGTGGCTGGGCGAAGATATCAAGCACCGTATTGAAGGTATGGAGCTGTTTCAGCAGTTCGGCAGTAGGCTCAGAAGGACTCACCATCGCTGTGCGCACGAGGCCCGGATGGAGCAGCATGATTGACATGCCGGTGTGCCTGTATTCGGCGGCTACCGAACGGGTGAAGCGGGCTATGGCGGCTTTGGTGGAGCCATAGGCACTTATCCACGGGGTGTTCGACTGAGGATCGGTCCCCGAACCTGCCATGTTGATGAGCTTGCCGTTCGGGTTGAATTGGAGAAAATAGCGGATGGCGGCACGGCTTGCGTAGTATGTCCCCTTGATGTTGGTGTCGATCACGCGGCCCCAGAGATCGGGGTCGCTTTCGGCAAGGCTCTGGAATGGATCGGAAATCCCCGCATTGTTGATGAAGCAGTCGATGCGGCCGAAACGCTCTACAGCAGCCTCCAGGAGGCGCTCCACCTCCGCCGGTGAGGTGACGTCGCAGCGGAAACCCAATGCCGTACCCTCAGGAAAAGCATCAAGAGCATGGCGGACATTCGGCTCGGATGAAGAGGTGATGACAACCTTAGCCCCCTCACGGACGAACGCATGCGCAATGGCATTGCCGATTCCTTTTGTCGATCCGGTGATGACCGTGACCCTGCCATCAAGCTTCTGCATCAGCCCCCCCTAAAAAATCAATGACTCCGGCGGGCACCGGCAACCATGGCACCAAGTTCCGGATGGCCTTCAGCGTAACGTTCAAGCGACACCCCCTTTTCAATGGCATCCCAGGCCTGTCGGATGCTGGCCGCCCCGGCTTTCGGGCCCATGGGATGGCCGAAGATGCCGCGGCCGGGAACAAAGCCGAAGTCAACGCTGCCGACCTTCCGGTAAACGGTTTCAAGCGTAAGGGCGGAATCGCTGCCACCGGGAACCGGCAGGGAGCGACGGATGTGTCCGAAGTCCTGAAGGCACTCGGCGATGTTCTCCTTCACCTCCTCTTCGGGCGTCATCATCCGGCTGCCGAAGCCGGGCATGATGATGGAATCAAGACCCGCAAGCCGCTGCAGCTTGGTCATCACCCGCGAGTGGATGCCGTACTTCTCCATCCTGCTGAAGGCCGCGATGAAGGGAAAATGACCGATCAGCGGAACCTTGGTGTAGGCGGCCAGCATGCGCACGGCGCTGAGTCCCACGGGAAGGGCGTTGATGAGCAGCGCATTGGCGCCGTTACGGACCGCCACATCGTGCTGCTCCTTCAGGGAACCGACCTCGTCAGTTATGTTGGCCAGATAGACTTTCGGCTCGCCAGTCTCCTTCTCGGCCCTTATGCGGGCAAGTCCGAGCTCACGTGAACGCTCGGCAAGGGTCGACCATTCGACATCGGCAAGCATCTCGTCGTCCTTGGCGATGTCAAGCCCCCCGAGCCAGCTCTCCATGGCAATCTCGGCGAAATGTGCCGGGCTGAGCCCGATGTTCGGCTTGACGACGCCGAAAAAGATCGGTCGGTCATAAGCCTTCAGAAGGTCGCGGATCCCCTCAATGCCGAACTTCGGTCCATCAAACGCGTTGAGATAGGGTTCGGGAAACGTGATGTCAAGCAGTTTCACCACCGGGATACCGGGAGTGAAGAACACCCCTTCCCCGCAGACCGCGGTAAGCAGGTTAGGCAGTTTCGGGCCGAAATTGCGGTGGGGATGGGCAATGGTGACCCGGCATGCATGGATGGGCCCCGTTTCTGAATGCTGGACGGGATAGCTCAGCTGCTCGAGCTCACCTTCGATTTGGAGTCCGATGACCTTGGCCCCGAACCTCGGCCGGAAATCCTCGTCATGGCCCACCCTGCGCCACTGAGCAGTCGACTGCTCGCTGCAGAAATGAGCGAGCGCCGTTTCGATGTCCCCCACACACTCGACATAGTACTCGAGCGTCAGGTAATCAGCCATGTCGAGCTGCTCTCTGGAGGCGAAAAAGCCCCTGATGTCATCAGTATTCATTAGCAAAGCTTCATCCCCCTCTCGCATCCCCGGGGGTTCCCGTTAAAAAAATGCCGGGGCATCAGCCCCGCGCAGCCAAGAGGCAAAAAGGCTCAGCCCTCGCCTTTGATCGAGTTGAAGTATTCGAATGCCTCGTCGGGAGTGAGCCCCTCATGCACAACCCGGTTGACCGACTTCATCATAGCAAGCGGATAGTCGCTCTGGAAGATGTTGCGACCCATGTCCACGCCGGAAGCGCCTTCCTGAATGGCACGGTACGACATGGCGAGGGCATCCTTTTCGGGCAGCTTCTTGCCGCCGGCCATGACGATAGGCACCGGGCAGGAGGCGACAATGGTATCAAAGTCCTCCTCGACATAGTAGGTCTTGACAACCTGAGCGCCGAGTTCGGCGCAAATGCGGGTGGCGAGCCGGAAGTACTTGGCGTCGCGGACCATGTCCTTGCCGACGGCGGTGACCGCCATCGTGGGGATGCCGTAGCGCAGGCCCATGTCGACGAGCCGGGTCATGTTCTTGATGGAGCGGGTCTCGTACTCGCCGCCGATGAAGACCTGCAGGGTGATGCAGGCAACGTTCATGCGGATGGCGTCCTCAATGTCTACAGCCAGCTCCTCGTCGGAAAGCTCCTTCAGGATGCTCGGTCCGCCGCTGCAGCGCATGACGACTGCCTTCGTAAGGGACGGGGGCACGGTTGTGCGCAGAATCCCGCGGGTAAGCATGATGGCATCGGCATGCGGCATCAGGGGAACGATGTTGACGTCAGGACGCTCAAGGCCGGTGGTCGGGCCCTGGAAGTAGCCGTGGTCGATGGCGAACATCACGGTCTTGCCGGTATCGGGACGGAAAATGCGCGACAGGCGGTTTTTCATGCCCCAGTCGAGCGAGTGCGCACCCTTGAGGAAAAAGCCGTAGTTGTTCACCGGAATGTCGGTGTAATACTCTTTGGCCTGCTTGTCCTTATCGTATTCAGCCATGATGGTGGTCTCCTGTTTGCAGTTGGTATGGTGGTGCTGGAACTGGGTTCAGCGGAGCGCCGCTGCGATATTGCCTCCGTCGACCGTCGTAATCGAACCGGTGGTGCGCTTTTCAAGCGCAAGATGGACGAACGCTTCGGCGACATCCTCGGCCGTTACCTCCAGCTGGAGGAGGTTGCCGGCCATGTATTCCCGCTCACTGAGCCCGCGGGCCGCCGAGCGAGCCTTGATCATCTCGGGCGTGAGAAGGCCGCTGCGGATGCGGTCGGCGTTGATGCCGTTGGCCCGGATGCCGTCGCGGCCGTGGTCAAGCGCATATTGGCGGACCAGAAACATGGTTGCAGCTTTCGGCAGGCCGTACGGGCCGAAATCGGGGCCCGGGTTGACCGCCTGCTTCGAGACATTGAAGAGCAGGACTCCGCCGGTTCCCTGGAGCTTCATCACCCTTACCGCCTCCTGGGCGATCGACTGATGGGAGAAGAAATTCAACTCGAAACTCTTGCGGAGCACCTCGTCGGGAACCTCGCCGATGCGGCCCTGCAGTGCGGCACCCACATTGGAGACGATGATGTCCACACCGCCGAACCGGCGGCATGCCGCATGAAAAGCCGCACGCACCGCATTGCGGTCGGTGACGTCGCACGCCATTGCGAGCACGTCTCCTCCGAGCTCTTCGGCCGCCCGTTCGAGCGCATCCATATGGAGGTCGAGCAGCACGATTTCCGCGCCCTTCTGTTTGAACGCCTTCGCGGTGGCAAGCCCTATGCCGCCGGCTCCGCCGGTGACCATGGCGACCTTGCCGGCAAACGCAAGATGGCGGACTTTCTGCATCTTGGCCTGCTCCATTTCCCAGTACTCGATGTCGAATGCCTCCCGGTCGGTAATCGAGCGGAACGTGCCAATCGACTCGGCATCAAGGATGGCAGCGGCGCTGCCGGCGGCGATGTCTGCGTTGACGCGGGCCGCCTTCGCCGTCCGGCCGAGGCCGAAGAGGCCGATGCCCGGCACGAGGGCGACGCGAGGAAGTGAGTCGAGCATCCCGGCTTCGCTGCCGGAAGCGGCCTTCTGCTCCGTAAAGTATGCTTCGTAGTCCGCACGGTACTGCCGGACGGCCTCGTGGACCGCCGTTTTGAATCCATCCATGTCAACGGCATCGGGAGCCGGAAGGACAAGCGGACGGTTCTTTGTCCGGACGATGAAGTCGGGGGTCATCGCACCCTTGCGGCTCATTTCCGAAAGATTCCTGCTGTTGACATATTCAAGGACCCGGCCGGAGCTCCTGAAGTCCAGAATGAACTGGTCATAGTCCTTCGTGCCCGGCTCTTTCTCCTCGACGCAGGCACCGCGGATGATTGGCGCGACATCCTCAACCGGAGGAAGGGATGCTGGAAGCGGCGCCGCTGGAAACACGCCCCGCGGCTTCGCGGCGATTCTTGATTCAAGGACGCTGACAGCCTCTATCATGCGGTCATAGGCCTCGCGGGCGGTGTCGCCGAAGGTGACAAGGCCGTGCTTGTGCAACGCCAGGCCCCGGATGGCCGGATCAGCCGCGAAAGCCTTTGCTGCATGGCGGGCCAGGCCAAGGCCGGGCTTGATATATGGCACGGAACCGAACCCGTCGCCGAGCACCTCCCCGCAGAGCTTCTCTCCCTCCGGCTGGTTCGAGAGTGTCAGAAAGGCGAGCGAGTGGGTATGAAAAATGAAGCGATGCGGAAGGAACGCGTGGAGCAGCGTCTCGATCGAGGGAGTGAGGGCGTTGCTCACCATGTGGTCGGTCAGGTGAAACAGGTTCAGATAGAGAAAATGCTTGAACTCCCTGGTTGAAAACCTCTGGATATCCTCATCGCTCTTCCGTTCACCGGTGGCGTAGAGATGCTGGAGTTTCTGGAGAGGGTCGATGCGTACCGGGGTGAAGTCGTGCGCCTGGACGTCGGCCAAATCGACTCCGCTTCCCTTGATAAAAATCACATTGACCCCATTGCCGATGAAGTCGTGCAGCTGGGATTTGACCGAGGTATTCCCGCCGCCGTGCATCACCAGAGAGCTCTCACGGCCGAGCAGTCGGGAAGCGTAAACCAGTTCCGAAAGCTCCCGGGGCATCTCCTGCCCGACTGCCGGGTTCAATACATCGCTGTCATTCCAGAGGTTCTGCATGGAGACTCCCGCTTAATTTAAGTGGATGGCAGCGCCCCCTCACCGGGCAGACTGCGATTTTTTCTTTTTGTGCCAGCCCTCAATGAGAAAACCTGAAAGGTAGATGACGAGGAACCCCGGCACCACGAACAGGGCGAAGACCGCCCGATCAGCGTCCGTTGCGAGCTGGCCCGAGGACCAGATCATCCAGACCAGGGTGAACCAGAAGGGCGCGACAAAAAGAAACGTAAGGTTCCAGAGCTTCGTGAAACTGTATTGCATCATGATAATCAGATATGGCCGCCCATGCGGAGTTTGCGTTCGTTGTGCTTCTCAAGGATGATGCGCACCAGATACTGCAGGGCGTTGATGACGTAGGTGAAGTAGGCCAGAAACGCCTCCCACACCAGCACTTCCTCGGGGTAACCCATCCACGCCATGACAAAGTAGAGCAGATGGAATGCCGCAGCGATGGTGCTGCCGACGTCCTCCCAGAGAAACTCTTTCGAGTAGACCCACTTGTCGAAAATCTCTTTCTCGAAGAACATCCCCGTCACGAAGAGCAGGGCAAAAAAGAGGGTCTTGAAGAGGATTGCAAGGCTCACCCAGTAGAAAGAGGTGATGATCCCGTTGAGGTAAAGCGCCGTCACCGAGACGCCGGTAAGGAAAATGATGAACTGGATGGGCGCAAGAATGATCTGTATGTCGGTCCATATCGAGGCGTTCCTCTTGGCCAGCTGCTCCGGAGTGTAACGAGGCATAAAATAATAGAGTGGTGACTGGTGGCGGCAAAACTCAAAGCAAGGAATATAGCAAAATCCCCCCTAGGGAAAAAGAATGGCGATACCTCCCAGAGGGGGAAATAAATTACGGCTCCAAGAGCCCCCTCCCACTTTTTTTTTTAGAAAATTCACCTAAATTAAATGTTCAAGCCATCCTCTGTCAGGGTGCATCCTGAGGGGAGATCCGGCACCGGCTTCCCCGGATATCGCACAGTTTCTTCAACGCTGAGATTCCCAACAGGACCAGATGCCAGCAACAATCACAACCCGCCCCCTGAAGATCCTTCTGGTCTCGCCCCAGGGGAAAATGGACGACGACAGCAACCAGAAACCGCTCTTCCACATGGCGCTTGCCGTGCTCGTGAGCCTCACGCCCCCGCAGCACGACATCGAAATGGTCGATGAGCACTTCCACGACTCCATCGACTACGACGGAGACTACGACCTCGTCGGCATCACCTCGCGCACCCTTGAGGCAACCCGTGCCTATGAGATAGCCGATACCTTCCGTGCCCATGGAAAGAAGGTCGTGCTCGGTGGACTGCACATCTCGTTCAACCCCGAAGAAGCCGCAATCCACGCTGACAGCATCGTCGTCGGGGAGGCTGACAACCTCTGGGCATCGCTCATTGACGATGTCGGAAACGGAGCACTCAAACCGCTCTATGACTCCAAGCAATATCCTCCCGTGAAGGAGATCGTGCCGATAGACTACGCCCGCATCTCGCGTTCCTCGAAGCGGGGGAAAGTCGACGGCACCAAGTCGATCCCGATCTACGTCACCCGGGGCTGCCCGTTCAACTGCTCATTCTGCGTAACCCCCAATTTCACCGGCAAACAGTACCGCGCCCAGAAAGCCGAGTCGCTGAAATCGCAGGTCGAGGAGGCGAAGAAATACTTTTTCAAAGCCAGCAGCAGTTCCAAAAAGCCCTGGTTCATGCTCACCGATGAAAACCTCGGCATCAACCAGAAAAAGCTCTGGGAAGCCCTCGACCTTCTCAAAGAGTGCGACATCACATTCAGCGTCTTTCTCTCCATCAACTTTCTCGAAGACCCGCAGACCGTCAAAAAGCTGGTCGATGCAGGCTGCAACTTCGTGCTTGCCGGGCTTGAGTCCATCAAGCAGAGCACTCTGGAGGCATACAACAAAGGGCACGTCAACTCAGCCGAGAAGTATTCTAAAATCATTGAGGACTGCCGCAGAGCGGGACTGAACATCCAGGGCAACTTTCTCTTCAACCCCGCTATCGACACTTTCGAGGATATCGACGAACTGGTCCGGTTTGTCGAGAAAAACCACATCTTCATGCCCATCTTCCAGATCATCACCCCCTACCCGGGAACGCAGATGTATCTGGACTACAAGCGCGACGGACTCATCACCATCGAGGACTGGGAGAAATACAACGCCCTGCACCTCGTCATCAAGTCCGAGCGCTACGACCCCGTGCTGTTCCAGTACAAGGTGCTCTCCAGCTACGCCGCCATCTACTCATGGCGCCATATCATCGGCAGGATCTGGCACAACCCGAAAAAAGTGATCAACCTCATCACAAACCTCGCCTTCCGCCACCACCTCAACTCGGAGCTCAATGCCTTCGAGGCAACACACAACGTTACCCCCGAAAGTCTCCAGAATGTACAGTAGGAGGAATGCTCCACGGGGACAGGCCGCACTGGAAAGTTCCCAGAGCCTCGCCTCGGCCCACGCATTCAAACTCCTCGGGCTCCGCAGTCACAGCCAGATGGAACTTGAGACGAAACTCAAGAAAAAAGGATTTGAGGGCGCGCACATCGCAGGTGCGATTGAGCGGCTCAAGGAGCTGAAGCTCATTGACGACCGTGCGTTTGCCGAAGAGTTCCTCAGAAGTCGCAGCCGCATGAAACAGGCCGGGCGGATGAAGCTCAGGATGGAACTCCGCAAACGAGGCATCAGTGACGCCATCATCGACGTGCTGCTCAAGAGTCACGACACTTCCGCGCCGTGTCTGGAAGCAGCAAAAAAAAAGATGCGAGCACTTGGGAGCTCACCGGGGGTGAGGGAGAAGGAGAAACTGGTGCGGTTCCTGCAGGGAAGGGGGTTCATGTGGGAGGAGATCCGGGAGACACTGCAGGTACTCATGCCCGGTAGCGGGGGCCGAAGCCCCCTTCCGGACAATGAAGAAGAAGTCTAGGCGTGAACGAGCGAGCCGACATGCTCGCCGCGGATCAGCCTTGAGAGATTCCCTTTCTCGTTCATGTTCATCACCACGATCGGCAGCGTATTCTCCCTGCAGAGCGTAATGGCCGTCATATCCATCACCCGGAGGTTCTTGCGGATGACGTCGAGATAGGAGATTTTCGGAAAGAATTCCGCAGAGGGGTTGGTTTCCGGATCGGAATCGTAGACTCCGTCAACGCGGGTGCCCTTGACGATGACATCGGCTTCGATCTCAATGGCCCGAAGCGAGGCAGCCGTATCGGTGGTGAAGTAGGGGTTGCCGGTTCCGGCACCGAAAATCACGACCCTCCCCTTTTCAAGGTGTCGGATTGCACGGCGGCGGATGAACGGCTCAGCCATCTGTTCCATCTTGATTGCAGTCTGCAGCCGGGTATAAACCCCGAGTCGTTCAAGTGCGTCCTGGAAAGCAATAGAGTTGATTACTGTGGCAAGCATACCCATGTAGTCGGCCTGCACCCTGTCCATGTTTTTTGCGGCATCGGACACACCGCGGAAGATGTTGCCGCCGCCGATGACCAGAGCAATCTCGGCCCCCATGTCTCGGGCTTCTTTCACCTCTTCGGCGAAACGCTCAAGCATTTCGGCATTGATGCCGTATCCGTCTTTGCCCGCAAGAGCCTCGCCGCTCAGTTTCAACAGGATGCGCCTGTATTGCATAGTCATTATCCTCCGGGAAAGTAGTTAAGAGGGGTACCCTGAAGAAAGCCGACACCTTTAAATCTGCACAAAAAAAACGCTCAAAAAAAAAGCCCCGATACCGAGGCTTTTTCCTGATTCATTCGCCGAGCTGATAGCGGACAAATTCCTTTACATCCACTGCGGCCTGCAGCAGCTTGCGGAACTCATCAAGCACGGCAGACACTTTCATGTTATTCGACTTGATGAAAGACTGTTCAAGGAGCACCACCTCCTGGTAGTACTTGTCGAGACGGCCGAGAACGATCTTGTCAACGAACTCCTCTTTCTTGCCCTGACCGAGCGCCTGCTGGCGATAGATCTCGGATTCCTTGGCAATCAGCTCCTGCGGCACGGCGGAACGATCAACTTCAATCGGTGCTGCCGCTGCAACCTGCATGGCGAGGTCCTTGGCAAGGGGCGCAACTGCTTCGGGCTTGTCGGTCGCCAAATGAATGATGGCTCCGAGCTGGGCTCCGGGGTGAACATAGGACTCGACGAGACCGTCAGCAGCGTCAAAGAAAAAGAGACGCTTGAGGTCGATCTTCTCTCCAAGCTTTCCTGTCATGGTCTTGATGGCATCGTCGACGAGTTCGCCGCCCATCGCATCCGCCATCCGGAGCTTCAGGAGTGCATCGGTTGAAACAGTGCGGTTCTCAAGGGCAAGGTCGCCGAGCGCTCCGGCAAAGCCGGTGAACACCTCTCCGCGGGCTACGAAATCGGTCTCGCAGTTGAGCTCGAGGATCACGCCCGACTTGCGGTCAGCCGACACCCTGATGCAGATCATGCCTTCGCTGGCATCCTTCTCTGCACGCTTGGCGGCAAGAGCGGCTCCTTTCTTGCGAAGGTATTCGATGGCCTTCTCCATGTCGCCGCCGGTCTCTTCAAGGGCCTTTTTGCAGTCCATCATGCCGATACCTGTCGTATCGCGGAGGTCCTTTACATCTTTTGCTGAAATCTGGCTCATGTCTCTAGGCTGTTGTCTTGTAATTCTTGTTGTGCTTATTACTCTGCGCTCTGCGCTGCGTCCTCGGCCGCGTCCACTTCCGGTGCATCCATTTCAGCAAGCACTTCCTGCTCGACTTTCATGGCACGGGCGTTGACAACGGTGTCAGCTACGGCTTTCACCATAAGCTGGATGGAACGGATTGCATCGTCGTTGGCAGGGATGACGTAGTCAACCTGCTCGGGGTCACAGTTGGTGTCGACCATAGCGAAAATCGGGATGCCGAGCGAACGGGCCTCCTTGATGGCAATGTGCTCTTTTTTAATATCGACGATGAAGAGCGCTGCAGGCAGACGGGTCATCGTGGCGATACCGCCGAGGATCCGCATGAGTTTCTCACGCTCGCGGGCAAGCATGAGACGCTCTTTCTTGGTGATCATATCGAAGGTACCGTCCGTCTCCATCCGCTCGATGGAGTTCATGCGCCTGATGCTCTGGCGGATGGTGGAGAAGTTGGTGAGCATGCCGCCGAGCCAGCGCTCACAGACGAAAGGCATGCCGGCGCGCGTGGCCTCGGCTGCGATGATCTGCTTGGCCTGCTTCTTGGTGCCGACGAACATGATCTCCCTGCCGGTCTGGGCAATGGCGTCGAGGGCGTTGAGGGCGTCATCGGCGAGAACGAGGGTCTTCTGAAGGTCGATGATGTGGACGCCGTTCTTCTCCATGAAGATATACGGCTTCATTTTCGGGCACCAGCGGCGGGCGAGGTGACCGAAGTGGACTCCTGCGCGGAGCATCTCTTCAAGCTGAAAGTGTGACATTGTGTCGTGTCCTTGTGTTTAGTTGTTGCCTCTACCGCTGCCCGTATGCCGGAACCCGGCGCAACAGCGCCGGACACTGCCGGAATGCTCCATCCGGGGAAGGCCCCCGGAACGGCGCGGTATGTGGGATGTTGTACGGAAAAAAGTGATCTGGAAATATCAACGTTTGGAGAACTGGAAGCTCTTGCGCGCTTTTTTGCGGCCGAACTTCTTGCGCTCCACCATGCGGGGATCCCTGGTGAGGAGGCGTTCCTGCTTCAGGACAGCACGGGCAGCTTCGTCGAACTCGGTGAGGGCACGGGCAATGCCGAGGCTGACAGCTCCCGACTGGCCGCTGAGTCCGCCGCCTTTCACGTTGACCTTGATATCGAAGTCTTCAGTCTTCTCGGTAAGCACCAGCGGACGGAGTGCATGCAGACGCTTGACCTCGTCCCTGAAATATTCTTCGACCGGCAGCTTGTTGATGATGACCCTGCCCTTGCCCGGAGTCATGAAAACCCGTGCAACGGAGGTTTTGCGGCGTCCAACGGTATCGATAACCTCTTTCATTCCCTCTCGCTTTATTGTTTAGTGTATTTTCATTTCAGTCGGAGCCTGGGCCTCATGCGGATGCTGAGTGCCTGCGTAGACCTTCAGTTTCCTGAAGAGCTGGCGGCCGAGATTGTTGTGCGGAAGCATGCCCCATACGGCGTGCTCGATGATCTTTTCCGGCTTCTTGCGGAGCAGGTCTTTCACGGAGTCGACCCTGACGCCACCCGGGTAGTGCGAGTGAGAGAAGTAGGTCTTCAGATTCTCTTTGTTTCCGCTGAGAGCGACTTTCTCTGCATTGGTGACCACGATGAAGTCACCGGTATCGACGTGCGGCGTGAACTGGGGTTTGTGTTTGCCCCTGAGAACTCTGGCGATTTCAGCCGCCATCCTGCCCAGAACCTGGCCTTCGGCATCTATGACATACCACTTCCGTTCGACATCGGCAGGCTTCGCCGAATATGTTTTAAAACTTAGCGTCTTGCTCATGCTGTGTGTACAATGGTTTTAACAGGACTTTTCCGAAAAATAAAGTTTATCAATGTAAATTATTTCACTTAATTCTACAAATTATACCGTTCTCCTTTTCACAGGAACTCCGGGGGGGACGAACCCTTAGCAGCACGCCCTAGATGAAGCCTTTAATCGCTCTGGTCGGCCGACCCAATGTCGGCAAATCAACCCTCTTCAACCGAATCCTCCGAGAGAAGGCCGCAATCGTCGACCCCACGCCCGGAGTCACCCGCGACCGCCACATCGCAGAAGGGCACTGGCAGGGCCGCGAGTTCCGCCTGATGGATACCGGCGGGTACGCTCCTGAGGACGGCGTCATCAGCACGGCCATGCTCGAACAGACCATGATGGCCATCCAGGACGCCGACATCATCATTTTTCTCGCCGATGTGCGCTCTGGCGTCTCCTACGACGACCTTGAACTCGCGAAGATCCTTAAAAGGGACTTTTCCGATAAGCCGATCTTCCTTGCAGTCAACAAGGCGGAGTCGCCGCAGCTCGCCATCGAGGCGGCTTCATTCGTCAGCACAGGGTTTACCGAGCCCTGGGCTATATCGGCACGTGACGGCAGCGGCGTAGCCGACCTGCTCGACGAGATCCTCCTCACCTTCCCCGAGTCCGATGGCCCCCCGGAAGAGGACGGTGCGATAAGGCTTGCCGTCATCGGCCGCCCGAATGTCGGCAAATCCAGCTTCGTCAATGCCCTCCTCGGCAGCAACCGCCAGATCGTATCCAGCATTCCCGGCACCACGCGCGACGCCATCGACACCCGTTTCACCCGCAAACAGCAGGAGTTCATGCTGATCGATACGGCAGGCCTGCGCAAGCGGACCAAGATCAGCGCCGGCATTGAATATTACAGCTCGCTGCGCAGCGAACGTGCCATCGAGCGCTGTGAAGTGGCCATCGTCATGCTCGACGCCACGCCGGGCATCGAGAAGCAGGACCTGAAGATCATCAACATCGCCGCCGAGCGCAAACGCGGCGTCCTCCTCCTCGTCAACAAGTGGGATCTCGTCGAAAAGGACTCAAAGACGAGCAAACAGTACGAAGAGAGCCTCCGCTCGCACATGGGGAACCTCTCATACATTCCCGTCATCTTCACCTCGGCCCTCACGAAAAAGAACCTCTACCGCGCCATCGACACCGCAAAAGAGATCAGCCAGAACCGCTCGAGGAAAATCAGCACAAGTGCCCTCAACCGTTTCCTCGAAGAGGCGCTTGCCGCAAACCACCCCTCCACCCGGACAGGCAAGGAGCTGAAGATCAAGTACATGACCCAGATCGAGGCGCCGTGGCCGGTATTTGCATTTTTCTGCAATAATCCGGAGCTTGTCCAGACCAATTTCAGGAAATTCCTTGAAAACAAGCTGCGAGAGAAGTTCAGTTTAGAGGGCGTCACAATCTCACTTCGCTTCATGCAGAAGTGAACGCCGCAATCATTTAACCCACCGGAAATAGCCATGCCCGCAATAGACCAGCAGCAGATTCTCCATGCACTCTCAACCGTGCAGGAACCCGACCTCAAAAAAGACCTTGTAACACTCGGCATGATCCGCGACGTAGCCGTCAGCGATGCCGGCGATGTGTCGTTCAGCGTGGTGCTCACCACACCGGCATGCCCCCTGAAAGAAGAGATAAAAACGGCCTGCGTCAAAGCGGTAAAGGCCGCTGTACCCGGAGTCGGAACGGTTAAGGTAAGCATGGAGGCAACGGTGACCTCCGCTTCCAGCTGCAGCCACGGCCACCAGCCCGGAGACGGGCACAGCCATGAAAACGGTCACCAGTGCTCAAGCGGGCAGTGCGGCGGGCATGACCAGCCGCTCCAGGGCGTGAAGAACATCATCGCCGTCGCATCTGGAAAGGGCGGCGTTGGCAAATCGACCATCGCCGTCAACCTTGCCGTCAGCCTTGCAGAAAGCG
Source organism: Pelodictyon luteolum DSM 273 (assembly GCF_000012485.1). Taxonomy (NCBI): domain Bacteria; kingdom Pseudomonadati; phylum Chlorobiota; class Chlorobiia; order Chlorobiales; family Chlorobiaceae; genus Pelodictyon; species Pelodictyon luteolum. The sequence goes on along the minus strand of NC_007512.1, from coordinate 476,180 downwards.
GTGCGAAGGTCGGACTCATCGATGCCGACCTCTATGGACCAAGCATTCCCACCATGTTCGGGCTCCACTCGGAGAAGCCTGAAATGTCCGGCAAAAAAATACAGCCGCTTGAAAAATACGGAGTAAAGCTGATGTCGATCGGCTTCCTCATCGAAACCGACACCGCCGTCATCTGGCGCGGGCCCATGGCTTCCAGCGCCATCAAACAGTTCATCACCGACGTCGACTGGGGCGAGCTCGACTATCTGGTCTTCGACCTTCCTCCCGGAACCGGAGATATTCAGCTGACACTCGTGCAGACCGTCCCCGTCACCGGCGCCCTCATCGTCACCACCCCGCAGGATGTAGCACTTGCCGATGTATCCAAAGCAGTCAGCATGTTCCACAAGGTCAATGTCCCCATCCTCGGCCTTGTGGAGAACATGAGCTGGTACGAGCTGCCGGACGGTTCAAGAGACTACATCTTCGGCCAGAAAGGCGGTGAGCGCTTCGCCAAAGCCCAGGGACTCTCATTCCTCGGTGCCATTCCGATTGAACGCGGCGTGGGAGAAGGAAGCGACAGCGGCGTGCCCTATGTCATAGGTAAACCCAACTCCACATCAGCCAAAGCTCTGAAGGCAACCGCCATGGAAACCGCCCGCAGGATATCCATCACCAACGCCTCATCGAGGGACGAGAACACCGGTTGCGGCAGCGGATGCGGATGCGGGAACGATGAAACGGTTTAGAGTTGTTTTTTTGAGAACCGGGGTAGATATTACCCTGTTCCTCCGAGGAGGTTCACCTGTATTTCCAATTACTAAAAGATGTATGCCATGAGCACAAGCAAAGACTACCTGCCTAACAGCGATGCACTCTACGACCGTGTGATCGCCGCACTTGAAACCGTACGCCCCTACCTCCAGGTTGACGGCGGGGACTGCCAGCTTGTCGGCATCACCAAGGATATGGTTGTGGATGTGAAACTGCTTGGAGCATGCGGCAGCTGCCCCATGAGCACCCTGACCCTTCGGGCGGGCGTCGAGCAGGCCATCAAGAAAGCCATTCCGGAAATCGTCCGCGTGGAATCAGTCTAAGCGGCTGACCGCAAGGAGAGAAATCGACCCGGGCCCGCTGAGGTCCGGGAGCCGGTTTGACAGGAAAAGCCTCTGCTCCCCTCTCCTAATAGTCCTCTTCTGGAGGCGCATTCAGCCTCACTTCAAGTTCACTCAGGTCGGCAATGAGCACATCGCGTGCACGGCTTCCATCCTGCGGCCCGACGATCCCCTCTTTCTCCAGCTGGTCCATAACCCTTCCCGCACGGCTGAAGCCGAGCCGGAGCCGCCGCTGGAGCAGTGAAGTGCTGCCCTGCTGGCTCATCACGACAAGCCTTGCTGCCTCGTCGAACGCCGGGTCCCGCTCCTCATCTTCTGCACCAAAAGACTGTGGGGCACCATTCTCAGAGCTTCCCCGTTTCCGCATCTCACCCTTCGGCAGAAGAACGTCATGGACGTCCGTCAGGGCATGCTGGCTTCCGATATAGCGCGTCACTGCCTCGACCTCTTTGGCCGAGACATATGGCCCCTGGAGGCGGATGGCCTTCGGGAGTGAAGACGGCTGGTAGAGCATGTCGCCGTCGCCCAGAAGCTGTTCGGCACCGGACCCGTCAAGGATGGTTCTCGAGTCCACCTTGCTTGCCACCTGGAAGGCGATGCGGGAGGGGAAGTTCGCCTTGATGATGCCGGTGATGATGTCGACCGAAGGACGCTGGGTCGCGACGATCAGGTGGATGCCCACCGCGCGGGCCAGCTGGGCAAGGCGCGTGATAGGCTCCTCGACATCACGGCCCGCGGTGATCATGAGATCGGCGAGCTCGTCGATGACCACGACGATGTAGTACATCGCATCAATGGGGTTTGAGCGGTTAAAGTCCCCGATGTTGCGCACTCCGGCCTGCTCGAGGCGTATGTAGCGGAGCTCCATCTCCTTCTCAACGCACTTCAGGGCGTAGACCGCTTTCTGCGGCTCCGTGACGATCTGTTCGTCGAAGCCGGGGAAGCGAAGGAGGAAGTGGTTTTTTAAATGCTGGTAGTGAAACAGCTCGACCCGCTTCGGATCAATCAAGACGAACTTTACCTTGTCGGGGGTACAGGAGTAGAGGAGGCTTGAGAGGATGACGTTGATGCCGACCGACTTGCCCGAACCGGTTGAACCGGCGATAAGCAGGTGCGGCATGGCAGTCAAGTCATCGATATAGACCTCGTTGGAGATGGTCTTGCCAAGCACGATCGGCAGAGTGTAGGGGCTGTTCTTGAACTTCTCGACCTGCAGCACGCTGCGGAGCATGACGGTCTCTGGGCGGCTGTTGGGGATTTCGACGCCGACGGCGTTCTTGCCGGGAATCGGCGCGATGATGCGGATGCCTCTGGCGGCCAGGGCCATGGCAAGATCGTTTTCCAGCGCCGTCACCCGGCTGACCTTCACATCGGGAGCAAGTTCCATCTCAAACAGCGTTACCCTCGGCCCCACCGTCGCCTGTATCCTCTTTACCTCGATCTTGTAGATGGAAAGTTTTTCAAGCAGGCGGCGCTTGCTTTCGGCCAGATGCACCTCATCAATCACTCCATCGCCCTCCGGCCCCTTTTCAAGCAGGTCGATGGAGGGTATGCGGTAAGTGTCGCGATCTTTCGTCTTTACCTTAAGCTTTCGATCATCAAGATCGGCCTCCGTTTCATGGGTGGCCTGCTGAACGACAAGCTCCACACCGTCATCCCGACTTACGCCGGAGGGAGAAGAGAAGAGAGCAGGCGTACTATAGGGTAAATGGGCGTTGCCCTCGAGGCGTTCTGGTGCGGGGGGAGGAACTACGGAAGCCTCAGCGGGCCTTGCTATGGCCGCCGGTACGGCAGCGGGTTCATTTTTTTTTTTACCGAGAGCCCGGAACACGTTCCCGATCCGTGAAAACAGACGGGAGGGCAAAGCCGCGGCCGGAGCGACACCAGCCGAGACACGCGAGAACATGGTGCGGCCGAGATAGAACGACGGGACAGCAGCAATAGCCAGCAAAAGCGCCCACGCTCCCGTTGCGCCAAGCAATGTAGAGAACATCTCGGCAAGCATCCTGCCGACATATCCTGCCAGAAGGTCGCTGAATGCGAACGGTGTCAGCCCTCCCATTGCCGCCAGATCCAGCGACATCAGCACGCTGTACAGGAAAAAGATCAGGGCCGACTTCAGGCTTTTTGAACGGAACAGCGACAGGCCCCAGTAGAAAACTGCTGAAAAGAGCAGCAGCGAGGGGAAGCCAAGGAAAGAGCGGACGAAAAAGGAGCCCACCCTTGCGCCAAGCAACCCGAAGGGGGTCTGGATGTGGGCTACAGCATCACGTGCTGCAGGGCCCAAAATGTCATACCAAGGCAACTGGATATAGACCGCCTGGTCACCGGGATGGAAGGTGATGGTCGAACCGGCAAGGAAAAGGGCGGAAAGCATCAGGACAATCCCTCCGATCTCCCGTTTAAGAGCCCCGTGCCCCGAGGTTTTCCCGGTATCCGCGCTGTTGTCCTTTTTCCTCTTCACCCTTGAGTTTCTGTGGTTGACTGGTTTAACCCTCCCCCTTAGGAGAGGGAGGTTTTCACGAACGGCAGGGGCCGTATAGTACCCGGCTGCATGGTACCGCGGATCTCGACGAAAACCCTCGTGCCCGGCTTCTGGTACTCGCGAAGGAGGCTGCAGGTGCCCACCGGCTCCTGAAGGGTCGGCGAGAGGGTGCCGCTGCACACCCGTCCGATCTCCTGATGATCGCTGTTGAAGAGCTTGCAGCCCTGGCGCGGAAGTGCGCGCCCCTCAAGCACAAATCCTGCAACCGAACGTTTCGGATTCAGTTCCACCTGAAGACAGGCCTCCCGGCCGATAAAGTGCCCTTTGTCCAATTTCACCACCCATTTCAGGCGGGCTTCAAGCGGATTGGTATCCTGGTCGATTTCGTGACCGTAGAGCGAGTATCCCATTTCAAGGCGGAGGGTGTCGCGGGCGCCGAGACCGATCGGCAGGATCCCCTCGGGCCGGCCGGCCTCGAGCAGGTCCTCCCAGAGCGGGAGCGCCATCTCATTCGGCATGCAGATCTCCACACCGATCTCGCCTGTGTACCCGGTTCTTGCCACCATCAGTTCCGCACCGCTGTACTCCAGCGTGCAGAAGTGGAACGAGCCGAGTGACGGGGCATCGAGGGAAGGCAGCACCTTTTTCAGGATATCGAAGGCCTTCGGACCCTGGAGGGCGATCAGCGACATCGCGGAGGAATGGTCTTCAAGCACGACACCATCATATTCTGCCGCATGCTCCTGGAGCCACTGGTAATCTTTTTCGCAGTTGCCTGCGTTGACGATGATGAAAAAGGTTTGGGCGTCGATGCGGTAGATGATGAGATCGTCAACGATACCGCCATTGGGGTAGAGCATCACGTTGTACTGCGCCTGACCGTTTTTAGCGCGGCTGAGATCATTGGTGGTCATATGCTGGAGGAACTCCTCCGCACGGGGCCCCTTCACATAGAAATTCCCCATGTGCGAGACATCGAAAAGGCCCGCTGCACTGCGGACAGCCCGATGTTCGGCAATGATGCCTGAATACTGAACCGGCATGAGCCAGCCGCCGAAATCGATGATCCTCGCCCCGGCCTTCTCGTGCCAGGGATACAATGCTGTTTTTTTCATGTACTCACTCTTCTGGTGTTGGCCTTACGGAACTGGACTCTTCAGGCTGCGGGCGGGCGAAGGTGGCCCTTCCGCAGGTCTCCTGTTCTTCAATATACGAATCCACGACGCTTGCTGAAGAGGTCGGCGCACTTTTCAGTGGCGGCCTTTCTGCTTGTCGCGCTTGATCTTCTGCGGCTTGCAGAGCGCATCTTTCTTTCTGGCTACACGGGCACACCTGCGGCATATATGGCGCGCCCCGCCCTCCTCGGCCACGCGCCCGGCATGGCGCAGCGCATCCTTTTCCTCGAGCCGGCAGATCTTTTTCATCAAACAGGCCTCAGTAACGGATTTGGTTACTGAGCTCATTCCTGTCGCCCTCCCGGATCGGAAAATGCCGGGAAAGAAGCTCGCCGCAACGGTCGATGGCCTCGGAAAGGGCAGCAGCAGCCTCTCCGCTACGGATGCCCTGGACGATGCCGCCGACAAGCTCCGGCCATGCATCAGGGTCCACTTTCTCGTTGATGCCTTTGTCGGCCACAACCCTGACCATATGCTCGAAAAGCGAGATATAGATGAGTACGCCCGTCGCCGCCTCGGTGCCGTTGATCCCCTTCGCATAAAACGCGGCAAGGGAGGCTTTCCCGACGGCATCCGCCATATCCCCTTTGCGGGCAAACAACCGGCGCAGGGGCGCAAAACGCACCAGCAGTTCATGGAAAACGATGAAAAGCGGAACGAAGACACCGAGAAAATGCCACATGCCGTCTCCGCCCTGAAAATGCCCCACCGCCACAGCGACGATCATTGAAGAAAACAAGGCCCCGACCACCGAAGCGTGGCGATAGCGGGAACTCTCCTCGACCACCATCACGACGATCTCCCCTGAAGTGCCGGCCTCGGCCGCCTTTATCCGCGCCTCTACCTGACGCTGCCCGGCTTCAGTAAGCAGCTTGCGAACCGGACTATGTTCCATTTTCTCCTCCTGCATTGTTGTAGGACCGTTCGCCCTCACCAGTTCCCCGAAGCGCCACCGCCCCCGAATCCGCCGCCGCCTCCCCCAAAGCCGCCTCCGCCACCAAAGCCTCCGCCTCCGCCATAAAAGCCTCCTCCGTGGCCACCGGAGATGAAGGGACCTCCTCCAGTACCGCTACGACGGTTGAAAAACCCGCTGAAGTAAATGAAAAAGAGCAGCAGCATAAGCATCGGCAGCGACACCCTGCCGCCTTTCTTCTTTTCCCCGGGCTCGGCCCGGTACTCCCCGTGTACGGCTGCGATGATGGATATGACTCCCTGCTGGAACCCTTCATCGACCCTGCCTGCACGGAACAGCGGCACCATTTCATTCTGGACGATGCGCCCGGCCGTAAGGTCGGTCAAACTCCCTTCAAGGCCGTAGCCGACCTCGATGCGGAGCTTCCGGTCATCGCGCGAAGCGATGAGCAGCGCTCCGTTGTCCTTGCCTTTCCGGCCTATTTTCCAGGCCTCGGCTACACGCATGGAGAAATCCTCGATTGCGTCGCCCTCGAGCGATGGAACCGTCAGCACAACAACCTGCGTCGACTCCTCCCTTTCAAGGTTCGAAAGGGCGCGATCTATTGAGGCCCGGGCAGCAGGAGAGATCATGCCTCCGTAGTCGTTCACCCTGCCGGAAAGCGCGGGCACATCGAGGGCGAAGAGGGCCGAGGGCTGGGCCGCAAGGAGCGCAGCCAGCAGCACAAACACGCCGAGGGCCCTTACAGGCAGGGCCCCGGCGTCGTGCACTCTCTCTCTGAAGAAGGTGCAAACCATCCTCAGAATTTCACCTCCGGCAGGGCCTTCGAAGTTTCATCGGCCTTGAAATACTCTCTCGGCTTGAGTTTCAGAAGCAGCGAGTTGGTCATGGAGTTCGGGAACTGGCGGATCGAGAAATTGAGGGTTTCGACCGCGCCGTTGTAACGCTGGCGGGCGACGGCAATGCGGTTCTCCGTGCCTTCGAGCTGGTTCTGCAGGTCGCGGAAGTTCTGGTTGGCCTTGATTTCGGGGTATCGCTCAACCGTCACGAGGAGACGGGAGAGGCTCGAGGAAAGTGCTCCCTGTGCACTCTGGAAACGCTGCATGGCCTGAGGGTCGCTGAGCATCCCGGGCGTCATCGTCACCGACGATGCTTTTGCGCGGGCCTCGACAACTGCCGTCAGGGTCTCCTTTTCGAAATCCGCCGCACCCTTCACCGTAGCGACAAGGTTCGGCACGAGGTCGCCGCGACGCTGCAGCTGCGACTCGAGATCACCCCAGGCGCGGTTCACGGCTTCGTCGTTCTGCTGGATGCTGTTGTAGCCGCATCCCGAAAGGGAGCTGAAAAACAAAAGGAGCGTAAATATCTTCAGGACACGGATGGTAATCGGTTTGCTGGCGGTAGTGCTCATGGGGTATGGTGTTGGTTGTTCAAGGGGTTCAATGGTAAACATACAAACAATTCAGAAAAAGTGTTCCGATCAACTGATGAGCCGCTCCACGGTGAACACGCCGGCAACCTTTTTCAGCTTGTCCATAAGAGCGCTCAGCTTTTCGGTGTTGCGAACGTAGACCATGACGGTGCCGACGAACATCCCGTCGCGGGCATGGAGCGAAATGCTGCGGATGTTGGTATCGAACTTCGACATGACGAGGGTGAGCTGGTTGGTGATGCCGATGCGGTCTTCGCCGACGATGCGGATGCCGGCGAGGAAGTCGGTCTCGACCTTCCGGTTCCACGACACCGATACCACACGCTCGCTTTTCTGCAGGTTCTCGTTGCTCACGTTGACGCAGTTCTTCCGGTGGATCTTCACCACGCCTTCAGCCGTCACGAACCCGATGACATCGTCGCCCGGCACAGGCTGGCAGCATTTCGCGTAAGCGTAGGCAATGTTATTCATCCCGGCGATTGTTACATCATCCTTCTTTTTCGAGTGTTCCTTCCGGTCATCCTCGCCCTGGCGGGCCGTGCGGAGGTACTCTGCAAACTGATTCGGATCCTCCCTGATCTCCAGTGCTTCCGGCTCCCGCTGTTCGCTGTTGACGCGCTTGATGACCTCCTCGCCATTGATCTGCTGGCTGGCCAGGGCGCTGAAGAAGTCCGCAGGGGTCTTCACCCCGTAGCGTCGGGCGTAGCGGACGATATCATTGTCCGAAAGGAGCTTCTTCGTTCCGGAAAGCATTTTCTCCCACATGCCGCGACCCTTTTCGATCTGCAGACGGCGCTCCTCGTTGATGGCGGAACGGATCTTCAGTTTCGCCCGGTGGGTCACCACCAGCTTCAGCCAGTCTGCTCTGGGCTGCTGGTTCTTTGATGTGATGATTTCGACACGGTCGCCCGACTTGAGTTCGGCGTTCAGCCTGACGATGCGGCCGTTGACCTTTGCGCCGATGCAGCTGTTACCGATTTCGGTATGGATGGAGTATGCGAAGTCAATCGGGGTAGCCCCTGCCGGCATGGTCTTCATATCGCCCTTCGGCGTGAAGACATAGATCTCCTCATGGTAGAGATTGAGCTTGAACCCCTCCATGAAGGCGGCTGCCGAATCGGCGTCCTTGATGAGTTCCCGTGCCCAGCGAAGGAATGAGTCGATGCTGGCATCGTCCTTGCTGATCTTCTCCTTGTAGCGCCAGTGGGCCGCAACGCCGAGCTCGGCGAACTCATGCATGCGCCGGGTACGGATCTGCAACTCCACCATGTTGCCCTTCGGGCCAATGATGGCTGAATGGAGCGACTGGTATCCGTTGTGCTTCGGGATGGATATATAGTCCTTGAAATGCTGCGGGACGGGCGGGTACTTCTGGGTGATGAAGCCGTAGACGGCAAAACAGTCGGCAATGCGCTCCGTGTCGATGATCACCCGGATGCCGTAAAGGTCATGGATGTCCTCGTAGTTCTTGTTCTTGTTGCGCATCTTGTTGTAGATCGAAAACAGGTGCTTCGCCCGTCCCTGCACCTCGACCGCGAACCCCTGCTTTTCAAGGTCATCCTTGATGGGGTCGATCATCTTGTTGAGGTACGCGACCCGCTCTCCCCTCGTCAGGCGGACTTTCTGCTGCAGGAAATCGAACATCTCGGGGTCGATGTACTTCAGTGCGAGATTCTCGAACTCCACCTTCATCTTTCCGAGACCGAACCGGTGTGCGAGCGGGGCGTAAATGTCGCGGGTCTCAAGGGCAATCTTCAGACGGCGATGCTCCGGGAGCGACTCAAGGGTACGCATGTTGTGCAACCGGTCGCAGAACTTGATGAGAATCACCCGAATGTCCTTCACCATCGAGAGCAGCATCTTCCGGAATCCTTCAGCCTGCGTGGTCTCGCGGTTGATCATTATCCCCGATATCTTCGTCAGGCCCTCGACAATGTCGGCGACCTCCGGGCCGAGTTCGGCGGAGATATCCTCATAGGTATAGCCACTATCCTCGATCACATCGTGCAGAAGCGCGGCAGCGACCGACACGCCATCGAGCGGCAGCTCGTTGAGCAGAATGGTGGCAACTTCCACCGGATGGTAGAAATAGGGCTCCCCCGATGCACGTTTTTCACCCTCATGCGCCCGGTAGCACATGAAGAATGCGCGCTGGATAAGAGATTCATCGACCTGTTTGAGGTTCTGGCGTGCAAGACGCAGGATCTCATGGAGTTTCTGGTAGTGCTCCTTTTCTATCTGGGCCAACATAGCCGATTCTGCTCCCCTTGAAAATACGTGGTAGAGGTTAGTACGGGGGCACCGCTTCGGGGACTCCCGTCTATTCTCTATAAAACTTTATTTCACCATAACAAAACAATGCACAAAGAAAAACAGCTCCCCCCTCATGCCTGATCCTCCTTGTCCACCCGCGCTGCTCCGCCAAGTCGATCTTCGAGGCGTGCGATCTCGTCGCGCAGGTATGCGGCTTTCTCATATTCCATGGCAAGCGCAGCCTGCTGCATCTCGGCGCGCAGTTCAGCCGCCATCGCAAAGCCCTCTTCGGGGGTCATGGACTCGAGCACGCCTGAAAGCAGGCGTTCGGGACGCGGTTCCAGGCCGAACCGCCTGCGTCGGTAGCGCTCCTCGGCATCGGCGACGCTCGTGGTATCGAGGATTTCCTCGACCGACTTCGTAATGGAGCGGGGCGTGATGCCGTGCTCCTCGTTGTACCGGTGCTGGATCTCGCGCCGGCGGGCCGTCTCGTCGAGCACCTCCCTGATCGAGCGCGTGATGGTATCGGCATAGAGCACCACGAACCCCTCAACATTCCTCGCTGCCCGGCCGGCGATCTGCATGAGCGAGCGGGTGTTGCGCAGAAACCCCTCCTTGTCGGCATCAAGGATCGCCACCAGCGACACCTCCGGCAGATCGAGCCCTTCGCGCAGGAGGTTGACGCCGACAAGGACATCGATCTCCCCCGTCCGGAGCTCGCGCAGGATCTGCATCCGCTCGAGGCTCTTGATCTCGGAATGGAGGTAGCGGGATCGGACCCCTGCCTTGCGGAGAAAGTCGTGCAGGTCTTCGCTCATCCGCTTCGTCAGGGTCATCACCAGCACCTTGTGGCCGCCGGCGGTATGGCGGCGGATTTCCATGAGAAGGTTGTCGATCTGCCCCTTCACGGGCCGGACCTCAACCGGGGGATCGAGCAGGCCGGTCGGACGCACCACCTGTTCGACGACCACCCCGCCCGAGCGCTCAAGCTCGAGATCTCCAGGAGTGGCGCTGATGCAGATGACTTCGGGCACCATATCCATGAACTCATCGAATCGGAGCGGCCGGTTGTCGAGGGCAGAGGGCAGGCGGAAACCGTGCTCGACGAGAATGGACTTTCGTGAACGGTCGCCGCCGTACATGCCGCGGATCTGCGGCAGGGTCACATGCGACTCGTCGACTACCACCAGATAGTCCTCGGGGAAATAGTCGAGCAGACAGTGCGGCCGCTCGCCGGGGTTGCGTCCTGAGATGTGGCGCGAGTAGTTCTCGATACCGGAGCAGTAGCCGAGCTCCTTCATCATTTCAAGGTCGTAGCGGGTCCGCTCCTCAAGCCGCCCCGCCTCCACAAACCGCTCGGCCGAGCGGAGCTCGTTGAGCCGGCCGGCCAGCTCGTTTTCAATCCGCAGCATGGCCTGCCGCAGCTGCTCTTCGCCGGCAACAAACTGGCGGGCGGGATAGATGAACGCATAGGGATCGCTGCCGAGCACTTCGCCGCTCGACATGTCGAAGGTCTGCAGGCTTTCGATCTCGTCGCCGAAGAACTCCACACGGAGTGCCAGCTGGTCGTAAGCCGGGATGAGGTCGATGATGTCACCTCGCACCCGGAACTTGCCGGAGCCGGGATCCACGTCGTCGCGAACGTAGTGGAGGGCGATGAGTTCCTGCAGGAAACTGTTGCGCTCCTTGAGCATGCCGGTGCGCAGTTCAATGATCTGGCTCTTCCACTCCTCCGGCGAGCCGAGGCCGTAGATGCAGCTGACAGAACTGACCACAATCACGTCGCGCCGGCCGCTGAGCAGTGCGCTCGTGGCCTTCAGCCGGAGGCGTTCGATTTCGTCGTTGATTCGCAGGTCCTTTGCGATGTACTTGTCGATTGAGGGAAGGTATGCCTCCGGCTGATAAAAATCGTAGTAGCTTATGAAATACTCGACCGCGTTGTCGGGAAAGAACTGCCGGAGCTCTCCATACAACTGCGCGGCAAGCGTCTTGTTGTGGCTCATCACGAGCACCGGCCGCCCGGCCTGTGCGATCACATTGGAAATCGTGAAAGTCTTGCCCGAGCCGGTCACACCGAGCAGCGTCTGAAACGGGCTGCCGGCCTTCAGCCCCTCAGTGAGTTCCTTAATGGCCTTCGGCTGGTCGCCTGCAGGTTCGTACGGGCTCACCAGCCGGTATATTCCTGTCTCCGTCCCCTTCCCCTTGCGGTCTCTCTGCACACACACTCCCTGCTACATACTTATTTTGAATACCGTCCAATCATGCCCTGACCCGGGCTGTATCAACCTAACGGGACCAGGGCTGTTAATACCTGGAGATACCCTGGCTGTTTATACCTGAAGAGGACCCCGGATGTTGATAGCTGAAGGGACTCCCGGCTGTTTATACCTTAATTAAAGAACTATTCCCTTCAATTGTTAGTTCTTCATCGTAATATGCGATATCATAATGATTCAGCCCCTGACGGCTGCAGGCCGGAAGCCTCAGCTCACAGGGGAAAAGCATGACGCTCCCAGTTGCAAGTATGTCCCTTAAATCCCATTTTAATTTTTTACCCGGAAAAGCGGCGTTCCGGGCTTTCATGAACATCTTCGTCCCGATGCTTGCCGCCGGGACCTTATTGCTCTCCGTAACCTCCTGCAAGCCCATGATGAATGCATCCGCCGAAGCCGGCAGCTACCCGTACCGGACCATCCCCGGAGACTCCCTCCACACAAGGATATATACCCTCAAAAACGGCCTGACCGTCTACATGAGCCCCTACCGCGACGAACCGAGGATCTATACATCCATCGCGGTGCGTGCCGGCAGCAAAAACGACCCGGCTGAAACCACCGGTCTGGCTCACTACCTCGAGCACATGCTCTTCAAGGGCACCGATTCCATCGGCTCACTCGACTATGAAAAAGAGCATCTGGAACTCGAGAAGATTTCCGAACTGTATGAAGAGTACCGTGCGGCCGAGGACCCTGAAAAACGTGCCGCCATATACCGCGACATCGACAGCATCTCCAACGTCGCGGCAAGCTTCGCAGTACCCAACGAGTACGACAAGCTCCTGAACTCCATCGGTGCACAGGGCACCAACGCCTACACCTGGGTGGAGCAGACCGTCTACCTCAACGACATCCCTGCCGACAAGCTGGAGCAGTGGCTCACCATTGAAGCCGAACGGTTCCGCAACCCCGTCATGCGCCTCTTCCATACCGAACTGGAAACAGTGTATGAAGAGAAGAACATGACCATGGACAGTGACAGCCGCAAAATCTGGGAAAACCTCTTTGCCGGGCTCTTCAAAAAGCACACATACGGCACCCAGACGACCATTGGAAAAGCGGAGCATCTGAAGAACCCGTCCATACGGAACGTCATGAACTACTACCGCACATGGTACGTGCCGAACAACATGGCGCTCTGCATCGCAGGCGATTTCGACCCCGACGAAACCATCAGGCTGATTGAAAGGAAGTTCTCGGTTCTTGAACCCAAGGCGCTGCCGGCCTTCGTGCCACCGTTGGAAGAGCCCATAACCAAACCAGAAGTGATCCGGGTGAAAGGCCCTGAAGCCGAAGAGGTTGTTATCGGGTTCCGGTTCCAGGGCGTCAACACCCGGGATGCCGACCTTCTTACCCTGCTCGACAAGGTGCTCTACAACCAGACGGCAGGTCTTATCGATTTGAACCTGAACCAGAAGCAGAAGGTGCTCGACGCCGGCTCCATGCTGGTGCTCATGAAAGACTACTCAGCACATATCCTCAGCGCCAAGCCGCGCGAAGGCCAGAGCCTCGAGGAGGTCTCCCGCCTCCTGCTGGAGCAGGTCGAACTCATGAAAAACGGGGAATACCCCGACTGGCTCCTCGAGGCTGCCGTCAACGATCTTAAAATCGAACAGCTGAAGCTTTACGAAAGCAACCGCGGCAGAGTCGAAGCCTATGTAGACTCCTTCATCTGGGGCATGGACTGGCAGCAGTACAGCACCCAGATTGACCGCCTCCGCACGATTTCGAAAGAGGAGCTCACCGCATTCGCCCGGAAGCACTACAAAGCGAACTACGTCGAAGTCCAGAAAGAGCACGGCACGCCGGAAAGCGAGACCAAAATACAGAAACCTCCGATCACCCCGCTCAAGGTCAACCGCGACACCCTCTCATCGTTTGCCGGCGAACTGCTCGCCATGCCTTCGAAAGGCACTGAGCCGGTCTATCTCGACTACCGGAAGGACATCGGGTTCCGTGAGGTCCAGAGCGGCGTGAAGCTCCACTACGTAAAGAACCGGGAGAACGACCTTTACTCGCTCTACTACGTGTTCGACACCGGAAAAAACCACAGCCGCAAAATCGAGCTGGCGCTCGACTACCTCTCCTACCTCGGCACAAAGGAACTCCCTCCGGAGGAGTTCAGCCGCGAGCTCTACAGGCTCGGAACCAGCTTCTCGGCCTTCACCTCGGAGAACTTCGTCTACCTGAAGCTCTCGGGACTCAGGGAGAACTTCCCCCGTGCGCTCCGGCTGCTTGAAACGCTCCTTCAGGATGCCCGTCCCGACCGGGATGCTCTTGAAAAACTGAAGGCCGGCATCCGGAAAGAGCGGGCGGATGACAAGCTTTCGAAGCGGAAAATCCTCTTCGAAGCCATGTCGAGCTACGGCAAGTATGGCCCGAAGTCGCCATTCACCAACGTGCTCCCCGACCATGAACTCGAAGCCCTCACACCCGAAGAGCTCCTCGGGGAGGTGCAGAACATCATGCATTACACTCACCGGGTGCTTTACTACGGACCCGATGCGGCCGATGCCATCATCCAGGAACTCCAGACGGTACGCCGCTACCCGGCAGCGCCCGAAGCCCCGCCGGCAGCCGATCCTTTCCCGGAGCTGGAGCAGACGGAGAACACCATCTTCGTGGTTGATTACGACATGACACAGGCGGAGGTGATCATGCTGACGCGTGACGCCATCTACAACCCGTCGGAAGTGCCCCTCATTTCGCTCTTCAACGAATATTACGGAGGAGGGATGTCATCCGTGGTCTTCCAGGAACTCCGTGAAGCCAAGGCTCTGGCCTATTCCGTATTTTCCGTGTACCGGAGCCCTAAACAGAAAGAAAAACATAACTATATTTTCAGCTATATCGGGACCCAGTCGGACAAGCTGCCCGAAGCGCTCGGAGGCATCAGCGAACTGATGCAGGAACTGCCGATGTCGCCGGAACTCTTCGCCTCTGCCCGGAACGGAATCCTGCAGAAGATCTCCAGTGAGCGGCTGACACGCACCGAGGTGCTCTTCAATTATGAAGACGCCGTACGCTTAGGCCATGAAGGCGACATTCGCCGTCAAATCTTCGAAGGGGCCCGGAAGATGGGTCTGGAGGATGTACAGCGTTTCCACGAAAGCCATTTCAGGAACCGGAAGCATGTCATGCTGGTGCTCGGCAAAAAGGAGGAGCTTGACATGGATACCCTCCGGAAATACGGAGCTGTCCGTGAGCTCACGCTTGAAAACATATTCGGGTACTGACCCAGAGCGAATGAAAATCCTTGACCGCTACATATTCAGGCAGTTCGTGAAGACATTCATCTTCACGAGCCTCGCCTTCGTGGCACTCTTCATGCTCATCCACATGGTCGAGAACCTCGACGATTTCATGGACAAGAACCAGGGATTCGAGGCAATCGCACAGTACTACCTGTTCGCCATACCACAGACCATCCTCATCACCTCCCCGGTCAGTTCACTCCTTGCCGCCATCCTTGTGGCCGGCAAGCTGGCCGTTTCAAGCGAACTGCCCGCCATCCGGTCGGCAGGCGTCAGCATGGGCCAGCTTCTCTACCCGTTCCTGCTCGGGGGCATGATCATCAGCACCATCAACCTTACCAACTCGTTCTGGATCGCCCCGGCCGCCACCCTGCGCAACAACAACTTCGAGCTCACCGAACTTGGCCACCAGCGAAGAGATGAGGAAGGCGGCAACAGCAACCTCCATATCCTTGAACCCGGAAACCGCATCATCACCCTCGGCTCCCTCAACCCGGACATGTCGAGCGCCCGGGAGGTCTCTATCGAGCAGTTCAGCCAAAAGGGCATCGTCTCCCGCTCCGATGCGGACGGCATGCGCTACAACCCCGAAAAAAAGGCGTGGGTACTTGAGAACGCTGCGGAGCGAATGTTTGAAGACGGCAGCGAGCGGTTCTGGACCGAACCCATGCTGCCAGTGCAACTCCATCTCTCGCTCCAGTCACTGGCCGAGCTCAACCTCCGTCCTGATGAAATGAACATCGCTCGCCACTGGCAGTACCTGTCGGAAAAGAAGCACGCCGGGTTCGCAGGCCTTGAGCGGAGCTCGGTCAAGCTGCACACCAAGCTCTCGCTGCCCTTCGCCTCGCTCATCATCATCATCATCGGCGTTCCTCTCTCGGCAAAGAAAAAGCGCGGCGGGCTGGCTGCTGAAATCGGCATCAGCCTGTTTGCCGGATTCCTCTTCCTCGGCCTCCAGAAAACCATCGCCACCTTCGGCTACAACGGTGTAATGCCGCCGATGCTGGCGGCCTGGCTTCCGAATCTGCTGTTCCTCGGCGTCGGCTACGTCATCTACCGCTACTCCCCCGACTGAGCCGATGGCTGCCGTAAACCACCCACCGGCCGTCGTACTCCTGACCGACTTCGGCACCGACGACACCTATGTCGGGCAGATGAAGGGGGTCATCCTCACCATCGCACCCGAAACCCGCATCATAGACCTCACGCACGCCGTAACACCCCAGGACGTCACTGAAGGCGCATTCCTGCTCGAGCGTGCGCTCCCCTATCTCCCTCCGGAATCGATCGTCATAGCCGTCATCGACCCGGGAGTCGGCACCAGGCGAAGGGCCATCGCCGTGGAAGCCGGAGGACGGAGATTCCTCGCGCCGGACAACGGCCTGCTCACCCCCATCCTCCTGAAAAACGGCCCTGTCCAATGCGTCGAGGTCACAAACCGGCGATACATAGCCCCCGAGAGGAGCAGAACATTCCATGGCAGGGACATCTTTTCACCGGCTGCGGCCCATCTTGCCACCGGCATAGCGCTCAACACGCTTGGTGCGGCAATTGAGCCGGCCGACTGCATGAAGCTCCCTATGCCGGGCTGCACGGCACTCGGCATAGGGGTATGGGAAGGGGGCGTCATCTTTTCCGACCGGTTCGGCAACCTCGTCACATCCATCGACAGCAGCCTCGCTGCCGAAAAAGACCAATGGCGTCTCGTCCTGCCTGACGGCACTGCGCTCCCGGTCCGGGAAACCTACGGCAACGTCCCGGAAGGCGAACCACTCGCCTACCGGGGCAGCTTCGGCACCCTGGAAGTCGGTGTCCGCGATGCCAGTGCCCTCGAGCGCTTCGGCCTTAACCGGGGTGAGAAGGTCAGGCTTGAACGCCTCTGAGTGCATGCCATCTCTTGGGGTGGATAGTTCAGCAATACCCCTATACGGGATACAGCTGCTCCGGGAACAGAAGGAAACGTCGTACCTAAAGGGGATTGCCGGCAACGCCCTGCACCAAACTGCCGATCGCAGATCGAAAAAAAAGCCGCCCTGGAAGGGCGGCTTCTGCATAACCATGTAAAAAGTGTCCGCTGATACGGCTCAGCTGCCGATATACTCCTTCAGCACCTTACAGTAGGCCGACGTACGGAGACGGCGGATGGCTTTCTCTTTGATCTGGCGCACGCGCTCGCGCGTGAGCTTGAACTTCTCACCGATCTCCTCGAGGGTGAGCGGGTTGTCCATGCCGATTCCAAAGTATGACTTGATCACGTCGGCCTCGCGCGGGGCAAGCACAGAAAGCGAACGCTCGACTTCAAGGGTGAGGGAATCACGGTTCAGGCCATGGTCCGGCAGGTGACCGTCGTTCTGGAGCACATCGAGCAGGCGGTTGTCGTCGCCCTGGGCGAACGGCGCATCAACCGAGACATGACGTCCGGCGATCTTCAATGTATCTGCTACATCCTGCGAGTCCATGTCAAGCAGGTTGGCCAGCTCCTTGGTGTTCGGGTCACGCTCGAACTCCTGCTCAAGCTGGCTGTATGCCTTACTGATCTTGTTCAGGGTGCCGACGCGGTTAAGCGGCAGGCGAACGATCCTCGACTGCTCTGCAAGCGCCTGGAGGATAGACTGGCGGATCCACCACACGGCATAGGAGATGAACTTGAACCCTCTCGTTTCATCAAAGCGCTTAGCCGCCTTGATGAGGCCGAGGTTGCCTTCGTTGATGAGGTCACCGAGCGTAAGCCCCTGGTTCTGGTACTGCTTTGCAACGGACACCACAAAGCGGAGGTTGCCCTTGATCAGTTTGTCCAGCGCCCGTTTAGCCCGCTTGTACTCGGTCGTATCCACCGGCATGTCGAAGCCTTCCTTGATGGCCTTCGTCAGCCTCACCTCGTCATCAGCCGTCAGAAGATCGTACTTGCCGATTTCCTGCAGGTACCTGTCAAGCGACAGGCTCTCGCGGTTGGTGATCTGCTTGCTTATTTTAAGCTGCCTCATATGTGCCATTCCCCTCAAATATTCACGTGTGTTGAACCGGCGCGGCCGGCATCCTTTCGAAGCCGGCAAAGTTACAATATAAACGCTCTTTACGTAATCCAAAAAGCCGATTTTTCGGCTACCCGTCTGCCTCCGAGGAAGTACATCAGTCGCTGAGCACCGCCAGATTATCCTCCAGTTTCAGGAGGTTGGCTTCGGCGTCAGCAAGTTTTTCGCGTTCCTTCATTACCACATCTTCAGGTGCGTGGTCAGCAAATCCTGAATTGGATAGTTTTTTCTGAAGCTGGGCGACATAGTTGGATACGTTCTGTATCTCTTTTTGCAGGCGGGAGCGTTCCTTCTCGAATGATATTAAACCCTCCAGAAGCACAAATAGTTCATGCCCATCGACCACCGAAGCGGCAGCATGCGGCGGCCGGGTGCCGTCCTCTAGGAGCGAAGGGGTGCATTGGCCAAGCGCGGCAATGAAGGAGAGGCCGCCTTCGAGCGATGCCCCGGCGGCGCTCCGGGCGCCCTTCAGGCGCACCTCTGCGCGCAGTCCCGGAGGCACGCCGAACAGCGCCTTAAGGCTCCGGATCTCCGTCACCACCTTCTGCACCAGCCCGAAGCCTTCCTCAGCAACCGGAGCGGCTGCCGGCACGGGCATCTCCGACGATGCGATGCTTTGGGTTGCGGGGCGCGGCAGAACTGAATGCCAGATTTCATCGGTGATGAAAGGCATCACGGGATGCAGCGCCTTCAGGCTCCCTTCGAGCACGTGCACGGCAAGCGCAACCGCCTTTCGTGCATCCACGGGCGAACACCCCTCAGCAAGCGTCACCTTCAGTGCTTCGAGGTACCAGTCGCAGTAGTCGCCCCAGAAAAACTCATAGACCGTTTTGACGATGTCGTTCATCCGGAACTGTGCGAACGCCGCATGGTAACGCTCCAGCATGGCGTTGTAGGAGGAGAGGATCCAGCGGCCCGCCATATCGAATGATTCCAAGGAGGGATCGAACCCTTCATAGTATCGGGCAAAGTCCTCCGGTCCCTCGAAATGCTTTTCGCGCTGCATGAATACCAGGCGCGACGCGTTCCATATCTTTGTGGCGAAGTTCCTTCCGAGCTCGCACTTCTCCTCACCAAACAACACGTCCTGACCAAGCGGGGCGATGTAGATGATGGTGAAGCGCAGGGCATCGGTCCCGTATGTGTCAATCACCTTCAGGGGATCCGGGGAGTTTCCGAGCGATTTGGAGAGCTTGCGGCCCTTCATGTCACGGATGATGCTTGTGAAGTAGACGTCCCGGAACGGCACGTCGCCCTTGAAGTACATGCCGGCCATGATCATGCGGGCAACCCAGAAAAAGATGATGTCGGGACCCGTAACGAGCGTGTCGGTTGGATAAAACGCCCTGAGATCTTCGTTGTCGCTTTTCGGGCCGGTCCAGCCGAGCGTGGTCAGGGGCCAGAGCCAGGATGAGAACCAGGTATCAAGCACGTCCTCATCCTGCACCAGTTTGTCGGTGCCGGCAAGGCGGCATGCCTCGTCGTAGGAATCCGCCACCCATACCTGACCGTCGGGTCCGTACCATGCGGGGATGCGGTGCCCCCACCAGAGCTGGCGGGATATGCACCAGTCCTGGATGTTCTCCATCCAGTGGCGGTAGGTGTTGATCCAGTGCGGGGGGTGGAACCGGATTTCTCCATCGTTGACAACCTGCAGCGCTTTTTCTGCAAGGGGCTGCATCTTCACAAACCACTGCTCGGAAAGGTAGGGTTCGACGACCACGTCAGCGCGCTCAGAGTATCCCACGTTGTGTTCGTAGTCCTCTACACGGTCCAGATTTCCGAGCTCATCAAGGTCCGCAATGATCTTTTTGCGGGCATCGAACCGGTCCATGCCCATGTAGCCGTATTCGTCGGTCATCCTGCCGTCCTTGCCGACGACAGAGATCACCGGCAGGTTGTGGCGGCCTGCAACCGCATAGTCGTTGGGGTCGTGGGCAGGGGTGATTTTCAGCGCGCCCGTACCGAACTCGATATCGACATAGTCGTCGGCGATGACAGGGATGTGGCGGCCTGCAATCGGCACCACCACCATTTCGCCCACAAGGTCACGGAAGCGTTCGTCCTGAGGGTTCACGGCAATGGCCACGTCGGCAAGGATGGTCTCGGGCCGCACGGTGGCGATGGTGATGAAACGGGCAGGGTCTTTGGCAAGCGCGTAGCGCACATAGACCAGCTGGTCACGGCGCGGCTTCATGATCACCTCTTCATCGGAGAGAGCAGTCTGCGACACCGGACACCAGTTGATGATGCGTTTGCCGCGGTAGATGAGTCCGTCGCGGTAGAGGGCGATGAAGGCATTGATGACCGCTTCGGAAGCCCGCTCGTCCATGGTGAACAGGTTCCGGCGCCAGTCGCAGGAGATGCCGAGCCGCCGCAGCTGCTTGAGGATCAGTCCACCGTATTCCTCCCTCCACTGCCAGACATGCGTGAGGAAATCCTTGCGGCCGAGGTCGTGGCGGCTGATGCCGTCCTTGCGCAGCTTCCGCTCCACCACGGTCTGGGTGGCGATGCCGGCGTGGTCGGTGCCCGGAAGCCAGAGCGCCTCCTTTCCCGTCATGCGGCTGTAGCGGATGAAGATGTCCTGGAGGGTATGGTTCAGCACATGGCCGAGCGTCAGGCTGCCGGTCACGTTCGGCGGCGGCATGAGTACGCTGTAAGGCTTGCGGCCCTCGCCATGGACCCGGGAGTGCTCGGCATGGAAGGTGCCGAGCGCCTCCCAGTGGGCGCTCCGCCACCGGTCCTCTACTTCACTGTGGTTATAGGTCTTCTCAAGGTTGAAGGGGACTTGCTGGTCGCTCATTGCAGGGAGGTAAATCGGTTGCGGCCGAAAAGGGCCGTTGTCAGTCTTTCTTTTCCGGGGCGGGGCGTTTTGCGAACACCTGGTCGATGATGCCGTAGTCGAGGGCTTCCTCTGCGTTCATCCAGCGGTCGCGCTCGGAGTCCTCACGCACCTGCTGTACATCCTTGCCGGTATGGCTGGCGAGGATCTCTTCAAGCAGGCGGCGGATCTTCTCGATCTCTCGCGCCTGGATGATGATGTCGCTCTCCTGGCCCTGTGCGCCGCCGGAGGGCTGGTGGATCATGATGCGCGAATGGGGAAGCGAGGCCCGCTTGCCCTTTGCGCCGCTGGCAAGCAGGAACGCGCCCATGCTTGCCGCCATGCCGACGCATACCGTCGACACATCGGGGCGGATGTACTGCATGGTATCGTAGATGCCGAGGCCGGCCGATACGCTGCCGCCGGGGGAGTTTACATAAATGTAGATATCGCGCTCAGGATCTTCAGACTCAAGGAAAATCAGCTGCGCCATGATGAGTCCGGCGACATGCTCGTCGATGCCGCTGCCGAGGAAGATGATGCGCTCGCGGAGCAGACGGGAAAAGATGTCAAAGGCCCGCTCACCGCGGCCTGAGGTCTCGATGACCATCGGCACCAGCGAGTTCTGGATACCCTGTTCTATCGCACCCGAGTAGAGCTTTGAGGCGTGGTGCTCGAAACCGAAATTGATGTTTGCCATTTGTGTATGGTCTGTAAGTGGTCGATGAAAACGAGAAGGCCCCAGCATCCGGAGCACATGTCAGGGAAGATACTGAGTATCCTGTAGAAACGGAAACCGCAATGCCGCACTAAAAGTGTCAATCGATGCAGGAGAGGGCAATGCGCCCTGGAATGGTTATCTGGTAACCGCTGCGTACTCGTACCTGTGCCATAGGTCTATCGCCTCCTTCATGAGAGCTCTCTTTGCTACCAATATAGAATATTCAGAAAAAGGGTTGCACATGTTCAGCATCATGAGGAAAAATACCGTGCAGAAGGAGCTCCTGCGATAAGAAATGCCACGGACCGCTATAGCTGATTTCAACCACATCCGGCTCAATCAGCCTTGCTGGTCCCCAGAAGCAGGAAGATGCTGTCCTGATTGCCGGCAAAGACCTGATACGGGCGAAGCTCCTTGACGGGATCGAAAACGGCGCTGCGCACCTTGATGTGGTACCCCTCCAGGAAATTCAGGATGAGGGAGCTTTTCAGGGCGAAATTGACATTCTGCGGGAAGTCCCCGTATTTCTGCAGCGCCTTCTGCGCGTCCAGCTTGTGACTGATGAGGCCGTATACCCTGCCGTCCGGACCGATCACCGGGCTGCCTGAATTGCCGCGCTGGATTTCAGCGCTCAGCTGGAACCAGTCCTCACGGCCCCGGAATTTCTGGTCGCCGTTGAAGATGCCTGCAGTGATGCGCTTTTCGGAAACGTAATTGCCGATTTTGGGAAAACCGAGCACGAAGGTCTCCGCTCCCCTCGGAAAAGTCTGCCACTGACCGAACTCGAGCGGTCGGCCCTGAACGGAGGCAGCAATGATGGCGATGTCGAGCTCGTCGCTGTATCCGACGACCTTTGCCGCCGTGAAGACCCGATCGCGCTCCTTGGCGACGTAGAGCCGCTGCTTACCCCTGACTGCGTGGTTGGCGGTGAGGAGGTAGCCTGGAGCGATAAGAAACGCGGTTGCAACGGAGGTTTCAGGGGTGAGGGTAAGGGCGCGCTTTACGGATTGCGGCGCAGGCGGCGCCGCATCAGCAAATGGCGAGAGAACAGATACCGAAAGGGTTATGAGAAGAATCAGTCGTTTCAGCATGCGGCATCACTCCCTGAAGGCCCGGTCCTGGAGTTTGAATACAGGCTCCATCAGATACTCCATCACAGTCCTCTTGGCAATCACCATATCGACATTGGCCGCCATACCGGGAGTGACGGGGTAGTGCCTGCCCTTGTTCTCGAGATAGGACTGATCGAGCTCAACGCGGACCTGGAAGAACTCCCGGCCGTCCTCGAGCTGCTGCGCATCAGGGCTGATGACGGTAACTTTGCCCTTGATGTCGCCGAAGCGTGAGAAGTCATAGGCCGTAAGCTTGACGGAGACGGTCTGTCCGATATGGACGAAAGCGATATCCTTCTGCTGGATGGCGGCTTCAATTTCGATTTTACCGTCGATCGGCGTCAGCTCAAGAATCGGCTGACCCGGCTGGACCACCCCGCCTTCGGTGCGGACGTGGATCTTGTTGACGATTGCGTTCACCGGAGCAACGAGCTGGGTACGGTTCAGGCGATCACTCAGACCCTGCAGTTTCTGTCGAACCTCGGCAAGTCGCCCCACACCCTCTGCATACTCGTTTCCGACCTGACTCATGAAATTCATACGCGACTGGGCCAGACGGAAACGCCCTTCGGCAAGAGCCGCATCGGCCCGTTTGAGGGATACTTTCGCCTTATTGAGCTGCGACAGGGCCTCATTGCGTTCCCGGTCTACATTGATCAGCGAAAGACGCGCCTCGAGCCTGCGGTCCACAAGATCCTTGATAAGCCCGTATTCAGCCCTGGCGAGCTCAAGCTCCCTTGTGGCCCGGTGCAGCTCGGCTTCAGCCTGCATCCGCTCTTCCCTGCGCTGGCTTACCTGCGCGTCAAGCAGCTGGAACTCCGTGTCGAGCACGGCCTTCCGTTCCCGGTACTGAGCCTGTTCGGCGGCTATGAGCTCAGGCTCCTCCTGCATCAACTCAAAAGGAAAAACCGGATCCCGCTCCTCTTTTTCAGCAAGAAGGCGCTCGACGCGCACCGCAATCGCCCGCTCCTCTTTCTGCGCCTGGCCGTAAAGACTCTTTGCCTGGGTGGGATCGAGACTCACCAGCACACTCCCCTCCTCTGCAACATCACCCTCACGCGCATAGATGTGCTCGATGATGCCCCCCTCGAGGCTCTGGATGAGCTGGGTCTGTTTCGGTGTAACCACCTTGCCCTGCCCGGTAACGACATGGTCCAGCTCTGCAAACGACGCCCATATGAGCATGACCGCCAGAAACACCGTGATCGAGAGCAGAAGGAAAGTCGGCGTCGACTGCTTCCCGCCCCAGAGACGGTTCAAGCGGTCGATGCGCTCGAGGCTGGAAGAGACGAACCGGGCAAAACGCGACGCCTCCTCACCCTCAGAGTGCGGCGAGAGGAACCCTGCAAGGATCTCTTCGGCAGACCTGCCCTTTAGAAACGGAAACTTCAAGAAGCCGATCCCTCCTGATTAGTGAAAATGAAAGACTCAAAAGCAGGAATGGCCCCCCAGAGGGGGCCTTCGTTCCTGACTGTAAACCACAGAGACAACAGACGGGGAGCTTACTCCTTGACCTGTGTGTCGATGACATCGGAAGCATCACCTTCGCCTTCGATCTTCTCGTCCTCACGGCGTTTCAGTATACCTTTCTCGAGCATCTCCTCGATGGCGCGATTGATGCCTGTATGCATCCGGAGAAATGAAGCGATAGGCAGCACGAGGTCGCCTCTCTCCTGTGCACGCTGCTCGCCTTTTTCGTCCTGCATCCTGCGGAGGGTCTGAATGCGCACAAGGCCGCCGCCGATGCGGATGAGGCCGATATCGTCAATGAACTGGTCCATAAGTGTTCTCCTGTTGAGGGTTTCTGGGGATTGGTACTGCAGTAAATAACGTCAATTAAAATAGGTTTTCCATTGCATAGCGACAAGTGCATTGTCGGCACCGCCGCCGGCTCATCCTTTCACCGCCATGGCAGTGGGGGGAGCTCCCGGAGCCGGGTTTTTCCGGTCGAGGATCGATTTCGGGCCGTCGGCGATAATGCGCCCCTTGTCGAAGATGATCACCCTGTCGACAAGCTTCAGCATGGCGCTGCGGTGGGTGATGACGACAAGCGTCTTGCCGATGATCACCTGTGAGAGCCGCTCGACGAACTTCGTTTCCGAGCCCATATCCATCATGCTCGTCGGCTCGTCCATGATGAAAACGGAGCGGTTCCCGACCAGGCCCCTGGCAAGCGAAATCGCCTGTTTCTGGCCACCTGAGAGCCCCTCACCCCGCTCTCGGAGCATGAGGTCGTAGCCGTTCGGGTGGTCGCCGAGAAAATCGTGGACACCGGCAATCTCGGCCGCCCGAAGAAGCTCCTCGTCGGAAACGGCGAGGGCACCCGAAGCGATGTTGTCGCGCACCGAACCCGAAAAGAGCCAGCTGTCCTGCATAATGAAGGAAACGTGCCGGCGGATGTCGAAAGGGTCGATCTGGCGGACATCGGTATCATCGATCAGCACCGAACCGGAAGAGGGCCCATAGAGTCCGAGCATGAGCCGTGCGGCCGTGCTCTTGCCGGAACCGATCTTGCCGAGAAGAGCGACCCGCTCACCCGGCTGGATCGTGAACGACACGTCCTGCAGGGCGTTCTGCTGCTGGTCGGGGTATGCGAAATTGACCTGACGGAACTCCAGCTTGCCGAGCATTTTCTCCTTGTTCAGGAATCGGGTCGATGGCGGCCGGTCGAGCGGCAGCGCCATGAAGCGGTCGAGAGCAAGGAATGAAGCCTTCGCATGCACGAGCCTCGTGAGCAGGCCGGCAATCTGGCCGAGCGGTGCCATGCCGCGACCGGCAAGGATGACTGCTGCGATGAGGGCACCCATCGTCATGTTGCCCACCGCCGCCTCGTAGGCTCCGACCACAATGATCATGACCTGGGCGATCTGCTGGGCGAACGCACTGAAATTGACGACTATCTGGGAGACGAGGCGGGACTTGACCGCTGAACCCGACTGGGCGAGCAGGCTCTCGCGCCAGCGCTTGCGCATTTCGCGCGTCGCCATGGAGGTCTTCATCACCTCGAGCCCGCTGATGGTCTCGACAAGGATCGACTGCTTCGACTTTCCCTCTTCAAGCGACTCCTGGGCCAGCTTGCTGAGGAACGGCTGGGCGATGAGGCCGGAAGCGACAACCACAATAACCAGCACCGCCGGAACAAGAACCACCGGGCCGCCGATGACAAAGATCGCAATGAGGAAGACGATGACGAAGGGAAGATCGATGAGTGCGACAAGGGTGGCGGAGGTGAGGAAGTCGCGCAGGGTTTCAAACTCGCGCATGACGCTGCTGAGTCCTCCGACCGAATCGCGTTTGGCCGAAAGATCTATCGACACCAGCTGCTCGAACAGCTTCTCGCCGATGCGCACGTCAGCCCGGGAACCCGCCCCGTCGAGGAACCAGGAGCGGAGCATCTTGATGAGTGAATCGAAAACAAGGGCGATGAACACGCCGATGGTGAGGGCGACGAGCGACTCGGTCGCGTTGTTTGGCAGAACACGGTTATAGACCACCATGGAGAAGATCGATGTGGTCATGGCAAGCAGGTTCGTCATGACGGCGGCAATGAAGACCTGCCCGTAAGCCCACTTGCTCTCCTCAAGAGGACGGAGCAGCCAGCTCCAGCGGCTGAAGAGGCTCGCCGAATCAAAGCCGATCCGGTAGACGCGCTCAATGTTACGGGAGTAAGCCTGTTCCTGGAGTTTCAGTCCCTCCTTCGAACCCTCCGGCTCGAGCACATCGGCCTGTCCCCCCTCGGCAAGCCGGGTGATGACGACGAACTTGTCGACGTTATGCTGCACGAGCGCCGGAACATCCTCATCCTCAAGGCGCGTCACATCCTTCGGCAGCTCATATATCCGCAGACCGCAGACACGGGCTACGTCCTGGATGTCCTCGATCTCCGCCTGCGCCTTACCCTGGGGAAGGGCGCTGCGGATGAGATCCAGGCTCAGCGACTTGCCGGACTGGCGGGCGAAGTCGAGAATGATCTTCTCGAAATTCGAGGCCAGCTTGACCGGTTTCGGCTCAAGGATCTCTACGTCAGCTTCGTCAGTATAGGGGGTCATGGCAAAAATATAATGGAATCACTCCGTAAATGTTCAATTGGCGAGCGATGAATAGAGCTGATCCCACCAGTGCTCGCTGAGGACCCCGCTGTCGACCGGAGCAAACCAGTCCGAAGAGACGGTGTCGGGCACATTCGCAGAATCGAAATCGATGCGGACGTCCACGTCCTCGAGTGCGTTGCCCCCGGCGTCGACGAACCCTTCGAGGTGCAGCGATGCATAACCCGCACCGTCGTCAAGGTTCAGGTAGGAGGAATAATCGTCCATGAAATCAGTATTGACAAGATCGGCGGCAGTAAGCGCCTGGAGCCCGCCCGTCGATTCATGATAGAATCCCGTGATGTCGATGAGATCCCTCTCATCGATTGAAAAGTCCTCGATGACGAGCGACGCGCCCTGCTCCGGATCCTGCGGAAGGAACACGAAGGTATCGGCCCCCTCGCCGCCGTTCAGGACGACCTCGCCGGGATCCGCACCGGTCCATGCCGTGGTGGCGATAAGCACATCGTCTCCCGTACCGCCATACAGATGATCGTCGCCGCCGAGCGAGACGATCACATCGTCACCCCCGCCTCCGGCAAGCACATCGTCGCCGAGCCCGCCGATCAGCCGGTCACCGTACAGACTCCCCTCGACCTTGATGCCGATGGTAGTCTGCAGCGGATCGTAAGCGCCGTCCATGAGGAGCGCCCCGTCGGCGGAAGCGACATTCAGCACCCAGCCGGTGCCGAAAACCAGATCGCCGGTGACTGCCGTGAACTGCAGTATTGCATCCGCAAAAACATATTCTTCAACCTGCACGTAGTCAACCTGTCCCGACAGGTCTTCCCAGAAATTGTCGACACGCTCGATCCTGAGCACAGGAAGATCCTCTTCGAACGAGAGATCATACTCGGTGATGCCGCGGAAGCCCGCCTCGTCGCCGAGCAGCGTGTTGAGGAAGTCGAACTGGGAAGCGGAGACGAACGCAATCTTGTACTCCGACATACCGTAGTGGAAATAGACTGTATCCTCACCCTCACCGCCGACCACATAGTTCTGCGTGTAGGTGAAATCGCCGAACGCGTCGGCGTAGTAGATGTCGTCGCCATATCCGCCACTCACGATGTCGTCGCCGTCTCCTGCAAGGAAAGTATCGTCGCCCTCTCCGCCCATGAGCACATCGTCCTGCTCATGACCCAGCAGCAGGTCGTCACCGCCCTCTCCGTAGAGGATGTCGTCACCCGTCAGGCCGTCAATCACATCCGCCGATGCCGTGCCCCACAGCGTATCGTCAATCATGGTGATGTCGCCGACAATCGGGGACGACGGCATGACGGTGTAGACGGCTGACGCCCCCGTCGTGTTTTCGTTGCCGGTCCGGTCAAGGACGGCGCCGTCACCGACGCTCACCACCATCGGCATCGCCAGGCCCTGCGAGCTGCTCACCTCCAGCGTGGCCGTCCACAGCGTGGGATCGAGGGCATCCTGCTGAAGACCTGAAACGGTGTCGAAACAGAACACATCCGTCAGGTCGAATCCCGTCACCTCCTCGCTGAAGTCGAAGGTGACCGTAGTCGTCCCGCCCTCGTACAGCACCGGATCGGCAATGGTGATAAAGAGTTCGGGCGGGCCGTCGGTTATCGTGAACGACTTGACGACGAGGCTCGCGTTCTCGGCTCGGTCAGTCAGGACAAGAATCGTCTCGTAGGTACCGGTGGTGACGACCTCCGGGAGCAGGAACTGCCAGGAAGCCTCGCCGGTCGAGGCATCGAAGGAGGTGATGGTGAAGGTCGAATCAGAGGAATTCGTCAGGCGGGTATCCGCATCATACGAAGAACTCTGCCACAGGCCGAGCTCTTCGTTGTAGGTCGCCGTATACTGGACACTGTCGAAGATCAGCTTGAACTCCAGATACTCAGACTCCTCAGCGGCATTCAGGCTGTCGACAAGGTCGACGTATCCGCGCATGAAGAACGCACCCGACTCGGGATTGATGAGGCGGATGGAGGCCGTCTCGGGAGCCACCGCGTCACGCACCAGGGTACTGCCGGCAACGGGATTGCCGTTGTCATCGAGGGGGACCAGCGGATTGGTCACTGTATTGCCCTCGTTATCAGTCGTAGTATAGGTGAATGTTGAATTGTAGTCGGTAAACGAGTCGGTAAGCTCGACCTGCGTCGTGGTGAAGGAAATCAGGTCAAAGTCCAGCCCGCCGTCGTCATTGAAAGTCACCTCAAGATCGCCAACGATGCTCGACACCCCGTAATCGACCTTGGAGGCGAGCTGGTCGTCAGAGAAGACCAGCTCGGAAAGTGCTGCCAGCTTGAGGCCGTACTGGTTGCTCTCGATATCCTCAACAGTGGCATCCGCCCCCAGAGCGGCAAGAAAATCTTCCGTATCGTTGACAGGAGTTGCCCTGGTGCTGACAATGTCGATACCGACCAGCTCCGAGATTCCCGATGCGGCCGCGGCGTAGTAGGTCGAAATCAGTTCGGCATCCGCTGCCACGTCAAACGAGAGCTCTTCGACACCTGCGGCCAGTTCAATCAGCCGGACGGCGCTCTCGGTGTAGGGGGTGACGCTGACCTCGCTGACGCTGTTTTCTGGCACGTCGACCACTGCGCGCAGCGCAACATCGAGCGCCGTGGTAGCTCCGGTCGCTTCGTCGACATAGCTGCCGCTTTCGAGGCTGAGGAACACATCGCCGAAGTAATGGAACAGCCTCACCTGGAACTCCTCGACCACCACCACCTCCGTACCGGAAATGATCTTCGTGTCGATGATGGCCCCCTCCCCGATGAACTGCACATCCTCGGCATCTGCACCGACGATCTCGTACGCCCCATCGATCTTCTCAATCGAAAAGAGCAGCTCTCCCGCGCTGGTATACGCATTGACGACCACCTCTCCGTCGTCGATAAAAGGCCCGGCCGACATATCGAAAATGAGGTCGGAAGGATCGTCGGTCCCCTGCAGCGTGACCGTAAACACTGCCGCAGCGCTCGAATCCGTCCCGTCGGAAGCCACGACGCTGAAGGTGCGCGTCTCACCGCTGGTGACATCGTCGGCGGTATTGTTGAATTTAAGCGCATCGAGCAGTGACTCATAGCTGGAGATCACCGCAGGGGCTCCTTCTCCTCCAGACTCTACGAGGCTCGTGAAGACGACCGTCCGATCTTCACCCGCATCGGTCACGCTGTAACTGAAAGCTGTGCCGCCATAAACCACCTCACCGACATTGTCCGAGGTATCCGACAGATCAATCACTGTGCTTCCGAGCACCAGCCGGTCTCCGGACTCCACCGTCGAGGGGTCAATCGAGACCTTAAGGGTGGCGAGATCCGTACTGTCAATATCCGAAAGATTGAGCCCCTCAGCAGCAAATGCGACAACCGCCGAACCATCATCCGTTCCGGCGACCTCGACGAAAGTAGCGCTGTTGTCAATGCCCGTAGCGTCTGAGGGCTTGAGATCAACCGCCGGCATGTCGTTCACCGCCGAAACGTTCACGCTCAGCGTGTACTCTGAGGCACTGTAGTCGGTGCCGTCGTACACATCGAAACCAATCGTTGCGTAGGGGGTCCCGAATGCATCGTCGGCAGGCGTGTAGCGGAGATTCCAGGCATCGATGTCCGAGGCGCTGATAAGCTGGCCAGCAACAACATCGACCCACTGGGAACCGTCGTAGTACTCGAGGTCGCCGGCGCTCTCGAGCGCCGTGATCCGAACACCGGCAAACGAGTCGCCGTCGACATCGTTGAAGGTGCCGAAATCGTCAAGCGCAAGCACCACCGTTGCCCCATCGTCCGACGCCACCAGGTCGTCGGTAGAGGTTGGGGCGTCGTTGACGCCCGAGACGACGATGTCCAGCTCAGCGATATCCGTGCCGCCATGGCCATCGGAGATCAGGTAGGTGAAGCTGTCCGTTGCCGTCTCGCCCTCTCCCAGTGCGTCGGCCGCCGCCTGGTCGGCCAAGTAGGTGTAGCTGCCGTCGCTCTCGAGCGTCAGCGTGCCGTAGGTGCCCGTAAGCGCCTCCCCTACCGTGCCGATGGAGCCGTACCCCGACTCCGTACCCGTCCGCAGCGCCGTCACGCTCAGGACATCGCCATCACCGTCGGTGTCGTTGGAGAGCACGCCAGCCGAAGCGCCTACTGTCAGCGTATCCCCCTCATCGACAGCATCGTCATCATCGGCGGCAACAGGCGCCGTGTTGTCAGCAACAAGGAGTTCATCGAAATCATACAAGGACTGCGTCCCGGCAAAGAAACCCAGGCCAACGGCAAGCACCGCTGCCGGATCCAGCCAGAAGAGCCCACGGTCGTCGTCGTCATCCTCTTCCTGAACAGAGTACATCGGCTCCTGCGGCTCAACATACTCTAGGGTGTAGACCTGGTAGTCGGCGACGAGCGCATAGCCGGTATCGGAAGAAGGAACCAGATAGCTGAGGATGTCCTCACCGCCGTCAAACTCCATAATCACGGAGCTGCCTTCGGAATCGGGAGGTGCGACAACTTCTTCTGGATCGGCAGGGGGTTTTTCAGGAAGCGGGTCGGCGACAGTGAACACCTCCTGTTCGGAGGAGGTTTCGTCAAGAGGATCGGGGATGGCGGCGCCAAGGGCGGCGTTCACATCCAGCGTAAGCCCGTCGTCCGGCTCTTCCGCCTGCGGCAGCTCCAGGTGCGAGGCCGCCCACTTTTCATAAAAGAGATGGGAAACATAGAGGCCGATGCCGACGCCGAGATTGGATGGCCATGAACTCACGGTCCGGGCTATGCGCTTGCCTGCCCGGCGGGCCCACTGCTTCAGCCGCATGTATCCACAAGCTTATCAATACGCATCCAGAGATATCCCGAGTACCATACTGCCGTACCGGATCCTGAGGATCGTGCAGGCTTATGGATTTTAGGGCACAGCCAGAAACAACCAGGCAGTGCCGATTATCAAGAGAGGCCCGGAGAAAACGCACCCCGGACAAAAAAGAGGGCAGGCGACCGACTCGCCTGCCTCACGGCATTGGAAGACTATACTGCCTGCAAAACATCCTGCAGACCGATGAGGTCATGGAACTGATCAAGCCACGCAGCGTCACTATCGTAGACGAAATCTGTAGAAGTAAGGCGCGCAGTATTGATGCCGAGCAGATAGATGGAACCCTCCACATTGACATTCACATCATCGGTATGAGCTGCATCCCCGTCGTCGTATGTGGCCGTATAGTTATCAAGGCCGATTTCAGATCCAGAGATATCTTTGATGATGTCATAGAGATCGACTGTTCCACCCTTGCTGTCGACCAGGTTCTCAAGGTTGATCCGATCATCGCCACGGGCAAAGTCAAGAACCCATGCATCGATGTCGATACCGTAATCGGGGTCCAGAACGGCCGCAACAATCTGGTCATCGCCGCCACCAAGGAGGATAAGGGTTCGGCCATCGCCACTTGGATCAAGTACGCTGCCTGCATCACCATCGTTGTAGGTCGCCAGCACAATCAGGTCATCACCGCTGCCTCCGAGCATGCGGTCATCACCGCCGAGCGAAACAAGGATATCATTGCCCGATCCACCGTCAAGCCACTCGGTACCCTGGCCGGCAGAGAGGAAGTCGTCTCCCGATCCGCCGTAGAGATAGTGAATCTTGGTGGAGGTTTCACTGATGCGGATGACATCATCGCCGTCAAGACCGTTGATGGTATAGCTGGCGTTATCGAATTCGCTAAGGTAACCGAAGATCTCCTCCCCATCGCCACGAACCGAGGGGACGGCGGTTGACCACCCGCCAATCAGCTCGAAGGCCTCGGTATCAGCGGATCCATCCTCATTGGTGTCGATCTCATGCAGGCCGCTGTTGGTACCTTCATTTGATTGCGTCCAGCTGGCCAGATCACTGTAATCAAGAATGGTGATTGTGTTGTCGCCACCGTTGCCGTTGATTGTGATATCCTCTTCACTCATGACCTTTATGGCCAGTTCATACTCGGTATGATCGAGATAATCGTTGGCAAGGGTCAATGTCACACCGCTGGCACCATCCTGCAGGAAGAATGTCAGGTTCTTGCTGACGAATGCCTCCTCGTTGTAAACAGCGCTCTTGGCGAGGATCACATCATCATCTCGGGTGTCGGAATCATCGATTGCTGCCTGAATGGTAGAGAACTTCTCACCGGTGTTGACATTGATGACCTTACCTACAAAGTCGTCCGGGTTCAGGACCTCACTACCACCAGTGGAAATATTGCAGAACTGCAGGTTTTCAACATCACTCAGGACCCTGTCGGTGATGGTCTCGGTCGCAGACTCGAGGTTGACGATGACCTCAACCTGATTCAAGGTGCCGCTGGTCGTACGGTCGAACGAGTAGTAGAATGTCTCTGCTATTTCTGATGCATTATTACCGGTATCCAACCCGTCCTGACCGATGATATCCAGATTGCTCGACAGCATGTTGCCGTCACTATCCAGATAGAGAACATAGCGAGCTGCGGCTGTGTCATAGGTTGAATAATAGAAGCAGGCCGTATCGACACCGTCGCCACCGCTGATGAAGTCGCTGCCGTCCCTTCCGGAACCGCCGACGAGGAAGTCATCGCCGTCACCGCCATAGATGGTGTCGTCACCCATACCGGCGTAAATGATATCATCACCATCGCCACCGCGGAGGTAGTCATCTCCACCGTAGCCATAGATGGTGTCATCGCCACCACCGAGCAGGAATGTATTGGCGGCATCGGTACCTGTGATGTAGATGTCGCCTGTTGCAAGTGATGTGAGGTTGGCATCGATACCATTCAGCCCAAGTCCCTCAGCTGTATCGGGAGAAATAGATGCCGAATCAAGCGGCATGTTGGCCACATCAACAGACCCGTCGTCGGTGTGCCCTGTCCAGATGCCGTCCTCAGATGCCTGGACGATTGCGGCGACACCCGTCAGGTAGAACTCGGCATCTCCGCCGAGAGTCAGACGGTCTTCCGATGTCATCAGAGACGAATCAATCTGAATGTCACGGGTCTCAGAGTAGACGCTGCCACTCTCAACTGTACCACTCACATATGTTGCATTCGTACTGTCATCACCGTAGATGAGGAAGTCACCTGAACCGGTTGTTGCCGTCAGGTGCTGAGTAGTCCCCGAAGTTGCACCGGCAATCGCTGAAGTGTAGACTTCGATGGATCCAGTGGTCTCCGCAGCATTGAGTGTAATCACTCCAAGTCCTTCAGTCGTAGCGCCGGTCGACTCGTCGTAGATACCCACAGTGATGTCGCCATCACCCTTCAGGGTCAGGACATCATCGGTTCCATCCAGCTCCCCGGCCTTGACGAGCGTTGTCCTGTCGGTATCGATTGTGATGGCGTTGTCCTCCGGAGTGAGGAGATCGACCGTCAACGACACTTCTCCCGCAGTTGCATCCCCGTCAGCCGCAGCATCGATGTCGGCTTTCAGGTTGTTGACCACAAAGGCCCCGTTGCCGTTGAGTGTAATAATGTCTGCTCCGTCGGTGCTGGCTGCATTGCCGTCCTGCTGGGTCGCATCGATCGTCACCGTATCGAGGGCATCGGCAGTCACCGTGGTCGTCCCGGAACCCAAAGCGATAGAGATCTGGCCATCTGCCGCACCGGCTGTCGTCACCGTCAGGCTGCCGGTCAGGCTGGTTGCTGTGATGTTGCCGTCCAGGCCCGTCACCACCACATTGGCGGCACCGTCCAGAGTCAACTGCTGGTTGTCTTCGAGAGCGGCAGCGACAATAGATACACCATGGCCCGCATTCGAAATGTTGGTATGGACGGTGGTGTTCTTCGTGCCGGTCCAGATATCGACGGAATCAGCGGTTGAGGTAAGCGACACAGTCAACTCACCGGTGAGCGCGGTGCTGCCGGTATCGCTTGCATCGCCGTTGGCATCGATATCCATTGAAGAAGAAACATTGGATATGATGACATCCGAGGATCCGTCGACGGTGATGATGTCGCCCGAACCCGACGCCGCGGCATCGACCTGGATGGTGTCGAGGGCATCGAGGCCCGTAATGACGGTGTTGGCCGTACCGGTCGTCACCCAGAGGGTATCGGCAACCGAATCGGTCTCCTCCATCGTAATGTTGACCAAAGCCGAAGCTGCAGTCGCGTACACACTGGCGCCGAGGGCCGTCACCCAGAATGCAGTCGAACCGTTCAGGATAAGGTCTTTTTTCAGGTAATCGCCAGTCGTTGCCTGCTTGAGGAAATCAGCATCGACGGTGATCTTCGAATCTGCCGCAGAACCTGTGCTCACGATGGTCGTGGGACCTTCACCCGTCAGCACCTGGACCTGTTCACCGGTTGACAGAACATCGGTATAGATTTCAAGGATACCCGTAGAGTTAACCTGCGTCACACCGACCACGACGCCGGTTTTCGCATCGACCGTGACGCCTGCATCAACTTTGTATGCAACAATATTGCCGCCACCTGCAAGGGTGATGGTATCACCCTCAGCCATAGCATCCGCATCAAGGGTAACATCACGCGACTGGAGCCTTCGGGTGTTGATGGTTGCATCACCGGAGTTGAGCTTGATGTCGACATCGTCAACAGTATCAAAGCTCGAGAACGTCTTCAGCGAAACATAGAGGTCACCGGAAAGAAGCGACGCATCAAGATCGGCAGACAGGTCGCTGACGGTAATATCACCCGCACCCTTTGTGGTCAGCTCGAATGTATCAACGCCGTCACTATCCGGATCCTTGCTAACCGTTCCAGTGCGATCATTGTCATCCATGTCGTCGGTGAGGTTCGCAGCCACGATTGCCACCGTATCGCCGGCGTTCACCGCATCAACGGTGAGGATGTTGGTGCCGGCCGTGACGATGATGTCGTCAACGCTCGCAACTCTGGTGGTGACTGTCAGCGGTCCCTCGGCAATACCCGCATCAATATCGGTCGAGGTCTCAATCAGGTTGTAGGCACCGGTGCCGGTAAGGATGACCTTGCCGGAACCAGCAGCATTGGCGAGGTTGACCTGCACTTCCTTATGGCTCGTCGAGTAGGTCGTATCAGAGTTGACCAGTTTGTACTCCGCATCACCGCCGAGATAAAGAACCGTGCTGGTGTTTGTATCGGCAAGTTTTGTCGCATCAACGACAATGTCAAGAATGGAGGACTCGTTGGCGGTAGCATCATAGCCCGTTACCGTCGTCGAGTTGCTGCCGGTCCAGATGGTCAGTGCCGGATCCGTACCGTCGCCGGTCACGCCGCCGCTGGTCACCTCTCCGTCGGTCTGCCTTACCGAGGTGGTAATGTTCAGGGTGCCGGTCAGCTCCGATCCGCTGTTCCAGTCGCTGACGCCATTGGCATCAAGGTTCGCAATCAGGCCGCTGAGGGTCACATTGCCCGAACCGGTCAGCTCCAGCGTATGACCGGCAGCAAGAGCTGCCGCATTCACTGTCGTGGTACGGTCAGTATCGATGGTGACATCCGGGGCGTCAGCCAGCGTTGCCGTAAAGAGGCCGGTACCGCTATTGACCACCGCATCGCCCTTGAGGGAAGACACCGTAAACTTGGCATCACCGGACAAGGTAAGCAGGGTATTATCATTCAGCTTTGTTGCATCAATGCTCACCGTATCACTGGCGGCACTGTCGGTAACGCTCATCGCCCCGGAACCGGTCAGGATGCTGATGCCGTTGTCAACGGCGTCACCGGTTGTAATACTCACCGTTCCTGACGATGCAGTGGCGTTCACATCAGCAATCAGGTTGGTAACCGTC
Source organism: Pelodictyon luteolum DSM 273 (assembly GCF_000012485.1). Classification (NCBI taxonomy): domain Bacteria; kingdom Pseudomonadati; phylum Chlorobiota; class Chlorobiia; order Chlorobiales; family Chlorobiaceae; genus Pelodictyon; species Pelodictyon luteolum. The sequence goes on along the minus strand of NC_007512.1, from coordinate 439,840 downwards.
ATGGCGGAACTGCCCTCGAGTAACATCTCATAGGTGCTTTCCCGATCAAGCAGTTCCTTTGCATTGACCGCAATGCTGCCCAGGTTACCCTCGACCGTTGTCGTATAAGTACCCGTGTATACTGCAACATTGGTCGCACCACTGGCAGTGGTCACATCCAGGGATCCGGTCAGCTTATCGGTATAGGTACTTGAGCCGTCGGCATCGATGACGACGCTGTTTCCGACACTCGTAACAGAGAAGTCTCCCACCCCGCGGGCATAGAGGTTGTAGTTGGCATCAATGGCCCCGGCATTGACCATCACGGCTGCATCAGCTCCGTTGGCGCTGATAAAGTTGTTACGGTTACCGGCAATCACTGCAATCGAAGCATTTTCCGCTGTAATCACATCAAGCGTGCCGTAGAACAGGTCAGCCTTGACATCGGCAACGAGGTTGGTCACATAGGCCGTTGAGCTCGTGGCCGAACCCGTGATGTTCAGTTCCTCATAGGAACTTGACAGTGTAGCGTCCTCGACAAGTGCCATGGCATCGACATGCACCGTCGAGGAAGCGGAGTCCATGGTGACGGTCGTTTTGTGCGTACCCGTCACGATATCGAAGTTGCTCGAACTATTCGCACGTACCCACAGGGAACCCGTCAGCTGGGTATCGACCGAAGAGTCTCCGCTGTATGTCGTGGCCAGGATATCGCGGCTTGCGCCGTAGACATAGATATCGGCATCGCCGGTCAGGGTCAGCGTCGCTTCAGCGACACCAGAACTCATGGCGCCGGCATCTACAGTCAGGTCCTCCAGGTCATTGGTGTCGGTATCGACCTTGTCGGCATTGATGAAGGTGTTGCCGGTACCAGTGTACATCGTCAACTGACTGTCGCTCGTCAATTCTCCGGTCGTGACGAACAGATCTCCCGTCAGGGCTGCCATGCTGTAGCCGTTGACGCTGCTTCCGTTGGCATCCAGATTCTCGAACAGGCCTGTCACATAGACATCCGAAGCACCAGCCAGGCTCAATACCCTGCCGTTGGTAGTCATGGCATTTGCAACAACATCGATGCGGTCGTCACTGCCAACGCCAACGATGCCCGCGCTCGCGTTGCCGAGGGTTACTTTCACATCCTCAAGGCTGCTGCTTCCGACAGCGTCCTCGTTGTCAGCTGTCTTGACATAGAGCGTATTGCTCAGACCGGAAGCGTCAATGTCTCCGATGACATCGAACACATTCACCTGCGACGAACCGTTCAGGTCAAGAACAATATCGTTATCCATTGTGTCCGCCTGAACCTCAACCCTGCCGGCAGTAGAGCTTCCGGTATTGACCGTCGTCTGGGCATTGCCGGTGGTGATGACAACTCCGGTCGCCCCGTCTTTGGTAGTGACAGTCAGTTTGCCGTCGTCGGTGCTATGATTTGCGGTGCTGAGCTGCGCAGCATCGACAAGCACATTCGTCCCGACGCTGCTGAGGGTGAATTTGGCACTTCCGTCCACGGTGATGTCCGCATCTGCGTCTTTCACACTGCGGCTCATGGAGGCTGCATCAACAGTCACCACGCCGCTTGCGCTCGTGATTGCGATATCTCCCGTACCGGTCTCCACGCTGAGATTGGCGTTTGAAACGGTCGTGATATCGATAGCTCCGGTGCTGATGGTGCCACTGGTGGCGCCGGCCTTGACATCGGCCTGCAGACCGGTCACCGTCACCACGGACGAACCCTGGATGATGAGATCGTTGTTATCGGCCAGAACCGTTGCATCCACATCGACCCCACCTCCGCTGCCGATGATCTTGGTATCATTGGAACCGGTATCGACAAAGACCTTCTCCCCGGTAGAGAGTGCCGCCGTAGCAACGGTCAGGAGGCCGCTGTAGCTTGTTTCCTGACCGGAAACAACCGTTTTGGCATCGACCTTCATGCCAGCATCGGCATTGAACAGGTAGACTGCACCAGCCTCGGTAAGGGTAACGACATCGTCCGTACCAAGCTGGGAGGCATTGAGGGTGACGCCCGAGCTGTCGGTATTGATGGTTGAGTCGCCATCATTCAGCCAGATATCAACATCTGCCGGGGTCACATCGCCCAGACTGACGGTCAGCTCACCGCCCAGAGTGTGAGCATCAAGGTCGGCAGCCAGGCCATTGACAACAACCGTACCGGCCCCCTCAGCCGTCAGCTCCCATGTCCCGGGATTGTAGGTAGCGGGAGAATATGTGTTCGTATCATCAACCAGGTTCGCCGCCTCGACCGTGATCTTGTCAATCGAATCAGTGGCCTTGACACCAAGCTGACCCGATCCTGCCGTTACGGTGATGATATTGGCGACTGCCGTGCCACCAACCGGGCCTTCAGTCTCGACCGTCAGCTTGCCCTCGAGGGTCGGCGCAAGCACATCCTGGGTCGTATTGACCAGACGGAAGTTGCCCTCACCCGAAAGCGTAAGGCCGCCGGTATCGCCGAGATCACTCGCATCGATGGTGACCTCGCTGTATGAACCGCCAACCGTTGTGGTATTGCTGGTGATGAGGTATTCGGCATCTCCCGTCAGATAGAGATCGACTTCAGTCGTGCTCGCGTCGGCAATCTTGTCGGCTTTGACGGTGATGTCCAGAATACCAGTATCGCTGTCATTGCTGTCATCGCCGTTGACCGTCATGTTGCCCGTGCCGGTCGTGATCGTCAGGAAGGGTGAAGTGGAAGAATACCCGCTGATGGCATCCGTCGTCACAGCAATGGCGCCCGTGGAGTTCTCTGCAAAGAGATTGTACCCCAGATGTGTGACCTCGTATTCCGAACTGCCGATGAGATAGAGGGTCTCATCGTCCAGTGCAGTCGCATCGACATCGACCGCGCCGGCATTCGAAGTAATCGTAGTCTCAGCCGTACCGGTCAGGACCTCGACAACCGAAGTCTTGCCAACACCGTCGATGGTGTAGACATCAAGCGCACCGTCGAGGCCCCTGGCATCGATTTTTGCGCCTTCATTGACAAGGTCAACAAGGAACGAGGTGGCGTCTGCACCTTCCAGCGTAAGCAGGCCGTCCGCATCCATCAGGTGCGCATCGACATAGGTCGTATTGTTGCGGATTTCACCCGCGTCAATTGAAGCGCCCTTGACGCCGACCGTGATGTCGACATCATCGATGTAGGGGTTTTCCGACGCATCAACACCGACAGCAGTACGGGTCACATCCAGAGTACCCGTAAAGCTTGAAGCATCAAGGTCAGCCTTGAGGTTAGTGACAACGACGGTACCTGCGCCAAGAACATTGACTTCGGTTTTTTCCGTCTCTATGGTGCGTTCCGCATCCAGATGGTCGTCATGAATCAGTGCCGCGTTCAGGGTGATCTTGTCGACAGATTCCACAGCGTCCACGGTCGTGATGCCCGATCCGGAGGTGACAATGATGTCGTCGGCAGCATCAGGATCAGTGTTTTTCGTCCGGACGGTAATGTCGCCAGTAAGATCGCTGGCATCCACATCGGCGCTGGTGCCTGTGAGTTCGAAGTCACCGACACCCTGGAGGGTCACTTCATTGTTGTCGAGAAGATCGTATACATCGAGGGTCAGCTTCTGATTGTCCGTATTGTTCTCAACAACATACTCGGCCGTACCGCTGAGTTTCAGGCGTTCACCGGCTTGACCGGCCAGAGCGGAACCATCAACCCGGATATCAAGCGTATCGACATCGTCGTAAAGGTCGTTACCGGTAATGTTGGTATCGGTTGAGCCTGTCACGATTTCAAGGGCGGCAAGGCTGTCCGCACCGTCTCCGGTTCCAGACAGGTCGGAGACATTGACCGTCAGGGAAGTGCCCGTAGCCCCGCTGAAATCTTCGGCATTCAGGTCACCGTTGAGATCGTTGACCCTCACCGTACCGGTACCGTCGAGGACCAGCTCCGCATCGGCCTTTGCGCCGGACACCACTGCATTGATATCATCAAGCAGCGCCGCAGCGATGGTGATTGTGTTGCCGGTTGCCGCCGTGACTGCGGTACGCCCGGTACCGGTCGTAACCGTGAATGTATGCGATCCTGCCTCCGCATCGATATCCAGCATTCCGCTCAACGGCGACAGTGAGCTCTCGGCATCGCCGCCTGCATCGACATTGGTGCTCACATGATCGACTTCAATCTCGGCGGTACCCCGCAGCGTCAGAGTGTTGGCGGTGAGCGCCGTAGCATCGATAACGAGGTCCGTCGTCGTAGCATCGGTTCCGGACTCATTGGCAACGACGGTCGTTACACCCGAACCGAGCACGAACTGGACTGCCCCGCCGGTTCCGCCGCCATTGGTCAACGCACCGGTCGTCACGGTGAGGGACCCGCTCAGGGTCGCATAGTCCGTCGCGGCGCTCGAGGCGTAGAGATCGGTAATAAGGCCTGTAATGGTGACATTCGAAGCACCGCCGATGTACATGTCGGTGTCGCGGGCCATCATGTCTGCGTCGACCGTGACCGCATCCTTTGTATCCGTGTCGGCAGCCGTATTGAGGTACAGCGAGGTGTCGCCGGTATGAATGGCAAGCGAGCCGCCGCCGTTGTCGGCGGTCTTGACGATCAGGTCACCGGCGGTCATGCCTGTGGTGGTACCGTTGCCGTCGGCATCGATATCACCGACCAGATCGTTCACCGTAATTGCCGCAGCTCCGTTGAGCGCAAGCGTGATGTCGTCAGCCAGCTTGTCGGCTTCGACAGTAACAGTCCCGCCGAGAGACGACTGCGTGTTGATCGTCGTAGCCGCCACACCGGTAAGAACCAGGACATCCTTGGCAGCGGCATCGGTGTCGATGACGAGCGTGCCCTGCAGGGCTGCGCCCGATCCATCACCGTCAGCATCGACGGTAACTCCCGAAGCGATATGATCGACATCGAAGTCGGCCTGCCCGTCGAGGGTCAGGACATCGGAGTGCACTGCATCACTCGAGAGCAGGTCGGCATTGACCGTGACCGAAAGGCCGTCGGTCGTTCCCGTGATTTTGGTATCATGGGTACCCGTGATGATATCGACATTGCCGTCATGGCCAGCCTCAAGGGTGGTTGCCGTGGTGATGTCCATCGCCCCGGAACTCAGCGAGGCATTCACATCGCCCTGCAGTTCGGTCACGGTGACCGAAGACGAACCCTTCAGGATAAGGTTGTACTGGCCGGCAACCTTGTCATCGAGAAGCTCGGTAGCATCGACATCGACATGGCCATAATAACTGGTTACGGTCGTGGTGTTCGTACCGGTCAGGATATCAATATCCGCGTAATTTTTGGTCGTTACACTCAACGTACCGGTAAGCGGGTTGAGGGTGTCAAGGTCGTCAAACGCCAGATCCTTCGAAGCGTCAACCGTTATGCTTCCGGCATTGACGACCGTCACATTGCCGACGCCGTCCAGATAGAGGTCGCCAAGGGTAAGCTTGTCAGCATCGACATAGGCTAAACTGCCGGTACGGGTTGTGACGGTGGTGTCATCCGCACCCGTCCAGATCCTGACCTCTCCAGCACCGGAGCGCAGGTTGATGTCAAGGTCACCATAATAGATGCCGGTTGTAGAGTGTCCCGTAACGGTAGTGTAACCGTCGGCACGGATATCGGCAACCAGATTGTCGACCCTGATGGAGTCCGAATCGGTATCGGACTGGCCGCCGCGGACATAGACAATGGCATCAGTGGTGATGCCAGCCGCATCAATCCTGTTTTCTTCTGAACCGTCGGTCCAGGTATCGAGAACCACCGCTTCAACACCGACGACATTCGTAGCCGTAAGGGTGGTGTCGTTTTCAAAGAACTCGATCTCCAGGTAATCGTACGCAGCCGAGCCCGAGCGGAAGTAGTCGACACCGTCGAACTGCTCGCTTGTGACATACACCTGGTTGCTGTCCGAAGAGGTGACTCCGTTATCTTCAGCCATGTAGCTGTCGTAAAGGACCTCGTCGACTCCTGTGAGGGTTCCATAGTCGAAGTGGACATAACCTCCATCGATGATATGGACTTCGTCGAGCTGGTCTATGCCGGCATCACCGTCACCCGTATCGGCGATGATGTCGCCAGCCTGGAACTCGTCACCAATCCAATACCCTGTTTCCGCATTGTAGATTTGCGGTGTGATGTAGTAGTTGTCCTCACCGATGCCGCCATCAAGCGTATCGACACCCAGACCGCCGGTGATCTTATCGTCGCCCGCAAGACCGAAGACGACATCGGCACCATCACCACCGATGATCGTATCGGCTTTCAGGCTGCCAAGCACATAGTTCGGCGTGTTCAGTTCATCGGGCGAACCACCGCCGTTATAGACGAATGCGACTTCAGGATCGCTGGAGGTAACGAAGAGTTCGGTACGGAAGTCCGCATCCGGATCGACCGCATCGGCAAGGCCGGAGATCGCCAGATCGGATTCAAGCTCCGCCAGCGTCCCCCATATCAGGGTAACATCAGTAAATTCAAGGTTTTCGGCCTGCACATAATCCGTCTGGATCGTCACCCCGTTGACGACATATTCAACCTGGAAGATCGGCTGGTCGGAAGCGAAATCGACATCAACCGCCGTTTCACTGCCAGTAGCACTAAGAGAACTCTCGTCGTTGTTGAGTACCCCCCAGATGGCATCTTCCGTCCCCGAAGTCAGGTTGACATCCGTCAGGAAGCGCAGGTCTGCGCGGTTGATGTAGTAGGAGCCGATGGTCCTGCTGAAGACCGCAGTATCCTCCCCATCACCGCCTACAAAATAGTTCTGGTCGGCGACCTCGCCGACCTTGTAGGTATCGTCACCTGCACCGCCATAGAGAACATCGTCTCCAACACCCTGTACGCTGTCCGTAAGGGTGGCGGAACCGGAATAGAGAATGTCGTTTCCGTCACCGCCATAGATGAGATCGTCATCGGCGCCACCGTAGATGGTATCGTTGCCCGCTCCGCCGCTCAGGACATCCATCCCTTCAAGGCCGGAGAGTACATTCGCATCTGCGCTTCCAGTAATGGAGTCCCCCTGTGCTGTACCGGTGATGTTCTCGATTGCCGTTGAAATGTATACGGTCCCCTCACCAAGTTCTCCGACAACATAGGTGGTATAGGTGCTGTCACTGTCAAGGTCAAGGGCAAGGGTGGACCCGCTGGTCATGTCCAGAGTCAGGCCGTAATCGTCCTGCTGGAACACAACCGTATCACCAGTGGCTGTAGTGCCATCCACAACATAGTTGCTGGCACTCTCCATGGCAGTGTTGCCGTCATTGGTGATGGCTTCGCCGTCAGTATGACCAGCAGTATCCGTTTGAGCCAGAACATAGGTATTCAAGGGGAGGGTGGCCAGAAGTTCTGTCTGGAGAGCACCGCTGAAGGACACCCCGTCGGCGTCAACACCAACATGATCGACAGGAACATCGAAACGGTTGTACTCTACCGCCAGTGACGCAGCGGCATTGTAATCGGTGCTCGCCTTATCGAGAAGGAGGGCGGTATCGTTGCTGTCGAAACTGTTATTCGTGACCGTGACATCTGCCGCGGCAGCGAGACCATTGATATCGATGCCAACCGTAGACGATGCAATGGTATTGCCGGTAATCACCGCCGCCGCTCCATAGGTGTCTGCAAGCGCAATGGCAGTGTCAAGGTTGGTGAAATCACTGCCCGTGATTGAGACGCCAATTGCGGCACCGACAGCCACACCAACCGAGCTGGTGGCCACATTAGTACCGGTGAAACTCACATCCGCGATTGTTGCGCCGGATGCGCTGACCGTCACCGCAGCCACGTCGCCGACCGTCTCGAACCGCACGCCCTGGAGCGTGACGTTGGACTGGTCGATGGTGAGTGCACCGGTGAAGGTCGCCGCATCGTCCGTTCCGGAGCCGATGATGGTGAGGCCGCTGACGAGACCTTCGCCCGAGCCGTCAAGCACCACAGCAGCGCCGTCTGCAACAGCAATGGTCAGGCCGGTGTTAGTAGCTGCAGCCGAGCGGGCCGCAGCAAGAGCAGCATCGAACGAGCTGTATGTGCTGAGCAGCTCTCCCGTGCTGGCAATCAGTCGGAAATCCATTGCCAAATCGACAGCAGTGCCACCTGAAACCGTGACCGCACCGGAACTGACAGTAACGGCACCGCCTTTGCTGACAACCTCGACCCCTTCATAGGTATCGGTCCCGTCTGCGTTACTGGTTACCGTGACAGATGCCGTGGCCTCGAAACGCGCGTCACCCGAGAGGTAGATTTTGGCATCAGCCGCAACCACCGCCTTGTCGACGCCGGTATCAACAGGAGAACTATCGACATACTCGGACGCCTTGCTTCCCGAGAAATAATCATTCCCGGCCCCGCCGATGAAGATGTCGCTGCCGAGGTCGCCGAACGCACGGTCGTCTCCGGTGCCACCGACGATCACATCATCTCCAGCTCCGCCGAAGATCTGGTCGTTGCCGCCCTCACCGAAGATGTAGTCGTTGCCGCCCTGTCCATACAGTCCGTCGGCACCCTCGCCGCCAAGAATGACATCCGAGTATGCGGAACCTTTCAGGGTATTGGCCGCAGCGTTGCCGACCATTTCAGCGCCGTTGAAAACAAGATCCGTGCCGGCTTTAGCAGAGATGTCATCGGCAAGGGAGGCAACACCGGAAACCACGCTACCCGGGGTGTTAAATGTGACGGCGAAATTATCACTGTCGTCGCTCAGTGCGCTCGCATCAAGATCAAGCGCATAGGAAGTGTATCCCGGAATATTGACGACCTTGAAGACTTCGATACCAGTGGTCGTGCTGCTGATGATCAGGTTCTGGTTATTTGCCGTCCCCTGGAACTGCAGGGTATCGATACCTGCGCCACCGTCGACACTGTCGCCGGCGTAATCATCGACCGGATCAGTATTCGCCGAAGCGGTTGTCGTATATGCACCGTTATAGTAAGCAACAGCTATCCTGTCAGTGCCGATGATGATTGTATCGTTGCCGATGCCACCACTGAGGGTATCGGCTCCTGCTCCACCCCAGAGCACATCGTCGCCTGCGCCACCGGTCAGGGTATCGTTATATGCCCCGCCATAAATGCGGTTTGCGAGCTCGTTGCCGGTTCCCGTAAAGCCGGCGTTCACCGTCGTTCCGGTATAGCGAAGTATGTCGACATCATCGGTAAGCGTGTAGGTACCGAGTGAAGTACGAACTTCGTCAATGCCTTCGCCCTGATCCTCAAGGACGAAATCGTTTGCCCCGGTAACGATGTAGATATCATCGCCCGCATCACCCTGCAAGAGATCGGTACCGCCACCGATCAGGTAGTCATGACCCTCTCCGCCTATCAGATAATCGGTAACGAGGGCATCGGACGAAGTCGCAACCGAGGTACCTGAAATCCTGTCATTTCCTGCAAGGCCGTCAATAATCTGGCCACTGATGGTGTAGGTAGTCGTATTGGAAGTATTGACATCAGCGAGAGTAACGCTCTTCGCCACATTCGTTGCAAGCGCATAGCCCGTCTCGGTTGAACTGAACGCGTCCAGAGTATCACCATAACCATACGCAGTCGAATTCGACCCGATCTGGGTGACGTCGCCGTTTGGATTGAGCAGGGTCACGCTGGAACTGGTCGAGAATGCCGCAATCTGATCAGCGGTCAGTGAGATATCACCATTACCGACAAACGCGTCAACCCCATAGGTACTCTTCAGTGTGGCAATCTGTGTGGGCGTGAGCGCGGCCAGATTAGCCGAACTGTCCTGAATGGTGAGAACATCAATGCTTCTGGCCGTCGCCGGATCAAGATTGAGAACTTCAAGGTAGGTGCCCGTAACCCGGAAATCGCCCGTCAGCGTAAAGGCCCGGCCGCCCAATACCGAAGCGTCCATGTAAGCAGTACCGCCATCGGATACTTCGATGGTGGTGTAGTTGGGGTAGCCGTACTGGTCACCCGTATAACCGGATGCCGTCATGTCCAGCACCGCGGTATTCGAGGTACCTATGGCGTTGATGGTGGAAACGCTGCTGAGGTTTGTCCCGGTATCCTTAAGGGTCGTGATCGGCACATTCAGCCAGAGGTCCTTGTCGGCAATGACCTTCGATTCAGCGTAGTTGACCGCAACGGGAGCAGCCATCATGATGAGATCACCCGTCGAAGCAACCGCAATGGCATCACTAAGCGCTGCGTATCCGCCTGCACCGATAAGACGAGCCGACATGGTAACCGTCGTGGGAGCGGCCTCGGTGACAAAATTGATGACTTCGATGCCACGAAGCGTATGATCTACTCCATAGGTGTCGGAAACGATTTTAACATAGGTGTCCGGAGATCCAGAGAACGAGTAATCAGAAACGGAGCCGTAGTATGTGATTGTATCAATGCCCGTACCGCCATTGAACTCGGAATTGTCCCCGAACTCGTAACCCGTGATGTTGATTGTCCCCTGTGTAAGGCTCGTGGCGTGGAGAATGACGTTTACCGTACCGTCGGCGCTGGCAGAAGAGACATTGAGCACCTCACCGGCACCGACAAGCTTGTTGTCGATGATGACTGTCGGCGTGGCAGTTCCCGCATCAATAACGAGTTTCTCGATACCCATGGCCGACGAGATCGTCCTGAAGTCGTAAGCCCCCTGCGTCGAAATGAGGATCGTATCGGTACCGGCCCCGCCGCTGATGGAGTCACCCGTCACCTCATCAATTGCGCTGGAAGTTGCATCCGAGAATGCGCTGTATGCGAACACATCATCTCCATCGCCACCAAGCAGGCTGTCCGCACCAGTCCCACCGGCAAGCACATCATTGCCGAGGCCGGCATCAAGCGTATCGGCACCGGCACCACCGCTCAGGGTGTCGTTGCCACTGCCGGCAACCAGGCTGTCGTCACCATCACCGCCCGACAGTGTATCGTTCAGAGAAGTGCCGGTGAGGGTATTATCGCCATCATTGCCGGTAATGCTGACTGCAGCAGTCTCGAGTGAAGCGTCGACATCCAGGCTAACCGAACTGTCCGGAAGCACGAAGGTGGAAACCGTGTTGTCGGTAGCTATTTTAACGACCTGTCCTGCCGTACCTGCAGCAGTAGCATCAGCAAACGTTGCATAGGCCGCAAGCTGGGTTGTGCCGTCGGTATCGAACAGCGCATAATCGTAAACATTGACCGCTACCAGCTTGTTGACACTGGTTGCAGCACCTTCCGAACCAGTGTCGGTCACCTTGACCGTAATATTCCCACCATCAACCACATTGGCCACCGTGAAGGTGATCTTGCCGTTCGTCGCATCAGTCGCAGTTGCAAACGCCGCACCGGTCCCGCTGACAACCGTCCAGGTCTGTGAAGCACTCGGATCGAGATCGGAATAGGAAAGCGTGGAGGTCTGGGTAGTGGTACCTGACCAGATATTGATGGCCGAAGTAGTAACGACAGGGGTGTCGTTAGTAGATGTAACCGTCACCGTCTCAGTTGCTACCAGGGAGAAGGCGTCACCGTCCGTAATGGTACACTCGACCGTCCTCGTCGTCGTATTCGGGGTATCGGATGAGTTGTTGAAATAAACCGACTGCAAAGCCGCCTGGAAATCAGCCGTCGAGGGAGTCTGGCCTGCCGCCGCAACAAGCGAAAGAGTCCCCGTGGTGCTGTTGTAAGTCCCGGTTATCTTCCCTGAGCTCGTACTGGTAAAGCCGAGGATGTCTCCGTCGAACGGATTGGTGATCCTGACTGACGCAGAAATGATGGCATCATCAAGATCGGCAATCGTCACATTAGGGCTGATCGTGACCTTATTGGCTGCAGTATCAGCACCCTGCACCTCAGTAAATGCCGGGGTGGCGCTTGTGTTGACGGTAATGGTAGGCGTATCGTTCACCGCCGAGACGCTGACCGTCTGGGTTGAAACGGCTGAGACGGCCGAACCGTCTGAAACCGTCACATTGAACAGACGGTCGCCCTCCGTCGGGCTGTCAGAGGCATTATTGTACTTCAGCGCATCCAGCAGCGCCTCTGCATTGGCTGTCGTCACCTCGCCGCCGCCCTCCTTGGTGAAGACGACCGTCGTATTCGTCGTTCCCGTCGTTACCGTTGCGGTATAGTTAATGCCATCAATCGTGTTTGACAAACTGGTTGTCCCTGACGCATTGAGCGCAATCTCCGAACCGCCAACCGTAAACTGCTCGCTTGCGCCATCCTTGATTGTGGTATTGGCGAATGTTACCGTAAGGTTGGCAATACCATCGCTGGTCAGATCCAGATCGCTGATTTCGGTTTGGTCGGTGGTACCAAAGGCGACATCATTGCCGGCAACATCTTCTCCATCAGTTTCGGTAAATATCCCCGATGCAGTATACAGGCTTACCGACGGCGTGTCGTTTGTCGGAACAACCGTGATCGTTTTCGTCACGGCGGTGGATGACTCGGTGCCGTCAGAGACCGTCACATTGAAGACACGCGCACCTGCAGTCGGGCTGTCCAGCGTGTTGTTGTACTTGATGGCGTCCAGCAGTGCCTCTGCCTCTGCCTTCGTCACCACCGTGTTGGTGCCGACTTTGGTAAAGACAAATGATGTATTCGTGCTATTGTTTGTAATCGAGACGGCATAGGACACCCCGCCAACCGTGGAGACCAATGTGGTGGTGCCAGTAGAAGCATTAAGTGCAATCGTCGAACCACCAACCAGGAACTGCTCGGCAGCGCCGTTCTGGATCGTGCTGTTGGCAAACGATACCGTCAAACTGCTCAGGTTCGCGCTGTCCAGATCGCTGATTTCGGTCTGGCCGGCTGTTCCGAGCGAAACATCATTCGAAGTCGTATCGGCGCCATTGATCTCGGTATAGGTCGCAGTGGCAGCACTGAGGCTTACCACCGGAGTGTCGTTTTCGTGAACCACCGTGATGGTCTTCGTAGCAACGCTGGAGACGTCGGTGCCGTCGGAGACCGTTATGTTGAAATTGCGGCCACCATCTGTCGGAGCGTCCGACGTGTTGTTGTACTGGACAAGGTCAAGCAGATACGCAACATCCGCTTTCGTCAGTGTAGCACTCTCTGCATCGGTGAAAACCACGGTCGTTTCCGTGGCCCCGACAGTAGTTGTGATGGTGTACTTGGAGACCCCACCAAGCAAGTAGTTGGTCGTATAGTTGCTGACGAGGCCTATATGCAGGCCACCCAGCACGAACTCCTCGCTTGAGCCGTCCTTGATGTCGCTGTTCAGGAAGCTCACCGTCAGGTTGGCCAGCGAGTCACCGTCTAGGTCGGTCACGACGGCCGTACCCGAAACACCGAGCTTGACGTCGTTGGCCGTCGTATCGGCGCCATTGATCTCCGTGTAACCCACCGAATCATTGACACCGGTCGAAGTGCCGTTCAGGTCGATGACCGGCGTATCGTTCTCGGGAACGACCGTTATGGACTTGGTCGCAACGCTCGAGGTGGCCGTACCATCTGAAACCGTCACCTGGAATGTACGGGCTCCAGCAGTCGGCGTGTCGGAGGTGTTGTTGTATTTGATCGCATCCAGCAGCGCCTCGGCCTGGGCCGTGGTCGCCTCACCGCCGGAAGCCGAATTCGTGAAGACAACGCTCGTAGTCCCTGTAGACGCGTCGCCCGTCCTCGTTACGGCCACCGACCAGGTAATCCCGGAACTGTCTACCGTCAGGTTTGACGCAGAAGCTGTAGTATTCAGCGTTATTGTCGAGCCCCCAACGAGCAGCTGTTCAGCAGCACCATCCCTGATCGTGCTGTTGGCGAATGTTATGGTCAGGTTGGCAATGCCGTCACTCGCAAGGTCGAGATCGGCGATTTCCGCTGTGCCGGTAGTTCCGAATGCAACAGCATTTGTCGCAGTATCGACACCATCAATCTCGGTAAACCCACTGCTCACCGTACCAAGGGTAACCGAGGGAGTATCATTGGTCCCGGTAATGGTTATGGTAGCCGTCTGGGCAACGGTAGCCGTACCGTCCGAAACATTATAGCTGACAAGAATAACACGCGGCTGTCCTGCCCCAAGGTCATTGAACGCCGTACTGTTCGGGTTGACTGTCAGGGATGAGCCGCTCAGGCTCAGGCCGGTCGGGATATTTTCACTTGCATCGCCAGTGCCAATTTTATAAGTGATGCCCGTAACACTGAGAGAAGCACTGTCATCAACATCACTGGCGTTCGTCAGCAGATCGATTTGATAGGATGCAGCGCCTTCATTCTGAGCGCTGGTGATGGCAGAACTGACCGTCGGTGCGTCGTTGGTGCCGGTTACGGTGATAACCAGTTCTGCAGTGTCGGTGAGGCTCCCATCGGAGACGGTATATGTGAAGGTATCAGTAACCGTATCGCCAGCATCCAAATCATCCGCTGCGGCCTGATCTGCTACATAGGTATAACTGCCGTTAGCAGCGATGGTGAGCGTACCGTATGTTCCGACAAGCCCAGTCCCGACAGTACCACTTGTGCTGGTCTCGGCTGACTCTGCGCCAGTGCGGATTGCGGTGACAGTACTAGTGGCATCAGTATCCACATCAGTATCATCAGCCAACACACCCAATGTTGCATCCACGGTCAAAGTTGCATCTTCAGCAACAGAACCGGTGTCATTCACAGCGACTGGGGCATCGTTGACCGCCGCCACCGTAATACTGATAACCTGTGTCTCAACGTTTCCGTCACCGTCCGTAACGCTTACCGTGAAGCTGTCGGAGCCGTTGTAATCGGCTGTCGGAGCATAACTCCATGCTCCGGTTGTCGCATCGATGGTAGCCGTGCCGTTCGAGGCCGCCGTGCTGACACTGAAATCAAGCGGACTTGCGAGACCATCAGCCGCATCGGCGACGGCGAGCGTACCGGTTATCGTCCCATCCTCGTTTCCGCTGCCCGTCTTGTCGCCCGAGAAGGTCGCGGCATCGTTCACCGCCGCCACCGTGACGCTGATAACCTGTGTCTCAACGTTTCCGTCACCGTCCGTAACGCTTACCGTGAAGCTGTCGGAGCCGTTGTAATCGGCTGTCGGAGCATAACTCCATGCTCCGGTTGTCGCATCGATGGTAGCCGTGCCGTTCGAGGCCGCCGTGCTGACACTGAAATCAAGCGGACTTGCGAGACCATCAGCCGCATCGGCGACGGCGAGCGTACCGGTTATCGTCCCATCCTCGTTTCCGCTGCCCGTCTTGTCGCCCGAGAAGGTCGCGGCATCGTTCACCGCCGCCACCGTGACGCTGATAACCTGTGTCTCAACGTTTCCGTCACCGTCCGTAACGCTTACCGTGAAGCTGTCGGAGCCGTTGTAATCGGCTGTCGGAGCATAACTCCATGCTCCGGTTGTCGCATCGATGGTAGCCGTGCCGTTCGAGGCCGCCGTGCTGACACTGAAATCAAGCGGACTTGCGAGACCATCAGCCGCATCGGCGACGGCGAGCGTACCGGTTATCGTCCCATCCTCGTTTCCGCTGCCCGTCTTGTCGCCCGAGAAGGTCGCGGCATCGTTCACCGCCGCCACCGTGACGCTGATAACCTGTGTCTCAACGTTTCCGTCACCGTCCGTAACGCTTACCGTGAAGCTGTCGGAGCCGTTGTAATCGGCTGTCGGAGCATAACTCCATGCTCCGGTTGTCGCATCGATGGTAGCCGTGCCGTTCGAGGCCGCCGTGCTGACACTGAAATCAAGCGGACTTGCGAGACCATCAGCCGCATCGGCGACGGCGAGCGTACCGGTTATCGTCCCATCCTCGTTTCCGCTGCCCGTCTTGTCGCCCGAGAAGGTCGCGGCATCGTTCACCGCCGCCACTGTGATCGAGACCGTGTCACTGTCAGTCAACAAACTGCCGTCGGTCGTCAGCATCGTCAGCGTGTCGCTACCGTTGTAGTTCAAAGCACCCTGATACGACACTGCTCCCGTATCGGCCAGCGTCGCGTTGATCTCGGCTACCGTACCCGTCAGGGTAACCGTGCCCGTCCCGTTGCCGCCGATATCGGTCGTAACCAGACCGCTTGTCACACTCTCGGCTACCGTAATCGTCCCGTTCGTTACGCTTAGCGTAACAGTTATGTCGCTCGTATCGTCAGCGTCTGCAACACTCAGGCCCGTGATCGCGATGGCCGTGTCTTCAGCAACCGTCACCGCGCTTGACACCGTGTTCACCGGTGCATCATTCACCGCCGTCACTGTGATCATAGTTGAATCACTGCTACCCACCAATGCATTACTGCCGCTATAAACAGCATAGGTAACCTCCCTAGCAGCCACATTCGGATCATCGCCGGAATACTGATACAAAATAGATTGAGCAACCGCAGTGGCTATAGCATCACTAGCTGAGGAGTTGAACACAATCTTTAAAGCACCCCCGGCACCATCAAGCGACGAATCAACCGTAGCGACTGCCGACCAAGCGGACCCATCATAATACTTGATTGTCCCTGAATCGCTATAAACAGCACCTGCAGTCGGTGAGGCTGGTACAGTTGTAGCGAAACTGAATTGGTCCGAAGAAACGATGCCGGCCAACGAAACAAGCAGGTAATAACTATCAGCTATCCCGCTTATTTCTACGTTATTATCAATCAGCGTTGGAGTCGCCTGCTCAGTTACTGAGAGGGCATTATCCAGGGCAGTAACCGCCAGCACCCCCTCAAACGCTTCCCGCGCCGCGCTGCTGAACGGCATGCGGACTGTTGGACTGACCGTCACATCGAGTTCCCAGCTTCCGCCTTTTGCGGTTTCACCGATGAGGCCTGTGGATGCGTGTACATTTGCCATGGAGTTCTCCGAGATTGCTTGCAGATAGGTTGTGCCCTCAGTACCCTGTGCGGTACGGCAGGACCAGAAATAGATGTCTATGAGACGAGCGCGCTGGATGAGCGCGTCGACTGGAACATGAAAATCTTCAGCGTTGAGCTGCACTCCGCCGAAACGGACGGCACCCGGGCCCCCATGCCCGAGGATATGGAGCGCAGTCAGCTGTGGATGGGATATCAGAAATGCGAGAATTTCCTGCGGAGAGTCCGACGGCTGAACCGCCAGAGGCTGTACTGCCGGGTCGAGCCCTGCAAGCAGCACTTCAACCTCGGCAACGCCGGGATCATACAGGAGTACTTCAGGGGACTTGAGGGTAAGGCGCTTATTTACATCACTATACGCTCTTTCACACGCCTGTTCGAGACAGACCGCGTGCGGTTCGGCAACACTCATTTTCGGTAAGTTCAGGGGGTTAACTCCACGCAAAAAGGGTTTTTCAACTCTATACCAATTTCAGCATTATGCAGCAACCAGGACAACACTCAAATACCCACATATTCTCGCAATTCACACAAGGCGCGTTATATTCCTCTGGTGCTACTGCATCATGACGCCTTCGCCAGAGGATGAAGGTGTTCTTCTACAACCATTTAACCCTCAATAGTTCTCTTGCCCCCACCGCAGCCCTCACAGCCCTCACTGCGCGCATTACGGCATGCAGGATGGATCACAGTCCTCTTGGCGGCACTCTGCTGCTCAGGCATCCTGTTGCTCTCGCAGACAGCTGCGGCCTCTCCCCTCCTGCTGAAAAGCGATGGAGGAAAAGGCTCATTTTCACTTGACGGACATCTGGAACTGCTTGAAGATGCGTCCGGAACGCTGAAGCTGCATGAAGTAATCGGCTCGACAGCATTCAGGGAGATACAGGGCAGCGTAAACGAAGGGTTTTCCGGCTCGGCATTCTGGGTACGGTTCAGGGTGGTAAGAGGAGAGGGGTTCCCCGCATCGGCATGGCTGCGCCTTGGCCCCCGCACCCCTGATACGCTCGAAGCCTATGTGCAGCAGCAGGGAACGAGCCCCCTCTCTGCATCTTCATACAAAGCATTCCCGCTGGGGCTCACCATGCCACCCGGCAAGCGGGCGGTTCCGGACCCTCAGCTCCTGGTGCCGCTGGAGTTGGGCCCTGAAGGGAGCGAACTGCTGGCCTATATGCGCATTGCCTCCCGCTCCCCTGTTCAGCTCCGGGGAACGGTGCTCAACAGAGAAGAGCTGATGAAGCAGTCGCGCAGCCATATGTTCCTGCAGGCTTTCTACCTGGGGGTTACTGCCGTGATTGTGCTGATGAGTCTCCTGATTTTCTTTGCTGTTCGGGAATGGAGGTTCCTCTTCTTTTCCCTCTACGCAGCAGACCTGTTCCTGTCCTATCTGATAGCACGGGGCATGTATGTATTCCTGATGCCCTGGCTTGGCGATAGCGCAGCTCCGGAACTGATGGAAACAACCGGCGGTCTGGGTGTGGTGTTTTTCGCGCTGTTTGCCTATGAAGTGCTTAAAGATAAATGCAAACCGACGACACTGCGGGCCCTTCAAGTGACCGCCCTTGCCGGGCTGCTTGACCCGACGGCATCGCTTCTCTTCAACACCACCATACTGAAACCCTTCGGGGCATACAGCGCAATCGCACTCCTCGGGGTGCTGTGCTGGATAACGGTTCGCCAGCTGCCGTTGCACCCTTTCAGAAAACAAGTACTCTTGGGGCTGTTCGGGCTGAACATCCTGCTTTATGGGGAGTTATTCCTGCAGCGCCTCGGCCTGCTGCCGCTCAATACGGCAATACAGGATCTTGTACAGGCAGGTTCATTCATGCATATCCTGGTGATTTTCGGTCTGCTCGTTGAACGCTTTCTGCATGCAGAACAGGAGCTGAAGGAGAGTACGCATGAAAGTGAAATGCGTGCGACGGCAATCGCAGAGAAAAAGACCGAAGAACTGCGCATATACAGAGACCGCCTCGAACAGTCGCTGCAGAGCCGGCATCAGTCGGCAGAGCGGGTCCGCCGGTTCTTTCAGATGGTGTCGCACGAGTACCGCACCCCTCTGGCCATCATCCAGGGCAACATCAACATCCTCAGCAGGAGGAGCCGCCCCGGAGACACAAAAAAACCAGCCATACTCCATGCCATGCACCGCGCTGCCGGGCGGCTGCTTGAGGTCATGGAACAGGCTGTGGAACGAAGCCGGCTGCTTGAAACCGATGATGTCCAGGTTATCGGGCGCATCAGGGTGAGTGCGTACATGTTTCAGCAGGTAGAGTCCGCAAGGGCACTCTGGCCGAAGCTTCACATCATACAAGAATGCCTTGCCGGAAATGAGGAAATCGAGGGAGACCTGCTGCTCCTGCAGATGGCGCTCTTCAACCTGCTTGACAATGCACGGAAATACTCACCCGAAGGCAGCCCGGTTCATGTGCGGTGCCGTGCCGAAGAAGGGTTCGGCATTATAGAACTCCACAACAACACGGCTCTGCCGATGGATGAAGATGAGGGTGAGTTGTTCATGAAGTTTCACCGGGGCAACAACAGTGCAGCCGAGCCGGGCAAAGGCATCGGGCTCTGGCTGGTGCGCGAAGTGATGCGGCAGCACGATGGAAGCGCCACCCTGAAGAGTGGCAAAGAGGGCGGCGTTACGGCAACCATCCGGATACCGCTTGCCCAAAAGGAGAACCCATGAGCCTGAATCCACTGAAAAGGAAAGGAATGCGCCATCGGGCGTTGCTCATGCTCGCGGTGCTCTGCCTGGCTGCCGGATGCGGAGCACATGCATGGGCCTCCCCTCTGGAGCTCGGCAAAAAAGAGCACTACTCCCTGGAAGGCCATCTTGCGGTTCTTGAAGACCCGGCGGGAACAGTCGGGCTTGCAGAGGCGAAAAGCGCATACCGCCAGGGAAAGTTTCAGGAGATTGAGGGCAAGTTTGCCGCGGGGTATTCACATTCCGCGTACTGGGTCCGGCTTGAGATCCTCCCGAGCGGGGGGTTTCCTGCAGAGGGCTGGCTGCGCCTGGCACCAGCGGTACTCGAACATATGGAGATCTACCTTCCAGAAAACCACGGCAGGCCGATTCGGATGGGCAGCACCGAGCTCCACCCCGGCGGCATCTTACGCAACGCTGATTTCCTCACCCCGGTGGACCTGTCCGGGGACGGTCCGGTCGTCGTCTATCTGCGGATATGGAGCCAGAACACGATCACCCTGCATGGTGGAATCTGCACAGAAGCACACCTGCTCTCATGCACCGACCGTACCATCGCCCAGGAGTCGGCTTTCGGGGCGATATCGCTGATGATCATCCTCATAGCGCTCGTTGTCTACCGCAATACGGGCTGGCGGCATATGCTGTATTTCAGCATATACATTTTCATTCTGTTCCTGTCATTGTATCTCTCAAGAGGGATGCACTTCTATCTGCTGCCCGACTGGCTGCGGACGTTCACCGCAGTGCTGTTGAAAGCCCAGTTGGGCTCGTCAATGCTCATCTTCATGCTCTTTGTCATTGAACTCATGAACGACGACTATCCCGGGAGATTCCGCACCTACTTTACCGTATTGATAGTGCTCGCGGTTCTTTTGCTCTTCAGCAGCCCGACGCCGGCATTCGGGGTTGTGGCAAGCATTGTGATGACCTGTTATTTTTCAATAGTGCCTCTCGTCGTATGGTTCAGTTCAAGAATTGTCCTCCCTACAAGATCTTCCCGGGTGTTGTTTGTCTCTGCAACCGTCACCATATTTTCGGGCTTTACCGTATATTTCCTGCATCTTATGGGATTCTTCCCTGATAGCGTGTTCGCCTTCAATGCCCTGCAGGCCTCGTCTCTCATCTATGCACTGCTGCTCCTGCCGGTGTTTGCCATCCGGGTCCAGAGTTCCCGCCAGCAGGCTATCGAGCAGTCCATACTGGTCACCAGAACTGCCGAGGCGCTCTCGGAACGAATCAGCAGGGAACTTCGTGAACACACCGAACGCCTGGAGGTATCGATTCAGGCGGAACAGTCAGCATCAGAGCGCATGGAGACCTTCCTGACAATGCTGGCACATGATTACCGCTCGCCGCTTTCCGTGATCTCCGGAAATCTTGATATTCTCAACAGATTGGCGCCTGAAGGAAACAGTGAAGCTGGCACTGAAATCGGCAAAATAAGGCACGCCGCCAAACGACTGGAGAAACTGATGGAGATATCACTGGTTCATGAACGGCTTCAGCAGCCCTCAGAGCCCGGCAGAGAAGAGTATATATGCGTTCATGAAGCCCTCAAGAGGGCAATCTCCGTGGCACAATCCCGCTGGCCCGAGAGAGGGTTCTTCCTTAGTGCATCCTCAGACGATGCATTTCTCTTCGGAGAACCCTCGCACTTTGATGCCGCCATCTTCAGCATATTCGACAATGCACACAGCTACTCCCCTCCGGGAAGCCCTGTCACCATCACCAGCACGGTTTCGAACGGACTCGTAGAGATAAACGTTAGCAATGCTGTCGAACTCCTGCCCGGAACTGATATGGAGGAGTTGTTCAAAAAGTATTACAGGGGAACCAATGCGGCAGGGACTGCCGGTGCAGGGGTAGGGCTGCCTGCAGCCCGAAGCATCATTGAGCAGTTCGGCGGAGAAGTCACCATACAGAAGACCGGGAAAAACTCCATCACGGTTACAATCACCGCCCCTGTCACCAGGCATACCCTGACCAGCTCCGAATAAGTCAAGGGAAAACAATCAAGACACAGCATACAGACCTTAACAATCATGCGGCATAAGGATGACACAGACTGAAAAAAACGGGAAAAGCATCCTCATTGTGGAGGATGACAGGGATCTGGCAGAAAGCATAGGCATGTACCTGGAACTTGAGGGATACCAGGTCACCACCGCCACCAACGCAATCAGCTGCTATGTGGAGCTTTACAATTCCACATTTGATCTTGCGCTGCTTGATCTTTCCCTTCCTGATCAGGACGGGCTCATACTCGCCCGCTACCTCCGCAACAACACCCAGACTGCCATCATGGTGCTCTCAGCCCGTTCCACCATTGAAGACCGGCGTATGGGCTACGATGCAGGAGCCCATGTATTCATTGCCAAACCGGTTGATTTCGGGGAGCTCTCCGGGTCGATAGCCGCTCTTCTTGATTCCATGGGCAAAGACAGCCAGACGCAACAGACCGCAGACACGAAGCCTCAGGAAGAGCGGTGGCTGATGCTTCGCAGTGACTGGGATCTGGTCTCACCCTCAGGGGCTCATGCCCGGCTCACTGCAAAAGAGTGGGACCTGCTTGTTGCGCTCTCAGCGCGCTGCAACAAAATGGTATCAAGGGAAAGCATCCTGAAAACGCTGGGCTACACGAACAACGAATACGGTCACCGTTCGCTGGAGTCCATACTGTACCGCCTGCGCAAAAAAACCTCGGATATGGGCGCCAACCCGGTCAAAACCTTTCACGGCAACGGGTACGGGTTCATGGCACCGCTGGTGGTTATTTGAGCAATCGGCAATGGAGGGGACCGGCAAGCCTCACATCTTCTTCCCCTCTCCCTTCGCCAATTCACCGATAAGGGAAAGAATCACGAAATGCTGGCGGTGGAGCTCCGCCTTGTAGTCGAGGGTCCTGATGGCGGTATCGATCACCTGCTGCTGGGCCGCAACCAGGTCATTGAGGGGCCTGCGGCCTGCGAGGAACTGCTCCTCATAGGCACGTTGTGTTTCCCGCTTGTGGTCAAGCTGCGCCTGCAGCGCCTTGTACTGCGGGATCAGCGCCTCACGGTTGGCATACGCACGCCTCAGGGCAAGTTCGACTGCACGCTGGGTGTTGTCGTACTCGGAACGGGCCCGCTCCATCTGGCTGCGGGTGCGGGCCTTGGTTGAGCTTTTCAGACCGCCGTCGAGAATATTGTGGCTCAGCTTCAGCCCCACGAACGAATCGTAATAATCACTCTCATTGCGCGTGACGTCGTAGACTGTGAGGTTGGCCTCCACCTCAAGGCGGGGGTAGAGCGCGCCCCAGGCCGCCTTGTAGTCCGCGGCAGCCGCATCGACCAGAGCCTTCGAGCTCAAAAGGTCGGGGTTCTTTCGCAGGGCCGCATCCATCCCGCCCGACATGCTCATCGGGATGGGAGCGAAGACGTCAGGAAACGCGAGGACGACCGGCGTGCCACCGAACACCTCCTCATAGCGGGCACCAGCATCTGCCCGCCGTCCTTCAAGCAGGACCACCTCGTTGCGAGCCTCGAAGACCCGGCTGTTCATCTGAAGCATTTCGCTCGGCGCGTCCCGCCCTGCATCAACTCTCGCGCGGATCATGTCGCGCAGCCGGCGCACCTCGGACAGGTTCTCTCTGGCGAACTCAAGCTGTTCCTGGAGCTTTG
This sequence comes from Pelodictyon luteolum DSM 273, assembly GCF_000012485.1. NCBI lineage: Bacteria > Pseudomonadati > Chlorobiota > Chlorobiia > Chlorobiales > Chlorobiaceae > Pelodictyon > Pelodictyon luteolum. The sequence goes on along the minus strand of NC_007512.1, from coordinate 416,781 downwards.
CAAGCTCGATCATCGTAGCCACCGCGCGCAGCGCAACCCCCTCCTCGGTCGACACCCGCCGCTCACGTGCCGCCAGAGAGCGGGCCATAGCGGCTTTTCCCCGCGACGAGGTCGCACCCCCGTCGAAAACCAGCTGACGCACTGTCAGGTTCGGGTTCAGGCGCACCTCGTCGTCAATCGGAAGATCTGAGACCGTCGCATAGGGTTTGCCGTCACGGATCGATCGGCGCAGGTCGGTGTTCAGACCGAGCGACACCTGGGGATAGAGCTGAGCCTTTGCTTCCCCGATTGAAGAGATGCTCTCCTGCTCGGCATACTCCGCAGCACGCACCGAAGGGTGCCTGGCGACAGCCTCACCCACATGCCGGGACCACTCTTCAAGCTGCAGGCGCGCCACCTCGTTGCGGATGACGGGCATGCTTGAATCGAACACCGGAAGGTCGCCGTCCTCTGACTCGACAAGGGCCCAGGGGGCAAGGTCATGCGGCGGGGGCATCCCGGGCCTCGCGGGAGCCGGCTCGGGAGACGGAGCTTCGGGGCCGGGCTCCTCCGCAAGTGATTCGTCCTTGACGAGGATCTCCCGGGAAGGCGCTTCCTGCAATGCAGACGGAGGCTCCTGCACCACGCCGATCCGGAGTTCCTCCGGCAGCGCCACCGATTCTACCGACGGCTGGGGTTTCGGGGGTTCACCGTCCACCCTCGTTTCACTTTCGGCATCAGGAATCGCAACCCCGGCGACCGGTTCGGGGAGAGGCGCGCCAACAGGCCCGGGCATCGCTTCAGGGAGTGGCTCGCCCTCTTCCAGAACGACAGCCTCCGGTTCAGCTGCGACAGGCTCCGGAAGAAGAGGGGCAGGGAGAGAAGCAGCCGCCGGGGCACGCTCTGGGGAAGCAGCAGAAGCAGCTGAGGGTCCAGGGTCTGCCGGGACCGGCTCATCCGGCAGAGGAGCCGCTGCCAGAGCGGGCGCTGTCGCTGTGGCGACAGCAGCAGGAACAGTTTTCTTTGCGCCTCCGTCCACGGAGGGCGCATCAGCCGAAGGCAACGGGACCGCCAGAACGGCGGCAGGCAGAGACTCAACCACAGCTGGTTCCAGCGCTGCAGGAGCCGCGGGAGCGGGCACGATCGGGGGCGGAGCCGGCAGAGAAGGCTGCATTGCAGCAACCCTCTTCGCAACAGGGGGCAACGGCTCAGCCTCAACGACTGCAGGTGTCGAAGGAGGCGAATCGAGCAGGAAGCTCCTGTGCAGAGACTCTTTCCTGACTGCCACATCGGACTTGGGAAGTGCCTGTACGACAGGTTCTTTCGTCGGCTGATTCACGACAACCGGCTTCAAGGGCTTAGCGTCAGGAAGTACACTGCCGGGCACCTCGACGACACTCTCTGCGGGAGCAGGAACAGGGGGCGCAGCGGAAGGGATCATGGCAGGCGGGAAAGCAGGGACGGGGTCCCGGGGCACGGGCTCAATAAGGAAACTCCCCCGCGCGGTTCTTCCAGAGCTCACGATGGGCTGTTCTGAAGGCGTGGAGACGGCAGCAGCGGTGGTGCCCGATACGGGCGATGCTGCGATGTCCGCCAGCTTCGGGGGAGCGGTGACGGGTGCCGACTCAAATCGGGGGTCAAGGCGTGGGGCCTCCGCCGCTTGCGATGGAGAAGGAGACCCAAGAAGAAAACTTCCGCTGCCCTTCTCAGTACGAGTGCCGGGTTGCAGTACCGGTACAGCCTCTTCAACAGGCTTCCGGGGAGGAGCGGGAAAAAGGGTTGTGGCCGTGACCGGCCTGATGGCAACCGGCTGCAGTGACGGGCTCTGTGTCGGTCCCGGTATCGGCCTCGATTTTACCCTCAAGCCGGCAGGCACCGGAGAGGGTGCAGCCGGACCGGAGCCGAGCAGGAAACTCCCCCGGTGGGGTTCACTCATGGCGGAACTTGAGCCGGGCGGCGGGCCGGACTGTACGGAAGCATTGAGAAACCCCGATCCCCGGCCATCAGGATTCGATGCTGAAGGTAAGGGCTGTGGCTGCAAAGGTTCTCGGGAGGGCTTTTCAGGTCCACCGAGCTTCGTCAGGAATGAAGGGGCTAAGAACAGGGACGAAGAGTGAGGAAAAGGAGATGGCCGCAAGGGCTCTTCCGCGGACACGGTACCCGGAACGCCCTTGAAGATGGCGAAAAAGAGAAGGAGGCTTGTGCCGGATTTTCTGAGGACTCTCTTCACTAGGGGGAGATCGGTGTCTTGCAGCGTTCAGTCGTGTCGATATGATGCGGCAGGGCCGCAGCTGCAGCCCTGATGTCGGGTTCACCTGTTCAACGCTGCTGCCGGGTGATTTCCAGCGCCTTGTTCCAGGCTGCCTGGGCGCCCTCGAAGTCGCCGGCGGCGTAGAGTTTGTTGCCCTGCTCCATCGCCGCTTTTGCAGCCTGCTCGACCTGTGACTTACGGACTTCTTCAACCTTCCGGCCGGGGATCTTGTGATCAAGGTACTGGCGGGCACCCCAGTGAGTCGCGTCAAGCGCGATGACCTCCCTGAACTTGCCGCCGGCATCCTCCAGACGACCGACGTCGTAGAGGGCGACACCGTCAGCATACAGCCCGGCAATCCTTGCCTGGAAGGCCTCGGCATCCTGGCGTTTGCGCTCTTCGGCAATGCGGACCTTGGCGGTGATCTTCGCCTTCAGGGCGACATCCTGGGTGAGCGCCATCGCATTCTGCCATGCCGCTCCGGCACCTGCCGCGTCACCGGCGGCATAGAGCCTGTTGGCCTCCAGATACACGGCCTCGGCTTTCTTTTCCACGGCGTCCCGGGCTGCGACCAGATCCCTGCGGCGGGGAATCATGACATCCATGTACTCCATAGCCTTGGCGTTCGTAGGGTCGAGGGTGAGCACTTCGCGGAACTTGGCCTCGGCATCCTCGAGCCGGTTGTCATCAAACAGGGCAGAACCCTCACTGTTGAGCCCGTCCACTTTCGAGTACAGCACGGCGATTTCAGTATCGAGCCTGCTGATGCGGGCAGCCATGCCCATTTTGGTCGCAGGGATCTCGGTGGTGTTGATCGCCTCCACCCAGGCAGCCCTCGTGCCAAGCAGGTCGCCGGAGCGGTAGAGTTTATTGCCACGCTCGAACGCCTCACCGGCCTTCTCTTCAGCCAGGGCTATGCGCTGCAGCCCCGCCCTGCGAACGGGAACGAGGGATCCCAGATACTCTCTTGCCTTGAGGTTCGAGGGGTCAAGCTTGAGCACCTCGCGGAACCTCGCTTCCGACTCGTCGAGCCGGTCGGCCTTGAAAAGCGTCTCACCCTCGCCGTTAAGCAGGTTGATGCGCGACTGGACGGCCGCCTTCAGCTCCGTTGCCGCCGAGAGCGACAGGTCTGTGAGCCACTCGGCTTTAGCTCCCTCTGCCGGCACCACCGCAGCGCGCTCTTTCTGCAGTGCGGCCAGTTCCCTCCGCTCTTTGTCGAGCGCCTCACCCTCTGCGGTGCTATACTCCTGCCTGCGCCGGCTCTGCTCTTCGAGGTATGAGCGCATCTCGGGGCTCTGGGTTATTTCCAGCGCCTCTTTCAGTGCTTTTTTCGACCCATCCAGGTCTCCGGACTCGGCAAGCCGGACACCGCGGCCGAACGCCCTGCGGGCCTCGGCGTCAAGGGCAGCCTTGCGCTCGGCCTTCCTGCGCTCCTCAATAAGCGACTCGACCTTCCTGATGTTCTCCTCGGCCATCCTGCCGAGATCAGTCAGTGACACGGCAGGCGCCCCTCCGGTATTGACGGACTCTTCAGCCCGGGCTTGCAGGGATGCAGGAAGGGTAAGGATGCAGGCGCCCAAGAAGGCCCTGGCGATGATCGATTTCATTTCTGCAGCTCCAGCTTTGGTTCCATGATACATGCGTTCGACATCCGTTCATTATGGCAATCCTTCGGATCCCATTCAATGTTGCCCGAAAGGGGCAACTGCATCAAAGCACCGGAAGAAATTGAATGCGGGGGTGCTAGGGGACACGGGGACACCGCATAAAAAAAGAAAATATGGCATTGCACTGCAACACACAAGCTACGCCATGACATACTTATAGTTTAATAATATACGCTATTTCATTTCCAATTGTGAATTCCTGCCCCGATTTCATAGAACCGTAACGCGATGCGGCGCCCATGTCAGGGATTTAGAACCCCGTCTCGCGGATGAGGACCCCAGCCACCGTCCGCCAGAGCCGCCAGAACATGCTTTCGGGACTGCTCCGGATGACGAGCGTGCCGCGGATATGGCGAGGCTCTTCCCCGCCCTTCATGTCGGGCGTCCAGAAGAACCGGTACACTGCCTTTTCAGGAATAACCTCCCCGCTGCGCGAGATTCTTGAGGGAATGCTCCCCCGGTAAATGGAAGCGAGTTCGGGATGCTGCAGTACCGGGGAACCGGCGCGCTCGACCTGCCTGACCCTGCCACGCACCACCGGCATTTCGCAGTTGTCGGGATAAAAGGTGCAGCGTGCACCGGGCCTAACCCGCTCGACATCGGATTCGAAGACGTATCCTTCGCCGGATGAGCCTGCCGTGCCGACAACGCTTACGAGCGGGCTGCCGCCACCGACCCACTGGCCGGGACGCAGCTCTTTCATCACCCGGTCTATCCGCCCTGAAAATGGTGCAATCGCCCTCAGCCGAAGCGCCTGCCGGCGGTAACCCTCAAGTTCCTTCGCCGCAGCCTCGAGTTCACGCAGGGTGACGAGCCGCCGGGAGTACTGGCGCTCATCTGCCGCCGAAGCCATGAGCGCCCATCGCATCACGTCAACCTGCCGCTCGGCCTGCCCCAGCCTGAAATCCAGCTGCGGGGAATCAAGGATGAAGAGCTGCTCGCCCTTCTCTACCTACTCACCCTCACGGACCCGGAGCGTATGGACCCGTGCATCCTCGGGGGCATAGAACACCGCATGCTCACGGGGAAGGAGGAGTGCAGGAGCGTCGACAGAGAAGCTGAGCGGGAGCACGAAACCGATCAGGAACAGGCCGGCCAGTGCGGCGGAGATGCGGCTGTTACGGTTCCAGATGAACCGATCGCGCATGGCGTACCAACTTTTGAGCTCGCCGAATATGGGCAGGAAGACGAACCAGCCGAGCTCGACGGTGAGCAGCACGATGCCGAGCAGCTTGAAGGTGAAGTGGTAGACGAGGAACGCGATGCCGATGAAGAGGAAGAACCGGTAGACCCAGACGCCGAGGGCGAAGGCGACGAGCAGCTTTTCGGTCCGCCGGTCCCACTCCTCCGGAGGCGGATCGCCAAGTCCGAACAAACGCTCGCGCACCCACCACCGCCCCATCGCGAAGCTGCGCTCGAAGAGGTTCGGGATGCCGAGCAGGTCCGAGAACAGGTAGTAGCCGTCAAAGCGCATATATGGCATCATGTTCACCAGCAGGGTATGGACCCAGGATGTGGTGGCAAGGAGCAGCGCTGCGCTGCGCATTGCACCCTCAGGCAGGAAGCTCCAGAGGAAGGTGGCAAGCACGGCAAGGCCGAGCTCGGCCACGATGCCCGCAGCACCGATGGCAATGCGCTTCCGGCGGGATGTGAGCAGCCAGGCTTCACTCGCATCGGTATAAAAGACCGGCGTCAGGACTATGAAAACCACCCCCATGCTCGACACCCTGCAGCCGTACCGGTAAGCGGTATAACCGTGACCAAGCTCATGGACCACCTTGGCGAAAAACATGGCAAGCCCGAAAAGGACGACACCCTGGAATGAGAAGAAATAGCTCAGGCTGTGGGTGAAGGCGTCCCACTGCCTGCCGGCCATATACAGGGCAACCAGGGCGATGAACAGCATGACCTTCGCCGCTATGGGCGTATAGATCCAGCGGATGTAGGGATAGGTCTTCGAAAGGAATCGCTCGGGGTTGAAGAGATGAAAGCGAAAGTAGAGGTAGTTGTGGAGCAGCCACTTCAGTTTCGGCCAGCGTCCCTTCGAAGTCGCAGCCTTCAGCCTCTCGCGGCCCGCCTCACCCATGACCCGCACCAGTTCGTGAACGACAAGGAACCGTGCCATTTCAAGAACATCTGACGCATCGGCCGCTATGGTCGTCTCATCGGAAATCGAGCCCGCAATGGCATCGGCATCTCCCATCTGCCATCGCGAGAGGATTTCGAAGCCGAGAGCGTCAATCTGGAAAAAGCGGTTGCGACCGGGATCGTGCAGCACCCAAGCAGGCGAGCCGTCACGGGCCGAAGGGCCGGGATGCAGCGACAGGTCTTCGCGCAGCGGCGGAAGCGGCGGCTTCTGCCCGGTGGCAGCGCTCATATCCCCAGCCACCTTCGCATTGCGGCAATCGGCCGCCGTAAGAGGTAGTAGGAAAGGGCCACCCGGCGACCGTAGATCTTCGCAGTGCCTTTCAGCCCGACCCTCGGCAGGTCGGTTTTGTCGTTGAACTTCGCTTCAAGGCCGTAAGCCAGGGTGCCGTCAGCTCGGATCTCGGGGGAGTAGGATGCGTACTGAAGGGTTGCGCGAACGGGCCAGAGCGGGTTCGAGGAGAGGAAGAAAACCACCTCGGCACCCGGCTCGAGCGAGATGGCGTCGTCGACGCCGAGCCAGATGGCAAGCTTGGCCTTCTCTGGATCCATGATGGTCATGATCCGTTCACCGGTACGGACCGGCCGGCCGTTCCAGTCGTCGGGATCCCCGTAAACAGCAACTCCGGAATGCTCGGCCGTGATGAGGGTACGCTGGAGCTGCTGGGAAGCGTAGGCCTCCTCCGCCCGAAGCCGACCTACCTTGGCACTGAGAACCGACATTTCAGACATGTTGGCGCGGTCGTACACAGCCTCCTGGGCCGCCCTTCGGTACTCGGCTTCCGAGACCATGCGTTCCTGGCGGGTAACGGCAAGCGCGTTCTCCAGCACCGTACGCTCCATCGTGACCAGCTGCCGGCCCCGTTCCACCGTGCTGTTGGGAGGCACGTCGATGCTGCGCACCACGCCGTCCAGCGGAGAGCGCACCACCCATGGGTCGCGCGACTCCACTTCGGCAGGGGCAAGCGAAGAGATCCTGACCGGGAAGACGAGCAGCAGCAGCACCCCTCCGGCAATCCAGCGCACCTGTTTGTTGTCCTTGAGGATGGATTCAGCCTTCCTCTTGAGGAACGCCCAGGAAAGCTCGGGGCGGTTCCTCGGCTCCAGAGCCTGCAGCGCGTGACCGTAAGCCTCTGCGAGCACGGCAAGGAGCGCCGGTTCATGCCCGGCAAAGGGCGTGGCACGGGCAAGCAGCAGGATACCCTGAAGCACGCCGTTTGCCGAACCGATCGGAACCGAGATAGCATGGGCCGGAAGCCATTCGCCCCAGTCCAAAGCAATCTCTTCTGACACATCGGCCATCGTCAGCGTCTGCGGAGGATACTCCTCACCGGAGCGGCGTTCGACCGCCATCCGGTGCAGCTCGGCCATCAATCGTTCAAGCCATGCGACGAAAGGGGCATTGCGGTCCGGCTGACTCATGCCGGAGAGCGCCCTCAGGCGACCGGAACCCAGTTCCCAGAACGCTGCCTGTCGATACGGAACAAGGGTCATGGTCTCGTTGACCAGCACGTATCGCAGCGCAGCGGCGTCTTCGGCCTTTCGGGCCATGCGCTCAAGCTCAAGGATGGAGCTGAATGCGCTGAGTCTGGGATCTGCCATGGCTTGTCTGCTACTTGGGAGAGGCGAGGATGGCGTGGCCGCTCATGCCCGGCAGCAGCTCGGGAGCCTGCCGGCTGAAGCGGGAAAACACGGCAACCGACTGGCTTACAGCGTCGATCCAGGTGCCGGTGGCACGGACTTCGGCCTGATAATCACGGTCGAGTTCGTCGACATGCACTGTGAAGCGCCTGCCGGGCTTTAGCCAGACCAGCCATTTCGAGGGAACGAACATCTGGATCTCAAGGTCGCCGGTATTGACGAGCCGCATGAGAGGATCGCCCTTCTTCACAGTCTGGAATCGCTGCACCTTCAGTTCCGACACCCCGCCGGAAAACGGTGCCAGGACGGTGCACTTACGCACCGCGGCAGCGGCTATCTTCTGCTCAGCCGCCATCTTTCCACGCTCTGCCCGGGCCGTTGAGAGCTCCAGATCGCTCGAAGCGCCCATGGCAAAGAGCTTTTCCTGGATTTCAGCGTTTTTCACGGCGAGCTCCCGGGAAGCTTTCGAACGCTCAAGCATCCCCTGCTCGCTCGAGCAGTCAAAAGCAAGCAGCAGCATGCCTTTCGTGAACCGGTCCCCCTCGCGAACCATCAGGCGCTCGATGCGTCCGTCCATGCCGGCAGCAATCGTCACGTGCTCACGCGCGACCACCTGGATCAGAACATCTCCGGCTGGAACGCGTGCCGGCGCCTTCAAGGCCGCCGGAACCGGCTTTTCGCCAAAAGCGGTATGTGGTGCCGCAACGGCAAGCATACAGAGAAAAGCGAACATGCGTGCGAAAGCCCCCCCTAAACCTCTCTGTATGGACACTGTGCAGGACATATTGTGGTTCATGTTATACCGCCTCCTCAGCGCTGTGTAGCGGTAATGTTGAGCGCCTCCTGCCATGCAGCTTTCGCTGCATCGTAATCGCCGGCAGCGTAGAGCCTGTTGCCCCGCTCATAAGCATCCTTCGCCCTCTGCTCGAGTTCAGCCAGCCGCTGCAGTTCGGCTTTGCGGGCGGGGATTTTCACGCCGGCGTACGAGCGGGCTTCAGGATGCGATCCATCAAGCTGCAGGAGCTCCTGGAACTTCGCCGCAGCCTCGTCGAGCCTGTCGCTGCCGAACAGGGTCGCACCTTCCGCATAGAGCTCCGACACCCGGATCTGGCGGGCTGCCGCTTCCTGACGAAGGCGCTCATCTGCCATACGGACCTGACCGGCAAGTGAAGCTTTCTGGCCTGGAGTTTCAGCAACCCCGAGCCCCTCTGTCCAGCGTGCTATCGCACCCTGAACATTGCCTGAAGCGTAGAGTCGGTTGCCTTCCCCAAGAGCCGCTTCCACACTGGAAGCTACACCGCGCTGGCGAAGAAGCTCAGCTCTGCGGGCGGGAATTCTTGAGGAAAGATGATCTTTGGCCACGGCATTCGAAGCATCAATGGCAAGCAGTTCCCTGAACTTCGCTTCGGAGCCGTCAAGACTGTCGCTGGCGAACAGGGAAAGGGACTCGTCATGCAGCGCCCTGATCCGTGAGCTTTTTTCCCTCGCCTTCTGGAGGTCGGCGTTGATGGTGGCGGTGAGCTTGGCATCCTCGGCAATACGGAGAGCCCCTTCCCATGCCCCGATTGCACCGGCAAGATCACCGGCCGCATACCGGGCACGTCCGTTTTCATAGCCGGCCTGCGCCTGGCGTGCCACTGCAGCACGACGCTGCAGCTCAACCCTCCGGGCAGGAATGGCATCATTGATATAGCCGGTCGCCGTGCGGTTCGTGGCGTCGAGGGCAAGCAGTTCCCGGAACTTCGCTGCAGATTCACCGAGGCGGTCGGCATTGAAGAGCGATTCGCCTTCCGCCGATATTGCGGCGATCCGGGCCTGATGTTCAGCTTCACGCTGCTGGCGCAGCAGCTCTGCCCTGCGCGCGGGAAGCTGTACCTCCAGATAGTCCATGGCGCCCCGGTTCATGGGGTCAAGTGCAAGCACCTGGCGGAACGTCGTTTCTGAACCGTCGACGTTTCCAGACTGGAACAAGGCCGTACCCTCCAGAGTGAGCTCCTCTGCCCTAGCGAGCTTTTCCTTCGCACCGGCAAGACCGGTATTGATTGCTGCAGTGAGTTCAGGGTCTTCAGCTGCGGCGAGTGCTTCGTTCCATGCCCCGACAGCTCCCCTGAGGTCACCTGCTGCGGCAAGCGCACTACCCCGCTCATAGGAGGCACGGGCCTGTTCTGCAACAGCTGCCCGACGCTCGAGTTCTGCTTTGCGGGCGGGAATGGTATCATTGATATAGCCGGTCGCCGTGCGGTTCGTGGCGTCGAGGGCGAGCAGTTCACTGAACTTCGCTGTAGATTCGTCGAGGCGGTCGGCGTTGAAGAGCGATTCGCCTTCCGCCGATATTGCGGCGATGCGGGCCCTCAGTTCTTCAGCTTCACGCTGCCGCTTGAGTTCCGCCCTGCGCTGAGGAATTCCTGTTTCTAGGGCCAGAAGCGCATCCGGACGTGCGGGGTCCAGAGCAAGCAGTTCACGATACCTGGCATCGGCTTCATCTAGCTGGTCGGCAGCGAGCAGCAGACGGGCCTCACGGCCGAGGGCTTCAATGCGGGCAGCAAGAGCTGCGCGCTCGGCAGCGGCCTGTTCCTCGGCCTTGCGGGACTGCAGGGCAATGGCCGCCTGCAGCTCAGGGTTGCGGGTCAACGAAAGAGCCTTGCGCCATGCCACTTCCGCACCGTTGAGGTCGCCTGCAGCGAACATGGTGTTGCCGCTCTTGAAAGCTGCTGCAGCCTGCGCCTCGGCTTCGATCTGGCGACGCAGTTCCTCCCTGCGCAGAGGAATCTGCGCATCCCTGTAATCCATGGCAACAGGGTTCATGGGATCAAGGATAAGAGCCGAGCGGAACTTCGCTTCTGAACCGTCGACATTGCCCGACTGGAACAAGGCCGTACCCTCCAGGGTGAGCTCCTCTGCCTTGGCGAGCTTTTCCTTCGCACCGGCAAGACCGGTATTGATTGCTGCAGTGAGTTCAGGGTCTTCAGCTGCGGCGAGTGCTTCGTTCCATGCCCCGACAGCTCCCCTGAGGTCCCCTGCGGCAGCAAGAGATGTACCCCGCTCATAGGAGGCCCGGGCCTGTTTTGCAACAGCTGCCCGGCGCTCTAGTTCCGCTTTGCGGGCGGGAATGGTATCGTTGATATAGCCGGTCGCCGTGCGGTTCGTGGCGTCGAGGGCAAGCAGTTCCCTGAACTTCGCTGTAGATTCGTCGAGGCGGTCGGCATTGAAGAGCGATTCGCCTTCCGCCAGCGTTGCGGCAATCCGGACCCTCAGCTCTTCGGCCTCCCGCTGCCGCTGGAGTTCCGCCCTGCGCGCGGGAAGCCGTACCTCCAGATAGTCCATGGCGCCGCGGTTCATGGGATCAATGATAAGAGCTGAGCGGAACTTCGCTTCTGAACCGTCGACATTGCCCGACTGGAACAAGGCCGTACCCTCTTGGCTGAGCGCCTCTGCCCTGGCGAGCTTTTCCTTCGCACCGGCAAGACCGGTCTTGATTGCTGCCGTGAGTTTAGGGTCTTCAGCTGCGGCGAGTGCTTCGTTCCATGCCCCGACAGCTCCCCTGAGGTCACCTGCTGCGGCAAGCGCACTACCCCGCTCATAGGAGGCACGGGCCTGTTCTGCAACAGCTGCCCGGTGCTCGAGTTCTGCTTTGCGGGCGGGAATGGTATCATTGATATAGCCGGTCGCCGTGCGGTTCGTGGCGTCGAGGGCGAGCAGTTCACTGAACTTCGCCGCTGATTCGTCGAGGCGGTCGGCATTGAAGAGCGATTCGCCTTCCGTTGCCATTGCGGCAATGCGGGCCCTCAGCTCTTCAGCTTCGCGCTCCTGACGGAGGGTGATCTGACTTGCTTTCTGAGTCATCGAGGCCTTGCTCTCCGCCTTTTCGGCGATGCCGGCGGCTTCAAGGTAAGCGGCCTTCGCCCCTTCCAGGTCTCCAGCCTTCAGGAGGCCGTCTCCGCGAACGCCGGTCTCTTTCACCCGCTGCTCAACGGCGGCGATGCGCTGCAGTTCTTTTTTTCTGGCGGGAATGGTATCGTTGATATAGCCGGTCGCCGTGCGGTTCGTGGCGTCGAGGGCAAGCAACTCCTTGAACTTCGCTGTAGATTCGTCGAGGCGGTCGGTATTGAAAAGCGATTCGCCTTCTGCCAGCGTTGCGGCAATCCGGCCCCTCAGCTCTTCGGCCTCCCGCTGCCGCTGGAGTTCCGCCCTGCGCACGGGAAGCCGCACCTCCAGATAGTCCATGGCGCCGCGGTTCATGGGATCAAGTGCGAGCGCCTGGCGGAACGTCGCTTCTGAACCGTCAACATTGCCCGACTGGAACAAAGCCGTACCCTCCAGGGTGAGTTCCTCTGCCCTGGCGAGCTTTTCCTTCGCACCGGCAAGACCGGTATTGATTGCTGCAGTGAGATCAGGGTCTTCAGCTGCTGCGAGTGCTTCGTTCCATGCCCCGACAGCTCCCCTGAGGTCACCTGCGGCAGCAAGAGATGTACCACGCTCATAGGAGGCCCGGGCCTGTTTTGCAACAGCCGCCCGGCGCTCGAGTTCTGCTTTGCGGGCAGGAATGGTGTCGTTGATGTAAGTGGTTGCAGTGCGGTTCGTGGCGTCGAGGGTAAGCAGTTCCCTGAACTTCGCTGTAGATTCGTCGAGGCGGTCTGCATTGAAGAGCGATTCGCCTTCCGTTGCCATTGCGGCAATGCGGGCCCTCAGCTCTTCAGCTTCGCGCTCCTGACGGAGGGTGATCTGGTCGGCTTTCAGGGTCATCGAGGCCTTGCTCTCCGCCTTTTCGGCGATGCCGGCGGCTTCAAGGTAAGCGGACTTCGCCCCTTCCAGGTCTCCAGCCTTCAGGAGAGCGTCTCCGCGCAGCGCTACTCCGGCGGCCTGTTCTTCGACGACTGCGATCCGCTCCAGCTCTTTTCTACGCTTTGGGATGCCGGAATCAATGGACTGCAGGGAGGACCAGTGGGACGGGTCGAGCGCAAGCACGCCGCGGAACTTCAATGCCGCCTCGTCGAGACGGTCCGCATTGAAAAGAGCTACGCCTTCAGCACTGAGGCTGTCGATGCGTGCCTTCAGTGCAGCACGGTCTCTGGCGGCCTGCTCTTCCGCCCTGCGCGACTGCAGGGCGATGGCCGACTTCAGTTCGGGGTTCCGGGTCAGGGAAAGAGCCTCGCGCCATACCGCCTGTGCACCGTCGAGGTTGCCGCCGGCATAGAGTTTGTTGCCCCTCTCAATAGCCGCTCTGGCCTCTGCCTCCTCCTCTCTCTGCTTTTCAAGCTGCGCTTTCCGGTCAGGAATGCTTGAGGAAAGGTATTGGGTTGCAACCCGGTCCGACCGATCAAGGGCAATCACCTCGCGGAACTTCGCCTCTGCCTCCTCAAGACGGCCGCTCTGGAAAAGACTCTCGCCCTCACGGACGAGGGCAGCTACACGGGCCTCGGCAGCGGCGCGCTCAGCAGCTTCCTGCGCCTCTGCCTTACGGAACTGGGCCACCACGGCAGCCTTCAGTTCGGGATCACGGGTTGCAGCTTCCGCTTCCCGCCACGCCGCCTTGGCACCATCGGTGTCACCGGCGGCAAACAGCTTGTTGCCCTTTTCAAAGATCACTCTGGCCCCGGCTTCAGCTTCGGCAATACGCTGCAGCTCCACCTTCCTTGCAGGAATCTTCACTTCCAGGTAGTCCGTGGCGGCCACCTGCATCGGATCAACTGCAAGCGCCGCCCGGAACTTCTCTTCGGCAGCCTGGAGACTGCCTGCATCAAACTGCACCGCTCCTTCCGACAAAAGCCCCGCAGCCTTGGAAACCTTGCCTTCGGCAAGCTGTATTTCGTTGTTTATGGTTGCGGCAAGCTCCACGTCAGATGTAAGCGCCAATGCTTCCCTCCACCTGGTGAGGGCAGCGTTGAAATCACCGCCAGACGAAAGGGCCCGGCCTTTTTCCAGAGCAACCCTCGCCTGCTCCTCACGGGCTGCCTGCTGGCGAAGTTCGTTTCGGCGTGCAGGAATGAGGGTATCGATGTATCGTTTCGCTTCAGGGTTCGATGCCTCAAGGGCGAGCGATTCCTGGAACCTGGCCTGCGATTCATCAAGCAGACCGCGTCCGAAGAGTGCCGTCGCCTCCCCGTTAAGGGCCGCGACACGCTGCTCCCGTTCGGCCCGCTGCGCCTCAGCCCTCTGCTCTGCCTTCCGCGTCTGCTCGACGATGTAGCTCTTCATTTCAGGGTTTCGGGCGATTTCCAGAGCCCGCCTCCATTCAGCCCTTGCTCCGGCCAGATCGCCCGACTCGGCAAGGCGGCTGCCCCTCTCATATGCCTCGCGGACCTTGGCGGCACTCTCTGCGTTACGTTCGGCCTGTTTGCGGGCCTCTATAAGCAGATCGGCTTCGCTGATGTTCTCTTCGGCCTGCTCGATCAGTTCGCGAAGCGTCAGTTCGGCATCGCCGACGGTCTTCAGCGGTGCATCAGTACCCGCATCAAGTCCTGCCGGCAGGGCAAGGATACAGGCGCCGAGGGCTGCTCTGGCAACGATGGATTTCATTTACTCAACTCCTCTTTTGATTCCGTGATGATTTCTGTCCAGAGCGCCTTGGCCTCTTCGACTTTGCCTTCCTGCTGCAGTTTTTGCGCCTCCATTGCTTTATGTCGCAGCGACTGCGCCTTGTCTATCCGCTTTACCCGGGCAGGAATGAGTACCTCGGCGTACTGCCGTGCAGACTCGTTGAACGGGTCAAGCGCCCTCAGTGCACTGAAGGTGGAATCGGCCCTTGCGTACTCTTCACGCCGGAACAGTTCCATGCCTTCATGATAGAGCGCCCTCGACTGCTCGATTCGGCCCATCTCCTCGTTGATCCAGCTGAACTTACCCGCCTGCCATGCGTCAGAGGCCCTTTTTATGGTGTCGGCAAGCTTGTCGACCGGCATACGGGCGTCGATGTCGACGAACGGATCGAGCCCGAGCGAAGCATAGACGTTCCCCTGTGCCCGCTCCATTGATGCATAGGCCACATAGAGGCCAAGCTGGGCCTTCACCGCATTGGCCTCGGTCTGTATCAGCTCCCGGTCACTGAGAGCATTGAGCGAATGGCCGGCCTCGACATACCAGAGCATCTGCTCGTCGACGTCCCACTGCTGCCGTGCCAGTGAATACTGCCTGATGGCGGCGATCTGCTGCTGGCGGCTCACGTATACCTGCGAGAGCACGGCCATCGCAAGCGCGAGGCTGTTGGCCTCCGCAACCGTTTTTGCGGCCTTGGCCGTCTTGATGCGCTGCGGTGCCGAAGGGATGTTCATCAGGTTCCAGCTCACCGTCATGCCACCCCCCCACCAGTTGGGATAGGCCGCAAAACTGTTACTGTTGTATTCCTTTGATCCACTCAGTTCAATGCCCGGAAGCAGCCGGGCGATAGCCTTGCGGGCCTCGAGCGCCGATATGCGCTCCTCATAAGCCGCCTCGCGCAGCTCCGGACGGTACTTGAGCGCAACGCGCTCCATCTCCTCCACCGGCACATCCATGCCCGGCAGCCCGTCGTCGGGTAGATCCACGAGGGCAAGCTCAAAGGCAGATCCCGGAGGAAGCCCCATCAATGAGGCAAGCCTCGGCTTTGCAACAGCGAACTCATCGAGAATCGCCTGCATCTGGCGCATGACCTCAAGCAGCGCTTTTTCCTGCCGCAGGCTCTCAAGACCTGAGGTCAAACGCAGCTCCCGCTGCCGGCGGATGCGCCCGAGCTCACGCTCCGATGCATCAAGAACACGCATGGCACGAGAGCGGAGCCGGGCGGCACCCGCCGCCTGCCAATACGCCAGCCGCACCTCCTGCATCAGGTTGTGGACCGACTTGCGGCGACGCTCCCGCCATATCAGCTGCCGGTCGGCCTGCTGTTTTGCCTGAAAGTAGCTGACACCGAAATCCAGCACGTTCCATGCGACGCTGAGATCCGCCGTCCGTAGATCCCGGTCCTGCGAGGTCGACATCGAGAGCGTCACTGCACCGACCTCACCATCACTGTAACTTGCGCTGCTTGACGCAGGATAGTCCGAGCGGTGCGAATACCCCGCACTTGCAGCCAGTTTCGGCAGCATGTCCCAGCGGGCACGAGCGAGCTCACCATGCGCAAGCGCCTCCTGCATCAGCCTCACCCGGCTGTCAAGGTTGTAGCTGATGGCGCGGGCCATCGCCTCCTCGAGCGTCACAGAACGCTGCAGCTGCTCCTGTCGGGCATATGTTTCCGCAAGCCCTGCTGAAAGGCGCGCCCTGTTGGACTCGGAGTCCAGGGGCTTCGGCACGACCGCGCATGAGGACAGCAAAAGCAGCACGGCGGCCAGAAAGGCCATCGGGGCATGCCGCAGGGGGTTAACCATCATAAAAAAACGCTACGCCATATGGCTTTTGCAATTAACAGTTTCGGAAGTTACGGCATTTAACCCTAAATCACGCATCTTCAGCGACAACTTCACCAAGCTGTGCCAGCAGCTGATGGTGCTTGCGGAACATACCCCAGCGTCCCGCCTCGGCCAGCTGCTCGCTGAGCGCACGGCGCCCGGCCGACGGAAGCACTTCGCGTCCGCCGTCCAGAGCACCCTCCCGGGAGAACGGGTGAAGAGACCGGTGCCCCGCGGCGCCCTGAGGGCGGCCCTCGCCATCTTTCGAGCCATCCTTTGCGTCGTCTTTTGGCGTCAATCCATCTCTGGCGTTAAGCTCGAACGATGCCTCGGCCTCGTTTCCGGCCTCATCAAGAATCTTGACAACAACCCGCAAGGAGCCTTCGGCACCAGGCTTCACCCTGAACGTTGCGCTTTCAGAATCGAACGTAACCCACTTCGGCAGGGGCAGACCACCAGCCTGCATGGCCCGATAGGTGACCTTCGCCGAAGCATCCGCCTTGCCGAAAGCATTCTCGGGAACCCGGAATATCAGACCCATCACCGGATCAACAGAGATGTTGCCGATTCCCTTATCGACAAACAAAACCTCACCGACAGCTCTGCCCACGGATGCAGCACCCTCTGCAGCACCGGTAGCTTTGGTGAGCGAAGCGCCCTTAACGTTCTGCCCGTCATCAATCCCGGCAACCGAATTTTTAACTGGCAGGGAAACCGTTTCAGAGGGGGCAACTGTTGACGAAGCCGCGGACAGCAAAGGCTCCGGAACAGTCGCAGGAGGAACGGAGCTGCCGGTTGCTGAGGGCACCACAAATGGATCTGTAGAAACATCCACCCCCTGAACGACAATACCCTGCACCACCGTGGAAAGCATCGACGATGCCGGCGAGGCATCAGTTCCCGAATCAGGCTGCACCAGCACCAATGAATTAAGAACGCTTGGCACCAGATCCGGAGCAAGGTTGTCTGAACTTGTTTTTGCTTTTGCTGCATCGGCAAGCGGCACGAATTCCGCAGCCCCCGTGAGGTTGACCACATACTCCCTCTTACTCGGAGCGGACAGGCCATCAGTAACCGTAAAGATAAATCGATCGGCCGCCATCTGCCCATCGTCGAGAGCCTCGACCGCCAGTGCGTCGCGCTTATAGAGAAAAGCTCCACTCGCGGTCGCTACCTGAAGCGTACCGTATCTTCCGGACTGAGCCACCATCCCCCCGCTTGGTAAAGATCCCGAAATTCCGTAAGTAAGCATCGAAACGCTGTCACGATCGGTCCCCTTGAGAGTACCGAAAAGTCCGGATTCGAGAACCGTCGTATCGGAAGGATTCTCAACGATGCTGCCATACGTCACTGATGCAAGCTCCGGCAGGTCGTTCGTGCCGTTGATAGTTATCGTCACATCCTGTGAAGCTGAACCGCCCTTATCGTCGGCAACACGCACCGTGTATACAACCGTCACCGTTTCGCCGGCAGCGAGGAAATCAAGAGTGGATTCCTGCATACTGTACTCCCATCCAACCGAGCCGCCGTTCGCGTTGGCTGACGATGGCGTCATCGCAAAGCCATACACCGACTCCCCACTGGCGAATGCCGTAAGCTCATTATAGCGGCCGACGCTCATCGCATCGGTCACATCCTCTCCCGCAGCGCTCTCCCACTTGAGCGACTTCAGCGCTTTGCTCACCGATGGACGGTCCGAGAGGTCCACATCGGAAAAAGCAATCGAACCCGTCTCTGTCAAGTCACCCGAGCCCTCGGTAATGGCGCCGGTTACGGTTGCTGCTGTGATCTCTGGTGCGTCGTTCGTGCCGGTCACCGTAACAACGACGATTGATGTCGCCGAAGGCGATGCCTCCAGCGATCCCGCACCGCTGTTGTCCGTCGCCTTGAGGGTATAGGTCAGCACCAGCGTCTCGCCATCACGGAGAAAGTCGAACGCCGCGCTGCCGGAACTGCCAGAGGTGAATGTCCAGCCGAACTCCGTTCCTGCCGATGCGTCAGCTCCGAGTGCGCTGATGCTTCCCGACTGGACCGATACCCCGAGCATCGCCTTCAGCTCGTCATTGGTGAGGGGCACCGTACCCTCGAATGTTCCGCCTCTTGATACCGACTCAACCGCTATATCCACCGTGTCAGCGGTATCAAGGTCCATCACCGCCATCGTCCCCGATGCTGTCAAGGCGGCATCGGTTTCGGTAAGTGCAGACGTATCATTGCCGTTCGTAATCACCGGGGTGTCATTCGTACCGGTAATGGTGATGGTCACCGTTTCGCTGTCGGAGAGCGCCGTACCGTTGTCGTCCGTCGCGCTTACCGTGTAGGTCAGCACCAGCGTCTCACCGTTCTGAAGGTAGTCGAACGTCCCGGTGCCCGAGTCGAAAGACCAGCCGAGCGTGCTGCTTGTGTGCAATCCGTCGATAATGGTGCCGGGCGTCACCGTGAACATCCCGAGCAGCGCGGCGTCGCCCGGGGCAGCGCTATCGGAGCGGTTCGAAGTGCCCCCGACCGAGAGCGTCCGCGTGGCCGTTACCACGTCCGTCACGTCGACATCCGATACCGTGAGCGAACCGCTCGTCGACAGCCCGGCGTCTATTTCAGAAAGCGATGCCGTGTCAGGCCCTGCCGTTATCACCGGAGCGTCGTTCGTTCCGGTGAGGGTCACCTCCACCGTCCGCGTCACGCTCCCGCCATGAGCATCCTGCACGGCAAAGGTGAACGATTCAACTTTTGTCTCTCCTGCAGCAAGGTACTCTACCGCAGAGGCTGCAACGCTGTAGTTCCAGGTCATACTGCCACCGGTACCGATGCCCGTCGTATCGACCGTCTTCGTCACCGTAAGCGCACCAATCGCACCGCCTGAAGCCGTCACTGCGCCGAGGCTGTGAGTGTCGGAGAGATCGGTGTCCGTAAAGCCTATCGTGCCGGAGTCCGTCAGGTTGCCATCTGCTGTAACCAGCTCAGTCACGCCGCCGCTCACATCAGTGGCATCGACCACCGGAGTATCGTTGGTTCCGGTTATGGTGATGACGACCGCCTGGTCAACGACAGAGGACTGACTGTCGGTAGCGCGCAGAGTATAGGTCAGCTTCAGCGTTTCTCCCTCGGCGAGGTAATTGAACGCTTCTGATCCGCTGTTGAATACCCAGTGAATCGTACCGCCTGTCGCCCCGCTGGCTATGACTGCCCCGTCATCGACCGAGAGCATCGCCTTGAACGCAGTATTTGAAATGCCGTTCGTAATGCCCTCCGTCGATACGGCATAGACACTCGGCGTCACCGTATCGGTCGCATCCTTGTCCGACAGCGTCAGGGTTCCGCTTTTCGAAAGACCGGCATTGGACTCACTCAGGCCTTCTGAAGCACTGTCACTGCCACCAAGACTGATCGACGGCGAATCGTTCGCCCCCGTGATGCGCACCATCACATCCTGCGTTGCCGTCCCTCCGTGCTGGTCGTTCACCGTAATGGTGAAGACCGCCGTCACCTTCTCACCGGCCCCGAGGAAGTCAAGTGTGCTCTCGGCAATCACATACCCCCAGTTCACCGTGCCGTTATTGGTGTTGCCGTCGGCGTTCGTCACACTGAACCCTGCGGCAAGCGCGGACTCCTGCGCAGCACTCAACACCAGCGCAGTCGTGCCGCCGGACTTCACTGCACTAATGGAACTCTTTGCCCCCGTCGCCACCGGTCGATCACTCAAGTCAACATCCGTGAAGGTCACCGACCCCGAATCCAAAAGCGTGGAGGCCTCGGTGATGCTGGCGTCGACATCAACAACCGTTATCAACGGGACATCGTCAGCACCAGTAAGGTTTACCGTATAAGTCTGCCTCACAAGGACGCCGTCGCCATCCGTAACTGTCAGTGTGAACACATCGCTGACAGATTCTGATGCGGCAAGGGCTTCTACACTTGCGGCATTCCTATCGTATTGATAAGCTCCGCTGGATCGGTTGAGGCTTAAGGTGCCATAGGTTCCCGTTTTCGTGACGATTCCTGCATAAGTCCCTGTCAGCTCAATACCACCGTCAATACCGTAGGTCAGTATCTCAGTATCAACATCAGAACCGCTGAGCGTTCCCGTCAGACCGGTTTCAGTAACGGCTGTGGCGAGGCCTGTTTCCGTTATGCTCCCCGATGTCGCCGCCGAAAGCGTCGGAGCGTCGTCGTGACCAGTTACCGAAACCGTGTAGGTCTTCGATGATACTGCCCCGGCGCTGTCGGTCACGACGACGGTGAAGCTGTCGCTTCCACTTTCACCGTCGTCGAGCGCTTCAATAGCGGAAGCATTCTTCGCGTATGCATACACGCCGGTAGAGGTATCGAGGGTCAGGGTTCCGTAGGTGCCGGCCTTCGAGACGACTCCGTCCGATGCAGCTATCGCATTGCCACTGCCGTCGTTGATCCCGTAGGTCTTCGAATCACCACCATCAACATCAGCAGCAGTCAGAGTACCACTGAGATTCTGATCTGCCGTGGCGGAGGACTGAACTGTTTCGGTAATGCTTCCCGCCGTTACGGCCTGGAGAACCGGCGCGTCGTTCGTGCCGGTGATGGTGATCGTGACGGCCTGGTCGACATAGGCTCCCTGGTCGTCCGTGACCCGGGCCGTGTAGGTTTGGGTTGCACTCTCGCCTTCTTTCAGGGCCTGTGTTGCCATGAGGGTGTTGTCCAGCGTGTAGGTCCAGACGCCTGTCGAACTGTTGATCGCCATCGTGCCGTAGGTCTCGCTCGGGGTACCCTGCAGGCTCCAGATTTTGGTTGCGCCGGTGTCCACATCACTTGCCGCCAGCGTTCCAGTGGCTGTAGCGGTGCCCGCAACGACAGTGCCGTTGTCCTGATGACCGGCTTCAACGACTGCTCCTGCATGCGCTGCTGCTAAGCTCGTTACCGTCGGCACGTCGTTCGTGCCTGTTATGGTGATCGTGACGGTCTGGTCGACATAGGCTCCCTGGTCGTCCGTGACCCGGGCGGTGTAGGCCTCGGTCACCGTATCGCCTTCTTTCAGGGCTTGTGTGGCTGTGAGCTCGTTATTGAGCGTGTATGACCATACTCCCGTTGATGCGTTGATGGCCATCGTGCCGTACGTCGTACTCGAAGTACCCTGCAGGCTCCATGCCTTTGTTGCACCAGCATCAACGTCACTCGATGTCAGGGTGCCGGTAGCGGTAGCCGTGCCGGCCACTGCGGCGCCATCGTCGGCGTGGCCGGATTCGGTGACGGCGCCGGCTTTTGCTGTATCAGCATTCGTTACCGTCGGTACGTCGTTCGTGCCGGTGATGGTTACCGTTGCCGTCTGCGCAACCGAACCGCCCGATCCGTCGGCAATGGTATAACTGGCAACAATAGTGCGACCCACACCGGCGGCAAGATCATCAAAGGCAGCGGCCGCTTGATCGACCCTCAGGGTGACGCCGCTGAGGCTGAAACCAGCCGGGACATCGCTACCACTGTTGCCCGTCGAGACACCTCCGACCGCATAGGTCACGTCCGTAATGCTCAAAGTGGAATCGTCAACATCACTGGCGTTAGCAAGCAGGTTGAAAGTAATGGATGACGCGCCCTCGCTCGCACTGCCGGTGATTGAACTGCTGACCGTCGGCCTGTCATTCGTACCATCAACTCTGATCGTCAGAGCCTGATCAACCGTACCGCCCGACCCATCCGAAACCCTCACAACAAAGAGATCATCCACGCTCTCCGATTCATCCAGCGCCTGGACTGTGGCGTTCGTATTGTCTATCACATAGCTGTACGATCCATCCGCCCCCACCGTCATCGTTCCGTACAGACCGGTCACCGCAAGGCCGTTTGATGATGTCGTGCTGGCCGTCACGCCTGCAAAAGAACCCGCTGAGGCCTTCGCCTGCGTGACCGTGAAGATGCTGTTATCCAGATCGCTGACGCCTGCAAAGAGAGCATTTGCAGCGGCCGTCGCATTGCTTCCGGCCACAGCATTCCCGCTGCTGTCAACACCTGCCTCAATCCCGCCAGTGTTCGTGATGCCACCCGATGAGACCGGAACATCATTGACCGCCGTGATGCCGAGGCTCAGGCTTTTACTGAACGATACGGACAGGGCTGGTGCACTGTACTCAACCAGATAGCCCTTTGAAGCATAATCCCCACCACCACCACCATCCGGCAGATCGTTCCATTTCCCCGCAGGAGAAGTCCAGTCCATAATGTGGGCATAGTCTTCATTTCCACCCGAATTGTTCGGTTCTCCACTGCTCCAGTTTGTCCAGGAAAGGGTTTCACCGGTTTCGGGGCCGGTCATCCATTTCCATATCCCCTCCGAATCTTTATCTGATGCGCCGATCCAGGTCGTACCTGAAACCTTACTGAGAACAAAAGTGCTTTCTGCTTCGCTGGTGATCGTCGCCAGATAACCTGTCAGGCCGTTAAGGGTCTTCAAAGCCGCAGCATCCCGGGATGCAGTCCAGCTAATCCCGGGGATTGCAACATACTCGTAGAAATGCAGCGTATCGTCAATGACCGTACCTACAGCACTTCCCAGTGTGATGTCAATTCCCCTCGATGCCGTTGAGGGATTATCGCTGCTGTTAGAGTACTGTATGCTCCGCAATGCGGCCTGATAGTCGGCAACACCAGCTGATCCCGAGAGCGTCAGGATCCCTTTGGCAGCATCATATGCCATCGTTATCGTGCCATTGGTACCTGCATAACTTCCGCCACTGCCCGACCAACTCACATTCGTTCCCGATGCCGAAAGCGTATCCTCTGTTCCGAAGAAATTACTGGAGATGAATACTTTCGCGCCATCCAGTGTCGTTGAATCCACATCAGTGATTGTCAACCCGCTATCGATATGGAAACCCGTCGCGTTTTCCGTATAGGTGGAGGGACTGTGTGAGAAGGCCAGCACGGAAGAGTCATCTACTGCCGTCACATTCACAACAGCTGACTGTGCTCCTGTCGTGCCGCCATCGCCATCCGTTACCGTAATGCTCAGCGTCCGGATCGCTGTCGGGGTATCGTCGTTGTTGTAGAATGTCAGCGACTGCAGAAGAGCGTCAACATTCGTCGGCATGGCGCTGCTGTTGAAGGTGATGACAAGGTTCTCGCCCGAACCGGTCGCTCCCGCCACCGTCCCGATCGTTCCGATTGTCGTCCAGCCAGATCCATCCGAGACCTGAACATTGTTGCCGTCGCGCTGTATGGCACCGTTGCTATGGGCCACTCCGGTGGCGATCGACACCACATCCTCGCTGTCCAGCCCGCTCACCATCAGCGTGCCGCCATCCAGATTCACGGAATCCACATCACCAAAAACCACAGAACTGTCTATAAATGCAGCAGAGGCATTTTCCAGAACAGTCTTACCTTCAAGACCCGTCAATGTCGGCGCGTCGTTCGTGCCGGTGATGGTTATCGTGACGGTCTGGTCGACATAGGCTCCCTTGTCGTCCGTCACCCGGGCCGTGTAGGTTTGGGTTGCACTCTCACCTTCTTTCAGGGCCTGTGTTGCCGTGAGGGTATTGTCCAGCGTGTAGGTCCATACTCCACTTGTAGCATCAAGCACCATCGTGCCGTATGTGGTACTCGGGGTGCCCTGCAGGCTCCAGGTGGCGGTGGCACTGGCATCAACATCACTCGAGCTCAGCGTACCGGAAGCGGTGGCCGTGCCGGCCTCTGCGGTGCCATCGTCGGCATTGCCGGATTCGGTGACGGCGCCGGCTTTGGCTGTATCAGCGTTCGTCACCGTCGGTACGTCGTTCGTGCCGGTGATGGTTACCGTGAGGGTCTGATCGACATAGGCTCCCTTGTCGTCCGTCACCCGGGCCGTGTAGGTTTGGGTTGCACTCTCACCTTCTTTCAGGGCCTGTGTTGCCGTGAGGGTATTGTCCAGCGTGTAGGTCCATACTCCACTTGTAGCATCAAGCACCATCGTGCCGTATGTGGTACTCGGGGTGCCCTGCAGGCTCCAGGTGGCGGTGGCACTGGCATCAACATCACTCGAGCTCAGCGTACCGGAAGCGGTGGCCGTGCCGGCCTCTGCGGTGCCATCGTCGGCATTGCCGGATTCGGTGACGGCGCCGGCTTTGGCTGTATCAGCGTTCGTTACCGTCGGTACGTCGTTCGTGCCGGTGATGGTTACCGTGGCCGTCTGCGTAACTGCACCGCCCGATCCGTCGGCAATGGTATAACTGGCAACAATAGTGCGACCCACACCGGCGGCAAGATCATCAAAAGCAGCGGCCGCTGGATCGACCGTCAGGGTGACGCCGCTGAGGCTGAAACCGGCTGGGACATCGCTACCACTGTTGCCCGTCGAGACACCTCCGACCGCATAGGTCACGTCCGTAATGCTCAAAGTGGAATCGTCAACATCACTGGCGTTAGCAAGCAGGTTGAAAGTAATGGATGACGCGCCCTCGCTCGCACTGCGGGTGATTGAACTGCTGACCGTCGGAGCATCGTTGACACCTGCAACCGTAATAGTTGATGTAACGGGCGAAGAACCAAGAGCAGCGTCGTTCACCACCCAGCTGATGGTTCGATTTCCGATATTCGGATTGTTGGTATTGGTATTCTGATAGGTGATGGACTCCAGCGCTGCTTTGTACTGCGCTATTGTGGCGCTGCCGGTCAGAGTCAAGACTCCGGTGCTGCCATTCCAGCTGCCGGTGATGCCGTTCTGACTGGTACATGCCAGAACATCCTCAGTGCTGACATACCCTCCGGAGATGGTGACTGTTGCAGATGCAATAGTGGTGTCGTCCGCGTCGGAGAGCGCCAGAGATGCGTCAATAACGGCAGGTGAACTCCCTTCAGTAAACGCCAGAGTATTGCCTGCGCCAGCAAGAGCAGGCGCATCATTGACGGGAGTAATGGTAATGGTACTGGTGGCGACGCTGCTGTCAGCCGCGCCGTCATTGACCTGCCAGCTCAAGGTTCTTGTCGGGCTGTTCAGCGTCGGGTTATCGCTTGAAGAGGCATAGGTAACCGCACGCAATGCATTTTGATACTGCTCGACGGTAGCACTTCCGCTTAAGGACAACACCCCCGTTGAGCTCACAAATGAGGCCGTTATGCTCCCGTATAACCCAGTATTGTTATTGGTAAAGGAAAGAGAGTCAGAGGCGTTTTCGTAATTCCCTGAAATGGTGACTGTCGCTGAAGCCAGACTACCATGTTCATTATCTCGAAGAATGACATTTTCCAGTGCGTTGACTTGTGCATTTTCAGTATAGAGAATGACATTGGAGGTCTCTCCCCCGAGGCGTATTTCAGCAACCTGAATATAACTGTCACCACCACCACCAGCACTTTGATCAAATGCCAACCTGTAGTAACGGTAGCTTGTACTGTTAGAAAATGAAACCGTCGGGTAATCGGTATATCTCTCTGCAGGAGGCGTAAGAGCAGCTGCTGCTATTTGAGTGAAACTTGCGTTATCAGTCGACCCATAGAGGATAAAGTGCGCAGGGTCTCTGTTGGTCGCATCATTTGCCGTGGTCAGTCCGAGCGAAGTGACCACATAGTTTGCGCCAGCATCAACGGTCACGCTGCTGCCGACACCGCTGAAGTTGAGATATTTTGTATTGACATTGTCATCGAACGCATATTTCACAACTTCTGTCTCAGGCGATGAACCTACAACACTATATGCGGTATCAGGCAATCCTGTGGTTATATCCGCTGTTGATACATATGTGGTTATTGTTGGCGTATCATTGACAGCTGTGATGCTGACCGTAAAAGTACTCTCTGCAGTCTGCCCGTCGGCCGTCGCGCGGATCTTGAACGATTCGGAAACATTGTTCGTCAATGCATTGATGGCACCGTTATCAGGGACAAAAGCATAGTCCCCGTCTGTCTGGATATACAGGTCACCGTACGCCCCATTCTGTACGAAGTTATATCCTTCACTGTCCACGGCCCCACTGGGAACGGTTGTAGAGTCAACTAACGAAAATACAATAGAGTCTCCCTCGGCATCGGTGGCACCGAAACGGCCTTTTTCAATAGAAAAGGTATCGTAAGACGCTGTTTCCGTTATACTTAAAGTCTGAGCCGCCAGTACCGGGGCATCGTTGACCGCATGCACCGTCACAGTGGCCGCAACATTCAGGCTTGCCGTATCACTACCGCCGCCGGCCGAACCACCGCTGTCTTTCAGCGAAGTGATCGTAACGGTTCGGGTCGCGCCTGTTGAGGGCGCCTGACTGCTGTTGCTGTAGGTGATGCCGTTGATTAGTGTCTCGGTGGCGGAGGCACTGATTCCTTCGGCCTTGCTCAGGGTCACGGTGGCCGTGCCGCTGCTCACGCTGACGGAATACCCCAATCCGTTCGTTGCCGTGGTTCCGCTCGCGCCATTGGTGAGCGCTACGGCGGAGCTGTCTATCCCGAGGCTTTCGGTTGCGTCCGACACATTGCTGACGGTCAGCGTCATGGCCGTAATGGTTTCACCCGTCTCGACCGTGCTTACATTCACCCCGCTGAACAGGGAAACCGGCGAAGCGTCTTCGGTGTAGTTCACCGAGAGACCCGCCGTTACCGGACGCGTTGTCCAGGTGGTCGTATTGTATGCCGTACCGTTGAACCTGCTTGAGGTTGCATCGGCAAGAGTCGTCCCGCTGCCTTCATCAAGGTTCCACAAGGCAACGAGACCTGCCTCGCTGCCCTGAAGCTCCGCATTCATGTTGTTGCGGATTTCATCGGCGGTGCGCACGTCGTTCCAGATCCTGAAATCAGCGATGGATCCGTTCAGGTAATAGGTGTTATCCGCCCTTCTTCCAAGGTAATATCCTGTTTCTGTGGCCAGCAGGGCGGAATCGGCAGCCGCGTTATTGTCAACAGCCGAAACTTCCACTCCATTGATGTAGATGTGCGCCGTATCGGCACCAGCGTCATAAGTGGCGGCGATATGCGTCCATGTATCAACCACCAGAACACTGCCCGTATCGATATAAGCGCCGTTGGTCGGGATGAAACGCAGGGCGCTGCCGCTCGTATGCAGTTCCATCTGCTCAGTCCCCTTGCCGCTGATGAACTGCACCCCGTCCAGATCATCGAACTTCACCCAGGTCTCGAGGGTGAAGGCAGTGGAGATGTTGGCATCGATGTCGGGAAACAGTGCATAGTCATCTGTCCCGTCAAATACCAGCGCCGGATCAGCCTCGTTGGTAACCTTCGGCGCATCGTTCAGGGCGGCCACCGTCACCGCCTGAGTGGCGCTCGTCGCCGCACTGTGCATGTCGGTCGCAGTGAAGGTCACCGTGCGACTCGCGGTTCCGGGCGTGTCGCTGGAATTGTTGAACTGTATTGCACGAGCGGTAGCCTGCACCAGGGCGTTCGTGGCGGTGGCATTGAATGTGAAGGTCCAGGCCGTATCACCGCTAGCTAAAAAGGAGGATGCCGTACCGATTGCCGTACTACCGTACTTGAGGGTCTTATTATTGACCACATCCAGCCATATTCCGTAACCTTCCGGGGCATTGTTCGGCAGCACCAGGCTGTCCGCAGCCTCGCTGTTCGAAGTCACCTGTACCTTCAGGGTGCCTTCAGTCCACTCCCCGTCACCTTCTGCATCGCTGAGGGTAATGGCGGAAGCGACCGCTATGGGCGTCTGCTCGGTGAACGCCGTTGTGCCGCCGGCCGTAATGCCCGGAGCGTCGTTCACCGGCGTCACGGCAATTACCGCCTGCAGGCTCGAGCTCAGCGTCCCGTCGGTCACGCTGACCCCCAACGCACGAGATGCCGTGCTGTCCTGAGCGGCAGTGTAGGTAATCTTGCCAGCCGATCCGAAATAGGTATTCAAGTCTGCAGCACTGCCGGCGAATGTCCTCGCGGTTCCGCTGCCCCCGATGGTGATGCCGGTTCCGGCGGAACCTGCAATCGTCCCATCGGCGACACTAAGCGTAACGGTCAGCGTGTCCCCATCGATATCAGCGAATGGTGTGCCGGTAAAGGTGAGATTGCCGGCAACATCTTCGGTCACGGTGAATGAGGGCACGACGCCGGCGCTCGAAACCACGCGCGCATTGTTGTAATCCGCCCAGATGAATGCCCCCGTAAGCGGGTTCCTCGTCAAATAGGTCGCATTGCCGATTTCAGCAGTATCGCCCTGAGCGGGCGTCTGCATGGTCCAGCTACCGCCCCCTTCGACGGAACTGTTGTCGTAGACGAAACTGCCGTCGATGAGGCTGTAGACCCTATAGCCGGCATTAATGCTCATCACATACAGATACTGGCCGTCAGAAGCCGCACCATGGCTGTCAATCGGAAACTCAACAGCATCAAGGATCGTAATATCCTGAACATGCGTAAGAGTCAGTCCATCGGCAGACACTGAGTACAAACGGACAAGGGTATCATAGTTTTCGTCCTGCTGACCCAGCACCCCGATCCGGCCATCGGGGGTGGTGAAGAGGTTACCATTCATCCACCCATCACCAATCAACAGGGGATGGTCCCCGGGAACGGTTACGCTGGAAACTGCTGCCGTTGGCCAGTTGGAAGTGGCAATGCGATAAAGGGCATTGTTAGAAGCAGAATTAACATTATAACTCCTGAAGTATATGGCCCCGTCAAGGTAGACCATCTGGTTCCAGCCCACAGGAAGCTCCGCAACTACGCGGGTATCAACCATTGTCCCCTCCATGGTGAAGCGGACGATAGTTAAAGAAGACACGCCGTTATCGTCAGCGATGTACATATAGGTGCCATCGGTGGCAATACCACGAATGGCGAGATCTGATACGGCAGTCCCGGCTGCATTTTTCAGGGCGATGCCTGTCGAGCTTGCCTGCTGGATAAGATCGGAATCGGAAGAGATGAGCGGAACATCGTTCATTCCATTCACGGTAAACACCAGTTCTGCCGTATCGGTCAGGCCCCCGTCAGAAACCGAATAGGTAAAAGTATCCGTTGCTGAAGATCCGGCGGCAAGAGCATCTGCTGCGTTCTGGTCGGCGCTGTATGAATACGAACCGTCCGCGTTGATGGTCAAGGTCCCGTAGGTACCGGCAAGCGATTGGCCCACTGTACCCGATGTACCGGAACCGGCCTCCGTCCCGGTCCTGATGGCACTCACCGAGAGCTGGTTCACGAGCGTGGGGGAACCGGCCAGTGTCAGATCATAGCCGCCGCTCTCCGACGTCACGGTTCCGTCCTGGGCCCCTGACATGTCCCAGTGAGCCGTCCGGGTGGTTGTGCCGTCACCGGCAGTGATACTCACGCCATAATAGGTGCCGCTGAACACCTGGGAGGTGCTCCAGCCGCCGCCGACGCTGTCCTGCTCCTGACCCAGAACCAGCACGCCGTCAGAACCAAGCGAAGAGTTGGTAAAATGGGTCGTCAAGCATTTCTGGACGCCGTCCAGGTAAAAAGCGGTTGCCCCGGTGGCGCTTATCCAGGTAAAACGCAGAGTATGGACATTGCCGTCCAGAAGTTCCGCGCTGGTTATGCCGGAATCGTTTAAAGCGGTATTACCGAACCACCAGTCCAGCTTCCCGGAATTCGAGTAATTCGCGTCGAAGAGCAGTTCATTATAACTGCTGCCCGCAGCATAAGAGAATATGGGCGCGTCGCCGCTACTGTCGGTGCTGGAGAATATTATCGATATATCAAGTGATGTTGCTCCGCCGAGCAGCGTCGTCCCCGCAGGTCTTTCGTCAAAAACCAGCCCCTGATTGGTGGTAGAGCCGTTGTTGACCGTTATCCCCGTGGTCTGGAAATCCCGGTCCGTATCGTTCAGGAAAACATTGCCGGTACCCGTTGCGTCCTCACTGACGGCTGCCGAATCAGCACCCGCGACCGGCGCGTCGTTGGTGGCGGCGACGCTCACCAACTTGGTTACGACCACCGAACCGACCGATCCGTCATTCACCACGAACGAAACCGTCCTGGTGCTTTCGGTCGGCGTCTCACTCGTGTTGCGGTAGGTCACCGCACGCAGGGCCGCCTGCATCTGCGCAGCAGTAACCCCTCCTGAGGAACTCAAGGTCAGTACGCCCGTGGCCGAGTCGTAACTGCCCGTCAGGTCTCCCATCGTCGAACTGTCGTTCGCGAATGCCAATATATCTTCACCACTCTTGAAATTACCCGTGATCGACACCGTAGCACCGGTCAGTATTTCGCCCGAGCGGGCGGAGACCGTAATACTTTCATCGATCTTTTTCGCATCCCCTGAAGCCGAAGCCGAAGCTGACTCCGTAAAGGCCGTCGTCCCGGCGCTTGCCGTTACCGCAGGGGCGTTGACACCGAGGGTAACGAGACTTAAACTTCCGAGACCTGCCAGCGTCACGGTATTGGCTGTCGCGTCCACCGTACCGCCAATGAACGTCCAGGTCGAACCGCTGTCTGTTGAGGTGTACAGCTTGAGGTCACTTTCGTTCAGGCCGTTCAGTTCCTGATCGTCGTAGTGGAATACGAGAGTGGCGTTCAGGCCTGTATTGGTGATCGGGGTAAGGGTATAGGAGCGTTTGAGGGTGACTGGTTCGGTATCTGCAACATGGGTGCGGGTGATGATGGTGCTCCCCATATCGGCTACGGTAGTGATCTCGGCCCCAAGACCGGCAACATCCACTCCGCTGATGTTGCTGAGGGTGCGGGTTGTGGTGATGCTTCCGGAAGTACCGTAAGCTCTTCCGCCGTCTTCGACCAGCATGGCGCTGCCGCCGAGGGTGATGACCTGCCCGTTGAGATCGAGGTCGTTCTCCAGGATCAGGGAACCGTTGACCGTAAGGTTTGCCGAGAGGGTGAATGTGGCCCCGGTTCCGAGCAGGAAATTGTTGACGGTTGCAGCGGAACTCAGCGTCGGGCTTGAGCTGCCTGCATAGGAATAGATACCGACATTGTCCGTGGAAACGGGAACGCTGCCGAGACTCCAGTTCGTTGCCATCGCCCAGGCGGTCGAAGAGGTGTTCAGCCAGGTGTTGAATGCCACGGAAGCCACCCAGTCGGTCGCCGCATCCATATTGGTCAGGGTGCCGTCGTGCCGGCCGCCCGAGAAGTCCTGCAGGGTGGTGCCGGAGGTGTTGTCGAAGTTGTAATAGGCTGCCAGCCCGCTTTCGTTGCCGGTGAGGCTGCGCATCATTGTATCGCGCAGCTCGGAGGCGCTGAGAGCCTTGTCCCATAGGCGGAACTCGTCGATCCGACCATTGAAAAACTGAGCGATGTTGTTATTGTCCGTCCTCGAGGCGCCTATGTAGAAATAGTCGAGCTGCATCGGGTTCTCGCCGAGCGTGAACATACCGGCGGATACCCCGTCAATATAGAGCGTGTGGACGGAGCCGGACTTCACCGCCGTGACATTGTGCCACCGCCCGTCGTCCACCCTTACCGTAGAGGTCACCAACCCTTGAGTATCGGGATATATCGTTCTGACGATGAAGGTGAGGGTCCCGTCGCTGTTGACGCGCAGGTCGAGGTATTTTTCGTCGGCGGTGTTCTCGCGGGCATAGAAGATGCTCTGGTTCGAGGCCGTATCGGCAGGCTTCACCCAGGCGCTGATCGTGTAGTCGGAATCATAATTGCTGCCGTAGAAATCGGTGAAGGAACCGAGATTGACATAGTCATTCGTCCCGTCGAAATCCAGCGCGTTTTTCGGCCCGAACTGGGCGGCGGAGGTTACCCGGTCGGCATCATCCATATGGAGCAATGTGCCGTCGGCGCCCCCTCTGGCATCATATAACAATGTTCCGGAGCTCTCATTGAAGCGGTAGTACGCTACAAGGTCGCCGCCACTGACAACCATATCCGGCAGTTCCCGGTACATGTACTCGCGGATTTCGGCTTCGCTGCGGGCGGTGTCCCAGATTTGAAACTCATCGATCTGACCATCAAAGTATCGATCATTGCCGTTAAAAGCGCGACCGATGGTGAAGCCATCTTTTGGCGTAAATGCAGCAACGCCTGTCTTTTCCCCTACCAGTAGGCCATTGACATAGACTTTGATATAGTTGTCTGCAGTCGTAGCGTCGGCACTGACAACCATTGATACATGCGACCAATCATTCGCAGGGATCAGGGAAGTGTCTATCCTGACCGAAGACCAAACCTGTTCAACTCCCGTGCCAATGGTGAACACTATTCCGGCACCTTCTGGTTCAGCACTATTATATTGCCCAAAATTAATGCCGGCCGTGCCGCCGCTTTCCAAAGAGTCATAATGATCCCCGGCAATCCCTCTGTAGTTTGTCCATACGCCATCCGGGTTGACCCAGGCAGAGATTGTGAACGTGTTGCCGAGCGTCGTTTGATTAATTCCCAGATCGACATAGTCATCCACTCCGTCAAAATCCAGCGCCTGATTGCCATCCAGTATGCTCACGAGGACTTCTCTCGGGGCTGAGGTCAGCGAACCGTCGCTAACCTCATAGAAAAAGGTGTCGATGCCGGTAGCAGCAGCATTCGGCGTATAGGTGAACGCGCCCGCAGCAGCATCAGTCCATGTCAGCGTACCTTTCAATGGAGCACGGGTCGTGCTGAAGGTAAGGGTACCGGAAGTATCAACATCATAGGCAGGAAGGATCCCTGTCCCCTGATCGGTCACCAGGGTATCGATGTAGTAGTTTGTGACGAACTGCGGGTTGCCGGAAAGAGTGCCGGTATAGGTCCCGTTGGAGCTCTTTATGGTCGATGACCCCTGTTCATCGAGGCGGAAGTTGGCAACGAGGTTTGCGGTAGTGCTGGCCAGGCGTGAGGACATTGCAGCTGCTATTTCCGCTGCCGAACGGGCGACATTCCATATGCGCACATCATCAATCATCCCCTTGAATTCACTGACAACGGCACCGTCATTTTGGTATTCCGCACCTATTATGAGAGGGGTACTGTCTCCTCCTACTGGATTTGAGCTATAGGAAATTGCCTCCCCCAACTTGACACCATCAACCAGAAAAGTAAGCGTCTTGTTCGCAGCATCCCTTACGAAGGAATAATGATGCCACTCTCCGGCATTGACAGACGCCGCAATGGTTGAGGTCAGCGTAACATTCGTGCCTGTAGCATACTCCCAGAAAACATTCAGGGTCTTGTCGGTGTTGATCCTGAACAGGTATAGGATATTGTTCGAACTCTGGCTGTTGTCAATATTGCCTAACCCCTGCAGAACCAGAGTACTTGGTGCGGAATTATGGTCCAGAGACTCGAAGTTTGCCCAGGTTTCTACCGTCAGGTCTCCGGTTATCTGCAGGGCGGCATTAGCGCCGGCGTTCACATAGTCATCTGTCCCGTCGAACACCAGCCCCATGCCGGTGGCTCGCTGCACGGGAGAAGCCGCGGTCGTTAAGGATACTCCACCGTAAAGCGTGCCGTCGAGACGATTCGGACTGGAATCGACCGCCACACTGCCGCCGGCGTCGTTGAAAGAGTAATAAGCGACAAGACCCGATTCCGAACCATTCAGCTCAGTATCCTTCGAAGCGGCGATTTCTGCTCCGGATAGGGCACGGGAATAGATGCGCAGGTCGTCGATTTTACCGTCGATAAAATTATGCGCCCCAGTACTGGTGGTAGAGGCCCCAATCGTCAAAGGGCCTGTCAAGGATTTATAGGCGTTATTTGTATACGAAACAGCATCCCCAAATTTATCCCCATCAATGTAAAAAGAAACCGTCCTGGCCACCGAATCCCTGACCATCGCATAATGATGCCAGTCCGATGTATTTACTGTGACAGATACAGTTGAATACGCATAGTAGTCCGATCCTCCACTGTCATACTCCCAATACGCCACCAACTTACTGCTGCCACCAGAAGTAGACACACCAAACATATAAAGGGTATTATCATCACCCTCGCCATTGCCTTGAATCGCCATGATATCCCAGCCGTCCAAGACATCGAACTTGGCCCATACCGCCACCGTAACATCGCCGGTAATCTCAAGTTCTGAATGATTCTCCACACGCAGATAATCATCCGTCCCGTCAAGCACCAGCGCACCGGCACGCTCCGACACGGGAGCACTTTCAGAGGTCCTGTCGGTAGAAACAAAGTTGGTCAAGGTTCCGTTGTTGGCTGAAGGACTCCGGTCATACGCCGTTGTTCCTGAGGGCTCTTCAAAGTCCCAGGACCCCACAAGCCCCTGTTCGGTGCCGGAAAGGCGGGTATAGAGGCTGGTGGTGATTTCGGTATCGGTACGGGCATCGCTCCAGATACGGACTTCATCGATAAGTCCATTGAAATAGGTGCCGGCGGGACGGCCCCCTATGGTAAGCGGTTCAGTCGTTGGCTCAGGCTGACCGGCAAAAGTGCTGGCAGCATAGGTCAAACTCTCACCCGCCTCGCTGGTAAGGATTACCTTGAGCGAAGTACTGCTCTTGATGAACGCCAGATGGCTCCACTGGTCCACAGGTGCATCAAGGCCGGTATCGACCCATGCCCAATCAAGTGAGGTGTCGTCGTCATTAAGCGCATAGTAAATGCTTCCATCTCCATGCCACGCTATTTCATAACTGTTTTCCTTATTAAGAATCATCCCCCCATCTGTACTGCTGGAACCGCTCCCCTGCGGCATAATCCAGGCCTCGATGGTGAATGAACCGGAAAGATCCAGGGCGCCGGAATCAGCTACGACAACCTTATCATCCACTCCGTCAAAATCAAGAGCCTGACCGGACCCTACAGCGGGCGCATTCATTGCGCCGACGGCCCATGAGGCGGCAACGCTGGACCCATCATAAACAGTCAGGGCGTTGGCATGCGAACTGCTGTCGGCCACCGTCGTACCGGAGCCTTCATTGAATTTCCAGTAAGCGAGGAGGTTATCGGTATGGCCGGTATAATTGGTGGCATCGGCAGTCAGGGAAATCGGGGAACCGCCATTGTACAGCGCCGATATCGTCGCCGCATTGAAAGCCTCGTTCCAGATGCCGACCTCGTCAACGCGTCCGTCGAAATAATAGCCGGTGGCTGGTCTGGCACCTATATTGATTACATCGTTGACCGGCGAGCTGTTTGATTCGCTGGTGCCATACAACGAGCCATTGACGTAGAGCTGGAGATTGCTGCCGGTAGCGACACCAACGATATGGTACCAGGTTCCAGCCGAAAATGTGCCCGAAGTTGTAGTGACCCCGTTTCCCCAGCTGCTTCCATCACCTGCAATAAAAAGCATCTTCCCATCCTGATAGGTCAAGAAACTCAGATGGTAATCCGCAGTTCCAGCAGAGAGGGGGTCGCCGTAATTCTTAAGGGACTCGGCATTCATCCAGAACGAAATGGTGAAGGTATTGCCGAGATTGACGGCCGACGCACTCCGGGCATAGTCGTTTCCCCCATCGAAGCTGAGCGCATAGTCGCCAAGGATCCCGCTATAGTCGTCCGACACAATCGCATCTGCATCAATCGTACCCACCTCATGTTCGAGTTCCCAGTCACCGCCGAGTGCTGCCGAGCCGGTATCATCAGTTGATGCGGCAACATCCGCTCCGGTGATTTGGCTGAAGCGCAGAACGAAATCACTGTCCTGACCGATGTCGCAGCCATAGAGCAGTATGTCTCCGTCGGCCGAGAGTGAACGCCCGATGGCGGTAAGCTGCGAAGCGTAGAAGTCTATGGTATCGGTGCTGAGTGTGTCGCTGCCGATCCTGAGGGAACCCGAAGTACCATGGCTGAGGATATGCACGGCATCGATATCCGTCCGGGTATTGAGGATTTCGGTGATCTGGGCGATACCGGAACTGCCGGCGTCAATCCGGTACACCTCAACCCTGTCAGGCAGGCCGGAGGCGAGGCTGTCGGCCTCAGGAACCGAGGCGTCGACGAACGCTATTTCATGGCGGGCATCAGCGCTGCCGTCTGCAGCGGGAACAATGTCAACAGGATGAACTTCGGCTGCAGCATCTAACGGGGAGGCAGCTGCATCAGCGCTGTCAGCCGTATCGTAAGCATCAGCTTGAGTTTCAGGGCTGTCCGTGGCCGCATCCTCGGCATCGGCCGTCGGCTCCACCTGCGCGCATTCAACAGTACCCGCATCGCTGTCGGCAGTAAGGGCTTCCTGAATGAGGTCGCCGGCAAGCACTGCAGCGGCAGCATCAAGGAGTATGCGAGGTTCAAGGGCAAGAAACATCCCTTTACCGCGCCTTTTGTTGTCAAGCGGACCGCTCATGAACAAAGGGGGAAACGGGAAAATTCAGACTACTGTAAAGTTAATATTAATATCACAAAACATATGCAAAGGCCGTAGCCCTCAATCCTCACATTTCCTCACATTTCTGACAATGAAGCCTCAATGACAGCGTGCCCGCGAACTCCATGAAACCAAACCCGCGGCGATAGCTTGCATCAACAGGACTCGGTAAAAGCCACCCTATGCCTGAATTGGAGGGAACAGGCTGTCGGTGTATATTTAGGTTTTTGAACCATTCATCCCGACCTCCCATGCAGGTACGCCTCATTGCCCTCACTGCACCGCAAATCAACATAGAGGGCCAAAGCCTTACCGCCGAAGGCCTCATGGCTTACTGTGCGAGGGTATCGAGCCCGCACCAGGAGAGCGCCGACTATGAGAAGCTCCTTGCCTACTGCATCGCACACAAGCACTGGAGCATCTTCGAGATGGCGGACATGACGGTCGAGATCGTGACCTCGCGGGCGATCTCCCCTCAAATCCTCAGACACAGGAGCTTCACGTTTCAGGAATTTTCCATGAGGTATTCGAAGGCCCAGGCGATCGAGCGCTACACGCCGCGCCGGCAGGACAGCAAGAACCGCCAGAACTCGCTCGACGACCTGCCGCCGGAGACCGTGGCATGGTTCGACGAGGCTCAGGAAAGGGTGGCCACGGAGAGCATGGCGCTCTACGAGGCGGCGCTGGAGAAGGGAATAGCCAAGGAGTGCGCCCGTGCGATGCTGCCGCTCGCAACCCAGACGAAACTCTACATGAAAGGCTCGATCCGCAGCTGGATCCACTACCTTGAAGTGCGCACCGATCCGGCGACCCAGAAGGAGCACCGCGACATCGCCCTCGAAATCAGGAAGATCTTCGTCGAGCGCTTCCCCGTCACGGCCTCGGCGCTCGGCTGGAGCTGAGGGGCACCAGCCCCTCGACCCACGCCAGCTGCTTCGGCAGGCAGACGCGATTGAGATCGTAGGTCTCGCGGGCGAAGCGCCGGGCGTTTTCACCGAGGCGCCGGCGGGCGTCCGGATCGTCGAGAAGGGCGCAGGCCTCTTCGGCAAGCCGGCCCTGGTCGAAAAAGTTCACGAGCCGACCCGTCTCGTCATGGTGGATCGCCTCGATGAGCGGCCCCGTGTCGCTGCCGAGGATGGCGCAGCCGCAGCTCATCGCCTCGAGCAGGAGCCTGACGAAGTCCGCATAGGGCACCCTGCCGAGAAAATGGACCCGCTGCCAGTCCGCATCGCCGATCTTCGGGCGAACCTCATCGATAAAGATCCGCTTCCAGCTTTTCCCGTCGGGCGCCTTCGCCCCGTAGCTGACCCCGTCGCCGCCGACGATGAGCACCCGGGCGCCTCTCCGGCGCCTGAGGATCTCCGGCAGGACACGCATGAAGGTGTGGTAGCCCCGGTAAGGCTCGAAGTTGCGGTTGACGAAGGTTACGACCTCGTCCTTCTTTGTCAGCATAAGCCCGCTCCCGAGACGGAGCTTGACTCCGGGATCCGGCGCAAGCCGGGCGGTGTCGATGCCGTCATGGGCGACGGTGATCTTTTCGCGGAACGGCTCCGGGAAGGTGGCGGCCTGCCACTCTGTCGGACTGATGGCCCCGTCAGCCGTTTCGAAGTGCAGCATGTTGTTGAGATTCCTCAGCCTGAGCCGGCAGGCGGCACCCTCGGGATCCGCCTGGGGGAACTCGGGATCGAAACCGACGTCGGCGCCGTGCGCCCGGTAGTAGAACTCGCAGTAGATGCCGAGCTTCGCCTCCGGCCACACCTCCTTGAGGAAGAGGCTCTCGCCCCAGCCATGGTGGGCGACGATGACGTCAGGAGTGTAGCCAGCCGCTTTGAGTTTCATGGCTCTGCGGAAGCAGGCCTCTCCCCGGATCGCCTTCACCTCGAAATCCTTCACCCAGGGATGCGCGTTCTCGGCCATCCCCCTCGTTATGGCGTAGTTCACCACCCTCACCCCCTGCCATTCGGCGGCGTCCATTTTCCTCATGGTCAGCGCCGTCACCGCGTGGCCGCGCCGGACGGGAAAGCAATATAACACATCACATACCGGCCGTCACGCCCTGCCCGCCCATGGCATCGAGTGCAACGGAGTCCATGCGCCTGACTGGCGGGCAATCCGGCGCACCGTTGACTTTGCGGAGAACTCGAGGCCTATGGCGCCAAGCCTCAGGCCATGTATACCTCGGGCAGGTCGTCAAGGAATGAGGATATGCCCATCATCGAGACCTCTTCGAGCACCACATCCGTCGTGAATACCCCCTCGGGAGCGGTGTCTGCCGGGAGAGCGGAAGCGAGGGCATCGTCCGACTCGGAAGACGGGTCTCCGGTCGCGGCCGCAATGAGCGAGTCAAGGGACTGGGCGGAGGTGGAGATGATCTCCTCAAGCTGGTCGAGAGTCCAGTCGGAAGCGAAGTCGGCCTGTGCATCAAGCAGCAGTGCCGCGACACCGGAAACGTACGGCGTCGCCATCGACGTGCCGCTCATTATGGCGTAGGAGTCGTCCAGGTAGGTACTGTAGACGCTCACGCCCGGCGCCACGACATAATCGTACGGATCGACGCTTCCCGCATCGTTGCTGAAGTACGCAACCGATCCGTCGCTGTCGATCGCGCCCACGGCTATTCCGCCCTCCGTTTCCGCAAGAACCGCCGGGTAGGTCGGGCTCGAAAGGCCATCGTTTCCTGCGGCCATGCTGACGATGACGCCGCTGTCGAAGGCGTACTCGAGCGCAAGCACCAGATCGAGCGAGACGGCGTCATACGCCCCAAGGGAAAGATTGATGACATCTGCGCCGTTGTCCACAGCATAGTATATGCCTGAGGAGACGTCAAGGAAGGTTCCGGTTCCTTCCGCATCGAGCACCTTCACCGCCATTATGGACGCATCGTAGGCCACCCCCGTCACACCGATGTCGTCATAGAGGCCGGCGATGATCCCCGAGACATGGGTCCCGTGGCCATTGTCATCGAAGGCGTATCCGTCGTCGTTGACGAAGTCGTAACCGAAAATGTCATCGACATACCCGTTGCCGTCGTCATCGATCCCGTTTCCCTCGATCTCAAGCGTATTGATCCAGATGTTGTCGTACAGGTCGCTGTGGAAGTAGTTGACGCCGGTATCGATGACAGCGACGACGATACCTTCTCCGGTATAGCCGGCCTGCCACGCATCGGGTGCATCGATCAGGTTCAGCCCCCAGTCCCATACGCCATAGCCGTCGCCGAAAAGGTCCGCATCGGCGAGAGCCGTTCCGGTGGCAAGCTCGATGGCGGCTGCAGCGTCGACCATACCGTATCCGGATACCGGATCCCACGACGGGGCATCGAAACCCGTCGTGAAGTCATAGGCATCGGTCCCCACGTAGCTGTTCCCGGCAAGATCGGTTACCGCACCATCCCCGATCGCGAGATAATAATGGGTGGCGGCATCGAGATCGAACGACGGATCGATCGTCAGGACATTCCCATCAAACGACACCTGGCTGCCGTCGGTGACGTCGAATCCGTATATCAGCTCACCGGCCGGCGAATCTGCATGCAGCTCGATCAGCCCGCTGCCGGCGCTTACCGCCTCGCTGAAGGTGATGGTGATGTTTGCGTCCGTATCCACATCGAGGCTCCCGTCGGCGGGACTGAACGCCGTAACCGTCGGGGCGGTGGCATCCGCCAGGGAGATCGTGGTGAAGTCGTATGATGAGGTGCCGACATAGGCGTTGCCCGCCAAATCGGTGACTGCGCCGAACCCGATGGTGAGATAATAGTGGATATCGGCATCGAGATCGAACGACGGGTCGATCGTCAGGACATTTCCTGCGAACGACACCTGGCTGGTATCGGATACGTCAAAAGTATAGAGCAGTTCCCCTGTGGCCGAGCCGGCGTGAAGTTCTATCAGGCCACTGCCGGCCGCAACCGACTCGCTGAAGGTCACGACGACATCCGCATCGAGGGCTACATTCAGGCTGCCGTCCGACGGGCTGAACGCCAATACCTCGGGAGCGACCCTGTCGACCCTGCGGCCTGCGCCACCTGGAGTGAAATCCGTATCGATCGACCCGGGCCCGTGCCGGTCGTCATCACTGATTCTGGAGAGGGGTTCAAGCACATCATACAGGCTGTCATAGGCATGGCTTCCGAACCGCGAAAGCAGTTCAGCATCGTTCCCCAGGGACAAGGGGGACTGCTGTCCGGGAAAATGCTGTTCTCTGTGCTGCTGGAGGATACTGGCGGGGGTACTCTTTTTCATAACCGTACTGCTTGGGTTATCGGAAGCATCACGTATCGGCTTCCTTTCCTTGAAGATAACGATAGTGCGCGATGTTGTCGCAAAAAAACATCAGACCTTCAGCGGCTGCCAGTCGGCAGAAGCACGCATCGCTGCCGGTACTGCCTCTATCCCCTCGGCCATCGGCCACGATTCGCCTTCCGCATGACAGATGACGAAAAGACGGTCGAGCTCGAGCATCAGTACCTGGATATGAATGAATGGCAGCTCAAATGCATCGAGGAGGGACTTGAGGACAGAGAGCCGGCAGGTACATCGACAACGACACTCTTATCAAGAA
Organism: Pelodictyon luteolum DSM 273; assembly: GCF_000012485.1. Taxonomy (NCBI): domain Bacteria; kingdom Pseudomonadati; phylum Chlorobiota; class Chlorobiia; order Chlorobiales; family Chlorobiaceae; genus Pelodictyon; species Pelodictyon luteolum. Next base: position 376,071 of record NC_007512.1, on the reverse strand, counting down.
ACTGGAGCGGCGCATTGCAGATAGTGTGGACTGAAAGGGCGCTGCTGCGCCTTGCTGAAATAGAGGCCTACAGTTCAAACAGGACAGCGAACGCGCCGCACTACAAACAGTACTGAAGCTGGTAACGAAGGTCAAGGAGCAGCTGGCACACTACCCCGGCAGAGGAAAACCCGGTCGCCCTTACGGAACACGAGAGCTCGATTTTTCAGACCTGCCCTACCTTATAGTCTACATGGCAGATGCTGACAGGGTACTGGTTCTTGCGGTGTTCCATACCGCCCAGCACGCCCCCAATCCGTAAGACCAGTCGTCCATCATCCATCATCCGCTCCAAAACGGAAAAGCCCCGTTCGGCACACATGCTCCGAACGGGGCTAACTGGTTTATGGCCATTCCAGGGGAGCTCCTGTTCAGCCCTCCACGCGCATCATCGCAAGCGTCTTTGCGAGGCGCTGCTTGAGCTCCTTACGGTGGACGATCATATCCACGAACCCGTGTTCCTGCAGGAACTCGGCGCGCTGGAACCCTTCAGGAAGGTCGCGTTTGATGGTGTCGCGGATGACACGCGGGCCGGCAAACCCGATAAGGGCCTTGGGCTCGCTGATGTTGAGGTCACCGAGCATGGCGAAGGATGCGCTTATGCCGCCCATGGTGGGGTCGGTCATGAGGGATATGAATGGGAGCCTGTTCTCGCCGAGGCGGGTGAGGCGTGCGGCGGTCTTTGCCATCTGCATGAGGCTGAAAGCGCCCTCCATCATGCGCGCACCTCCCGACTGAGAGATGACGATAAGCGGAGCGTTGAGCTCGATCGCCTTGTCGGCTGCGCGCGAAATCTTCTCGCCGACAACCGAACCCATCGAGCCGCCGATGAACCCGAAGTCCATGGCCGATATGACGAGGTCGGCGCCGGCACTTTTGCCGAAGGCGTTGCGGCAGGCTTCCGTCTTGCCGCTCTTCTCTATGGTGTCGTGCACCCGGTCGGGATACTTCTTGGTATCAACGAAGGTGAGGGGGTCGGCTGCGCGCAGGCAGTCGTCGAACTCGGTGAACTCTTCGTTGTCGAACAGGATGGAGAAGTAGCGGTAGGGGGAGATGCGGAAATGATGGCCGCACTCGTTGCAGGTGTTGAGGTTCTCCTCAAGCTGGCGGCGGTGGAGCATGGCGCCGCAGTCTTCGCATTTCGACCAGAGCCCTTCGGGAACATCGCGCCTGTCGGTAGTGCGTATAAAGGGTTTTACCCGTTTGAACCAGACCATCTTTACAATTAGGGCTAAAGGTTATACATTAGGATACAAGATATACTGTCGGCACGACAAACTCAAACGCGTCCTTCACGATCCCCCGGTCTGAAGCCGATGAACACGGAGCGCACCACTTGCTGAACCTGAGACCCCTCCTCCTTTCCCTCGCTCTGGCGGCTGTTCTCTGTGCGTCCGGCCCTCCGGGGCCATCCTGTGCCGAAGGAAGGACCCTTACCGTCTGGCCCGACACCCTCAGCGTTCCCTCCCGGCGCTATCTGCTCACCCCCGCCATGCGCCCCTTCAGGAAAACTGTCGGCCTTGCGCTGTCGGGCGGCGGGGCCAACGGCATATCGCAGATCGGCGTCCTGAAGGCACTCGAAGAGGAACAGGTACCCATCGACCATATCGCAGGCACCAGCATGGGCGCCGTCATCGGCGGCCTTTACAGCTGCGGCTACACCCCTTCGGAACTTCAGGCCATCGCCCACAGCCTGCCCTGGCAGTCTATCGTCACCATCGGCAACGACGACTACTCCCGCTCGAACGTATTTCTCGAGCAGCAGCGGGTCCGCGACCGCTCCACCGTCGCCATCCGCTTCGACAAACTGAAACTTGTCATTCCGCGCTCGCTCAATTCAGCGCAGGCATTGACAGAAACACTCGACCTCCTCGTAATCAACGCCCTCTACCCGGCCTCAGGCGACTTCAATGAGCTGCCCGTCCAGTTCAGGGCGGTAACGACCGACCTCGTCACGGGCCGCCGCGTCACCCTTTCCTCCGGCTCGCTCTCCGAAGCCATGCGGGCAAGCAGCACCATACCGGTGCTCTTCTCCCCCATCCGCCGCGGTTCAGAGGAACTGGTGGACGGCGGACTTGTGGCCAACCTGCCGGTCGACGAGCTCGACGCATTCGATGCAGGCTACAGGATCGCCGTCGACACCCACGGCAGCATGTACGCCACAGGCCGCGAGCTCGACCTGCCATGGAAAGCCGCCGATCAGGCGATGACCATCCTCACCAAGCTGCAGTACCCCGCACAGCTCGAACGGGCCGACATCGTCATTGCGCCCGACCTTGAAGGCCGGATGGCCACAGACTTTTCGGACATAGACGGGCTCGTCAAGGTTGGCTACCAGAAGGGAAAGGTACTGGCCGGCACCATCAAGCGAAGCATCGCCGAGGGCGAGGGGAGAAGTGCCCCGTCTCCCATCAAAGGATGGCGCAAAGAAGTGCAGTTCCCGGAAGAAAGCGCGGAGTACATCGAACACTACCGCATAGTATCGGGAATCGTGCGAAATGCCACCGATACCAGGATGGCACTCCGCGAACTGCTCGAAACTGACCTCTTCACAAGGGTGTGGGCGGAACTCGACAGCCGGAGGAAGCGGGTGGTGTTCCATCTTGTACCGCTGCCCGCCATACGTCAGGTGCGCATCAGCGGAGGGCCGACGGGCGTGCTCTCATTCGATGAACAGGCCGCATGCTTCGCGCCGGTAATGGAGAGGGTATACACCAACCGGGCGGGCACCCTGGCGCTTGAGAATCTGGTGCGGGCTTATCGGCAGAAGGGTTACGTCTTCGTGAACCTGAAATCTCCTTCACTTTCCGGAGGTACCATCTCTGTCGCCCTCACCTCCGGCAAAGCCGGCTCCATCGTCATCTCGCAGGACCGCAACATCACGGGTCCGACCCCGGTACAGCGCGAGATCAAGATTGACACTTCAAGGGCCGTAATCTATGGCAAAGCGAAGGAATCGGTCGAGAACCTCTATGAGACAGGAGTGTTCAGCCGGGTGTCGCTTGCGGCCGAGCAGCCCGACCCGGACGATGAACACCTGCAGAGCGCGCTCCTCAAGTTCACGCTCGACGAAAAGCCTGCAACGGTTCTCCGCATAGGCCTGCGTTACGATGAAACCAGCAACGCGCAGTTCCTGCTCGATTACCGCAACGAAAACCTCTGGGGCTCAACCAGCTCGCTCGGCGGCTGGCTCAAGACAGGAACAAAGAACAACGTGGTGAACCTCGAGTTCAACATGCCGCGCATTGCCGCCACGAACCTGACCATGTCGTCCCGCGCGTTCTATGACCAGCACGGATTCGACCACTCCAGCATTACCTTCGACAAGGAGTTCCTCGCCGACCTGTCGGAGCGGACCGGCACCTACAACATCGAACGCTACGGCATCTCGACGGCATTCGGCACCCGCCTGAAGAAAAACGGAAAGCTGATAGTCGATGCGACCTTGCAGAGCGTCCGTTCGGAAAACGAGACAGAAAACGGCGTGCCGCTACAAACCGGAAAAGCAGAGCTCGTCACCCTCGGAACCCAGCTGAGCATCGACTCCCGAGACAGCCCGCTCATCCCGACGACAGGAAGCCTCAGCAACCTGCGCTATTCAGCCACCCCCGTGACCCTCGACAACGAGGAGCTGTTCTGGCAGCTCTCCGGCAACCATGAAGAGAACATCCCGGTAGCGCCGCGTACCACCCTGCAGCTTTCGGGGATGTTCGGGGTGAGCAGCGGCCATGTGCCGCTCTCGGAACAGTTTTTTCTCGGCGGTCCCGGGACGGCCTACAGCCGGCGGTTCATCGGCCTGAAGGAGAGCGCGCTGCCGGGCAACAACATGGCGGCTGCCGGCGTACAGCTGCAGTACAGCCCTCCCGGTGATATCATCTTTCCAACCTCCCTCCGGCTGATTTACAACGCAGGCAATGTTTGGGACCGCCGGGAGGACATCGCTCTGGCACAGCTCATACACGGCATCGGAACGAGCCTCGTCTGGGCGACACCCATCGGGCCTGCCCGTTTCACCATCTCCAAGGCATTCTCGTTCATGAGAAATGCCGAAGACAAGGAATCTTCCAACCTGCGCTTTGCCGATACGGTCTATTACTTCAGTCTCGGCCATGACTTCTGAACCGGTGGACACCATGAAAAAACAGGACAGGCGACCAGAAATACTGGTATGCAACGATGACGGCATCGAGGGCGAAGGCATCCACGTGCTTGCCGCTTCTATGAAGAAGCTCGGCAATGTGACGGTGGTGGCACCGGCCGAACCGCACAGCGGCATGAGCCACGCCATGACCCTCGGCGTGCCGCTCCGCATCCGGGAATTCCGGCGCAACAACCGGTTTTTCGGCCACACCGTATCCGGAACGCCGGTCGACTGCATCAAGGTGGCCTTGAGCCACATCATGAAAGTGAAGCCCGATCTTATCGTATCGGGCATCAACTACGGCAGCAACACCGCCATGAGTACCCTCTACTCCGGCACTGTCGCAGCAGCGCTTGAAGGGGCGATACAGGGCGTCACCTCGCTGGCATTCTCGCTGACGACCTACGAACACGCCGATTTCACCTACGCAGGAAAGTTCGCCAGGAAACTTGCACGTAAAGTGCTGCAGGAGGGTCTGCCGGAAGACACCATCCTTTCGGTCAACATCCCCAATGTCCCCGAAGCGGACATCCAGGGAGTCCGTATCACCGGCCAGGGCCGGTCGCGCTGGTCGGAAGACGCAATAGAGCGAAACGACATGTACGGCAACCCCTACTACTGGCTCAACGGCACCCTCATGCTGCTCGACGAAGGGATGGAAAGCGATGAGTTCGCCGTACGCAGGAACTTCGTCACCCTCACCCCTCTCTCGTGCGATTTGACCCGGCACGGGTTCAGAAGCACCCTTGAACAATGGAAACTGAAAAAATAGGCCGGTGAATACCTTTCTTCTCGATTACAACACCATACTGACCCCGAAAAAAGGGTTCCCGAAGCTTTTCAGGGACTACACCTCTGAAGGCTCACAGCGCGACAGCCTGCTCGGGCGATGCTTCCACCTCGATGACCGCAAAGAGGCGGACTACTACCGCCAGCTCGGACTGCTCGCATCACGCCGCTTCCAGCGCGACAGTCTTGTCGATATGCTGCAGACACAGAACCGCCGGTTCGGGGGCGGCGAAGTGCGGGAGCGGGAGATTGAAAAACTGCGGTCCCCGCGCTGCATGGCGGTGGTGACCGGCCAGCAGCTCGGCCTCTTCACGGGGCCGCTCTACACCATCTACAAGGCCCTCAGCGCCGTGGTATTCGCTGAGCGCCAGAAAGCCCTCTTTCCCGAGTATGACTTCGTGCCGGTATTCTGGCTTGAGGGTGAAGACCACGACTATGACGAGCCGGCACACACGGCGATCTTTTCAGGCAGCGGACTCACCCATTTCCGGCCGGAAACCAACCGCCGTCTTCCGGACCAGATGGTCGGCAGCACCTGTTTCGACGCTTCGATCCAGAACACCCTCGAAGCGTTCCTCGACATGCTCCCGCCCTCCGACTACCGTGAGGAGGTGGCCACGATCCTCAGGGAGTGCTACTTCCCCGGCAACACCTTCGAAGGGGCCTTTGCCTCGATGCTGTTGCGCCTCATGCCCAAAGAGCCCCTCATACTGCTCTCCAGCTTTGACCCCGCCTTCAAGCGTATGGCTGCAGGGGTGTTCACCAGAGAGATAGAAACAGCACCAGCCAGTTCATACAATGTTGTAGCCCAGAGTTCGACTCTCGAAGAGCTAGGATACGGGGCCCAGACCAAACCTCGGGCGGTCAACCTCTTTCACCTGAACCAGCACGGCCAGCGTCAGAAAATCGAGCACCCCTCTCCCGACCTCTTCACCCTCGCCGGAGAGAGCCGGCAGTACTCCCGGCACCAGATGCTCGAGCTTGTCAGCGACCACCCCGAACGCTTCAGCCCCAACGTGGTGCTCCGCCCCATCGTGCAGGACACGGTGCTTCCGACCTTCGCATACGTGGCGGGCCCAGGCGAGATCAGCTACCTGGCACAGTACCGCAGGAACTACGAGCACTTTGGCATCACCATGCCGTTCATCGTCCCGCGGGGGAGCTTTACGCTCGTCGAGCCCAAGATCAGCCGCATCATGGACCGCATGCTGCAGGTGACGGGCAGGCCGGGGTTTTCACGCAAGCAGATTTATGCGGCAGTGTTCAGCGACCTTGAAGGGATGAAGAAGAAGGCGGTTGAAACCGCCGAGAACCGCTCGCTGGAACCCCTGTTCCAGGAGGCAAGAGAGGAGATCCAGCGCGCACTCGACAGGCTCCTGCCGACACTTTCAAAAATCGATCCGACCCTCGAGCCGATGCTCGGAGCCTCAAAGGCGCAGGCGGAAAAGATTGTGGAAAACATCGAACAGAAAACATGGAAGGCGGGGCGGAGGAAGCACGAGGAGCTGCTTGAGCAGATCCTGAAGGCGGAAACGGCGCTCTTTCCGGAAGGCGGGCCGCAGGAGCGGCTCCTGAACATATGCTACTTCCTGAACAAGTACGGAACAGGCCTCATCGGCACCCTCAAAGAGCAACTGCAGGGGCACTCGAGCGAATCGCACATCATCCTGGAACTGTAGGTGCAGTCCCCTACTCGGTGCCGCAGACCGCCTGGCCGTCGCCCGACTCCCTGCTCAGGATCTGGCAGCACTTGCAGACCATGAACCGGAGCTCTTCAGGCACAACCCCGTCCTGAAGCTTTTTGGCCGCAACCTTGATCTCCTGGCGGTAGACCTTGGTTTTCGATACCTGCAGGCCGCGCTTGCGGTGGATGTACTGCGACACCGCCGCGGGAGTCACGCCAAGGAGCTTGGCGGCCTGCGACTGGGTCATGCCGGTTTTAACCAGTTCTATTGCAAGATCGGCCCGGATCTGCGGCAGGTTGTACCAGACCGCTTTTTCACAGGGAAATATCACGATGACGAGTATCTAATAGTTGAATTCGAAAACACATACCAAAACGCACCCTCATGAGACCAACACTCCGTTCCGCCGCAGGCTGGGCTGTGCTCGCCCTCATGCTGATGCAGTTCATTCCGCTCGGCCGCCTGAACCCCGAGCCGCATCTCTCGATCAAGGCCCCTGCCCCGATCCTTCAGGCCCTCGGCAAAGCCTGTTATGACTGCCACTCATACCGGACCCGCTGGCCGAGGGCAGCGTATGTTGCACCGGCCTCATGGCTCATCGTGCACAGCGTCCGAAGCGGCCGTGAAGCACTGAACTTTTCCGACTGGAACAGATCCCTGATGCAGCAGAGTGATTCGCTACGGAACACCATGATGAAAGTGGTTATGAAAGGTAGCAGACACCAGCCAATGTACTACATACTGAACCCCGAGTCAAGGCTTACCGCCCGCGAAGAAGGTGCCCTCGTCACATGGCTGAAAGCCACGGCCATTCAACACTGAACGAACGCCGGCAGCTCTCTAAAAATTCAGCGAATAGCCTTCCGGGTAGAAGGTCCTGATGATGGGGAGTACCTCTTCCGGGGTATCGACGAGGTAGATGAAACCGAGGTCCGGCGGAGAAATGAAGCCGTGATCACGGAGCATCGTATCGCATATCCATCGGTAGAGCCCATCCCAGTATGATTTCCCTACCAATATAACAGGAAATCTCGCACTTTTCCCCGTCTGGATCAGGGTGATGGCCTCGGAAACCTCATCAAGTGTCCCGAACCCGCCCGGAAGAGCGACGAATGCCTGTGAGTATTTGAGGAACATGACTTTACGCACAAAAAAATACTGGAACCCGACGAGGCGGCCGGGATCGATGTAGGAATTGGGGGTCTGCTGGTTCGGCAGCTTGATGTTGAAGCCGATGGAACTGCCGCCCGCCTCCTGCGCCCCGCGGTTGGCCGCCTCCATCACTCCCGGCCCTCCGCCGGTCACCACCGCCAGACCCTCTTCAGCAAGCAGACTGCCCATCCGGCGTGCCTGCCGGTACTCCTCACTCCCCTCAGCAACACGGGTAGAGCCGAACACGCTGACGGCCGGCCCGGCGTCCGACATTATCTCGAAACCGCTGACAAACTCCGCCATGATCTTGAAGACCCGCCAGCCGTCAACCATGAAGTCGCCCTCGTGGCCATTGGCGGGCAGCGGCGGAGGCAGTGGGGACGGTGTCCTGCCGCCGGGCGGCGGAGGTTCTGGTTTCGGGTCCATGGCCTCAGCGTGAGAGTTCAAGGAAATTCCTGATGATCTTCATGCCCTCGCCGGTCATGATCGACTCGGGGTGGAACTGGACGCCGTAGAGACGAAGCGCTGTGCTGTCCATCCCCATGATGACGCCGTCCTCAGTCCATGCCCGGACGGTCAGCTCCTTCGGGAGGCTCTCCTTTTCAACGATCAGCGAGTGGTAGCGGGTGGCCGGAAAGGGGTTCAGGAGATTGCGGAACACCCCTTCGCCGTCGTGATAAACCTCGGAGGTCTTGCCGTGCATGATCTCGCGGGCCCTGACCACCCTGCCGCCGAGGGCTGCACCGATCGACTGGTGGCCGAGGCAGACGCCGAAAAGCGGAATCCGGCCCTTAAGGGCGTGGATGAGAGGAACCGATATGCCGGCGTCATCCGGCGTACCGGGGCCGGGAGAGATGACAATTCCCCGGGGAGCCATGGAGAGGACATCCTCCACCGAAATCTCGTCATTGCGGAAGACAGAGACCTCTGCACCGGCTTCACCGATGTACTGGACAAGGTTGTAGGTGAACGAATCGTAGTTGTCGATGACAAGGATCATGCAGAACGATGCTTATGAATGTTAAACGGATACTGAATGGAGACCCGTCGCAGAGGCGGCGGAACGGAACATGGCCTCGTACTCGGGGCCTGCCGCAACATTCCGGCGCGCCATGGCCGTCCGGGCTGTCTGGAAGGCCCGGTCGACCTCATGGGGAATGAATCCGCCGCTGCCGCCCCATGCGAAGGAAGGGATCTCCTTCGGGGGAAATCCGGCACCGAAGATGTTGCAGCCATAGCCCGCAACGGTCCCCGTGTTGAAGAGGGTGCCGATCGACGAGCGGCAGTGCTCCGCCATCATGAGACCGAGGAACCTGAGTCCGGTCTCTTCTTCCCGTCCGCCGCAGAGGATCCGGACAGGGCCATAGTTGTTTTTCAGGTCCGAGGTGGTGGTGCCGGCTCCAAGGTTGCACCAGGAAGAGATGTAGGAGTGGCCGAGGAACCCGTCATGCTGCTTGTTTGCGAACGGCTCGATGAGGGAGTCCTCAACCTCGCCGCCGACTTTCGAGCCGGTGCCGATGGAGACGTTGCTGTACACCCTCGCCGCTGCCTTCACCCGGCATCCGGCGCCGGCATACACGTTTTCTGTAACGAGTGCCAGCGGTTCCACAACGGCACCCGGCCCGACGGCGACGAATCCTCCATCGGCATCAAGCACCGCGCCAGCTCTGACGACCGCCCCGGGGGCGACCCAGGTTGCAGAAGGATCCGTTATGACTGCTGAAGGGTGCACATCGCCGTCAATGCGGCCTAGCGGCAGAGACTCCGCATCACGGAGCAGTTCTCCCGGGTGCATTGCGACCGGATCCCAGAGGTTCGAGAGGAGCCTGAACCCCTCGACCCGCTCAATGCTCAGACCCTCAGCAAGCCGGCGGCTGTCGATAAGGTCCGGCAGGGATCCATCCGTTTCGGCAATGAGGCTCGGTTTTATGCGGGCAAAGAGCACTTCACCGTCCTGCATCGAGGCAGTTCCGGGGGTGAATGCACCTGCTTCAATGAGCGCCCCGGTCACAGCGTCACAGACGAGCCTGCCGTTCACAAGAAGGATATCATCCTCCATGAGGATGTTCACAGGAGCTGCTGGATACGCCATGGCGTACCACCGGGCCAGACGACGGCGCATATGGAAGGTGAAAGAGACCCCGGGAGCGTAGTGTTCGAATTTTTCCCGAAGGGTACGAAAGCCGGTCGCAAGACCGTAGACAGGCTTGAGCCCCGCAAGGGGCATAAGCCGTTCGGCCAGTGCATCTTCAAATACAAGGATCTGCATGATAGCTCGATCGATACCATTGGATTCAGCGGACTCTCTTCATCGCTCCCCCATACCGCGGGGAGCAATCATCTCCAGGCCTTCAGGAAGCACTGCAACCGTAATCTTTCCGCCGACGCCTTCGTAAACCTCACCGTCCAGATGCATCACTTCAGGGCTGTCGAGAGACACATCAATACGCTCTGCCCGGTAACTGTAGACACGGCGGTCCCGGGACTGGACCCCGCGGAGATACTGCAGGACGAGGCCGGGAATTTCCCGTTTCGGGACATCCCGGAGAATGCATACGTCGAGAAGACCGTCCCGAAGATCCGCTTCGGGTGCGATCTGGAACTTCCCCCCCTCTACTTTCCCGTTGCCGACAGAGAAGGCGAACACCCGCTCGTCAAGCACCACCAGACGGTCCGGAAGTGTAATTTGAATATGCATTTTTACCGGCGCATAACCTATAAGCACCCGAAAAAGCGCATAGGCATAAGCCAGCTCGCCCCTCAGCCACGGGGCCCTCCTGACGGCTCTGGCAATCCGGCCTGTAAAGCCGATGCCGAGGGAGTTGAGAAAATGACGCTGCTCTCCCCCGCTGAACTCCACCCGGCCTACATCCACCCGAATTCGCCCGCCAGAGAACTGCGACTCGGGACTCCGGCCCCCGGACATTGCGGGGACGAACGTCTTGAGGAAATCGTTCGCCGATCCGAAGGGAAGCACTCCAACCGCAGAGCCGGCGCCCATCACGGCGTTCAGCACCTCATGGAGCGTTCCGTCACCGCCGCAGGCAATGACCGCACGCCCTCCTCTGGCAGCTTCGGCGGCAAGCTCTCCGGCATGACCCGCACGGACAGTCGACAACACTTCCGCATCGGCCCGCCCCTGAACGGCCCGGCGGAGGGCCGATACCCGGCCTGCAGCCCGCCCCTTGTCGGCATGGGGATTTACAATAAAGGTGTAACCCGTCTCGAGGGACATGGGGAAAGGGGTTGCATGAAGAAAGATGCGCCGTATTCCAGCGCACATAACGATTACGCAGAAATACTTACTCCAACGCCGTATTGAGCATCAAATAACAGTATTATTATCAGAAAACGTCAAAAAAAGTTGTATATCTGCTCAAAAAAGACCAATATTACACCAAGCAGCCCGCAGTAACAGGGGATGTATTTTACCCTACAACGCAACACCATGACAGAAGGCGACGAAAAAGCGACACGACAAACGCACTGGGAAAGTCGCCACGAACAGGAAGGGTACGTCAAGAAAATCCGACAGGTAAAGGGCCGCATCCTGCATACCTGGGTCGAAGCAGAGAGAGATATCGCGCTCAACACCATGGACAACCGGATGCTTGACGAAGTTGTCCAGGACTGCCGCCTTAAGGATCTTCCTGTCTGCCTGATCTGGGATCTCAGCCATGTCGGTACTATCACCCTCCACTACAAGCAGTCGATAGCCGACATCATTTTCAACTGGGCGCCGGGCTTCAGCCGCATCGTGTTCTTCAACATCCCTGAAGCAATACGAATCATCGTGGAGTCGTTTGCCGCCGTTGCGCCCGAAGGAATCTCCGTCATGACGGCCGGAAGCTATGAGGAGGCCGAAAGAAAAGCTGCTGCGGAGGAACACGAAAAGAACGAGACCGAACCGACTGAAAGCCACACCCGCGCCAAAAACGAATTTCTTGCAGCGATTGCAAGAATATCATGGATGAATATGCTGGAACAGCATATCCCCATCCCTCAACCTGACAACCGGTTCCATTCATTTTTCAAGGCGGTGGAGGCAATGCAGTCTGACCTTCGGGCCAAGGAAGATGAAAAGGAGATGGAACTGAATCAACTCAAACAAGACCTGGAACAACGACTCACACACATGGTTATCAAAATGAACGCACAGACGGAGCTGAACAGGAAGTCCGGCCGGGATTTCGAGAAAGAGATCTCAGAGCTGAAATCGAGGATTGCGACGCAGGACATGGAACTGACGAGGGTGTCGACGGCAATAGCCGAAAAGACCTCCTCGCTGCGCAACCTTCTCGACCAGATCTACGCGCTGGACATCGACCCGACGCAGAAACGGCAGATGACCGACTCATGCCTGAGCCTGATCGAAACCGAGACCATCGAGAAGCGCCTGAACATCGAGCTCACCGAAGCAGACTCCGTGTTCCTCTCGAAGCTGCAGAAAAAGCACGCAAACCTGAACCAGCGCGAGCTGCGCATCAGCCTGCTCGTGAAGCTGAACTACGATACGCGCGAAATCGCCCGTTCAGTCGGCATCTCGACCAGAGGGATGGAGAGCATCCGCTACCGGATGCACAAGAAACTCGGCCTCGGCAAACATCAGTCGATCAAGACCTACCTGTCAGACCTCTCCATCACCATGTAGGAATACCGGGAGAGGATCAGATGATCATAGCGGACCTTCCTTCAGGGAAGACGGCACTCCTGCGCCGGAAAGAAGGCCCGCACCGCATCGGTCCCGCTCAGGCGATGCAGAGGCTTTTGATGTTGACAAACTCCCTGATCCCGTAACGGGCAAGTTCGCGCCCGTACCCCGACTGCTTCACCCCGCCGAAAGGAAGGCGAGGGTCTGACTTGACCATAGTGTTGATGAAACAGTTTCCCGTATCCAGACGGGCAGCTATCAGCATGGCACGCTCAATGTTGGCGGAGAAAACCGCAGAGCCGAGACCGAACGGGGTATCGTTGGCAATATGCACCGCCTCGTCGTCATCCTTCGCCTCGATGAGGGTCGCAACCGGCCCGAACAGCTCCTCGCTGTAGCATGCCATTCCAGCCCTTACGCCTGAAAGTACCGTCGGTGGATAATAGTAGCCTTTCCGCTCGGGAATGCTGCCGCCACAAAGCAGTTTCGCCCCGCCCTCCACACTCCTCCTCACCTGGTCATGCAGCTGGTCTCGCAGATCCAGTCGGGCAATAGGACCCACTTCGACATCCGGATGGAAGGGATCACCCATCACCGCCGAACGCATCCTCACCAGGAGCTGCTCCTCAAACACCTCCATTACCGAAGCATGCACGATGAACCGCTTTGCGGCAATGCAGCTCTGGCCGCTGTTGAGCAGCCGGGCAGCTGCGCAGTGGTTGACGGCCGCACTGACGTCGGCATCATCGAGCACGATGTAGGGATCGCTTCCGCCGAGCTCAAGCACGCTTCGCTTCAGTGCATGCCCTGCTTTCGTGGCAACGGCGCGGCCCGCACCTGTGCTGCCGGTCACCGAAACAGCGCTCACTGCCGGGTGATCGATGATGAAGCCGGTCAGTCGATCTACATCCTCAAGGTCGATATGCACAGCGCGGTACAGATGCTCCGGAAAGCCGGCCCTCCGGAACAGGGACTCCATGGCGACCGATGAGCCGGTCACGTTGGGGGCATGCTTGACAAGAATGCCGTTGCCCGCCATGATGGCAGGAACAGCAAACCGGAACACCTGCCAGAAGGGAAAGTTCCAGGGCATGACACCGAGCACCAGCCCGATGGGATCGAAGCGCACGACGCCCTGCATGCCGTCAAGATCGCTCTCTTCAGACTGCAGGAACCTGTCTGCATGCTCAGCATAGTAACTGCAGACCAGCGCCGATTTCTTCACTTCGGCGACAGCCTGGGACAGCGGCTTGCCCATCTCGCGGCTGATCATCTCCGCATGCTGCTGCTTTTCGGCTTCGAGCAATGCGGCAAGGCGGTGCATGGCGGCCCTGCGTTCCAGAGGCGCCACCGTCCGCCACCGGCGATAGTCCCGGTCTGCAAGAGAGATGACCTCCGTGAGTTCAAGGGCATCCATCGCGGGATAGGATGCAAGCTGTTCTTCCGTAGCGGGGTTGATTGTGGTGATCATGGGTAACTGGCGGTTCAAGGGCTCAAGAAAAATGACTGAACTGTAAAGGTACGGATTTCAGCGGTATCTGGAAAACCCTGCATACCCCCATGCTTCAATCCCCGTCTTCGAGGCCTTCATAGAGTGCGAGGTAGCTTTCATAGCGGGACGGGTGCAGGAGTCCCGTCGAAACGGCGCTGCGAACAGCGCATCCCGGCTCGACGGTATGGGAGCAGGACGAGAAGGAGCAGGAGGGCATGAGCGGGAGGAACTCCCGGAAAAAGAATCGGAGGTTTTCGCGGCTGATGCCTGACAGGCTGAACTCCCTGATGCCCGGCGTATCGATGACATGGCCTCCTCCGGGGAGGCGGAGCATGACAGAGCGGCTGGTGGTGTGCACCCCCTTGCCGGTCCTTATGCTGGTGCGGGAGGTGGTGAGGAGCTGCTGGCCGAGGATGCGGTTGATGAGGCTCGATTTCCCCACCCCGGAATGTCCGCTGAACGCCGAAACCCGGCCATCGAGGGCGGCGAGGAACCGGTCCATGCCGGCACCCTTCTTCGCGCTCAGGTGCAGCACCCGGAACCCGAGATCCCGGTAAAGCTCCATGCTGCGCACAGCATCACCCATCGGATCGAGGTCGGCCTTGTTGACGACAAGCAGCGGCTCGAGCTGTTCGGACTCTGCAAAGGCAAGGTATCGGTCGATAAGCCGGAGGTTCGGCGGAGGATCGAAGGCGGAGGACACAACCACGAGCTGGTCGATGTTGGCTGCAATGACCTGCACCTTTTCCTTGCTCCGGTTCCTCCGTATATCCCGCTTCCTGCAGAGGGCGCTGTGGCGGCGGAGAACCGTAACGATGACGGCCTCAGGCACAGCCCCCTCTCCCGGAGAGAGCCGGAGCAGCACCATGTCGCCGACGGCGACGAGTGATGTGCCTTCGTTTTCGGTTTTCGTCAAGGGAATGGTGCGGCAACGGTAGATGGTCCCGTCCGGCGATTCGGCCATATAGAAGGCGCCGGCCGCCTCAACGACCATGCAGGCCGGAAGTGCGCAGGAACGGGTACCGGCAGTCTCGTCAGGGTTCATCTTGCTTGTTGCATTGTAAATTACCAAAGTGCATCACACCCTGTCATTCTACCCGATGTCGGCAAGGGTCTGGCGGCCGAGATAGCGGTCCATATACCACCGGCGCACCGGTTCGTTTTCCGGAAGAGCCAGCCGGCTGTCCGCTTCGACAAGAGCGAAAGCCGCACTTCGTGCAGACTGCATGATATCAAAATCAAGACTGAGGTCCGCAATCTTTAATCCGCTGAGACTCCCCGACTGCTCTTTGCCGAGCACGTTGCCGGCACCGCGGATGCGGGCGTCCATTTCGGAAATGACAAACCCGTCGCTGGTAGACTCCATGGCCTGCAGACGTTCGCGGCCGTCCCCGGTGAGCTTGCCGTAAAGCAGGAAGCAGTGCGAGGGGTGTTGGCCGCGACCGACCCTTCCACGGAGCTGGTGGAGCTGGGCAAGCCCGAAGCGCTCGGCATGCTCGACGATGATGACGGTGGCATTCGGCACGTCAACGCCGACTTCGATGACCGTTGTGCCGACAAGGATGTGGAGCTCACCGGTGCGGAAGCGCTGCATGACGCCGTCTTTCTCCTCTGGACTCATCTGGCCGTGGATGAGGCCAAGCCGGAGGTCAGGAAATACTGCGCCCGAAAGCTCCCCGAAACTCTCCACGGCGGCCTGAAGGTCGGTTTTCTCCGACGCCTCCACAAGCGGGTAGACGATGTAGCCCTGGTGGCCGTCCGCGATTTCACGGCGGAGGAACTGGTGGACCTTCGCCTGTTCGGACTCGGGGCGGACGATGGTCTTCACGGGCCGCCGGCCGGCCGGCATCTGGCGGATCACAGACACGTCGAGATCGCCGAAAACGCCCATGGTAAGGGTTCTCGGGATGGGTGTGGCTGTCATCAACAGGACATGGGGATTGCTGGCTTTCTCCTGCAGGGCTTTGCGCTGGAGGACCCCGAACCGGTGCTGTTCATCGATGATGACAAGTCCGAGCTCGCGGTAGCGGACAGCGTCCTCGATCAGCGCATGGGTCCCGACGGCTACATGCACATCCCCTTCGCGAAGCCTCAAGAGCAGCTCCTCACGGAGCCGCTTCGGCTGACGGCCGCTGAAAAGCGCAACCTCAAGGCCGAGCGGCTCAAAAAACCGCCGCATGCTGAGCCAGTGCTGCACCGCAAGGATCTCGGTCGGTGCCATGAAGACCGACTGAAGTTTGTTGTCGGCGGCGAGCGCCATGGAGAACATTGCTACGGCGGTCTTGCCGGAGCCCACATCACCCTGCAGGAGACGCTGCATGGGGCTTCCGCTGCGCAGGTCCCGGTAGATCTCCCGGATGGCATCTTTCTGTGCAGCGGTCAGTTCGTAGGGAAGAGATGCATACAGCCGCGAAGTGTACTCCCCCGAATGGGTGAAGACGGCTGCCTGACGGAGATGGCGGGCCGTGTGGCGGCGGAGCGCGAAGAGCAGCTGTGCGTAGAATAGTTCGGTCCACTTCATCCGGCGCTCCGCAATACCAAGCCGCTCGGGTGAAGACGGGAAATGGATCTCCCGGTATGCTTCGGCGAGCGGCATGAGACTGTTTGAATCAAGTATCGAGCGGCTGAGGTTCTCCCTGGCGCCCGGTGGCTGGAGCTCGAATGCCTGCGCCATGAGGGAGCGAAGCTGGCGGGACCCCAGCCCGGAAAGCTTCATGGCTTCGGTGGTCGGGTAGAGCGGAATGATGCGGCCGGTATTGTAGAGGGATAAGTCGCTCCCACCGTCCTCATGGCGGTCGCTGCCGAGCCTGTCGAAGTCGGGATGCTGCATCTGCGCCCTCGCCCCGAAATAGCCCACCTTGCCGTGCACGGCGAGCGTCTCGCCGGGAACGACGGCGCGGGCAAAATAGCGTACGCCCCTGAACCAGGTCAATTCCAGCGTCCCAGAGCCGTCGGAGAGAGTCGCACGGAACCGTGAGCGCCCCCGCTGTCCGGCATCAACCGATGCAGCCGTAATGGTTCCGACCACCGTAGCGGTCTCCCCTGCCCTGAGATCCCTGACAGGCTTCATCACCCGTCGGTCGAGGTATCGGCGCGGGAACAGCTCGAACAGGTCCTCGAACGAGACGAGGCCCGCGTCATGGAGGATGGCGACCTTTTTAGGGCCCATCCCTTTCAGTGAAGAGAGGGGAGAACTTTCCGCCATGGCAAATTGGTTGGAACTGGAATGGAATTCTTGTATATTAGCACCCTTATTGTACAGTACAAACAAAGTCAACGACCGACATGAAATCTGATATCCATCCGAAGTACACCGAAGTCACCGTTGTGTGCGCCAACTGCGGCAACTCGTTCGAGACCCGCTCTACCCGTCCGTCCATCAAAGTCGATGTCTGCAGCAACTGCCACCCGTTCTATACCGGCAAACAGACCCTCGTCGACACTGCCGGACGCGTCGACCGTTTCAACAAGCGCTTCGCCAAATCAACAGCATCCCAGGCACAGGCAAAATAATCGGGCAGGCGCTATTGAGCAAACCAGCACCAATTCATACCAGCAGCCATGAACGTCAAAGATGTAAGCCAGAAGAGCGAGCAGAAAATGAAAAAGGCCATCGAGGCGTTTCAGCATGAAATCGCTTCGATCCGGACCGGAAAGGCCACAACCGCACTGCTTGACAGGGTGAAGGTGGAGGCCTACGGCCAGACAATGCCGCTCCGTCAGGTCGGCAACGTCGGCGTATCGGATATCCACACCCTCCTCGTGCAGGTGTGGGACAAATCGATGGTCGCCGCCACAGAAAAAGCGATTCGCGACGCCAACCTCGGACTGAACCCCGCCGCCGAAGGACAGAGCATCAGGGTATCCATTCCCCCGCTCACCGAAGAGCGCCGCAAAGAGTTCGTCAAACTCACCAGGAAGTTCGGGGAAGATTCGAAAGTCTCCCTGCGCAACCACCGCCGCGACATGATCCAGGAGATTGAAAAGCTCGAAAAGGAGAAAGCCATCAGCGAAGATGACCGCAACCGCGGAAAAAAAGACGCCGATGACCTCCTTCACCGCTTCGAGAAACAGGTCAACGAACTCATCGCACAGAAAGAAAAAGAGATCATGGAGGTCTGAAGACCTCCGTTCTCCCCCCCCGTCCCTGTCAGAACAGCACTTCCGCCCCGAGCCCGGCCGATGAAGCCCGGTACCGGTAGAGTGCGTCGTTGGACTCGCTCCAGCTCACATACCATCCCGCCGAAAGCTTCAAAAGCGCACCCTGCCGGTTAAGACGCAAGGTTTTTTCAGCACCCGCAGAGGCCTCCAAGCATACATCCTCTCGCCGGGGCCCATCGGCAAGCCACACACCATCACCATCCAGGACGGCCCGGTCATAGGATTTCAATTTAGCGCCGCAACCGATACGCAGCATCACCCCGCCCTGAAACAGGTGCGAAACCATGGCGTCCCCTTCCATGCCTTCATAACCGTAGGGATCGTCATAAAGATCTTCCAACCAGTAACCATCCGCTGCAACTCCGGAAGCGACAAGGGCCTCGCCGCCGAAACTGAGCCTGTCGGAGACCCTCAGCCGAAGGCCGGTCCGCTCACCCATCGGCAAGGAAACCCGCAAGGAGGTCAGCAACTGCCGGGCTTCGGATCCCGGTCCGCCCAGATAGTCCTTCGCACCCGCCTCTGCCCTCAATGCGAACGAGGCTCCGTCCGGAAATCGGTGCTCTATATGAAAAGACGCTACTGACTCCTTGTTGTCGAAATCATGCAGGACGCGGTACTCCTTCGTGCGGCGACTCAGACCACCCCTGGCCGTCCAGTCAAGAGAGAGCGGCAGCTGCAGTTCACAAAAGACGCCGTTTCCGGAATAATCATACAGGTCCGTCGAACCACTTCCCTCGCGAATGACAAGATCAATACCGCCCCGCACCCGGATGGAGGACTTCGGGAAGTAGTCTAGAGTCGCGCCGGCATTATGCACAGCGTAGGAACTTTCGCTGTAACGGGAAAAGTCTACAATGGTGCCGTCGTAGAAAACCGCACTCTCGCAACCAGTCCACTTCCAGTGCGGAGCGATGCCGGCCGAGAACGCCCGGATGACATCATCTTCACCTCCGGCAGTTCGGAACACGTTGTCTTCAACGCTGCTCGATACGGATGCGGAAACATCGAACCCGTCGATGGCGAAAACGCCGGAAGGACAAAGCGCCAGCAAAAGCAGGGTTACTGCGGCGTAAAGGGGGGAGCGGGGCATCACGGCCTCATTTTCTGCCGCTGCCGCTTCCAGCCGGTCGGCCGGACGAAGAAGGCGCCCTCAAGGAGCCGCCCTGGCGTTCAATGCTGCGGCCGCCGCCCTGCATGCTCCCGTCCCTGAACCGCCGGTCGCCGGGTCCGCTGCCGTCCCCGTCACGACCATCAGGAATGCCATCACCGTCGCTGTCCCTGATGAGGTCGTTGATTCCGTCGCCGTCCTCATCACGGAAGCGCAGGCGCTCCTCAGGGGGAACACGGCCCCCGCCGCTTTCTCGAAACAATGGAGGTCCAGCCACCGCGGAACCGGAGGGTGAGTCACCCGGAACCAGAAGCAGCAGGCAGAGAACCGGGAAAAAGATCAGAAGGTGTTTTATCGGTGCGTTCATGGCGGCAGAGTCATCTGCAGTGGAATAAAAACCGTAGCGGCAGGGCTTGCCTCTCTGCCGCTACGGATGGATGGTTCAGCGAAGCCTGCCGGTACCGTCACAGTCTGCCGTCGGGGTTCCGGCGGGAACAGCAACATAATCCGGATCCTGCCCGTTCGGGATGCCGTCGCCGTCGGCATCGGGAGCGTTGTCGTTATAGCCGTCAAGGTCGGCATCGGTGAAACCGATTCCAAGCACCTGCTTCAGGGGATTCTCTCCGAACCACTGCTTTGCCTGCAGGCTGCCTGAGGGAAGAAATGCCGCAAGAGCAAGGGCGGCGAGCGCGAAACGGATGATTTTTTTCATGGGAGCATATGTTTTATGATTGACGTGCAGGGAGAAGGAATCCTCCCTCTGCACCCATCATCAGTCAATATCCGTGCCAACACTGCCAAACGCCAGCAAAGGCCCGCAGTATAAGGTGACCCAGCCAACCGTGCCTGCCCTGCACCCCCGCCCTCAGCGACCATGCCGTCGCCCGTTCGACCACATGGTCGAAACAGAAACTGAGTCAGCCGGGCTTCATGCCGTACTTCTTCAGTTTGTAGCGCAGGTGCCGCTCGCTGATGCCGAGCAGTTCGGCTGCCCGGGTCTGCACTTCGCCGGCATCCCTCAGGGCCTCACGGATGAGCGCACGTTCGAACGCCTCGACCCGCCGGGTAAAGCCGCCGTCGGCAGCAGAGGCGATATCAGCTTTCGGTTCATGAACCCGCAGCGGCAACTCTTCCATGTATATGGTGTCGCCGCGGGAGAGCACGACCGCCTGCTGGATGACATTTTCAAGTTCACGGACGTTGCCGGGCCACGGGTATTTCATAAGCAGGTCCAGCGCCTCGCGGGACAACCCGCATAATGGCTTGCCGTTTTCGGTCGAAAAGCGCGAAAGAAAGGCGTCTACGAGCGGACCGATGTCTTCACGCCGTTCCCTGAGCGGCGGAATCCGGATAGGGACCACATTCAGGCGGTAGAACAGGTCGCTGCGGAATCCTCCATCGGCAACCATCGCCTCGAGGTCCCGGTTGGTGGCAGCCACGATGCGCACATCCGCCTTGAGTGACTGTGAGCTGCCGACCCGTTCGTAGGTCTTCTCCTGCAGCACACGCAGAAGCTTCACCTGCAGCGACTGGGGGATATCGCCGACCTCATCGATGAAAAGAGTCCCGCCCGCAGCAGCCTCGAACCTGCCTTTCCGCTGACGGTCAGCGCCGCTGAAGGCGCCCTTTTCATGACCGAACAGCTCGCTTTCAAGAAGTGATTCAGGCAGTGCGGCGCAGTTGACGGCAATGAACGGCCCCTCCCTCCGGTCTCCGCCGTAGTGGAGAGCCCGGGCGACCAGCTCCTTGCCGGTTCCCGTCTCGCCGGTTATGAGGACAGCAGCGCTGCTTGATGCTGCCCTCGAGGCAATGCTCATCACCCTGTTCATTGCAGCCGACTGCGAGACAACGCCCGCCATCCCCGTCCGGCCGGCCAGTTCACGACGGAGCTGGCGGTTCTCACTGGCAAGCTGCCGCCGCTCGAGCGTGTTGCGGATCATGACAATCAGGCGATGCAGGTCGACAGGCTTGGTGATGTAGTCGATTGCGCCGAGTTTCATCGCCTCTGTTGCTGATTCGACGCTGCCGAATGCAGTCATGATGATGACGTCGATGTCGGGATTGAGCTGCTTCAGCCCGGCGAGCAGCTCCACGCCGCTCATCCCCGGCATTCTGAAATCACTCAGCACCAAGTCCACCGCCTCTTCACCTGCAATGACAAGCGCCCCTGCCGGTCGGTCGGCAGTCATGACCCGGTAGCCCTGCTTGAGAAGAAACCCTGCAATGCTTTCAAGCTGCACCCTTTCGTCTTCAACGACAAGAATCGTATGTCCCATGCTGTTCTCTCTATGCGTTAAGGGTAGCTTATTCAGGAATCCCCGCCCGAGGGCGGGGCCTGCGGAACGAGGATCCTGAATACGGTTCCGCCCCCCGGGCGGTCATTCACCTCGATCGTCCCTCCGTGGGACTGCACGATCTGGCTTGCGATGCTCAGCCCCATGCCGGTTCCGTCATCCTTCGTTGTAAAGTAGAGGTTGAACATCCGATGACGCTCATCCGGCGTTGTTCCTTTTCCGGTATCGGCCACCTCGATGACAGC
Organism: Pelodictyon luteolum DSM 273; assembly: GCF_000012485.1. Taxonomy (NCBI): domain Bacteria; kingdom Pseudomonadati; phylum Chlorobiota; class Chlorobiia; order Chlorobiales; family Chlorobiaceae; genus Pelodictyon; species Pelodictyon luteolum. Next base: position 354,314 of record NC_007512.1, on the reverse strand, counting down.
CGATCCTGCATCGGCCGACACCGAAACCGACACAGCACCTCCCCGGGATGTAGCTTCCACGGCGTTGCGGACGATGTTGAGCAGTACCTGCTGCATCTGGTCCCTATCGATCAGGGCAACCGTTCCCGGCGCGCCGGAGAGGCTGAAGGCAACCCCCTTGTCCGAGGCCTCACCCTCAAGCACTGCACGGTAATCTGCGGCGAATGCAGCCAGATCTGTCGGAACCACCTCGAGCGCCGGCGGTCGTGCGAAGCGAAGGAATCGCTGGATGATGGCGTTGAGGCGGTGCACCTCGGAGACAACCGTCCGGAGAAGGTGCCGGAACTCTGCTTCGTCTTCCTTCGGGGTAAACTCGATGTCAAGCCGCTGGGCGATGAGACCGATCGCGTTCAGCGGGTTGCGGATCTCATGGGCAACCCCTGAAGCCAGTTCACCCATCGCCGTAAGCTTCCCCTGCCGCTCAAGTCGTTCCTGCATGGCATGGTGTTCCGTGAGGTCACGTAGCACGACAACGGTCCCCTGCCAGTCCTCAGCACCCCCCTGGCCCTCCGAGATCCTGCTGAAGCTTCCCTCGAGCACATGCTCCCGCCCTCCGGCCCGGCAGCGGAACTCCCGCTTCATCACAGAGAACTCACCCGAAGCCGCCTCAGCAAAAAGCGACGCAAGCTCCAACGAGAGCGATGCGGCAGACCTGCCAAGAACATCATCCGCCCGAACCCCGAACAGTCGTTCACCTGCGGCATTCAAGAGGGTGAGGGCGCCGGCGCCGTTGACCGACAGCACCGCATCGGCCATGCTTGTAAGCATCGATGAGGAAAAAGTGCTTACCCTCTGATAGGCCCCGGCGGCAAGGGCCCTGTCGCGCCTGGTAATCACCAGATTGAACAGGGCGAGTCCCCCGAAAAAGAGAAGGCCGAGCATCATGAAAAACCGGTTGCGGAGCTTGGCGAAGGCCGCGTTGAAATGGTCGGTTCTGAGGCCGACGCGAAGCAGGCCCACATTGGCTCCGCGGTAATAGAACGGGTTGACGACCTCAAACACAGGCCTGCCGTCGAATTCGGTCATGCGCGTCGTCGGCTTCCTCGCCCTCAAGGCAGCCGCAAGCACCGGATCGGCAAGCAGCGGGTCAGCGCCCGATACGTTCGGGGTCGCCGCAAGGATTGCCGTGGTATCCTGCCAGATGATGTAGTCGATGCCCGCCTCGCCGGCGCCTATTTTCCGTATCAGGCTCCCCGCGCCGATACTTCGGCGGAGCTCAAGCAGCTCTGAAGCATCGACATTGCCGACAATGGCACCACCCCGGCTTCTGGCGACTGCAGCGATGAGCCGGGGGCCCCGGTCCGAGACACTCTGCCTGATGCCAAGCACGAGAGAGTCAACCCTGCCGGACAGAATCGGCTCCAGCTCCCGCTTCGGATCCCGGTGGTGAAGCGAGGGTGCATGGTCTGGCGGAACATTCCAGGCAATGCGCCGGCCAGTGCGGTCGAACACGTTGATCCGGTACATACCGCCCCTTCCGGCAATATCCTTAAGGGCACGGGAGGTCAGCGGTTTCTGGCGGTCGAGCCGGTCGAGCAGCCGGAGCCGTCCAAGGAGGCTTCCGGTCAAAATCGTACGGTTCCCGTTGTAGCCCTCAACGGCGTTTTCGGCGCCGACCGTCAGTGCATGGATAAGAAGCGAGGCCTCCTCTTCCATCATGTGCTCGATCTCAAGCCGGCGGTATCGGTATTCGAACAGGGTAGAGGTGAGAAAGACGATGAAGAGAAGAAAAAAAATACCCCCGAGGGATGCCGGATGGAGGAGGAACAGTCGTTGCCGGAACTGCTTAATCCGGCTCATAAAAGCCCCTGACGGGTCCCCTCGAAGTATTCCCGCATGGTCTGCCAGGCGTCTTTGCGCTGGAGCAGGCCGGCCACCATGCCGAGCACCGTTGCGGCCCCGGCCGCGAAAAAGAGCGGGCGTGCGGATATATTGTTGGTATAATAGATGGCCGGGATTCCCCGCTCCTTGGCAAAGCTGTCGAGCGAGGTGGTGCCGATGACGAGATCGGGAGCGTATTCCTCCACCGCCTGCATGTCGTCCTCAAGAAACTTCCGGTACCTGATTTCGGTTCCGAGCATCGAGATCACCCGGTCGTCCTCCATACAGAGCGGGGTTTTGGCGATTGATGTCGATGCGTAGGGCACTTCGAGCCCTGCCTCAAGCAGCAGACGCACGACCGGAAGCTCGTTTCCTTCGTATCCGGCAACGATGACCCGTCCATCAAGCGTGTTGAAGCGGCCCATCACGTCGCGTACCTTCGCAGCCTCCTCCTGTGCAACGGCAGCCACGGCTTCGGACTCGAGACCAAGGGCACGACCGATGCGGGTGATCCAACCCGCCGTAGCATTGGCTCCGATCGGGTTGCCCTCGACGATCTTTCCGCCATTCGAACGGATGAGGTCCGCCGTTTTTTCATAAAACGGATGGAGCACGGCCACAACCTCTGCCCGTCCAGCCTCCCGGTAATCCTCGAGCGCCGTGCCCGGAAGGGTAACGACGGAACTGACACCGATTTTCTGAAGTATGCTGCCGACCGTCATGGCGTCAAGCGGAAAAATCTCACCGATGAGAGCGACGGAACGCTGTTTCTTCGGAGCCGTGAAATCACCGAACCGCTCAAGCAGGGTTGCAACCGCCACATCCTTCGCCTCCGGATGGGTACGGATCTGGAACGCCGGCAGGCGCACGAGCACCACCTCTGCGTTGCCCGCCCGGCGCGGAAGCAGTTCCTCGGCGATGCCGGCCGTTTCGGCAACGCAGGTACTGACCACAGGGATCAGCCGGACCGATGGATCCAGAGCGATCTCTTCGACCGTACGGCGCAGGTCGTCGATCATCGTACCGCCGGAAATCTCTGCATTCATCAGCCCGGGGGAAATAATGGACTTGCGGGCCGCATAAAACTGCGACACGAAGGTCAGTCCGTACAAACACCCCTGGTCAGCAGCAAGGCAGACCTGGGAACCATCGATCCTCGTCAGGACCCTGAGCCCGCCGAACGCGGGGCACATCGACTGCGGATGCAGTGCCTTACAGTTCTTTTTCTCCATTGGAGACAACCCGTTTAATGACCTTTTGTATATATGCTCCCCCGGCAATCCGCTGCGGCATGCCGTGCATGGCTTCGAGCGCTTCACTCCTTAACCGGTAGCGGCCGGTCCGGAGACGCCAGTAATCACGGCCATCCTGGCGTGCCGGCCACACAACCGCCGTGATGCCCGCCGAATCAAACCGGGCCTGCTCCCGTATGGCGGTCGGGCGACGCGTGAAGGTTGCCAGCACAATGGTGAACTCCCCCTCCTCAAGCAGCACATTCTCCGCAACGCTGCCAGAAGAAAGAGCCGGAGCCGGAGGCGGCGGCAGGGGTATCGGCTGCGGCAGCTCCTCCGACCGGAACACGCCCGTCAGCAGATGAGCCAGGTCCGTCACCACGCCGGAGCGGACAGTGAGGAACCCCGCCGCAAAACATACCAGGGCGAGAGCGGCGGCACCGGCAACGGAAGCAAAACGTCTCCGGCGCAAGGGAGCGTCCATCCCGATGGACGCCAGATCCTGATAGTCGCTGTTGATGAGTTCATGAAGGCCGGGCTCAAGACGGAATACACTGTGCCCGGAGGCATCTTCCCTAAAGCGGCCGAACCCCGGAAGGATCAGTGCGCCGTTGCGTCCAAGCGCCCCCGAGAAAGCCTTATAGAGCGCTCTCGACGTCCGCTTCAAGTCACCCTCGTCCATCTGCAGACGGGTCCGTAGCAGGTACCGGGTCTGGTCGCGGCCGGTCCGACGGCCATGGACGACGGCGTTCGACGGTGCGGTGTAGACCCATCCGCTCTCAGCTGACTCTCTCAGCGGAGGTGAGTAGCTGATCCTGAAGGAGCCGAGTCCCCTGACGGCTACCGAGCCACGCTCCAGAAGCTCGGCCGACATCGCCCGGGAAAAACGGGCCAGGAGGCTTCCGGCTGCGCCCTCGTCAAGCGCGAGAAGGCCGGAGAGGCGCTCTATGCAGTCACTTGCAGCCATAGAAAAATGGGGAGATTACCGTAAATGAAACCAATATAACACATACCCGTAAAAAAATTCCCCGGGCGGCAGGGCTGGCAGGAAAAGACCGCGCCCGATGAGGATTTTTTTCCTTACTTATCCTGTACAGCGATATTCTGAACCCATCCACCCCGGGGAAGCAATGGCGGAGAAGACACTTTCAGTCAGCGAACTGACAAAACGGATCAAAGGCGAACTTGAATCCATATTCCCCGCCGTGAGCGTCAAGGGGGAGGTCTCCAACTGCAAAAAGCACAGTTCGGGGCACATCTACCTCACCCTCAAGGACGAAGGGGCCCAGATTCCCGCCGTCATCTGGAAACACACCGCAGCCCGCATAAAGACCACGGTAGAGGACGGCATCTGCGTCATTGCCGAAGGAAGGCTCGAGGTGTACCCGCCCTCAGGCCGCTACCAGCTCATCTGCTCAGCCCTCACCGAGGAGGGAGAGGGCGCACTGCAGCTGGCGTTTGCTGCACTCCTCAGGAAGCTCGCCGGACTCGGGTGGTTCAGCGAAGAGAGCAAGAAGATGCCCCCCCGTTTCCCGGAGACCATCGGCCTCATCACCTCGCCGACCGGCGCCGTCATCGAAGACATGCAGAACGTGCTGTCCCGACGGTTCCCTTCAGCAGCTCTCCGGCTCTACCCGGTGAAGGTACAGGGACGCGACGCCGCCCTATCGGTCCGGGAAGCCATCAGCTGGTTCAACAGAGAGAGCCGGAACCGGCCCGATGTCATCATCATCGCCCGGGGCGGAGGATCCATGGAGGACATGCAGGCATTCAACGAGGAAAGTGTGGCTGAAGCGATCCACCGCTCAGCCATACCCATCATCAGTGCCATCGGCCATGAGACAGACATCACCATCGCCGACATGGTGGCCGACCTGCGCGCCGGCACTCCCTCGATTGCTGCCGAACTTGCCGTCCCCGACAGCCTTGAACTGCTTCGCCACATCGCGGCGCATGCCGCCACCCAGTCAGGCCTTGTCATGGGAAAGGTTCAGGGAGCGGAACGGGAGGTCGACTCCATCCGCGGCAGCTACGCGTTCAACCGCCCGCTGAGCATGCTGCAGCAGTTCGAAGAACGGGTGGAGGGTATGCGTGACAGGATGGCAAGGAGCCTCCAGGGCACCTACCGCAACACCCTGCAGCGTTACCAGGCTGCCCTCTCTCACCTCAACCTGCTCGATTACCGCAAAACGCTCGAGCGCGGGTATGTCCTTGTACAGAAAGAGGGAAACGTGGTGACCGACGGACGTTCGCTCAAGGAGAGCGAGGCCGTGGAGCTCTGGTTCCACGACGGCACGATTCCGGCTTCCCTCACCGGGAAGCTGCGCTCACGCCCTTGAGGCGCGACGAAGGAGGCTCCTCACCAGCTCCAGGTCTTCAGGGGTATTCACTCCGGGATTGTCGACGGCTGTATTCACGCAGCGGATGCGGAACCCGCTTTCAAGCAGCCGCAGCTGCTCGAGCGACTCGGCCTCCTCGAGCATCGACACCGGCATCGCGGCAAAGCGCTGAAGCACTTCGGCCGTGAAGGCATACAGCCCCACATGGCGGTATAACCTCAAGGAAGGGGAGCTGTTGCGCACATAAGGGATAGGGCTCCGGGAGAAGTACAGCGCATTTCCTTCGCCATCCATCACCACCTTCACCACATGAGGATCATCGATCTGGGTCCGGTCATCGGGACCGAGCGGGAAGACCAGCGTCGTGCAGTCAGGGAGGGCCGAACCGGCGGGAGCATCGAAAAACGGCTGGAGGGCGAGATCGATGTTCTCGGGACTGATAAGCGGCTCATCACCCTGGAGGTTCAGGAAGACATCGGCTTCAATGCTGCGGGCCGCCTCGGCGATGCGCTCGGTGCCGCAGGAGGCCGTTGGCGAGGTCAGCACCACTTCAGCTCCGAGGGGTTCGAGCACGGCGGCGATTTCAGGGCTGTCGGCAGCCACGACAACGCGCGAGGCGAGGTTTGAGCGGAGCGCCTGACGCCAGGTACGCACGATGAGCGGTTCACCCTCAAGGTCGGCAAGCATTTTGCGGGGAAGGCGGCTGGAATCGAGGCGGGCGGGAATGAGGATGACGGCGTTCATAGTCCGGGGATGGAGGAGTTTCGAAGGATGCTTCGGGCCTCTTCTGCCGAGAGCCCTTCAAGCATGACGCTTTTGGTTCTGGACGCAGCGCCTGACACGATCGATACCCGGCTGTCGGGTATGGAGAAGAGTTTCGAGAACAGGCGGCAGCACTCGCGGTTGGCAGCGTCATCGACAGGGGCCGCTTTCAGGGTAACTTTCAGGGCGTTGCCGTATGGACCCGAAACAGCACTCTTCGAGGAACGGGGCTGCACCCGCACACCGAACACCGCATTACCCCTCTTTTCATGGAACTCGACCACAGCAATCCTATCCGATCACCTTCGGGACCTTGAAGAACCGGTCCTGACGGTCGGGCGCGTTCTGCAGGGCTTCGGCGTTCGAAATGGAGGGGCGCTCCACATCGTCGCGGAGCACATTCTTCTGGTCATGGATGTTGCTGAGCGGCAGCACTCCTTCGGTGTCGAGTTCGCCGAGCTTCTCGACATAGTGAAGGATGCTGTTGAGCTCGTCCGTCATTCTGGAAGCCTCTTCATCAGTGAAGCTGAGGCGTGCAAGTTCGGCGATGTAATCGACATCTTTTCTTGTAACCGACATAGTAAGGATCCCGTCTGATTCGTATTAAATAAAAAAACTCCCGCCGGCCTTACAGCCGGCAGATGTCCAGCTTCTTTTCGTCCATCCTGTTTCTCGGACGCGATTCGATCGGCATCCAGTCGCGCGCTTCCTCTCCGAGATAAAGCTGACGCGGCCTGGCGATCTTCTGGTCGCTGTCCTGGACGTGCTCGGTCCACTGCGACAGCCAGCCGGGGATACGGCCGATGGCGAAGAGAACGGGGAACATGTCGAGCGGGAAGCCCATCGCCTTGTATATCAGGCCGGAATAGAAATCCACGTTAGGATAGAGCTTGCGTGAGATGAAGTAGTCATCCTCGAGTGCGATCCGCTCAAGCTCGAGCGCAATGTCGAGCAGCGGGCTGCGGCCGGTCTCCTCGAACACTTCGAAAGCGATCTTCTTGATGATTTTCGCCCTGGGATCGTAGTTCTTGTATACCCGGTGACCGAATCCCATCAGCCGTCCGGAACCGGCCTTGACCGACTTGATGAACTCAGGCACCTTCTCAATGGACCCGATCTCCATCAACATACGGATGACCGCCTCGTTGGCTCCGCCGTGCTTGGGGCCGTACAGGGCGGCGCACCCGGCGGCAACTGCCGTGTAGGGATCAACGCCGGAACTGCCGACGGCCCGCACCGCATTGGTCGAGCAGTTCTGCTCATGATCGGCATGGAGGATGAAGAGCACGTCGAGCGCACGCTCAAGCACGGGGTTCGGGCTGTAGTTTTGCTCCGTCATCTTGAACATCATGGAGAGGAAGTTGCCGGGATAGCTCAAGTCGTTGTCCGGCAGGACATAGGGGAAACCCATGCTGTGGCGGAAACTCATGGCAGCAAGCGTCGGGATCTTGCCGATGAGGCGCCGCACCTGAAGCTTGCGGGAGTCCTCGTTCATGATGTCCTTGGCGTCGGGGTAGAATGTGGAAAGCGCACCCACTGTACCGACCATGATGCCCATCGGATGGGCGTCGTAGCGGAACCCGTCCATGAACTTCACGATGTTGGCGTGGGTCATGGTGTGGTGGTGGATGTTGTAGGACCATACTGCCAGGCGCTCCTTGTCAGGCAGCTCCCCTTTGATCAGCAGGTAGGCCGTCTCGAGGAACGTGCTGTGCAGGGCCAGCTGCTCGATCGGGTACCCCCGGTAGCGGAGGATGCCGCGATCGCCGTCGATGTAGGTAATGGCGCTTTTGCAGGATGCGGTATTCAGGAACCCGGGGTCGTAACCGAGGAGGCCGAAATCATCGTCAGATACCTTGATCTGACGAAAATCCATTGTCTTGAATGCACCGTTTTCCACCGGGATGTCATAGGTTTTTCCCGTACGGTTGTCGGTTACTGTCAGCGAGCCCGAAGAGTTTACAGTGGTCATTGCGTGATTGGTTACATCCTTTAAAGTAGCCGGAGGAGGCCGTCCCCGGGCGGTTAATATACTCAGAAAAAAAAGGAAAATACTTTTTGGATTTCAAGGGGCCGCTACCTACATTTACAACTCTTTCACGGAGCTGTAGCTCAGTCTGGTTAGAGCGCCTGCCTGTCACGCAGGAGGTCGCGGGTTCGAGCCCCGTCAGCTCCGCAAGGAAACAAGGTCCCCACCCGAGGGGCCTTTTTCATTTCTTGCCCGGGCGGCTCCCTCAGCTCCGTTTCCGCCTGTCTCTCAGATAGATCGATTTCGACTGCCCGTCCCCGCCGATGCGTTCATCCACCTCAAACAGTTTCGTTGCGGCGATAAGTTCTCCGAGTTTGCCGTAACCGTAGTTACGAGGGTCGAACTCCGGAGACTGCTTGGCTATGTTGCTGCCGGTAGCCGCCAGATGGGCCCATCCAGCCTCATCCGATGATGCCTCGACTGCATTGCGCAGAAGGCGGACGAGGCGGGTATCCTGCTTGAGGTCGGCCGCCGACCTACGCTTTATCGGCTCGTTCTCGTTTGTTTTTGCACGAAGCACCTCGGTGTATATGAACTTGTCGCATGCCGAAACAAAGGGGCCCGGCGTCTTCTGCTCGCCGAAGCCGTAAACCGTCAGGCCGGCTTCCCTGATGCGGACGGCAAGCTTGGTGAAGTCGCTGTCGCTCGAGACAATGCAGAACCCGTTGAAACGCCCCGTATAGAGCAGATCCATGGCATCGATGATCATGGCGCTGTCGGTCGAGTTCTTGCCTTTCGTGTAGCCGAACTGCTGGATGGGCTGGATCGAGTACTCAAGCAGCACCTCTTTCCAGCCTTTCAGGGCCGTCGAAGTCCAGTCTCCGTAAATGCGCTTGACGTTTGATGTACCGAATTTGGCAATTTCAGCCAGAAGCCCTTCGATAATGGAGGGCTGGGTGTTGTCGGCATCGATAAGCACCGCCAGCCTGTCCGATCTATCCTCTGCCATTGGACTTGTACCCCCTGTGAAATGTGTTCCTGTTGACCTTCTGGCAAGGGTCTCACGGCACGACCCTGAACCCCAGTTCGACGATAACCGACATAATGGCCCGGATGCTGATCATATCGGGATCGTAGTCCACCCGGACCACGTTCTCCAGGAAGGACGCCTCCGCGGACAATACGCCCTCAAGTTCCATCAGCGCCTCCTTCACCGAACGCTCGCAACCGCCGCACGTCATACCCTCAACCCTCACGTCCTGCTTCATGCTGCCTCCATATGCTCTGAGTTTCTCGCCTTTACCAGTAAGGTACAATGACGGCGGCCCATCACGAAATCTTTCCTTGGCAGAAGATGGGCCGTGTGTGTATATTTTACTCTTTACCGTTCCCCCTCACGATACAGCCAGAATGGGGTCCGGCTCATTCCGACCACGCCAGGGAGCCCATGAAACAATCCATGCTGCAGCCGCACACCCTGCTCAAGAGGGCCCTCATCTTCATCGGCCTGCTGGCGCTTCCCGTCCTCTCATCCTGCACCAAACCGCAGGATGACATCCGCTCGCTCCAGCAGGAAGTGTGGCAGCATCCGGATGACACCGGAGCCCTCATGAACCTCGCAAACGCATTCGCGCGCTCAAAGCGCTATGACGAAGCGGCAGAGGCATACAGCGGAGCCTTGAAAATCGATCCGGAGCTTGACGCGGCCTACCACTCCCTCGGGGCGGTCCGCTTCAATCAGGAACGCTACACGGAAGCCCGCGACTGGTTCCGGAAGCACCTGGAACGCGCACCATCGGACTCGCTGCGCAACTACGACCTCGGCAACGCCCTCATGCAGCTGAAAGACTACAGGCTTGCTGCAGAGGCCTATGAGGCGGCGATTGCAAACAGCCGTTCCTTTACCGAAGCCCACTACAACCTTGCCGTATGCTTCACACACCTCGACAGGATGGCTGAAGCCCGTCAGATTTATGACTGGCTTCTGGATAAAAACAATTATCTTGCCGTTTCTCTGCAAAGCCATCTGAAAGGGGGAAAGCCGGACGGCCAAAAGCCGTGAACAGGCACTACAATGCCGACTGATACTTATGAGTGACCACCATATCATCATCACGCCCACAGAGACCCCCCTACCGATAGCACAGGCGGCCGAAGCCATCCAGACAGCACTCCAGCAGCATGGCAGAGATGGCGCCAACCCCCTCCATCCGCCGGGTACGCTTATGCTGTTCCGTCAGCCGCTGCAGCCATCAGACCCCGCCAAGTGGCTCGCCGCCCAGAACATCCGCCCCAGAATATTCTGGAGAAACCGTGAGCAGGACTATGCCGCCGCCGGCATCGGTGTCGCCGACCGCATTACATACAGCGGCAGGGAACAGAACAGTTCCGCATTCAGGATCCTTGGTGAATCGATGGCCCAAAAGAGCCGCGCTGCGAGGTATTTCGGAGGGATCTCCTTCAACAACATTGAACAGCAGGACCACGACTGGAAAAACTTTCCGGCGTTCTCCTTCATCCTCCCGCTCCTTGAGCTCTCCATGGAAAACGGAGCCTGTACCCTTACCTGCCATATCCTTGCCGGCACCCCCGATGAAACCCTTGCCAGAATAGAGGATGCCCGTACCCTCATCGCTTCACTCCCGAGTGATGCCGGCGACAACGGGGAGCGCCTCCCGGCCGTCACCGGCCGTTCATGCAGCCCAGACCGGGAGGGATGGATACGGAACTGCGGCAAAGCCATTGCGACATTCGAAGACGGCAGCACCGAGAAAATCATGCTCGCCCGCAAAACCACTCTGGAGTTCGCTTCAGCCTGCAACCCCATGCTCTTCCTTCTCCGTCACCCCTATCCCCAGAACTCCACCTACCGGTTCTATTTCGAACCCGAAGAGGGCTGTGCGTTCCTGAGCTTCACCCCCGAACGCCTCTACCGTCGGGACGGATCCCGGCTTCTTACCGAGGCCCTTGCCGGCACCTGCTCGAAAGAGGGCGCGGACCTCACCGATGAGCATGCATCACGGGCTCTCCTCGGCTCAGAAAAAGACATCAGGGAGCACCGGTTCGTCAAAGACATGATCTACAACGAGCTCCTCCCGGCATGCAGCCAGATCGAGATGGAGGATGAGGTGCAGGTACTGCAGCTGAACCGCCTTGCACACCTCTACACCCGTTGCTCGGCCGTCCTGAAACCCGAATGCACCGATGACGGGGAAGTGCTCTCTATCCTTCACCCGACGCCGGCCGTCGGCGGTGTACCGAAAGAGGAGGCCATGCGCCACATCATGGAGCTCGAACCCTTCAGCCGCGGCTGGTATGCCGCGCCGGTAGGGTGGATCATGAGGGATGCGGCGGAGTTCGCCGTCGGCATCCGCTCGGCGCTTGTCAACGGTACGACCGCCTCGCTGTACTCAGGCGCAGGGCTCGTCCGCGGATCCGACCCTGAACTGGAATGGGACGAGGTCGAGCAGAAAATCGGAGACCTGCTGGCCATCACAGAGGACAAGGCATGAACAACCGCCAAGCAACAACGATCTGGAGCGCCGTCCTCGTCGAGGAGCTCATCCGCCAGAATGCCTCAATGTTCTGCATCTCGCCCGGTTCACGCTCCACTCCGCTCACCGCCGCCGTTGCAAGGAACCCCCGTGCGAGCTGGAAAATGTTCCCCGACGAGCGCTCTGCAGGCTTTTTCGCCCTCGGCCACGCCCGAGCGACCGGCCGCCCTGCCGTCCTCGTCTGCACCTCCGGTACCGCAGTGGCCAACTACTTCCCCGCCGTCGTCGAGGCTTCGGCGGATTTCGTGCCGATGATCGTCATCTCCGCCGACAGGCCTTTCGACCTCCAGGAGTGCGGAGCCAACCAGACCATCCGCCAGGACGGCATCTTCGGCCGCTACGCACGCTGGCACATGCAGCTGCCGCAGCCATCAACGGAAATCCCTCTCCAGTCGCTGCTTTCGACCGTTGAGCACGCCGTCGCTAAAAGCCTCGGCGCACCCCGGGGCCCCGTCCACCTGAACCAGCCATTCAGGGAACCATTCGACCCGGAACCGCTTGAAGGCCAGGACCCCTGGCTTGAGCCCCTCCAGGCATGGAAGCTCGACGGCCGCCCCCGGACTTCATCTGCTCAGCCTGAACGCCGTCCCGATGCGCGCGCCATGGCGACCATCCGCGAACTGCTGGCCACGGCCCGCCGGCCGCTCCTCATTGCAGGAAGCATTCCCTCTCCAGATGACGCCCGTGCTGTTGCATCTCTTGCCGATGACCTCCGCATCCCGCTCTACGCAGATCTCTCCTCGGGCCTCCGCCTCACGGAGGGGACACTGGCATGGCAGCAGGCGTTCGCCACTCCGGCGTTTCTCGGCCGGTTCCGTCCTGATCTTGTCGTGCATTTCGGAGGGCGGCTCATCGCCCGCCATCCATCGGCAGCCCTGAAAGCATGGAAGCCCGCGCATTATGTAGTCATCAGGGAGCATCCCGAACGCTACGCCCCCGACCACCCGGTGAGCCTCTCTCTTGAGTCCTCACTCCAGACTGCCGCCGAAGGCCTCATGGGCTGCAGGAGCGAACCCTCAGCGATCAAGGAACCAGCCGAAGGGTTCTTCCTGCACTGCAGCGGGGCGCTTGACGACTTGACGGAAGCGAGCATTCCCCTCAGCGAAATCTCCGCTGCACGCCAAATCTCGCAGCTCATCACCCCCGGGGAGGCGCTCTTCACATCAAACAGCATGTCGGTCAGGGAGCTGGACTCGTTTGCCGCAGCACTCCAGCCGGACGGGCTGCCGTGCGGGCTCAACCGCGGAGCAAGCGGCATAGACGGCATCATCTCAACGGCGGCAGGATACGGGGAAGGCCTCGGAAGGAAAGTCACGCTCCTTATCGGCGACATCGCATTCCTCCACGACCTCAACGCACTCTCGCTCCTCCGCTCCCTCTCCCGGCCTATGCGCATCGTGCTCCTCAACAACAACGGAGGCGGCATATTCTCATTCCTCCCGGTTGCATCCTGCAATGACATTTTCGAGGAGCACTTCGCCACCCCGCAGCACTTCCATGCACAACATGCCGCCGGGATGTTCGGGCTCCGCTACGCCGCGCCCCGGACCAACAGGGAATTCGAGGAGTGCTTCCTCGCTGCCGGAGAGGCTCCCCAAAGCACCATCATCGAGATCGCCTCTTCCCGCAGCGAAAATGTCGAACAGCACCGCACCCTGCAGGCGCGGTTCAACGCATTTGCAGAAACTGCCTTCACCGACCGCTGAACCGGTTTCCCTTGTCTCTTCGCGGAGAAAAACGTTACTTAGTGCATGGGGGCATGAACGGTATAGCATACTGACAGGCGCAACCAAGAAGTTATAGCCATGTTGGGAGACGTACTGCTGATCAACGACCAGCACAAATCGGCGGCAGGCGCCATTCTTGAGCGGGTGCTGCTGGATATCGAACAGCTCCGGAAGAATCAGCCCGGAGAGAAGTTCGTCGTAGCCATATCGGGAGAATCGGGTGCAGGAAAGTCCGAACTCTCGCACTCCCTCGCACTCCTGCTCAAAGGCCGGGGCATCAGGGTCAAGATCCTCCATACCGACAACTACTACCGGGTCCATCCGCTTCAGCGTCGCGAGCACCGCATACAGAGCAACTTCGAAGCGGTAGGGGTGCAGGAATACGACTGGGAGCAGCTGCACCGCAACATCGGGGACTTCCGTCAAGGACGCAGCGTCTCGATCCCCTGCATCGACATCATCACCGAGGAGGTCGACCAGCTCTTCACCGACTTCAGCAAGATCCAGCTGCTCATCATCGACGGCCTGTATGCCATCCGTACCGAAGGGGTGGACCTTAGGGTATTCATCGACCTCACCTACCACGACACGAAGCTCAGCCAGATGCTGCGGGCGAAAGAACCGACGGACGGCTACCGCTGGAGCGTGCTCGAACGCGAACACCAGCATGTGCGTTCACTCAAACCTCTGGCAGACCTGCACGTGGACCGGGACTTCAGGGTATTCGACCCGGCCATCGTCCGTCATGCGCCCCGTCCATGGCAGCGACGTGCTGCGCATGCCGTCACACCCGCAGGCTGAATGGCCCTCACTTCAGCCTGTAAGTGGATCACGGAGGGTGCAGCAGGATCATTATATTGCACAATGGATACCATCACCCCGATTCAGGTCCCGCTCCGCTTCACCACCATCGGCGACCCGTCGCTTCCGTCCGTCGTATTCCTGCACGGGTTCCTCGGCTCCGGCAGCGACTGGCTGCCCTTCACCTCCGGCCTCTCCGGCAGCCTCCATTGCATCCTCGTCGACCTTCCTGGTCACGGTGGGGCAGTCTTCAGGGACAACGGTCCGGACGGACTGCAGGAGGAAAGCGAAGCTTCGAGCGGGTATTTTCTCCATACTGTCGACACCCTCGCCGAAGGTCTTCGAAAGCTGCTCCCCGCACCGGGCTTTCTCGTAGGCTATTCAATGGGAGGAAGGATCGGCGTCGCCCTTCTGCTTCGCCACCCCGAACTCTTTCAGAGAGCAGTGATCGTCTCTTCCTCCCCGGGGCTCCGGACAGAAGAAGAACGTCTAGCCAGAAGGAAAAGCGATGAGGGAACCGCCCGCAAGATCGAGCGGAACTTCGAGGGGTTCCTGGAGTTCTGGTACAGCCAGCCGCTCTTCTCCACCCTTAAAAGCCATCCTCTCTTCCATGAGGTGGAAACACTTCGCCAAAAGGGATCCCCCCGAAGCCTTGCCCGGGCGCTCCGCCTGCTCGGCACAGGCAATCAGCCCTCTTTCTGGGATCAATGTGCCGCAAGCCCGGTGCCGGTGCAGTTCATGGCCGGGGAAAAAGACCCCAAATACCTTGAGATTGGCCGTCAAATGGTTAATTTGTTCCCTCACTCGCGCCTTGAAACCTTCCCCGGCTGCGGCCACACGCTGCACATCGAAGCACGGGACCGATTCCAGGAGCGCCTGCAGCATTTCTTCAACCAGCAAGACTGAGAGCCGTAATGAGCAGCATAGCATGGAGCCAGTGCGGGGAGTTCTCCGACATCCTCTACCATAAAGCCGAAGGCATCGCCAAAATCACCATCAACCGCCCGGAACGGCGCAATGCGTTCCGCCCACAGACCGTCGAGCAGATGATCGAGGCGCTGCAGGATGCACGCAACGACGAAGCAGTCGGCGTAGTCATCCTGACCGGAGCGGGTGAACTTGCATTCTGCTCCGGAGGCGACCAGAAAATCCGCGGCAATGCCGGCTATGCCGATGCCAAAGGTGTCAACAAACTGAACGTCCTTGATTTCCAGCGCGATATCCGCACCTGCCCGAAACCGGTCATCGCCATGGTTGCCGGTTATGCAATCGGCGGCGGACACGTGCTGCACATGCTCTGCGACCTCACCATCGCCGCCGAAAACGCACGGTTCGGCCAGACCGGCCCGCGGGTAGGATCCTTCGACGGCGGCTGGGGTGCCAGCTATATGGCCCGCCTCGTAGGCCAGAAAAAAGCCCGCGAAATCTGGTACCTCTGCCGTCAGTACACGGCTCAGGAGGCGCTCGACATGGGCCTCGTCAACACCGTGGTCCCGCTTGAGAAACTCGAGGAGGAAACCGTGCAGTGGTGCCGCGAGATTCTGGCAAACTCACCCTTGGCGATCCGGTGCCTGAAAGCATCACTGAACGCCGACTGCGACGGGCAGGCCGGCCTGCAGGAACTGGCCGGCAACGCCACGCTCCTTTACTACATGAGCGAAGAAGGTCAGGAAGGGCGCAACGCATTTGTCGAAAAGCGCAAGCCCGACTTCAGCCGTTTCCCGAAACGTCCTTGACTGCCTCCTATGCTTATCTCTACCGGTATTCGTTGCCGTTCAACGAGCCGGTAACCGTCAGGGGAAGACGCCTTCTGCAGCGCGATGGCGTGCTGCTTGCCCTTAAGACCGGAGACGGAAAGCACACCGCATGGGGCGAAATCGCCCCGCTCTCGGGGCTGCACCGCGAGACAACGGAATCGGCAGAACGCCAGATAGTCGAAACCCTCGCCATGCACGGGGAGAGCGGCGCCGCGCTCATGACGGAAGGACTGTTCCCGTCAGTGCGCATGGGTCTGGAAATGGCCGTCATGAACCTTGAGGCATCAATCAGCGGCCGGCACCCGTTTTCGGTTCCAGGAGAGAGTATGCTCCCCCGGGTGCCCTTGAACGCTCTCCTCATGGGATCGACGGACGTAGTCCTCCTGAGGGCACAGGCCAGCTACCAGGAAGGGTACCGTGCGTTCAAGCTCAAAGTCGGAAAAGAGAACGCCGAGGAAGCAGCCGCCGCTGTCCACGCCCTGCACCGGCTGTTCGGCAGTCAGGTTGAACTCCGCCTTGATGCCAACCAGTCAATGCCGCTCGACGACGCCATTGCTTTCGCCCGTGAACTTCCCAAGAACAGCGTCACCTACATCGAGGAACCGCTCCTGCAGCCACGCGACATTCCGGAATACCATGCAAAGACCGGCATCCGCTCCGCTCTGGATGAAACCCTCTGGCAGAAACCCGGACTCCTCGGAGCACTGCCCCCGGAGACCATCGGTGCCCTGGTGCTCAAACCCAACTGCCTCGGTGGCGTTGCCGCCGTACTCAATCTGGTACGGTATGCGGCAGACCATAATATGCAGGCCGTCTTCAGCTCGGCATTTGAAAGCAGCATCAGCCTCGGCTTCTACGCCATCCTTGCCGCAGCGACCTCCGTGAGGCCAGCGGCCTGCGGTCTCGACACGTTCCGCCATCTGAAGGAAGATATCCAGACCACAGCGTTCCATGCTGAAGGGGGCTCGCTCGACGCAGCCAGCCTCTACCTAGATACCCGGGAAGTCCGAACCACAAACCTCAGCCTCGCTTCGGTATGGACCCTCTGAGGTCTCCGGCACCGGACCCGGTGGCCGATGCCGCTTCCCGGTTCGGCCCGATGCCCATGCTTCTCACCCCGGATGGCAGCCGTTCATTCAAGGAGTGTAGCGCCATGGCCGGACGGATAGCCGCCGCGCTCCTGAACAGGGGCCTCCGGGATGGTGATGGTGTCGCCATCATCTCCCCGAACACTCCCGATATGGTCCTCATCCTGCTCGCCCTCCTCAGCGCAGGAATGGTGGCGGCCCCCCTCAACCACCGCCTGCCGGAAGCAAGGCTGCGCCAGATGCTTCAGGAGCTGCAGCCGTCCCTTTGCATCACCGGAGCGGAATGCCCCGCCCCGGACACGGATACGGCTTCAATTGACGCCGCGGAGCTGCTCGCTGAAGCCTCCGCCCTCCCGGACCGCCGGAGTGCGCTGCTGAACCACAAAGGCACGACCGTACGGCCAATCACCATAATCCACACGTCTGCAAGCACCGGCACAGCAAAAGCAGCGGTGCACTCGCTGGAGAACCATTGGTACAATGCACTCGGCTCCAACAGCAACCTGCCGTTCGGGCCCGGAGACACCTGGCTCCTGTCGCTCCCCCTTTTCCATGTCGGCGGCTACGCCCTCATCTTCCGTTCACTGGCATCGGGCGGCGCCCTTGCCATTGACCGGCCGCATGCATCCCTCACCGACTCCCTCGAACGCTTCCCGATCTCGCACCTCTCGCTTGTTCCGACCCAGCTTTTCCGGCTACTCTACAGGGAAAATGATCCGGCCCTGACGGCCGGAATCAAAGCCCTACTCCTCGGCGGAAGTGCTGCTTCCGGCAGCCTCGTCGACGAGGCTGCCGCAAGAGGCCTCCCCATTTACCTGAGCTACGGTTCAACGGAGATGGCCTCGCAGATCGCCACCACCGACGCTCCGGTTGCGAGGCACCGCTCCGACAGCGGCAGGGTGCTCCCGTGGAGGGAGGTCCGGGAGGCACCGGACGGCGAGCTTCTGGTGCGCGGGAAGTGCCTCTGCACAGGCTACCTCAGAAACGGAGCCATAGACCCCATCGGTGACCCGGACGGGTGGTTCCATACCGGTGACATCGGCTCGCTTGCCGCCGACGGCACGGTGCGGGTGCTCGGAAGAAAAGACGACATGTTCATCTCTGGCGGAGAAAACATTCACCCAGAAGAGGTGGAAAGGGCGCTGAGGGAGATTGAGGGTGTGCTTGAAGCCGTGGTGGCGCCCGTGCGGGACCCCGAATATGGAGAGCGTCCGGCGGCATTTATCCGTACTGCCGGAGGAGACGGCCCTGACGACGAAACCCTCCGCCGCGAAATGCAGATGCGGGTCGGCCGTCTGAAAACGCCGGTGGTGTTTTTCCGGGTGTGCCAGTGGACAACGCTTCCGGGATCGGAAAAGACGGATCGGGCCTGGTATAGGCAGATGGCTGCGGAGTACCGCCGGGGAGAGTCTAGCGGCGGGCTGCCTTGCGCTTGAGTCGGAACACGGCCCACATCCCTCCGAATCCGGCAATCGGCGCATAGAAAGCCGCAGAGAAGAGCATGCTCTGAACCAGGTCGGTGAGGGAGAGCGAAAGCGGAGCGAGGGCGAGTTTTTCAGCCTCGAGCAGCGACTGGACCTGCTGATTGAGTTCCGGGCGGTCACGGGCCATTTCCAGCACCCAGCTGATGACGAGCGACAGGCTTTCAGTCCCGGGGCGATAGGAAAGCGTCTCCATCAGCACCCATGAAACCGCTTCAGAGAGAATCCCGCCCACCACGCCGCCGAAGAAGGCGAGAATGAAGGCTTCGTTATAGGGAAGGCGCACCTGGAATCGCAGGATGCTGCGGTTGAGGCCAACCGATCCCGCCATGAATATCCCCAGAAACAGGAAGACGTTGACAAGGGTCAGGTAGGGAACTGTGGTCGTCAGGATGACGATGGAGGCCGTGAGCATGACGGCGAAAAGTTTTTCCCGGAACACCATACGGCTATGCGAGTCTTTCGTTCAGGAAGTCGTCCATGGTATAGAACCCTGGAGCTGTCTTGTGGCGCAGGGCCAGCCAGGCGGCAGTCTCTACGGCACCGGAAGCAAAGCCGGAACGGTTCTTGGCAGTATGGGAAATCACGATCTCGTCCGCCTCCGAATCAATAAAGGCTGTATGCTTGCCGAAGACTCCGCCGAGCCGGATGGCTGCGACCTGCAGCTCGTCGGGCTGAATCTTCCTGCCATCCGGCAACTGGCGCACGATGCTGTGCTTACGGCTGTTTGCAGCAAGGATGTGCTCGGCTGCGGCAAGAGCCGTTCCGCTCGGAAAATCAGCCTTGGCAGTGTGGTGCTGTTCGCTGAAAGCAATGTCGAACTGTTCGAACGGGGCGATGAGGCGTGACGCCTCACGAACGGTGCGAAGAAAAATGTTTACGCCGAGAGAGAAGTTGGCGGAGTAGAGCAGCGAACCGCCGGCGGCCTTCACCTTGGAAGCGACCCCGGCGCGGACATCGTCCCAGCCGGTTGTTCCGGCCACGACCGGCACGCCCGAGGCGAGCATGGCATCGAGGTTCTGAAGAAATGCATCGCGGACGGTGAAGTCGATGATGGCATCGCTGCCGCGGAAAGAGTCGGGAGTGATTTTGGCATCAACATCAAGGACTGCCGCGGTTTCATGGATGCCTGAACGGCTGATTACGGCGGCAACTTCCCTGCCCATCCGTCCGTTTCCTACCAAAGTGAACTTCATACGCTTTTGTACAGATCTATGCGGTTCGTGACGAGTGCCGGAGGCTTATTCGTCACCCATGATTTCAAGAATCCTTTCGAGATCGTCACCTGAAAAATACTGGATGTGGATCTCTCCCTTGCCACCCTTCTTTTCGATGATGCGGACCTTTGTGGCAAGCTTGTTGCGAAGAAGCGATTCGAGCTCGGCGACATGCGGCTCGCGCTCCGGCTTCGCCTTTTTGTCGGCACTGCCGTCTTCGCGGAACATCCGGGCCACGAGGGCCTCAGTCTGGCGCACGGAGAGCTGGTGGGCGATCACCTGCTTCCATACCCTCAGCTGCTGCTGTTCACCCGGCAGGTTGATGAGGGCCCGGGCGTGGCCGAAGGAGATTTCACGGCTGCGGATACTGTCCTGCACCTGCAGCGGAAGCTTCAGGAGACGGAGAAAGTTGCTGACCGAAGAGCGGTTCTTGCCGACCTTCTTGGCCACTTCGTCCTGAGTGAGGCTGCACTTCGTCGTCAGGCTTTTGAGTGCCAGCGCCACTTCGATGGCATTGAGGTCTTCGCGCTGGATGTTCTCGATGAGCGCAAGCTCGAGCTTGCTGGAGTCACTACGGGCCTCGATGACATAGGCGGGAATGAATTTGTAGCCGGCCTTGCGGACTGCGCGCAGGCGCCGTTCGCCGCTGATGAGCTGGTAGCCCTCGCCGTCCCGCTGCACCGTCACCGGCTGGATGACGCCGTTCTCCAGTATGGAGTTCATCAGCTCCTCAAGGGCCGTCTCGTCGAACTCCTTGCGGGGCTGGAACGGGTTGGCGTGAATGCTCTCGACCGGCAGGCTGCCGATCACCCCGTCCTGCATGGGAACATCGACCTCGTCCCGTCCTGCCCTGGAGAACCCCTCTTCCGGGATCAGCGCCTTCAGGCCTTTTCCCAATGCGTTTTTCGCCATATCCCCTGACCCGTCCGCCGGCGGCTACTGCTGCCGGACTTTAAATTTTTTGATGTTTCCGTCCCGTTCGAACATCTCCCGGACAAGGTCCAGGTAATCTTTCGACCCTATGCTCTGGGCATCGTACAGGAGGGCCGGCATGCCGTGGCTCGGAGCCTCGGACAGCCGCACGTTCCTGCGGATGTGGGTACGGTATACCTTGTCTTTGAAAAACTTCTTAACCTCTTCGGCCACCTGGGTCGCAAGACGGAGGCGGGCGTCAAACATGGTCACCAGCACGCCCTCTATGTCGAGCTTCGGGTTCAGGTGCTTGCGCACGATACTTATCGTGTTGAGCAGCTTGCCCAGACCTTCAAGCGCGTAGTATTCCGCCTGGACCGGGATGAGCACCGAATCGGCCGCGGTAAGGGCGTTGAGGGTTATGAGACCAAGCGACGGGGGGCAGTCGATGATGATGTAGTCGTAGTCGTTCCTGACCGCCTTCAGTGCCTTCTGCATCACATACTCTCGGTCGCGCATGTTCACCAGCTCCACCTCCATGCCGACGAGGTTCACGTTCGAGGGCAGGACGTCGAGGTACTCAAGGCTGGAGCGCATGACGGCATCCTTGATCTCTCCCCCCTTCACCATCACCTGATAGAACGTGTTGTCGATCTCCTCGCCATTGTCGATACCGAAACCCGAGGTCGCATTGGCCTGGGGGTCGATGTCGATGAGCAGCGTCCTGAACTCGGAAATCGCAATGGAAGCCGCAATGTTGACGGCCGTGGTCGTTTTGCCGACCCCGCCCTTCTGGTTTGCAATCGCAATTACTCGGCCCATGTATCTAGGAATCTAGGGAGGGGAATCTGCAGGAGTTGAAGTTCAAAAGTGACATACTACATTATACTACTTAGTACATCTTTTACAAACTCTATTCGCAGGCCATGACGCGGCTCGGAAAACAATTCTTCACGGCTCCCACCCTGGCGCTCACCGAGCGCCTCCTCGGAAAGATTTTCGTGCGCATCACGCCCTCAGGCACCGTCCTGAAGGGGCGGATCGTCGAAACCGAAGCCTATCTCGGCCATAACGATGAGGCCTGCCATGCGTGGAGGAAAAAGACTGAGCGGAACCGGGTCATGTTCGAGGCCCCCGGCACCCTGTACGTTTATTTTTCCTACGGATGCCACCATCTCCTGAACATCGTCACCGAACCCGAAGGCACGGCCGGAGCCGTGCTCATACGGGCGATGGAACCGGTTGAAGGAATCCCCTGCATGCAGGAGCGGCGGCAGACGACAGTCGAGACCGCCCTCATGAGCGGACCGGCCAAGCTCACCAGCGCCCTCGGCGTCGAGCGGAGCTCCAGCGGCAGGGATCTGTTCGGCAACGAGTTCTTCCTGCTCGATGCACCTTCGCCGCAACCCTCGATGATCTGCACTTCAACCCGGGTCGGGATTTCGAGGAGCCGCGAACTGCCATGGAGGAAATACCTTGCCGACAGCCCCCACGTCTCGAAGGGGCGCCCCTCCTGAGGGGGACAAAATGGCACGGCGATGTTGGAAAGTTGTAAAAAAATGTCCTTTATTAGGGGACGGCTGGCAAGGCATGATCCACCCTAAACGACTTCCGGAATGCTCGGCACCCCACTCCTTCCAGAAATCAGGGAACTGATCGAGCGCAGAAACTTCAGCGCCCTGCAGCGGATATTCAATGACTGGCTGCCGGTCGATCTTGCCGAGCTCATCAGCGACCTGCCCGAAAACGAACAGGCCATACTCTTCCGCCTGCTCCCAAAGGACGTTGCCACCGAGACATTCGAATACCTCGATCTCGACTCCCAGCAGAACCTCCTCGAAGCCCTCACCCAGAAGGATGTAACCCACATCCTCAACAGCATGTCGGCCGATGACCGTACGGCACTGCTCGAGGAACTGCCCGGCAACGTGACGCAGGAGCTGCTCCGCCTGCTCTCCTTCAAAGAGTTCAAGATCGCAAAGACCCTGCTTGCCTACGCCGAAGACAGCGTCGGCAGGCTCATGTCGCCTGACTACCTCTCCGTCAAGAAGGACTGGAACATCAACCAGGTCCTCGAATACATCCGGACCTACGGCCACGAGAGCGAAACCCTCAACGTCATCTACGTCGTCGACGACCACGGCAAGCTCAAGGGCGAACTGATGGCCCGTGAACTCCTGCTCTCGAGCCCGGAGAAAAAGATCCGCGACATTGTCTCCGAAGACAAGATCGTCACCTTGACGGCAACCCAGGACCAGAAGGACGCACTCGACGCCTTCAAGAAGTACGATACCGTCGCCCTTCCGGTCGTCGACTCGAACGGCTACCTTATCGGCATCGTGACGGTCGACGACATGCTCGACGTCGCAGAAGAGGAGGAGACCGAAGACATCCAGAAGTTCGGCGGTATCGAAGCCCTCGAAGAGCCCTACATCGACCTGCCCATTCCGCAGCTCATCAAAAAGCGGGCGGTCTGGCTCGTCGTCCTCTTCATCGGTGAAATGCTTACCGCTTCGGCAATGGCATTCTTCGAGGAGGAACTGGCCAAAGCCATTGTCCTTGCCACCTTCATTCCGCTCATCATCTCCAGCGGCGGCAACTCCGGCTCTCAGGCGGCAACGCTGATCATCCGCTCCCTTGCGCTCGGCGAAATCACCATCCGGGACTGGTGGAACGTGATGCGCCGCGAAATCATTTCCGGCATGGCGCTCGGAGGCCTGCTCGGCCTCATCGGAGTGTTCCGGGTCATCGTATGGGCCATGGTCTTCGGCCAGCTGACCATGCAGTGGGTATACATGTCGCTTACCGTCGGCATCTCGCTCGTCGGCATCGTCCTCTTCGGCACGCTTGCAGGCTCCATGCTTCCGCTGCTCCTGCAGCACTGGGGTCTCGACCCGGCGACCTCCTCTGCGCCGTTCGTCGCCACTCTGGTCGACGTGACCGGCATCGTCATCTACTTCAGCGTGGCATCGCTGCTCCTCGGAGGCATCCTCCTCTGAGTCTCTTCCATAACCCTTCCGCCCGTGAACACCGAACCTGAAACAGTCGAATTCGACATCCTTTTCATCGGCGCCGGGCCGGCAAACCTTACTGCGGCAATCCACCTTCGCCGCCTGCTCCGACATCACAATGCAATGGCTCCTGACCCGCTCGAGCCATCGATTGCCGTCATCGACAAGGGGCGTTACCCGGGAGCTCACCTCCTGTCAGGAGCTATCCTCGACCCAAGGGCGCTCAGGGAGTTCATGCCGGATTACCTGGAACGCGGCTTCCCTTCGGGGCCGGCCGTTTCCGAAGAGGGCATCTGGTACCTCACGAAAAACCGGAAACTAAGGTTCCCGAGCATCCCCGAGGCGTTCAGCAACCGGGGCAACACCCTCTGCTCGCTTTCCCGTGTCGGGGCGTGGATGGCCGAACTGGCGGAGAAAGAGGGCATCGACCTGTTTGAGGGCACGGCGGCAGTCGGCACCGTGGTTGAAGATGGGCGCCTTATAGGGGTGTTGACGGACGACAAGGGTGTCGATAAGAATGGAACCCCCGGACCCGCATACGAGCCGGGCCTTGTCCTCAAAGCCCGGGCAACGGTGATCGGCGAAGGTGCCGGCGGATCTCTCACGGCAGAACTGGACCGGATATTCAACCTCCACCCGCCGGGTGCCGCCCGCAACCAGGAGACCGGAATGAAGGAGTGCTGGCGGATCCCTTCCGGCAGAATAAGCGCGGGAACGGTGCGTCACACCTTCGGCTACCCCCTTCCGTCCAGCCGTTACGGCGGCGGATGGATCTATGCCCTCTCCGATACTGAACTTTCGGTCGGGTTCGTCACCTCTGTCGAACGGCATGCCCCGGCCGCCGATCCCCACCTGAACCTGCAGCGGTTCAAGGAGCACCCGTTTGTCCGGAGCCTCCTGGAGGGAGGCACCATCCTGGAGGCGGGGGCGAGGACCATCACCTCCGGCGGGTACGATGCCATGGGCAGGATATCCGGAGAGGGGTTTCTCCTCGTCGGCGAATCTGCCGGCATGCTCGACATGCGACGCCTGAAGGGGATCCACCTCGCCATGAAGTCCGGCATGCTGGCAGCAGAAACCCTCTTTGAAGCACTCTGCCAGGACGACTTTTCGGCCGGTCGACTCGCCGGATACGAGAAGCAGTTCCGCACATCCTGGGCCCACGACGAACTCGCTCTTGCCCGCAGCTACCGCCAGGCCTTCGATCGAGGCATCTACCACGGCCTCCTGCAGACCGGCATCAGTCTGAAATTCCCCGGAGCGGGGCTTGCTGCAGGCAAGGCTGAAAGCACAACAAAAACATCCGATCCCGCGCTGGAATCGAGGAAAGAGATGGCCGCCCTCGAGAAGGCGGAGCAGGCGCACCGTCCAGACGGTACACTCACCTTCACCAAAGCCGATGCCATCTACCGTTCAGGTACCGTGCACGAGGAAAACCAGCCATGCCACCTCAGGATATCCTCCGAAGACATGGCTGCCATCTGCCTCGATCGCTGCCGCCGCGAGTACGGCAACCCCTGCACCCGGTTCTGTCCCGCCGGCGTCTATGAGCTCACCGATGGGGGAGGCGCACTACGGATCAACGCATCCAACTGCCTGCACTGCAAGACCTGCGAAGCAGCGGACCCATACGGGATAATCACCTGGACACCTCCCGAAGGCGGTGGCGGGCCCGGCTACAAAATCAGCTGAAGCTATGGAACGAAAGAAGAAAAAAGTCATTGTCGGCCTCTCCGGTGGCGTGGACTCCTCGGTCGCGGCCTGCATGCTCGTCCGTGAGGGATATGAGGTCCTGGGGCTGCACCTCAAGGTGCTGCAGGAAGGTGACGGATCAACTGTTCTCGAACCATCGCCGATGACGATCTCCAGCAGGGAGGAGTTCCATATCCCCGTCTTTACCCTCAACCTCGCGGCCAGATTCCGGAACGAAGTGATGGATTATTTCAAGGAGGAGTACCTTGCAGCAAGGACCCCGAACCCCTGCATGGTCTGCAACAAAACCATCAAGTGGAGAGGCCTTCTGGAAGGAGCCGCCCAGCTCGGTGCGGACATGGTCGCCACAGGCCATTACGCCCGCACCGCGTTCATCGATGGCCGTCACAGGCTCTTTGCCGGCCTTGACCGGAAGAAAGACCAGAGCTACTTCCTCTGGATGCTCGCACAGGAAGAGCTTTCACGGACAATCCTGCCGCTCGGAGGCCTTACGAAGCCTGAAGTCCGCGATCTGGCCCGTTCCTTCGGCCTCACCGCTGCAGAAAAAAAAGAGAGCCAGGAGATCTGCTTCGTGCCTGACGACGACTACGGCAGCTATCTGGAAAGCGCCGTGCCCGGACTCCACCGGCGGGTTGAGGGCGGGGAAATCCTCGATCCTTCCGGGCAGGTCATCGGCCACCACAAAGGCTACCCGTTCTACACCATCGGCCAGCGGAGGGGGCTCGGCACAGCGACCGGGGAGCCGCTTTACGTGACGGCCATCGACCCCATCGGCAACCTCGTCCACACCGGTCCGAAAAGCGCACTCTTTTCAACGTCGGTCGAAGTTTCTCACCTCAACTGGATAGGGATCGATCCGCCCTTTGCCCCGATGGAAGCCACAGCAAAGATAAGATACCGGGACCACGCCTCCCCCTGCACCATCATTCCACTGGGGCCCGGCCCGACCGGAGTCACAGCCAGAATAATGTTCAAGGAACCAAAAAGCGCCCTCACCCCCGGTCAGGCAGCCGTCTTCTACCGCGGCGAGGAAGTGCTCGGCGGCGGCATCATAGAGGGCGCCCTGCCCATGGAACCACACCCATAACCGCAACACGACCTTCAATCGCCATGCTCAAGCGACAGCACCGTTCACTCACCACCCTCGAACTTGACCCCAGAGGCCCTGAACCAGCCCCTCTCGTCATCATGCTGCACGGCTACGGCAGCAACGAAAAAGACCTTATCCAGCTTGCCCCGGATCTCCCGGCAACGTGCCGCTATGTCAGCCCGAGGGCGCCGGTGATGCTCGACATGGAAATGTTCGGCTGGTTCCCGATTGAGTTCACGCCGACCGGCATCACGGTGGACTACGCAGCCGCAGCGCTCGCGCTGGACCGGTTCATTGCATTCACCGGGGAGCTGATCGAGACGTTCAGTCCGGCTGGAGGAAAGGTGTTTTTGATGGGGTTCAGCCAGGGAGCGGTGATGAGCTACTTGACAGCCTTCACCCGGCCCGACCTGCTGCACGGAGTGATCGCCCTCTCGGGGCAGCTTCCGGAATCAAGCATGCCGGAAGGCGGCGGCCCGGAGGGGCTGAGAGCACTGCCCTTTCTTGTGATGCACGGCATCTATGACGACGTGCTGCCTATCGAAAAAGGACGTGCATCCGAGCACTGGCTCAAAGACCGGGTCGACGACATCAGCTACCACGAATACCCGGTGGCACACCAGATATCGGGTGAAGGGGTCGCCGCCATACGCTCATGGATCGAGAAGCGGACGACGGCTAAAAGCTGATAGAGACCGCCATCCCGTACTCGGAAGAATTGTTGTCGGGCTCCACGAACCCTGTGACCCGTTGGACGCCGTTCTCGGTGATGACAATGGTATCAACGTCGGAGCGGTCGATGTTCCAGTACCGAAAATACGGACCGAACGACATGGCGCCGAAGCCGACCTCCTGACGGAACATCAGTGCCGCGCGCCAACCGTACCCGCTCGACTGGCTGTTTTCAAGATCATCGGAGTACGTATAGGAAGCGTTGTTGGCATCGGTCAAGTCGCTCACCTGCGTCCCGCCCCAGAAGGCATCATACTCAAGCGTGCCGCCGATCGACCAGCCGGCGCCCTGTCTGGCAACCAGTTCCATGCCGATGGGGCTGTACCAGTAGTTGCTGTGGCGGTCGTAGCCGCAGTACTGTGTCGTGGTGACCATCCCTCCGCTGCTGTCATCCAGCCTGCGGTAGGCGATGCCGGTGTACCAGGACAGGGTTGAACGCAGCCCTTTGAAAATATCCCGGGAGGCAAGCAGCCTGATCTCATACATCCGCTCATCGATTCCACTCAAATCCCCCGAACCAGAAGAGGAGTAGTCCACCTCACCTCTGGCAATCATCGCCTCAAGGCGAAGCATGTCTATGCCTGCCGGCAGATTGTCGGCCCGGTACGAGCAGGCCCCTGAAACGCCGTACAGCAGTCCGGACTCTTCCATGACTCCGGGCTCATCATAAGAAAACCAGGACATATGAGGCCCCGCCTCAAAGCTGAACCCGCCGAGGGGCAGTGCCGCCCGGGCGGAAGAAGGCAGCACCAGCTGCAGGATGAAAAGCATCGGCACAATGGCCTTGAATGTGAGTATACGCATGGGGCGTTGCATGTTTGCAGGTTGCTTGAGGTTACCGCCACCGTCAATATACCATTAAAACCCTCCACAGTCCACAGGCAGGCGCAGGGAATTGCCGACTTATCCGTATATTCCCCTTTTTAAAACCGGATCCAGCACACAGCATGAAGGCAACACTCAGAGAGCTCCTCAGAGAGCGCATCCTCGTCCTCGACGGCGCCATGGGCACCATGATCCAGCGCCACAAACTAACCGAGAACGACTACCGGGGCGAACGCTTCAAGAGTCACACCCACCCGCTCCTCGGCAACAACGACATCCTGGTGCTGACCCGTCCCGACATCATATACCAGATCCACTGCGACTTCCTCGAAGCGGGTTCCGACATCATTGAAACCAACACGTTCAACGCCAATCCTATTTCTCAGGGCGACTACGGAACCGAAGATCTCATCAAGGAACTCAACCTCGAAGCATCAAGACTCGCACGGAAAGCCGCCGACAGTTACACCGCAAAAGACCCCGCAAAGCCCCGGTTCGTTGCTGGATCAATCGGCCCGACAAACAAGACCCTTTCGCTCTCTCCCGATGTCAACAACCCCGGCTACCGGGCGGTAAGCTTCCGCGATGTGGTGGACAACTACCTCCTGCAGCTCGAAGGGCTGATGGAGGGTGGCGTGGATGTGCTGCTCGTCGAAACCGTCTTCGATACCCTCAACTGCAAGGCAGCTCTTTTTGCCATAGAAGAATTCTTCACCCGGACCAATAAGCGCGTCCCCGTCATGGTCTCCGGAACCGTCGTCGACCAGAGCGGCCGCACTCTTTCCGGCCAGACCACCGAAGCCTTCTGGATCTCGATCGCCCATATGCCGGATTTGCTCTCGGTCGGCCTGAACTGTGCGCTCGGCTCCAAACAGATGCGCCCGTTCATCGAGGCGATCTCCACCGTTGCTGAAAGCTTCGTCAGCGTATACCCGAACGCCGGTTTGCCGAACGAGTTCGGCGAATACGACGACTCCCCCGAATATATGGCGGACCAGATTGCCGGCTTTGCTGAATCAGGGTTCGTCAACATTGTCGGCGGCTGCTGCGGCACCACGCCCGGCCACATCAAGGCCATCGCCGATGCCGTAGTGGCACTCCAGCCGAGAAAACGGCCGACGGCGTCGCATGAGCTCCAGCTCTCCGGCCTTGAACCACTCCGGGTCAACTCCACCACCGGGTTCATCAATGTCGGCGAGCGGACCAACGTCACCGGCTCGAAAAAGTTCGCCCGCCTTATCCGTGAGGGCAATTACGACGAAGCCCTCTCCATCGCCCGCCAGCAGGTTGAAAGCGGCGCACAGGTGATTGACGTCAATGTCGACGAAGGAATGCTTGACAGTGAGAAGGTGATGCAGGAGTTCCTGAACCTCATCGCCTCGGAACCTGAAATCGCCAAGGTCCCCGTCATGATCGACAGCTCGAAGTGGTCGGTCATCGAAAAAGGGCTTCAGTGCGTCCAGGGCAAGAGCATCGTCAACTCCATCAGCCTCAAGGAGGGCGAAGAACCCTTCCGCCAAAGAGCCGCGAAGATCCTTGAATACGGTGCGGCAACCGTGGTCATGGCCTTCGACGAAGCAGGTCAGGCCGACAGCCTGGAACGCAGGAAAGAGATCTGCGGGCGTGCCTACCGCATCCTCACCGAGGAGGTCGGTTTCCCTCCCGAAGACATCATTTTCGACCCCAACGTACTCACCGTCGCCACCGGCATCGAAGAACACGACACCTACGCCCTCGACTTCATCGAAAGCGTTCGCTGGATCAAGGAGAGCCTCCCGCACGCAAAAGTGTCGGGAGGCATCAGCAACGTCTCATTCTCCTTCCGTGGAAACGAGCCGGTGCGGGAAGCCATGCACGCCGCATTCCTTTACCATGCCATTCAGGCCGGGCTTGACATGGGCATCGTCAATGCCGGCCAGCTCGCCATCTACGAAGACATCGACCCCGAACTGTTGGTCCGCGTCGAAGACGTGCTCCTCAACCGGCGCAGTGATGCCACCGAACGTCTCGTCAGCTTTGCAGAAACCATTCGGGACGGTGGAGAAAAAACAGAGGCAAAAGCCGCAGAGTGGCGCTCGCTGCCAGTCGTCGAACGTCTCCGTCACGCCCTCATCAAAGGCATCGTCGAGTATATCGACGAGGACACAGAAGAGGCCCGCAAACTTTACCCCAGCCCGCTGCAGGTTATCGAAGGCCCGCTCATGGACGGCATGAACGCCATCGGCGACCTCTTCGCCGAAGGCAAGATGTTTCTTCCGCAGGTGGTCAAGAGCGCCCGCGTCATGAAACGCTCGGTCGCCTGGCTCATCCCCTTCATCGAAGAGGAGAAGGCCCGCAACAAAGACACCAAAGCCGCAGCGAAGATCCTGCTCGCCACCGTCAAGGGCGACGTGCACGACATCGGCAAGAACATCGTCTCCGTCGTTCTCTCCTGCAACAACTACGAGGTAATCGACATCGGGGTGATGATGCCCTGTGAAAAGATCCTCGAGGCAGCCGTGCGCGAAAAAGCCGACATCATAGGCCTCAGCGGACTCATCACCCCGTCGCTTGACGAAATGGTGCATGTCGCCAAAGAAATGGAGCGGCTCGGCATGAAGATCCCGCTCATCCTCGGCGGAGCCACCACCTCGAAAATCCACACCGCGGTAAAAATCGCTCCGGTCTACTCCGGACCCGTCGTCCAGGTGCTCGACGCCTCACGCAGCGTACCCGTCGCCGGCAGCCTGCTCAACCCGCAGCTGAAAGAGGGATATGTGGCCAAACTGAAGGATGAACAGGAAGCAATGCGCCTCGGCCATGCCGAAAGAAGCGCGGCCAAGCGCTTCGTCAGCGTTGAAGAGGCCCGCAGGAACCGCCTCCGTCCGGACTGGAACGCAACGCTCCCCCCTCTGCCGAAAAAGCCCGGAACAACGGTGCTTGACAACGTCACTGCCGGAGCGCTCCGCCCCTACATCGACTGGACTCCGTTCTTCCAGACCTGGGAGTTGCACGGCCGTTATCCTGAAATCCTCTCCGACCCCAAGGTCGGGGCTGAAGCCACAAAGCTCCTCGGGGACGCCAACGCCATGCTTGACCTCATCGAGAAAGAAAAGCTGCTCGGCATCCGTGGCGTTGCAGGCCTCTTCCCGGCCGCAAGTGCGGGAGACGACATCGAAGTCTACACCGATGAAACGCATACGGCAGTCCTGGCGACCATCCATACCCTGCGCCAGCAGCAGGAAAAACCCGCAGGAGAACCGAACCTTGCCCTGGCCGACTTTCTGGCACCTAAAGAGAGCGGCCTTAAAGACCACATCGGAGGATTTGCCGTAACCACCGGTCTCGGCATCAAACCCATCCTCGAACGATACCGGGGTATGCACGACGACTACAGCGCAATCCTCCTGCAGGCGCTCGCCGACCGGCTTGCAGAAGCCTTCGCCGAGATGCTGCATGAAAAAGTGCGCCGCGAACTCTGGGGCTACGCCCCCGCCGAAATCCTCGGCTCGGAAGCGCTCATCGGTGAAGACTACCAGGGCATCCGCCCCGCACCCGGCTACCCCGCATGCCCCGACCATACGGAAAAAGCAGGGCTTTTCACCCTGCTCAACGCCGAAGCCAACACCGGCATCACCCTCACCGAAACCTATGCAATGGACCCTGCCGCCTCCGTAAGCGGCTTCTATTTCGCCAACCCCGAAGCCCGCTACTTCGTACTCGGCAAAGTCCAGAAGGACCAGGTGGAGGACTATGCTGGACGCAAAGGCTTCAGCCTGCAGGATGCCGAGAAGTGGCTCGCCCCCAACCTCAGCTACTAGATCATAGGCAAAGCGGCCGATCGGCTGAACATCATTGAAAAGACCGGAGCCCGTCTCCGGTCTTTTCATTCAGGGCCGAGGGCTGCCGACAGGTTCCGGATGTAGCGGTCGATGAGGCCCTCGAACTCCATCGTTACGAGCGGAGAGAGAAGAAACTGGAGAAAGCCCGGCAATTCGACCGTGAGGAGCCCTTTGGAGTAGAGTGCGACAGCCGTACCGCCGCCTGTCGAGGCAAGGGTCCAGTGCCCTTCCACAAGAGCGTTGCCGACACCCTCCACCGGAGTCCAGGAGACGCTGAGGGTCGCCGGGTCGGAAGTGTACCGGGATGCGTAAATGGTCTGCTGGAGGGTGTAGTCGCCGACACCGATTTTCTCCATCTCCCACCGGTATGCGTTGTCGCCGAGATCAACCAGCTGAAGGACCTGCGGGAAATAGGATGCCGACCGGGGCACATCGGCAAGCAGCCGGAAAACATCTTCCGGGCTCGATGCAGTGCGGA
Source organism: Pelodictyon luteolum DSM 273 (assembly GCF_000012485.1). NCBI lineage: Bacteria > Pseudomonadati > Chlorobiota > Chlorobiia > Chlorobiales > Chlorobiaceae > Pelodictyon > Pelodictyon luteolum. The sequence goes on along the minus strand of NC_007512.1, from coordinate 321,945 downwards.
ACTCGCGCTGCACGGTGATTTCGACAGTAAATGACATGGCATCAAAAGCCGCAGCTTTCCGTTTTATAGTGGGGAAGAGGTGCCTGAAGGGCCTGGAGAACGGCGGTGTCCCGCCGGTATACGTCGTTGCGGAACAGCACCCGCTCACCCTCGGCCATCGCGGCAAGGTAAAGGATGAGGACGGGAACGGGTTTCGGGAGGCTTATGGTCCGGGTTCTGCCGGTATCAATCTGTGCGTCGATTTGCTCCGGACTCCACCGCACGCTGTCGGCAAGCACCAGTTGGGCCAGGCGGCGCGGGTTTTCCACCCTGATGCAGCCGGAGCTGAATGTCCTTGCACTTTGCAGGAAAAGCTCTCTTTTCGGAGTATCGTGCAGGTAGACGAGATACGGGTTCGGAAGCAGGAACTTGAGTCTGCCAAGCGCGCCATCATCCCCGGCGGCCTGCTGCAGCCGGTAGGGAAAGGTGGCAGCCGAACGGGCGGACCAGTCCACCGATATAGGATCCACCGTCCTGCCGTTGCGGTCGATGACCGATATGTGGTTGGCCCTCAGCCAGCCGGGATCTTTCCGGATGGCGGGCAGTGCATCCTGCTTGAGGATGGTGGGAGGAACAACCCACCGGGGGTTGAACACGACTGCCTTCATATCAGCCTTGAAGACCGGCGTTTTCCTGTAAGGCCTGCCGACAATCACCCTCGTGGCCCAGCGGAATTCCCCATCTTCCACATATTGGAGACTGAAGCCGGCGATATTGACCAGTACATAGGTTGAATCAAGGTCGCTGAGGAACCAGCGATAGCGCTCAAGGTTCACCTTGAGGCACTCGACCCGGACGGATGCCGGCACGTTCATTGCGCTCCGGGTCTCGAGGCCCGGAACTCCGTCGACTGTGATGCCGTGGCGTTCCTGGAAGCGGCGGACCGCGAGGGAGAGTTCCGGGTCAAAAACGGTCGAACTGTCCCTGATGAGTGTGCTTTCGAGGTCGCCGACGATGGCAAGGCGACGGCGAAGGGCCGGCACCCGCGAGCTCTGCATGCCGGGAGTGAGGGCGGGTCCCGGCGGCAGAACGGGCCAGCCGCCCGAAGCCGCGATGGCGCGGTAACGGGCAAGGGCGCGGCGGAGCATGCGGTACTTGGGATGACGGAGCCTGAACTCCTGCAAGAGGGCTGCGGGCCCCTCCTCGCCGGGTTCACGATGCATCCCGGGACCGATGGCTGACCGGACGCCCGAACCAGGAAAGTTCCAGTGCGGATCAAGACGCAGGGGATCGACCTTGCCGTACCGGAGATGGGCTGCGAGGGTGAGGAAGGCGTCAGAAAGAAGAAGTTCCGCCTGCACCCGTTCGTCCAGAGTCGAGGGCGGGGAATGCTTCAGGCGCAAAACGGCATCGCGGTGGTAGTCATCGGGATCAAGGCCGTCCGTTGCGGAGGAGTCGATTTCTCGAAGCAGGGCATCGACGAAACGCCGCTTGGTCCAGAGAGGCCGGAACTCCCTTGGGGCATAGAGGTCGTATAGCTGGCGGACGCAGGTATGGTGAGGATCAGGAGCGGGATGCGCCACCCGGAGTCCTGCGATGCAGCGGCTGATGGCCGCCTGCTGCACCTCGTTCTGAGGCTGTGCGGCCTCCAGTGCCGGCGGAGCCGGACTGAATGCGAAGAGGATCAGGAGCAAGAGAAGCATATGCAACCCTCCGGTTGGTCACTGTGCCGCCGTCAGGACGGACGGTCGGGATCCGGCAGTGGAACCGAGGCAGCATACCCCGCACTGTCGTGATAGATGAACAGGCAGCTTCCGCCTTTGATGAGATCGATCACCGGCCGTGAACTGCCGGGCGGCAGCGCCGGGCACCCCTGGCTCCGGCCGAGCCGGCCGTACTTCGAGATGAACCCTCGGGTGGCATAGTCGGCTCCATGGATGACGATGCTGCGCATCGCGGCGTTGTCGTTGACCCCCTCTTCCAGCCCTTCAAGCCGGAGCGAATAGCCATGCCGGCCCGCATAGGTATCACCCGTGGTGAAAAAGCCCAGACTGCTCTGAAATGATCCCGGTTCATTGGAAAAGCGAGCGGCCTTGGCGCCCCCGCTCCCGCTGCCATGTGCCACAAGGGAGGAATAGATGATGCTCATGTTCCGGATGTCAATGACGAACAGTCTTTTTTCAGAAGACGGACGGTTGAAATCGATCACGGTCATAACACCCTCCCGCAGGATTTCCCCCTGCTCAAGCATGCGGTAATACCCGGAAAGCGCGACCGTGAGCAGTTTCGGGCTGATCTCGGATCGGAGGGCCGGAGCAGCGGCAAAGGCGGCAATATGGGCTGCACGCGATGGCGGCGTGCCGGCCGCCAGAACCGGTGCAGGAAGAAACAAGACAATTATGTAAAGCAGGGCGCTGAACGCGACCGTTCTCATCGTGGCCATACACATCACTCTAGATTGAAGAGATCCGGAAGGCGTAGACGCCGAACGGGCTCAAGCATTACAATAAACATTTAATATATATAATATTCACATCTATCCCCGACTCCTGATGGTGGCGGCAACTTCCGCCAGCTCCCTTGCAGGGATGAAGATGACCGGTGCGGAGGCAATGCGCCGGAATCGACGGACGCGGCGGATTTTAGGGGGCCAGTCCACCAGAAATCGGACCAGCGCCTCCCATATCGCAACCCATGCGGCAATCGTGATGCCTTCGACCAGAATTCTCGAGGGTGCTGCGCCTTCCGGTGGAATCTCGAAATATCCGGGTAGCCAGAGGGATGCGACAAGCATCAAGAGACCCGAAAACAGAAGGATGAAGGATACCTGCAGCAACTTTCGTATGGCCGCCAGCTCCAGTGCGCGCAGGTAGATGAAAAAGGAGTTGATGCCCGAACGGACCTCCTCCAGAAGAACGTCTTCCGGCGTCTGGTCGAAGGCGAACCGGATGACGAAATCCGAGCGGCCGATTTCCTGCACGCAGTCCGCAAGGTACTCCACCAGATTGTCATCGAAGTCCTTGCGGTGATAGGGGGCCTTTTTGTCGAAATCCGCATAGAGATCCTCCACGCGCAGTGCGGCAACGTCAATCACCACGCGTCCCTCGTCAGTCCTTGCGTACCGGTCGAGTATCCCTTTTTTCACTGGCACCATGAGAAAGGTCCTGCTCTGAAGGAGAAAAAAGTTTCTGCGTCTTGAATTTACACAAAAATGCCGCGAAGGTACCATCATGACGAAGGATGAATATGGCACCATCCTGCCAGCTGCCGTTCTCCCTCCGCCACCTCGAATGCGGCGGATCACCCTGGTTCTGGTGGATGTTGTGCACCCCGCTGCCATGACGGAACGGCTCGCCGAACACAAAGATCCTCCGGCACTGCAGGAGCAGGGGCTCCAGATCCCTGAATGCCCGGGCACCGGTTCCCGACATCCATGCGGCCGGAGAGGGATCCGGCGCAGGAGGGCGCAGCTCGGGGCTGCGGTAGTAGTCGATGGCTCCGGTCCCGGGGCGGGATTCAAGTGCATGCCACCCGTCGGCCAGGCGCTCCAGCTGAACAGGAAACGGGGGAACGGGATCGACGACCCGCCACTCCAGCCCGTCAGGAAGGTGCTTGCTGTCAAGGTCGACCGGGCAGCGGAAATACCGGCCCCGCGCCCTGACCCTGAGGTTGCAGTGATAGTACTGCCCCGCCTCCCTTGAGTGGTCGCAGTACCAGTTGCCGAGCGTTCCGGCAAGAACGCCGTAGCCGTCGTTGAGAGGCATATGCAAGTGCTTTCGTTGGCGGGCCCGTACAGAAAGGTACGCAACACTTCCGCCGCCAGCAAAGCCGGGTGCGTCTCAATGAAACCTTTCGGCTGGCCGGATGGGTTGGTATATTGCCGATGAAGAGGAGACAGGAAAAACCGCCGGAACCCGACATGGCACCAGATGCTTCAGACCAGCTGGCGATCAACACCGTCAGAATCCTTGCCGTCGACATGGTGGAGCGGGCACAGTCCGGCCACCCCGGCATGCCGCTCGGCGCAGCCCCGATGCTCTTCGTGCTCTTCCGACACATCATGAGACACAACCCCCGGAACCCTTCATGGCTTAACCGGGACCGGTTCGTCCTCTCCGCAGGGCACGCATCCGCAATGCTCTATGCTATGCTCCATCTGTCGGGATACGATCTCACAATGGAGGACCTGCAGCAGTTCCGACAGCTTGGAAGCCGCACGCCCGGTCATCCCGAATACGGACTGACCCCGGGAGTGGAAACCACCACGGGGCCGCTCGGGCAGGGCATCGCCACCGCCGTCGGCATGGCCATTTCGGAACGGCATGCCGCAGCCATCCTGAACCGGGGCGAAATTGAGCTCATCGACCACTATACTTATGTCATCTGCAGCGACGGGGACATGATGGAGGGCATCGGGAGCGAAGCAGCCTCGCTTGCCGCCCACCTGCAGCTCGGCAAACTGATCTGCCTGTACGACAGCAACGGAATATCGATAGAGGGCCCGACTTCCCTCGCCTTCACCGAAGACACCTCGTCCCGGTACCGGGCCTATGGCTGGCATGTTCAGGAGGTTGAGGACGGCAACGACACCAAAGCCATACATGATGCGGTGATGCTGGCCAGGGAAGAGAGCCGGCGCCCCAGCTTCATCAGGGTCCGGACACACATCGGCTACGGCAGTCCCAACCGTCAGGACACGGCAAAGGCGCACGGAGAACCGCTCGGCAAGGAAGAGACTGCGCTGCTGAAAGCAGCCTTCGGCTTTCCGCCGGAAGCGCGGTTCCACGTCGCCCCCGAAGTCCGGGAACACTTCCGCCCCGTTCGGGAGCAGGGCGAAGTCCTCGAAGCAACATGGAACAGCATGTTCGGCCACTATGCCCTCCGCTTCCCCGAAATAGCCCAAAGCCTCCGGGATCGGCTGGAGGGCAGGCTCCCTGAAGAGTGGGAGGACGCACTTCCCTCATTCACTCCCCCGCAGGAGAGGGCAACCCGCCAGGCGTCGCAGGCCTGCCTGGAAGCCATGGCGGAAACCATTCCTTTCCTCATCGGCGGTTCGGCTGATCTCGGCTCCTCCTGCGGCACATTCCTCAAGGGAGCAGCGAGCTTCACAGCCGAAAATCCCGGAGGGGCCACCATCCATTTCGGAGTCCGGGAACACTCCATGGGAGCCATCCTCAACGGCATCGCGCTCTCAGGAATCCTCCGTCCCTACGGCGCGACATTCCTCATCTTCTCCGATTACATGAAACCGGCGATCCGTCTCTCTGCTCTCATGCGGCTCCCCGTGGTATTCATCTTCACCCATGACAGCATAGGCCTCGGAGAGGACGGACCGACGCACCAGCCGGTCGAACAGCTTGCCATGCTCAGGGCCATGCCGAACCTCACCATCATCCGGCCGGCGGACGCCAACGAGACGAAAGCGGCATGGGCTCTGGCACTCGGCCTCAAGGGTCCCGTCGCCCTTGTCCTCACCCGCCAGAAGCTCCCCGTGCTTGACAGGGAAAACGACAGCTGCATGGAGGAAGTGGCAAAGGGAGGCTACATCCTCTCTGACTGGAGTGGCGCACCGGCGCCGGAAGATGCGGCCATCATCATAGCCACAGGCTCGGAAGTCCACATCTCCCTTCAGGCGAAGGTGATGCTGGAGAAAGAGGGCATCGCGGCAAGGGTGGTCTCCATGCCTTCACGCGAACTGTTCCTCCTCCAGCCGGAAGCGTGGCAGCACCGGGTGCTGCCTCCGAGGGTAACCACCCGTGTCGTCGTCGAGGCTGCCTCACCGTTCGGATGGGACCGCTTCAGCGGTCCGTCGGGATGCATCATCGCCATCGACCGGTTCGGAGCGTCCGGACCGGGCGGAGCTGTTATGGAGGCACTGGGCTTCACTGCCAGCCATATCGCCGAAACGGTCCGCGAGCTCAGGAAAAACAAAACATGAACACCTGTCCCCTATGGACAAATCAACAGAGATTTTTACCGGCACTCCGGAGGAGCTGGCCGAACACGCCGCAGCCATCATCATTCTTGAAGCATGGCGAAGTGTCAGCGGGCAGGGCTTCTTTGCCATGGCGCTGTCCGGCGGAAATTCCCCGCGAGCGCTCTACCGCCTCCTGAGAACGGGCCTTCATGCCAGCCGCTTCCTTCGCCACGACCTTGAGCCCCCAAAAGACGGAGTCCAAGGGGACGGAACCATAGGCATGCCGTGGAATGAGTGCCTCTTTTTCTGGGGCGATGAGCGCTCCCTGCCGCCCGGCGACCCCCGAAGCAATTACCGGATGGCAGAGGAATCCCTTTTCCACGGGATGGAAGCCGGCGGACTTAGGGTGTACAGGATGGAGGGGGAAAAGGTGCCGGATACAGCGGCGGCGGCATATGAATCACTGATCAGACAGTCTCCGGCAGGCTCCGGGGGTGCACTCCGTGAGGGGTTCCCGATGTTCGACCTGGTGCTCCTCGGACTGGGGCCGGACGGTCACACCGCCTCGCTCTTTCCGGGCAATACGGGAGCGCTCGAAGAAAAGAGCCGCTGGGTCATTGCAGTCCAGGCTCCCGACCTGGAGCCTCGGGTCCCGCGCCTGACCTTCACGCTCCCGGTGCTGAACCATGCCCGGACGGTGCTTTTTTTCGTACCGTCAGTCGAGCGGGCGTCACTTGCAACGTCGATCATCAGCGGACAACGGCCTGAGCTGCCGGCTTCGAGGGTCCGTCCAGTACAAGGCAGAACCCTCTGGTTTAAGGCTCAGCCATAAATCAGGGACGCATCGGCAGGGCCATCTGAATGGACAGGATAGGGCGCAGGCGGGGTTCCGTCAACCGAATGGCGGATGGCGTCGACCACCTCCCAGGCATGCTCCACGCTGTCCTGGCGGATGAAATTCAACCGGTCACCGGCAATGGCATCAAGCAGCAGCCGGTGGTAGGCGGTAAGCCCCTCGCCCGGAAACGCATTGCGGTAATCGAACTTCATGTAGACAGGATCGGTCACCACCGCCTCGCCCGGCCGCTTGGTGCCGAACCGCAGGGCGATCGTCTCCTCCGGCTGAATGGTCATGATGACCTGATTGGCCGTGTAGCTGCAGCTATCGGCGGGGCCGAAAAAGTTCTGGGGGGGGCACTTGAAGGTGATGACGATCTGGGTGCGCGTTTCCGACAGGTTCTTGCCCGCCTTCACATAAAACGGCACACCCTGCCACCGCCAGTTGTCGACAAAAAACCTGATTGCGGCGAAAGTTTCAACGGTGGAATGCGGGTCGACGTCTTTTTCGTTCCGGTACCCCTCATACTGACCGAGCACGACGGCACTGCCGGCGTCTGCAGGAGTGTGGCGGCGGATCGAGCGCAGAACCTTGCTCTTCTCATCGCGAACCGAGTCGGCCTGGAGGTCGACGGGCGGCTCCATGGCAACGGATGCCAGCAGCTGCAGTGCATGGTTCTGGATGATGTCGCGAAGGAGGCCGACCTCCTCATAAAACGCGCCACGCCCGCGGATGCCGAAATCCTCTGCAATGGTGATGCTGACGCTGGCGATGTAGTGGCGGTTCCAGAGCGGCTCGAAAATGCCGTTGGAGAACCGGAACACCAGGATGTTCTGCACCGTCTCCTTGCCAAGATAGTGATCAATCCGGAATATCTGGTCTTCATTGAACACCTCGCCGACAGCGGCGTTCATGCGGCGGGCACTTTGAAGGTCGCTGCCGAAGGGCTTTTCGACAATGATTTTCCTCCATCCGGTGCAGGGCAGGTCCTTGCCCCCGAGGCCGGCAACCGAAAGGTTCCCGACGATGACAGGCAGGAGGCCGGGTGAAACGGCAAGATAGTAGAGGAGATGTGTACATACGCCACTCTCACCGGCGGCGTCCATGATTTCCCGGTAGAGTCGGTGATAACCCTCGCTTTCGGCTATATCGAGACGGACATAGAACAGACGGCGGAGAAAGGCATTGAGAACCCCGTCATCGAAACCGGCGTTTCCCGATGCGTCCTGAAGCGAACGAAGCACCATGTCGCGAAACTCCTGGTGGGAAAACGACCTGCGGCCGCAACCAATCACCCGGTACTCGTCCGGGAGATGCTGGTGCAGGGCAAGATCAAAGACCGAGGGAAACAGCTTTCTATGGGCCAAATCGCCGGTTGCGCCGAAAATCACTATGGTGAAATTGTCCATTACAGCTCGGCGGCAGGTGGCGGGGTGAAGGAGTGCCCGCCGAATTCATGTCGGAGTGCAGCAACAACGCGGTCTGAGAACGTGTTGTCGCTGCGGGAACGGTACCGGCTGAAAAGCGAGGCCGCAATGACAGGAATGGACACCTCATGCTGCAGAGCTGACTCTACCGTCCAGCGACCCTCCCCCGAATCTGCGACCTTGCCCTCAAGGTAACTGAGCGACCCGTCCCTGGAAAATGCGTCACAGGCAAGCTCCATCAGCCAGCCGCGGATTACCGATCCATGCGACCATACCCGTGCCACATCCTCGAGATCCAGCCCGTAACGGCTCGCTTCCAGAAGACCGAATCCCTCCCCCATCGCCTGCATCATGCCGTACTCGATGCCGTTGTGCACCATTTTCACGAAGTGCCCGGACCCCGAAGGGCCCATGTAGCCATAGCCGTTCTCAACCGTAAGGTCTTTAAGGATCGGCTCGACGGCCTCATATGCCGATTTCTCACCGCCCACCATCAGGCAGGCACCGTGGCGAGCTCCATCAAGTCCGCCGCTGGTTCCCGCGTCAAGGAAACGAATCCCCTTCATTGCAAGCCGGCGCGCCCGTTCCTCTGAATCCAGATACCGGGAATTGCCGCCGTCGATGAGGATGTCGCCCGGTGCGAGCGAAGGCTCGAGCATCTCGAGGGTGCTGTCGACAGGCTCTCCTGCCGGTACCATCATCCAGATGATGCGCGGAGTTGGCAGGCTTCCGCAGAGTTCGGCGGGTGATGCAGCCGCCTCCGCACCCGCCTCTGCGATGCGCACCATGGCGGAGGGAAGCAGGTCGAAAACGACCAGCTGATGGCCGCGCTCAAGGAGCTGCGAAGCCATATTGAATCCCATTTTACCAAGACCAATGAAACCGATTTTCATGCAGATGTCATGTAAAGTGTTCACTCATCATACCAACCAGTGGCCGAAGCCCTTTCCTTGAAACGCTGGAAGCACCCGTTTAAATTCCCGAGCAGCCGCCCGAATGTCTTGAGGTCCTTCGATCGCTCGGCCGCCTCGAGTTCGGCAGCATTCCGGCTCAGCTCAACAGCGCCAACCGTCGCCGCTGCGCCTTTCATGGTATGCAGGAGGAGGCGGAAACGGGACATGTCGTTGCGCGCTGCCGCATCGGCGATCGCTGCCAGTTCCGCTTCGGCAGTGGAGATGAACTGACTGAGGATGATGCGGATGATCTCCCGGTCCTGCTGCAGCCGCTGCAGCACGTCCTCGACCATGAACACGCTGTCGGCAGTCGGCTGCCTGGCCGGCAGAGGCTGCTCCCGGCCATCTTCGGAAAGAGAGCGGTCCATGCCGGGAAAGTAGCGATCCATGATCGTCTTGAAATCGGACTTGCGAAGCGGCTTGGCAATGTAATCGTCCATGCCCGCATTGATGCATTTTTCCCGGTCCCCCTTCATTGCATTGGCAGTCATCGCCACCACAGGCACACTCCTTGAGCCTTTCAGGTCCTCATCTTCCCGGATATGGCGCGTCGCCTCATAGCCGTCCATCTCCGGCATCTGGCAGTCCATGAACACAAGATCGTATGCCTTGCGCCGCATGGCTTCAAGGGCGGCCGTTCCGCAGACAGCCACGTCCGGCGAATACCCTAGTTTCTTGAGCATGGACACCGCGACATTGCGGTTGACCATACTGTCCTCAACGACAAGAACGTTGAGAGGCGATGCGGCAGAAGGGGGCTGTGAGGCGCCTGAACGGGCTGCCTTCTGATCCGCCTTCCCAATGCCGCCGTCGCCCTCCTCCCGGACATGGTCCTTGAGGATCCCGGCAAGATCAGCCCGGCGGACCGGCTTCTCCAGAAAAATGGCGGAAAGCCCTCCGGCAAGTGTTTTCATCTCTTCTTTGCACCCCATCGGAACGAGAAGCACTACATGCAGGCCTTCATAAGCCGCAAGTACCGGCACGAAATCCCTGAACCCTTCCGCATCGGGGCCGAAACAACGCATGTCCAGCAGAAGCATCGGCATCGGTCCGGATGCGAAGCCGACAAGCACCCCGGGCACATCCTCCGGACCGGCCGGCCGGAGGCACCGGTGTCCGCGGGACTCTATGAAGGCTGAAAGTGCATTGCCAAGGACCATCGACCATGCGACGAGAATGATAGGCGACGCCCCCGTGAAAACAGGCGGAGAGGAGGAGAGCTGCTCCGGCTGCTTTTCAAGGATGATGTCGAACCAGAAGGTCGAGCCTTCGTCCAGCGTGCTCTGCACATTGATCCGGCCGCCCATCCGGCCCACCAGATGATTTGATATGGAAAGGCCGAGTCCGGTGCCTCCGTAGCGACGGACCGAGGAACCGTCCACCTGTGAAAAGGGCTCGAAAATCGAATCGATCCTATCCTGCGGGATGCCGATACCGCTGTCCCGGACCGAGAAGCGGACCACGGCGTACAGCTCAGTCTCCTTCTGCACCGTCGATTCCAGGATCACCTCCCCGCCCTCGTGGGTGAACTTCACGGCGTTGCCGAGCAGATTCACGAGCACCTGACGGAGACGCTGCGGATCGCCCTTCAACCTGGTGGGACCATCGGGAGCTATGCTGAGGGTCAGCTCAAGCCCGGCGGCCTGCGCTTCGGGGCCCAGCATACAGCCGAGCTCTTCAAGCAGTTCAGCGAGTTCAAACTCCTCATGCTCCAATTCCAGGCGACCAGCCTCAATCTTGGAAAAGTCCAGAATGTCATTGATGATCTTCAGAAGGTTCCGGCCGCTTGAAATGATGGTCTGCACATACTTCTGCTGCTCCTGATCGAGATCGGTTTCAAGCAGGAGGTCAGCCATGCCGATGACTCCATTCATAGGGGTCCGGATCTCATGGCTCATGTTGGCGAGGAACTGCCCCTTGGCGGCATTCGCCTCACGTGCCTCCTCGGCCATGAGCTGGGTGCGGAGCACCGACTCCTCAAGCCGCCGGTTGGCTTCAAGCAGTTCATTCCGGGTCTGGTTGGCTTCGTCGATGAGGTTCAACAGCACGGTGCGCTGGAGGTTCCGGTCCGGTCCCGTGTCCTCATCCGCGCCCACCGCAGAGAGCGGGGACCCGGCATCATCTGACACACCGTCGCATGAGTGGGCGACAGCCCTGCCGCTCAGCATGTCAAGTTCCTTCTGCAGCTCTATGGCATGCATTTCGCGGCCGACCATGATCCTGTTGAAGCGCTCAAGATCACCAATCGAGCGCTGCAGGTCGCGCTCCATACGCTTGCGCGGCGAAATATCCGACATGATGACGACCACGGACGCAACCTCGCCGCCCTGGAGGCAGGGTCCGAACCGGCACTCTACCTCAGCCGTTCCGCCGTCCGGCAGGGTAAACTCGGATTCGATCGAGGGGGGCCGTTCGGATGCGAACACCCGGTCAACCGTCATGCGGAAAACATCCTGTCCCGGACCCTGCAGGTGGTTGTACAGCGAATCGCCCACATGAAAAGCGGCATCGAAGCCCGGCACAGGCCGGTTCATGTAGATGATGCTGTGAGCGCTGTCGACAGAAACGATGGTGCCGGGGCTGTTGGCGAGGATGGAGTTCAGGATGTTTTCATTCCGGCGGAGCGAATCCATGGCCTCCTCGACCTGGCTGCGGGAGAACTCGAGTTCGCGGTTCTTCTGCTCCAGCTGCCGTTTGACATCGGAAAGCTCAATCGATTTTCTGACCAGCTTGATGTTCTGGTCGCGGAGGAGCGCCTGACGGTCAAGCGAAACCTGCTCGAAAATGCGGCTTTCCACGGCATGGCGCTCAAGCTCTTCTATCCGACGCTCAAGGTCGCTGTATGACGGCCTGCCTGTAGCCATGAGGGGGAGGGAATTGGAAATTGCCTTTATTGAACTAGGTACGCAATATTATATATGAAATATATGCGATTGTGCGGGGAGAAAAAATCCTCCGGGGTACGGAACCTTGGCCGGCTCAGGTACTCAGGAGGTCATTTGCTGGTATCGCTCAATCAATGCGCCGTTGACAACGTCCCAGGACTGGGATGCCGCATAGGCAAGACCGGCTTCGCGCTGTATTGCGAAACGCCGGGCATCGTCAAGAAGACCGAGGCACTGCCGATAAAAGCTGTCGATGTCACGGGCACGGGCCACCAGCCCGCCTCCCGACAGTTCGACGATGTCGCGGCATCCTCCTTCGTCCGATACGATGGCCGGAAGACCGCATGAAATAGCCTCAAGCGATACGTTGCAGAACGCTTCGGTCGTCGACGGAAAAAGAAAAATGTCACCGCTGGCATAGGCTTCCGGCAGGGATGTACCGGTCAGATAGCCGGTAAAGACCGCCTCGGGCATCGCCCGCCGGAGCGCGTCCTCTTCGGGTCCCGAACCGATCATGACGAACCGGACCCGGTCCGCCTTGCCCTCTTCCTGAAAGCGACGGTACAGGTCCATCACAATCCGGATATCCTTGTACCAGACAAACCGGCCAGCAAACACCAGAACCTTCCGGCCGTCTGCGTTCCAACTGCGGCGCAGCGTTTCCGAACGCCTTCCGGGATGAAACAGCTCGCGGTCAATACCCCGCGACCAGATGCCGACGTTCCGGATTCCGTGCGAAAGCAGGTTCCGGCGGACAATCTCATTGGGCGCCAGAACAGTTTCGCAGCTGTTGTAAAACCAGGCAAGATATCGCCAGAGCGCACCTTCGGCGAAACCAAGGCGGTAGTAGTTGAGGTAGGAAGGGAAATCGGTATGGTAGGCCGAGGCGACCGGCAGGCGGTGCTTCAGGGCGTAGAGCAGAAACTTCCGCCCGATGATGTCGGGGGTTGAAATATGGACAATGTCCGGCTCAAACAGGTCAAGCTGGCGGCGGGTATCAGCAGAAAAGAACCCGAGCCGGTAATCGGGATAAAGGGGAATCGGCACGGAAGGCATGGCATGGACCGCAACACCACCGTGATCATCGGAAGGTGATACATCCGGAGACCAGACTACAACTTCATGGCCGTTTTTCCTGAATGAAGCAACCAGCTGGTAAATGGATTTTACGGCTCCGTCCTTGTCCTTGACAAAGGTACCGGCATATAAGGCAATCTTCATGACAGGAAAGCAGTTCTTGAGTACACCCGGCCGCATGTATGCCGATAGAGGGGGCAGATGGCCCCCGAAGTACCTGCAGACATGCCCCAAAGGTAACATTTCCCCCAAGAAAAACCATCATTGCGATGGCAATCCCCCTCCCGCGGCGCTGATAGGGGCCACCTTCGGGCGCACGAGACGGCTGAAATCACTGTAGGAGAGGCGCAGGAGCTCCCGGTGAGTGCCGGCGTTGAATGCAATGTCGTCATCATCCTCAAGTTCCTCGTCCATAAAAACCTCCATGCCGTAGAGATTGCCGAACGGCGGCATGGCGCCGGGCTCGCACCCGGGAAAGCGGCCGGCGAACTCCGCCTCGCCGGCAAGGCACACATCCGCGGCACCGGAAGCCTCTCGAAGCCGGTCGAAATCAAGCTGGCGGGAAGCCGGAAGCACGGCCATGGCCATCGTTCCGTCAAGCCGCACGATGACCGTCTTGGCCATTTCCTTTCCTGGCACGTGGGCTGAAGCTGCCACCTCCTGCGCCGTATAGGCCGGAGAATGGCTTACCGCGAAATACCGTACCCCGTGACTGTCGAGAAACTCCCTGAGTTTTCTGATCGGCATGGTATTGTGCTCCCTGTGAGGGTGTTCAAGATAAAAGGGGGACGGCACTCCGCTCCGCCTCAGAACTCAACCCGCAGGCCGACCATGAAGTTGTGGGTATCGATGCTGTACTCACGACCGCCGGCCAGTTCGGGATCGCCGGTGCCGAGGTAGCGGTACCTGACGTCCACCAGCATGTTGTCAGCAAACCGGTACCCTACGCCAGCCCCAAGCTGCCAGGCGAACACCGTATCGTCGACGGAACCCGGCCCGCTGCTGTCGTCCACCGATGCCAACCCGAACCCAGCCGTCAGGTAGGGGGTGAAAGACGACGATGCCATCTCAAAATCAATGTAACCGTTACCGAGGAAGCTGAGGATTGATACATCATCTCCTGAACTCTCGATGCCGTTTTCCTGATAGCCAAGCTCGCCCTCAAGTCTGTACTCCCCGCTCCGGAGGCCTACGGCGCCAGTAAGAGTGTAGCCGGTATTGTAGGACCGGTCGGCGGCGAACTCCACGTCCGAGTCCTGCAGCATGGCAAGACCCACCGAACCGGTGGCATAAGGCGTAGCGGCCGAAGCCAGCCGACCGGAGCCGGCAAGCGCCAGAACGGCAAAAAGGGTTCCCGCAGCAAATTTCTTCATGATACACGCTCCTTTTTTCATCGTTTCAACCCGGAATGCATCCATGCCGCAGGAGAGCCCTTCCCCCCCGGCGGCGACATCACTTACTTTGAAAGTTAAAGCAATTTGGAAAAGGAGTCAAGCCAAAAAGGAGGCGTTCTCCCTGAACGCAGAAAGTGCTTTGAGGGCATCACGGTAGCCCGCCTCGATGATTTCGGGAATCTGGTCGGTATCGATGAGGTTGAATGCCCCGAGATCGGGGGCGATGCAGAGATCGGCCATACCGGTCTGCACGGAAGCCACATTGGTGATTGCGGCATAAAAGGAGTTCAAAAGCAGCCCGATGATGCTGTCGGGCTTGGTGAAGGTATGGCGGGCGAGCAGGTCGACACAGATAAGCGGATGGATGCCGAGCTCGAAAAGAGGCGAGACCGGCACATTTTCGAGAAGCATGCCGTCCACAAGCATGGAGCCGTTCTGTTCCACTGGCCGGAAGAGGCCCGGGATGCAGGTGCTCGCCATTACGCCGGCAGCCACGTCCCCGCTCCGGATCACCACCTTCCGTCCCGTGGATACGTTGGCGGCTACCATCGCAAGCGGAATCGGGGCATCTTCGATGTTTTTCCGGCCGAGAAGCTCGTGGACGACCCGACCGAACTTCCTGTTCGACAGCAGCCCGTACTGCGAGAGCACGGGACCCGACAGGTCGAACCAGTCAAGCTCAAGGGTGACGTCGCGGATCTCCTGCCAGGTTTTGCCGAATGCGTGGAGTGCGGCGATGAACGAACCGATGCTCGTACCGCTGAGCATCGAGACCTTGATGTCAAGTTCATCGAGCGCCCTGAGCACACCCACATGCGCAGCGCCAAGCACCGCACCGCCACCCAAAGCAAGCCCTATCTTCCCATCATTCATCATCAGTCAACCCTTACATATGTTTAGTGGAAGGCACCAAAGGGGTACCCTCACTGGAAACAGCCAAGCAACCACCGCAGGAACCGGAACTTCCGGTTTCCGTAGGGCGGGTAGCGCAGCGACATATCAGCCACAATCGGGCGCTTCATGACGCTCCGACGGGTGGAAAACTCCTCAAACCCTGCCCGCCCATGATAGGCGCCGAACCCGCTTCGCCCAACCCCGCCGAAGGGAAGGGATGGCACGGCGGCCTGGAACAGCAGATCGTTGATGCAAACCCCCCCGGAACGGGTTTCCCGGAGCACCCTCTGCTGCACTCCGCGGTCAGTACTGAACAGGTAGATGGCCAAGGGCTCCTCCCCGTCCCGAATCATTCCGATCGCCTCTCCGATCTCACCGTAAGAAACAAGCGGCAGGACAGGGCCGAAAATCTCATCCCCCGCACCGGCGTACTCCGGCCCCGCTCCCTCCAGTATCGTGGGGGGAAGAGAGCGCCCCCCTCCAGGGCTCTCATCTGCAATGCCGGGGAAGCGCTCCTCAAGCCGGAGGAGCCTGTCGTCGCCGACCACGCGGGCATATCCGGGACTCCGGCCGGGTGATGGCCCATAAAATGACACCAAGGCCTCCCTTAACGCATCGGCAAGCATGCGCTCAAGGCCGCGGCGCACCAGAACATAATCCGGCGCGATGCAGGTCTGTCCCGCGTTGAGGAACTTCGCCCATGCGATGCGGCGTGCAACTGTTTTGAGCTGCATGCCGGAATCGACGATGCAGGGGCACCGGCCGCCGAGTTCAAGCGTCACCGAAGCGGGATGCATGGCAGCCGCCCTCATCACCTCCCGGCCTGCCGCCCTGCTTCCCGTGAAAAACACATGCTCGAAGCGCTCCCGAAGCAGCTGCCGGGCCTCCAGGGGCCCGCCCTCAACGACCAGAAATGCCTGGCCGTCGAGGTAGTGCCGGATTCCTTCGGCTATACAGGCGGAGGTGCGGGGCGCCTGCTCTGAAGGCTTGAGCACGGCACAGTTGCCGGCGGCAATGGCACTGACGAGCGGAGCCAGTACGAGCTGGAGCGGGTAGTTCCATGCTCCGATGATGAGCACCACGCCGAGGGGTTCGTATGCATAGGAAGCTGTCGCCGGCTGGTAGAGCAGGGGCAGGGCGGCACGTTTCGGGCGCATCCACCCTCCGAGATGCTGAAGGGCGTAACGGATTTCACTCTGGAGAAAGGCTGTCTCCGTGAAGAAGACCTCGGCAGGAGGTTTGCCGACATCTGCCTGCACCGCAGCGGCAAGCTCCTCTTCCCGCTCCAGAAGAAACCGCCCGAGCGCTTCCAGCTGCCGGACACGCCATACGCGGGGACGGGTCAGCCCCGAATCGAAGGCTGCCCGCAGGGCCGGAACAACCGGCTGTTGAAATGCTTCCCCCATAATATAAAACGGCTGATGAAATGACGCCACAAGAGAGCCATGACATAAAAGTAACGAAAAAACGCCCCATTGCAGGAAGACAAATGTTGGCTACATTGCAAAACAGCCGGCATCAACCCTTCACCCGCCCCGACCACCGATGGACTGGATACTGCAACCTGAAGCATGGGTCGCTCTGGCGACCCTTACCATACTTGAGATCGTTCTCGGCATTGACAACATCATCTTCATCTCCATTCTGGCGGGCCGTCTCCCCGAGCACCAGCGGCAGCGTGGACGTGTTATGGGACTGGGACTTGCCATGGTGACCCGCATCCTGCTGCTGCTCTCCATCAGCATGGTCATGCGCCTGACCGGCGAACTCTTCAGTGTAGCCGATCACAGCGTCTCGGGCCGCGACCTGATCCTTGTCGCCGGAGGGCTTTTCCTTCTCGCAAAAAGCACCCATGAAATCCACCAGAGCCTTGAAGGCGGCGAAGAAGGCGGCACCCGCGCAGCACCCGGCAGCTTTCTCTTCACCCTCCTGCAGATCGCAGTTCTCGATATCGTCTTCTCGCTCGACTCCGTCATCACTGCGGTGGGACTGGCGCGTGACCTTCCAGTGATGGTCATCGCCATCATGATCGCCGTCGGAGTAATGATGCTTGCGGCCAACAGCATCAGTGATTTCGTCGAACGCCACCCGACCATCAAAATGCTTGCACTGAGCTTCCTCATTCTGGTCGGCGTCACGCTCCTGGCCGAAGGCGCAGGCTATGAAATCCCCAAGGGATACGTCTATTTCGCCATGGCCTTCTCAGTCGGAGTCGAAATGCTCAACCTCCGGCTGCGGCCGAAAGCGGCCGAACCCGTGCACCTGCGCCCCACACTCCCCACTGACGGAAAGGAGGTCTGAAAACCAGGGTTCTCATAACAGAAAGAGTTTCGTACATTGCAAGGGTAGGACAGAACCCATCCGGAATGACCAGATCCCCAGCTGCCGGTTCCGGCACTTGACCCGGAAAGGGGAAAGCCATCCGACGACGATGGCAGGAACAGGAGTGGAAATGACGCAGCTGCATGGAAAACTCCCCCCGGAACAGCTTCGCAGGGAATGCGACCCGCTGGACTTCAACTTTGAGACCACCGCGGAACTTGACGGCCGAACGGAAGCCGCAGGCCAAAAACGGGCCCTCGACGCAATAGCCTTTTCGATAGCTATCCGTCATGACGGCTTCAACCTCTTCGCCCTCGGGCGGAGCGGCACCGGCAAACAGACCTCACTCATGCACCACCTCGAAACCGTCGCCCCGAAAGCGCCGGTTCCCGACGACTGGTGCCATGTCTACAACTTCGAAAAACCGCGTCATCCGAAAGCCCTCCGCCTGCCGCCGGGAAAAGCCGCGGAACTGTCGGGCGGTATGGACCGCCTTGTCGAAGCCCTCCTCACCGTCATCCCTGCGGCCTTCAGCAGTGAAGAGTATCAGGGAGAGGAAAAAGCCATCCACGAAAAGTTCCAGGAGCAGCAGGCCGAAGCGATTGGAGAACTCGAGAAAAAAGCGGCAGATGCCGGCATCGCCCTCATACGTACTCCAGCCGGGTTTGCGTTTGCACCGGTCAGGAAAGGCGAAGTGCTCAAGCCGGATGAGTTCATGCGGCTTGATGAACAAAAGCGGGAGGAGATCGAGGAAAAAATAGGGAAACTGAAAACCGAACTGCAGACGGTCATGTCGCAGATGCCGAAGTGGCAGCGCGAGACGCAGGAAAAAATCAACGGCCTGAACCGCACCATCGCGGACTTTGCCGTCCGGCCGCTTGTCGACGAACTCAAAAGCCGCTACGAAGCACTCCCCGAAGTCGGGACCTACCTCGATGCCGTGGAAAACGATATCGTCGAAAACTTCTACCAGTTCCTTGAAAAGGGGCAGGAAGCGGGCAACCCCATGAAAAAGAGCCGTACATTCAACCGCTACCGCGTCAATGTAGCGGTCGACAACGGCGCCGCCAAGGGTGCACCGATCGTATACGAAGACAAACCGGCCTGCAGGAATCTGGTTGGCGACATCGAACATCTCTCGGAAATGGGTACGCTCGTCACCGACTTCACCCTCATCAAGCCGGGCGCCCTGCACAGAGCCAACGGCGGGTACCTGCTCCTCGACGCCCGACGCCTGCTCATGGAGCCATTCGCCTGGGACGCACTGAAAAACGCGCTCCGGACCCGCCAGATCCGCATCGAATCACTCGGCCAGCTCTACAGCCTCATCAGCACCGTCTCCCTTGAACCCGAGCCGATCCCGCTCGACCTGAAGGTAATTCTGTTCGGGGAGCGCAGGCTCTACTACCTGCTCAACGCCTACGATCCAGACTTCAGCGAACTCTTCAAAGTGGCGGCTGATTTTGAAGACGAGCTGGAAGCGGACCCTGAAGGCAAACACTCCTACGCCCGCATTATCGCAAGGGTGGCCAAACAGAACAGTCTCCGGCACTTCAGCCGCGAAGCCGTTGCCCGGGCAGTGGAATACGGGGGACGGCTGGCCGGTGACAGCAGGAAGCTGACCAGCCGACTGCAGGAGATCAGCGATCTGGTCCATGAAGCCGATTTCCATGCCGGCTCGGCAGGGCGCAACACTGTCGGCGCCGATGATGTGGACCGGGCGGTTGAAGCGCGGGTGGTACGGGCGTCGCGCATCAGCGAAAAGATCAGGGAGGCTACCCTGAAAAACGCCATCCTCATCGACACCGATACAGAAAAAACCGGACAGATCAACGGACTTGCCATCTACCCTGCAGGTCGCGAGCTGTTCGCGCACCCGGGCAGAATCACCGCCCGGATCCGGCTCGGCAAAGGCGAAGTGATCGACATTGAACGGGAAGCCGAGCTCGGCGGGCCGATCCACTCCAAAGGGGTCATGATCCTCTCGGGTTTTCTGGGTGCACGCTTCGGTATGTCCCAGCCGCTCTCTCTTTCTGCATCGCTGGTGTTCGAACAGTCCTACGGGGGCGTGGAGGGCGACAGCGCCTCATCGGCCGAACTCTACGCCCTCCTCTCCGCCCTCTCTGACGTTCCCATCCGTCAGTGGATCGCCGTTACCGGCTCCGTCAACCAGTACGGCGAACTGCAGGCAATCGGCGGCGTCAATGAAAAAATCGAAGGATTTTTCGACCTCTGCAACGCCCGGGGGCTTACCGGCAGGCAGGGCGTACTGATCCCGGCGTCCAATGTCCTGAACCTCATGCTCCGACGTGACGTGGTCGAGGCGGTCAGAGAGGAACGCTTCTCGATCTATGCCGCCACCCATGTCGATGAGGGCATCGAGCTGCTCACCGGCGTCGAGGCCGGAGTGCAGAACGAAAACGATGAGTGGCCTGCCGGGAGCATCAACGGGAAAATCGCCGCACGACTGGCCGGGATGGCCGAAAAAATCAGGCAGTATTCCTCAAACACCGAAACCCCCGAAGAGTGAATATGATCATCCGTCAGATCGCGGTCGCCATAGACTGTTCGCCGCACAGCATAGCTTCAATCAAGGCCGCAAGGGAACTGGCCGAACGCATGCAGGCCGATATTCAGGGCATCTTCGTCGAAGACTCCAACCTGTTCAGTCTTGCCGAGCTCCCGTTCAGCAGTGAAATCCGCCCATACAGCCACGAGCCCCGGGCAATCGAGCCCGCAGAACTTGAACGGGCTGTGCGGCTGCAGGCAGAAAAAGCCGAAGCGGCGCTTCTGTCGGCCATCGGGAACTCCACCCTCCGCCACTCGTTCAGTATACGCAGGGGGCTGGTGCCCGAAGAGGTTGTAGAGGCCGCCCTGGAATGCGACCTGTTGGTACTCGGCAGAAGCGGCAAGTCGCCAACCTGCCGCAGGGGGCTGGGCTCAACAGCACAAAAAGCGCTCGTTGAGGGCAAAAAGCCGATGCTCTTCATGCGCCATGGAGTGTCAGCAACCAAGGGACCGTTCATCACCCTCTACGACGGGTCTGAAGGAGCTGAAAAGGCGCTGCAGGCGGCTCTTTTCCTGACGCCGGAAGGGGCGCTGCTGCATGTACTCATCCTTGAGGCAGACCCTGAAGAGGCAGCGCGAATGGAGGCGTCGATTCGGGAGCAGGAGTCCGAGAGAGCGGAGACAATGGAGTTCCACAACCTGAGGGGAGCGGATGCGAAAACGCTTGTCCGCTTCATCCGCATGGTCGACTCTGGACTCGTTGTCCTCTGTGAGGAGATGCGGATGGCAAAGGAGGATATACGGGAGCTCATAAGCGAGCTGGACTATCCTGTCCTACTGGTATAGGGTTGAGGAGCGCCCCCGAAGCTAAAGCAGGATCCGTTCCATGAGGATCGCCGCCGATACGGCCGCATTGAGCGACTCGACCCGTGCCGGTCCCCTGCCGTGCGGAATTTTCACCAGGCGGTCCGCCAGAACGCGCACTTCCGGCCCCACGCCGTTGGCCTCGTTGCCGACCACGAGCACCGTCCGTTCCGGCCACGCCCCCCCGCTCCTGAAATCCTCTCCTTCAAGAGAAGAACAGATGACCTTGAACCCCGCTTTCTGCAGCTGACGAAGCGCCGCCGGGAGATCCCCGGCACGGGTATGCGGCATGCCGAGCAGGCTGCCGGCCGATGACCGGACGGTTTTGGCGTTGTAGAGATCGACCGTTCCCGGCCCTGCAAGCAGTCCGTCCGCCCCGAGCCACGCAGCTGTACGGAGGATCGTGCCGGCGTTGCCGGGATCCTGTACTTCATCAAGCGCCACAAGAAGTGCCCGGCCGGAATACGGCCGTTCATACGGAAGGGGGAAGACCGGCTGGCGGAACACACCGAGCACGCCCTGGGGTGAACTGGTGCCGGCCACCCGGTTAAAATCGTCCTCAGAGGCCAGAAAGAGTGATCCGCTGTAGATGGAGGACTCAGGGAAGAATGCGAGCCCTTCGGCGGTGCAGATGAGGCAGTCGAGCATATCGGCTCCGGCCATCTGCCCGAGCAGCTCACGCACCGTGCGAAGCCCTTCAGCGATGAAAAGCCCTTCCCGGTCGCGGTATTTTCGTTGCTGGAGCCGGGCGATGCGTTTAAGAAGAGCACGGCTCACTTCCGGCAAGGCGCGGTTCTTCACGGCTTCCCCCCTGCCCTTTTGAGACCGGCCATCACCGATGCGGGGTCATGGGAAAAGTCGGAGGGCATAACGCCGCCTCCGCGGGAGAGTGCGTCGCAGTCAAGATCGACGCAAAAGCCGCCATCCTCTTCTTCACCGCCCCCCCCCATGGAACGGCCGATGTACTCCTGAAACCCCTCCCTGTCGAGCGAGAAGGTTTCAAGATTGAGACGTGAGGGCGCCGATGAGGGTGCGGCAGCAGTCTCTCCTCCACCGCAGGCGCCGCCCCGGAACGCCTCGTCCGTAGCGTAGCCCTCAAGCCGCTCGCGCATCACCGGATCCTGCATCGCCCTCTGCCGGCGCGATGAAACGGACTCCACCGCATGACGGGCGCCAAGCAGCATGCGAACCGAGAACAGCATCCCGGCAAGCGAAAGGGCAACGGCAAGCACAACGAGCGAGACATCGGGCGGGGACAGGGAGGCGAGAAGCGCCAGCTCAATAAGTGCAAGGCCGAGGGAGACGGCAAAAAGCAGCGAAGAAAAAAGACGGTCGTTCATAAGGGTATCAAAAAAAATGGCGGAGAGTCCAGGGAGGAATCCGGACACTGAAATACGCGCAATGAAAATGTACGCCTTATTCGCTATTATCCCATACCGCGCCGCCATGCGGGCGACGTATCGGAACCCCTGAAGCACACTGATGAGTATGGCCCGAGAGCACACCACAACAAAAAAGCGCCCTGAACTGATCGCCCCGGCCGGCAGCCACGCCGCCATGCAGGCCGCATTGAGGGCGGGCGCGGACGCAGTGTATTTCGGCACCGAGGGCTGCAACATGCGTGCCGGGAGCGAAAGCTTCACGCCCACAGACTTTCCCGCCATCCGCAAGCTGGCCGACAGCCACGGCGCCAGAGCCTACCTTACGCTGAATACCACCGTCTACGACAGCGAGCTGCCGATGATCAAAAGCTACGTTGCCGCCGCGAAATCGGCAGGCCTCGACGCCGTCATCTGCTGGGACATGGCCGTCATCGACGCCTGCCGGCGGGAGAGCATGCCGTTCCATCTCTCGACACAGGCCTCGGTAAGCAACACCGCCGCCATCCGGTACTTTGCCGCACAGGGCGCCACCATGATAGTCCCTGCCCGGGAGCTCACCCTGCAGCAGGTCCAGCGTCTTACCACAATGGTGGAGGAGGAACGGCTACCGCTCAAGATTGAGTGCTTCGTGCACGGGGCGATGTGCGTTGCCGTCTCAGGCCGCTGCTTCCTGTCGCAGGAGCTGTTCGGCAAGTCGGCGAACCGGGGGGAATGCGTACAGCCCTGCAGAAGAAGCTACATCGTCACCGACCCGGAAGAGGGTGTCAGCCTCGAACTCGGCAGCGACTACGTCATGAGCCCGAAGGACCTCTCGGCCGTCGAATTTCTTGACCGGCTGATGGATGCCGGCATCGGCGCGTTCAAGATAGAGGGAAGAAGCCGCAGCCCCGAATACGTGCAGACGGTAACGTCCGCATACCGCAGGGCGCTGGACTGCTGCATCAGCGAACGTAGCGACCCGGGTTTCAGGGCACGCTACAGCGCGCTCACGGCTGAACTGAAGGAGGAACTCAGAACGGTGTACAACCGGGGATTTTCCGACGGGTTCTACTTCGGCCGGCCGCTCGAAGCCTGGTCAAAGTCCTACGGGTCGCAGGCACTTGAACGCAAAACCTATCTCGGCAAGGTGGTGAAATACTATCCAAAGGCGGGAGTAGCTGAAATCCTGATCCAGGCAGGCAAGCTTACGGCGGGGGGAAAACTCTCGATACAGGGCCCCGTCACCGGCGTGGAAACCTTCACTCCTGAAAGCTTCCGCACCAATGACGTGGAAGGCTCACC
Source organism: Pelodictyon luteolum DSM 273 (assembly GCF_000012485.1). Taxonomy (NCBI): domain Bacteria; kingdom Pseudomonadati; phylum Chlorobiota; class Chlorobiia; order Chlorobiales; family Chlorobiaceae; genus Pelodictyon; species Pelodictyon luteolum. The sequence goes on along the minus strand of NC_007512.1, from coordinate 298,224 downwards.
CACTGCGACGAAAGGCGACACCATCACCCTGCGATGCCCAAAAGTCCGAAAAAACGACGCCGTCTACCTGCTGGAAGAACGGCGTTGAGACTCCAGAGGGAGGGGAAGCTTAGAGGATCTCGACCAGTTCGATCTCGAAGGTAAGCTCCTGGCCTGCAAGCGGGTGGTTGGCATCAAGCGTCACGGCATCCTCTTTCAGGTCCACGATCATCACGATGGCCTGCTGGCCGTCGGCAAGACCGACCTGCAGCTGCTGGCCGATTTCAAGCTCCATGTCCGGTGGGAAGCGATCACGCTGCACGTCTGTGACCAGCTCTACGCTATGCGGGCCGTAAGCCTCCTCGACCGGAATGACCTGTACCTTCACCTCGCCCGGCGCCATATCGATGACCGCGGTATCAAAACCGGGAATAACCTGCCCGCCGCCGAGGGTGAACTCCAGCGGATCACGATCGGCAGAGGTATCAAACACCGATCCGTCGCTGAGTGTGCCGGTATAATGTATTTTTACTTTATCTCCTGTTTTGGCCTGTGCCATAGTCGCGTCCTCCTGTTTGTACCTCTTGCGGTCGTGTTGAAAATATGATCAGAACCCATACGCGGTCTTCAGCCTCTGGAATCACCGGCACTGCTCCTGACAAAAAGCGAAGCTAGCCAAAAAAGCGCAAAAATCACATTTTTTTATATCCCGAGGGCGGCCGCGCCTCCCTGATCCATCTCCATTCTGACTCTCGGCAGGCCTCCCGGGTAGTTTTCCCTGATGAAACCGATCATCTCTTCACGGACCAGGCAGCGAAGCTCCCATGCGTCCGAAGAGTTTCTGGCGCTCATGAGGGCACGAACCTCCAGCGAGCGGTCCGACGTATTCGTCACATGCAGTTTCACCACCCGCTTATCCCAGAGCGGTGTAGAGGAAACGATGCGCTCCAGCTCGCTGCGCAGTTCCTCGACGGGTATGGCATAATCAACGTAGAAGAACACCGTTCCGAGCAGTTCAGCAGAGACCCTCGACCAGTTCTCGAACGGCTGGTCGATAAAGCGGCTGATCGGAACGATCAGGCGGCGCTGATCCCAGATATTCACCACCACGTAGGTGAGGGTGATTTCCTCGATCTTTCCCCACTCTTTCTCCACGACGACCACGTCATCGATGCTGATGGGCTGGGTGATGGCAATCTGCACGCCGGCAATGAGGGTGGCAAGGCTTTTCTGGGCTGCAAAGCCCATGATGACACCGGCAATGCCGGCAGATGCGAGGATGCTCACTCCGACCTGGCGGACCGTATCGAAGGTCATGAGGACGGAGGAGAGGGCAAGAACCACCAGAATCACATTGAGGATCTTCCGGGCAAGGCTCGCATGGGTCGCGACCTTGCGTCGTGCAGCGCTGTTTTCAAGGGTTTTCGACTCGTAATGGAGCAGGACAAAGCGCTCAAGCACTATCAGCAGGCGCATCATGAACCAGGCCGAGGAGATGATGGCGAGAATGATAAGGAGGTGCTTGAGCACCGGCAACAGCCCTTCGGGCAGCGGCAGGTAATGGAGCAGGAGCGTTATGCCGGCAAGCTCCACAAGCAGCCGGAACGGGGCGGCGGCCACCTCCACCGGCAGGCCGGTACCCCTGACCGACCGGCGGATGTTGCGGACAACCCGCCCGAACACCGTGTTCGCACCGAAATAGAGCAGGATGGCGGAAAGAACCAGCAGGGCCGGCAAGAGGTAACCACCCTCAACGCTCTGCCAGCTTTTCAGAAACACTTCCACAGGCCGCTATCCCCTCATCCGTTCGAATTCACTCTTTGAGCGGCTGACGCAGTCTTCGATGGCCATGCCACCGAAATAGTTGCCCGACAGGCCGAGACCTTTCTTGGCTTTGAGCAGGGCGTCAGTTTTTTCGAGCCACTGGCGGTGGCCGAGGCGGAGCGAAGGCACCGTGTTCGTCTTCACATTGATATGCTCCATTTTGGCCATCGGGATGCCGAGCACCTCCATGATGCGGGTCTTCTTCTGCTTCTCCGGAAGGCCCGGCCTGAAATGGAACGAGAAGCCCCTGAAATGATCATCCGGCACCGTGTCGCGCGACACGACCGAATAGAACACGTCATTAGGGGAAATCAGCGCGGCAACCGGCTTCAAGGCAACCACGTCCTTACGGACGATGACGCCGATGGAGTCGACTTCAGCAGCTTTGAGCACCGAAAGGTGGCGCGACAGCTCCGGCTCCATGCCTTCAAGCAGCTTCGAGGAGACTGCCGACGGGGTGGCCAGCACAAGTCTCGCCGCGGCATATTCCTCTCCTCCCGCGGTGGTGACCCGGTAGTTTCCTCCCTCATGGCGCACAAGGGTGACTTCGCTGTCCGTGGCAACCGTGATGCCCTTCCGGCCGGCAATCGAGCGGGCGACACTCTGGAGGCCATCGCGGAAAGTATAGTTTTTCAATACGTCTTTGCGTTTCGGACGGCTCTTGAACATCATGTCGGCGGGAAAGTCGTCGGTGGGCTGCGAGGGAACAGCGTTGAAGAAGTGGCGGATCACCTCGTCGTAGTTCCTTTTGCCGACGATTTTCTCGTAATAGGAGCGGACGCTCTGGTCCTCTTTTTTAAGCTTGAAGATGTTCGGGGCCGAGAGCAGCAGTTCGCCGATGTGGAGCGAAGAAACGAGGGACTTCACCTTGCCGTCGATGAAGAGCGAGAATGGCACCTTGGCCCGGGGAATGATATCCCCCATCATACCGCAGGCTTCGACGATACCGAGCAGGTTCTGGTAGGAGCTGTAGCAGGTGTGTGCGCCCATCTCGAGCCAGAACGTCTTTCTGCCGATCTCGTAGCGGGGGGAGGCGAATGAGCCGCCCGCTTCAGCATTCTGTTCAAGCAGAAGAGGCCGCATACCGGCCTCGGCACAGTAAAACGCCATGCTCAAGCCGCTGATACCACCTCCGACGATCACTACATCATGTTCCATCATGGGTTGTCCAGGGAGTTTCAGAAAAAGAATTGAGAAAACAGTCATGGCGGAAAAGGAACGGCCTTTGCCGCCGGGGGTGGTTCGGCCGCCCCGCTCAATTTAGCGAAATCAGCCAAGAAAACACCACCCTAATTCCGGCGGTCCTGACACCTGAACGCGCTATCGATCCACCGCCTGAGAGAGCACCCTGCCCTCGCGGTAGTGGGCCGCATAGCGCACATAGTTCTCGGGCGACTCCTCGATGTTCCGCCTCTCCTCCTCGGTGATCGGACGCATGACCTTGGCCGGCACGCCTGCTACCAGCATCCCGGAAGGCACCCGGAACCCCTGTCGCACGAGCGCACCGGCAGCCACGATCGACCAGGGCTCCACAACGCAGTCGTCGAGCAGGGTGGCGCCCATGCCGATCAGCACATAGTCCCGGACCGTACAGGCGTGCAGGGTCGCACCGTGACCGATGGTGACGTTGCTGCCGATCTCAAGCGGTCCGGTATCGTGGGTCACATGCAGCGTTACGTTGTCCTGCACGCTCGTACGCTCCCCGATACGGATCGGGCAGACATCCCCGCGCACCACGGCATTGAACCAGAGACTCGAATCCGCCCCGATCTTCACATCCCCGATCACATACGAGCCGTCGGTCATGAACACCGTTTCATGCACCTCCGGCCATACCCCTTTGTACGGCATCACCTTGCCCATAATAACCTCTTGGAACTTGCTGGTTGGAAAAATACCGGCGCCCGTCCGTCCAATCGCGCCCTATAGCCAAAGTACACAATCTTCATTGGAAAAGTCTTGCCCCTTGCCGCACGAGTCCGTATTTTCATTCGAAGCATACTCTCCTGGGCAACAGCTCACTGAACCCTTGAACCACTATCTGAACGATGGCAATACAACCCGACGAAAAGTACTGCACCGAATGCGGAGCGCTGATCAACCGGAAAGCTGAGATCTGCCCGAAATGCGGCATTCGCCAGACCCCGGCCCCATTCACCTCGAGCCTTGGAGCGATCGCACCGAACGGGAGGAGCAGGCTTGCCGCCGCCCTCTTCGCCCTCTTTCTCGGCAGCCTCGGCATCCACAAGTTCTATCTCGGCAGCATCGGCTGGGGCATCATGTACATCCTCTTCTGCTGGACCGGCATACCCACCATCGTCGGATTCATCGAGGGCGTTCTCCTGCTCATCATGAGCGAAGAGACGTTCAACATGAAGTATGGCGGATCGTATGGCGGATCCTGACGCATCCTGCGGCCGGAACAAAGGCGGGATTTATTTGTACATTGAACATGACACGGCTTCCCCCGGAAGAATCCGGCAACAGCAACTTATCCCATTCCATGAGCGCAACCCTCAGCTGCACCGGACTGCAGAAATCCTACAACAAGCACCTGGTCGTCAGGGACTCGAACATCGCAGTCAGCCAGGGCGAGATCGTGGGGCTGCTCGGGCCGAACGGCGCCGGCAAGACCACCACCTTCTACATGATCGTCGGTCTCGTCCGTCCCGATCGGGGTGACGTATTCCTGGACAGCCGGAACATCACCAAGGAGCCGATGTACAAACGCGCACGGCTCGGCATCGGCTATCTGCCGCAGGAGGCATCCGTTTTCCGGAATATGACGGTCGAGGAGAACATCCTCGCCGTGCTGGAGTTCACCGACATGCCGAAAGCCCGGCAGCAGGAAAAAACCGACATGATGCTTGAGGACCTCGGCATCTCGGCCATCCGCAAGAGCATGGGCTACGCGCTCTCCGGCGGAGAGCGGCGCAGGACGGAAATCGCCCGTGCCTTAGCGCTCGACCCGAAGTTCATACTCTTCGACGAACCCTTCGCCGGCGTCGATCCGATTGCTGTCGAGGACATCCAGCAGATCGTCGAAGGCCTGGTGAAACGCAACATCGGCGTCCTCATCACCGACCACAACGTGCACGAAACGCTCTCCATCACAAATCACGCCTACCTGCTCTTCGACGGGAGCCTCTTCATGCACGGCACCCCGGAAGAGATCGCCAGCCATCCGGAAGTGAGAAGAATGTACCTCGGCGAAAAATTCAGTCTTGAGCGGTACTGAAGCATCCCTGCACCCCATGATTGCCGAACATCTCCTATTCCGGTCCGACGGCGGATTCATCCGCATTCCCATCTGGGGGCACATCCCCCTTTCGGGTCCACTGAAAAAGATCATTTCGCACCCCTCGTTCCTCCGCCTGAAGGGGATACGCCAGCTCTCGTTCTCCCAGCAGGTCTATCCGGGAGCCACCCATACCCGCTTCGAGCATTCCATCGGGGTCTACCACCTGATGAAGCTGATCCTGCAGCGCATGCTGACCAACCCCCTGGCCCTCAGCCTGCAGGGGGGGGAGTTCCATTTCGACGACCACAACTGCCGACTGCTGCTCGCAGCAAGCCTCCTGCACGACATCGGCCATTACCCCCACGCCCATATCATTGAGGACCAGATTCCCGTTGTCGACGGCGAAAGGGTCTTTTCGCACCATGAGGACCTTTGCGAGCGCTTCATACACGAGGAGCACCCCGGCATGCCGACGATCGCCGATATTCTCCGTCTGGACTGGAAGGTCTCGCCCGAAGCCGTCATTACCCTGATCAAAGACGGGTCGGGAAGCCGGTTCGGCAAGCTCATCAGCGGCACGCTCGATCCCGACAAGATGGACTACCTGATGCGCGACGCGCACCACTGCAACATCCCCTACGGCAGCATAGACATCGAGCGGCTGATAGAATCGTTCGTACCCGACCCGGAGCGCGAACGGTTCGCCATCACCGAAAAAGGCATCGCCCCGCTCGAGAGCCTCATGTTCGCAAAGTACATGATGATGCGCAACGTCTACTGGCACCACACCAGCCGGTCGCTCTCGGCCATGCTGCGCCGCCTCCTGCAGGACATCGCCACCGAGGGGCTGGTTGCGCCGCAGGCTCTCCGGGAGCTGTTCTACGGGAACGCCGATGACCGGGTGCTCTTTGAGCTGCGCGAACTGCTCGGCGACCGGACCCATCCGCTGCAGGAGCTGCTCCAGGACATCATCATGCGCAGGGTATACAAGCGGGCCATCACCGTGCAGCCTTACCTTGAGGAGTCCGGAGAGGCCGATGATCGCTGGTTCGCCTACAACAACGACAGCACCGTGCGCCGCCAGATGGAGCAGGAGATCTGCCGGTTCCTGAACGCACGCCACAACCTCTCGCTTGCCGGCCACGAGGTGCTCATCGATCCCCCCTCGAAAAAGGATATCTTCGACTATGCCGACCTTCGCGAACTCAGGGTCTACCCCACCCGGTCCGAACATGTCCACTATTCGCTCGAGCTCGAGGGAAAGTACATCCGCTTCGACGACCTCAACGAATCAGTCTTCAGCTCCGGCTTCATCCTGGCGTTCGAGCGCTATACGAAAAAGTTCCGCCTCCTCTGCCGCCCCGACCTCACCGGGTACATCGTTGCCGCACGCGAGGAGATCATGGCGATGATGCCGCGCTGAAGAGGAACGGCAAAAATCGTTATATTGTTGTAAGATACATACCAGCACACAGAGCCACGTTCACCTCATAACCCATCAGGCCATGGTACAGCAGCAGGATAAATTCTACAAAGGGATGTTTTTCGGAGCGGTCCTCGGCGCAGCAGGCGGAACCATCATGGGACTTCTCTTCGCACCCAACAAGGGCAGTGAAACCCAGCAGATCCTCTCCGGGAAGCTGAAGCACGCGCTTGAAAAGGCATCCGAACTTTATGAAGGGGACGATGACGGCGAACTGTACGGCAATGAAGCCAAGAAACGCTCACAGGAGATCATCGACACCGCACGCCAGGAAGCCCGAAAGATCCTCGATGAGGCCAACAGCATCATCCGTGAGATCAAGGGACAGCCGAAAGTCGGGGAGAACTGAGATATGCTCAGCTGGACCGGCGTCAATACGGAACATGACGGCACTGACCGGAAAAGCGTGCTCCTTCTGCACGCTTTTCCGCTTTCCGGCGCGATGTGGCACCCGCAGCTTCGCGCCCTTGATGAGAAAGGATACCGCGCAGTGGCTCCGAATGCATGGGGCATAGAGGGCTCCCCGGAACGGACCGGATGGACCTTTGATGATTACGCAGACGAACTTGTCCGGCTTATGGACAGTCTCAAAATAAGCGATGCCACCGTTCTTGGTCTCTCAATGGGAGGATACCAGGCCTTCGCACTAGAGAAGCGGCACCCTGAGCGGGTCCGATCCCTTGTCCTCGCCGACACCCGTCCCGAGGCAGATGCCCCGGGAGCGGCCGCGGCACGCGCAGACTTCATTGCCGGGGTCGCAGAGCGGGGAGCGGAGGAAGCGGTGAAACGGATGGTGCCGAACTATTTCACGAAAGAGGCGCCGAAGCGGCTGCAGCAGGAGGCAGCCGCCATGATCAAGGCACAGCCACCGGGCGCCATCATCTCCGCCATGCGGGCCATCATGCAGCGCAGCGACAGCACGGCGATGCAGAGCAGCATCAGCTGCCCGACGATGGTCATCTGCGGAGAACACGACACCCTCACACCGCCCGAAACCGCCCGGGCCATGGCCCTGGCCATACCCGGCGCGACGCTTGAGATCATAGCCGAAGCGGGACACATCTCGAACCTCGAGCAGCCGGAAGCATTCAACAAAGCCCTCTTCGGCCACCTCACCGGCCTCACCCGCTGAGGCCCGTGGCAGTGACGCCCTAAACCTCCAGAGCGTCGAGCAGGGAGAAAAAGTTCGGGAACGAGACCCCGGCCACTTCCCGGTCAGACAGCTCGATATCCTCACCGCAGGCTTTTGAGGCCACGGCAAAGCTCATGGCTATGCGGTGGTCGTCAAAGCACTCTACGACGACAGGCCCTGACGGCCGACCCTTCCGCCCTGTCACGCTGAGCCCCCCGGGCTCCTGATGGCATACGAACCCGAGCCGTTCCAGGTTCAGGGCGAGCGCCTCGATACGGTCGCTCTCTTTCGTCCGAAGCTCGCCTGCGTTCATCAGTTCGAAGCGCTCCGTTGCAAAAGCAGACAGCACACCGAGCATCGGCAGTTCATCTATCGCAATGGCTACTTCCTGTGGGTCGCTGATGACAAGCGGCTCCATATCCCGGGTCCCTTCGACCAGAATGTCTCCAATCGATTCACCGCCGACCGTCCTGCGGTTTTCGATAGTGACGGCCGCACCCGCACGGATGAGGATGTCGAGAAATGCCGCCCGTGTCGGGTTCAGGCAGACGTCGCGGATCATGATTTCAGACCCTCTTGCTAGCAGGCCGAGGGAGACGATGAAGCATGCGGCCGAAGGATCGGCCGGAATCTGGAACGGCCGGGCCTCTCTCTGCCGGCGGCCGGGCACCACGATGACCCGCTCTTCGTTTTCCACCCTTGGTTCCAGGCCGAGCATCAGTTCGGTATGGTTGCGCGAAGAGAGCGGTTCGTATATGCGGGTCTCCCCCTCTGCATGCAGGCCGGCGAACGCCACGAGCGACTTCACCTGGGCGGAAGCGACCGGAAGGCGGTAGTCTATCGCATGGAGATCTTTGCTCCCCGTAATGACAACCGGCGCCGTGCCGATAGGCGAGAGCGACACACCGGCACCCATCTGGATGAGGGGGTCTGCAATCCGGCGCATGGGGCGCTTCAGGAGGGAAGCGTCACCGACCAGCTCACTTTGGAACGGCTGCCCGGCCAGAATGCCCGAGAACATCCGCATGGTGCTTCCCGAGTTGTTGCACTGGAGCGGTGCCGACGGGGGCGTCAGACTCCACAGCCCTTTCGACTTAATCACCACCCGGAGGATGGCCGTGCCCCAGGGCCCCGGTACCTCTTCCTGCCGTACCGGTATGCCGCATGCCTGCAGCACGCCGAGGGTCGACTGGTTGTCGAATCCGGCCGAAAAGTTCATGATTTCAGTCTCACCGTCTGAAAGAGAAGCGATCAGGGCCGCTCGGTGTGAAATCGACTTGTCGGGAGGAAGCGAGGTGACCTCGCCCTTGAAAACACTCATGAGTCAAAAGGGTAAGTAGGTGGCGAAAAAAAAGCAGCCCCCCGAAAGGAGCTGCTGCGAGCATTGCTGACTTCAACAAGCCTCGATTAAGAGTTGCGTTCTTCGTTCGCACGCTGCGCTCTGCGCTTGCTGCGAGACCGTTTCAAACGACCGTCAACCGAAGGTTTGACAAAGTATGCGTTCTGGCGAAACTCCTTCAAAACACCTGCGCGTTCGTACTTCTTCTTGAAGCGCTTCAGCATCTTGTCGATAGATTCATTATCGTTCATCTGCACACTGACCAATGAAATTCACCCCCTTGGACGAGACGGATTTACCGTCGTAATTTCGTTTTGATTAAATCCGTAATGCTGTCGGAGCTCTTTTCCTTGGCAGGGGTCAGCTGCACGTTTTCAAGGAGCTGCTTCCTTCCGCTCTTACAGAATTCAACAATAATCACATAGGCACCGCTTCCGGTAGCCTGTTTTTCCCGCACCACACCCACCTCGTCAAGCGACTGGTGGTAAAGCGCGTCGCCCGTGGCATATATGCCGTGCGGCGAATAAATCTGGCACTCATCCGCTCTGAGCTCGTCAGGGCTCAGTTCACGATCGATCTGTATCTGCCACTCCTGCAGAAGATGCACCTGGTTGCACTGCATGCAGCGGATCCAGTACTGATTCTCAGCAGAAGGAACCGGCGTTTCGGCAATCTTCTTCTTCCCGCCCCGCTCCTTCTTTACCGGCGGCGGAAGCAGGGGATCATCCTCCCTCGGCTTGTCGCTCGGCATCCACTCCCCGACAAAGGCTTTCTCGGTCACCTGACCGCACCCGTCACAATAACAGGGCTTGATCTTCCCGTCCAATATGAACTGTCTTTTTCTGGACTCAACCTTCATTGCATAAACATATTGCTCGGTTATTGCGCTCTCCTGGTGAACCGCAGGGAGTATCGGCCATCGTTGGAACTGTCACCGGCATGGCATCCGGAGCCGGACAGGGCCGGGCTGAAACCGGACTTTGCAGGACTGCCTAGTTAAGTAAATACTGCCAAAAAAACAACCCGATAATTTCCAGCAGCCTTATTTGTGGGTCAAGGCATCGATAAGGTCTGATTTAGTAAGGAGTTGCAATTTCCCATCAAGCATGCTGATAAGCACGCCGGAGGCATTCTGCTGGAGTTTTTCCGACAGCTCCGAAATTGCGGCGTCCGGCTGGCACACCGGGAAGGGCGGTTCCATGAACCCCACGACCTTCGAATTCATCGCATCGTCGTTCTCAATGAGGATGGAGAGGATGCGGTTCTCGCTGATGCTGCCGATGGGAGCGTTGTAGGATACGATCGGCAGCTGCGACACATCGTTCTGCTTCATCATCTCGAACACCTCGGCAAGAGTGTTCTCGGGATAGGCAACAATCAGGTCACGCTGTGCCTTGAGGCGGAGGATGTCTTCGGCCGTAATCTGCTCGAGGGAGGATTTTTCCCGACGATAGAAACCGTGCTGGCGCATCCACTCGTCGCGGTACATCTTGCTGAGGCTGTAACCGCCGAAATCGCTGAGCACTGCCACAACCGTGGCGTCGGGTCCAAGGCCGGAGGCCGCATTGAGAGCTGCCATCATGACGGCGCCGGAGGCGCTGCCGGCAAACACGGCCTCGGTCCGGAGCAGTGCCCGCCCGCAGTTCATGGCGTCTTCGTCCGATACCTGCACGACCTCGTCGATAAGTGAAGGATCCCAGAACCTGGGCGGCGTTGCTGCACCGATTTCCTCAAGTTCAGAAAAAGCGGCCGGGCCCGGCACGCCGCTCTTGAGAAGTCCGGCAAATACCGATCCCACGGGCTCGACACCGATCAGGCGGATCGCGGGGTTCTTTGACTTGAGGAACGCACCGACCCCCGATGCCATGGCTGCGGAGCTGAGCGGAACAAATACGTGGGTGATGGCCCCGTCCGTCTGGCTGAAGATCTCAGGGCCGGTGGAGTCCCGGTGCACCTCGAAGTTGAGGGGGTGGTCGTACATGCCGGCGAAAAAGGCGTTAGAGAGGTTCCCGACAAGGCTTTCGGCCACGTTCATGCAGCTTCGCGCCTCACCCGGCAGGGCATCCGAAGGGGTGATGACCAGCTCGGCGCCGATGGCCCGCAGTACATCCTGTTTTTCGCGAGAGATCTTGTCGGGAGCGACCAGCAGCAGCTTGTAGCCGCGGCTCGCACCAGCCATGGCAAGTGCAATGCCGCTGTTGCCATAGGTCCAGTCGACGAGCGTCATGCCGGGGTGGATGAGATTCTTTTCCTCGGCATCGCGCACCACTGCCGCCGCAACCCGGTAGTAGTGGGAACATGCGGGGTTCATGTACTCGAGCTTCGCCATGACCTTCGCCTGCATCTGGCGCGGCATCTGGCGCAGGAGCACCATCGGGGTCTCTGTCTTGAGTCCGAGGATATCGTTGTTCGGCATCGGCATGCTGTCGAGAATAGTGGTTGCAGGAGGGAAAGAGGCCCCTTCCCGATAGTCAGATGAAAATATACAAAACCACTGAACGAACCGTCTCGATTCAGGGCAAAGCAACTCTTTGCATGCTCAAAGGTACTCAAATTATTCCTTTTTCAGTCAGCAGGCGCCATCTACCCCGCTCCGGCGCTGCTGAAAATCCGCATAATTTTTAATACTTTGCAAGAAATCCAGTAAACCGAAGTGCCACGCACCGCCTATGTGCCCCAATGCACCCGAACCCATGGCTGAAGCCCTCATCAGGCTTCAGCACCTGCAAGAGAATGCCCGGCTCATCAGAAAGAAGGCCGGCGTGCCGCTGATGGCCGTCGTGAAGGCGAACGCATACGGGCACGGCGCCCGTGAGACGGCCCGCGCTCTTCTGGCTGAAGGCATAGGACATTTCGGGGTGGCCAACATCCATGAAGCCATTGAACTCAGGACCTGCGGCTCTCTAAAGAGGCCTGCCGCCATCCTCTCATTCTCCTCCCCCCTGCCGTCCCAGATACCCTCCTACCTGGAGCACGGCATAGAGATGACCGTCTGCGACCCCGCAACCCTCAGGGCGGCAGAGGCTGTGGCATCGGGAGCCGGCGCCACCATCGGCGTCCATCTGAAGGTCGACACCGGCATGGGACGGCTCGGGCTTTCTCCCGCTGAAGCCAAACAGGTCCTGCAGGAACTCCCCCGCTGCCCGCATATCGAGCTCAGGGGAATCTACACCCACTTCGCCGACAGTTCGTTTGACAGGGCATTCACCCGAAAACAGCTCGAAGCGTTCAGGGCTTTCACCGGAGAGTACGAACATGCCTCCGGCCGCAGGGTCCTGAAACACGCAGCCAACAGCGGCGCCATCCTCTCTGAACCGGACGCCACCTTCGACATGGTCCGCCCCGGCATCCTCCTCTACGGCTGCCACCCCTCAAACGATGCCCATCTGCGGCTGGATGTAAAGCCGGTCATGCAGGTAGAAGCCCGGGTCGTCTTCCTGAAAACCGTCACGGCCGGCACCACCATCAGCTACAACCGTACATGGAAGGCAGCGGGACCACGGATAATCGCCACCATAGCGGCTGGATACGCCGACGGCTACCACCGGTCGCTTTCAGGGAAAGCCACCGTCAGCATCAACGCCATCACCTACCCGCAGGTCGGCACCATCACCATGGACCAGATCATGGTCGACCTCGGTACCGAAAGCGATGTCAGGGTCGGCGACCGTGCCGTCCTCTTCGGCTGGGACGGGATGAGGGCAGAGGAACTTGCCTCGCGGGCCGGCACCATCAGCTATGAACTCCTCACCTCCGTTTCAGCGCGCGTCCTGCGGACCGTTGTATAAAGACGCCCGGCAGCCCCTCATTCCATGCACAGCCGTTCCGTACTGCAGGACGGCACCACGGGCCCGCGACAGCATACAACGGGGCCGCTTCATCATGCGCTGTATACGGAAACGCCTGCTTCAGCAGGTGAACGATGCCGATACAACAGGATAGTACCATCTATTTCTTATCTTGAACATAAAAGAGACCCCCTCTGGTATGAACCCGTTCGAACGACTTTCAGAAAAGCTGAGCCTGACGAGAGCGGAAGTTGTCGCAGTCTCGACCCTTCTGGCTTTTCTGGTGTTCGGCGCCATACTCCGTACCATGCATGCAGTGGAGCTGGAATCGGATGCCGTCCGGCAAGCCGAGGCAGCTGTCTTCAGCGACAGGGAGGCCGACAGCCTGATCAAGGCAGCCAGGCTTGATGAAGGCCGTGTGGATGAGGCCGTCAGAAAAAGCATCGCCCTGGAAAAAAGCACCGGAGGCTTTGAATCAACGCCCCGCCGGGCGAAGAAGGAGCCCTTCACCGGAACCGTTTCATTCACAAGCGCCACCAGCACTGAACTGCAGCAGATCCCGGGTGTCGGACCGGTCATGGCGGGGCGGCTCATCGACTTCAGGACGGCGCACCATGGGCACATCGAGTCCTACGATGCGCTCCTCGAGGTAAAGGGAGTAGGAAAGAAAAAACTTGAAGTCCTCAAAAAGCACCTGAGCATCGACCAATGACGAGAAGCATCGTAGCCTGCGCAGTCGATGCAGCCGAAAGCAGCATCGTCAGGCTCAAAACGAGCGGAGGGGATGGGTTCATCCTCACAGAATGCAGGACCGTTCCTGCCGGCTACGCCCTCCTCGCCACCCCGAAAGGACAGCGGGCGCTGAAAAAGCTCTCGGAACATGCCGCCAAATGGTCCGGCGAGCCGCTTTCTCTCTGCATCGCTCACGATACCTACCATCCACTTCCGGCTTATTTCCCCCTGGACGCAACCGATGAAGAGTGCAGGGGGTACAGCCGCCTTGAAGCATCTTACTTTCTCGACGAACCCGGTCACTACGGCTGCGACGTCCTGCCCTTTCTGGAAGAGAGTGCAGGCGGGCTGCAGGGTAAAAAGCTGCTCATGTTCTGGCCGGAGGCCCCGGCAAAAGGCATTGCCGGGGCGTTCAGCAGCCGGCACGCCATTTCCGGCGACAGCACGCCGCTGAAAACGGCAGTGGGGATATCGAAGATGTCGGAAGGGCAGACGGTCCTTCTTGAACTGTCCGGCTCACACGTGCTCCTTGTGGTGGCATCCTGCGGTGCAATTAGCCATTTCAGCCACCGCCGTGTGCTCAACCGGGATGAAACCGCATATTTCGCACTGAAGGAGATCGCAGAAGCCGCTCTTCCGCCCGGCACCCCGGTGCAGACCCGGGGCGCTCTGGCGGACCGGGCAATGGTGGAGCTCATCAGCCGGGAAAGCGCATGCCCGCTGCAGCCCCAGGCGCTGCCACGGACGGTCTCAATCAGCGGAATGGCGCAGAAAACCCTTCAATCACCCTCAGCACTGAACGCCATCATGTCAGCGATCCTTGTGCTTGCATGACTACGGCCTTCCGGCCGCTACCACCTCGGCGATCTGTACGGCGTTGGTAGCCGCGCCCTTGCGAAGGTTGTCGGCGACGATCCAGAGGTTGAGGGTCTTCGGATGCCAGTAGTCGGGCCGGATCCTTCCCACAAACACCTCATCCTTTTCATACGACGTCAGCGGCATGGGGTAGACGCGTGCCGACGGATCGTCCTGCAGGACGATACCGGGGGACCGGCCGAGCAGTTCCTTCACCTCTTCAATGTCGAAGTCGCTTTTCAGCTCGATGTTGAGCGATTCGCCGTGTCCGCCGTACACCGGAATACGGACCGTGGTCGGGGAGACGCTGAGAGAGGAATCACCCATGATTTTCCGGGTCTCGTTGACCATCTTCATCTCCTCCTTCGTGTAGCCGTTGTCGGTGAAAACGTCGATCTGCGGCACGGCGTTGAAGGCGATCTGGTGGAAATGGGTGAACTGCTCCTGGCGCTCTCCGGCAAGCTCGCTCTCCAGGGCATCGCGCCCCGCCTTGCCCTTTCCGGTCACCGACTGGTAGGTCGAGACAATCACCCGGCTGAGCCCGTAACGGTCCATGAGCGGTTTGAGCACAACGACCATCTGGATGGTCGAGCAGTTGGGGTTGGCAATGATCTTGGCCGCACTGCCGTCTGCAGCGAAAATGTCTCCGGGGTTCACCTCGGGAACGACGAGCGGGATGCCCTCGTCCATCCTGAATGCGGAAGAGTTGTCGATGACGACCGCGCCTTCGGCTGCCGCCACAGGAGCCCACTGGCGGCTGGCGGAAGCGCCTGCTGAAAAGAGCGCGATGTCGATCCCGCTGAACGCTTCGGCGGAAGGCACGCAAATCACGTACTCCTTTCCACGGAACGTCACCTTCTGACCGGCGCTCCTTGCCGAAGCGAGCGGAATGATGTCGGTTGCGGGAAAATTCCGCTCTTCAAGGACCTGCAGCATGGTGCGGCCAACAAGGCCGGTCGCGCCGAGTATGGCTACCCGGCACTTTTTCTCGGAACTGCTCATATGGTTGTGTTCGATGCTTTATAGTTCAATACAAGTTTATCTGAATGGTCGTTGAGGTACTCCGCATGCTCGCGGATCCGCCCCTCCCGGGCATAGCCCTCACACTCTTCGCGGTACTCGAGCAGGATACTCTCCACTGCCCGCCAATCCTCCTCGCGCACCAGTTTGTTGCGCACCACCGATACTTTCGGCAGGCCTTTCAGGTAGGTGGCATAATGACGTCGCATTTCAAGCGTCCCGTATTTCTCACCCTTGAACTCCACCGAGAGCTGCAGGTGCTCGATGGCTGCCTTGATGCGCAGTCTGAAGTCGGGTGGAGGCGGCGGGGTGCCGGTTTTCAGGAGATGCTTCGTCCCGGAAAAGATGAACGGGTTGCCGATCGAGCCCCGCCCGATCATCACCCCGTCGGCGCCGGTTTCCAGGAACATCCTCAGTGCGTCTTCGGGACTCCAGACGTCACCGTTGGCGATAAGGGGAATGCGGGCATGCCGTTTGGCCTCCGCAATCCACCCCCAGTCAGCTTTGCCTTTGTACATGTCGCTCCGGGTCCGTCCGTGCAGGGCGAGGGCCTGAATGCCGGCGTCCTCGAGGCGCCGGAGCACATCGAGAATGTTGATCGATTCGTGGTCCCAGCCGATCCGGGTCTTGGCCGTCACCGGCAGCCGGACGGCTTTCACCACGGCCTCGGCAATGGCAGCCATCTTTTCCGGCTCTTTCAGCAGCGCAGCCCCGGCGCCCTTCCCGGCAACCTTCTTCGTCGGGCATCCGAAATTGATGTCAAGGTAATCCGGCTGGAACTCTTCGGCAATCACCGCAGCCTCCACCATCGACTCCACCGTGCTGCCGAAAATCTGCACAGCCAGGGGCCGCTCAACCGGATCCGCCTTCAGTTTCCGGACGGTCTTTTCAATGCCCCGCCTGAGCGCCTCGGCACTGACAAACTCCGTATAGACGATGTCCGCCCCGTGGCGCTTGCAGAGCTGCCGGAACGCGCGGTCGGTCACATCCTCCATGGGGGCGAGGATGACGGGGCGGTCGATGTCGAGCTTTCCGATTTTCATGCCGTCAGGGCTGCAGGGCCTCCGGGTTGCCGGTCATGACATCCTTCACCTGGCTGTGCACCTTCTTGAAAAGCTCGGGGTCTTCGCGCAGCGCCTTCTTCACGGCTTCGCGTCCCTGACCGAGTTTGTCCGGGCCGTAGCTGAACCATGAACCAGCCTTCTTGACCACACCGAACTCCACGGCAAGATCGATCAACTCGCCCATGAGGGAGATGCCCTCCCCGTAAAGGATATCGAACTCGGCAATCCTGAAAGGAGGCGCAACCTTGTTCTTGACCACTTTAACCTTCGTGCGGTTGCCGATGATTTCGTCGCCGTCTTTCAGCTGGGCAATCTTGCGGATATCGAGCCGGATAGAGGAATAAAACTTGAGCGCCTTGCCGCCGGTGGTTGTTTCCGGGCTTCCGTACATGACGCCAATCTTGTCGCGCAGCTGGTTGATGAAGATGCAGACGCTGCTCGACTTGGAGATGGCGCCGGTAAGTTTGCGCAGCGCCTGGCTCATGAGCCGGGCCTGCAGACCGACCACGCTGTCTCCCATCTCTCCCTCAAGCTCCGCCTGAGGCACAAGGGCTGCAACGGAATCGACAACGACCACGTCGACCGCGCCGCTGCGCACGAGTGTTTCAACAATGGAGAGCGCCTGCTCGCCGGACTCCGGCTGGCTGATCAGCATGGCATTGATGTCAACCCCGAGCTTGCGGGCATAGCTGGGGTCGAAAGCGTGCTCAGCATCAACAAGAGCGGCGATGCCGCCGGCCTTCTGGGCTTCGGCGATGACATGAAGCGCAAGGGTGGTTTTGCCGGACGATTCGGGGCCGTATATCTCCGTCACCCTGCCGCGCGGAAGGCCTCCGACGCCAAGAGCGAAATCGAGGGTCATCGATCCGGTTGAAATCGACTGGACCTGCATCACTGCCGAATCGTCCCCGAGGCGCATGATGGCACCTTTGCCGAACTGCTTTTCAAGGGCTTCGACAGCGAGGTTCAGCTGTTTGAGTTTTGCCGGATCAACGCCTGGGGCGGTCTCTGCGGGTCTGGGTGTAGCCATGGTGCATTTAGGGGTATGGTGAACGAAAAAAACCGGCCCTTCAGGTTACTGCGCTTAAGAGAGTCTCTTCAAGCGGCCGGTAGCTGACCTGAAGTTCCTCCGTTGATTTCATGTTGCTGTATGAAGCCCTCCGCCCGGCAAGGCGGATGCTCTCAATGCTGATGAACGACGGGCGGCCTGAGATCCAGGAATAGAGTTCGCCGCCGATGCCTGCCAAGGAGCCGATGGGACCCGGTAGGGCGATGGTGGGGCGCGTGCGGCTGCCGGGAAGCTCAGCGATGCGCAGGTAAAGCTCCTTGAAAGTCATATTGTGGCCCACCACCAGATAACGTTCACCGCTGCGGCCGAGGCGCCATCCGGCAATGAGGGCGTCGACGACGTCAGAAACATCGACAAAACCGGTACCGCCCGTCGGATGCACCGGGATGCGTCCCTGATAGATGAGGCGCAGGACATCGTTCGATGAGCTCTTCGACGCAGGATTCGAGGGGTCCCGGCCGATGACAACCCCCGGGCTCACCATGACGGCCTCAAGCCCCTCGGCGGCTCCGCGCAAGACCTCGAGTTCGGCAAGATGCTTCGACTCCATGTACCCGTTCCGGCGCTGCCAGTCCTGGAAAGAAGCCGATTCACCGACCGGCGAACCATCCTCGGTGGCGCCGGCCGCGGCCATCGAGCTGGTGACGACCAGACGCCGGACCCCGGCGTTGAGGCATGCGTTCACCACGTTTCGGGTGCCGAGGACATTGACGTCGTAGAGCTCGCCAGTGTGGCGCTTCGTATAGGAAATCAGCCCCGCAGAGTGGAACACGGTGTCGATGCCCCGGAATGCCAGATCAAGCGCAGGCTGGTTCAGGATGTCCGCCCGCACGACCTCCACGGGAAGGGTGCCCGAAAAGGAGCAGTCCGAGCCCTCACGGGCAACGATCCGCACCCCCTCACCGCCGCCGGCACCCCTCATGAGCGAAAGCAGCAGCTGCGAACCTATGTAACCGGTCGCGCCGGTAATGGCAATGGATGCAGTGGACATGAATCGGCTATAAGGTAGTTCGGCCCCTCCGGAAGGGCGCACGCTCCGCCAGTGAGCGCCTCTGTTTTTAAACATAAGAATAAAAACTACATTGCTCTCAATTCCAATGAAGAGGACCAGAAATTTTTCGGATGATGCGGCAGCAGAGAGCGACACATACCAATGAAGCGGTTATTGAGGAACGGCTCCCCAACGGCCTGAGGGTCGTGACGGACCGCGTGGCGTCGGTTGAGAGTGTGACGCTCGGCATCCTCATTGAAGCCGGCTCGCGCGACGACCCCGAAGACGCCGCGGGGCTCGCGCATTTCATCGAACATGCCATCTTCAAGGGCACCGGACGCCGCTCCTATCTGGACATCGCACGGGACATCGAAAAGCACGGCGGCTACCTTGACGCCTGGACCACCAAGGAACATACCTGCATCTACCTCCGCTGCCTCAGCCGGCACCTGGAGGCTTCGTTCGAACTGCTCGCCGATCTCGTATCGGACCCGGTGTTCCCTCCCGAAGAGATCGAGAAGGAAAAAGAGGTGGTACTGGAGGAGATCAGCAGCGTGGAGGACGCGCCGGAAGAGATGGTGTTCGAGGAGTTTGACCTCCGATCCTTCCCCCGCCACCCGCTGGGACGGCCGATACTCGGAACCATGGAGAGCGTAGAGGGAATATCGGCCAGCCACCTCACGGCGTTCATCCGGGAACACTACCGCCCCTCGAAGATGATCCTCAGCGCCACAGGCAATGTCCGCCACGCCGAGATCACCGGGCTCGCGGAACGGTTTCTCAATAGAGCGGATATGTCTTCCGGGTGCGCAACGCGCATGATGTTCCGTCCGGAGGATTACCGGCCGTTCAACAAAACACTGAAAAAACGGATCTCGCAGTCGCAGATCGTGCAGGGAACGGCCGCAGGGCGCAACGACCGCCTGTTCTATGCCACAATGGCGCTCAACTCCATGCTCGGCAGCGGGATGAGTTCGCTGCTCAACCTTGAGCTGCGTGAAAAACGCGGGCTGGCCTACAGCGCCTATTCAGCCGTCTCGTTTTATGACGACCTCACCACCCTGAACATCTATACCGGCACCGACGCACTGAAAATCGACACCGCCCTCAAGCTCATCGAAGAGTTGCTCCACGGCCCTGCCCTCCTGCATCCCGATCCCGGTGAAGTCGAAACGGCAAAAGCAAAGCTACTCGGATCTCACATCATGGGAATGGAAAAGATGACCCGCAGGATGTCGCAGGTCGCCACCGACATCTCCTACTTCGGGCGGTATGTCCCCCCGGAAGAAAAAACTGCCAAAATCGAAGCGCTCACCCCACTGGACATCAGAGAAGCCGCCCGGGACCTCATCCTCGAGCCTCCGCTCTCCACACTCGTCTACCGGCCCTCCCGCTGAGGGCTTCGCTGTTTTAAATACCGGTTATAATTTGTATCTTTTGGACTTTGATTTTTGACCATTATCACCAAACCACAGAGAGCCTTGCAAAAGAATATCAAGAACATCAGCGAAACCGAACAGGAACTGGAGATCATCTTCACCTCGGACGAATTCGCCAACGATTACGAACAGGAACTTGAAGAGGCCAAAAAGACCGTACAGCTCAAGGGGTTCCGCAAAGGCCACGCTCCTGCAGGCCTGATAAGGAAACTCGCCGGCCCTGCCATCGAAGCCTCCATCGCAGAAAAACTTGCCTCGAAGCATTTCGGGGACATCGTCGAATCAGACAAGATCAAGACCGCCAGCCGCGCAGGCATGATAGACTTCACCTTCACGCCCGAGCAGCTCACGGTGCGCCTCGGCTATGAAGTGCACCCCGAGTTCGACCTGAAAGATTTCAGCAGCTACTCATTCACCCGCTCCGTCTACACCATTGACGATGCCGCCGTCGAAAAGGAAATCAACCTCATCCTCAAGGGCCACGGCACCATGGTCAGCGTCGACGAAGCTGCCACTGCTACTGACACCGTCATCGGCGATGTGGTGAAACTCACTGAAGAGGGTGAAGAGGGCGAAGGCAAGACCGAAAACCACCACTTCAATCTGGAATACCTGCCGGAAGACAACCCCTTCGGCAAAGCCATCGCAGGAAAAAAAGCCGGAGAAACCGTGGTAGTTGAAACCCCAGGGCAGAACGAGGGAGATGCTCCCGTCAACTTCCGGGTCACCATCAGCGAAGTCAAGCGCATGGAGCTGCCTGAGCTTACCGATGAACTCGTCAAAGAGATCACCGGCCAGCGCTTCGAGAACGTTGCGGACTTCAAAGCTGATGTCAAGATCCAGCTCGATGAGCATTTCTCCATGAAATCAGAAGAGGACCTGCTCGAGTCCATCTCGGCAAAACTGATTGACGAGAACCCGGTTGCAACCCCGAAAACAATGGTTGCGTCGTTCTCGAACATGCTCGTGGAAAACGCCAAGCGCCAGATGGGCGGCAGCTTCCCGAAAGCCTTCGACACCGACCAGTTCCAGACTGCCATGCAGCCAAACGCCGAGCGCCACGCCCGCTGGCTCGTCATCAGCCAGAAGATCGCTGAGATGAACAACCTCGAAATCGACGAAGCTGCCATCAGGGAGTACGCCGAGAAAGAGGCAGCAAAGAATACCGCAATGAACGCCGAAGAGCTCATGAAGACCTACATGTCAGCAGACTTCCGCGACTATGTCACCGACACCATCACGAAAGAAAAGATCTACGAAATCATCAAAGCTAAAGTGAGCATCACCGACGAGGCGACTCCGGTTCCCGACCACAGGGGCTGACGCGCTGGCCGAACGGAGGAACGTGAAAAAGGCAGGACCCGGACCCCCGGGCATCCTGCCTTTTTTTTTGCTTCCCTGCAGCGCATTACCGCCCGCCCGCACCCTGCCGATCCCCCCTCGCCGGGGAACCCCCTCAGGACTCAGGGCCCCGGCAAAGAAGCGCTGTCGCCACTGCGGAATGCCTGTCGTGGGCGATGGAGATCTTGATGGAACATCCCTCCGGCAGCAGGCCGGGCTGGGAGGAGCGAACGAACGGCTTGCCGGCCGGATCATTCAGGACCTCGAAGCTCTTCCAGTGCACCGCAGCCGTAATGCCGGTTCCGAGTGCCTTGACGACAGCCTCCTTCGCCGCAAACCGGCCGGCGATGCTGGCGAGGGGAGAGGGCTTTTTCAGGCAGAGTTCGATCTCCTCCCCCGTCATGATCCGCTCAAGGAACTTCCGTCCGTACCGGTCGTAGGCTTTTTCGATCCGGACAAGATCCACGATGTCCACACCTATCTCCACGGTATCTTCAGCCGAGAGTGATGGTCATGGAAAGGTCGAGCGCACGCACACTGTGGGTCAGCTCGCCGACAGAAATGAAATCGACTCCGGTTTCAGCAACCGCCTTCACATTGTAGAGACTCATGTTGCCGGATGCCTCCAGAAGCACGCCCGAGGGCATCGAGCGCACATACTCCACCGCCTCGTGCATGAGGTCTATGGTGAAGTTGTCGAGCAGGATGATGTCCGGCCGGCAGGCAAGGGCCGCGCTCAGTTCGTCGAGTGAGCGGACTTCGGCTTCGATCTTCACGTCGAGACCATGCTTTTCCCGGTACATCCTTGCCCGGTTGAGTGCCGGGCCGACACCGCCGGCGGCATCGATATGGTTGTCCTTGATGAGGATAAGATCGAACAGCCCGAAGCGGTGGTTCCGCCCGCCGCCGATGCGCACCGCCTCTTTGTCGAAATAACGAAGCCCCGGAGCGGTTTTCCGGGTGTCGAGGATCCTGGCCTCCGTATGGGACACCAGGTCCACGAACGCTCTCGTCTTGGTTGCAATCCCCGACATGCGCTGCATGAAATTCAGTGCCGTCCGCTCACCGAGCAGTATCGGTGCCAGAAGGCCATGTACGTCAAACACCCTTTCACCCTGTACAACCCGCTCACCATCGTTACGATGCACCTCAAGCTTAAGCGACGGGTTGCATGCCGCAAACACCTGTGCGGCGACATCGACACCAGCGATGACGCCGTCTTCCTTTGCCCTCACAACAGCGCTTCCCTGCTGCTGGGGGTCGATGGTCGCCATGGTGGTGACGTCCCCCGTATAGCGGTCCTCCTCAAGCGCAAGCATCACCGCCCGTGAGCGGCACCCCTCATAAAAATCGTGACAATCCTGATTCTTCATCTTCATCGCTACTTGCAACCATTAATAAAATCTACTGAACCCGTAAAGTTACACTTTTTCCTTTCCATGCTCCATCCTAAAAAAGGTCCGCCCCCGGTTTTATCTTTTTCGATTTTGAATTCAGCCGATTCTGAGCAACATTGTTAGTTTGAAACACACACGCCGCCAACTTTTTCCGCCGCAAGATGACACACATCTCCCGCTCCTCGGTCAGGCTTTCGAACATGGTCTTCTACGCCCACCACGGCGTGCTCCGTGAAGAGCACCGGATCGGAGCCAAATACGAGGTCGATGCCGAGCTTACCTTCGACTTCACCGGGGCGGCCATGAACGACGACATCACGAAAACAGTGGACTACGGGGCGGTGTACAGCCGGATCCGCATGGCTCTTACCGGAAAGAAATACTTCCTCATCGAGGCTGTCGCCTGGGAGATTGCCCGGGACCTGCTTGGTGATTTCCCCGCGGTCAGCGAAGTAGGCATAAAGGTCCGCAAGCGCAATCCTCCGGTCGACGGAATCTGCGACTATGCAGAAGCCGACTGCACCATGCAGCGCGACTGAAGAAGATGAAGCTCCACACAGCATACATCGGAACGGGATCGAACATCGGGGACCGCCTCAGTCACCTGCAGGAAGCCGTATGTCGGCTCGGCGCGCTCCCGGAAACGAAGGTGCTCCGAGCCTCGCCCGTCTACATGACAGAGCCGGTCGGGGAAGAGGAACAGGAACGATTCTACAACGGCGTGGTACAGATAGAAACCGGCCTCACGCCTGAAAACCTTCGGAGCGCAACAAAGGCTATAGAGCAGGAACTCGGCCGGCCCGAACGATACCGGAGATGGAGCCCGAGGGTCATAGACCTCGATATCCTCCTCTATGCAGACTGCATAATCGAGACTGATACGCTCCGGATTCCCCACCCGGAACTGCACCGCAGAAAATTCGTGCTCATCCCGCTGCTCGACATCGCAAACCCTCTGCACCCCGTCCTCAGAAAAACCATCCTTCAGATGCTCCGGACGTGCGGCGACCGGTCGGTACCCGTGCGCCTTAGGGAACGACTCCGTCTGCACTGATTCCACTGGGATGTGACCCTACCCCCTCAACCGCGTAGAAAGAAAATGGGCCGCCTTAAGCAAGGCGGCCCATCTGCATCTATAACACCGGTTCACTAAGGCCTGCTCCGGCAGGGCATCAGGCGCTTCAGTTCGCGAAGGTGATGTTGAGGTTTCCCGCCTCGAAATCAGCACCTTCCGTCTTGCGGCCGATGAGCACGTTCGGGAGCATGATGCTCTTGCGGAAGTTGTTGATGTCCACCAGGAGCTCGTCACCCTTGATGTTCACGTTGAGCTTCTGCACTTCGACGTTCGGAAGGTATAGACTCAGGACGTACTTGCCGTCGACCTTCTCGAGGGTCTGGGTCCTGTCGTTGGTGTAGAGCACGTCGGCAGGGTTCTTGTCACCGAACATCTCCTGGCTGAGCTCGTACAGGCGGTCCGGGTTGATGACCTCTGCCGTTGCCTGCCCGGCACGGAAGATCGGAAGCGGGAAGAAGCAGTTCTCGATCACGCGGAGGTACTTCTGCTGGATGTCGATGAGGCTCTGGAGGTACTTGTCGCCTGATTTCGCGGGAAGGATCTTGTTGACGATGGCGGCATCAAGCTTGTAACCGAACAGGTTCAGATAGGTCTGCACGCGCAGCGCCTCCTTGATGACCATGTTCTCCGGGTTGAGGACAACACGGAATGTGGTGATGCTCTTGTCCTGAAGCATGCCGTGCAGCTCTTTCATGTGCTCGTTCACCTCCGGCATGAGCTTGAAGATGTTCTTCTTCGGCATGAATTTCGAGAGGAGCGGTGCAGCGAATCCGATCGCCTTGGAGTGCCAGCCGCCGATTTTATCCGAGTACCAGCCGTAGGACTCGGGCATGCCGAGCAGACGCATGGTTTCGCCCGTCGGAGCGGCATCGACAACGACCGCATCATAGTTTCCGGATTTGGCGGCCTTCCAGATATAGCGGAGGCTGATCATCTCTTCCATGCCGGGGACGATGGCAAGCTCCTCGGCAACGACTTCGTCGGCACCGTCGTGCATGAGGATGGAGGAGAAGTAGGAGTACAGTTCGTTCCAGTTTTCGCGGATCTCGGCCAGCACGTTGACCTCCATGGCAAAGAGGTTCTTTTCGACCTCAATGGGGGTCTGGCTCAGCTCGACGCCGAACGCATCGGCAAGGCTGTGGGCCACATCGGTGCTCATGATCAGTACCCTGCCTCCGCGGCGGGCAATCGCCGTGGCCGTTGATGCCGAGACCGTGGTCTTTCCGACCCCGCCCTTACCCAGATAAAGAATAATTCTCATGGTGCTTAACAAAAACTATTGAGGAGAGTTGACCTTTATTGAAACTACACTGTACCAACGGCCTCGCCCGCCGTGTGCCGGAACGCCTCACCATAGAAGCGATGCCGGACCCGGCCTGCCGCCCTAGGACTCCTCTTTCGGCTGCGCCTCCGGCGCCGTTATGAGGGGGTCGGATTCTATGGTGCCGTAGCATCCGGCATCTTTTTTCTCCGGAGCAGGTTCGCCAAGCGCGTCGAGAAGAACGTCTTCAGGGAGGATCGGCTCCTCCTCACTCCCCGCAACCCTCACCGATATCTTTTTTCTTACAGGAGGGAAAACTGCCTCCTGCGCCGCATCTTCCGATGCAGTCTCTGGAGCGTTTTCTCCCTCAGCCTCCATGATCTTTATCTTTTTCCTCCGGACCTCTCCGACACCGCTCTCTTCGGGACATTCGTCGGCAGGCCGGTCCATATCCATCATGTCCTTGACAAGCGCCGGCACATCGCCCTCGTCAGCCTGAATCTTGATTTTCTTCCTGCCGAGAGGAGGAGCGTCGTTCATGGGGGGCACCTCGAACGCATCGTCCTTGAAATCGAAATCACTTCTGCCCGTCCGGGGCTCCTCATCCCTGATGGAGATTTTTTTGCGGCGGATCGTGTTGTCCTCATCGTCCTCGAATCGCCCGCCGCCGGGAGCTCCGCCCTCTTGACGCTGCGGCTGCTGTTTTCTCGATCCACCCCCGATCCCCGATACCTTGATCATCTTGCCGATGGAACCAAGCACGCCGTCGTTGCGTACCGCTGTCTTGATGGCCGTCATGACGAAACGCTCTGCCTGGGGGTTGCCCGCAATGTTTGCCACCAGTTCATTGACCGCCGTCAGCACGGTGGCTACATCACCCGGCACGTGCTGCAGATCTTTCATCACCTGGTCACGGAGCTTGAAGGGAGCCTCGCCGACAAGGTCCTTGATGGACCCGGCAATCCGTTTCAGCGAAGCAGGATCAGTCGGCAGCATGTTCTCGAGTCCGCCAAAGGGACCCGACGGCTGATTGGCACCTCTGCCCTGCTGTCCGCGTGGCGAGCCCTGTCCCGGCTGCTGTCCCGGAAGTGCCTCGCCCGGAGGATAGCCGATCGAGGCCTTGTACTGCTCAAGAAGATCCTGGCCGTAGCCGATTGAACTGTCCTGCTGGGAGGGAGAGGGCGCATCAAGGGCGATGGTGAACTGGCGGGGAATGCAGATGCTTCGGCCTGCGTCAAGCAGGCGGTGGGCGATGGCGTCGGGAACGGGCTTGCGGAACCCGGTGCCGAGATGTTCCTCGATGACCGACTCCATGACCGTATGCATACGGATGATAAGCTCAGCCTCCTGGATTTCGACCATGTCGAATATCACATAGACCGGTTCCTTCTCCTCCCTGCGGATCTTGAGGTTGAGGGTGGCGAAAGCGCTGTCCTTGTTGCGGCTGTTCACTGTGACTGCGCTGAGCTCGAAGCGGTCAAGATAGTCCTTCGATGCGCCACGCGCCCAGAGATATACCGCACGGTCGGAGTATATAAGGTAGTCCTGGAAGGCTATGTTGCCGACCCGTTCCTGATGGGATTCATAGAAAACCCCGTCAAAGAAGGCGATGGGCTGTTCCCCCTCGCCGAGAAGCTGCTTCTGAAAGAATTCCGTGACATCGGCAAGTTCCGTCTGTCCGGACACATATAATGAGATGTTGGCCATTTACCCGGGTCCGATCACGTTACACGGTTATCGACAAGTCTGCATTGAAACCTTTAAAATAGAAAAACTAATGGAATTTACGCAACAGCACCTTCACCCGAGATGCAATGGAAAAACGGGTGCATAAATGAATGAAACCGGAAGGGTAAGCGGGGTGACTTGACGGGCTGCGGAAAAGGGTTGGAGCGGACAAAAAAAAGGCAGTGTACAGCCTATGGCCGACACTGCCCTCGAAAGAAACACATCGTGTGTGCTTACTTTGCGAACTTCGACTCGACAGCCTTGGAAGGCACGGCATAACCCGAAACCTCAGGTGAAGAACCGCGGAGGCTTGTACCGCCGCCCATGCTGCCATAAGCGTTGCGGTTGATCCTCATGGTACCTTTACCAAGCGAATCGAACAGCATGCCGACAGTTTCCCAATGCCCCTCAACCATGACCTCAAAAATGCGGCCGGCTGCGGCAAGGATATCAGTAAATACTCCTCCACCACTCATAATTCCTCCTTATGGAATTTTATTATTGGAAATACACCTACTTACTAGAATATGAAAACTTTAATTCAATTTAAAGCAATCGGCTAAAAAATACAAAAAGATTTTCAGCAGCGCGCTGAGCTCTTATTTCTTGCCTGTCTGCTTCTGGAACGAGCCGGTGATGTTCTTGACAGCTTCGGAAGCGCTGACACCTGCATCGCCGATGGCCTTGGCTGCGTTGTCGGTCACGTTCTCGACGTTCTTCACAGCATCGCTGTAAAGGTCACCGGCCGAACGGGATACGTCCTTCACGGTGATGGCGACGCGGTCGATGGTCTCGCCGACTACTCCGCCGGTACGGCCGAGGAGGCTGCCGACTCCGGTTGCATCAAGCAGGGAACCAACGGTGCCCGAAACCGTCTCGACCACGGTGCCTGCGAGCTCCAGGCCGCCGACGACGGCGCTCTGACCGGTAAGCAGTGCACTTTCGGCAAGAAAGGTGAGGCGGTCGGTGAACTCAAGTTCCTTGAAATCCTTGCGGAGTTTCTGGTAGGACTCTGACATATCTTCCTCCTGTTAAGCGGGTCTTCCCGCGATTGTGGTTTATGGTCTGTACTCTTAAAAACTAAGGAAAAAACTCCCTCAAAGCAAACCGCTCAGGCCATCAGGCCTTGTTGCTGTACTGCTTGTCCGTCTGGTGTCGGCCCTGATGGTTGAGGTCGAACGGGATGTGCAGCCACTTGTCCCGGAACACCGCGTCACCGGGCTCAAGGCCGGTGAGGCTGATGGGCAGGGTGATGATTTTGCGCTGGCTGCCGATCTGCACGTAGAGCTCGTCGCCGGTGACCCAGACGTCGATGTCGCCGGGATTGGCGAACATGAGCTTCAGCTGCACTTCGTAAATGTCGCCGTTGCGCACGAACTTGATCGGCGGTTCGTCGTACATGAGGTCGCTGGGATCGGTGTCGCCGTACATGTCATGTGCGAACTGCTCGAGGGCTTTCAGGCCGACGATCTCCTGTTCGTACATACGGAGCTTGGTCACCGGCAGGGGGGAGAATCCTTCTTCGATCTCGCCGAGGTATTTCTGCTGGATGGCTTTCCAGTTCTCAAGGTATCCGCTGTCCTCATTGGTATCGAGCAGGCGGTTGACCAGCACCATATCAACCTTGAACCCGTAGAGGTTCAGGTAGGTCAGGGCGCGCATGGTCTCCTTGATCGACATCTTCTCGGCATTCATGACAAGGCGTACTGTCGACTTCACATTGTCGGTCAGGATTTCGCGGATATCCTCAAGTTCGTCGAACACCTGGTCGACCGACTCGATGGCATCTTCCGGCGGTATGTAGTATGCAATGCGGTCCGACATCTTCGAGAGCGGCTTGCTCAGGGGGCGGACAATGTACTTGTTGACGTTCTTGACGGCCTTCATGCCCCAGGAGAGGGTATCGGGCAGGGAGAGCAGGCGGAGGGTCTCGCCGGTCGGGGCGGTATCGAGCACGAGGACATCGTATAGACCGGAGGACTTGTAACGTTTGATGCGCAGGAGCGAGAAGATCTCTTCCATGCCGGGAAGGATGGTCATCTCGTCGGCCATGACGCCCGAAACGCCCTGGGCCATGAATATTCTTGTATAGTACTTCTGGACGGACTGCCAGTTCTGCTTAAGATCGACATACGGATTCACCTCAATCGCATGCAGATTCTCTTTTATTTTGGTCGGCTCTGCGCCGAGCGGCAGATTGAATGAATCTGAAAGACTGTGTGCCGGATCCGTTGAGAGCACGAGGGTACGGTATCCCAGTTCTGCCAGCCTGACTGCTGTTGCCGCCGATACGCTGGTCTTTCCGACACCGCCCTTACCCGTAAATGTTAGAATTCGCATGAACCGGACATTGGTATTGATGGATGAAAATCAAAGATTGAAAGATATAACTCTCAAAGGACTCTGCAAAAGATATGGAGAAGATACTTCCCCGCTGGCGGGGCTTGCAAATGTTGACGCCCCTGCATTAATTACCCTTCTAAGATGACAAGCACCGACTGCGGACGACAGGCCGTCCGCCAACTGAAACCGAACCCCGCCATGCCCCGAGAGAGCTCAATCACCGACATCAGGGCGACCGTTGCCGCATCGCGGCGTATCAGCCGCGACGTCACCCTCATCACCCTCGACTGCCCCCAAATCTCCCTCACCGCGGAGCCCGGGAACTTCGTCAACGTCCGGGTGAACGATACCACCCAGCCGCTCCTCCGCCGCCCGTTCTCGATCCACGACGCCGGAGACGGCCAAGTCAAGCTGATGGTCAAGGAGATCGGCAAGGGTACTGAAATATTCTGCCGATGTGCTGCCGGCACAGAGTTGTCGGTGCTCGGCCCGCTCGGCAACAGCTTCAGCACCGGAGCAGAAGGCTACGATACCGCCGTCCTCGTGTCGGGCGGGATCGGCACCGCCCCGATGCGCTTTCTGGAAAAACGCCTTGCCGCCATGGGGAAAAAAGTCGTGAACCTCATCGGAGGGCGCACTAAAGACGATCTCCTCCCGGAAGGCCTCACCGGATGCCGGTTCGCCACCGACGATGGATCGGAAGGGTTCCACGGCACGGTGCTTGCGCTTCTGGAGTCCCTCGTTCCCTCACTCACGGCGGAAGGCACCCCGAGGATATTCGCATGCGGACCCACCCCGATGCTGCGGGCGGTGGCCCGATTCTCCAGGGAAGCAGGCATTGCTTCTGAAGTCTCGCTCGAGTCGGTCATGGGATGCGGGTTCGGGATCTGCTACGGTTGCAGCGTGGAGGTCAGCGCACCCGACGGCGGGACAAAAACCATCCTTCTCTGCCGGGAGGGTCCGGTCATCGACGGCGGGCGCATGGTCTGAGGGGCAACCGCACTTTGCATTCTGCAGTAAATGCGCCGTATGGCTATGTTATCCGGAATGAGACTCGTATACTGCACTATATAATAAAAAGCCCCCCGACTCCAGACAGCACCCGGGGGCTCCGGGAACACCAAACCATTCAATCCAACCCAAAACACGGGGAACAATCATTATGGCAAGAGGACTGAATAAAGTAATGCTCATCGGCAACCTCGGCAACGACCCCGAGCTCCGCACCATTCCCTCGGGCCAGACCGTGGCCAACTTCACCCTGGCAACCTCTGAAAGCTTCAAGGACAGCAGCGGCGCCATGCAGGAACGGACCGAATGGCACCGCATCGTGGCATGGGGGCGGCTTGCCGAAATCTGCGGCCAGTACCTCAAGAAAGGCCGTCAGGTCTATGTTGAGGGACGCATCCAGACGAGAAGCTGGGACGACCAGAAAACCGGCGAGAAAAAATACGCGACCGACATCGTCGTCACCGACATGCAGATGCTCGGCGGCATGCGTGAGGGCGGCAGCGGATACGGCGATGGCGGACAGCAGAGCTACAGCCCGCCCCAGCAGCCTGCACGGCAGCAGGGCCCGCAGGACGCTCCTCCTCCCCAGACGGCACCATCGGCTCCGATGATCGAAAACGACAAGGACGACCTGCCGTTCTGAACCCGAAACCAACCCCCGACCGCCCCGCCGGCAGCCGACAGCGGCCTCCGGCGGAGGCATCACGCAGCAGATGGAAACACTGAAGAAGAACATCCTTGCCGGCAGCCTTTCGCCGGTCTATTTTTTTCACGGACCCGAAAGCTTCCTGAAGGAGGAGTTCACGGCGCTCATCCGGAGCACGGCGTTTCCTGACGAAGCGGAGGCGGCGGCCAACACACACATCCTCTACGGACCCGACATAACTCCCGGCGAACTCGTCGCCCGTGCCTCCGAGTACCCGATGTTCACCCCGCGCCAGCTCATCGTCGTCCGCCAGTTCGACAAGATCAAGAAGCCGGTAGGCAAGGACCAGCAGAAACAGCATGAGATGAAGTTTGCCGGCTACATGAAAAACCCGGCGGAGTTCACCATCCTCGTCTTCGACGCCGAACAGCTGGACAAAAAGGATGTGGACAAACCGCCCTACAGCCTCCTGAAATCGTTCCGGCACGACTTCCCCCTCCTGAAAACCCCCGACCTGTTCGCGGCCGCACGCGCCCATGAGGCGGGATGGGAGTTCGACCCGGAAGCGCTGAAGGCATTCACTGCTTACATACAGCCATCTTCGAGGGAGATCTGCCAGGAAATCGAAAAGCTGACCACCTACGCATCCTCACGCCAGGGCGAGCGACGCATCACGGCCGCAGACGTCTACGAGTGCGTCGGCATCTCGAAAACCTATAATGTCTTTGAACTGGAAAAAGCGGTAGCAGGAAGGAACCTCCGCCTCTCGAGCGGCATATCGCTGATGATCATGGAGCGCGAAGGACAGAAGGAAGGGCTCGGCAACATCGTCCGCTACCTTACCACCTTCTTCATGCGGCTGTGGAAAATAGCCCAGCCTGAAGTGCGAGCCATGCCGCAGGGCGAGATTGCAAAAGTGCTGGGCATGTACGGCAGGCAGGAGTATTTCGTCAGAAGCTACCTCTCATACGCCGGAGCCTTTTCCTCCATCCAGGCAGAACGGGCGATCACGGCCCTGAAAGACACCGATGCCGCCCTCAAGGGTCTTTCCCCTTACCCTGACGAAAAGTACCTCCTGCTCCGCCTGATGCAGCAGCTCCTCGGCTGAAAACTCCCTGACAGATACCCCGGGGGTTCAGAACGGCACCTTCACCCCCGCTTCAAGAGAGAGCCGGTAGCTCTCCATGGAGCCCGCCGAACCGAGCGCACCCGCCTTCAGCCAGTATACCGGGTCCAGCATGCCGCCGGCACGGTTCCCGACGGTGAGACTGCCGCCCCAGAGCACCGCTTCCGCTTCAGTCGAGAGCGTGACTGCGGGTAACGGGTACCGGACGGCATTCGTCGGGGAGCCATCGACCCGCACCGTTGCTTCAGCTACAAGGTACCAGCCCGGGCAGTCCGTATTGAGGGTGAGTCCAAGACCCGCCAGACCGATAAGCCCATCCTCATCCTCGACCATAAGCGGCCCTGTCGAGAGCGGCGCAAGACCGAACCCGTCCACATGGCGCCAGACCGCCTGCAGCCGGGGTGAGAGCGCGAGACCTTCCCCGAGCCCCAGCTGCAGCTCCCCCTCCGCCGACACCATACGGCTCCCGGTGGCGAGATGTTCGGGAGAGCTCATCTCATAGTTCAGTGAAAGTTCATGGTACCCGAACACCGCAGCCACTTCCAGGCGGTACGAGCGCGGCCGTACCAGAAACGCATAGATCCCGCCGGAGTAATTGGTCCCCTCAACACCGCCGGCAGGGCGGCCCCCGGTCGAAACCACGCTGGCAGACTGCGTGCCGGTGCCCCCGAACACCCCCGCTCCCCGGTAAGACTTCGCGCCGAGGGCGTACCAGAGGTCCCAGCCGAGCTGCACGAACCGGCTGGTGCCGTCAGTGAGCGTTCCGGCATCGCCGGAAAGCACTGTCCGGCTCCACGACTCACCTGCCCGGGTCCACCCCCCGCCGAACCCCGGCATAACGCCCGATGAGCCTCCGTAGGCCTTCCGGTCCGAAAAGCGCGGCACAAAATCCTCAAGCGGACCCGCAATAACCGGCATGAGCGCCTGCGCCGTCAGCGCATCATCATGAAGCCCGCTCACCCCGTAGTACCAGTCGGCCGATCCCGTAGCTTCCGCCACCACCATCACCCCGGCAACATAGGGGCCGTAATCGGTAGCATCCTGCACCACAAATGCATCGGCAGCAGCGGCAGTGTCGGTATGAATGAGCAGTGAGGGCTCGGCAGCGGCAAGCTCCGTCACCGAAGGGGCGATGGAAAGCAGCAGCGTGGTGGTACCGGAAACGGCACCAGACACCGAGAGCAGGTCCGCACTGCCGGCACCCACGTCCATGCCGACCACACCCCCTCCTGTATAGCTGCCATCCACCGTGAGGACTCCATGGGCATTACCGTCGCGGAGCTCAATAAGCCCAAGGTTCAGAAGGCTCCCCGCAATACGGTCACGGCCCCCTGCAGCGCCCGGGCGAAGGACAGCGCCCTCAAGCACCGAAACTTCACCGGAAAACGACCCTAACGCATCCATGCCGAGCGATGAGCCCGATCCTACATCAAGGTGCTCCCATCCCTGCATGGCGTCTGAGAACGACCCGCTCCATCCGCTGAACACCAGCCGGTCATCCCCCGTCCCACCGTCAAGCGACGGCACACTTTGGATATCGGCAGTGCCGCTGAGCATCAGCGTGTCGTCGCCGTCACCAAGATAGACGCCGCCGGTCAGCACCGCACCGCTTGCGAGCACAACCGTGTCGACCCGTTCTGTGGTGTTGTCGGTAAAACCACCCGTACCGTTGAACATGCCCGAACGGATGGCGTATGCCGACGCCCCCTCGGCATAGAGCGTACCTGTCACGTAGAGGTTCATCTCCGTCCAGGCCATGACGGCGGCAGAAGCTCCCGACGATACAGCGTTGATTGAGCCTGAGATGCGTGCGGGGTCGGAGGAGGTGGCGCCATGGATGGAACTGTCAAAACAGTAAAGCCCGGCGGCATCACTTCCTGAAGCGGTCGCCGTAAGCGTGCCCGACACTTCTCCGCCAATGGAAATGGCTGATTTAGTCTTTATGGCGTAAGCCTTATCTCCATCCAGAGCACTCGCCGAAATGGTGCCGGAAATATCGCCGCCGACAGTCAGGCTTCCACCAAGGGTTAAACCGCAGGCATCATAGGTCCCAGCAGTTGAAGTGACTGCACCGCTTATATCGGTACCGACATACAGCGCGGACGCCTTAATCCCGTATGCGCTGTAGCTGCCGGCCACAGCAGTAATGGCGCCCGACAGACTGCCGCCGATTGTTGTCGCATTATCGGAGGAGATCCCGTACGCTCTGTATCCGGTGCCTGCAGTAACAGCAATGGTTCCGCTCAAGTCGCCCCCGATAGTTGCAGCACCGACGGCGCGGAGCCCATACGCATAATTGGTTTTGGCAGTTGCAGTAATAGATCCGGAAAGATTTCCGTCAACGGTAATCGACCCGTCACCGGCATGAATCCCGTATGAGTACCATGAACTGGTGGTGGTTGTCGTGAGGGCTGCCGCCATATCTCCAGAAATATGCACGGCACCCGTTGCGTTCTTTATTGCCGCAATCTTTGACCCTCCCGAAGCACTCACAACCATACCGTTCACCAACCCGCCCAAGGAGCTTTCTGAGGCGGCGAAAAGTGCCGTTCCGTTTATAAGCCCAGAACCGACAACACTGACCCCGCTGGCAGGGACAACAAACATCACCGGGTTCACCAGCGTCGGCAACGCGCTGCTTACCGTCACCGTGGGGGTGGCAAATGTAATCACATTGTCCACGTCGGAGGAAGCATTGATGCCATCGATTGCAGCACGGAGCGATCCCGGCACGTTGTCGGAAGATTCGCTCACAACGAACTCCTTGGCATACACATCATCAAAAATGCTCATGGCAAGGAAAAGAATCAGCCTCAGGATACGCCTTTTCATACACACTCCCGTTACAGAATGGCGATGCCCATAAGGGGTTCAATTGGACAAACGCCCCCCTAAGCCGGTAGGCACCGGAAAGTAGATGAAGTAGTTCATTGCGTAGCAACGCCTGATGGGTGAAACGGGCAAGGGTTCCCCGATGCATGGGAGGTGCAGGGAGGGCACGCGGGCCTGAAAAGGCTGCGTGGCAAGGATGTATGGTCAGGCGATCTTAACCGGACATTGCAGCCCGTGGTAGTGGAAGGTGGGTACTGGAGAGCGCCGGAACTCCTATACGCATGCTACAACAGATTGACAACCCCCGGAAACTTCGTCAGTCGGCAGGGTCAGTCTGAAGCACAATACGCGTTTGAAGGTACATAGTGGTGCGGCTTCCTATAATGTGAAAATATAGGGAAAAAATGGATATACGCCAAAAACGAAGTATAAGTACCCGAAAGACGTCACAAGAGGCCATCCCGCCGGGCCCATGCGATGGTACCGGCAACCCCTTCCTCGGGAGTGATTTCAGACGTAAAGCCAAGCTCCTCCGCCGCCCGGCGGGGTGAGGATACCCAGTAGTCCTGCAGGAGTTCGACCGCCTTGTCGCGATTGAGGATGGAAGTCCTGCCGATAACCGAGGCCGCTTTGCCGGCAAGGGTGCCAAGCAGCATGACGGCCGGTGCCGGCAGCGAAATGCGCAGCACATTCCGGAGTCCCAGCGCGGGGCGGGCGGCGGCCACGACCCCGTCCCAGGACCAGGGCACGGAAGAGGTTATATTGTAAATACGGCCGCTCGGGGACTCAGCGCGGGCTGCCATCATGATGCCGCGGACCAGGTCATCCACATGGATCATGCTGAAGCGCTGCCGGCGTGCATTGCCGGCGGTAACCAGCACCCCGTTCCGGAGCATCTGGAACACCTGCAGCACGTCACGGTCACCGGGGCCGTAGACGGCCGGAGGCCGGAGGATGGTCAGAGGGACGTCGCCCGCGAACTCCAGCGCCGCCTCTTCGCCACGGAGTTTGCTGCGTCCGTATGCGCTGACGGGGTGCGGAGCGTCCTCTTCCCGGACACCATCAATACCTTCTCTTGCAGGCCCGGCGGCGGCAAGCGACGAAACCAGAACGAAACGCCGAAGCCCGGGGTTGTGCTGTCGTACAGCAAGCAGGAGGTTCCTGACGGGAAGCACGTTGCCCTCGTCAAAAGCTGGCTCATCCGGAGCCTTGGTCACCCCGGCGAGATGAATGATCCGGTCCACACCGCTGAGGGCGCGATGAAGCGCCTGAGGGTCCAGAAAGTCTGCCCGGATGGCTTCGACACCATCCGGCATATCGCGCACGGGACTTTCAGCACGGAGCAGCACCCGCACCCTTTCGCCGCAAAGGGAGGGATGAACGAGCATCCTTCGCCCGATGAATCCTGTAGAGCCCGTTACCAGTATTGTTTCAGCCATAAGCTTGTGGAGGGTTCGTGGTCCGTAAAAAAACAGGGCTCCACGGTATCAGAAAAAATAAAAATTTTAATACATTTCGGTTTCTGGGCATCTTACCCCCATACTGAAACCCGGTCACCGAAAGAAACACAAAAAGCGACGGCCGCAAAAACGAGAAATTCCAGCTTTGCCCGTAACAGCTGAAGCAAATTTACATCACTGTGGAGAAACCCAAAGATCTTTTCAAGAAATGCTTTGACTTCACCCTTGCCGATGAAGTGAAGGCCCAGGGCGTTTATCCGTTCTTCCACCCCATAGACGAAAACGAAGGCCCGGTCGTATCATTCGGCGGCCGCAAGCTGGTGATGGCCGGCTCCAACAACTACCTCGGCCTGACCTCCGACCCCAGAGTCAAGGCTTCCTCCATTGCCGCCATCGAGAAATACGGAACCAGCTGCAGCGGATCGCGCTACATGACCGGCACCGTCACCCTCCACATCGAACTTGAGGAACAGCTGGCGGACTTTTTCGAAAAGGAACGCTGCCTGCTCTTCAGCACCGGCTACCAGACCGGCCAGGGCATCATTCCAACCCTCGTGCAGCGAGGTGAATACATAGTCTCCGACCGCGACAACCATGCAAGCCTCGTGGCGGCCTCCATCATGGCACAGGGCGGAGGGGCCAACCTCGTCCGTTACAACCATAACAACATGGACGACCTCGAACGGGTCCTCCAGAAGATCCCGGACAACGCAGGACGCATGATCGTCTCCGACGGTGTGTTCTCCGTTTCTGGTGAAATCGTTGACCTTCCGCGCCTCGTTGAGCTCGCAAAGAAATACAACGCGCGTATCGTCATCGACGACGCCCACGCTGTCGGCGTGATCGGCCAAGGCGGCAGGGGCACCCCGTCCGAGTTCGATCTCGTGGATGACGTCGACCTCATCATGGGCACCTTCTCGAAAACCTTCGGTTCGCTCGGCGGATACGTTGTCGGCGACGACAAGGTGATCGACTACATCAAGCACAACGCATCTTCCCTCATCTTCAGCGCCTCGCCGACCCCGGCAAGCGTTGCGGCAGTACTCACCACCCTCAAGATCATCCGCGAGCAGCCGGAACTGATGGAGCGCCTCGTCTCGAACACCGACTATGTCCGTCAGGGACTCCTGAAGGCGGGCTTCAAGCTCATGCCCTCGCGCACCGCCATCGTCACCGTACTCATCAGCGACCAGATGAAGACCCTCTACTTCTGGAAGAGGCTCTTTGAAGCAGGCGTGTATGTGAACGCATTCATCCGCCCCGGCGTCATGCCCGGTCACGAAGCGCTCCGCACAAGCTTCATGGCCACCCATGAGAAGGAGCACCTCGACAAGGTCATCACCGAGTTCTGCACCATCGGCAAAGAGCTCGGCGTGATTTAAAGTTTTAAACAGCCGGAAGTCCACATGATACCGCTTGAGCCCCTGATAATATCGGGGGTTCTTTTTTTACCCCCCGAACCACCCGCCGTTACGCCGTAACTTGCATTTAATGATAAAGTTTCCGTAACTTTCACAATTACCCATATGATGCGATGCCGAACAGGTACGACTGACGATTGATAGGCTTTTGTGATGATGTTCAGGGGTTTTCCTAACACACACAACACACACAGCCATGAAATCAACCAAGACACGGGTGCGTTCCTTAGCCCGTATCGTAGCGACAGCATGGTGCATGCTGGCGTTTATGGTTCCGCTGACCTCCTACGGCGCGGATACCGGAACAGTGAAGGGCCAAGTCACCGACAGGGCTGACGGAGAGGGCGTCTACGGCGCAACCGTCACCATCGGCGGCACCACCATCAGCACCGCGACCGACATGGATGGGAACTTCACCCTCCGGAACGTCCCCGTAGCAACCCAGAAACTCTCCGTCTCCATCGTAGGCTACGCTCCTGCATCGCAGGTCGTGACGGTCGCCGCAGATGCAACAGCAACAGCCAACATTTCTCTCGGCCATACAACCATCATGGCCTCTGAGGTCGTGGTCGGCGCAGCCATGTACGGGCAGGATCGGCTCAGTGTTCCGGTGACGGCCAACGTTGTCACCAGCGAGCAGATCAAGGAAGAGCCGAACCCGACGCTTGACGCGGTAGTAGAGGGAGTACCTGGTGTCGTGGTATCCCGCGCAGGTGGCACAACTTCATCATCGCTTCAGATCCGTGGATCCAACGTTTACCAAGGTGGTGGCATCGGCACAAGGGTGCAGGCCTTGTATGATGGGTTCCCGATCAACGCACCTGAATCCGGCGAAATTGTATGGCAGTCAGTCAATATGAATGCTGCCGACAAGGTCGAGCTACTCAAAGGAGCAGCGGCAACGCTCTACGGCTCGGGCGCAATGGGCGGCGTGGTCAATGTATACGGTCATCTCCCTGAAAAAGAGGAAATCCTGGCCGGCTCAAGCATCGGATTCTATGATGCACCTCCGTCCGATGACCAGAGTGCCTATCGTGAGAGCTATACCCCGGTCTTCTGGAACAGCTATGTCGGTTACGGCAACAAGGACGACAAATGGCGCTACAGCGTGCTCTACAGCCATAGCGACGACAACGGCTACAGGGAAAACACCGACAGCTACCTGAACGACCTGAAGATCAAGGCAAGGTACGATATCGACGCCACGCAGTACCTACAGCTCAGTGCGTTCTACAATGCAACGGTGGGCGGATATGGAAGAACGTGGCCCTATGTTGCCGGTGCTGGCGGAACAGTAACAAGCACATCCCCCGAACTAGCTTATGACATTAACAATCCAACGGCTTATGGCGACGACACTACATTGAGAAAAAACGCTCTTGTCGGTTTGAACTATGTCAAGATGTTCAGTGACGACGTCTCTCTGGACACACGCCTGTATTACACGCACAATGGAACCCGTTATGAGTATAATCCGACGGCCACTGCCGAACTTGTAACAGCGGCGGCTGGTCCAATTCCCGCAACCTACCAGCAGCCCGGATCTTTCAATGAGACCTACTCCGACCGGGTCGGTGCAGGCACGAAACTCGACTGGAAAGTCAGTGACGCCCACCGCCTCCTCTTCGGTGTGGACGGCAACTTCACCAATGTGATGTCGACGCAGGTCACGGCCACCACTCCGGTCGCAGGTGTTCTGAACGACATCCAGGAAAGCAATTTCGCAAGTTTCCTACAGGATGAGTGGAAAATCACCGACCGCCTGACGTCCCTCGCATCAGTCCGCTACGACTGGAACGGCATCAGCGATGACATGGCTGGAACCACCCCCATCCAGAACAAATCGGTTGACGCTGTAAGCCCTCGCGTGGCATTGAACTACAAGGCGATGGACGACATGAGCTTCCGCGCCTCATGGGGCAGGAGCTTCAGGGCACCCTCGCTCTATGAGCGGTTCGTTCGTGACGGTGGATTTGCGACATTGACGCCGAACCCCGCCCTCGACAAGGAGACCATGACAGCATGGGAAGCTGGCGTTTTCAAACAGTTCGGCGAACGGGTTGCGCTTGACATCGCCGGATTCATCAACAACTACAACGACCTGATCGAATCCACGGTTATTACAGCTCCGTCTACATATCAATACCAGAACATCAGCAAAGCGCGCATCTGGGGTATCGAAACGAACCTGAACATCAAGCCGGTAGATGAAGTGAATGTCAACCTTGCATACACATACATGAATGCAAAGAACGAGTCGTACGATCCGGCAACCGCATCCAGCAGCGTCACGAACAACCCTGACCCTGATTGGCTCGCTTACAGACCAGAGCACACGGCGTCAGCCAGCACGACATGGAAAGCCACGAAGGATCTGGCTCTGAACGTCAATGGACGCTACGTCAGCAAGTACAAAAACATCAACATGTACAACAACGTTGCCGGCACAAACTACCCCGGCGACTTCGTGGTGCTCGGCGTCGGTGCGAAGTACAAGGTGAACGACAACTTCTCTACCTCGCTCGTGTGCAACAACATCAACAACACACAGTATGAGGAGGTAATGTATTTCCGCGCACCCGGCCGCAGCTATGTGCTGGGAGTAGACTTCAGCTACTGATCTCTATCGGGAACGATCCTCCGGGATTCCCGTGTTCTTCTATCTTCATCAAGCCAGCCCTTCCGCTACGGAGGGGCTGGCTTTTTAACTGTTAGCAATCGTCGCAGGATTTTGTTACATTTCCGAGTCCTGTACAACCACATTCACAGCACATCTTCAGTTACTTTTATGCACGATAAAATCAGAATCGCAGCAGTCGTCGGGATGGAGCAATGCAACCAGAGGGTCTGGCGCGAGGTCAGTGATATGATTTCCGCCCATGCTGAACTGACCCAATGGACCGATCAGGATCTCGAACACCAGAACCCCGAAGCCGCCGAAGCAATCCGCAATGCGGACTGCGTTTTCACCACCCTCATCCAGTTCAAGGGACAGGCCGACTGGCTCGAAGAGCAGCTGAAAGCCTCGAAGGTCAAGACCGTGTTTGCCTATGAGTCGATGCCTGAAGTGATGCAGATGACGAAGGTGGGTACGTACGTGGTATCAGGAGACGGCGGAGGCATGCCGGACATCGTGAAGAAGGTTGCCAAGATGCTGGTTAAGGGCCGCGACGAAGACGCGCTCTATGGCTACATGAAGCTGCTGAAGATCATGCGGACCATGCTGCCCTTGATTCCGAAGAAAGCAAAGGATTTCAAGAACTGGATGCAGGTCTATACCTACTGGATGCATCCGACTGCGGAGAACCTCGCCGGGATGTTCAACTACATCATGGCAGAATACTTCGAAGTGGGCGTGAAGGCCGAGAAGGTGCAGGAGGTCCCCACCATGGGCTTCTACCATCCCGACGCCCCGGAATACATGAAAGATCTGCACCACTATGAGAAGTGGCTGCACAAACACGACAAGGCATCAGCCAAAAGGCGCAACATCGCCATGCTCTTCTTCCGCAAGCACCTGTTGCAGGAGAAGGAATATATCGACAACACCATCCGCGCCATCGAGTCACGGGGCCTCAATCCCCTGCCGGTGTTCGTGATGGGTGTGGAAGGACATGTGGCTGCAAGAGAGTGGTTTACGCATGGCAATGTCGACATGCTCGTCAATATGATGGGATTCGGGTTCGTCGGCGGCCCTGCCGGTGCGACCACCCCGGGAGCCTCAGCCGCTGCGCGTGACGAGATCCTCCAGAAAATCGACGCACCCTACGTTGTGGCCCAGCCGCTCTTCATCCAGGATGTGAATTCATGGAAGAAAGAGGGCGTGGTACCGCTGCAGTCGGCCATGACCTACTCGCTTCCCGAAATGGACGGCGCGGTCTGTCCCGTCGTGCTCGGCGCCATCAAGGACGGCCGCCTGCACACGGTGCAGGACCGCCTCGACCGCCTCTCCCTCATTGCAAAGAAGTTCTCTGACCTCCGTCACATGCCGAACAGCGAGAAGAAAGTCGCGTTCGTGGTCTACGACTACCCGCCCGGCATGGGCAAGAAAGCAAGCGCGGCACTGCTCGACGTACCGAAGAGCGTCTACGCCATGCTCCTGAAACTGAAAGACGAGGGATACAATGTCGGCGAACTCCCGGAATCACCGGAAGCCATGCTCGCCATGCTTGATCGCGCCACCGACTACGAAATCCAGGCCCACGAGCAGGACTGCTTCTCGATCGACCGCGAAATCTTCAACCGCATCACCACCGACCGCGAGCGCGAGCGTATCGAAGGCCGCTGGAACGGGTTCCCGGGTGACATCGTCCCCGTCGGACCGGACCGGCTGTTCATCGGCGGCATCCAGTTCGGCAACGTGTTCATCGGTGTGCAGCCGCGCCTCGGCATACAGGGCGACCCGATGCGCCTGCTCTTCGACAAGGAGAACACCCCGCACCACCAGTACATCGCATTCTACCGCTGGATCAGCCGTGAGTTCGGGGCCAACGCAATGATTCATGTCGGCATGCACGGCACCGTTGAATGGATGCCCGGCCTGCAGCTCGGCGTCACCGGTGACTGCTGGCCCGATGCGCTGCTCGGCGAGGTTCCGCATTTCTACATCTACCCGATAAACAACCCCAGCGAAGCCAACATCGCCAAGCGCCGCGGGTATGCGACCATGATTTCGCACAACATCCCCCCGCTTGCCCGCGCCGGCCTCTACAAGGAGCTGCCCGCGTTCAAGGAGATGCTGAACGACTACAGGGAGCGCGGCCTCGAGAAAATCGTCGACGTGGAGACCGAAGAGGCCATCATCGACAAGGCCCGCCAGCTCAACCTGACCGACGACTGCCCGAGGGTTGAGGGGGAAGCGTTCCAGGAGTACATCAGCCGCCTCTACACCTACATGATGGAGCTTGAGGGTCGACTGATCTCCAATTCGCTGCACGTGTTCGGCGCAACCCCCCAGCTTGAGACCCAGGTGACCACCATCACCGAGTACCTGAAGGTGCGCGGCAACGAGAAGTCACTGCCCTCCATCATCCTGCAGGCCATCGGCGAAAACGGAACCTACGGCGACTACGCAACCCTCGCCACCCGGGCAAGGAAAGGCGAGTCAGCCGCCATGCAGGTACGCGAACGGGTGGACGGACATACCCGCGACTTCATTTCCGGAACCATTTTCGAACGCGGCAATCCGGCATCGGTGTTCAGCACCCTGACCGGAGGAGCGCAGGTTTCAAAAGAGATGGCTGAAGCCATCAACGAATCGCTGAAAGAGGGTCTTGCGATGAAAACCGCCCTTGAGGACAACAGCGGAGAGATGCGTAGCTTCGTGCATGCGCTCTCCGGCGGGTACCTCCCCTCGGGCCCCGGCGGCGACCTTGTACGCGACGGCGCAGGCATTCTGCCTACCGGACGCAACATCCACGCCATCGACCCGTGGCGCATTCCTTCCGAACTGGCTTTCAAACGTGGCAAGCAGATTGCCGACAGCATCCTGCAGCGCCATGTGGAAGAGAACAACGGCGAGTACCCCGAAAGCATCGCCCAGGTTCTCTGGGGCCTCGACACCATCAAGAGCAAGGGTGAAGCCGTCGCGGTGATCATCCACCTGATGGGAGCCGAACCGGCATACGATGCACAGGGCAAGATCAGCCACTACGCGCTCATTCCGCTCGAAAAGCTCAAGAGGCCGCGCATCGACGTGCTCATCCAGATCAGCTCCATCTTCCGCGACACCTTCGGCGTGCTCGTCGACCATCTCGACAAGCTGGTGAAGGATGCCGCCAAGGCTGATGAGACCCATGAGATGAACCACATCAAGAAACATGTCGACATCGCCATGCAGAACGGCGCCGACTTCGAAGCCGCAACTTCACGCCTCTTCACCCAGGCTCCCGGCTCATATGGTTCACAGGTCGAAGAGCTGGTGGAAGACTCGGCATGGGAAACGGAGCAGGACCTCGACGACATGTTCGTCAAACGCACCGGATTCGCATACGGCGGAAACCGCTATGGCGACCAGCAGACCGACATCCTGAAAGGACTGCTCGGC
Organism: Pelodictyon luteolum DSM 273; assembly: GCF_000012485.1. NCBI lineage: Bacteria > Pseudomonadati > Chlorobiota > Chlorobiia > Chlorobiales > Chlorobiaceae > Pelodictyon > Pelodictyon luteolum. The sequence goes on along the minus strand of NC_007512.1, from coordinate 254,581 downwards.
ACCGTCGACCGGGTGGTGCAGCAGGTCGACTCCGCGGAGTTCGGCATTTCCGACATAGACCGCTACTTCTCCTCCTCCGGAGCGCTGCAGCTCTCCGCACGCCGCCGCAACCCGAAGGGCGACAACGTGAAGCTCAACTATGTGGAGACCTTTACGGCGGACGTTAAGATCGACGACGCAGACAAGGCGCTGAAGGTGGAGTTCCGCACGAAGCTCCTCAACCCGAAATGGTTCGAGACGATGCTCGAGCAGGGCCACAGCGGAGCCGCCGAAATCAGCAACCGCTTCACCTACATGCTCGGCTGGGACGCCGTCACCAAGGGTGTCGACGACTGGGTCTACAAAGAAGCCGCAGAGACCTACGCCTTCGACCCGAACATGCGCGACCGGCTCATGAAGGCGAACCCCAAGGCCTTCAAGAACATCGTCGGCCGCATGCTCGAAGCAAGCGGACGCGGCATGTGGAACGCTGATCCGGACATGATCGACAAGCTCCAGGAGATATACTCCGACCTTGAAGACCGCCTGGAAGGCATCGAGGTATAAGCGAACTGCCGGGCCCCAGAAAGGGGCCCGGTTTCGTTTTTAGCGGCAGGCATGGTATATTGGCTCTTAATACCATCCATCGATGCCGACACGCAGACCGAACATTTTCAGGAGCGCATGGCGCTTTTTCGAGATCCTCCTCTTCTTCGGGATCTCTGTGCTCGGATTCGGCCTTCTCTTCAAAACCAGCACCTTCGGATCCCGCTCGAAAGAAAAGGTCCGCCAGCAGCATGCCGCCACCGCCGCTGCGTTTGAAGCAACCCTGCTCTCCCGTGCGGCAATACTGCAGCCGGAATGCCTGGAGCTCTCTCTTCAGGAAGCGCTGTCTTCCAGCGAGATCCCGACACATGCTGAACAAACAGAACCCGGCACCCGAACCTCAGCTGTAACGACCGGGACCACCATTATCCCTCAGGCCCAACCAGCCCTTACCCGTATCCCCGCGTTTCGAAGAGCAATAGCTCTCCCGGCGAACCTCCTGCAGGAAAACCCTGTCCTTTTGATCTGATACCCTCCCGCGCCTCACTCCACAGGGCATCATCACCCGCTGCAATGGAGACAGGCACACCATTCCGAGACCATAAATGAATGCGGCCCGCATGCGGCCATCATGTTTATTTACCGGCAGTATCTATGCATTTCGTATTTCTGACTATGGAAGCCACCAACACCGGTACGCTGAGGGCAGCGGCCGGCGAGTTGAACCGCCGCTTCAAGACCGACCTTGAGGTATCGGTGTTCAGCCTCGGCCTCCACAACAGCCCCCAGCTCTGGGAAGAGCTCCGCGGTGCACTCCCCCGGGCTGACTTCGTGTTCGGCTCCATGCTCTTCAGCGAAGAGATTGTGCGTCCGCTTGAAATGCTGCTCGAACCGCTCTCCTGCCCGGTCTGCATGATTACGAGCAACCCCGCGCTCGTGAACCAAACGCGTCTCGGCCGCTTTTCCCTCCGGAAACCGAAAAAGGAACAGCAGGGACCTCCGGGATTTTTCAAGCAGTGGACAGACAAGCTCAAGCCGAAACACAGCGGCGGCGAAAGCCAGCGCCAGCTTGCGCTTGTGCGCAACGCCAGCCGGCTCCTGAAGCATCTGCCCGGAAAAGCGCGCGACATCCACACCTTCATTTCCGCGCACCAGTTCTGGCTGAACGGATCGAGAGAGAACATGGAAGGGTTCCTTTCGCTCCTCATAGACCGCTACGCCGAAGGATGGAAAGGGAAGCTGCCGCAGGCAGATCCGCTCTTCTACCCCGATACGGCGCTCTTCCATCCCGACTCGAAAGAAGAGTTCCAGAGTGCGCACGAGTTCCTCGAGTGGCAGAAGAAGCACCGCCCGGAACTCGTGAAAGGGCCGGTGGCCATCCTCACGATGCGCTCGACCGTGCTCAGCCGGAACATGGACCATATCGAGTACCTGCTCCGCTCCTTTGAAGAAAAGGGCATCAAAACATGCCTCGCATACACCGGCGGGCTCGACTTCCGCCCCGCCCTCAGCCGGTTCTTCCATCCCGAGATTCCGGGCGCCATCCGTCCGGCACTCCTTATAAACGCAACAGGGTTTTCACTTGTCGGGGGTCCGGCCGAGAACCGCGCCCAGGATGCCGTCGACATGCTCCGCCAGCTTGACGTGCCCTGCCTGAACCTCATACCGCTCTCCTTCCAGCCCGTGGAGCAGTGGAAGGAAGGCAGTCTCGGGCTCACACCCCTCCAGACAGCACTCAGCGTTTCCGTTACCGAACTTGACGGGACCATCGAGCCGCAGGTCTATGCCGGCACCGGGGCCTCGAGCGACCGCAGCCTGCCCCTCAAGCCCGAAATCCGGCTCATCACCGGGCGTATAGAGCGCTTCCTCCGGCTCAAGGCGGCAACGAACGCAGAAAAAAAGGTTGCAATCGTTCTCTTCAACTTCCCGCCGAACCTCGGCAACGCAGGCACGGCAGCCTTTCTCAATGTCTTTGAGAGCCTTCATCGCCTGCTGCTGAAAATGCAGGCAGAAGGGTACAGCGTTGACGTCCCACCATCCGTTGAGGCACTCAGGGACCGCCTGCTGGAAGGCAACCGTCTCATCTACGGCACAGACGGCAATGTCGGTGCCCACCTCCCGGTAGAGGACTACCGGCGCCTGTTTCCTGCATATGAAGAGATCGAAGCGTTCTGGGGCGATGCGCCGGGCGAGATCCTCAACGACCGCAGGCAGTTCCATATCCTCGGCTGCCAGCTCGGAAACATCTTCATCGGCCAGCAGCCGAGCTTCGGCTATGAACGAGACCCGATGCGCCTCCTCATGGCAAAAGACGCCGCACCGAACCATGCATTCGCTGCCTTCTACACCTGGCTCGAACACCAGTTCCAGGCCGACGCGGTGGTCCACTTCGGTACACACGGAGCACTGGAGTTCATGCCAGGCAAACAGGTAGGGCTCAGTGCGTCCTGCTGGCCGAAACGGCTGATCGGCGCTCTGCCGAACTTCTACTGCTATTCGGTCAACAACCCGAGCGAAGGCGCCATCGCCCGACGCCGCGGCATGGCCACCCTTGTGAGCTATCTGGCTCCGCCACTCGAACAGGCCGGTCTCTATCGGGAGCTCCGCAAGCTCGGGGACCTCGTTGCCGCATGGCGCGCCGCCCCATCAGGCGAGCTTGCAATGGAAATCCGCGAACTCGCCCGACTGGCCGACATTGAAGCAGGAGACGAGGGGGTGGAGGACGAAGCATACATTACACGCCTTGCAAGCGAACTCTATCTGATTGAAGAGCGCATGATCCCGCTCGGCCTGCATGTCATGGGCGAGGCTCCATCTCCCGACAGCCTTGCCGACCAGCTGGCCCTCATCGCCTCGCACCCGCAGGCGTCGCTGGAGGGCAAGTCGCTTCCCGAAATCATCGCAGGAAAGCTCCATCTGGACTACCAAGCACTCGAGGAACAAAAAAATACCGAAAGCAAGGCACAGCAGGAGTGGCAGGAACTCCACGCCATCAGCCGCGAGGCCGTGCGGCGCTTCACCGGCCGGATTACCCGAGAGACCGGCCGGGAACGCAACATCCCGGTCCGGGACCTTCTGGAGGGCAGCATGGCGGTACGTGCTGCTGAAGCCGATGCCTACCTGCTTGAAAAAGCCGGCCTCAAATCCGGCGAGCTGCAGGGCCTCTGGAGTTTCCTGCAGGATATCATCCTGAACCTTGCAATCAACACCGAGCTGGAGTCCCTGCTCCGGGCTCTCGACGGGCGCTACGTCCTTCCCTCTCCGGGAAACGACCTCGTCCGCGACCCGGGGGTGGTGCCCACCGGCCGCAACATCCACAGCCTCGACCCCTACGCCATGCCATCCATGCAGGCCGCCAGGGCAGGCCGCCAGTCGGCCGAAGAACTGCTTCGGCAGTACCGCCTGGAACACGGGGCATACCCGCAGTCCATAGCGCTCGTGCTCTGGGGCACCGACAACCTCAAGAGCGGAGGCGAGGGCGTTGCACAGGCGCTCACGCTCTTAGGGGCACGAACAAAAACCGATGAACTCGGCAAAATCAGCGACGTGGAGCTCATCGGGCTCGAGGAACTGGGCAGGCCGCGCATCGACACGGTAATGACCGTCAGCGGCATCTTCAGGGACCTCCTCTCGGTGCAGGTCCGCCTGCTCGACCGCGCGGCACGCCTCGCCGCCGCGGCGGACGAACCTTTGGAGATGAACTTCATCCGCAAACACGTGCTGCAGGAGATCGAGGAGCGGGGATGCAGTTTCGAAGAGGCCTCGAACCGCCTCTACTCGAACGCACCGGGCAGCTACGGCGCCAATGTAAACCACCTTGTTGAAAGCAGTTCATGGGAAGGGGACGATGAACTGGCCGAGGCGTTCACATCGAGAAAAGGGTTCGCGCTGACTCCCCGGGGCGAGTGGACTGAAAGCCCGGACGCGCTGCGTTCAGCCCTGAAGCATGTGAACCTTGCCTACCAGAATATCGACAGCGCCGAAATCGGCATTTCGGATATTGACCATTATTATGAGTATCTTGGCGGTGTGTCGAAAACGGTCGAGCGCCTCACAAGTGCCAGACCCGCCATCATGGTCGGCGACAGCAGCGGAACGGGTGGCCGGCAGCGGATAACCTCCCTGGAGAAAATGGTGTCGCTGGAAGCGCGTACCAAGCTGCTCAACCCGAAGTGGTATGAGGCCATGCTCAGCCAGGGGTATGAAGGGGTCCGGGAAATAGAAGCCCACCTTTCCAACACCTACGGCTGGAGCGCGACGGCCTCGGCAGTGGAGAACTGGACCTACAGCAGGGTCAGCGAGACCTACCTGCAGGATCCCGAAATGGCTGCACGGCTGAAAGATCTCAACCCGCATGCAACCATGGCAATGGCAGGCCGGCTCCTGGAAGCCAATTCACGGGGGTTCTGGCAGGCCGATGAAGGAACACTGGAAACCCTCAGAAACCTGTATGCCGATCTGGAATCGCGCATTGAAGGCGTCGAGGAAGAGAAGGCGTAACGAACGAACAGAAACATTGCAACCATTCAACCCGTAACACCCATATCATGAGCAGCACCTCTTTCAATGCTGAAGAACACAAGAACATGCTTCGCTCCTACTTCAACGGCCAGGGCTACCAGCGCTGGGCATCAATCTACGGCAGCGACAAACTCTCAACCGTCCGCAACACCGTCCGCCAGGGGCACGCAGTGATGATGGACAGGGCGTTCGGGTGGATAGAGCAGCTGGGTCTCCCGAAAGGGGCGCACATTCTCGATGCCGGGTGCGGAACAGGACTCTTCAGCATACGGCTGGCACAGGCGGGCTACCGGGTCACATCGGCCGACATCGCCTCCCAGATGGTTGAAAAGACCAAAGCCGATGCCACGGCGGCAGGCGTAGCCGGCAATATGGAGTTCCAGGTGGAGAGCATCGAGTCGGTCAGCGGCAGCTACGACGCCGTCGTCTGCTTCGACGTCCTCATCCACTACCCGAGCGAAGGGTTCATCCAGGCGTTCGCCAACCTATCCAAGCTCACAAAGGGACCGGTCATCTTCACCTACGCACCCTACAACAACATCCTTGCATTCCAGCACTGGCTCGGCGGCTACTTCCCAAAGAAAGAACGCCGCACAACCATCCAGATGATCCGCGACGAACAGATGCAGCAGGCGATGCAGGGGGCCGGCATGGAGATCAAAAGGAAGGAGAAAATCAGCTTCGGATTTTACCATACCATGCTGATGGAAACCGCCCGACGCTGAGGCCCGACGGCTCCAAAAGCCGCACGGACAAAAGCGTGTGGGATTTACAGAATAAATTGTAAATTATCTATTCAGGGATTTTTATTGGCCGAAAGTCATTCGGCGGACTGCAGAGAGCAATACCGATTTCGTAAAACACACATATCTGGAGGGTGGATACCGATGAAAATACTGATGGTTCAGCCAAATTATCACTCCGGCGGAGCTGAAATCGCCGGCAACTGGACTCCCAGCTGGGTGGCTTATATCGGAGGTGCGCTGAAACAGGCTGGATTCGACCAGATCCGTTTCGTCGATGCCATGGCCGATGACCTGCCCGATGAGCAGATTGAAGAAATCATCCGGGCCAACAAGCCGGATGTGGTGATGGCAACCAACATTACCCCGTCCATCTTCAAGGCGCAGGACATCATGAAGATCGCCAAGAAGGTCGACAAGAACATCCGCACCATCATGGGTGGCATCCACTCCACCTTCATGTACCCTCAGGTCCTCTCCGAGGCACCTGAAACCGACTACGTCGTCCGCGGTGAGGGCGAAGAGATCGCCGTCAACCTCATCAAGGCGATTGCCGCCGGCAACGACCGTGAAACCCGCGCAGAGATCACCGGCATCGCATACATCGACGACGATGGCAAGGTGTTCGCCACTCCGGCGCACCCGGTCATCGAAGACCTCGATTCCCTTACTCCCGACTGGAGCCTCTACGACTGGGACAAGTACATCTACACCCCGCTCAACTGCCGTCTTGCAGTACCGAACTTCGCACGCGGATGTCCCTTTACCTGCACGTTCTGCTCACAGTGGCAGTTCTGGCGCAGGTACCGCGCACGCAGCCCGAAGCATTTCGTCGATGAGATCGAAGTGCTGGTCAAGAAATACAATGTCGGGTTCTTCATCCTCGCTGACGAGGAGCCGACCATCAACAAGCAGAAGTTCGTTTCTCTCTGCCAGGAACTCATTGACCGCAAGCTCAACGTAACCTGGGGCATCAACACCCGCGTGACCGACATCATGCGTGACGCTGATCTTCTCCCGTTCTTCCGGAAGGCCGGTCTCGTGCACGTGTCTCTCGGCACCGAGGCAGCAAGCCAGATGAACCTGAACCGGTTCCGCAAGGAAACCACCATCGAAGAGAACAAGCTGGCCATCAAGCTGCTCCAGAAGAACGGCATCGTGGCAGAAGCGCAGTTCGTCATGGGCCTTGAGCATGAAACTCCGGAAACCATCGAGGAAACCTACCAGCTCTGCAAGGACTGGGATCCCGACATGGCCAACTGGACCATCTACACCCCATGGCCGTTCTCCGATCTCTTCAAAGAGCTCGGCGACAGGGTCGAGGTGCGCGACTACTCGAAGTACAACTTCGTATCGCCCATCATCAAGCCCGACAACATGGAGCGTGAGGATGTGCTCAAAGGCGTGCTGAAATCCTACGCACGCTTCTACGCACGCAAGACCTTCTTCGGCTACCCCTGGATCAAGGATCCGTATGTGCGCAAGTACATGCTCGGCTGCCTGAAGGCCTTCGCCCAGACAACCATCACCAAGCGCTTCTACGACATCGACCGCGTCAAGACCAAGAACCGCAAGCTCGAGATCGATCTCGGCTTCGACAAGTCAAGGATCCTGACCGAGGCCGAGGTGAAGAACCTTAAGGAACTCCGCCCCGAAATGGTCGCCGACATGAGCTTCGGCCTCAAGGAAGCCGGATACCAGCGTGAGCACGACGAGCACGACTGGGACGAGTTCGACGAGACGACCATCAAGGACCGTCAGGACACCACCATCCGCAACTGCTAGAGAAGAGCGCGACGTACCTAGTACAAGCAGAAAGCCCTCCATACGGAGGGCTTTCTGCATTTCAGGACAAAAGGGTGCTCACTTTACAGGAATCTCAACACCCCGTTGCGGTTCCGGCTCTTTCTTCGGCACCTTGATCTTCAGCACACCGTTGTCATAGTGCGCTTCAATGGCTTTTTCGTCCACATTGTCGCCAAGAGTGAAGCTCCTCGACAGGCTTCCCCAGGAACGCTCGATGCGATGGAATCCCTTTTTCTTCTCCTCCTCCTTCTGCTCGCGCTCGGCATTGATGCAGAGAACGTCATCTTCCATCGACACATGCACATCCTCTTTCTTCATACCCGGCATGTCGGCCTCTATGAAGATGGCGTTGTCGTCTTCGCTGATGTCGACCTTGAAGGCCGGGGTGACGATGGAGGAAAAAAACGGCGATACCTTCTCGCTGAACACGTCTTCGAACATCTTCAACGGATCCCTTCCATACAGTTTCATGGCCATGACACTGTCTCCTTTGTGATTTAAGAAAGTTGATTTACAACTGCACAAGGGGGATCTATCACAACCATTCGGAAGCAAAAAAAATTCAGCCCAACATCCCGCTCACTTCCTTTTTTTCTGCTTCGCCTGCTTCACACTTCCCTTCAGCATCGTACCGATGCCGAGTCGGTCGGCGATGTTGGCTTCAGGGTCCAGCACCGGCCGCAGGAGGGGCGAAGCGGAGGTCAGGAGGGTGGTGACGCCGGGGCCGTGACCCGCTTCCCGGCAGTCGCTGTGCACCACGATGCCGATGCTGACCGCGCCCCGCCGGTAGGCGCGCCCGTAGCGGTTGTCGTGGTCCATGAGGGCGACGAAATCGCCAAGACGGATACGGTCGAGCCCATACTCGGCAACGGTTTCGGGGTCGCTTGTCATGATATCGTAATCACCTTTGGCGACATGCGCGGAGCCGATGCCCGATCCCATGCAGACCGCCGGCACGATGGTCGTTACCGGCACCTCCAGGATACCCTCCCCGGCCTCGCGGATCTCCATCTTCTGGAGCAGACCGGGGTCGAGGTTGAAGAGCGCTATCTCCGGATAGTCGGTAAGCTTGAGTCCCTGGCCGCGCCCCCTGATGATGATGGTGTCAGTGTAGAGCAGCTGCTCCTTCACATCCCGTGGAAAATCGACGATGACATGCTCGGAACCACCGTGGTGGCCGAGCACGCGTCCCTCCGATCCCTTCGCATCTCCAGTCATGACCGTAGCCGTATTACCGGCGCAGGAGTAAATCTGCAGCCCAACGTTGGGATGCTCGAAGGGCTTTGAGGTATCGGCCGTGCAGCTTACACCCGGCTCAATGTGGTCGCCCTGCCATCCGAAGGCGGGGTCCCCGGCCTGGATGTTCAGGGTGATGCCGCCGATAGAAGGAAGGATGAAAGGGATCCCTTCATGGTCTACCTCCCAGTTCCCCCGGGTGCGAGGCTGTCCGGGATTGCACTGGAGGAGGAATTCGACCAGGCGGTCTGCATTGGTGTTCAGCATGGGATGTTCTGTTAGGGTTGACTCTCATTGACTCTACGTAAGCACTTCAGTATCAAAGCCCGGTCGCATAAAGTCGCGGGCGTCGGGAAATATAACCGCAAGGGAACGGCGGATGCGGTCCAGATGCAGGAGGATTTCAATGGTGCCGTCCTCCGCCCCCGGATGGGCACCGTACAGGATGCTCCACGCGGCAAGTGAACGGTCGATCGCAAGCAGAGTAATCTTGGCCGACCCTTCCGAGTCCCGCTTTGCGGCAGGATCGTCGGGCGAGAGAGCGTGCATCCGGCCGTCAATGGCGCGGACGATCTTGGGGTAAATCAGGTACTGGTAGTGCCTGATGACCTGTACGGCATCTTCCGCAGGGGAAATATGCCGCTCTTCAGCATCCGCATCACGGAACCAGTCATCGACCATGCCGAGGTAGGTGAGCGATGCATGCGCCAGGGGGTGTGCCCTCGCGCTCCGGCGGCTCGGGGCAGGGACAGGTTCCTCCTCCGTGAAAGGGGTTCCTCCCGGAGCACCCTTAGCCGTACTGGCGGTAGCATCATGGATCAGGCGGGTTGCCTGCTCCAGGCCTCTGGCAAGTTCGTGCCAGAACGGCAGACCGAAGACGTCCAGCCGCTCAAGCGAAAGATGTGTTTTCCTCTTTTCAGACTCGAGGCGGAACTGGAGGCATCGGTCGGTAAATGGACAGCGCCGGCACCAGCGGTCACAGTAGTGATATATCCCCGGAATGAGCTCCGGGCCATCGGCGGTTGAGGACATCCTTATCGCTCCCGATAGGGTTTGCCGGATTAATCCGGGTCAAGGGGTTCCAAGAGTGGAAAGAAAATACTAAATTGTCAGGTCCCCAGAAATTTTCGGCGTCTGGTGCGTCGAGTGACCCAATGAGAGCCCATGCACCTCCTCAACGAGTTAGTACGAAACGTTTCAGCCAAGCTGGCGCACCTCAAGCAAAATACAACCCCTGCATTCTGGCTGCCGTTCCTTGCCGGAACACTCGTCATAGTCTTTTTCGTCCTCACCCTCCTTCCCGGCTTCGGCAGCTACGTCGATGAACTCGGTGTCACCGGCGAAAGCCAAACGGTGCAGATCGACGAGACATCCCGGGAACCAGAGACCTGTGTCTCGATAAACACCATCAGATCCGGTCAGTCCATCTACACCATCCTGCAGTCCGAGGGGGTCACCCCGGCGGAAATCCACACCATCAGCCAGGGACTCAAAGGCATATTCAGACCCCGCTCCCTGCGGCCCGGCAAAACGTATGAAACCGAAAAGGACAGTGCCGGCCGGCTGCTCCGGTTCTCGTACTTCCAGGACCGTGCAACCGTCATCCATGTCAGCCGCGCAGCCCAAACCGACCCGTTTCATATTGAGAAGGAGTTGAAGGAGTACAGCACCCGGACTGTGGCACTCGAAGGCGTCGTTGAGAAAAGCCTCTCCGCATCGCTCACCGGCCTGGGCCGTTCGGGCCTTCTGCCCGGCATGAAGAAACTGCTCTCATCCCGGGTGGACTTACGCCGTGACATCCCTCCCGGCAGCACCTACAGGGTCCTCTTCGAAGAGAAATGGCTTGAGGACGACTTCATAAGCAGCGGCAGGATTCTGGCCGTAGAAATCAACCTCAAGGGCACCACGTACAGCGCCTACAGCTACACCAACAATAAAGGCGAAAACGGGTACTACGATGAGCGGGGCCACTCGGTCGAACGCATTGCACGCTTTGCAGCGCCATGCGGCTACAGCCGCGTTTCGAGCCGCTTCGGATACAGGACCCACCCGATCTTCCGCACCCGCCACTTTCACGGCGGCGTCGACCTCGTGGCTCAAACCGGCACTCCGGTGCGCGCTACTGCGGCCGGCAGGGTGATATTCAAGGGGCCAAAGGGCGGAGCCGGCAACATGGTCACCATTGCGCATTCCGGAGGAGACCACTCGCAGTACCTCCACCTGAGCCGCTATGCCGTCGGCACCCGCTACGGCAAGAGGGTCAAACAGGGTGACATAATCGGCTACGTCGGCTCTACCGGCAACTCTACCGGAGCGCATCTCGACTTCCGCATCATCCACAGGGGCAAGCCAATCAATCCGCTTACAGCACTCAGGAGCACCTCTTCCAGAACTATCGCAAAGGTCGACATGATGAACTTCCTGGCGGAAGTAAACATGCTGAGAGCCAAGCTTGACGACCGCACCATCTTCATCGCCGGTTCCGCGAAGAGCTCCGGCGAACCGGTCATGTAAGCGCAGTTACTCTTTGTCGACCTTCCCGCGCAGTGCCTTCTTTTCCGAATGGCGTCCCTTCTCCTCAAGCCGCCGCACGGTTGAACTTTTCGTCCGCCGCGTCACCTTTCTTCTTGCCGGTTCTTCCGATGCACCATCAACCACCGCCTGCAGACGCAGGAGCGCATCCTCACGGTTCTTCTCCTGTGAACGGAACCGCTGGGCCTTGATAACAAGAACCCCGTCCCGCGATATTCTCCGGTCCCTCCTCAGGAGCAGCCGCTCTTTCACCGCTTCAGGCAGTGATGAGGCTGCAATGTCGAACGAAAGATGGACCGCCGTCTCGACCTTGTTGACGTTCTGGCCTCCGGCGCCACCGGAGCGCATAAAGCGAAGCTCGACCTCGTCGGGTGAGACCCTTACGCCGCTCATGGCGCCCCCCCGTCATCGCTCGGCAACGCAGCAAGCGCCTGAGGCCAGGACGTAAAGAGCACGCTCCTGATCCCGGCCTCCCCGGCTGCCCGGCAGTTATCCTCCCGGTCATCGATAAGGATGCAGCGCCCTGCGTCCACCCCGGAATCCCCAAGCACATGGATGAAAGCCGAAGGGGAAGATTTCAGAAACCCGTGCCGAAAGGAAAGGTAGTAGCGTTCACGGCCGTGCAGCAGTGGAAATGCATGGTGGAGAGAGGCAAAATGCAGCGGATCGGTATCGCTCATGATCCAGATACGCCCCTGGGTCTCAAGGGCCGCAACACCGTCATCAGCGCCGGGAAAGGGTGAGAATATCCCCTGCCATCGCTCAATAAGCTCCGCTTCGGGCATCGGGCGCACGAGGGGGTCTGCTGCGAGTTCCGCAAGGAATGCCCCGGAGCCGATGAGACCCTTGTCGTAACGGTTTTTGATCGGGCCCGAACAAAACTTCCGGAAAATCTCTGCGGGTACCGTCGGGCCGGTTACGGCTACTCCATGGCAGAACGACATGAAGTCGACCGTGACCAGCACATTGCCGATATCGAGAAGAATGATGTCCATCTCTGTCGCCCGAAAGAGTGGCATTACTGCCGGTTGTCCACCGCTGAAACGGCAGTGCCGAACGCCCATCCGCTGCTGCCGGGAGCGCATACCGACACCGGGGCGGCGGCTTGCGCCACGTCCGGTCCGGGATCTATTTTTTCTCTGAGGGTTGCTGCTGCCGCAATGGCAGTATCAAAGAGGGGTGACGTTGGCCGCCTGGAGCCCTTTTTCGCCCTGGGTGACCTCCATCGAGACCTTCTGTCCTTCGACAAGCGTCTTACGGCCGGAGCCGTTGATGGCGCTGTAATGCACGAACACGTCCTTGCCCTCGCCCTGCTGGATAAAGCCGTACCCTTTTTCCTCGTTAAACCACTTTACCGTGCCTTCAACCTGATTGTCCATATGTCCTCTTGCTGTTTTTTGCCGGGAAATCCGGCGTTTTCCACGGGCGCGTTCATGCAGCGCCCATAATGTTAATGTACGCACTCCGCCTTGATTCAAAAAGAACCTTTTGCAGTTTGCGTCCCAGATTGGCGTATTTACGCACTAAAAAGGGGGGTTCCGGACAGGAAAATACACGAAATACTGGCGCTCAAAGCGTATCAGTGAGTGCCCACAGCTTGATTTTCCGATCATCGCTTCCCGTGGCTATGGTCTTGCCGTCGGGAGAAATATCGACCGACTGAACCTCCAGCACATGTCCGCGATAGGTATGCAGGTGCCTGCCGTCGGCGGTATTCCATAGCCTCAGGGACTCATCGTTCGACACGCTGGCCAGATAGTGGCCGTCAGGGCTGTAGGCAAGGCCCCGGACTGCGTCATGATGGCCTTCAAGCACGCGGATCAGCGAACCGTCCGATGCATCAAGGATCCGGATTTTGGAATTGCGGCCGGCAAGCGCAATCGTGCGGTCGTCGGGACTGAAGAGAACGGTGTGGGAAAGGGTATCGCCGGTCTCATAGTTGGCAATGTTCTTTCCGGAGGCTGCGTCCCAGAGCTTGATGACCGGCTCTTCGCCACAGCTCACCAATTTCTGGCCGTCATGGCTGTAAGCGAGGCATTCGATGTAGGACTTGTGCCCGTTGAGCACGCTCCTGCATGCACCGCTCTCAACGTCCCAGAGGCGGATGGTGGTGTCGCGCGAGCAGCTGGCGAGCGTTTTGCCGTCGGGGCTGAATGCGACCATGCGCACCGCCGTGTCGTGGCCTTTGCAGACATGCAGGCACTGGCCGTTTGAAGCGTCCCAGATCCTGACGGTGCTGTCGGTGCTGCCGCTCGCAAGATGACGGCCATCGCGGCTGTAATCGATGCACTCAACCCAGGTCTCATGGCCTTTCATGGTAAAGATCGGCTTGGCGGTCTCCACGTCCCAAAGCATCACCAGCTCGTCGAAGCCGCCGCTGAGGAGCGTTTTGCCATCGGCGCTGAACTTCACGCCGAGCACCCTGTCGAGGTGTCCCTCAAGGGTCTTCTGGAGATTGGCGTCTTCCCGGACCTTCGGGAGCTCAAGCACTTCTTCCTTCTTTCCGAATATTTTTGATAGAAATCCCATGAGGCAGATCCTTGTTGAATTGATTGTCGAAAAGCCGTTGTTGACCAATTTAAAAAAATTTATCGCCTTACGCCAGTCCCACCGCTTATGAAAATCGGTACCGCCTTCCCTTCCAGAGCGCACCGCCCCCCCACCGGGCCTCGCGCAAAGAGTTCAGGGCTATGGCCAGAAGCAGTCCACGGGCAAGGGGGTCGAGAAGCGTGAGCGCCGTCGGCTGGTCGAAGCGGCGAGCGACGAGCACCCTTCCGCTGAGAGCTACAGCCAGCTGCAGGAGGGGCAGCAGCACCAAAGCTGGACCCGACGCGCCGACGAAGAGGGCGTAGAGGAGAAACCCCCATGGAGCCAGATGGAACGCGGCGGTAAACAGCACGAAGGCCGCAAGGCCCGGGATGCTGCTGCCGAGCCCGGCAAACACGTTTTTGGAGAACCCCTCCCAGACCTCCCTGAAGTTCCTGTACATCCTGCAGCTCAGGGCATCAGTACCGTTGAACGAAAGCACGCGGCCTCCAGCCTTTTTCACCGCCATGCAGAGCCATACGTCCTCGACCAGCGCATCACGGACAGCCTCGTGGCCGTTGACCTTCCAGTAGAACTCCCGTCGAAAGAGAATGAACTGGCCATTGGCAAAACAGAACGCCGGGTTCCGCAAGGTCCGCACCAGACGCAGCGGCAGGTAGCTCATCAGAATGACATAGACGAGAGGAACGACAAGGTGTTCAAAGAACGAACCGAGTTCCTGGCGCGGTGTAATGGAGAGCATGTCCCCGCGGCCTTCCTGCAGAGCCGTGACGGCACGCCGGAGCGCCTGAGGGCGGTGGAAGGTATCGGCATCGGTGAAAAGGAGCATCTCACCTGAGGCTTTCTCCGCCAGCTGCCGGCAGGCCCAGCTCTTGCCGTGCCAGCCTTCGGGAAGCACCGCACCCCTCAGCACCCGAAGCCGGCCGCACGATTCCGCCTCGAGCGCCTGAAGGATGGAGAGGGTGGCATCGGTGGAGGCGTCGTCAAGGACAATGACCTCAAAATCCGGATAATCCTGCATGAGTAGCGATTGGACACAGCGCGCTATCGAGCGCTCTTCATTGCGTGCGGGCACCAGCACCGACACCTTCCCCCCTCCCGGACCACCAGGGGGAAGCGGGCGGAGCTCCAGGAGGTTCGCCAGCTGGATGGCGAGAAAGATGATGAGAGCGAGAAGAACCAGTATCTGATAGAAGAGAAGCATGCGGAATCAGAAAAAAGGCCGCCCCGAAGGGCGGCCGGCAGTTGCATCGGGAATGCCAGGTACTCCCCCCCACGGGGGAGGGCTCCATCCGGACAGGGTCAGTCGATCAGTTTATTGATATCGTACTCGAAGATGCCCTCGGCACCGGCCCGCTTCAGCTCGGGAATGAGCTTGCGGACGATCTTCTCCGTGACGATCACCTCAAGGGCGACCCACTGGTCGTTGGCAAGGTGCGAGACGGTCGGCTGACGGAGGGCGGGGATGATCGAAGTGATCTTCTCAAGTGCACTTTTCGGTGCGTTCATCTTCAAGCCCACCTTGCCCTGCGCATTGATGGCACCCTGGAGCAGGAGCGCCATGCTCTCGATCTTCTCCCGCTTCCAGGGATCTTCCCAGGACTGGCGGTTGGCGATGAGCTTGGTGTTCGACTCAAGGATGGTTTCAACGATCCGCAGTTTGTTTGCCCTCAGCGATGACCCCGTTTCGGTGACTTCGACAATTGCATCGGCAAGATCCGGCGGCTTTACTTCCGTAGCGCCCCAGCTGAATTCGACCGAAGCGTTCACGCCGTTGGCGGCCAGGTATTTTTTCGTGATGTTCACCACCTCGGTGGCAATGTGCTTGCCCTCGAGATCCTTCACGGTCTTCACCGGCGAGCTCTCCGGAACGGCCAGCACCCAGCGGACGGGGCGCATGGAAGCCTTCGAATAGACCAGATCGGCAACCTCTACCACATCGGCATCGGTCTCGATGATCCAGTCCTTCCCGGTAAGCCCGACATCGAAGGCGCCCAGCTGCACATAGTGGGCCATTTCCTGGGCACGGATGAGGATGGCCTCCAGTTCGTCGTCATCGATCGAGGGGAAATAGGAGCGGCTCTGGACGGAAAAATGGAATCCGGCGTGCGCGAAGAGATCGAGGGTCGAGTCCTGCAGGCTGCCCTTCGGCAGACCGAGTTTCAACACCTTGTTCGAATTGGTCATGATCTGGGTTTTAGAATTTAGAGTTCCTTAAGCTGCATGAGGCGGTCCATATAGACCGCATAGGGAAAACGGCCGTCGATCCACGATCCGAGGTTGACATAGCGGGCACCGCCCTCGAGCTCGTATACGCCCCCCGCATGGTTGTGGCCGCAGAGGAAATAATCCATACTCCGTTCTTTGACGAGCGCGTGGGCATAGTCCAGAAGCCGGTCCGTCTCCATGGCCCTGTCTCCAGGCTTGTGTTTCCTCGAGAGCCGTGAAAGCCGCTTCATGAGCCCGGTCGCTAGATCCGGATGGAATCCGGTCAGGAGGCCGAGATTGAAGGGGTTTCGGATAAACTTCGCAAAGAGCCGGTAGCCGAGGTCCCCCTCTCCTAGACCGTCCCCGTGAGCGACGGTGAAGTGCCGTCCATCGGCATCGAACTGGTAGGTGCCGTAGCGTGTCTTCACCCCGAGCTCACGGTCAAAAAACGTACCGAGGTGGAAATCATGGTTCCCCGCAAGATAGGTGACTTCGACGCCCGCCTGAACAAGCCCTGACAATAAACAAAAAAAACCGGTAAATCCCTTTGGCACGACATGCCGGTACTCCATCCAGTAGTCGAAAACGTCGCCGAGCATGTAGAGCGCCCCCCCCGTCCTGCGGATTTCAGCAAAAAGTCTGGAGAGCGCTTCGAGCTTGCGGCGTTCTTCCGGCTCCTCCTGCAGTCCGAGATGGATGTCGCTGATGAAATACAGCACCCGCATTGACTCATTCTCCATTGCCGGCCCTACAGGAAGCTCGCAGCGGCGATGACGGCAACGGGAATTGCGATGTTGTCGACTTCCCTCGGGCATACCCCCTCGACCACCGTGGCAATAAAGGAGATGAGCACGATCTTTGCAGGATCATAGGCCTCGGGTACGATGAGGTTGACGAAGAAGAGACCGGCTGCCACGCTGCCAGCAAAAAAGGCAAGGCTTCCCTCGACACTCTTGGGGCTCAGTACATGATATTTGAGTCTACCGAATCGCGTGCCGATGATGGGTGCAAGGCCGTCGCCCCATCCAAGCACCGCCATGGCGAGCACACCTTCGAACTGTTTGTAGTAAAGGGTGCCGCAGAGTGTGGCGACGACCACGAAATAGAGGGTGCCGCGGAGCAGTTCCCGGCGGTCGCCCGTGCGGGTCATGGTTTTCACTGCCTGGTCGTCCTCGGCCGCAAACAGCCCTTTCTGCACGAGCAGGATGGCCCAGACGACAAAGATGGACACATTGAGGTACTGTGTCCAGTCACCGTCCTGGAAAAGCGGCAGGAAAATGATGACGGAGCCTGCAGAGATGTGGGTGATCTTTCGGCTGATGTCGCGGGGCAGGCCGTGACGGGAGACGAAAAAGTCCATGAGCGGCGGAACACTGAAGACATAAACAAAAGTCAACAGTGCGACGAGCGCATTATGCTGAAGTGTATCCATGGCTGTGAGGGGTTAGGTTTCAGCGGACCGGACGGCCCGCATAAAAAGACCTAGGACGGCATGTACCTGATGCCGATCATGGCGGCAAGCACAAGGTTGTTGACGAGAAAAAGGACGTTGTTGGCCACCTGAAAACGCAGAAAGGTGTTGTGCTCCTGCACATCGCTCTTGCCGATCGCATTGCCGAATCCGTCCTCCACCGTCCCCTTGAGGAACGACACGCCGCCCTTCGGATCGGCGAGCAGCTGGATCTGGATCACGATATTGAGCACGAGGCCCAGAACCACAAGGGCCATCGGCACCATGAAGCCCCAGCTCCAGGCAAGCCAGACCAGCACGGCAAATACCATGTCGATGATGGCGAATGCGACAATGAAGGTGTTCTTCGCACCGATCATGACGGTCAAGGATTTCATGCCGCCTTCCCGATCACCCTCGACAGACTTGAAGTCGTTCATGATGATGAGCGCTATGGCCATGAAGAAGTTCAGGGCTGCAAGCCACACTACCTCCGGACGGATATCGCTGAAAAGCGCATTGCCGGAAAGGAACGTGACGAACCCATAGGAGAAGCCGACGCCGGGGGCGGAGGCAAAAATGTTCTTTTTCAGCTTGAATGGCGGAGCAGAGTAGATGTAGGCAACGAAGAGCGCAGAAAAAATCATGGTTGTGATGACCATGCCGCGCATTCCGCCGGTGTCAATGCCGAGCCAGATGCCGAGCCCCATAGCGAGCAGGACGACGATGATGCAGTTGAGAAGCGCCTCTTGTTTTGTCAGGCGGCCTGAAGGAATGGGACGGGTGGGTTCGTTGACCCTGTCGAGCTCCAGATCGAAATAATCGTTCACCGACTGGCTGAACCCGGTGCCAAGCGGCCCGTACATGAGAAACACGGCGAACAGCACCAGATAATCATGCGGCGTCGCCTGCATGGCTCCGGAAGCCATAGCACCGCAGGCGAGTCCGGGAAAAACGCTGATCCAGGTGACGGGGTCGAGCAGTTCAAGGTGCGCCTTGATTTTGTTGATGAAACCGGTACCTGGGGTAGATGGCATGCGTTACTTCACTCCTGGGCCTGTTGAACTGGCGGTTTAGTTGGGAGGCAATCAAAATTCAATTTACGAATCCGGCTCAAGATAAAAAAGCCCGAATAAGGCCTTCCCGACTTCCGCTGAGGGTTGCTGAGGTGGACGAGGTAAGGCGCACACGAACGAGATCGCCAGGCATGCACTCCCCACGGTCGAAGACCACCGCCCGGTTGCCATCGGTACGGCCGAGCAGACGGCCGGGCGAGCGGCGGCTTTCCGATTCGGCAAGGACTTCGGCAACCGTGCCTACCTGACGTCGGTTGTTCTCCGCGGAAATCTCCTGCTGCAGGTCGATGATTTCCTGAAGCCGCCGTTTCTTGTCCGTTTCCGCCACGTCGTCCGGGAGTGTACGGGCGGCCAGAGTTCCCTCTCTGGTTGAATAATGAAACATGAATGCGGCATCGAAGCGCACCGTGCGGAGGAGATCGAGAGTGGCCCGATGGTCCTCCTCCCTCTCCCCACAGAACCCTGCGATGATGTCCGTTGAAAGGGTCACGCCCGGCAGGGCATCGCGGATGATGCGGATCTTCTCCAGATACTCGCTGATGCCGTGACCCCGGTTCATCCGCCGGAGCACGCTGTCGGAGCCAGACTGGACCGGGAGGTGCACGTGCCGGCATATGTTCGGCCGGCGGGCGATGGTGTCGATAAGCCCTACGGAGATGTCTTTGGGATGCGAGGTAGTAAAACGGATCCGTACGTCGGGAGCCGCAAGAGCAACGGCATCGAGCAGAGCGGAGAAAGTGGCTCCTGATGCAGGGTCACTGTAGGAGTTGACGTTCTGGCCGAGCAGGGTGATTTCCCGATAACCCGCCTCAGCAAGCTCACGGGCCTCGCCTGTGACCATGGCAAGCGGCTGGCTGCGCTCACGGCCGCGCGTGAAGGGAACCACGCAGAACGCGCACATGTTGTTGCAGCCGCGCATGACGGGGATGAATGCGCTGATCCGGCCCTCGCGGACCTGCCGGATCCCCACGTAGGTCTCGGAGGGATCAAAGTCGAGCATGGCGGACCGGACGGCCGAAGCTGCATCGTCGATCAGGGATGGAAGCCGGCGGTATGAGTCGGGGCCGGCAATGAAGTCAATGGCGGGAAAGCGGGAGAACATCTCCTCCCGCTGATGCTGGGGAACGCAGCCAAGAACCCCGACCTGAAGGGTCTTTCTGCGCTTTTTGGCTCCTTTCAGGTGTTCGAGCAGGTGAGCGATCTTTTCGACTGCATTCTCACGGACGGCACAGGTGTTCAGGAGGACGACGTCGGCATCCTGTTCTGTGTCGGCCCGGCGGAACCCCGCATCAAGAAGGACCCTGGCAATGATGCCGGAGTCCGCCTCGTTCATCTGGCATCCGAACGTCTGTATGTAAAACCTGCGCCCTTCCGGCATCGACACTTCCCCTATGCCCCGAAATGAAGGTGCTTGAACTTTTCAAGCAGGCTTTCCGCCTCATCTTTGCACTGGCCGCAGACGGTTCCGAGTTTCGTGCGTTCCTGCAGCTCGAAATAGGTGCGCGCACCCTCAAGTACAGCCTCTTCGATATCGTGGTCGGTGATGTTCATGCACTGGCATACGATCTTTGCCTTCTCCTCCAGCACCCTGTCTTCCATGCCGTTGCGGACATAGTAGTTGTTGATTGCGGCACGCAGGGCCTTGTCGCCGAGCACCGAGCAGTGGATCTTGTTTTCCGGCAGGCCGCCGAGTTCCTTGGCCACATCCTTCGGAGAAACATTGAATGCCTCGGTGAGGGTCATGCCCTTGACCATTTCGGAGAGGATGGAGGTGCTGGCTATGGCGCTGGCGCAACCGTATGTTTTCCACTGGCAGTCGGTGATGATCTCTTTTTCCCGATCGACCTTGATCACGACCATCATCTGGTCGCCGCACTGCAGGTTGCCCTCCATGCCGACGCCGTCGAACTGGTCGGTTTCCTCACCCTGCAGGATGTTCTTCGGGTTCATGAAATGCTCTTTCAGTTTCTCGCTGTATGCCCACTCACCTGCTTGCAGCATGTGTTCCTCCTTTTATGTATGCCGTTGACATGTTTCTTATTCTCTCAATGACCCCCGGCAGCACGTTCAGCATATGCTGGACGTGCTGCGTCGTGCTCTCCCTGCCGAGACTTATGCGGATCGAACCGTGCGCCCGTTCCGCATCCACACCCGTTGCAAGCAGCACATGGGAAGGATCGAGGGATCCGGAAGCACATGCCGAGCCGGTGGATACGGCAATACCTTCAAGGTCGAGGTAGAGCAGGATGGACTCCCCTTCCGCCCCGGGGAAGGATACGTTGAGGGTACCGGCGAGCGACTCCGTCGGATGGCCGTTGAAATGGATGTCGTCGATCTTGTCCTCGATGCCCTTCCGCAGCAACTCCTTCAGCCCGAGAAGCCGGTCGTGCTCATCGTGCATTTCAAGCGCGCGCATCTCGACGGCCTTGCCGAGCCCGAGGATGCCGAGTGTGTTTTCCGTGCCCGCGCGCCGTCCGCGCTCCTGATGACCGCCCCTGATGAGGGGACAGTAAGGGGTGCCCTGCTTCACGTAGAGGGCGCCCACACCTTTCGGTCCGTAGATCTTGTGCGCCGACATGGTCAGGAAATCCACACCGAGGGCGCGAACGTCCACAGGAACCTTGCCGACCGCCTGGACCGCATCGGTATGCATGAACGCTCCGCACTCGTGCACCATGTTTGTAATGGCCGCAATGTCCTGCATGGTGCCGATTTCGTTGTTGGCCATCATCACCGACACCAGTCCGATGTCATCGTTGAGCATATCTTTCAGCTGGTCGAGGTCGACCCGGCCGTACCGGTCGACGTCGAGGAACTTGACATTGACCCCGCGGTGCATAAGGCACTCCGAGGTTTCAAGCACGCAGGGGTGCTCAATCTTGGTGGTGATGATGGTCCCCCGGGCGGTGGTGCCGGGAATACACTGCGCTGAAGCGCAGACAAAGAGTGAGAGCACCGTGTTGTTGGCTTCCGAACCGCTGCCGACAAAGACGATCTCCCGGTCATCGGCATTGATGAAGCTGGCGACCCGCTGCCGTGCATCCTCCACGTTTGCTTTGGCCTCACGGCCGTAAGCGTGCATGCTGGAAGGGTTGCCGTACATTTCCATGGCAGCCGTCATCTCCTTCTTCACCTCAGGGTGCAGGGGAGTCGTGGCGTTGTTGTCAAAATAAACCTTCATGTGAACTGCGTCAATTCTAGTTGGACTGTCAATGTCTGTGGTCAGGGGCCCGCTTTGGCCTTAGGCCCGGACCCCATCGCCCGTCTCGTCGAAAAGCCAGGTTGAAAGATACCGTTCTCCGCTGTCGGGAAGCAGCACGACCAGCGTCTTCCCGTCCATTTCGGGACGTTTTGCAACCCTCAGGGCTGCAACAAGCGCCGCACCCGAAGAGATGCCTGCAAGTATACCTTCCCGCCGTGCGAGCTCGCGGGCCGCTGCCCCTGCCTCCTGGCTGCCGACAGTAATAACCTCGTCGATCACCTCTCGTTGAAGCACCGCAGGAACGAAACCCGCCCCGAGGCCCTGGATCTTGTGCGGACCGGGCTCTCCGCCGGACAGCACCGCAGAGTCGGAAGGTTCGACAGCAATGATCCTGACGGCCGGCTTGTGCTCTTTGAGGAACTGGCCCACACCCGTTATGGTTCCTCCCGTACCGACTCCTGCGACAAAGACGTCCACGGAGCCGTCAGTGTCGCGCCAGATCTCCTCTCCGGTCGTCCTGCGGTGCATTGCAGGGTTGGCCGGATTCTGGAACTGCTGGAGCATCAGGCTCCCGGGAATCTCCCCCGCCAGCCGCTCCGCCTCCATAATAGCCTGCTTCATCCCGCCGGTTCCAGGTGTCAGCACCAGTTCTGCACCAAAGATCTCCATCAGCCGGCGCCGCTCGACGCTCATGGTGTCGGGCATGACGATGATGAGCCGATACCCTTTTGCCGCGCAGGCAAATGCGAGACCGATGCCGGTGTTGCCGCTTGTCGGCTCGACAATGGTGGTCCCGGAGCGAAGCCGGCCCGATTGCTCGGCATCTTCGATCATGGCAAGTGCAATGCGGTCCTTGACGCTGGACATCGGATTGAACGACTCGAGCTTGACGAGGACCGTGGCCCGGCAGCCTTCCGACATTCTGCCGAGCCTGACGAGGGGCGTTTCCCCTACGGTAGCGGTAATGTCATCATATATCTTCATCTGCAGTACATCTATGGCCTTAAGCGGACATGGAGTTCCGCCCCGGAAAAATGGATAATAGGGAATTAACTGATGGAATCACAACGCGTCCTTCACCGCTGAAGGGTAGAAGCGCGCCACACGGGCTTATGAAACCACCCTGCGGGACTTGACAATTGTGAACAGCTCCCACTGAAACAAGACTCATTACAGCCCATAATACAGAAGGATAACAATTAATTCCGATAAATGAGACTTTTTTTATCTCAATTATAAGCACCGGCCTGCACGGCAGCGGCAGGGCATGGGGAACGACTGTCGGCTACTGGGCAGGTGCCGGGGGAATGGCCAGCTCTTCTGAGCGGGATTCGGCGGCGGCGTCGACAGGGACTGGAGGAGGCGGGGTGGGGAGCTTGGCGTGAGCAGGCACTGCGGCATGCGCAACAGGTGCAGGCAAAGAGGCCGCCACTGCCGGCAATGCGGGCTCGACGGATTCGGCGGCAGATGGAACCGATGAGGAGTCGGGAAGCAACTCCGCAGGGGCCGCAGGTACAGTTGAAAGGCGAGCTTCGCGGGAGGGCAGGAACCGGAAAACGATAGCGAACACTGCAGCGAGCAGAAGGGCACCGGCAACGAGGGCCATCGATTTTCTCCTGCTGAAAACGAAATCAAAGACAAGCTGCAGCTTCGAGGTTCCGAAAGCCCGAGCGGCCTCTCGGGCAGCACCTTCCGGAACGGCATGCCGTTTGAGGCCTGTGGAGACCGAAAGCTCTTTTCTGCATGAGTCAAGAAGGTCTTCATCTCCAAGACCCATCTCATGGAGATACTCCTTTATATAAGCCAGAACGTAGGCGCCGGGGAAAAATGTGAAATCGCCCGCCTCAAGTTTCTCGAGATGCGATTTCTGAATCGAGAGTATCCTGCTGGTCTCGTCCAACGAGAGGCCCCGCTGCATACGGGCGGCCTTCAGATCGTTAGCAACACGGGACAGTATGGAACTGCCGGATAAGGGTTCCTGCATAAGGGGATCCTCCATAACCGCTGCTCAGGGGTTGCCGTTGATATGAGGGTAAAGCAAAGGCACTACACAGAATTTACAAAAACACAAAGAAAACTTATCAATAAAAAACACAGGGACAGGAATGCATCAGAAAAACATCAAAACCGCAATCGGAATCCTCTGGCGCGACTGATGTTATTGCACGCCGTATGCGGAAACTGCCGCCCATTTCCGGGGGTTGTCCCGACGAAGCGCCTGCAGCGCAGCTGCGCCCGAAACAGTCTCCTGCATGGACGTCCCAATCTCCCTCTTCATCTCCTCAAGAGCCTCTTCCCCATAGGGTTTCCAGATAATGAACACCCTGTCGCGAGGGAAAAACATCTTGTGAGCCGCAGGGCCGTCCTGATCGTCGGCATCATAGAAACAGATCTCGGAAGCAGCAGGAGGAAGTGCTTCGTTTGCGCGAAGAATCACCAGTTCCCTGTAGGAATGCAGGAATGAAACCTGCCGGCCGGAGGAAGGATTGCCAACACCATCGAAGAGGTGCAGCGGCAGCAATGCATCGGAAACCACAATGACCCGCCGATAATTTTTCACGGCTTCTCTGGCCGGCTGCTCCATGCTGCGTGCAAACCACTCCCACTCCCCGCCACGCATGGCCTCGGGTGAAGAAGATGCGCCAAGTTCACGGCGGAGATTCAGGTCAAGTGATGCGGCAGGATGCTCACTGTCGAACGGAAGGCGGGATGAGGCGATCTGCACGTTCCGCCGACCGATGACCAACAGGGCCGCGAGGCTGTCAGAAAGAACCGGTGCCAACACCACCTCGTCATCTTTGAGGGCATGCTGGACGGTGCGCAGCGTCACAGGATTGAACGAAAGTACTTCAGCTGCCACAGGATGAGATATACGCAGGCTGGAAAGCAGTTCAAGCAAACGGCCATATTGCATGTTGAGCGACCGGTCGGCGGCCCTCCGGCGTTCTTCGCCGCCTGCGTTGACGAGCATATCCACTTTGCGCTGACGGAGTCCGCCCATATTCTGGAGAAGCGTGCGGACCTCGGCCATCATGGTGTCGGGCTCAGCCCCTTTAGGGCGGAACAGGTCTGCCCTCCGCAGGAGAGCACGGGAAAGTCTCAGCATGGACGACTGCTGCGAGGCATCAAAGAGTTCAAAAATCCTGGAGTTCGCAAGAAGTTGCCCGTTTAGCTGAAACAGCGCATCTCTTTCAAGCTGGCGCATCCAGGGGCGCGGCCAGGGAGGGGCCGCATCGCGGGCGGCCACAAAGCCCCCCTGCAGCGCTGTCGTCCGCTCTTCCGGGTCGACCCCCTCGCTTCCTGAAAGCATGAACTTTGCCATGGCCTCGGCATAAGGCATGTTCTTCATTTCAAAGTATGATGCCGACTCCCTGAACGGGTCTGATTTGCGAACAATGGCGGCATTCGACTCAAGCCGCAGGACCTCCACAAGAAATGGCCGTCCGGATTCTCCTGCAATCGAGAGCGCCCGGAATAGGAGGAAGCTGGCGTCACGGCGGTGTTTTTGGGTGAGCTGCAGGCTCGAAGCTGCATGGCGGAGCGCCTGCACACGCTCGACCGTACGATCTTTCGTCGACATGACCCGCCCCGAGAGCGCAACAATCTTCCGGGCCATATCCAACAGGTCATTTTCCACAACTCCCGGCCGGCGTGCTCCGCACTGCAGCAGGCCCGACCATGCATGCATTTGTATGATGGGATCACCTTGGCTCGAAACAAGACTGCCGTAGATGCCCTCAGCCCGGTCAATGAACCCTCCGCGAAGCGCATACGATGCCTGCTGCAGCCTCACCTCCGGCAAAAGACTCTTGAGGGTGTCAAGGGCATCGGCCGCCTCTTTGAGCTGGCCGAGCTCACCAAGCCAGCGGGAACGGTCGACGGCCATGGAAGTCCGGAGGGAATCGGTGAGGGAGCCTTTCGGAAGGCCGGCAAGCAGGTCAGTCGTGGCGAACGCAGCGGCATACGAACCGGTCAGGCCCTCAAGCGAGCGCTTTTCATTGAGCGCCCGCACCGCCTCAAAAGAGGGCTCGGAGAGATTCTCTCCCTCCAGTCCCCGCGCGTAGCAACCCAGAGCCTGCTGGTACTCTCCCCTGTGACTATGTTCACGAGCCTGGCGGTAAAGCTCTGACGGCAGGCCGGCATCCTCGATGCCGGAACCGCAGGAGGCGAGAATGAAGAAGAAAATAGGGAGAAACAGCCACCCTTTCCTACGGATGCCCATGGATTGGAGCCTCCAGCTCCCTGTTGAGATGTGTATATGGTTGGTATATATATTTTTCGCATAAATCTTACGCATAAAATAAATCCCCGTCAACTGTTATTTTAGTGATCGTGACACAAAGAACATATGCTCCATTGCAAGCGCCGCGCCCCCGGCACAGATGAACCAGATCCGAACCCATGCCGCCCGAATTACTGGAAGCCCTGATCCTTGCCTGCCTGATTGCCGCGAACGGGTTTTTCTCCATGGCTGAATTCGCCATCATCTCTTCGAACGCCACCCGTCTCCATGAGCTTCGCGAAGCAGGAAATCTCTCCGCCGGAACGGCCCTTCGCCTTCTTGAAAACCCCGGCCGCTTCCTCTCTGCCATCCAGGTCGGCATCACCCTCATCAGCACATTTGCCGGCGCATTCAGCGGACTGGCATTCGCTGGCCCGGTTGCTGCCATGATTGCCGGCGTTCCATCGCTCGCAGCGTATGCCGGAGAACTTGCCGTAGCTACGGTGGTGATAGGAGTCACATTTTTCACCCTCGTCATCGGAGAGCTTGCGCCAAAGAAAATCGCACTGCAGCATCCCGAAAGAATAGCGCTCAAGATCGCCGGAGCCATCGATATGCTCTGCCGCTTCAGCGCACCAGCCATCACCCTCATCAACGGCACGACCAACCTCGTACTGAAAGCCATAGGCATAGAGAGCAGCGAGAAACCCCTGGTCAGTGATGAAGACGTGATGCTCCTCATCCGGCAGGGCGCAAAAAAAGGCATCTTCGAATCCGTCGAGTATGACATGGTTTCCAGGATATTCCGGCTGAGCGACAAACGGGCCAGCGCCATGATGACGCCCCGATCGGAAACCGACTGGCTCGACCTTGAAAAAAGCGACAGCGAACTGACGGCAACCATCATGGCGAGCGGCCGGTCACGCTTCCCTGTGGGCGAAGGCAGCCTCGACCACCTCATGGGAGTTGTACGGTCGGTCGATCTGGTGAGCTTCGAGCTCAGCGGCCGGGGAGGCATGAAGGATGCAATCCGGGCATCCATGAAACCCCCGCTCTTCGTCCCGGAATCGGTCCCGGCCTTCCATGTACTTGAGCTGTTCCGCAAAAACAGGGTGCATATGGCGCTCGTCATCGACGAACACGGATCGGTTGAGGGCACCATCACCCTGACCGATGTGCTTGAAAGCATCGTCGGCGACGTCCCGGCCGACGACTTGGAGCGCGACGAAAAACGGATCCTGCGCCGGAGCAACCGGACATGGATCATCGATGGCCTCCTTCCTGTCGACGAGTTCCTCGCAGCCTTCAGCCTTGAGGCTGATGACTTTTCCGAGGAAAAGGAGGCTCCTTATGAGACCATGGGCGGATTCATGATGACCCGCCTCGGTGAAGTCCCCGCCGTGTCCGACACGCTCCGCTGGCACAACATCCAGTTCCGGGTCATTAAAATGAACGGACAGCGCGTCGGGCGCATTCTTGTAGAATTCGATACTGAAACAGCTGAAAAGATCAACAGAAAACCAGGACAAACAGGAATCCAATGATTGCAACAGGAACGCCCGCTCCAGACTTCACGCTCCCCGACAGCGAGGGCAGGATGGTCTCCCTATCAAGCTTCAGGGGAAAGAAAGTGCTGCTTGTGTTTTACCCCGGCGATGACACCCCGGTCTGCACCGCGCAGCTCTGCGACTACCGCAACAATGTCTCGGAGTTCACCCGGCGCGGCATCGAAGTGCTCGGCCTGAGCGCCGACAGCTCCGAATCCCATAAAAGCTTTGCCGGCCGGCACCAGCTCCCCTTCACCCTCCTCAGCGACAGCGAAAAAGAGGTGGCGACGGCTTACGGCGCCATCGGCTTTCTCGGCATGTCGCAGCGCGCCTATGTGCTCATCGACGAAGAGGGAACGGTACAGCTTGCCTACAGCGACTTCCTGCCCATCACCTACCAGCCGATGAAAGATCTGCTGCTGAAAATCGACGAAGCCTGAGCCTCCGGGGTGGCGGATTCCCTGACTTTTTTGTATCTTCGCAGGCATTTTCTTTTTCGTACATCATAACGCAAACCGACCAACTCCAATGGAAAGAACCCTCACCATCCTCAAGCCCGACTGCGTGAAAAAGCAGCTGATCGGTGCCGTCATCAACCAGATCGAACGCGCAGGATTCCGCGTCGTGGCCATGAAGAAAACCAGGCTCACGAAAGAAACCGCGGGAGAGTTCTATGCCGTGCACCGCGAGCGCCCCTTCTACGGCGAGCTGGTCGACTTCATGTCTTCGGGCCCCTGCGTTCCGATGATCCTTGAAAAAGCCAATGCCGTTGCAGACTTCCGTACCCTGATCGGCGCCACCGACCCGGCCGAGGCCGCCGAAGGCACCGTCCGCAAACTCTACGCAGACAGCAAAGGCGAAAACATCGTCCATGGTTCGGACTCGGCTGAAAACGCCGCCGTCGAAGCAGGATTCTTTTTCGCAGCAGAAGAGGTGGTCCGCTCCAACTGAGCCCCCTGCTTCAAGCCCGTACAGAGAAAAAGGCCGTCTCAGCTGACTGACAACTGAGGCGGCCATTTTCGTTTTTACCGGGGCGCAGTGCAGTATAGCTTACACTGCACTGCGCGTCTTGATGTCGCGGAGCGAATCGCTGAATGCCTCCCCGTACATCTCCCACACCGTCATGAAGAGCGCCGCAATGATGGGCCCGATGATAAAGCCGAACAGGCCGAAAAGTCCTATGCCGCCGAGCGTACCAAAAAATATGAACAGTTCATGCAGGCGGGTATCGCGCCCAACGAGGATAGGGCGGAGGATGTTGTCTATCTGGCCGACGACAATGGCGCAGAACAGAGCCACCCCGATGGCCTGCGGGAACCGCCCCGAGGCAGCAAGCGATATGACAGCCGGCACCCATATAATGGGCGGGCCGAGGACCGGTACGACGGAAAGGACGGTCATGATGGTCCCCCAGAAGAGCGCACTCTCTATGCCGCCTAAATGCAGCGCCATGCCGGCAAGCCCGCCCTGCACAACTCCGACGATCATCGTGCCCTTAATGGTTGCCCGTGTCACCGACAGAAACTTGTCGAGCAGGCGCTGCTGATCGGCGTCGGACATGGGCAGGTAGTAGAGGACCCGTTCCAGTAGAGGTTTACCGTCACGCAGGAAAAAGAACATCGTATAGAGAAAGATCATGAACAGGAAGAGCTCGTTCACGGCGGAATATGTGAACGAAAACAGCTTCTTGAAAAGCAGCGATCCCGTGTTCGAGACGATCTCCCCGACCCGCTGCAGAATATCCTCCCGGTATGCCACGAGTTCCGGGTAGTATGGCAGGGTGCGGAGCTGGTCAGCGAGGAATGCGGGTTCAAGGATCTGCTTCAGCCATGGGACGGCCTGGCTGCTGATGTGTACCGCCTGCAGTGCGACCACCCCGAGCAAGAGGGCAAGCGGGAGAAAACCGATGAGAATGAGCGCGAGCATGGTCAGCCCTGCGCTCAGCCCTTTGCGTCCGCCTGTCCACTGCAGGAAGCGGTTGTGCACAGGCATCGACAGCGCTGAAAAAATGGCCGCGAGGAAAATGGCCATCAGGAAATAGCGGATCATTGCGAAAAAGAGCGCCGAAATAAAGAGGACTATGAGGAGCAGGATGATCCGGTTGGCTTTGATGCTGTTCATTGTCGATCGTTCAGTTGGAGGCGGTCGCCGCCCCGAGTTAGAGCCATTCGCTGGGTGGTCCTGCAAGCAACCGCGTGCGGACAAGAGCCACAGCGAAGATCCCTGCACTTTCCGCCCGGAGTATCGAGCGGCCGAAGGACATCTCCCTGAAGCCCGTCTCACTTGCGGCCTCGACTTCGCCCGGCGTGAAGCCACCCTCTCCGCCTATCAGGAAAAGTACCTTTTTCCCCGGAAAGTCCAGCTCGGGAACCACTCCTGAACCCTCATAGGGAATCAGCCGGAGGTCGTATCCCTTGAGCCCGAGAGCCTCCCTGAACGAGAGGGGCTCATGGAGCACGGGAAGATGGAACCGCCCCGACTGGCGTGCGGCGGAGAGCATGATGTTGCGCCACCGCTCCATTCGCCCTTTGAACCTCTCCCTGGGAGGCTGACTGACCGTACGCTGCGTCATCATCGGAATGACGCCCGATACGCCGAGCTCGGTGGCCTTCTCAAGGAAAAAGTCGAACCGCGCGGGCGCCTTGAGGAGTGAAATCGCCACCGTCACCCCGGTTGCAGGTCGCTCGACGACCGAGCGAGCGAGTATCTCACCCTCCAGCGAACGCTTCCCGACTGAGGTGATGAGAACTTCAAGAGAAAGTCCGCTTCCGTCGGTAACCCTGATGTGCTCTCCCTCTTTTTTGCGGAGCACCCGGCTGAGGTGGTGGAACTCGTCGCCCTCGATCATAAGCGACCGGACTGATGCAGCGACGCTGCCTTCTGGAACGTAAAACAACTCCATAACGATTTCTTTCACTCTTTTGCCGCCAGGGCGACAGCTGCAAGGGATACCGATCCGGCGCCCGCCTCGATGAGGGCTTCGGCAGCTGCTGCCATGGTGGAGCCGGTGGTCACCACGTCGTCGACAAGCAGCACACGGGCCCCGCCGGTAACCCCCGACGCCCGGAACGCCCCTGCCAGGTTTTTTCGCCGGTCAACAGCGGCAAGACCGGTCTGGGATACAGTATGGCGCGTACGGACAAGCAGCTTTCCCATGACAGGCGTTGCCATAACGGCGCCGATGCCTTCAGCGATTTTTTCAGCCTGATTATATGTTCTTTCCGTTTTCTTCATCCGGTGGAGAGGAACCGGCACGATGCAGTCAACCACCACCTCACCGCCGCTGCCGACCAGCATCCACTCCCCGAGTTCCCGACCGAACACACCGCCGAGCGCATGCACGCCCCCGTACTTCATCATATGCAGTGCCTCCTGGAGCGGACTCCCCTTGTGAAACAGGTAGCGGCACCATCCCTGGCGAAACACGAACCCGGAACCGAACCGCCCGGCAATAGAGGCCCGAAGCATCGTTTCGCTCTCCAGAGGAGAGGCAAAGGGGGAGAACTCCTGGCGGCAGGTGTTGCAGCACATCTCCTCACCCTCACCAAGCAGGGCCGAGCATACCACGCAGACATCGGGAAAAAGCAGATGGAGCATTTCGTTGCCGAAGGCGCCGCCCATCATTCACCGCTGAAGCAGAGAGCAGCCGCTCCATGCATGCCGGCCCGGTTGCCGAGCTCGGCCCTGACGACTGAAAGTCCATCGTGCATGGAAGGCAGGGTAGATCGCTGCAGTGCCGCGAGGGCTGGTTTCAGGAGGAGATCTCCGGCCGCCGAAATCCCGCCTCCGACGACAAACTTCCTGATATCCATAAGCGCAGTGACGCTTGCAAGCCCTGTGCCGAGTATGGAACCGACCCGGGTCCATACGTCCTTCGCCGCAAGGTCCCCTTCAAGCGCTGCAGTTTCGAGATGACGCGGCGAAAGCGAAGCCCAGTCATTGCCGCAGAGAGCTCCGACTGAAGACGGAGAGGGGTGCTCGGCGATCATCCGCCGCGCCATCTCCACCAGACGGTCCTTGCCGATGAGTCCTTCAAGCGTACCGCGGATGCCGGCATGGAGTGAGGAGCCATTGTAATCGACAATCATGAACCCGACCTCTCCAGCCGTTCCATTCGGCCCGCGGTAGAGCTTATGGTTGAGAACGATGCCGCCGCCGACTCCGGTGCCAAGCGTCACCATGAGAAAGTCTGGAAATGCCCGACCCGCTCCGTAGACTGCTTCGCCGTATGCGGCGGCGTTTGCGTCGTTGTCGAGGAACACCTCACAGTCGATACCGGGGCCACTGTGGAGGCGCTGCTGCAGTTCACGCCTCAGTTCGATGACCTCCCAGCCGGGAAGGTTGGGCGGATGGCTGAGGGTGCCCCGGAGGCAGTCCACTGCACCCGGGGCACCGAGGCCGATGCCCCTGAATTCGGCAGGATCGAGCGTGACCGATGCACTCCGGTAGAGGTCTGCTGCTGTCGCAGCAATAAGGTCGAGCACACCGCTGGAACCCTGCAGGGCTTCTGTGGGGACGGTGGTTTCAGTGATGATGCCGGCGGTCCGGCCGGCAACTGCGGCCTTGACGGCTGTGCCCCCGAGATCTATGCCGATGGCCCATTGGGACATATGCCGCGATTCCTGCTGTTAACTGTTAAAAGGCCTGATGAACTTCCTGCCGTGGGTGCCGGAACTGAAGAAATCGAGGATTTCCATGACTTCAGGCTCTTCGGGAAACTCCTGACGCACTTTTTCAAGTCCGTTGGAGAGCAGGAGCCCGGACTGGAACAGCACCCGGTAGATATCCCTGATGCGGGTGATTTTTTCCGGCGTGAACCCCCTGCGTTTCAGTCCTATGGCGTTCAGCCCCTCATAGCGGAATGAGGCGTGGCCGCCGGCCATGACGAAGGGCGGCACGTCAAGGGCAGCGCGCGAAATCCCGCCGACCATCGCATAGCGCCCGATGCGCACAAACTGGTGAATGCCGGC
Organism: Pelodictyon luteolum DSM 273; assembly: GCF_000012485.1. Classification (NCBI taxonomy): domain Bacteria; kingdom Pseudomonadati; phylum Chlorobiota; class Chlorobiia; order Chlorobiales; family Chlorobiaceae; genus Pelodictyon; species Pelodictyon luteolum. The sequence continues at coordinate 221,996 of NC_007512.1, read as the reverse complement.
AAGCCCGCCGACAACGGCATAGTCCCCCACTTCGCAGTGCCCGCCGAACTGCACCGAATTGGCAACCACCACATGGTTGCCGATCACGCAGTCGTGGCCGAAGTGCACATAGGACATGATCAGGTTGTCGGAACCGACCACGGTTTTGCCGCTGGCCATGGTGCCGCGGTTGATGGTGACGCACTCCCTGATGACCGTCCGGTCGCCGATGAAGAGCTCTGTTTTTTCGCCGTTGAACTTGAGATCCTGCGGCTCCGTGGCAAGCACCGCTCCGGCATGGATCCGGCAACCGGCACCGATGCGTGCTCCGGAAGCAATCTGGACATGAGGGGCGATGGTTGTACCCTCGCCGATTGTGACATCGTCTTCAATGACCGTGTAGGGGCCGACCGTGACGCCGTCACCGAGAACTGCAGTCTCGGCGATGACCGCTGTGGGGTGGATGCTCTTCTGCATTGGGGATTATTCCTTCATTTGTTCAAACTCTTTAGCAAGCCCGGGCCGGTTCAAGACATGCGAAAGGGTGTCGATCACCCGGTTCGCCTCGTCAATCCTGCCAAGGGCCCGATAGGCCTGGGCAAGAGTAAAAAACAAGCGCGGGTCGGAACCGGGCGATGACAGGCTGCCCAGTTTTTCAAGATACGAAATATACGCCGATGCCCGATCTTTTTCACCAAGCCGGACATACAGGGAGACGACAGAGCCTGCCAGTTCGGGATTGAGCGGATAGCGCCCGGGCGGCAGCATGGAGGTCGCCCGGTCAAGGACCCGCAGCGCAAGCACCCGACGCTGAACAAAATACTCATGACCCGATGAATCCCGGACCGGGAGCGCAGCGCCCTCTGAACCAGCCAGTTCAAGCGCCAGACGGATGAAGAGCGGCGAATAGTTGGCCGACAGCCGCCTTGCGGTTTCCTCGATATTGACCGAAGGATTGCCGAGGTTGCGGTACCGGTAGGTCTGCATCAGGTTCCGGTAAAGCAGCGCAGGATCGGCAAAACTCATCGGGTCGGGGCTTTGGAGAGGCACGACCCGGTAGACGAGGCCGTCGAGGCGAAGGAACCGCTCAAGGCCGATCATGCCGTCGGGATCGACCGTCAGAGCGAAACAGAGCGGACGGCGCCCGAAGTTCTGGGTTACGATGTCGTACACGGCAAGATCCTGCGGGCGGAGATACCCCTGGCCTCCATAGACCAGCCCCGGCTTCAGCTCCCACCGCATGGTGTCAAGCGGCGCGGAAGGCAGCGTGTATCTGTGGCGCTCGGCATCGGCTTTGAGGGCTCGGGCCGCATCTCTGGAAGGAAGCGATACTGCGACCGGCTCGATCGGGACGTAGGTGATGTTCCGGAGCTCCTCGTCCGTCAGGCCGAACGAGACACGCTCGGCCCCCCTCGGGGAGGTGTTTTTCAACTGCAGGAGATACCATCCCGTATTGGCAAGACTCAGGTTAACCACCCGGACATCCGTACGGATCCCCTCAACCTCCTGCAGGTACCAGAGGGGAAAGGTGTCGTTATCACCGTTGGTGAAGAGGATGGCGTTCGGAGGGCAGCTTTCGAGAATATTCCACCCCCAGTCCCACGGGACATAATTCCCCGACCGGTCATGGCTGTGGTAGTTGGCCATGAGCATGCGCGCATCGACCAGCATGACCGCCAAGCCGACCGTCACAAGGGCAGCAAGAAGACGCGTGGAGGAACCTGGCTTCTTCAGGAGCGATACGGTCCCGTACCACAGGCTTTCGATGCCGATGCCGATCCAGAGCGCAAAGGCGAAAAAGCTGCCGACATAGCTGTAGTCCCGCTCACGCGGCTGCGGTTCCGTCTGGTTGAGATAAACCACCAGCGCGGCCCCCGTCAGGATGAAAAGCGCCGTTACAACCAGCCCCATCTTCCACTGCCGCCGGAAATGGGCGAACGCACCGCCGAGGCCGAGCAGGAACGGCAGACCCCAGAGCACCGACCAGTCGACCCCGGCTCCTTCCATCTGGTCCTGTCGGCCGATGAACTGCCAGCCGAGGTAGCGCAGATACATCCGGTCAAGCTGGTAGGAAAGAAAATAGTCAAGCTCGCTGCCGTACTGCTGGTAATGATACTGATGGAGGGGCTCGGGCGACCACCGCCTCGGCCAGAGCGGCATCTGGCCGTACTGCTCGCGGTTCAGGTAGGAGAAGAACGCATCGGGGGTCGAAGGGTTGTTTTCGTTGATCGGCGGGCCTGCCTGCGCCCTGACGTAGATAAGGCCGTAGGAGGTGTAGCCGATGATGATGAGAAGCACCGACATCACAAGCGTATTGGCCATCGCCATCCGTGCCCTCTGGGTCTGCCATGCAGCCCAGCCGAGAGCGGAGAGCAGAACGAGCAGGCCACCCCACGATGCAATCTGGAGAAGCACAGGGATCCCTTTGATGATCAGGGTGTAGATAAGGAAAAACAGCCCGGATGAGGCAAGTGCGAGGATGGCAAGCGACTTCAGCGTGACTTCGAAACGGCGGAAGTAATAGGCCAGCGCAATGGCAAACAGGGCGAGCAGACTCAACAGGTGAACGCCGATGGAGAGGCCGATCATATACATTGCCAGGAGCAGCCATCGCTCATGACCCTCCCGGGGGTACTCTTCGTACCAGCGGAGGATCAGCCAGACCACCACGGCCGTAAAGAGCGAAGAGGCTGCGTAAACCTCTGTTTCGACAGCATTGAACCAGAAACTGTCTGAAAAGGCAAGTGCGAGTGCGCCGATGACGGCACCGCCGTATGCGGCTGTTTTTTCAGCTCCATCCCAGTCCGTTGGCGCAGTACCCCGGTAGAGGATGATGAGACGGACGGTGATGAGGTAGGTGAGCGATATCGTCGCCGCCGAAGAGAGCACGCTGATGAGGTTGACCCGGGCTCCGACGTCACCGAAGAAGGGGAGCATCGAAAACAGGCGGCCGGTGAGCAGGAAGAGCGGCGCCCCGGGAGGATGCGGCACACCGAGGGTTCTGGCGGTGGCGATGAACTCCCCGCAGTCCCAGAACGAAAGGGTCGGGGCCATGGTCAGGAGGTAGACGGCGCCCGTCAGAACAAAAAGAAGTGCGGCAATGGAGCGGTTGACTGCCCGGTGTGTCATGGATGCCTTGCTGGTTAACGGTCACGGAATGAACTCTTCGGCCATGAGATCGGCGAAAAGGAACCCCTCGTCTGTCAGGTACAGCTTTCCCCCCTCTTCACGCATCCACCCTTTTGCATTGAACTGCGCTACAGCCTCGGAAAGCCGATGCCCTAATTTATGCGCTTTTCGCAAAAACCCAACATCGAGCCCGCGGTTTATGCGGAGCGTAAGAAAGACCTCCTCGATGAAGCGTTCTCGCCCTCCGAGCTCCTCACGGAACCCTTCAGCCGACCCTGGACGAAGCAGGTAGTCCGAGAGGCTCGGTGTGTTTGCCATTCGGACCTCGCCCGACGGGCTGCGGATGAAGCTGTGCGCAGAGGGACCGAACCCGATATATGGCTGCCGCTCCCAGCTCGCGAGGTTGTAGCGTGACTGGTGAGATGGCAGGGCAAAGTTGGAGATCTCGTACTGTACGAACCCCGCAGCGGGCAACACATTCTGGGCGTGGCGGTAGCAGTCGGCCTGCAGTGCGTCCCCGGGCACCGATACACTGCCTGCCTGCACGTCCCGGTGCATGATGGTTTTCGGCTCGACTGAAAGCATATAGACTGAAACGTGATGGGGAGAAAGAGAGATGGCGGTCGAAAGATCGCTTTGCCATGCGGGGAGATCTTCGCCCGGCACACCGCAGATCAAGTCCACGCTGAGGGATCCGAACAGTGCCGAGGCCGCCCGGACGGCCTCGGCGCCTTCAACGGGCGAATGCGCACGGCCGAGAGCCCGGAGTTTTGAGGCTGAGAAGGACTGCACGCCGAGACTGATGCGGGTTACACCGGCCTGACTGAGTTCCGGAAGGGCGGCCGCATCTTCAGGGTTGGCCTCAAGAGCGATCTCGATGCCCTCCTCGAACGAAGCAAGACCCGCAACCTGCTCAAGCCACCGGCCGAGAAGCCGCGCCGGCGCAAGCGAAGGAGTGCCGCCCCCGAAATGGATGGCGCCGATGCTTTGAGCCTTAAACAGATCGGCCTTCGCCGCCGTCTCTTTTTCGAGCGCCAGAAAGAACGACTCGAGGAGGCCGGTTCCAGACACGAGATAGAAGTCGCAGTACGGGCACCGTTTCCTGCAGAAAGGGATGTGCACATACAGGCTCAGCATGGCAATCGGGTGGAAATCCGCCAGCAGTGCGGCGGAGCGGTTCAGCGGAGGATGTGGGCGGTAACGGCCTCGTAAAGGTCGTCGGCCACGAACTCAGGCACCACGCCCAGACGGCGGCAGATCTCCTCCTCGTTATGGCCGGTACGGACAAGTATGGGATGAAGCGAAGCGCGAAGACCGCACTCGACGTCAATCAGCTTGTCGCCGATGAAAAACGATGCATCGCGGTCAACAGTGAGACCTTCGGCCTTGAAATCAGCGATTGCACGCTCGACCATCCCGGTCTCCGGTTTGCGGCAGCCGGCGAACCGGTCGTATTCCGGATGGGGGTGCTGGGGGTGCGACGGGCAATAGTAGCAGCGGTCGAAGGATGCGCCGGCTTCTGTCAGCAGTTCGTTGAGGTACAAATTGACATCCTCCACCTGCTCGACGGTGGCGATGCCGCGGGCGATACCCGCCTGATTGGAAATGATGACGATGCGGAACCCGGCGGCCTTCGCCAGGGCCACTGCTTCGCCAGCCCGTGCAATCAGCTTCAGCTGAGGCCGTGTTGCAACGTAGGAGCCGGTGTCTTCATTGATGGTGCCGTCGCGATCGAGGAACAGGACCTTGATTGTTTCTGTCATCGTTCAGTTCCCCAACAGTTCGCGGTAGAGCCCGGCATACTCTTCTGCAGCACCCTTCCATGCGAAATCACGCGTCATCGCCCGCATGACAAGTTCCTGCCACCGTTCGCTGTCATGGTATAAGCCGATGGCCTCATGCAGCTTCGAAACAAGCGCATCGGGTGTGTACTCTCGGAAAATGAACCCTGAGCCCCCGCCCTCACTCACCTCGTCAATGGTCTCGACGATGCCGCCGCCGGCATAGGCGACTGGAATGGTGCCGTAGCTCATGGCGAACATCTGGAGCATCCCGCACGACTCGATTTTACCTGCCATCACGAGCATGTCAAGTCCGGCAATGGCAAGATGGAGAAAACTTTCGGGGCAGTCAGTGCTGAGGCTCACCCGGTCCGGATGCGCGTCGGCAAAATCCCTGAATGATTTTTCATATTTCTTGTCCCCGGCACCGCAGATCAGGAGGTGGATATCGAGAGCGACAAGCTTTTTCAGGCTTTTTTCAATGAGCACCGCACCCTGGAAGTCGTCAAAGTGCATGATCACTCCGACAACAGGCCTCCCGTCTTCAAACGGCATGTGCACCTCTTCGGAAAGGGCTGCACGGTTGTCAAGCTTGCCATCCATGCGGTCGGTGGCGAAGCGCTTCTTGATCAGTTTATCCGTCGAGGGGTTCCACTGGCGAGTATCGATGCCATTGACGATGCCGTGGAGGATTCCGTTCTGTCCGGCAAGAATCTGCTGGAGCCCGCAACCCGGAATCTCGTCATGAAGGATTTCATCGGCATGGAGTTTCGATGTGGTCGTGAGCATGTCGGCATTCTCGACGCCGGTATAGAGCATGTTGACGTTCTCTGCGCTCCTGTGGAGCGCACCGGAGACCTCTTCGGGAAGGAGTTTCTCGAATACCTTGAATGGAAGAACACCCTGGCGGTAGGCATTATGTATGGTCAACACGGTCTTTATGCCCTTGAAAAACTCATGGTCGCGGTAGACCGTCTTGAGCAACAGGGGAATGAGAGATGCGTACCAGTCGTGGCAATGGATGATGTCGGGCTTCCAGCCTAGACGCACGAGGGTCTCAAGGACACCGACGTTGAAAAAGATTACCTTTTCGGTATTGCCTTTCAGGTCGTTTCCAAGATAAACATCGGTAAAGAGCCCGTTGCGCTTGAAGTACTTCTCGTTATATAGGAAATAGGTCTGTATCTTGCTGGAAGGCAGGGCGGTCACCTTGACATTGAGCATGTCGGTCTTCTCCCTGAGCGGGACCTCAATGTCGGACAGCCGCAGGACATCATGCAAGCGGAACTTGCGGTCGTTGATGGTTCCATACTTCGGCATCATGATGCGGGCCTCAAAACCTTCCTCCTCGAGAGCCTGGGGGAACGATGCCATGAAATCAGCCAGGGCGCTGGTTCTTACAAATGGGGATACTTCGCCGGAGACATAAAGAACCTTATAGTTTCGTCTGGACATCTAAGGGACAATCGATCTATATTTTTTCACCAAAAACTTTCATAGAACTGCTTTAGTTTTTAATTTACGAATTTTCATCGTCACATACAATTTAGCCGGGCTGAGGCGTCAACCGAACATCACGTACATGAAGGGCACCACGCATATCCTTAAAGCCCTCCTGATCCTTCTGGCCGTCGGAACCGCAGGTTGCGCATCAGACAAACCGCCGACCGGAGGCCTACCCGACCCCACGCCGAGGCAAGTCTTCTTCTCCGACCCCGACTCCGGTGCCGTAAACATCTCCCCCCGAAAGATCCGGTTTCTTTTCAGCCACCTGACAACCGCAAGGGAGCTGCTCTATTCGCTGCATTTCTCGCCGCAGGTGGACAACTACCATGTCACGGTGAACGGCATGGAGGGAGAGATCGACATCTTCAGCCCGCTCAGACCGAACCAGACCTACATCGTAACCCTCAACAAGCGTCTCTTCGAGAGCTATACGCTTCCCTTTTCAACCGGCCCCCAGATCGATACGTCCCTCGTACGCGGTAGGGTCTTCAATGAAGACATGACGCCATCCGCCTCGGCATTCGTCCTGGCGTACAGGTTGAGGGATGGAGAAAAAAGGGCACCGGACATGCGCCAGGCCAAGCCCGACTATCTTGCACAGACTGACGGCTCGGGGAACTTCAGCTTCCGGCACCTCAAGAAAGGCGCCTACAGTCTGCTTGCGGTGAACGACAGCAACGGCGACATGCGCTGGGACCGGCACCGCGAAGCAATCGGCATCACGACTGCCGCCGTCGTCCATCCCGACACCACGCGCCACATCATCAGGATGGGCGGCATCGACAGTGAAACAAGCGGAATGTCGGCATGCCGTCCGCTTGAGAGGAACAGGCTTGAACTCACCTTCACCAGTCCGGTCGACGTGGCGACCTTCAACCCCGGAGCGGTCACCATCAACAATCCGCGTACCGGCAAAAGCGTCCCGGTGCTTGACTGGTTCAGCAGCACCGGCAGCAGCGTAAGCCGGCGCATCACCATCCTCACCGGCAGGCTCGATACCGGAGGTCCTTCCCTCATCAGCATCCACGGAAGAGAAGGACAGGCTATCAGCTTCTGGCCGACAAGACACACCGTCGAAAAGCTACCCATCCGGGTGACCTTCAGTCCTGCCGACAAAAGCCGACCCGGATATCAGGGCGCCGACATTCCATGCAGCCCGGAAGCTGTTGTCCTGCGCTTCTCCGAGCCGGTCCCGGAAACCATCGTCGGAAGCGCGGCAAGCCTTTCCATAGAGGGTGATGACTCCCCCGTTACACTTGACTGCCTTTTGAAGAAAATCGATGCAAAGACCTTTACCCTCCGTCCGAGAGAAGGGTTCCGTCCGGGAGCGACCTACCGGGCATCGGTCGATTCGGCGCTCGTCAACGGCATTGAAGTCCGGCCAGGCGCCAAGAGAACTACATTCTCGCGCTTCACGGCAGCCTCCCCCGATGACATGGGAAGCATCACAGGAAGCTGCAGGGCATCCGGCGGACCGGTCATCGTCGAAGCCAGAGGAACTGCGACATGGCGTACTGAAGCCACGAGGGACGCAACCGGGCGGTATGTATATGCATTTCCCGGGCTGCCCCCCGGCAGCTACGCCCTCAGCGCTTTCATCCCGTCCATGGCAAAAAAGGGCGGCGCCTGCATGCAGCAGCCGTATCCCGGCACGCTCTTCCCGTTCACTCCGGCAGACCCCTCCGCAGTCCATGAAGGCAGCGTCAGGGTCCGGGCCCAGTGGACGGCAGAAAACATCGACATCACGTTCACAAACGAAAAAACGGACCGAAACCCTACACCATGAGCACATCTTTCCGCATAGGACCCAATTCCATCATACAGACTGTTGCCGCACTTGAAGCCTCCTTCGGCAAAGCACAGGCCGAAGAGCTGCTGAAGAAAATCGGCCATAGTCACCTCATCGGAAACCTCCCCTCGGAGATGGTCGAGGAATCGAAATTCCACGCTCTCGTCACCGCCCTTGACACGGAAATCGGGTCCCAGAAAACTGGTGCGATCCTCGAGGAGTCGGGCAGCCGGACGGCGCAGTACCTCCTCCGGGTCCGCATCCCGGGACTTTTCCAGAAGTTCCTGAAGCTGCTCCCCGCAAGGCCGGCGTTCAACCTCTTTCTCTTCGCCATCAGCAAGAACGCCTGGACGTTTGCCGGCAGCGGAGACTTCAGCTATACCAACGCCAAAAAGCCCACCATCACCGTAGTAGTGACCCACCCCTCCGTACCGGTGGTCGGCAGCTTCTACCTCGGGACATTCACCTACCTGCTCGAGCAGCTCGTCAACCCTGCCGTGAAAATCAGGGCCGACGTCCGCCAGGAAGGCGAAAGCATCACCTGCCGCTACACCTGCAGCATCTGAATAGAGCTCCGGCAGTACCAACGTCCCGAAGCAGAGCGGAGGGAACATCATGCGCACGGAACGTAAGCGGACCGAAAGCACAAACCCCGCAGGCGCGGGGTTTGTGCTTATACTGAAAACGATGCGTTTACTGCCAGCCGCCGACGATTTCAAATATCTCGCGGTCGCCGATCGGAACTGGAACCGAAGACATAGGCGCCTCGGACAGAAGGTCCTCAGCGATCTGAAGGTAAGGCTGCAGGCACTCCTCCTTTCCCTCCTCGCTGTCATCCATGGCAAACAGGGTCTTTCCGGCAAAGCGGCTCCTGCGGATGAGTTCGTGGTAGGGAACCTTGGCAAGCAGCCTGGTGCCGACTTTCTCTGCGAACTGGTCGAGCATGTTGGTGCCGCCGCCCTTGGCATAGTCGACACGGTTGGCCACGATGCCGGCCAGCTTCACCTTGTAGCGGACGCTCTTCTGCTGGATGGCCATGCAGAGGCGGTTGGCGGCGAAAATGCTGTCGAAATCGTTGGTAGCTATGATGATGGCGTAATCGGCATAGTTCAGCGGAGCGCTGAAGCCTCCGCAGACAACGTCGCCGAGCACATCGAAAAGAATGACATCGTACTTGTCGTAGAGGCCGAGCTCCTGAAGCAGGGTGACGGATTCACCGACCACGTAGCCGCCGCAGCCGCTGCCGGCCGGGGGACCGCCCGCCTCAAGTCCGTCGATGCCGGCAAAACCGGTTTCGATGACATCCTCGGCAGTCAGTTCCTCATGATGGAAATCGACCTCTTCAAGAGCCTCGATGACGGTTTTCTGCAGCTTCCCGGTAATGGGGAACGTGCTGTCGTGCTTGGGGTCGCATCCGATCTGCAGCACCTTGGCGCCCTTGAGGGCGAGAGCTGCAGAGATGTTGGCGCTGGTGGTGCTTTTTCCGATGCCACCTTTGCCGTATACAGCCAGGACTAGACTCATAATGAAATCAGGGAATTGATTGATGAAATACCGTTCTATCCGCCAAGCGATTCCTTCGCCCGCCTGAACACTTCGACGCTCACCCTCGACTCGCCGTTTTCCTCTGCAAAGTTCTCGGTGTTCTTCCGCACTTTCTTGCGAACGAAGAAGGGAACCTTCTTCAACATGGTTTCGGCCTCGTCGGTCCATGCCATACCACCCTCTTCGGGTGCCGCAGCGGGAGTTGCCGTGCCGGCCGACAAGGGGGCGCTGCCGTTTTCCGAAGACGCTGAGGGCTCCTCATACTCAAGGCCCGCATCGCCGAAAAAGTCGATCAGATGCTTCTCAAGGCCGAGCTTGCAGGAAATATACACCCTGTCTGCAATGACATCGGCACCGTCAAACCCGAGGAACGGGTAGTAGCCGAGCAGATGGTTTTCGATATGGGTCGGGGGACAGACGACCATGCATGGCACATCCAGCTTGCGGCAGCTGTGACGCTCCATCTGGGTGCCGCAGACGAGGTCGGGCATTTCGTCTTCGATGACCTGTGCCACGTCCTGGAACCGCTCGGTGACCATCAGCGCACCTGGCAGATAGCCATCTAGTTCCTTACGGACCCAGTCCGCATGACGTTCGAGATAGGTGCCCGCACCGATGATCTGCATGCCGAGTTCGTCGCGCAGGAACTTGACCATGGCGACCGTAGTGGTGGCATCCCCGAACACGAACGCCTTCTTGTTGCTGAAGCTCTCCATGTCGGCTGTCCGGGCAAACCACGGTACGCCTGAAGGAGCGCTCATCCCGTCCAGAGAGAATGCGTGCAGTTCGGGCATTGCAATGGGCGTTGCCCCCTCTTTGGCGCCGACGGTGTTGAGTTTTTCAATAACGGCACGGAGCCAGCGGAGCGTGGGTTCGACGCCGAGCGGAGTGCCATACTCGGTCGGAACGCCGAACGTCTCTTCAAGATATGCGGCAGCCGTCTGTCCGATTTCACGGAAAGGAGCGATGGTGAGCCATGCCTCGGGAAGCCTTTTCAGGTCTGCGATGCCCGCCCCCCATGGGGCGACCACATTGACCTTCACGCCGAGTGTCGTCAGCAACCTGCGGATGCTGGTGAGGTTCGCCTTCAGGTGGAAACCGAGGGAGGTGAATCCCAGCAGGTTGACGGTCGGTGCCGCCGTCTTGGGTCCTTCTGCGGCATAGCGCTTCACCAGTGCGGTAAGCAGGCCGTCAGCGGCCTCGTTCTCGGTCACCCTGAACGGGTTGACCGCATAGACCATGAGCTTATCCTGCGGCACGCCAGACTGGGCGGCAAGCTGGTGGAGGTCCTCCTGAAGCAGTGCGGTGCTGCAGCTCGGGGCGATAACGGATAGCTCCGGGTGGTAGTGCTCTTCGACCTGCTGCAGGGTCGCCGGAAGGCGCGAAACGCCCTGGGCAAGGTCGCGGCCGCGGACCACGCTGATGGAGAGTGCCGGGAATTCAGGGGTTCTCTCGAGCATGGTGTAGGTTGCCGTAATATAGTCGTCGCCCTGCGGGGCATGGTAGACTGTGTGAACCCCTTTCATGCTGTTGGTGACACGGCTGATACCATGAAGGGCGGTGCCCTCGTAGAGCCAGAAAGCTAAGCGCATACTCGGTAACTTTTGTTATTGCATTTCCTGCAGGATACTTATTCGGCGGCCGGCATGACTCCTTCCAGCCAGACTGCCTTGTCGAACGCCGGGAGCTTCGAGCGCCTGTCGAGCGGTGAAACGAAGAGGTTGGCGAGGGTGATGACCCCGGACCAGCCGTGGATGGGCATCAGCATGAACTCCATGCTCCACTTGACAATGAAACCGTGCCCGACGAAAGGATTTGCCGTCATCAGCGAGGTGACGACCAGATCGGGGCGGAGCCGTTTGATATCCTCGAGCTGGCGGTGGAAGTTCGGCTGCTCGACCACGCGTACACCCTCAAGCGCCTTGAGCTCCTTGGCAAGAAATTTCTTGTTGATGTACGCACTGCTGCACTCCACGACTTCCGCACCGGCGCTTCTGAGGAAGCGGCCGAGCGGCAGCTCCATCATGGTATCGGCAGTCAGAAAGACTTTTTTGCCTTTCAGCATGGCCGTCTGGCGGCTGATTTTTTCCCATGCGGCCTTTTCACGATCGCGAAGGTCAACCTCTATGCCGAACTCGCGGGCGAGATCCTCCCAGAACACCCGGGTGCCGTCCGGACCGAACGGAAAGAGGGAATGGAGGGTCCGCGAACCGCGCTCGCGCTCAAGCTTCACGGCAACACGCGAGAGGTAGGGCTGGATGGGAGCAAGTATGGTATCGGGTCCGATGGCGGGCATCCGGTCGAAACGGGATTCAGGCAGGAACCCCCCGACCTTTATGCCAAGCTCTTCGGCTTCCGCACGGAGGTCGTCGGCGGTGGCGTCGTTGACAGAACCGAGGAAAACAACGCTCTTCTCGCCAGCCGGAGCCACCGGGCAATATGGAACTAGGGCGTGGAGGACCGAGTCTTCGGCCTGGGTGAAATTGTAGACAAGGCCGCTTGCGGGCACGAACAGCACCGGGGTTTGCTGAGTGCTGAGATGGTCGGCAAGACCCTTGAAGTCGACCTTCATGACCTCGGGGGTGCATGAGGAGAGGAGGAAGATGACCGAGGGATTGTGATCGGCCTTGATTTCAGCGATGACCTCGTCAAGGGTAGGCTCGTTCTTGGAAAGGTCACCCTCTTCAATCAGCGCGATGCCGAAACGCGGCTTTGCAAAGATCATCATGCCGAGGGCATTCTGAAGGAAGTGCGCGCAGGTGTGGGTGCCGAGGATGAGGAAGAAGCTGTCCCTGATCTTCTGGTACATCCAGCCGACCGAAGCCAGTCCGCAGAAACTGTGCGTTACATTATCCTCCTTGAGTATCTGGACATCACCGGGAACCTGCAGCATGGATTTTCCTCCTGATTATGACCGCCGGGAACGCCCTTGGCGGCGGAACTTATGAACTTTAAGATAAAATTTTTTAGCCAATCCCCCTACTCCGCGCGGGGGGCTATTTTCGCCTTGACGGAGGCGGTCTTCTCTCCGAGACGGACCGCACGGTCACGCCGGTCGTCGATCCTCATGACAGTATAAACCCGCTTGCCGCCTCGGGTGAAGGAGTACTCGTGGAGCTGTTCGGCCAGACGGAACAGCATAGCCGCCGGACCCTCCACGGTCGTACCCATATCATGCAGCCGGTAGCTGCAGCCGCTGTCAGCAAGCAGCTCCTGCAGACCGGCTACGAATGCGCTGTGGCTGCCGTCTTTCTGGTCGAGCCGGATGACGGCGATATCCATGAGTGCCATGCTGCGCGATCCTGTTATCTGGGTTTACCTGAATACGGTCTCTTCACGACCGGGGCCTACGGAAATGAAGGTCACCGGCACCTCGAGTTCGCGCTCGAGGAACGCCACGTATTCGCGGGCCTCCGGACACATGCCCTCAAAGGTACGTGCGGCTGCGTTCGATGCCATCCATCCTTTGAGTGTGGTATAGACCGGCTGCACCGCTGAGAGGGTCTGGTGGTCGGTCGGGAAATCGCGGATCTCTTTGCCGTTGAGCATATAGGAGTTGCAGACCTTGATCTCCTCGAACCCGTCAAGTACGTCGAGCTTGGTGAGGGCCAGTTCGGTGATGCCGTTGACGGCGACCGAATAGCGCATGGCGACCAGATCAATCCAGCCGCATCGCCGCTTCCTTCCGGTCGTGGCGCCAAACTCATGGCCTACACGGCCGAGCATTTCGCCGGTAGCGTCATTCAGCTCGGTCGGGAAAGCGCCGTTGCCGACTCTCGTCATGTAGGCCTTGCAGACGCCGATGACTTTGCCGATATGATTGGGGGCGATGCCCGAACCGGTGCATGCGCCACCGGAGGTCGGACTGGAGGATGTGACATAGGGGTAGGTGCCGTGGTCTACGTCAAGCAGGCAGCCCTGAGCCCCTTCGAGGAGCACCGTCTTACCCTGGCGGAGCTGGCGGTTCAGATAGAGCTGGGTATTTGTGATGTAAGGATCCATGAGTTTGTCGAACTCCTCATACTCGCGGACCATTGACTCTACATCGATCTCATCGCCCTCATAGATGTTGCGGAACAATTTGTTCTTTTCAGCCAGGTTCTCGCGGAGCTTCTCCTGCAGGAGTCCCGGGCTGAGCAGGTCGACAACCCGGATGCCTTTGCGGGCGAACTTGTCTTCATAGCTCGGGCCGATGCCGCGGCCGGTGGTGCCGATCTTCTGGCCGCCCTGTGCGCTCTCATGCAGCGCATCGAGCCGCTTGTGGTATGGCATGATGAGGTGTGCGTTGTGGCTGATGAACAGCCGCCCCTTCACGGTGTAACCGAGCTCTTCGACCTTGGCGATCTCCTCAAGCAGAGCCACGGGATCGATCACCACGCCGTTGCCGATGACGCAGACACACTTTTCATTGAAGATGCCGGAGGGAATAAGGTGGAGGACGACGCTCTTGCCGTCGAAACAGATGGTGTGGCCCGCATTGGCGCCGCCCTGGTAGCGGACGACGATGTCATACTGGTCTGAGAGGTAATCGACAAGCTTGCCTTTGCCCTCGTCACCGAACTGGGTGCCGATGAGGACGGTTGCCGACTGCGAAGGAAGGGTGAATGGTTTTGATTCCACAACGATGGGTATTTACGGGATGTAGGGGCTCACTGGAACAACAACCTGTCAAGGTACCAAAATTATTGCTTTTTTTTGAAGCCTTCATTCCAGTGCACGCTTATGTTACTGTGACAGCAGAGTCAGAACCCGCTCCAGAGCTTTCACCTGAAAGATAGTGGTCGAAATGAGCCAGAAGCTCCTTTTTCCCCTTGCCGGATATTGACGAATAACTCACAATGAATTCTGCATTGAGGGCGCAGCTTGCCGTCACCCGTTTCGCTTTCGCCCGTTCTTTCTGGGTAAGCTTGTCGTCCTTGGTGAGCACGATGCCGTAAGGACGGTCGTGGTAGGCAAGGAACTCCATCATCTCACGGTCCGACTCCATGGCGGGATGGCGTGAATCGAGCAGAAGCACCACCAGCGCGATGGCCTGGCGCCCGCCCACATAGCCTGCAAGCAGACGGCCCCATGCGTCTTTTTCGGTATGGCTCACCGCCGCATAACCGTAGCCGGGAATGTCGACGAAGTAGAGGTCATCGTTGATAAGAAAGTAGTTGAGCAGCCGGGTCTTTCCCGGCGTGGAACTGGTTTTGGCAAGCCCCTTGCGCCCCGTCAGAGAATTGAGAAGCGAGGATTTGCCGACATTGGAGCGGCCGGCAAACACGATTTCAGGGACACGCTCATCAGGAAGGTCCTGGAGTGCAGAAACGCTTCGAATGAATGCAGCGTTGATAATCTTCATACAGCAAGTGGGAAGCAGGGAACAGGCGGGAAGTCCCAGTTAAAAAAGAAGCTAAAAACCTTGGGATAAAAACCCAAATGTTTAACTTTCACGAGGTTTTTGCCCTAGCACTGCCATCTTCAGGGAGCCCGCAAGCCACTTAACCACAACACCATATGCCGCTCGTCATATTCAACTCTCTCGGACGGGAGAAACAGCTGTTCGAACCCCTGCATCCCGGTGTTGTCGGCATCTACGTCTGCGGCCCCACGGTTTACGGACACGCCCATCTCGGCCATGCCAAGAGCTACGTCTCCTTCGACGTAGTCGTACGTTGGCTGCGGGAGAGCGGCTACCGGGTGAAGTACGTGCAGAACATCACCGATGTCGGCCATCTGTCGGATGATGCGGACGAGGGAGAAGACAAGATCGCCCGACAGGCAAGGCTCGAGAAAACCGATCCGATGGAGATCGCCCAGTTCTATACAAGAAGCTTCCTGGATGACATGGACCGGCTCGGAGTGCTCCGCCCGAACATCTCCCCTCTGGCAACCGGCCACATCCCCGAACAGATTGCACTCGTCGACAAGCTCGTAAAACGCGGCCATGCATACGAGGTCAACGGAAATGTCTACTTCTCCGTCGAGAGTTTCCCGGGATACGGCAAGCTGTCCGGGCGCACCGACCTTGATGCAGTGCAGTCGGGAGCCAGGGTCGGAGTACGCAGCGAAAAGCATAACCCATCTGACTTCGCACTCTGGAAAAAGGCAGAGGAGGGACACCTCATGCAGTGGGATTCCCCCTGGGGCATGGGCTACCCCGGATGGCACCTTGAGTGCTCGGCGATGTCGATGAAGTACCTCGGCGACACCATAGACATCCACGGCGGCGGCATGGAAAACCGCTTTCCCCACCACGAATGCGAAATCGCCCAGTCGGAGGCGGCGAACGAAAAGCCCTACGTCCGGTACTGGATGCACAACAACATGGTGACAGTGAACGGCACGAAAATGGGCAAATCACTGAAGAATGCCGTCAACCTGAAAGAAATCTTCAAAACCGTCGATCCGCTTGCAGTCCGGTTCTTCATTCTCCAATCGCACTACCGTTCGCCGCTGGACTATTCCGATACGGCGGTCGCAGGCTCAACGGCCGGGCTCCAGAAGCTGCGTGAAACCCGCCAGCGCCTCATTGAGGCAACTCCCGGCACAGGATTGCTTGATGCCGCACCATTCAGCCTGCGCTTCCGCGAAGCGATGGACGATGATTTCAACACTCCGGTGGCCATTGCCGCGCTGTTCGATTTCTCAAAGGCACTGAATACGGCGCTTGACCGGCCGGACGGCCTCAATGCCTCCTCGCTCGAAGCAGCCAGGGAACTCTTCAGCACAGCAGCTGTCACCGTTCTCGGAATCATGACGGAGGACGCTGAGGGGGGAATGCACGACGGAGGCCGGAGTGCGGAAACTCTTGACGAGGTGATGGGAGTCCTCATGGAGCTGCGCAGTGAAGCAAGAAAAAATAAGGATTTTGCAACAAGCGACCTTATCCGCGATCACCTGCTTGCGGCCGGCATCGAAATCAAGGACACCCGCGAAGGGGCATCCTGGTCGAAAACCCGTCACTGAGAAGCCCGCACCCTAAAGGTGCTCCTCGAACCCCTCCCGCCGCAGCAGGTGCACCGCCTCTCCGACCCGGTACGATGCCTCGCGACCGCATACCAGAAGAGCGTCGGGAGTATCGATGATGATGAGTTCACTCGCCCCGACAACAGCAACCACCTTGCCTCCGGGCTTTATTACGAAATTGTTCTCCGCCCCGACAGCGACAACACCCGGCACGCCGACCTCTCCAGAAAACACCGTCCGCTCTGTGATGAGCGCCGCAACTTCGTCCCAACTCCCGGGATCATGCCATCCAAACTCCCCCGTCAGAAGCACAATATCCCCGGTTTTTTCCATGATGGCCATATCAATGGATGCCGGATGACTCCATGAGTACAGTGCGGAGACCACCAGCTCTTCTTTTCTTGTTCCGATGGCATCGTGGACGCTGAGCATGTCGCGGTAGAGGTCGGGGAGACAGCGGCGATAAGCTTCGAAGAGCGTTTCGACATCGGCGGCGAAAATGCCGCTGTTCCAGTAGAAATCACGGCTCTCGAGAAATCGGATGGCGGTCGCCAGATCCGGCTTTTCGGCAAATATCCTTACGCGGTACAGCGTGACCCCCTTTCCTTCATCGCCTGCATCCGGCCGCTCCAGAACCTCTCCAGCCTGAATGTAGCCGTAGACGATCTCAGGTGATTTCGGCCTGATACCGATGGTGACAAGCGATTCCATCCTCCTTGCTTCGCCGATAGCCGCATGCAGTATGCCCTGAAACGCATCTTCATCAAGGATGACATGATCGGATGGCATGACGACCAGCACTCCGTCAGGATCCCGCTTCCTTACATGGGCAGCACCAAGAGCGATACAGGTGGCCGTACCCCTCGCATACGGCTCAACAATGATGTTTTCAGGATCGATGATGACACCCGACGCCAGAAGCATGTCACGGCCCCGCCCATCGGTAACGACCAGAACATGCTCCATCCTGGCAATACGGGCAGCACGGCGAATGGTGTTCTGTATCATGGGCCCGTCACCGAACAGGTCAAGAAAAGGTTTTAGCATGCCTGATCGGGACATCGGCCACAGCTCCCGTTCAGTTCCCCCGGCCATGATGAGTGAGTACACTCCGCTTTCAATCGATTTCCCCATGATGAACCGCCGTGTGCTTGTAAGGTTGCATGTTGCGGCCGGGGGGAGCGACCCTTTACCGAAAGGTACTGCATTACTCGCTTACGGCAATCAAAATCCGTTATCCTTTACTGTGTCGGGATTTTCTACCGCGATGTATACTGGATGTCGGAGTCAGAGCGGGCATGAATGGTCAAAGAGTAGCAGGGCAGGGCGGAAACAGGTTGAAAAATCAGCACAAACCCTTACTTTACCATGAAGCCAAAGGCTTCCCATGCACTCCGTTCACCTATCAATACCCCGATCATGGATCACGATTCCGAGGCCAGGCAAATGCTTGAATCACTGTGTGCCTCCCAGGGCATCGCGCTGGACCCTGCGCAGATCGACAAGCTTGTGTACTACGGAGAACTGCTCGGAGAGTGGAATATGAAAATCAACCTCATCAGCAGGAAGGAGGACGCCCCGGTTATCCTCAAGCACGTTTTTCATTCGCTCCTCATCAGCCTGCACCACCCGTTCACCGAAGGCGAAAAGGTGCTTGACCTTGGAACCGGCGGCGGACTGCCAGGCATTCCTCTGGCCATTGCCTTCCCGAAAACCGATTTTCTTCTGGTCGATGCCACAGGTAAAAAGATAACGGCATGCCAAGGCATGATCACTGCGCTCGGACTCAAGAACGCCACCGCCCTGCACTCCCGTGTCGAGGAACTCAAAGGGCTTGCATTCGACACCGTGCTCAGCCGCCAGGTAGCGCCGCTCGCAGACCTTGCACGCTACGCGCGTCCGCTCCTGAAAAAGGGTGGCATGCTGGCATGCCTGAAAGGGGGAAACCTGAAAAAGGAAATTGCCGAAGCACTGAGGGAGGGAGCGGAAACCGATGGCTTCCCTTCGAGCGTGGAACTGCATCCCATAGACGACATCAGTCCCTTTTTCTCCGAAAAGCAGATAGTCATTGCCGCCAGACAGTAATCTGCCGGGCAACAATGACCATCAATACTATACTGCTGCAGGAGAACCCTGCCGTTCAGCTTACTCTGCGGACTCGGGAGCCTTCGCCTCTTCCTGGGTCTCAGCCGGAGCTGATGGTACAGGAGCTACAGCAGGTGCGACGTCACCGGTGACCTTCTTTGATCCCTTTACACGCTTGGCACGATCCTGCTTTGCGGCCTTCGGTGCGGCGACAGGCGCCTCAGCAAAGTCAACAAGCTCGATCACCGCCATCTTCGCTGCATCGCCGAAACGGGGGCAGAGCTTGATGATGCGGGTATAACCGCCCGGACGGTCTCCGACCTTGGCCACAACCTCTCCGAAAAGGGTCTTGATGGCCTCTTTGTCGCGGATGTCCTTGAAGATTTCACGCTGTGCGTGCACGGTACCCTTGAGGGCCTTGGTGATGATCTTCTCTACGACTTTACGGGTCTCCTTGGCCTTCGCCTCCGTGGTCTCAATGCGCTTGTGGAGGATCAGCTGAGTCGACAGGCTGCTGAGCGTCGCTCTCCTGTGGGCAGCGGTTCTTCCGAGTTTTCTTGCCGGCTTGACTTTACGCATGACTGGTTCCTGATCTCAAAAATTCTTAAAAACGGTTAACTGTATTATCCCTTCATCTGGTAGCGGGTGATGTCCATGCCGAACTTGAGTTCGAACTTCTCCAGCTGTTCCTTCAGTTCAGTCAGCGACTTCTTGCCGAAGTTCTTGTAGTTGAGAAGCTCGTCCTCCTTCCGTGAAACCAGGTCACCGATGGTGTCGATCTCTGCAAGGCGGAGGCAGTTGTGCGAACGAACAGAAAGATCGAGATCCTCGATCTTGGTGTTCAAGAGACGGCGCATGGTCTCGAACTCGTCATCCTGCTGCTTGTACTCCTCCTCGGTGAACTCCTCCTCGGTCGGCGAGAAGTTGGCGAAGAAGGTCACATGCTCATTGATGATCCGGCCAGCAAGGCTGATGGAGTCATCGGGAGTGATGGAGCCGTCAGTCTCGACATCAAGCACCATTTTCTCGTAATCGGTCCGCTGTCCCACACGGGTGTTCTCAACGGCGAACTTCACATTGCGGATCGGGGTATAGATCGCATCAATTGCGATGTAACCGATCGGCATGCTGTCAGGACGGCTCTCTTCAGCAGGAGTGTAGCCGCGTCCGCGTCCGATGTAGACATCGATGTTCAGCGTGGATCCTTCGTTCACGGTAGCGATGTAAAGATCCTTGTTCAGCACCTCGAACTCACCTTCCTGCGCAACGATGTCACCGGCGGTGAAGTCTTTCGGGCCGACGATGCTGAGCGTGGTCTTGCAGCTTCTCTTGCAGGTTGACTTGAATCGGACCTTCTTCAGGTTGAGCACGATTTCCGGAACATCTTCGCGGACCCCTTCTATCGAAGAAAACTCATGGAATACACCATCCACCTTGATTCCGGTGATCGCAGTCCCGGGAAGGGAGGCAAGAAGCACACGTCTCATCATGTTGCCGAGCGTTACTCCATAACCGCGCTCGAGCGGCTGGGCAATGAAACGGCCGTACTGGTCAGTATGGGTAGCCTCGTCAACCTCTATTTTAGCAGGCATCTGCATCTGGTATATCATAGTCATTATACCTTAGAATTCATTAAAGTCACTTCGAATACAACTCAACGACCAACTGCTCGTTATAGGGTTCCTGAATATCAACACGCTCAGGGACGCTGAGGAAGACGGCTTTCTGGTTCGCCTTGTCGACCTGGATCCAGGCAGGAATCCTTGCATCTGGAGCCCTGTTCAGGGCATCGGTCACAGCATCCATATTTCTGCTCTTCTGGCGGAACTCGATAAGGTCGCCGGGAGAGACAAGGAAAGAAGGAATGTTTACCTTCCTGCCGTTGACAAGAAGATGGCTGTGCGAAACCAGCTGGCGAGCACCGGCACGCGAAGGGGCAAACCCTGCGCGGAAGACGACATTGTCAAGACGGCGCTCAATCAGTTTGACGAGGTTGTCACCAGTGACGCCCCTCTGGGATACTGCCTTCTTATAGTAGTTCCTGAACTGCTTTTCGAGGATGCCGTAGAGATACTTCATCTTCTGCTTCTCACGAAGCTGCAGTGCATATTCGGAGATTTTTCCCCTGCGGCCCTGACCATGCTGGCCGGGAGCGAACGGGCGTCTTTCAAGGTATTTCTCGGCTTTCGGCGAAAGCGCGACGCCAAGCCTGCGGGATACTTTAGTTATTGAACCTCTGAATCGTGCCATATCAATTGCTTCATTGAAATTCTATGAATGTGAAATATCAGACCCTTCTGCGCTTCGGGGGGCGGCAGCCGTTGTGCGGCAGCGGAGTGATGTCCTTGATCGAGCGAACCTCGAGACCTGCACCCTGCAGTGCACGGATGGCAGCATCGCGTCCGGCACCGGGCCCCTTGATGAAGACGTCGACATGGCGCATGCCGAGGTCGTAAGCTTCCTTGGCGGCACCCTCGGAGGTAACCTGCGAGGCGTAGGGAGTGTTTTTCTTCGATCCCCTGAAGCCGTTCTTGCCGGCGCTCGACCAGGAGACGGTATTGCCCTGCACGTCGGTGATGGTCACCATGATATTGTTGAACGACGCCTTGATGTGCACGACGCCCTCTGGAGTGACCTTAACCTTCTTCTTTTTCCTGCTGACTGTAGCCATGAGTTATAAACGCTTTAATCTCGAAGTTTGTAGTTCCTTGTATCCTGTTACTTCCTGGCCGCCTTCTTCTTGCCGGCAACCGTCTTGCGCTTACCTTTTCTGGTTCTGGCGTTGGTCTGCGTGTTCTGTCCGCGGACAGGCAGTGAACGGCGATGGCGGAGGCCACGATAGCAGCCGATATCCATCAGGCGCTTGATGGCGAGCTGCTGCTCACCACGGGCCTGACCCTCGACCTTGTACTCTTCGGCAACGAGTTCCCTGATCGCATGCGCCTCGGCATCGTTCAGGTCCGAAATCTTTCTGTCAGGTGCAATGCCGGCTCTTTTCAGAATGGTCTTTGCAGTTGTGTTCCCAATGCCATAGACATGAGTCAGTGCAATGACCGCATGCTTGTTTAACGGCAGATTTACCCCAGCTATCCTCATATTATCTTGTAAAGTTCTATTGATTGTACGCAGAAGATCAACCCTGGCGCTGCTTGTGGCTCGGATTCACTTTGCAGATGACAAACCTTTTGCCTTTGCGCTTGATGATGCGGCAGTGCTCACAGCGTTTTTTGATAGACGAATATACTTTCATAGTAGACCCCACATGCAAGAATTAAATCAACGAAAATGCAAAATCTGAAAAGGCATGTAATGTAACGAATAAAGATCAAATAATCAACAACACCAGGTCCAAATAATGCATTTATTTGTACCTGTAAGTGATGCGCCCTTTGCTGATGTCATAGGGCGAAATCTGCACCTTTACCTTGTCTCCGGGCAGAATCCTGATGTAATGCATCCGGATTTTGCCAGATACGTGCGCGAGCACTTCAAGGCTGTTTTCAAGCTTGACCTTGAACTGCGCATTAGGCAGCGCCTCAAGAATCACGCCTTCAATCTCAATTGCTTCTTCCTTGGCCACAGTAATAGCTCCTTTGTGCTCTAGTGTGTTGCCGTAGCGCTGTTACGGGAGAAATGAACCGGTCAGAATCTCTGCCGCTCCCTTCCGCACTACGATCGTGTGTTCAAAATGTGCCGACGGCCTGCCGTCTTCAGTGACTGCAACCCATCCGCCCCGCCTGGAAACCGCTCGGCGCGATCGCCCGAGTGCGATCATGGGCTCGATGGCGAGCGTCATCCCCTCGCGCAGCGTGACACCGGTGTTCGGGCGGCCGTAATTAGGAACTGCGGGATCTTCATGCAGTTCGCTGCCGATGCCGTGACCGACCATATTTTCAATAACGCTGTAACCGAAAGAGCGGGCATGCTGCTCAACGGCGGAGGAAATGTCGTGCAGGCGATTGCCCGCAACAGCCATCCGGATGCCGCACATGAGCGACTCCCTTGTCTCATCAACAAGCTGGCGTACCTCGTCGGAAACATCTCCAATAATGAATGTGCGTGCTGAATCGCCGTGATATCCGCCCTTCAGGGCACCGCAGTCGACTGAGACAATATCACCCTCTTTGATGACACGTTTCGGGCTCGGAATGCCGTGCACCACCTCTTCATTGATGGAAACGCAGAGCGTTGCCGGGTAGGGTGTGGCGTCCGGGTCACCTTTCGGCGCGTAGTGCAGAAAGCTTGGAACAGCGTCCTGGCTCCGGATGAACTCCTCGGCCATTTCGTCAAGCATCTTGGTGGTCATTCCAGCCCGAATCTCGGTCTCAAGCATATCAAGCGTCCTTGCGACGATAGCGCCGGACTCCCGCATCAACTCGATTTCACGTTCGCTTTTTATGGTGATCATTCCTGCGTCATCCTTTAGCGTGCCTGGCGGCCGCGGGTCTTGCCGGCTTTCATGAATCCGTCATAGTGGCGCATGAGCAGATGGCTTTCTACCTGCTGCAGGGTATCCAGACCGACACCGACGATGATGAGCAGGCTTGTTCCGCCGAAGAACTGAGCAAATCCGGGGGTAACATTGGCAAACTTCGTAAGGAACGTCGGCAGCACCGCGATGAGTGCAAGCGAGACAGCGCCGGGAAGGGTGATGCGTGTCAGGATATTGTCGATGAAGTCCGCCGTGCTCTTGCCGGGCCGGACACCCGGAATAAAGCCGCCCTGGCGGCGCATGGTATCTGCGACCTCCTTCGGGTTGAAGGCGATGGCCGTATAGAAATAGGTAAAGAAAACGATCATGGTGCCGAACATGAGTGCATACCACCATGAGTCATAGGCAAATATTGAAGCGACCGACTGCATGGCCTCACTGTCAGGGAAGAACGAAAGGAAAGTGCTTGGCAGGAACATGATGGACTGTGCAAAAATGATCGGCATGACGCCGGCGGTATTGATGCGCATCGGGATGTACTGGGTGCCTCCACCATATACTTTACGGCCAACCACCCTCTTGGCATGTTGGACGGGGACGCGGCGGGTGCCGACTGTCAGAAGGACGACAAATGCTACGATGGCCACCATCATGGCGAGAATGATGATCTCGATGATCCAGTTCTTGCTGCCGAGCGAGAGTGAACGGTACTCGTTGACGAGGGATGCAGGGAACCCGGCCAGAATGCCGATCATGATGATGAGCGAGATGCCGTTGCCGATGCCCTGTTCGGTAATGCGCTCGCCGAGCCACATCACGAAAACAGTGGAGGCGGTCAGGATGATGACGGCACTGAGGGAAAAGAAAAATCCGGGATCAGGCACTACGGAATGGCCGAACGAGGATGGGCTCGATAGACTGACGCTCACGCCCCATGCCTGGAGTGCAGCGATGAAGATGGTTCCAAGCCGGGTCATCTGGTTGATCTTCTGGCGGCCCTCTTCGCCCTCCTGCTGGAGCTTCTGAAAATAAGGGGTGACTGCGCCGAGCAGCTGAATGATGATCGATGCGGAAATGTAGGGCATGATGCCGAGCGAGAAAATCGATGCTCTGGCAAAAGCTCCGCCGACGAACAGATCGAACAGGCCGAAAAGGTCGTTGGCATGGGACGACGATGCGCCCGCTACGGCGGACGCATCGACACCCGGTATGGTGATATGGGAACCAAGCCTGTAGATGAACAGCAGGAGAAGCGTATAAAGGATCCTCTGACGGAGTTCAGGGATTTTGTTGATGTTCCTTATGCTTTCAGTGAGCTTCATAAGAGTCCTTTAATGCTGTCAGGGCTTTTGGTTTTTCTTGACTCTCTTGACCAGTTTGGTTTTCGGTTTCAGGAGGGCCTCTTCAACCGCAAGATCCCTGACGCGAGCCGCTTCCTCAAGGGTACGGACGGCAGTGACAGCCTCGCCGCCGGCAGCAGTGATTTTCGCCTCAGCCGACTTGCTGAACCCGTGAGCAGTTATTTTAACTGCAGCAGTGATCTCTCCGTTGCCGAGAACCTTGAAATAATCGGCATTGGAAGCGTGGCAGAGCACCTTGAGTTCGATGACGCCGAGCTCATTTTCAATAAGGCCCTGCTCGATCCAGCGGGTGATCTGGGAAAGGTTCACCGTTGTGACCGACTTTCTGTCGATAGGGGTGAAGCCGAACTTAGGAAGCCTGCGGTAGACAGGAATCTGACCACCCTCGTTAATCGGCCTCTTGTAGCCGCTTCTTGCCTGCTGGCCCTTGTTGCCTTTGCCGGCAGTGGTGCCGTTTCCGGAACCCTGGCCGCGGCCGACCCGCTTTTTATTTTTTACCGCGCCTTTTGCAGGACGAAGTGAACTTAAATCCATGATTTCAATTCCCGACTTACTATTAGTAAAAATCTCAGACTTCCTCGACCTTCACGAGGTGCTGGACGACACGAATCTGGCCCCTGGTGCAGGGATTGTCCTTCCGCTCGACCGTGTAATGCGGCCTGCCGAGCCCAAGCGCCTGAATGGTGGCTTTCTGTTTTTTCGTTCCACCGATGATGCTGCGCACCTGGGTGATTTTCAATTTTTTATCGCTCATGATCGCATTCACAGATTTTAGCTTTCAAATACCTCTTTGAGGCTCTTGGACCGTCTCTCGGCAACATCATTGGCATCAGAGATGCTCTTGAGTCCAAGGATCGCTGCTTTCACCACGTTGTGGGGATTGGAGGATCCGAGTGACTTGGTGAGCACATCACGGACACCGGCCATTTCCAGCACTGCCCTGACGGCGCCGCCTGCGATCAGCCCTGTACCCGGAGTCGCCGGCTTCATAAGCACTTTTGCCGAACCGTATTTTGCGACGATCTGGTGGGGAATGGTTCCCTTGATGATCGGCACCTTCACGACATTTTTCTTGCCGTCTTCGACGCCCTTTGCAATCGCGTCCTGTACTTCGTTAGCTTTGCCGAGGCCGTAACCGACATGACCTTCTTTATCGCCGACAACGACAATCGCATTGAAGCCGAACCGCTTTCCACCCTTCACGACCTTTGCGGTCCTGTTGATGTGGACAAGTTTCTCCTTCAGATTCAATTCGCCCGGCCTGATACCTTTAGCTGTTTTCGCCATTTATCGTTCTCATTGAGATGTTTAAAAGATCAGTCCTGCTTCCCGCGCACCATCGGCCAATGCCTTGATCCTGCCATGATAGCGGAACCCGTTCCTGTCAAATACTACGTTGGTGATTCCATTGGCAAGAGCCTTTTCGGCAATCTGCTTTCCAACCCTGTGGCAGACTTCCGTCTTTGAGCCTTTCAGCTCCTTGTTCTCTTTCGACATGCTGGAGACGGCCATGATGGTCTTCTTTCCGCTGTCGTCGATAAGCTGGGCGTAAATCTGGGAAAGGCTCCTGTAAACGCAAAGTCTGGGCTTTTCCTGGGTCCCTGCGACCGAGAACCTGCTTCTGTCCTTGATTTTCTGCCTCCGTGAGGCCTTGTCGATCTTGCTCATGCTTTTGAACCGTTGTATATGTTAATTCGCTGTTTAGCCGGCAGGACTTACTTGCCTGCTGCCTTGCCTTCCTTGCGGCGGATGATCTCGCCTTCGTACTTGATGCCCTTTCCACGGTAAGGTTCGGGCTTGCGGAATGAGCGGATCTTGGCGGCAACCTGTCCGACGAGAGCCTTGTCGATGCCGCTGATGAGCACCGTAACCTGATCGGGGGTCTCCATCTTAATGCCTTCCGGAGCCTTGAAATAGATCATGTGCGAGTAACCGAGCGTGAGGGCGAGCAGGTCGCTCTTCATCTCAGCACGGAAACCAACGCCGGCGATCTCCAGTTTCCTGGTGAACCCGGTGGTGACACCCTGAATCATGTTGCTGACAAGCATGCGGTAAAGACCATGCATAGCGCGGGCCCGTTTGCTGTCATTGATGCGCTGGACCAGCACCTTGCCATCCTCTTCAACAATCCTCACTTCTTCGACCATCGGCTGGTCGAGGACGCCCTTGGGGCCAGTGACCGTAATGATACCGCCCTTGACCTCGATCTTCGCCTCGTTGCCGATGGCAATGGGCATTTTTCCTATTCTTGACATGATATTCTCTTGCTTTCCGGCTTGTGGATTAATAGATACGGAACAGGATCTCGCCACCGACGCCCTGCTCTCTGGCCTCTTTGTCGGTAATCACACCCTTCGATGACGAGAGGATGTAGAGACCGAGACCGCCGAGATATTTCTTGATATCCTTGCCCTCGTAGGTACGCCGTCCGGGACGGCTTACCCTGGTGATCTCCTTGATGGACGGCTCACCTGAAGCGGTGTACTTCAGCTCGATGCGGATGAAAGGAAACTTCTCTGTGGTGATGACCGTGAAGTTCTTAATGTACCCTTTATCCTGGAGCAATTGCGAGATGTTCTCCCTGAGCTTGGAATACGGGATATCGGTCGTTTTGTTTTTTGCTCGTCCCGCATTTCTGATACGGGTGATATAATCTGCAATGGAGTCCGTTACAGGCATGACAAAGTTGGTTACTTTCGAAAATGGACAAATACCTTTTTTTATGGTAAGCCGCCGGTATTACCAGCTGGCCTTCTTTACACCGGGGATTTTCCCCTCAAGCGCTAACTTGCGGAACATGTGGCGGCAGAGCCCGAACTTCTCGTAGACGCCGCGGCCACGGCCGGTCAGCACGCAACGGTTGCGAACCCTGGTGGCTGAGCTGTCGCGGGGAAGCTTGCGCAGGGCCTCATAGTCGCCTGCTTTCAGCAGTTCCTCACGCTTGGCGGCATACTGTTCCACCAGCCTCTTCCTCTTCTCGTTTCGTGCAATTACGCTTTTCTTGGCCATCTCTCTTCCCTGGTTGTATGGTTAATTCTTCTTTTTAAACGGCATGCCAAGCTCGGCGAGCAGCACATAAGCCTCCTCATCGGTCTTCGCCGAAGTGACGAAGCTGATATCCATGCCGCAGATCTTCGGAATCTTGTCTATGTCGATTTCCGGGAAGATTATCTGCTCGCGGACACCGATGGTGTAGTTGCCGCGGCCATCAAAGCTGGTGTCGCTGAGACCACGGAAGTCGCGGATCCTCGGCACGGCCAGGCTGACAAAGCGGTCAAAGAATTCGTACATGGCCTTGCGACGGAGGGTGACGCGGCATCCGATGGCCTGTCCCTCGCGCAGTTTGAAGTTTGAAATTGCCTTCTTCGATTTGCGGATCTGGGGCTTCTGGCCGGTGATCTGTGCAAGTTCCTGTATCGCAGTCTCAAGAAGCTTCGGCTCGGAAGCGGCCTCACCGACGCCGATATTGATGGAGATTTTCTGGAGCCTCGGAATGTTCATGACATTCTTGTAGCCGAAACGCTCGGAGAGCGCTTTGGTGACTTTTTCCCTGTAGAGGGTTTCGAAGCGTGCCTTCGAGTTAGAAGGGATTGCCGTCTCTGTTTTCTGGGCCATTTACGGATGTTGTTTTACCGGGATGGTCTTGGTCATCCCGTCTTTGGTTGATATTCTCAGCTCTTCTTCACATTGGATGCATGGATCGGAAACTCACGCTCGATGATCGATCCCTGGGGATTGCTCTGAGTCGGGCGCATATGGCGCTTGCGGATGTTCACACCCTCGATGATCACACGGTTCTTGACAGGATAAACCCGCAGTACCTTTCCGCTTTTGCCCCTGTCATTGCCGCTGAGGACGACGACCATGTCGTTCTTCTTCACGTGCAGCTTGACTCTTTTCAGACCTGTTTTCATTGTATGCTAGTATGGTAATTATTCATGAATCATGAGCGGGAGACGAGACTCGAACTCGCGACCAACAGCTTGGAAGGCTGTGACTCTACCAACTGAGTTACTCCCGCCTGCTGCGCTCTAGAGTACTTCGGGCGCAAGTGAAACGATTTTCATATACCGCCGGTCGCGGAGCTCTCTGGCTACGGGTCCGAAAATACGGGTTCCCCTCGGCTCGCCCTGTGCGTTGAGGAGTACAACAGCATTCTCGTCGAAGCGGATGTAGGATCCGTCCTTGCGGCGCTGCTCTTTGACGCAGCGGACAACCACGGCCTTGCAAACCTCTTTTTTCTTGACGACCCCGCCCGGAACGGCAGCCTTCACCGAAACGATGACCTGGTCACCGAGGGAAGCGTACCTTCTTCCTGTTCCGCCGAACACATGAATGCAGCGTACTTTTTTCGCCCCGCTGTTATCTGCTACAACCAGATTGGTTTCTTTCTGGATCATCCTGTATCAAACTTTAATAAGTGTATGGATAAGAGTCTCTTACTTCGCCTTCTCGACGATTTCAACCAGACGGCAGCTCTTGCGCTTGCTCAGCGGGCGGCACTCTACGACTTTGACAAGATCGCCCATTCCGGCTTCATTCTTTTCGTCGTGTGCCATGAGCCTGGTGGTCTTCTTGAAATACTTCTTGTAGACAGGATGCTGCACCCTGCGCTCTACGGCAACGATGATGGCCTTGTCCATGCTGTCGCTAACGACCTTTCCGGTCCAGCTCTTTTTCCTGCCTCTTGCTGCTGCCTGCCCTTCTGTTGAGCTGCTGGCCATGTTCTTCTCTCCCATGTAAGTAAACTGTTATTTTTATGTTGCCCTGCTCAGCCCTTCAGGGGCTCTGCCGCCTGCAGCTGATGAAGACGGGTTTTCATACGGGCAATCTCCCTGCGGGAGTTGCGGAAAACCATAGGATTCTGCGGCTGTTCGATGACCTTGTAGAAATTGATGTCGGCGAGTCGATCCTCAA
Organism: Pelodictyon luteolum DSM 273; assembly: GCF_000012485.1. Taxonomy (NCBI): domain Bacteria; kingdom Pseudomonadati; phylum Chlorobiota; class Chlorobiia; order Chlorobiales; family Chlorobiaceae; genus Pelodictyon; species Pelodictyon luteolum. Next base: position 192,521 of record NC_007512.1, on the reverse strand, counting down.
GCTCGGCAATCCGCTCCACAAGCTCTTTCTCGTTCATTGCCGCTATTTCGTGCTTTTTCATAGTATTGACGCTCTTGCTTGATGATTCTCTTTATGCTTCGTAGTCAGGACGGACGATGAAACGGGTCTTGATCGGAAGCTTCTTGGCGGCAAGGCGGAACGCCTCGGTGGCGACCTCCATCGGCACGCCGTCTGCCTCGAACATGATTCTGCCGGGCTTTACGACGGCCACCCAGAACTCGGGAGAACCTTTACCCGAACCCATGCGGGTTTCAGCTGCTTTCTTGGAAACCGGCTTGTCGGGGAAAATCCTGATCCAGATCTTTCCGTCTCGCTTCATGTACCGGTTCATTGCCACACGGGCTGCCTCAATCTGACGGCTGGTGATCCATGCCGGCTCAATGGCTTTCAGGCCAAACGAACCGAAAGCAACGGATGTTCCCCGTCCGGCATTGCCTTTCATGCGGCCGCGCTGCGTCTTTCTGTATTTAACTCTCTTTGGCATTAACATACCGGCAACTCCATCTGTTTTCTAATTGTGTTGTACTGGTTCGTTCAGCCCCTGTCATTGGGACGGCGACGGCGCTTCTGGCTGCGATCATTGCGTGAACGCGGACCTGAATCGCTGCGGCGCTCCTTGATCCTCTTCATCTCTTCCTCTTCAATGGCGTCGATGCGCTGGTTCAGGACTTCGCCTTTATAGACCCAGACCTTGATGCCGATGGTGCCGGCGATGGTGTGGGCGGTGACGCTTGCATAGTCAACGTTGGCACGGATCGTGTGGAGCGGAATCTTACCCTCTTTATACTGCTCTGCACGGGCGATTTCAGCACCGCCGAGACGGCCTGCACAACGGATCCTGACACCTTCTGCGCCTGCGCGCATAGCCTGCTGGATCGCCATCTTCATGGCACGACGGAACGACACGCGGTTCTCAAGCTGGTAGGCGATGCTTTCACCGATCAGCTGTGATTCGATTTCAGGCTTCACAACCTCCACGACATCGATCTTCACCTCTTTGCCGGTGATGCGACCGAGTTCCTGTGAAAGGTTGTTGATCTCCTCACCCTTGCGTCCAACGACGGCGCCCGGGCGGGCAGCGTAGATATTGATCTTGATATGCTTTGTCGTACGCTCGATGATGATGCGGGCAATGCCGGCTTTCTCACGCTTCAGACGGGTCTGCACGTAATTGCGTATGACATGGTCCTCCTTGATCTTCCCTGAGATCACAGGACTGTCATCATACCAACGCGAAGTCCAGTCCTTGATGATGCCGAGCCTGAATCCAGTAGGATTGACTTTCTGACCCAATGTTCTCTCCTTCTAAGTTATTTAGTTTCTGGATTCTTGACCTTGTCCACAATGATGGTCAAGTGGTTTGACCGCTTGCGGACCCTATATGCGCGTCCCATCGGAGCGGGAAGCATTCTCTTCAGCGTGGCGCCTTCATCGACGAACACCGACTTGACGAAAAGCTCCTGATCGCCAACGCGTTCGTCAGGGTTGAGCTGCGCGTAGTTGGCCACTGCAGACTTCAGGGTCTGGAGCGCGTTGCGCGATGCCGCCTTCGTTGAGTTCAGCAGGATGGCCTTTGCCTGATCAACGGCCTTGCCGCGGACGAGGCCCGCAACCAGACGCATTTTCCTTGGCGATGTCGGCGTATGCCGTAAAATTGCTTTAGCTTGCATGATGGTGTCTTTACCCTTTCGCGTTAATGCTGTTTATTTTCTCTTCGGAGCCGAACCGCCCTTTTCAGCCTTGCCACCTGCATGGCCGCGAAAGGTCCTTGTCGGGGCAAACTCTCCAAGCTTGTGACCGACCATGTTGTCACTGACATAGACAGGAACATGGGTTTTGCCGTTATGGACAGCAATCGTGTGGCCGACGAAGTCAGGGGAGATCATCGTGCTCCTCGACCAGGTCTTCAGGACCTTTTTTTCACTTCTGCTGTTCATGTCAAGGATCCGCTTTTCCAGCTTAATATCGATGAACGGGCCCTTCTTAAGTGATCTTGGCATTGTTTCTCTGCTTGAAGTTTTTTCCTCTATCGTTTATTTGGCATTCCTGCCGCGCACGATCAGTTTCTGTGATGCTTTCTTCTTGTTCCTGGTCTTCAGACCCTTGGCAAGCTGGCCCCACGGGGACTTCGGGTGCTTGCGTCCGCCGCCTGACTTCGACCTACCTTCACCGCCGCCCATCGGATGGTCGACCGGGTTCATGGCCATACCTCTGGTCTGAGGACGGATGCCGAGCCAGCGGCTTCTGCCTGCCTTGCCGAGAACAAGATTCTCGTGGTCAGCATTGCCAACTACACCGATGGTAGCACGACATTCAACACGGACCTTGCGGATTTCGCCGGAAGGCAGCTTCAGGGTGACATAGTCGCCTTCACGGGCGGCGAGCACTGCAAAGCGCCAGCCGAACGGACGATCTGTCCACCTTTTCCGCACGCATCTCAATATTGTGTATGTCGGTGCCGAGAGGGATGTTCTTCAGGGGCATGGTATTGCCTGCCCTGATTTCAACCTTCTCTCCGCTCTCGATTACATCACCAACACCAAGACCCTTCGGGGCGAGAATATAACGCTTTTCTCCGTCATTGTAATGCAATAATGCAATTCGTGATGAGCGGTTCGGGTCGTATTCGATCGATGCAACGGTAGCGGGGATGCCGTCCTTGTTGCGCTTGAAATCGATGATCCTGTAGTGGCGCTTATGTCCGCCGCCGCGATGGCGTGAAGTCTTACGACCAGCTGCGTTGCGTCCACCCGATTTCTTGAGGGGGACAAGCAGGCTCTTTTCCGGCTCGCTCTTGGTGATTTCATCGAATGCCGGGTACGACATGAAGCGTGACCCAGGCGTGACCGGCGCTAATTTCCTAATAGCCATTGTGAATTATGATCTATCCTTTAAAAGTAAATTCTATCCTTCGCCCTTCGGAGCCGCTCCGGAGTAATAATCAATCGACTGGCCCTCGCGAAGGGTTACGATCGCCTTTTTCCAGTCGTTCTTCTTGCCGGCGATGAGCCCTTTGCGGGTGTACTGGCGACGGGACTTTCCAAGGCAGTTCACCGTGCGGACGCTCTTGACCTCCACGCCAAACTTCTCCTCTACCGCCATCCTGATATCAATCTTATCGGCATCCAGCTTGACCTGGAAAACATACTGCCCTTTCTGCTCGGTGAGCCCGGTGCTTTTCTCGGTCAGCCAGGGGCGCAACAACGGGTTTTTCATTCTCTTCACTCCTTTTTGCTGGAAACAGCGGTTACCCTAAAGTCTCTTCTAATTTCTTCAATGCGGTCTTCTGGAACAGCACGGTATGGCTGTTGAGAATGTCGTAGGTCGAAGCCTTCTCGGCAGTCATGATGTTGAGCGCCTCGATGTTGCGGCCCGAACGTGCGATGACCATGTTGTAGTCCGGGGTCAGCATAAGGATCTTCTTTGCATCAAGCCCCAGATTCCTCAGCATGTCGGCAACCGGCTTCGTCTTGATCTCTGCGAGAGCGAAGTCCTCGACGATGAGGATCCTGCCTTCCTGCGCCTTGGCGCTGAAGGCTGAACGGCGTGCAAGCTGCTTGACCTTGCGGTTGACCTTCTGGTCATAGCCATGAGGGGTAGGGCCGAAAATAGTACCGCCGCCGATCATCAGGGGAGAACGGGTCGATCCCTGACGGGCGTTGCCGGTTCCCTTCTGGCGATAGGGCTTGCGTCCGCCGCCCCGTACTTCTGCGCGGGTCTTCGACTTATGCGTACCCTGCCTTTTGTTCGCGAGGATCGACTTGACGTCGAGCCAGATCGCATGCTCGGATACTTCAGCGCCGAATATATCGTCACGGAGCGTAACCACTTCCCCGGTTTCAGCACCGGCAGTATTTAAGACTTTAAGTTCCATAGCTTCGCGCTCTCAGCATTTACTTTTTTATAGATACAATCTTGACATAGGAGTTTTTCGGTCCGGGGACAGAACCCTTCACCATGATCAGGTTCGACTCAGCCATGATCTTCACGACCTGGAGGTTCCTGACGGTGACGTTGTCGCTGCCCATGCGGCCGCCCATCCTGGTACCCTTGAAGGTGCGGGATGGATCGCTTGATCCGCCGACCGAACCCGGTGCGCGGAGCCTATCGGACTGGCCGTGGGTCCGTGAGCCGCCGCCAAAGTTGTGGCGCTTCACGACACCGGCGAATCCCTTGCCCTTCGAAACGCCGAGAACGTTGACGATCTCGCCTTCCTTGAAGGACTCGACACTGACGGGGCTTCCTGCAGCGAGCTCGACATCGAACATGGATGCATCAAACTCTGCCATCATGTAGCCGGGGGTAACCCCCGCCTTCTTGTAATGGCCGAGCATCGGCTTGGTCACTTTATGCTCTTTCCTCTCTCCGATACCAATCTGAACCGCATCGTAGCCATCCTTCTCCGCGTTCTTGACCTGCGTCACGAAGCACGGTCCTGCCTGGATGATTGTGCAGGGCACAGCTTCGCGTTTATCATTATATAAACGGGTCATGCCGATTTTCTTTCCAAGAATCGCACCCATATCAATAGCTTTTCTAATTCTTTAAGACTTGATTTCTACATCTACACCGCTCGGAAGCTCAAGCTTCATAAGCATATCAATGGTTCTGGAAGTCGGGTTGATGATCTCGATCAGCCTCTTGTGGGATGCGAACGAGAACTGCTCCCTGGACTTTTTGTCGACATGGGGAGACCGGTTTACGGTATACACATGCGATTTCGTCGGCAGCGGTATGGGACCAAAGATGATGGCATCAGTCTGTTTGACCACATCAATAATCCTTAAAGCCCATTTGTCAACCAGGCTATGGTCGTAGGACTTGAGCTTGATCCTTATCTTTTGCTGTACAGCCACTTGTCAACCCTGTTTCGTGTTATCAATAAAAAGGGGCGGGGGTTTTTCATCCCGCCCCGGGACGCCATACAAACTGCCTTATTCGCTGATCTTGGTTACCGAACCTGCGCCGACCGTACGGCCGCCTTCGCGGATAGCGAAGCGGAGGCCTTCGTCCATGGCGATAGGAGCGATGAGCTCGACATCAACAGAAAGGTTGTCGCCGGGCATAACCATCTCAACACCCTCAGGAAGAGTCACCGCACCGGTAACATCTGTGGTACGGAAGTAGAACTGCGGGCGGTAGTTGGTGAAGAACGGGGTGTGACGGCCGCCTTCCTCTTTTTTCAGGATGTAGACCTCAGCCTTGAACTTGGTGTGCGGCTTGATGGTGCCGGGCTTGGCAATAACCATACCGCGCTCGAGTTCGGTTTTGTCCACACCGCGGAGCAGAAGACCGGCATTGTCACCAGCCTGACCTTCGTCAAGAAGCTTCTGGAACATCTCGATGCCGGTAACGACCGACTTGCGGGTGTCCTTGATACCGACGATCTCTACCTCTTCGTTGATTTTGATGCGGCCACGCTCGATCCTGCCGGTACCGACGGTACCACGGCCGGAAATAGAGAACACATCTTCGACAGGCATCAGGAACGGTTTGTCTACGTCGCGGACAGGCTCGGGGATGTAGTTATCGACTGCGTCCATAAGCTCAAGGATAGCTTTCTCGCCTTCCGGATCGCCTTCGAGTGCCTTGAGGGCGGAACCCTTGATGATCGGGATGTCATCTCCGGGGAAGCCGTACTCGGTGAGGAGCTCACGAAGCTCCATCTCGACGAGCTCGAGGAGTTCGGGGTCAGCGATGTCGACCTTGTTGAGGAACACGACAAGCGCAGGCACGTTCACCTGACGGGCAAGAAGGATGTGCTCGCGGGTCTGGGGCATCGGGCCGTCAGTACCGGCAACCACGAGGATCGCGCCGTCCATCTGGGCAGCACCGGTGATCATGTTCTTGATATAGTCAGCGTGGCCGGGACAGTCGATGTGCGCATAGTGGCGCTTTTCGGTCTGGTACTCGACGTGGGCGGTGGAAATGGTGATACCGCGCTCGCGCTCTTCAGGAGCTTTGTCGATGTCGCCGAATGCACGGGACTCTGCAAAACCTTTCTTCGAAAGAACCGAGGTGATTGCTGCGGTCAGCGTGGTCTTTCCATGATCAACGTGGCCAATGGTACCGATATTGACATGGGGTTTATCCCTCTTGTAGGACTCTTTTGCCATAACGTATCTCCGGTCTTATTCTATTTGTTGATTGTAGTAGTTGAAACTTATTTCCTGCTCTTAATAATCGTCCTTGGTAACCCTCTTGTCCTGCAGCGCATCGGCGATGTTCTTCGGGACTTCACGGTAGCTCTCGAACTCCATCGAGTAGTTGGCACGTCCCTGAGTCATTGAACGAAGGTCGGTCGAGTACCCGAACATTGCAGAGAGCGGAACCTTTGCATGAACAAACTGCGCACCGGCCCTCTGACCCATGCCCTCAATATGTCCGCGGCGGCTTGAAAGGTCACCCATCACGTCGCCCAGGTACTCTTCAGGTGTAACTACCTCAACCTTCATGATCGGCTCGAGCAGGACCGGCGAAGCTTTTCTTGCGCCGCCCTTGAAACCGATGGAACCGGCAATCTTGAACGCCATTTCCGAGGAGTCGACATCATGGTACTTACCGTCGTAGAGGGTAACCTTGATATCCTGCATCGGGTAACCGGCAACGACGCCGTCTTTCATCGCCTGCTGGATACCGGCGTTGACTGCCGGGATGTACTCGCGGGGAATCACGCCGCCCTTGACGGCATCGACGAACTCATAACCCTTACCCTCCTCAAGAGGCTCTACGGTAAGATTGACGAGACCAAACTGGCCTTTACCGCCCGACTGACGGACGAATTTACCTTCAAAATCAACTTTCGCGCGGATGGTCTCGCGGTATGCGACCTGCGGCTGTCCGACGTTGGCCTCGACCTTGAACTCGCGCTTCAACCTGTCAACCAGGATCTCAAGGTGGAGTTCACCCATTCCTGCAATCAGCGTCTGGCCTGTTTCATCATCGGTCTTCACGCGGAAGGTAGGATCTTCCTCAGCGAGCTTTGCCAGCGACATGCCAAGCTTGTCGGAGTCTGCCTTGGTCTTCGGCTCAATGGCGATCTGGATAACCGGCTCAGGGAAAACCATCTTTTCAAGGACAACCGGATTGTTTTCGTCGCAGAGCGTGTCGCCGGTGCGGACCTCTTTCAGTCCTACAGCGGCAGCGATGTCGCCTGCGTAGACGCAATCAATATCCTCGCGCTTGTTGGAGTGCATCTGCAGCACACGGCCGATGCGCTCCTTCTTTCCTGTAATTGAATTCAGGACATAGCTTCCCGCCTTCAGGGTGCCGGAGTAGACACGGAAGAAGGTCAGCTTGCCGACGAACGGATCGGTTGCGATCTTGAAGGCGAGGCCGGCAAACGGCTCATCGTCGTTCGGATGACGCACAACCGGCTCTTCGGTACGGGGGTGGTGCCCTTCGACCTCACCGTCATCAAGCGGAGAGGCAAGGTAGTCGACCACGGCATCGAGCATGAACTGCACGCCCTTGTTTTTGAAGGACGAGCCGCAGAGGACCGGAATGATGGAGACTTTGAGGGTCGCCTGGCGGAGCACCTTGCGGATCTCCATCTCGGTGATGTCCTCGCCGTTCAGATATTTTTCAAGCAGGCTTTCGTCAACCTCGGACACTGCTTCGAGCATGTTGATGCGCCAGGTGCGGGCTTCGTTCTCGAGATCATGAGGGATTGCAACCTCTTCATAGGTGCTGCCGTCTTCTTTGTCGTAGATGATGCCCTTCATACGGATAAGATCGACGAATCCGGCAAAGATCTCGCCTTCACCAATCGGGATCTGGATCGGTACAGGGTTGGCGCTGAGACGCTCCTTGATGGATTTTACGGTATCAAAGAAGTCGGCGCCGGTGCGATCCATCTTATTGACATAAGCAACCCTCGGAACACCGTACTTGTTGGCCTGACGCCAGACCGTCTCGGACTGGGGCTCGACGCCGCCGACCGCGCAGAACAGCGCAACTGCGCCATCAAGAACGCGGAGCGAGCGCTCAACCTCAACCGTGAAGTCGACGTGGCCCGGGGTATCGATAATATTGATGCGGTGCTTCTCACCCTCGTAGTTGCCGAACTTGGGAGCCCAGAAACAGGTGGTCGCCGCAGAGGTGATCGTGATGCCGCGCTCTTTCTCCTGATCCATCCAGTCCATCGTCGCGCCGCCATCATGCACCTCGCCCATACGGTGCAGACGCCCCGTATAGTAAAGGATCCGCTCGGTAGTCGTGGTCTTGCCGGCATCGATGTGGGCCATGATGCCGATATTGCGAACCTTGTCTAATGCAACCTGCCTGGTCATAACAAAAATTTAGTCTATTGATACCTGTCGTAAGAACTGTCCTCAGAACCTGAAATGTGCGAATGCCTTGTTGGCGTCGGCCATACGGTGGACCTCATCGCGCTTCTTCACCGATGCACCCTGCTCGGAAGCTGCATCCATAAGCTCTGCAGCCAGCTTCTCGGCCATCGAACGGCCGCCGCGCTTGGTTGCATACTGCTTCAGCCAGCGGAACGCAAGAGCCCCCCTGCGTGAAGGCTTGACTTCCATCGGGATCTGGTATGTTGCGCCACCGACCCGCTTGCTGCGAACCTCGACTACCGGAGCAATGTTGGACATCGCACGACGGTAAACTTCAAGCGGATTCTCGTCGACCATTTTCTCGCCGATGATTGCGAACGCGTCGTAGACGATCTTGGTTGCAACATCCTTCTTGCCATCAAGCATCACTGCATTGATGAAGCGCGCGACACTCTCGTCATTGTAACGGTGATCGACCTGCACACCTTTATAGCCACCTTTTTTCGACATGATTCCTAACTGGATTTAGATTCGATTGTATCCCTTACTTCTTCGCTGCGACAGCTTTCGGCTGTTTGGCGCCGTACTTCGAACGACTCTGCTTCCTATCCGAAACACCCGAGGTATCGAGCGTACCGCGAACGATATGATAGCGGACACCGGGAAGATCCTTCACCCTGCCACCACGAATCAGGACAATGGAATGCTCCTGAAGGTTATGGCCCTCGCCGGGGATATAGGCTGTCACTTCAATTTTATTCGAGAGCCTTACACGGGCAACCTTGCGCAGCGCCGAGTTAGGCTTTTTCGGCGTCGTCGTGTACACACGGGTGCACACACCCCGCTTCTGCGGGCATTTCTCAAGCGCCGGTGAGGCTGTTTTTGACACTTTCACACTTCTTCCGTGCCTGATAAGCTGCTGAATCGTCGGCATACTGTGACTCTCTTTCTATTTAAAAACCGCTAATGATACTGTTGCCTGGCATAAAAATCCATAAGGACCACCAATGTAAGCGATTTACAAAAAAAAACAAAACTGAAAAGATCATTTTTCATGATGAAAAATATTTACTCAATCAGCCGCTAAAAACCGCTCGAGTCGTTGTCCTGCAGGGCGCCGAGAGGAGTTCATCGAAAAATGGGCGGGGGATGCATTCAGGGAGAGGTCAGAAAAAAGGCGCGGACCTTCGGAATCCTCGACCTTTTTATGCTCAGACCGGCAGCAAAAGGGCAATGGCCTTCACCATCTCGGAGAGCACCTCTCTTTCAGAGTGGCGGGCGAACAGCTCGGATGAAGGGGTCGGTGCAGGACTGCCGCCAATAACGCCCGAAAGGCTGCAGAGCATATCCCTGATGGCTGCAGGGTTACCCGGAGAGGCATGGAGTCCTCCGGCGTCTTCAGCAAAACGGGTTGCGACGCCCTCCGGGGCAACAGCGAAAACCGGCTTTCCGATGAAGACTGCGTCAATGAGCCGATCCGGCAGCCAAAGCCCGAAAGACTCGTGGCTCCCACTCACTACACCAACGGCAGAGGCCGTGCGGACGAGCTGGAGCTCCTCCTCTTCCGAGGCCGTGCAGCTGAGCGTCAGGTCGCCCTCGACGCCGGCCTTGCGGAGCATCTTCGGCACCATATCGCCGGATGCATCAACGATTGTCGCTCCGCTGAAGGCTGCGCCTCCCGGACACTCCTTCATAACGGCCGCGAGCGCCTGAATAAATGCCTTCGCCCCTTTTTCATCCGCACGCTCAATGATGAAAAGCGGCCGCGAATGGGCGGAAAGGGATGGCGGAGCCGCAGCCGGGACGAGAGGACCGCAATCGGCGATTATGGTGATGTCGTCATGCGAGACCTTCCCGAAATGCTTCCGCAGGAAATGCTCTTTCAATGCCCTGGTCGGGGTAATGACGCCGTAGCCAGAGCAGAGCACTTTCTGCTCAAGCTTAAACAGCTCATCGGAACGCAGGTCACCAAGCCGAGACCAGGGACGGGGCGCGTCGAGGGGGGCAGTGAGGTCGAATATGACCGGCACGCCATGACGGAGAGAAAGCTCAAGGCCCAGGCGGATGGGTGCCGAGGGCGGTCCCTGCGCATAGATGGCCTCGATGTCGGGATTCTCCTTCATCACCTCTGCGGCAACAACCGCAGCCTGTTTTTCCCATAGCGCACAGGGATGCGCATCCCTGAAGATTGAGGGAAGCATACCCGAAAGACGGCCGCCCTGCACAATCCGCTCTCCACGGGCAAACGCCGCGAGGGTGCATTCATCTACACCTCCGAGCGCAACAGCCTCACCCGATCGGTAGACACGGACGGGACCCGGCTCCTTCATGCTCTCCGCCAGGGCATCTTCCCCACCCGTCTTTACGAACAGGGGGGGAGCAACCACCACGGGCTGCCAGCCGTAACCGGGAAGGCGCGACGCCATCCGGAAAGCACGCGAGGAGCCATCAGTCATGTACGGGGGGTAGCTTACAGCAAGGAACAGGATCTTTTTCACGTCTCTTTCATCGTTGGCGGTACACTTGCGGCAGGAATCCTGAGGCACCGGTTACAGAGTAACTTCAAATACAATATAGCACATCGTCCATTACGACCGCCTCGCGAACCGGGAGGGCAGGCCGGAAATCGCCATAAGAAATGCCAGCCCGAATGCCCCGTAGGACACATTCCGGGCCGTCTCGAAGCCGGTACGGTCGTAATGGAACCTGACCCTCCGGGTGCCGCCCTGGAGGACGACACCCCGGAGCAGCCCGTTCACGGCTTCGATCACAGCCGGCTTTCCGTCAACCTCCGCCTTCCAGCGAAGCGGATAGTTGATTTCGCTCTGGACAAGAAGCGCCTCCCCTTCGGACGAAACCTCGATGAGGGAAGACTCGGCAGTGCGGTCGAGGATCTTCACCGAAGCAGGTGCGAACGTGCGTCCGGCGATCGGGGATGAAGGGCTTACAAATACCGTACCCGGAGTGATGCCAGGAGACTCCAGTCCGGAGATGACCGCATCCAGGCCGTCCGCACGTTCAGCCTTCAATGCTGCCCATGCCCTCGGAAGTGAACCCTGAAGCCGGTATACATGAACCCGTGCCGGACCGGACGCAAGCCGCAGCTCCCCTTCCATTGCCGGCTCAAGCAGAGGATGAAGGACTGGCTGCAGGCTGAGGACATAGCGGACATTGAGCATCCTGAGGACTGCGGGGCTCGCAAGATTGCCTGTTTGTGCAAGCAGCTCCTCATACCGACTGAACTTTGCCGGGTGGTAGCCCCCGACCGACTCTATGCCGAACACCGCAAACTTGTTTTCCCCGAACAGGCTGCCGGCAGGATAGATGCGGAAGGTACCCGGTTGGCGTGCAAGCCAGAGCGTGACCTCGTCGGGAGCGAACGCCGGCCGGACGGCATCCTCTGGCACGAGGGATGCGGAACGGAGAGAGGATGGCGAAGGATACACCACCTGCACGCTGCACCAGAGGAGATCGCCGAGCGCAAGGGCTCCAAGAAGCAGCACGGCGGCCCTGAAAGGAATGAAGCGCTTCAGTCCGAGCCAGAGAAGAAGCAGCGCGGTGCCAAAGAGGGCGCCGAGGAGAAGCGCGCCGTTCTCGATCCCCTGAATGCGGACCCGGTTGACCATCAGGGCTAAATCGAAGTTCGAGACAGCGGGCACAGGAAAAAGCGAACGGAGCCATCCCTCAAGTGCGCCGCCGGCCGCGAGTGCAATGAGGAGCATGGCGGCAAATGCGAGCGAAGCATAGCGCAGGGGTCTGTGGAGGCTTTCGGTACGGGACCCTAAGAGCGTACCCAGACCTGCTGCGGCTAGGCCCGCAATCGAAAGATAGAGCATCAGAAGAGCCATCGACGGCACCCTGAACCGACTGAAGAGCGGTGCTGCATAATAGAACAGGTCGAACACCGGGGAAAAGAAACTTCCGAAAGAGAGGAACATGGAGAGGAGCGCAGCAATGATGAAAAATCGCACAAAAGGCTCCCGCCGGCCGGCGTATGCACCGATGAATGCAAAAAGCAGGACAATGATGCCCGCATAGTTCGGGAAGTCGGTGAAGGGCATGAAGCCCCAGTAGGTGATACCCCCGAACCCGAACATGCCCGGCACGATGAAGGTCAACAGCTCGATGGGGTGCATCGACCAGAGGGTTGCATACTCCATGGCCGACCCCCCTCCTCCGCCTGCCATACCCCGAACCGAGAAGGGCGCATAGGCTGACGCCGGCAGGTAGATCGCCGCCGACATGGCCACACCGCAGGAAAGCCCGAGGACAATGAGTCCGAGGGGGCGGAACTTCTCCCGGAGCGGAGCCTTCAGCGTCACGAACAGAAACAGTGCGAGGATGGCAAAGAGCAGCCAGGAATACCAGGCCACCTGCACATGGGCACGCTGGAGCTGGAAGCCCGCAATGAGGGCAAGAACGCCTGCATCCTCAAGCTTCGAATGCTGCACCACCCGCATGAGCGCCCAGAGCATCCAGGGCATGTATGCCGCCGTCATCAGCTGGCTGCCGTGGCCATGGACCAGCATGGCTGAGAGATAAGGATTCAGCATGAACGCCGCGCCGCCGAAAAACGATGCCGGAGGCTCCAGACCCGCCCTCCGGAGAAACAGGAATGTTCCGAGCCCGGCAAAAACCAGATGCAGGAGCTGCAGCTGCATGCCCCCTAGACTGAAGAGGGAAAACAGCACATTGGGAAAATAGAGCCCGCTGAGGTAGCTGAAGGCTCCGACTGTCGGCATCCCGGAAAACACCCACGGCTGCCATAGCGGATACTGGCCCGAGGCTTCCTGCAGTTGACTGAGCGCAAGGGCGGTAGCGCCGGGCACCAGACTGTCCGGGACCGCGGGGACATAGGAAAGAATTGCCACCGGCCAGTACATTGCGATAGCAAGGAAAGTGTAGCCGAACGTAGCGGCAATCAATGGAACGATCCTGTTTTTCAAGCCTCTTGGATATCTGAAAAGCATTGCGGCGGTCAGCGGCCCCTCCCGATGAGGAAACCTGCACGTAAAATAATCTCCCGGTCCTCCTCTTCCAACCCGAGAATCAGCAAAACCCCCATATAGACTGCAACTGCGGCCCCTGCGGCAACGGCAAGAAGTGCGGGAAAGGGCAGCGTCAGGAGCCACCCGCGACTAATGATAAGCAGCATGCCCGCGGCCGACCCCGCGACAAACGGCTTCAGGAGGGGACGGGAAAATGGGTGCAGGCCGAGGAGCAGGCGGACCTCGACAAGCCTCGCCAGAGCCAGCACGCCGAATACTATGAGGCCGGCAGAGGCTGCGCCCTCGATCCCCATCCGGGGGATCAGGAGAAGGTTCAGCGCGACCTGCAGGGTCAGGGCTGAAAGTGCATTCAGGAGGCTGAGGCGGGAGTGCCCGGCCATGGCGAGCAGCGTAGCGGAGATCCCGAACAGCGCCTGGAGGAATGCCCCCGCCGTCAGCAGCCCGAGCACGGGTGCTGCCTTGGTGAAATGTGCTCCGAACACAGAGAGCACCGGAGCGGGAAACAGCAGGAACAGCAGAACCGGCGGCACGACAACCGTCACCATCCAGCGCGTGACGAGCTGGTACATGCGTTCCAGTTCGCCTGTACTCCCTGCCGCATGGAGTTCTGCGAACATCGGCGCCGCCATACCGGCAAAGGCCGGAAGCACAGCCCTGATGAGGCCGGCGGTCCGTGCCGCGGGGTGGTAGAGACCCACCGTCCCGGGATCTGTCAGCATACCGAGCATGACAATATCAAGCCAGTGGGCTGTCATGCTGAGCAGCGACACAAGAAGAAACGGCATCGCATATGAGAGGACAGAGCGTTCGAACGGTGCCCTGCGCCAGTCTCCCGGCTCCATCCCGGTAAGGTCGCTGAGCCGGGGCCTGATCCAGAAAAACGCCGAAGCTGCCGAGAGGGCGAAGGGAAAGAGCAGTGCAGCCTCCCGTCCTGAGGAGGCGTTGAGGAGCAACGTGAAAGAGAGGAGCAGCAGAGGGCTCAGCACCTGGGTGGCGATGATTTTCGGCTCTATGCGCCCCGCCGCCTGCATGGCGTGACCGTAGAGCATGGTGGCGGCATTGAACGGCACCGCAGCAGCATAGCAGGCGATGGCCAGCTGGAGCATCCTGCCGCCGTTGAGCATACCGGCAAGGCTGCCGGCAAGGAGCTCAAGCAGCAGCATGACCGCAAGGGAGAGGAAGAACCCGGTTTTCAGCACAAATCCGATGAGCCGGCGCCTCCGGACGGGATCATTACGGTGCATGCCCGAAAAACGGAGCAGAGCAGAATCCAGGCCGGCGAGAGCCGCCACCTCGGCAATCTGAATCACGGCCATCGCGAGCGCATAGGTTCCGAGAGCATCGGCGCCGAGCAGACGGGCCACAGCAAGACTGAACATGAAACGAACCGCCTGACCGATGATGTATCCGCCAAAAGAGAACCCCGCGCCAGCAGCTATCGCAAGACTTCTGCTCACAGCGTCCCCTCCCCTGAAGTCCGCAGAAGTTCGTCCACCATGGCGGCAGCAATCGTGTCCCAGCTATGGCTGCGCGCAAACTTCTGGCGAAGCTCCCGCCGGCTGTCCCCGAGTGCCAGAGGGACCATCCTGACGAACTCTTCTTCCGTTTCGGCGACCATCACCACCTCGCGGGCATCATAGACGGCATCACAGTAGTTGATGGCGAGCACCGGCACGCCGGCGGCAGCATATTCGTACAGTTTGTTAGGGTTTGATGCCCGTTTGAGCGGGCTCCGCTCAAGCGGCAGCAGCGCAAGATCGAAACGCTGCACCCAGGCGGGAAGCTCTTTGTACCCCACCAGGCCGGCATAGGTGACGTTCCCTGCGGCCCGAAGCGCGTTCTGGCGCTCCCACCACCCCCGTTCATAGGCGGGCCCGACCAGCACGATACGGCAGTCCGGCCATGCTGCCGCAGTCCGCACAAGAAGCGGGACATCAAGCCAGTCCATGGCACCGGCATACCCGAGAATGGGTCCGCCCGTGCCGGCGAGCAATGCAGGAACAACCGTCCGGGGGGTCGCAAAATGACTGAACTCCACACCGTTGCCAAGCTCGATGACCTTCGTTCCAGAGGACAGCTGAAGACGCTTTGTCATAGTCCGGCTGACACTGAAAACCAGCTGTGAACAGTCAAGCCAGCGTTTGAGCTCCGGATTCAGCCAGGAAGGAGTCCCGGGAAAGGCGAGATGGTCGTCGTTGGCATCGTAGAATCGAAGGCTGCTCTGGAGACGAGAGGCAGGACCCGCCGCGTAGAGGTTGCTCAGTCCGATGATGCGCCGGCGACCGCCGAACCCCAGAAAGGATATCCAGAAACGCATCAGCAGCAGGCCGGGAAGGCCTGCAAGCATGCGAATGGCAGATACATCGAGCAGCCGGCCGATCTGAAACGGGACCCGTTTGAGAAATGGAACACAGATAACCCACACCCGGCCCCGTCGAACCGGCAGCCAGTGGTTCCGGCGGCCGAGTGTAAATGGCTCGATGAAGAGGATTTTCCAGTGTTCAGGGAACCGGGCAAGAAGCCGCTGCTTCCGGGTAGAAAGAAAATCCCACTGCACCTCGGAAAACCACACCAGGCGCCTCAAGGCTTCCGGCTTCCGCTCCACTCCTGACTGCGGCTGCTGATCCATCACACGCCACCCCCCCGGACTGCGGCTGCTGATTCCCACTGGACTTCGGCTGTTGTTTCTCTCTGGACTTCGGCTGTTGTTTCTCTCTGGACTTCGGCTGTTGTTTCTCTCTGGACTTCGGCTGTTGTTTCTCTCTGGACTTCGGCTGTTGTTTCTCTCTGGACTTCGGCTGTTGATAATTCATACACCTGCACCCGTTCAAAAAAGAAGCGCAGGAGCGGCTTGAAGCCACTGAGGTAGAAGAGCGGGCGGCGGATACGGAATTCCGCACTCCGCTCCACCCTGAAGCCGGACCGCCCAAACAGGGCGAGTGCGGCTGTGCGGCTCATTTCATGAAAATGCTCGGGACTCCTTAGCAGCTCCGGCTGACGAAGCGGCATGGAAACGAACAGGCGCGCCGCGGAACCCGCCATCACCTTTTTCACCTCAAGCAGTGCGTGCAGAGGGTTGAACAGGTGCTCCAGCACCTCAAATGCGGTCACCACCCCGTAGCAGCCAGAAAGCGATCCTTCGTCAAGGTCCACCCTGCTCGAGTCGAATGTAAAGCCGAACAGCGCTTCGGCGAGCTCAGTCATCGGGGTCCGGTCACCCAGATCGAGCCCGGAAGGATGGAGCCCGGCAGGAACCCGCCACTTCTCAAGAAACCGCACACTCTTCTCCCACCGCACCCGGTGGGCTTCTTCAGCAAGATATCGTCCGTCAATACTGGTTCTGAACATCCTTGCAGCACTCATACCGCCCCCCCTTCTTCCCTGCATCGTGTTGAATGAAGAACCTCGGTCACGCTGAGCGCTGCCATGGAAGCAGCCCCCCGGACAAGACGAAATGGTTCCAGAAGCAGGAACATCAGCATACCCATCCACGAACCATGCTTCCGGAGCAGGCGCAGGATCCCCTTCGATCGAAGCCAAAGCTTCCTGAGGGGGCGCCCTCTATAGGAGGCCGATACCCGGTGCAGGACCACTGAAGAGGGTTCGTACTCGATGCTGAGGCCGAGTTGCCGGACACGGAGTGAGAGATCGACATCTTCGGCGTACATGCCGAACCCTTCGTCGAAGCCGCCGACAGCCCTAAAATCCCGTGTGCGCATGGCAAAGCAGCAGCCCGTTGCATAACCGGTATGGCCGGGCCGGCTGTAACCGGGGCCGTCATTCCGCCGGATCCCCGTGTGTTGCACAAGACCGCAACCCAGATTGACCTCGCCGCCGGCATACCAGATGGTGCCCGGCCTGTCGGCGTAGAGGATCTTCGGAACCGCCATCCCCGCCGTCGGATCTTCGGAGAGCACCAGCAGGAGCGCCATTGCAAACGACGGGTCCACCAGTGTGTCGTTGTTCAGAAAGATCATCGTCCTGGCACCAAGCTCCTCCGCACGGCGGAACCCCGCATTGCACCCGGCACCGTAACCGATGTTCAATGGCAGTTCCAGGACCTCCGTCCCCGGGCAGGCACTGCGGATCCGCGCGGCTGATCCGTCATCGGAGCCGTTGTCGACGACCAGCACCATGCAGGCAGACGAGCGAACCGGCTCGAGCGAACGCAGGCATCTGATGGTATCGTCAGCGCCGTTCCAGTTGACCACCACGATGCAGGCAGGACTGTTCATCGGCCGTCCTCGGCTGCAGCTCTGAGAAAAACCGCCACTGCATCGGCGAACTCCGCCCATGAGATGGTCCAGCTTCCTGCCAGAATCCGCTGCCCGCCGCCGGGAGCGTCAAGAAACGCTTTGATCGCACGGGCTATTCCTGCTGCGGAACACTCGTCGGCAACGACGCCTCCCGACCCGGGAGGAACGGCTTCGGGCAGCGATCCTGCAGGAGTGACGATAAGCGGCAGACCGCATCCGCGGGCAAGCCCCGCAACGCCCGACTGCGTTGCACTCCGGTAGGGAAGCACCAAGGCATCAGCCGCCGCGAAATACAGCACGCTCCTCTCCGGCTGGACGTACCCGGGATGCAGTGTGACCCGATCCTCGATGCCCAGTCTCGAAACCATCGCCCGGTATGGCTCCAGCGGTTCATAGAACTCTCCGGCAACAACCAGGTGGAGGTCGGTGCATGCATGGAGAAGTGCGAGCGATTCAAGCAGCAGGTCGAGCCCCTTGTAACGGCGGACGTAGCCGAAAAACAGGAGCAGATGACCGTCCGGCTTGAGCCCCAGAGCCCGGCGCGCTTCCTCTGGCGGAGGAAGTTCTGCTGCCGGAAGGTAGTCGGGATGGCTAAGCAGCAGGCGAGGCATGGAGGGCAGGTACGCTGCCACATCCCGGTCGACGGTCGGTGACAGGGTAATGACCCGGTCAGCCGAACGCTTGAGGATGCGCCGCATCAGTGGCTCGAAGAAAAAAGATTCGTGGGAGGAAAGATTATGGAGGAGAAGCACGGTCCTGAGACCTGTCAGTCGGCGGAGCACGAAACAGAGCGGCGCGAGAAAGCCCGCCCAGTAGGCAATCAGCACAACGTCGGGACGAAGGCGTCGGAGCATGATGGCAGTCCTGACCCATGTAAGCGGATTGTAAAGGACAAGGAGGGCATCCTGCGGGAAGCTGGTCGCGGAGGGAGCTGCGGCACGGCCGCGGAGAATGAATCGTGGATAGAGGGAACGGAACCCGATGTGGAGCGGCTTGTGGCCCGCGGCGCTGAGTGCCTGGGAGAGTTCAGCGGTGAAACGGGAAATGCCCCCCTTCAGCGGAGGAAAGGGGCTGACGAGGGCGATCTGCAGCTGCTTCAATGAACCTCCCCGGAGACACGTTGGCTACTGTTCCCCAAACCCCTGTTCGAAAAACTCGACAAGCTGGCGGGCGGCTTCATCGGCATCTTCGCCGGCAAGCTTAAGGGTAAGCTTGGTCCCCTTCGGAGCGGCCAGGCTCATGACGCCGATGATCGACTTGGCGTTGATTTCAACGCCCTGCATCTCGATGAAAAAATCAGCCTTGAAGCGTGATGCAAGCTTGACGACCGCGGCAGCAGGTCTGGTATGCAGCCCCGCCCTGTTTTTTACTATGACTTCATGGACAATCACTGCAGGCTACTGTTTGTTGTTGACGGAACCAGTGTTTTCATCATGGCGATTTCGTCGCACGCCATCAGCTTCGGGCAGTGGGTGCAGTCACGCCATATCTTCTGCGGAAAATACTCTTTTTCAACCTCACTATACCCGAGACGGAGAAAAAACTGACGGCTGAGGGTCAGAACGAACACTTCAGGCACTCCTTCATCCCGAAGAATGGATTCAGCTTTTTCAACAAGCTGGCGGCCGGTTCCCTTCAGCTTCCAGCGGCTGAGCACGGCAAGCGAGCGAATCTCGGCCAGCGTCGGCGTATAGAAGGCAATGGCGCAGCACCCTATGACCTCGCCGCCGTACTCGGCAACAAAAAAGTTGCGGATATTCTCAATGATGTTCTCCAGAGGGCGCTCAAGCATAATGCCCTCGCCGGCATACTCCTTCGTCAGCGCGGCAATTGCCGAGGCGTCATCAAGCGTGGCGCTGCGGACCGTGATTTCAGCCTGCGTCATGGCGTACCGCCGTCTCCTTCCCCCTCCGGGTCCGATGATTCCTCGGGCCGGTCACGCATCGAAACTTCACGCCAGAGTTCGTCCTTGAGCTCCTTCAGCCCCATTCCGGCAACGCTTGAAATCGCAAGAACATGAACCTCGTCACCGGGCGCGGGAAGGGTGAAATCTTCGGGTGCGATATCCATCTTTGTGACCACAAGAATCCTTGGCTTTTCGTCAAGGCCGCGACCGAACTTCTCCAGTTCGCCGACCAGTGTCTGGTACTCGGCCTCAACATCTTCTGCATCAGCCGATACCAGAACGGCAAGAATCTTGGTTCTTTCAATATGGCGGAGAAACTGCAGTCCCAGCCCCCTGCCCTCTGCCGCGCCCTCGATGATGCCGGGAATGTCAGCCATCACAAATGACTTGTACTCCTCGTAGCGGACGATGCCGAGGTTCGGCACGAGCGTCGTGAACGGGTAGTCGGCAATCTTCGGACGGGCGGCGCTGAGCACCGATATAAGAGTGGACTTGCCTGCATTGGGAAAACCGACAAGACCCACATCGGCCATCAGTTTCAACTCCATGTCAAGCTGCAGCTCCTCACCCTTCCAGCCCGGCTCGGAACGTCGGGGAGCCTGATTGGTGGATGTTGCAAAATGCTGGTTCCCCCGTCCTCCGTGACCGCCGCGGGCAATCATCACCTCTTCTCCATCCCCGGTCATGTCAGCCAGTAACTCCTGGGTTGCGGCGTTGCGCACCAGCGTACCGCACGGCACGTCAATGTAGATGTCGGCCCCTTTCCGGCCTGATTTTCGGGAGCCCTGCCCATGGGATCCGCGGGGGGCGAGATACTTCTTCCTGTACTTGAAATCCAGAAGCGTCGTCAAGTGGCTGTTCGTCCGCAGCCAGACGTTTCCGCCGTTTCCGCCGTCGCCGCCGTCGGGACCGCCCTTCGGCACGAACTTCTCGCGGCGGAAGCTTACACAGCCCCTACCACCCTCGCCGGCCTGAACAAATATGGATGCGCTATCAACAAACTTCAACGATACACCTACCTTTTTGAAATACTCTTGCTCTTTACCTATTATGAGTGGAACTTCAATTCAGAACACCGCCGCCATATGGCCGAAACCTCAGCAAAAAAAACATCGATCGAGTCCCTCATAAGCCGCCTCGAAGAGATCACCCGCACCATGGAAACCCCCGATACCGGGCTGGAGCGCTCGATTGCCCTCTATGAAGAGGGAATCGCGATTGCAGAACAGTGCAAAAAGAGACTGCAGCAAGCGCGGGCCAAAATCGAAGTCATCAACCCCGACACGGCGCCGTCCCGTCCTGAAGCCGGTCAACCAAAAGGGCTGTTCGACTTGGAACCCTGAACCGGTCTACCCCTCCAGCTTCCGTTGCAGGACCTCATTGACCACTTTCGGGTTCGCCTTGCCTTTCATACGCGCCATGCACTGGCCCACGAAAAAGCCGAACAGCTTCACTTTGCCCTCGCGGTAGCCCGCCAGCTGGTCAGGGTTTGCCGCAAGGATTTCATCGACCACCCGTTCGATCTCGCCGGTGTCCGAAACCTGCGCGAGTCCTTCACGCTGAACAATTTCCTCCGCCGACGCCTCCGACTGCTGCATCAGCTCGAATACCTGTTTGGCAATCGTATTGCTGATTGCGCCTGAGCCGATGAGCTTGATGAGCCCGCCGAGCCGGGAGGGCGCAACAGAGAAAGCGGTGATGTCGAGATACTTTTCCTTCAGGGTCCGCATCACTTCTCCCATGACCCAGTTCGAGGATACTTTTCCGTCCCCGGCAACCTCGACGACCGCCTCAAAATAGTCGGCCATCTCTCGCTCGACAGTCAGGACAGCGGCATCATAAACCGGAATGCCGTACTGCTCCACGAATCGGGAGGCACGGGCTTCAGGGAACTCCGGCAGCTCAAGGCGTATACGCCTGAGCATCTCATCGTCCACCAGCACCGGCACGAGATCCGGATCGGGGAAGTAACGATAGTCATGTGCAAACTCCTTGCCGCGCATCGAACGGGTCTCGCCCTTATCGGCATCCCAGAGCCGGGTCTCCTGTACGATGGTGCCTCCCTCCTCCAGAATTCCCCGATGGCGTTCAGCCTCGAATTCGATGGCCTTCTCGACGTTCTTGAAGGAGTTCATGTTCTTGATCTCGGTGCGGGTACCGTACTCCTCATCCCCGACCGGCCGGAGGGAGACGTTGGCATCGCAGCGCAGGCTGCCCTCCTCCATATTGCCGTCGGAAATGCCGAGGTACTTTACGATCTGGCGCAGCTTCTGCAGGTAGGTCGAAGCCTCCTTTGCAGTCCGGATATCGGGGTAGCTGACGATCTCCAGCAGGGGCACCCCGCAACGGTTGACGTCGATGTAGGTGTCGTCGCCGATATCATGGATGGACTTCCCCGCATCCTCTTCGATGTGTATCCTTATCAGCCGAATCAGCTTCTCACCCTCTCCGGCGTCGACCATCAGGTGCCCCTCGATACAGATGGGCTCCTCGAACTGGGAGATCTGATATCCCTTCGGGAGATCGGGATAGAAATAGTTTTTGCGGGCCAGGACAGAATGGGGGGCGATGGCGCAACCGGTTGCAAGGCCGAGCTTCACAGCATCCTCCACCACACGGCGGTTGAGTACCGGCAGCGCCCCGGGAAGGGCAAGGCAGACCGGACAGACGTTGCTGTTGGCCGGCTTGCCGAACTGTGCCGAGCAACTGCAGAAAGCCTTGCTTGCGGTATTGAGCTGACAGTGAACCTCCAGGCCCACGACTAATTCATACTTCATGATACGCTTGACATTCGGGCTTTTCAGCCCGATGTTGTTAATATTGGGATGCGCCCTGATCTGCCTTCTCAAGCGGCGTGTCGTCATAGGGACGCGACTCCTCATAAGGCTTTGCCACTGAGGACGACGCCGCACCGGGATAAGGCTGGAGCGGAGTGACATCCTGCTGGGCGGGAGCAGGGACTGCTGCAGGGGCAGCGGACTGCTGCAGGGGGTCATAGGAGAATTTCTGCCCGCCTACGGTGGCATCGGCCATGACGCCGGCTTTGGGGAGAACGAAGAGAGCTACGCCGTCCGAGTAATCCGCATTCGTCGCAATGCCCGAAGTCACAACCACGGCCGTCATCTGGGCGTTGATCTCGAAATTGCCCTGTTTGAAATCCTCGAGGGCTTTCCGGTCCTTGAAGAAGATGACCTCCGTGAAGGACTGCCCGCCGAACTGCGGACCCACATTCAGCTGCGTGATGGTGGAACGGCCAACCAGCCGACCATACTCATAGACATAACCACGGCCATGGCCGCCGCCGAACAGGAACAGGCCGCCCTTGTATACATCAGGGAATACCGCATAGCCATAGGCTTTGGAAAAAAATCTTTCCAGCGAAGGATCATGTTTTTTCAGGTAGGCGACAGCGCTCCGCCCCTTCTCTGCCTCATCAGGGTCCCAACCCGCATGTGCCGCTCCGCCAACCGTTCCGAGCAGGAACAGGGCAAGAAGGGCCATCTTCATCATTTTCATCATATCTGTTGATTTTTTTTGTGTTGCAATAAAACCAAACGGCCTCAAACATACAATAACGATACAACCTCTAATATACGATTTCCCTGCAACAAATTAACGGGCGCTGCCAGCCTCAAGTTCGCGCTTCAGGGCCTCCCGCTCGATTTCCAGGCGGCGGATCTCCCGGTTGAGCCGATCGAGCTCTTCCGGGCTGCTGTCGATTTCCAGCCGGAGGCGCGAGGAGGCCTCGTCGATGAGATCGATTGCCTTGTCCGGCAGGAACCGGTCGGAAATGTAGCGGTTCGAAAGTTCCGCGGCCGCCACGATTGCTGCATCCTTGATGCGCACCCCGTGGTGGATTTCGTACTTCTCCTTGAGGCCGCGAAGGATTGAGACCGTATCCTCGACGCTCGGCTGGTCGACCACCACCGTCTGGAACCGCCGTTCGAGGGCAGCATCCTTCTCAATGTGCTTCCTGTACTCATCGAGCGTCGTGGCACCGATGCAGCGAAGTTCTCCGCGGGCGAGGGCGGGTTTCAGGATGTTGGCCGCGTCCATCGAGCCTTCCGCAGACCCGGCTCCCACCAGAAGGTGTATCTCGTCGATGAAGAGGATGACCTCGCCGTCGGCAGCCTGCACTTCGCGCACCACGGCCTTCAGGCGGTCTTCAAACTCACCGCGGAACTTCGCTCCGGCGACCAGCTGGGCGATGTCGAGCGCGGCAATCTGCTTGCTTTTCAGGTTTTCCGGCACGTCGCCAGCCACGATCCGCTGGGCGATACCCTCAACGATGGCCGTCTTGCCCACACCGGGCTCACCGATCAGCACAGGGTTGTTCTTCGTCCGGCGGCTGAGAATCTGCAGCACCCTGCGGATCTCCTCATCGCGCCCGATCACCGGATCGAGCTTGCCTTTCCGGGCCTGGTCGTTCAGGTTCCGTGAATACTTCTTCAGTGAATTGTATGTCTCCTCGGCACTCTGGCTCGTAACCCGCTGGGTGCCACGGATGGAGGCCAGCACCTTGAGGATGGCATCGCGAGTGACGCCGGCATCCGTCAGCAGACGAGAGGCCGTCGCTCCGGTTTCGCTCATCGCGATGAGAAGGTGCTCCGAGCTGATGTACTCGTCCTTCAGCCCCTCGGCCTCTTTCAGGGCGGCGTCAAACACTTTTCCGAGGTTCTGCGACATGTACTGGCCCGATGCCGAGGCGCCGGTGACTTTCGCCATCCGCTCAAGTTCGCGGTCAAGCGCGGCGGCAAGGGTTTCAGGTGATACTTCCAGCTTCTGGGCTATCTGGACGGCAATACCCTGCCGGTCGTCAAGCATGGCCAGAAGCAGATGCTCCGGTTCAACCTGCTGGTGCTGGCGGCTGGATGCCGATGAAGCAGCCGCTTGAAGGGCCTCCTGGGCCTTGATGGTGAATCTGTTAGGATCAAACTGCATGGTTCTTCAAGATTTATGGTTCATGTAGCCTCATCTTGTATAACAATGTAAACGCAATAAAAGTTATCCCTGCAACCGGTCGTACGGGAGGGCAAAAAAATAGCCGCGGGGCCATAATGGATCCGCGGCTGGAATGACGCGCACTATTCCCCGCAGATGCGGGTGCTGTTGCTCAGGACCGCGGCGCAGCCTGTTCGGCAGGAGGCTTCGGCCAGTTCTTGACTACCGCACCGGCCACGACCCGAAGGATTTCGCTGCCGGTCGAGAGCAGCTCGGAACCCTTTTCAACAATGCGGCTCTGGGTCTCAACCTGATCCTTGAAGAAATCAACGCTCGCAGGGTCGTAATCTCCCCCGGATACATATTCGTCGATCACCCGCTCAGCCTCGCTGTAGGGAAGGCTCAACACCTTTACGCCGAGCTTTGCCCGTTCGATGGGATCAAGAATCTTCTTTGCGCTGTTCTGCTGTTCCATGGCTGGTACGGTTTATGGTCTCTGGGAGTCTACCTTAAAAAAGAAAATGTAACATTTTTTACGACCGCAGCCTCATCGGGGCCGGTAGAGGTGCCGGAATCCGAAGAGCAGGAGGGCGACGCCGAGGAGAAGCGCCGGCCATGTGTAGATGCCGGGGATATAAAACAGGCCGTTGAGGAAACCTACTTCCGGAGACAGAAGCAGAATAAGATCCGCACCCGCAAGAATGAGCAGAACATTGAGGATACCGATCTTCACCCGGGGTTTGCCATTGCTATTGCCGCCCTGTTTGTTAGCTTTCTGCATATCACTTGAAAAAAAATTAGCCCTGGATGATAATACTCGGCCTGGAAACCAGCTGTGACGAAACCTCTGGCGCAGTCCTTGTCGATGGGGAGGTACGCTCTAACGTCGTCAGTTCGCAACTCTGCCACAAAGGGTTCGGCGGCGTCGTTCCCGAACTGGCCTCAAGGGAGCATGAACGGCTCATCGTTCCGATCACCGAAGCCGCCCTCGCCGAAGCAAATATAACAAAAAAGGATATCGATGTCATAGCCGCCACCGCCGGACCGGGACTCATCGGTGCTGTGATGGTGGGACTCTCTTTCGCCCAGTCGATGGCCTGGGCACTCGGCGTGCCGTTCGTGGCGGTCAACCATGTCGAAGCCCATATGTTCTCTCCGTTCATCGACCAAGAGACTGCCGGCGGAGGTCCAATAGGGCCGTTCATCTCGCTCACGGTATCGGGTGGACATACGCTGCTGGCCATCGTCCGGGAGGATCTCACCTACCGGATCATCGGCCGCACCCTCGACGATGCGGCCGGAGAAGCCTTTGACAAGACCGGCAAGATGCTCGGACTCCCCTATCCGGCAGGACCGGCCATCGACCGGCTCGCCAAAGAGGGCGATGCCGGCTTCCACCGGTTCCCGCGGGCGCTCACAAGTCAGTCGCAGACCAGCAGAAGCTACCGCGACAACTTCGACTTCAGCTTTTCCGGTCTGAAAACATCCGTCCTCACCTGGCTCAGGAGCCAGAAAGAGGAGTTCATCCACGAGCACCGGGCAGACATTGCGGCATCCATCCAGGATGCAATCGTCGGCGTGCTCGTCGAAAAAGCGGTCGGAGCAGCACGCCGCCACAACATCGGGGCCATCGCCGTTGCCGGCGGCGTGAGCGCCAACTCGGAACTCCGACGAGCCATGGATGCGGCCTGCCGGAAGCACGGCATTGCGCTCTTCATCCCTTCAGCGACCTACTCGACAGACAACGCCGCCATGATTGCGACGCTCGCCGGACTGAAACTCTCCCGTGGGCTCCAGCCCCTCTGCCGGTACGACACGGCACCCTTTGCATCGTTCAGTGCGGCAGGGAACTAATCCGTGATTGAAATAGTTCGGCAAATGCATTACATTTCAGACCAATTCAACCGACTACTGAAGCTTACTGCCTTTTCATAATACTACAGAATAACGCTCCCATGCACGACCTCATCCAGACCATACTCCTCTTCGCTCCTCCCACGCAGGGAGGCCCGGCACCAAACCCGCTTGTCCAGCTCGTTCCGCTCGTCCTCATCTTCGTCGTTTTCTACTTCTTCATGATCCGGCCGCAGCAGAAAAAGCAGAAAGACCGTGAGAAAGTGCTGGAGAGCCTCAAGCGCGGCGACAGGGTTGTAACCATCGGCGGCATCCATGGAACCGTAGCAGGCATCGACACTGAGAAAAAAACTGTCCTCGTGCAGGTCTCCGAGAACACGAAAATCAAGTTCGACCGTTCGGCGGTGGCCAACATCGAGAAACAGGAATCTGGCGACAAACTTACGACCGGAGAATAACAGGCACATGCAGTCAACACCAGCAGTATTGGTATTGGAAAACGGGTCCGTCTACAGAGGGACTGCGTTCGGCCAAGCAGGCGAAGCTGCCGGCGAGGTAGTGTTCAATACGTCGCACACCGGCTACCAGGAAATCCTCACCGACCCCTCCTATGCGGGCCAGATGGTCGTCATGACCTACCCCCTCATCGGCAACTACGGCATCACTCCCGATGACAACGAATCATCAAGGGTTTGGGCTCGGGCATTCATCGTCCGCGAAGTCTCGAACGTCTACAGCAACTTCGAAGCATCCACGAGCCTCGACGACACCCTGAAGAAGGCGGGAGTGATCGGACTGTCGGGCATAGACACCCGCAAACTGGTCCGTGAGATCAGGGAAAAGGGCGCCATGCGGGGTGTAATCTCGACCATTGATACCGACGAAGCCAGCCTGAAGGACAAGGCCCTTGCGATCCCTGAAATGACCGGGCTGGATCTGGTGAAAACCGTCACCACGGACAAGAACTACACGCTAGAAACACCCGGAGCCCGCTTTCATGTAGCTGCCTTTGACTACGGCATCAAGACGAACATCCTGCGTCTGCTCCAGAACGCTGGATGCCGGGTGACGGTCCTCAAGGCCGGAACCACGGCAGATGAGGTGATTGCGCTCAATCCAGACGGCGTCTTCCTCTCGAACGGGCCCGGCGACCCGGCCGCGGTGGACTATGCCATCGACACAATCCGCACGCTGGCCGAATACAGCCGGACAACCCGGCCGCTCCCGATCTTCGGCATCTGCCTCGGGCACCAGCTTCTCGCCCTGGCGCTCGGAGCGGACACATACAAGCTCAAGTTCGGACATCACGGAAGCAACCATCCGGTGAAGAACATGGCCTCGAAGCGCATCGAGATCACTTCGCAGAACCACGGGTTCGCCGTCGGCATGGACTCGCTCCCGGAATCGGTCGAGATGACACATCTCAACCTTTATGACCAGACCATCGAGGGCATCCGGCACTCAGAGCTCCCCTGCTTTTCGGTGCAGTACCACCCCGAAGCCGCACCGGGCCCGCACGACTCACATTACCTCTTCGACGAGTTCACCGCCATGATGGAGAGGGCGAAAAACTGACCGGAATGAAAAAAAGACTCTTCACCCCCGGGCCGACCCCGGTGCCTGAAAACGTCATGCTCAGCATGGCAGCCCCCATAATCCACCACAGGAATCCGGAGTTCATGGAGATCCTCCAGCGGGTCCATGAAAACCTCAAGTACCTGTTCCAGACGACCCAGCCGGTCGTGGTACTCAGCTGCTCGGGAACTGGCGGCATGGAATCCGCCATTTCCAGCATCTTCAGGGAAGGCGACAAGGTCATCGCCATCAACGCAGGCAAGTTCGGGGAACGTTGGGGAGAGCTCGTACGGCTCTACACCGGCGGCTGCATCGAGGAAACCGTACCATGGGGCCGGGCAATCGAACCCGGCCGGCTGAAGGAGCTCCTCAGAGAGCACCCCGATGCAAAAGGCGTCTGCCTCACCCACTCGGAAACATCCACCGGCACCGCAGCAGACATCCGGGCGCTCAGCGCCGTCATCCGCGAAGAGTCGGACGCGCTCGTGCTCGTCGATGGCATCACCGCAATCGGCGCCCATGAGTTCCATTTCGATGACTGGGGCATCGACATCTGCATCACCGGATCACAGAAGGGACTGATGATGCCTCCCGGTCTGGCGCTCATAGCCGTCTCGGAACGGGCACAGGACGTCATCAATGCAGCGGAAGACTCGGCGAAAAACTTCTATCTGAGCCTCGCCAAAGCCCTCAAGGCGCACTCCGGTGACGATACCCCGTTCACGCCCGCCGTATCGCTGGTAATCGGCCTCGACGAAGCACTCAAGATGATACGCCAGGAGGGCATCGAAACCACATGGGCACGGCACGAAAGCCTTGCGGCGGCATGCAGGGCCGGTTGCACGGCACTCGGCATGGAGCTCTTCAGCACTTCGCCATCGTTCGCCGTTACGCCGGTATGGCTCCCTGAAGGGGTTGAGTGGAACGCTTTCAACAAGGCTCTCAAGTACAGCAATGGCATCACTGTGGCCGCCGGTCAGGATGACTACAAAGGAAAGATCTTCCGCATCTCCCACCTCGGATACTACGATGAACTCGATATGCTCACTATCGTCGGAGCCATGGAGCGGGCGCTGAAGGAAATCGGCTACTGCTTCCCGGTCGGTGCAGGCGTAACGGCCGTCCAACAGGCATTCCTCGGCCGCTGAGGGTGCAGTATCGGGCAAAGAAGCCCGGTCTTATTACCCCATGGGTACACTGAAAAAGGTACTGCTCGTATTCATTCCCACCCGGAGCGGCGTTGACGGAGCCCGCTCCATCTACGCAGAGCGGGAGCAGAGCCTGCCTGCCAGAATGCTCGCCCGACCGCTCCGCACGCTGATAAGGAAAAGTCCCTTCTCCATCCCCCCGCTTTCACTGATGATCCTTGCATCCATACGGGTTGAGGGCGTCGAACAGACTATCTGCGACCTTCGCTTGGAGCTGTTTCCCGACCATGTGGAATGGGACCTCATCGGCATAAGCGTGCAGACGGGCACAGCATCGGAAGCGTTCGAACTGGCCGACAGGCTAAGGAGCCAAGGCACTCTGGTGGCGCTCGGAGGACCTCATGTCACTATGTTTCCTGAGGCATCGGCCCGGCACGCCGACCTCATCGTCGAGGGAGAAGCCGATGACCTCTGGCGGCGGGTGCTGACCGATCTGCGGCAGGGGACGCTCGGGAAAACGTATCGACAGGAAGAACGCCCCGATCTTTCCCTGCCGAGGCCGGTCTTCAAGGAACACCTCGATGCCGGCCGCTACTTCACGACCAACCTCATCCAGACCAGCAGGGGGTGCCCCCACAACTGCGACTTCTGCAATGTGCATGTGCTTAACGGCCACAGGCTCCGCCAACGCCCTATCGAGGAGATCGTCGGGGAGGTTGCACGCTTCAGAGAACATGACGGGAGAATATTCTTCTTCGTCGACGACTCCATCAATGCCGATCCCGATTACGCCGAAGAACTTTTCAGGCGCCTCACCACGCTCCGGATCACCTGGTTCGGCCAGGCCACGACAGCACTCGGCATGCAGCAGAGCCTGCTCGAAACCTTCGCCCGTTCAGGTTGCAGCGCCCTCCTTGTCGGCATTGAAAGCGTAGAGCCTGCAAGCAGGAAGGCACACCATAAGAACCAGAGCCGGAGCGATGAACTGGTACAGTCCGTCAGAAACATCCGCAGCGCCGGCATCAGCCTTTACGGGAGTTTCATCTACGGCCTGGACGGCGACACGCTGGAAACACCGGCGGCGATCCTTGACTTCATCAACCAGACGGAACTTGACGTACCGGGCATCAACATCCTCCGTCCGACACCCGGCACCCAGCTCTTCCTTCGCCTCAGGGAAGAAGGGCGCCTCCTCTTCGATCCCGATGACCCGGCGGCCTTCCGCTACACCTTCGGCCAGGAGATGCTCTATCGACCCAAACAGATACCGCTCGACCGATTCATTGAAAGCTACGGGGAGCTCACGAGCAGGATATTCACCGTACCGGCATCACTCAAGCGAGCCATCTCAGCCCCATCGGCCAAAACGGCAGTCGGCATCTTCAACCTCTTCTACACTCACC
The DNA here is from genome assembly GCF_000012485.1 of Pelodictyon luteolum DSM 273. Lineage (NCBI taxonomy): Bacteria > Pseudomonadati > Chlorobiota > Chlorobiia > Chlorobiales > Chlorobiaceae > Pelodictyon > Pelodictyon luteolum. The sequence goes on along the minus strand of NC_007512.1, from coordinate 162,117 downwards.
TCTACAGCCTGTCGCGCCATGACCTCAAGCGGCAGGCCGGTCAATTCCACCAAAAAAACCATTTTGCCATCCGGTGAATAATTCATAAACTGTACCTTTGCAATTTTACGGCGCTGCCTGCCGGAGCCGCCCGAATCGGCAGCCACAACATCAAACCAGCACACGGAGACGACCATGAAAAAATTCCTTCCCCTTCTGACCCTCGGCCTGTTTTTCCTCGGCGGATGCGGCCTTGAGAAACCCCCGGCAACACTTGAGTTCCCCGGTGAAGAAACTGAAGCCGAAGTGGCCGCACCGGCAGCCGAAGAAGCACCCGTAGATCCTAAGCTCGCAGCTGGCAAAGAAATCTATACGGCCAACTGCGCAATGTGCCATGACTCCGCCATGATGGGCGCACCCAAACCCGGCGACAAAGCCGCATGGGAAGCACGTGTTGCACAGGGACTCGACGTCATGGTCAAGAAATCGATCGAAGGCTTCGCCGGAATGCCGGCAAAAGGCGGCAACCCGAACCTCACCGATGAAGAGGTCGCCAACACCGTGGCATGGATGACCGACACCGTCAAGTAAGAAACCCATCCATAAAAGATGCACAAACAGGGAGCTGCCGGATAGGCGGCTCCTTTTTTGCAAATGGAGCCGAAACTGTTTGGAAGGATGGCTCCGAAATGCTAAAATAACCCGATTGAGCAGATCAGCATATGCTCATACAGACGAAACCAGTAACCACCAATATTTCAAGGGAGAAACCGCTATGTCTCGTTTCCTTACCGCAGCCTTCTGCGTACTGATCGCCGCATCGTTCACCGTGGACGCCAATGCCGCTTATAATGCAGCCGCAGGCAAAGCCGTCTATGACGGAAGCTGCGCCATGTGCCATAACACAGGCATGGCTGGTGCGCCGAAAGCCGGTGATAAGACTGCATGGGCTTCCCGCATAGGCCAGGGCGTCGACAAGATGGCCGCCAAATCAATCGCGGGCTTCAAGGGCACCAAAGGAATGATGCCAGCCAAAGGCGGCAACGCGAAACTCACCAACGTGGAAGTCGGCAATGCCGTCGCCTACATGGTGCAGCTGAGCAAGTAACACTCCGGCACTCTACTATTGAAGCCTATGAGAGGGCGGGGTGATTCCCGCCCTCTCTTTTTTTGGGTAAAATGGAGGCTGGAGCGTATCTTTCTGCGGCACCCCGGAAAGCATCGGGGCATCACCATGACACAGAGGAAAAGCTCCATATGCACCAATCCGAATACATCGGCTACGCTGCAGGCATAATCACCACGCTGGCGCTGTTTCCGCAGGCGATCAAAATCCTCTCAACCCGCCATACCCGGGACATCAGCCTCATCTGGGCGCTCGCCATGAATGCCGGCATCATTCTCTGGCTCCTCTACGGCATCGCACAAAATGACCTGCCGATGATCGCGGCCAACGGCTGCTCCCTCATTCTCCTCATGATCATCCTCCTGCTCAAGCTCAGGTACGGATAAACAACCACTAGACGATACGCACCATGGAACCCCTCCGGATAGGATTCATTGGAACGGGCAGGATCGGCCGCGCCATCATTGCAGGACTCGGCAGACAGAAAGATGCCGTCATGTTTGGCTACGACCGCGACCCCGGGGCGGTTGAAGCCATCGCTGCCGCCCACCCCATCACAGGGTGTCCATCTCCCGCAGCACTGGCTCGAGAGGCGAAAGTCATTATCCTTGCCGTCAAGCCCTACCAGATCGAAGAGGTCCTCATTGAACTCCGGCCGTCGCTCTCGTCCGACCACCTGATCGTCAGCGTTGCGGCAGGCATTTCATCGGAGTTCATCAGGAAGAACGCGCTTGAAGAGACACGGGTGGTACGCGTCATGCCCAATACCCCGGCATTTGTAGGAGAGGCAATGACGGCTCTCTGCAGGGGGAAAATGGCGACTGAAGAGGACATCGCTGTGGCGAGAGGGCTGTTCAGCACCATTGGAAGGGTTGCTGTGCTTGAAGAATCGCAGATGGATGCAGCGACCGCACTGTCCGGTAGCGGCCCGGCCTACATGTTCAACATCCTCGACTCGCTCTCTGAAGGAGGGGTTCGTTGCGGCTTATCGAAAGAGGAGGCACTGCTCCTCGGAGCCCAGACCATGCTCGGAGCCGCCAGAATGGTGCTCTCGGGAACGCGGAGCCCGGAAGAACTGAAGCGGGAGGTCACCACCCCGGGGGGCACAACCGAAGCCGGGTTGAGGGTGATGGACGAGAGAGGCATCCGCGCCATTCTCATTGATGCCGTCGCCGCAGCCGACGCCCGTTCAAGGGAGCTGCGGAAGTAAGCATGCTCAGCCGGGCAGCGATGCCCAGGGCAGGAGCGAACAGGCAATCGTATCTCCGGCCGGCACCGGCGTGTCGGCCGGAGGTGACTCGATAAGGCAGTTCGCCCCGACGAGCGACGTGGCCATATGCGACTCGGTGAGTGCGGCGGTCCGGCAGAAAAGTCTCCCCCCTTCCTCACGAAGCACGCCAGGCAGGAACCGATGCCTTTTCCTGTCGGCCGGAAAGGGAGCGTCGAGGGTGGCATGCAGCTTCGCCGGCCGGGGAAGACCCTGCATCTTCATGAGCGCCGGCACGCAGTACTCCGTGAAACAGACCAGCGATGAAACCGGATTGCCTGGAAGTGCAAATACAACCTTCCCATCTGGAGAACAGCCGAAGTAGAACGGTTTGCCCGGCTTCTGCGACACCGACCAGAACTTCTTTTCGACGCCGAGCCGCGTGAGCACCTCCTGCACGAAATCATACTCTCCTGTTGAAATTCCCCCTGAGGTGACCGTCACGTCGGCCGTGGCAAGCGCCACAGCAAGCACCTTCCGGACAGCCTCCGGATCATCTTCGGCATGGAGAACGACGACCGGCTCGATGCCCGCCGATCGGCATGCGGCTCGCAGCATGTGGCTGTTGGAATCATAGATGGCAGCATCCCTCAGCATTCCGCCCGGCTTCTGCAGTTCATCGCCGACCACTACGAGTGCAACTGAAGGAAGGCGCCATACCCGGGCCGACTCAATCCCGAAAGATGCCAGAACGGCAATCTCTGACGGAGAGATCCGACGGCCCGCATCAAGCACCCGCTGGCCCATTGCAATCTCCTCCCCCCGATACCGGACATTGGCACCGGCTTTCGGCAGGCGATAGATTTCAACCCCGTCCCCACCAAACCCGCTGGTGTTCTCAAACGGCACGACCGTGTCGGCACCCTCGGGCATCGGCGCACCGGTCATGATCTCGGCAGCACTCCCCGGAGGCAGCGCACCGGCAGCGCTGCTGCCGGCAGGAATTCGGAGGCTGACCGGTAGGTGGACATGATCATCGGGAGAGCCTCCGGCCGCATCGGCAATACGGAAGGCGAACCCATCCATCGCAGAATTGGTGAACCGGGGCATTGGAAAAGGGGCTGCGACATCGCCCGCCAGAACCCGGCCCTGCAGAGCATTGAGCCTGCACTCCTCGATCAGTGGCAGAGGAAGTGACTCCATAACGATGCGGCGGGCATCATCTACGCTTGTCAGCATCAGTGTCCCTCCCCCTTCATCATTGAAAATGCATGGAACATGCTCGGCACGAGGACCTCAAGTGCATCGGAAGCAGCACCCGCGCTTCCCGGCAGGCATACCACGATGGAGTCGCCTATCACTCCGGCAGCAAGCCTCGACAGCATCGCCGTGCGGGTCTTGCCCTGCCCCCAGCTGAAGAGAGCCTGCTCTATACCGGGGAGACGACGCGAAAACTTCGGTGTGAGGGTATCGACGGTGATGTCGCGCGGGCCGAGACCCGTACCGCCAGAGGTGACGATGAGCTCCATACCCTCAGCCACAAAGGCATCGACGGCCCCCTCGAGTTCTGCCGGGTCATCTGCAATGATCCGCACACCCTCCACCCGGCACCCTGCAGCCATAAACCCCTCCCGAAGGATCTCTCCGGATCGGTCCCGGGCAGTGCCGGCAGCAATCGAATCGGAAAGAACAAGGATGGCTGTCCGCGGCCTGTAGCCCGGGGCCGCGCTCTTGCCTCCGGTCTTCGACACCAGCCGTATACCGCCGATCTCCATCCCCTTGTCGACAGCCTTGCACATGTCGTAGATGGTCAGGGCAGCGACCGAAACCGCCGTAAGTGCCTCCATTTCGACGCCGGTCGCCTCCTTCGTCCTTGCCGTAGCCGTAATGTCGATCCCTTCCGGCCCGACCGAAAAAGAAAGGTCGACCCAGGAGAGGTTGAGCTGGTGGCAGAGCGGAATAAGGGCGGAGGCCTGCTTGGCCGCCTGAATACCGGCGATCTTGGCTGCCGTCAGTACATTGCCCTTCGGCATGCCCTCCCCCTGCAACTGAAGCAGGGTATCGGGGTGCAGGGAAATGCGGCCCTCTGCTCGTGCAGTGCGGAGCGTTCCGGGCTTGGAGGAAACGTCGACCATGGCGACGTTTCCGTCGTCGTCAAGATGGGTGAATGCCATAAGGGTGCAGGTTGGTTGGGCCTTCGGTCTGGCCTGAGCTGGAGTATAGATAGCGATTGCCCCCTTCAGATGCAAAGCGGAGAGCCCGTTCGGGATGGTCGGTGATGATGCCGTCAACTCCGATGTCCCGCAGGCGAAGCATAAGGCCGGGGTCATTGACGGTCCAGGGCGCCGTCTGTATGCCGCTGGCATGGAGATGGCGGACAAGAGCCGGGGTGGCAAGGCAGTAATGAGGGTTGAGCCACTGAGGCCGGAAACCCAGATGCCGCAGAGACGGACGGATCGCCCCGGCCCGTTCAACCAGTATGCCGTATGGGATGGCAGGCATGCGTTTCCAGGCCTCCCGGACCACGCGCCAGTCGAACGACTGGATGCGGATCCGCCCCAGCACTCCGGCGGAGAGGGCGGCATCGAGCACCAGCCGGGCGAACAGGGCCGGAGGTGGATGGAACAGCCGGTCCCTCGAGGGCCACGACTTCAGTTCGAGATTGTAGGCCATGAGCTCCCCCGGCCCAGCACCGGCAAGGTGGATATCGACTGCACGAAACACGTCGCAGAGCAGGGGGCGTGATGCCCTGATTCGCTGCTGCAGGGGAAAACGGGGATCGGGGGCACCGCAGTCGTATCCGGCTACATCCTCCGAATGCATGGCGTAAATGGGTCGGCGGCCACCGTGAACGTTGATCCACGGGTCATGGGAAACGACAAGCTGCAGGTCGGCAGACACGATGAGGTCAAGTTCGACAACCCGGATGCCGAGATCTGCCGCGCCGATGAATGCCGCAATGGTGTTCTCGGGGAACAGAGAACGGGCCCCCCGGTGCGCCTGTATTTCAAAGGAACCCGAAAGCGGTCGCGGGACCGGCGGCCCCGCAGGAACAACAGTCATGGCAGAAGAAACTACTCGACCACCAGCCAGTGGCGGAAGCCTTCGAAGATGCTCTCGAAAAAGCCCTCATCCTTCGTCCGGGGCTCCGGATCGCCGTAGTTCTCATGGCCGACCAGGGCGAAATAGACCGCTTTTTCGTAGAAGTGGTTCAGGCGGTGCGAAAACTCGATGGCCCGATTCAAATCGATGCCCTCGGTAATGATGCCCTCATCAAGAATGTAACGCCAGATAAGATCGCGCTCCAGCAAGAGGGAGTAAGTCATCTCGCTCACCTTGATGCCTGAAGCTGCACGCCGGGCGCCTATCTCGAGAAAATGCCCGGCAATCTGCCGGTCCTGCCCCTCTTTCTTCTCCACCCACTCTCCCAGCTTGCGGAAACGACTGTAGACAATATCGTGTAGTTCCTGTTTCGGGAGCTTTGCATACCCGCCCGTCAGGGGGCTGGTACGGACAGCCTCAACCCATTTGGCCGAAAGGGTTTCGGCATGGTTTTCGATGAGGCGGATGAAACGGTTGATGAGCAGCATGGCGATCGCGTTTTATGATGAATGCAGGTATGAACCCGCCTACATCTAAAAGCTACGCATCTTCCGTGAAGAGTTCAAATAAAACCGGGGGAATGAATCCATAGGGAGAGGGCCCCCCAAGCCGGGGAAGGAACAACCGCTGCTATGCTCCAAGTCAGGCGTTACGGCGGCCTGAAGGGGATCGGAAGGATTTCTGGGCGGACTTCTTTTTCGGCTTTCGTTTCTGGACCCGGTTGCCCTCAGCGCCGCCCGGTGCGGTTCTGGATGTCTGGCCGTTCACGCCCGGTGCTCCGGCCGATGTCCGGTTCCTGCTTTTGTTGAAACGGTTCTTGCGATACTTTTTTTCAAGGTCGGCGTAAGGACTGGGAGGGTCTGGCGAGGTATTGGGGTTGTTGAAATTCGGCTCGTCGACAGCCTCGTCGAAATCATCCAACACAATGTCGGGATGAACTGTATTCACCAAGTTGATTGCAATTTATGTTCAAGAGAACGAAAGCATGCCTGTTGACGCCAGGAATTATGCTGAAGGGAGTCTAATTTACCATTTTCAACTCAATTTGCAAGAAGCGCCCCGGCCCCCGGCAATTTTGCATTGCAGACCCCCGCTTCATATATTACCGGCACATACCCTTCACCGAACAACAAACAATCACGGAGCGCTTTATGGACACCAAAAGACTTATCCTCGCCTTCGTCCTTCCTCCCGCAGCTGTCATGAACAAGGAAGCGGGCACGATTATGCTCACAGGCATTCTTACGGTATTCGGCTGGGTGCCGGGAGTGGTCGCGGCTCTCGTGATGATGGCGCAGGAACAGCGCCAAGTGAAAGCCTGAACCGCACCGCCAGAGAAGCTGCAGCCATGCTTTTCCATCCCTACGAACTTGCATTCTGCGGCTATTCCGGCTCAGGAAAGACAATGCTCGCCACCGCGGTGGTTCGTCACCTTGCGGGCAAGCACACCGTCGGCTACTATAAACACGGCTGCCATCATTTCGATATCGACCGTGAAGGGAAAGACTCCGACCTTGCCGCCAGTGCCGGAGCTGTAACCGTCATGGTGTCGGGACCCGGCAAAAAGGCCGTTATTTCGCACGCACCGCCTGAACCCGCTGACTTTGAGCGTTTCGCCTTCAGCAGCTGCGACATCCTGATCGTCGAAGGCCTCAAGGAACTCCCCATTCCCAAAATCATCCTCGTCGACGAGGGAAAAAAGATCCTCGAACGCATCGAGGAGGGCAGTGTATCCATGGTTGCGGCGCTCGCCGTCCCCGACGACCCTTCATCGTACCGCCTGCCATCTCTGCCCGGAGTCCCCGTCTTCCACCGCGACGAGACTGCCGCCGTTGCATCCTTTGTTGAACAGCACCTCATGGAGCGCGCTGCTGTATCGGCGCCGCTGACAGGCCTCGTGCTCGCAGGCGGAAAAAGCTCCAGAATGGGCGAAGACAAGGCCCTTATAGACTACCACGGCACCAGTCAGATACTGCATGCCCGAAACCTGCTCGCCCCGTTCTGCCGTGAAGTCCATCTTTCCTGCCGCATAGAGCAGGCGGAGAAGTATGCAGCATCAGGCATTCCTCTGATCCCCGACAGCTACCTCGACATGGGTCCGCTCGGAGGGCTGCTCTCCGCCCAGCGGGCGCTGCCGGAAAGGGCGTTCCTCGTCGTTGCCTGCGACCTTCCATTTCTTGATGCCGGGACTCTTGGGAAACTCGTAGCCGGCCGTAACCCGTTTCGCTTCGCCACCGCGTGGCGCGATCCTCTGTCGGGGAGGTTCGAGCCGCTTGCGGCCTGTTATGAACCGAAATCACGCGAACCCCTGCTTCTCCGCCATGCCGCGGGCCTCAACGCGCTGTCCGGCTTTCTGGCAACCACCGGTATAGAGGAACTGGAATCGCCGGAACCAGATATCATGAAAAACATCAATACCCCCGGGGAACGCTCCCGTGCAGCAATGGCGTTTTCAGGAACAAAGAACACACGACAATGAAACTTCTCGCCGCCATCGATTTCTCCGAACTGACCGGGTCGGTCCTTGAGGAAACGGCGAAGCTGGCAAAGGCACTCTCAGCCGAAACCGTACTGCTCCACGTACATCCTCCAGCCTCTCCGGCTTTCGACCTCTATCCGGAAACCGAGGTCATCCCCCTGCCTGCCGGCGGAGCAGCACTGCCCGACGGCAGGCAGGGCAACGGAAAGGACAAACTTGAGACTATGGCGGATAAGTTTCGCCGGGAGGGCATCCGCGCCACGGGGTCAACAATTGAGGGCGATGAAGTCGAGGGAATCGTCGGCGAAGGGCGTCGGATCAAGGCCGACATGATTATCGTCGGATCCCATGGCCACGGTTCGCTTTTCCACCTGCTGGTCGGCAGCGTCTCGGAAGGGGTCGTAAAAAAGGCCCCCTGTCCGGTCCTCATCGTGCCGCGGCGGACCTCATGAATATCTGCGCCACCTGAACCAGCATGAATGCAGTGGTTGCAACGAGGATGATGGTGGCGCCTGATGCGAGGTTGAAAAGATAAGAGAGCATGAGGCCGAGGGTGCTGAACACAAGAGAAAGCAGGGTAGCGATGGCCATCATGGCGGGCAGGCTTCGGCTGAAGTTCCGCGCGATGGCTGCCGGCACTGTCAGGAGCGCTATGACCATCACGATCCCCACCACCCGCACCATCACCACCACCGTCAAGGCAATCAGGCAGAGAAGAAGCAGGTAGAACAGCAGTGCAGGCACCCCCGACACGGCTGCATACTCCTCGTCGAAGGCTATGGCGAGCAGCTCTTTCTGGCAGAGAAACACCGTACCGACAATCACGACATCAAGCAGAAAAATCATCCAGAGATCAAAGGATGGCACGGTGAGAATATTGCCGAACAGGTAGCTGAACAGGTTCGGGGCGTACCCGGGCGTCAACCCGATCAGGATCACCCCGATGGCCATGCCCGCTGCCCAGAAGGTCCCGATGGCAGTGTCTTCCGGCACCTTCGCCTTTTTGCTGAGCAGGCCGATGCCGAGCGCTGCGGCAAGGCTGAATGGAATGATGCCGAGGAGCGGGTTCACCCCGAGCCAGTAGCCGAGACCTATGCCGCCGAACGCCGTATGTGCGATACCTCCGCTGATGAACCCGATTTTCTTCACAACCACGAAACTCCCAATGATGCCGCAGGCCACGCTTGAAAGAAGGGCGGCAAGGAGCGCGTTCTGCATGAACTCATAAGTAAGGATGTCGTGCAGCATGGGTTCAGTCTCCTCTTCTGTCCGGAGAAACCGGCTCATGATGGTGGATGGCGTCGACAGGATAGCAGTAGAGGTCGTCAAGAGCCCCGCGCGGGAGGGACGAACCATCTTCATGCATGTCAAGGGTGCAGTTGAGGCAGGCGACTCTCGTCACCCGCCGGCTGATGGCCCCGATGTCATGACTGACCAGCATGATGGTCATCCGCCTGCGTAGCTGGTCCAGGAGATCGTAGACGCTCATCTTCATGTCGGGATCGACACTGGCGGTCGGCTCATCGAGCAGAAGCAGTTCGGGATCGCCGGCAAGCGCACGGGCTATGAGGGCTCTCTGCAGTTCCCCGCCCGAGAGCGCACCGACAGCCCGACGGCGGATGGCACTGAGCCCGGTAAGCTCAAGCACCTCATCCACCTTCAGCCTATCGGCTGTTCCGTAGCGTTCCAGCAGGCGTTTCCGCGACAACCTGCCCATCAGCACCAGACCGGCGACGTCCAGAGGAAAATCACGGTCGAAGAACAGGCGCTGCGGCACATACCCGATCCTGCCTGGCGAAGCGCCCGGTCGGCCTCCGAACACCCGGATGCTGCCCGACGAGGGACGAACAAGCCCGAGAATGCAGCGGAGCAGGGTTGTCTTCCCCCCGCCGTTCGGACCAACGATGCCGATGAAATCCCCCTCATAAACCGAAAGGCTCAACCCTTTCAGCACGTCGACGCCACCGAGGCGGACCATGAGGCCCTCAGAAGCAATGACAGGGTCCTTCACCTGAGCGCCTCCCGGAACGACTCTGTGGCAAGGCGGAGGTTCCCCGGATAGTCCAATGCAAGCGGATCGACACTGCGGGTGAGTCCACCGATCCCGGTAGCGATGGTCGAAGCCTGTGACGAACTGAATTCGGGCGAGACGAATACCACCCGGATGCCTTCACTTCTGGCCTGGTCGATGACCTGCTGCATCTGGCGGGGTGTGAGTTCCTTTCCCCCCGATTCAGCTGCGATCTGCCTCAGCCCGTAGGCGTGGGCATAATAGCCCCAGGCAGGATGGAACACAAGGAAGCTGCATCCCTGAAAAGGGCCGAGGATAGTGCGGATCGAAGCATCAAGCTCCCGGAGCTCCGCCTTGAGAACCCCGGCGTTGGCCAGATACTCCCCGGCATGCTCCGGGTCCGCCTCAGCCATGCAGCGGGCGACATTGTCTGCAATCATGAGGCCGTTGGACGGGTCGAGCCAGAAATGCGGATCCATCCTGTGGTTGTGGGTATGGTCGTTACTGCCATCATGCCCCTCGCCGCCCATCTCCAGCAGCTGCACGCCTTCCGAAGCATCGCATACCATGAGGGCGGGATTGAGTTTGAGGAAACGCGGCATCCAGTCAAGCTCGAATTCCACGCCCGAACCGGCCTTCAGAAAGAGGGCCGCATGCCTGAGCAAGGCCATCTGCCGGGGAAGGGGTTCATAGGTATGTGGACTTCCGCCCGGCGGCACCATGACCTGCACCACAGCACGGCTGCCGGCAATCCTGCCGGCAAACCATGCAAGCGGCTGGATGGACACAACAACCTGCATGCGCTCATCTGGTGGCTGAGTGTTGCACCCGGACGTGAGGGCAAGAAGGGAGGCCAGAAAGATCCATAACACCCTCTTCATCAGTGCAGACGGTTGAGTGCACTCTGGGTGGCACGGATGGAAGCCAGACTGATGTTGGAGTCGATGCCCGCTCCGAATGAGATCCTGCCGTCGGGGCAGCAGATACGGACATAGGCGATGGCACTTGCCCCGGCACTGTGGCCGATGGCGTGCTCGGCATACTCCTCCACCGTAAACTCAAGGCCGCCCTCCCGAATGAACCCCTTGACGAACGCGTCGAGCGGGCCATTGCCTTCGGCCTTGAATGACAGTTCTCTGTCACCATAGGCGACTACGCTGCTGATGAGGGTGGTTGCAGCGCCGGATGACTCCCCGTCGCCCTCAGCCCAGCTGATGTTGCACTTCTTCAATGCGAGCGCACCCTGAAGCCTGACATACTCCGAGTGGAACAGGTCATGGATCTGTGTTGCAGAAAGCTCTTCGCCCGTCCGGTCTGCTACCGCCTGGACCGCTTCGGCAAAATCGGGCTGCATCCATTTCGGGATCTGGATGCCATACTCCTTCTCCAGAACATAGGCCACCCCACCCTTGCCAGACTGACTGTTGATGCGCACTATCGCCTCATAGGTGCATCCCACATCTTCCGGGTCGATCGGAAGGTAGGGCACCGCCCAGAGTCCGTCGCCTTTCTGGCCGCGGGCCTTCATCCCCTTGCTGATGGCATCCTGATGCGACCCGGAAAACGCGGTATAGACCAGTTCACCCGCATAAGGGTGACGGGGATGCACATCCATGCGGGTACAGCGGCTGTATACCTCGCGGATCCGGGGCAGGTCTGAAAAGTCAAGACCGGGATTGACCCCCTGAGTCAGGAGGTTCAGCCCCATGGTCACGATGTCCATGTTCCCGCACCGCTCTCCGTTGCCGAAGAGTGCACCCTCTACCCTGTCAGCACCTGCCATCACGGCAAACTCAGCCGTAGCGACAGCTGTACCGCGGTCGTTGTGGGCGTGGACGCTTATCAGAACTGCATCACGGTCCTTGATGTTCCTGCAGAACCACTCGATGCGGTCGGCATACAGGTTCGGGCGCGACATCTCCACCGTGGAGGGCAGGTTGAGAATAATTTTTTCATCCTTTGATGCCCCCCAGGTGTCCATCACGGCGTGGCATACCTCGAGCGCATACTCAAGCTCCGTGCCGGTGAAGCTTTCCGGGCTGTACTCGAAACGGATGCCGCTGTTTCGGCTTTCGTCCTTCAGCTGCCTGACAAGACGGGTGCCCTCGATGGCGATCGCTTTCACCTCCTCCATGTTCTTCCGGAACACCACTTCGCGCTGCAGGGTGGAGGTTGAATTATAAAGGTGGACGATGGCGCTCCTTGCCCCGCTGATTGCATCGAAGCTTTTTCGGATGAGGTGCTCGCGGGCCTGGGTCAGTACCTGGATAGTAACGTCGTCAGGAATGAGGCCGCCCTCAATAAGGCGCCGGACGAAAGCGAACTCGGTGGCCGAGGCCGAGGGAAAGCCGACCTCTATTTCCTTAAAACCGACAGACACCAAAAGGCGGAACATGGCGATCTTCTCGTCCACGCTCATCGGGACAGGAAGTGCCTGGTTGCCATCGCGCAGGTCCACGCTGCACCATACCGGTGCTTCGTTGATGGTCCTGTCGGGCCAGGTTCGGTCGGTAAGCCCGACAGCAGGATAAGCCGAATATTTGTTGAAGTTCATCGTTTTCATAACAGCTGTGTACCTCCTTTTTCCTTTAAAGCAGAAAAAGCCGCCTTTCCCCGGAGGGCGGCGGCTTCAAAACGGTCCTGCCAAACAAGCGGCAGAGACAGACTAAAACGCCCCTCCAACACCCCAAGCCCTGCAGAGAAGCTGAAGGGGCTTGGCAAGAAGAAGCAACAGGATGTGCTGGGTGGCGGTCATCAGTCTATATAATAAGAGAAGTTCATGCGGCAGTCAGTGGCGCCGTACCCGTCAAAATATAATAAAATGCACAAAGCAATCAATTCACTCTCTTTTCTTACAACACCGGCCGAAAAGAGGCCGTTCCCACATATTCAGCGGGTCTGCACCGCCATGAATGCGGCCACTCTCCGGCCGCTACGGTCGAAGAGCGAGAGACTCCCTCCCCGCTTCCGGTACCCTGCCGTCCTCGAGAGGGCTGAGAGGAAGGCTTTTTCGCGGGCCTTGATCTTTGGCGGGCACGGCCGCCGGTCGACCTTGATCGAAGCAAATGCCATCCGCGCGGCAGTCATCGTGTAGGACCCGGACAGGTTGCTGCACCCCGAAGCTGCCCGGAAGGCGCCACTCCGGTATAAGACAAGAGAAACATCAAGCTTCTGGCCCGGAATGAACTCCACCCTTGACCCATCGAGTTCAATGGCCCGCCACTGCGTCCCCTGTAGTCGTACGTCCGGAAGAAGCGCCGCCCGGTGGCGGGCACAGCCTGCAAACGCCGCAACAATCAGGATGCCAATGAACATCCGCCCCCCGAACATCATCATCCTCATCTTCATCATCATAATCATAGTCTTCCTCCCCGTTCATCTCTGATTCAACTGAAAAACATCCGCCCCCCGTAACAGCAGGGCTCCCTCTCTATGGTAACACCTCTACCGCCCGAATCAAACTGCAGCCCCCCAGCGCGGCGTTTTCGGGACCTCAAAAAAAACATTCACGGGACTTGGATTTAATGAAAACCGGTGTATATTTACCACCCATCTGCCTCGATGCAGAGATCGCATTCCGCGATAGCTCAATGGTAGAGCATGCGGCTGTTAACCGCAGGGTTGTAGGTTCGAGTCCTACTCGCGGAGCAAATGAAAAAGCAGAAGATCCGCGGCTCTTCTGCTTTTTCATTTTCCATCGGAATTTTTGTACATTGGTGTTCTTTTATTGAGAAATGATGGGTAGGCATGCATAAAGAACACGCGCTGATAGCGATCCCCACTACGGGCCTTATGCAGGAGACCCGGGATTTTGAGATTACCTGTACGGCAGGCGATTTCAATGATCCGGAAATTGAGGCCGCGGGTTTTTCCGGGCCAATCCGGGTAAAGGTGACCGCAGAGAGGGGTGGCAGCGAAATCGCACTCCTGATCGAGACGGTGGCCGGGTGCGACTTCGCCTGCGATATCTGTCTTGCACCCATTCATAGGGAACTCAACGGATCCTACAGGGTCTTTTTCGACTGCAGCGACAGTGGAGTGCAAGCAACGCCGGACGCGGATGACGACGAATACCGGATCCTCGACAGTAATGCGACAGAGATTGATTTGACTGAAGACGTTCGAGAAACACTGCTCCTCTCGGTCCCGATGAAGGTGACCTGCGTCGGCAACCCCGATTGCAGACTGTACAGCGGAGCAAAGGAAGAGCTGGATATACAGGAACCGGAAGGGAGCGGCAGTTCCTGGAAGGACAGCCTGGCGAAACTGAAAAAGAAGTATCGTTAACCGACTATAACATAGAGAGACAACCATGGCAAACCCGAAAGCCAAAATGTCCAAATCACGGCGCGACAAAAGGCGTGCCCAGTTCAACGCCCGGACAAAGGCGGCAACCACCGTCATATGCCCGAACTGCGGTGAACCGACACTGCCGCACCGCGCCTGCCGTCACTGCGGACAGTACCGCGGACGCGCTGTCGTCACCAAATCGGCGAACAGCTGACCGACAACCTCCAAGACCACTCCACAATGCTGACCATTGCTGTTGATGCCATGGGCGGAGACCATGCCCCGGCATGTGTCATAGACGGGGCCCTGGAGGCCCTGCGGGAAAGCGGCAACAGGTTTGAAATCATCCTCATCGGGCAGTCGGAAAAGGTTGAGCCCCTGCTCGGCAAGCATGACACTGCGGGCCTGAACCTGAAATTCATGCACGCCCCTGAGACCGTCACCATGGACGATGTCCCCGCCACAGCGGTAAAAACCAAACAGAACTCATCCCTTGTCAAGGGCCTGCAGCTCTGCAAGGCAAAAGAGGCCGAGGCATTTGTCAGCGCAGGCAACACCGGCGCGCAGATGGCCGCATCGCTGTTCATTCTCGGCCGCATCCCCGGCGTGCTCCGCCCGACCATTTACGCCTATCTCCCGCGCCTGCAGGAAGGGCTTACCAACATGGTCGACGTTGGCGCAAACATGGACTGCAAGCCGGAACATCTGGTGCAGTTCGCCGAAATGCTCTCCATCTATCAGCGTTACGGCGCAGGCATCGAAAACCCGCAGGTCGGCCTCCTCAACATCGGCGAGGAAGAAGGCAAGGGATCGGACACTCTCAAGCAGACCCATCCGCTCCTGAAAGCGGCCCACGCTGCAGGCAAAATAAACTTCATCGGCAACATCGAAGGCCACGACATTCTCAAAGGCAAGGCAACCGTGGTGGTCTGCGACGGGCTTGTCGGAAACACCATTCTGAAGTTCGGCGAAAGCATCCCTGAATTCCTCGGCGTACTCTTCAAGCAGGCCCTCGAAAAAAACGTCGCATCCGGCAGCCTGGACCAAAACGCTGCAGCCGCGGCAACCGCCATGTTCAAAGGCATGTTCGAACCCTTCGATGTCGAGAAATTCGGAGGCGTCCCATTCCTCGGTGTCGATGGCATCTCCATCGTCGGCCATGGCCGCTCATCTTCACGGGCGATCAAGAACATGATATACATGGCTGAGCATATGGTCGAGAGAAAGGTCAACGAACACATTGCCGAGGTTCTGGCGGACAAGTAGCCGCCGGCGCCCCCCCCTCCTCTTGCTTGGACGGGGACCGCAAACCACACTATAACCCCACCCAACCGCATGAACGCTGCAATCTCCGCAACCGCCAGATATCTTCCTGAAGGCGTGCTCAGCAACCTGGACCTTGAGCGTATGCTCGACACGAACGACGAGTGGATCCGCTCGAGGACGGGCATCAGTGAACGCAGGATTCTCAGGGACCCGAAGAAAGCGACATCATACATGTGCGGCGAGGTCGCCAGCCAGCTGCTCCGGAAACGCGGACTCGCGGCTGAGGAGCTGGAACTCATCATCGTCGCAACCATGACGCCCGACATGATGTTTCCTTCGACCGCATGCCTCGTGCAGGATATCATCGGAGCGAAAAACGCATGGGCATTCGACATCAACGCCGCATGCTCCGGGTTTCTTTACGCGTTGAACACTGCATCGCAGTTCATCAAGGCGGGGACCCATAAAAACGTCATGGTGATTGGCGGAGACAAGATGTCCTCCATAATCGACTATACCGACCGCTCGACAGCCATCCTGTTCGGCGACGGCGCCGGCGGCGTCATTCTTGAAGCCGCTGAAAGCGAAGGCTTCGGGGTTCTTGACGCCCGCATGTACAGCGATGGAACCAACGGCAAAGATCACCTCCTCATGAAAGGAGGCGGAAGCCTCCACCCCGCGACCCACGACACCGTGGACCAGCACCTCCATTACATCTATCAGGACGGCCGCATGGTCTTCAAGTCGGCAGTCACCTCGATGGCCGATGTTGCAGCAGAAATCATGGAGCGCAACGGCCTCACCTCCGACGACGTCTCCTGGCTCGTCCCGCATCAGGCAAACCAGCGCATCATCAGCGCAACGGCTGAGCGCATGGGCATTGATGAATCAAAGGTCATTTCCAATGTGGGCCGCTACGGCAACACGACAGCCGGCACCATCCCGATCTGCCTCTCCGAACTCGATGACGGCGGCCACCTCGAACACGGCTCGAACCTTGTGCTCGTCAGCTTCGGTGCCGGCTACACATGGGGCGGCGTCTATGTGAAATGGCAGTAAGAATCTGAGTGGCACAGACAGGCGAACAACGGACGAAGATCAAACAGCAATGAAAGCATTTGTATTTCCCGGGCAGGGATCCCAGTACTGCGGCATGGGCAGAGACATCTACGATACATTCCCCGCAGCGAAAGCCCTCATGGAGCAGGCCAACGACATCCTCGGCTACCGCATCACCGACATCATGTTCCTCGGCAGCGAGGAGGAGCTCCGCCAGACCATGCATACCCAGCCGGCCATCTTCCTCCACAGCATGGCGGCAGCCTCGCAGCTGAATGCGGAAGGTGTTGCAATGACGGCAGGCCACAGCCTCGGAGAATACAGCGCACTCTGCTTTGCAGGCGCCATCAGCTTTGAGGATGCTGTAAAGATAGTCGCCGAACGTGGACGCCTCATGCAGCAGGCCGGCACAGAAAAACCCGGCACGATGGCAGCCATCATCGGCATGCAGGACAGCGCACTCGACGCGCTGCTTGCTGAAGCCGGCGCTGAAGGCATTGTTCAGGCAGCCAACTTCAACTCTCCGGGCCAGATCGTCATTTCAGGCGATATCGCGGCAGTAAAAAAAGCAGTCGAGCTTGCCCCCGCTCACGGAGCCCGCATGGCTAAAGAACTGGTAGTCTCGGGAGCCTTCCACTCACCGCTCATGAAGCCTGCAGAGGAAAAGCTTGCTGCGGCACTGGAGGCCGTCGACATCAAAAATGCTACAATCCCGGTCTGCATGAACGCTGTTGCACGAACTGTGACCGATGCTGCTGAAATCCGCAAAAATCTGGTGCTCCAGCTCACCAGCTCAGTCCTCTGGACCCAGTCCATAGAAGAAATGACAACAGCCGGCATCACCCGTTTCGTCGAGGTCGGTCCGCAGAAAG
Organism: Pelodictyon luteolum DSM 273; assembly: GCF_000012485.1. Lineage (NCBI taxonomy): Bacteria > Pseudomonadati > Chlorobiota > Chlorobiia > Chlorobiales > Chlorobiaceae > Pelodictyon > Pelodictyon luteolum. The sequence continues at coordinate 144,726 of NC_007512.1, read as the reverse complement.
TGCTGCAGGGGCTGATCAAGAGGATCAGCAAAGGTGCAGAGCTCGAAGGCAAAGATACCGCCGCCGACATTCAGGGCGCATGAAAAGAACCAAGAGAGATTACCGTAACCCTTTAAAAGAGAGCAACCATGTTTGAAGGAAAAATCGCAGTCATCACCGGAGCCGCAAGGGGGATTGGACAGGCCATCGCCTGGAACCTCGCCGCCGGCGGAGCCGACATCGTTCTCTGCGACATCAAGGAAGAGTGGCTCCAGGACACGGCCGAAGGGGTCCGGAAAGCCGGCCGAAAGGTCTGGTGCTTCGAGCTTGACGTCACCAACACCGATGCAGTCCAGAAGGCATTCAACGACATCGCAGCTGCAACAGGCACCATCGACATCCTCGTCAACAACGCGGGCATCACCCGTGATGGCCTCCTCATGCGTATGAGCGAAGAGGACTGGGACGCGGTGCTCACCGTCAACCTGAAGGGAACCTTCTCATGCACCAAGGCGGTCAGCCGCATCATGATGAAGCAGCGCTCCGGCTCGATTGTCAACATCGCATCAATCATCGGCCTCATGGGCAATGCCGGCCAGGCCAACTACGCCGCCTCGAAAGGCGGGGTCATTTCCTTCACCAAATCAGTCGCCAAGGAGCTTGCCTCGCGCAATATCCGCGTCAACGCCGTCGCGCCGGGGTTCATCTCCTCGAAAATGACCGATGCCCTTTCCGACGATGTGCGCCAGAAAATGCTCGAAGCCATTCCGCTCAGCCGTTTCGGCAATCCCGAGGACGTGGCCGACGTGGTCTCATTCCTTGCCGGCGACCGCTCAGCCTACATCACGGGTGAAGTCATCAACATCAGCGGCGGCATGGTGATGTGATTTGGGCAAGCTCATTTTCTTTGTATATTGCACGACATTTTTTTCATTTTTTTTTATCAACAATCAACACCGGAGAAAGAACATGACTGAAGCAGAAATCAGAGACAAAGTATACGATATTATCGTCAGCAAGATGGGCGTCAACAAAGACCAGATCAAGCCGGAATCCAAGTTTTCCGACGACCTCGGCGCCGACTCGCTCGACACCGTTGAACTGATCATGGAACTCGAGAATGAATTCGACGTGCAGATCCCCGACGAAGACGCAGAAAAGATCGGCACCGTTCAGCAGGCAATCGACTACATCGTCAAGAAGTAATTCCTCCGAAGAGGGATATACGACACAGACGGAAACACTGCGTACCTGCTGCAAGCAGAACGCCGGCAGCAGGTACATGCAGTTGACAGACGCAATAAATCAAACCACTACAGATGGGTCAGGAACGAAAAAGGGTTGTCATTACCGGCATCGGGGTGCTCACCCCCATAGGCCAGACAAAAGAGGATTTCTGGAGCGCACTCATCGCAGGAAAAAGCGGTGCGGCACCGATCACCTACTTTGACACTGCTGATTTTGCAACCACCTTCGCATGCGAGCTGAAGGACTTCGTTGTCGAAGACTATATCGACAAGAGAACGGCCGACCGCATGGACCCCTACTGCCAGTATGCCATCGTCTCTTCAGACCAGGCAATCAAAGATTCCGGCCTTGACCTGCAGGCGATCGATCCCCTGAGGATCGGCGTCGTGCACGGCTCGGGCATCGGGGGAATGACCGTGTACGACCAGCAGTTCAGGCAGTACCTGAACCGCGGGCCACGGCGCATCAGCCCCTTCTTCATCCCCATGCTCATCCCCGACATCGCAGCAGGACAGATATCCATGCGGCACGGGCTGATGGGACCTAACTATGCCACAGCATCGGCATGCGCGACCTCGCTGCACGCCATCATAGACGCCTACATGCTCATCCAGACCGGCTTGGCCGACTACATGGTCTGCGGCGGATCGGAAGCTCCGATCACCCCGATGAGTGTCGGAGGCTTCAACTCCGCACGGGCACTTTCAACAGCAAACGACATCCCTACGAAAGCATCGCGTCCCTACGACCGTGACCGCGACGGCTTCGTCATGGGCGAAGGTGCCGGATCGCTTATCATGGAAAGCCTCGACTCGGCCAGAGCCCGCGGCGCAAAGATATATGCGGAGCTGGTCGGCATCGGCGCAACAGCCGACGCGCACCATCTCACCGCCCCCCATCCTGAAGGAAAGGGTGCACTCAACGCAATGAAGACAGCACTCTCGATCGCCGGCATCGGCACCGAGAAGATCGACTATATCAATACCCACGGCACAGCGACCCCGCTTGGCGACATTGCGGAGGTCACAGCCATCAAGAAGCTGTTCGGAGAACACGCCTACAAGCTCAGCATCAGCTCCACGAAGTCGATGACCGGACATCTGCTCGGCGCAGCCGGCGTAGTGGAATCGATCGCATGCATTCTTGCAATGCAGAACCAGACAGTACCGCCGACCATCAACTGCGAGAACCTCGACCCGGAAATCGATGTGGACGTCACGCCGAACGAGCCGAAAAAACGCAGCATCGAGTACGCCCTCAACAACGGGTTCGGCTTTGGCGGCCACAACGCATCGCTGATCTTCCGCAACGGCGCCTCACTCTGAGCCCTTCGGCCATGGAGCCACTCTGGCATAAACTCTCCGCTCTCCCATTTTTCAGCAGCAGACCCGAAAAATGGGAGGGGTCGGGAGCCCCCCCATCTCTCACAGCATTCATCCGTAGCCTTTTCAAGGGAAAAGCGCTCAGCCTGGAGCTTTACGCCACAGCCCTCACCCACCGTTCGATGGTGCATGACACCACCGCACCAGAAATCACCCGCTCCAACCAGCGCCTTGAGTTCCTTGGAGACTCCGTCCTCGGACTCATCATCTCCGAATACCTCTATCGCCGATTCCCCGAGGGGACCGAAGGTGAGCTGTCAAGCTACCGGGCAAAGATCGTGAACGGCAAGTCCCTGGCCGGTTTCGCGCGAAACCTCGATCTCGGCATTCACCTCATCATCGGCGAATCTGCAGACCAGCAGCGCATCCGCACCAGCACCTCAACGCTCGCCGATGCCTTTGAAGCCCTCACCGGTGCCATATACCTCGACAGGGGGCTTGATGCCGTCCGTGAGTTCATAGAGGAGCAGATCATCGACAGCCCCGCTTTTGAGGCGATGGTCAGCACAGAAAACAACCACAAAAGCCGCCTCATCGAGCATACCCAGTCACATCAGCTTCCGCCTCCCGTCTACACCGTCCTATCGGAAGAGGGGGCCGAGCACGAAAAGACCTTCACCATCGAAGTTTCCTGCAACGGTCGTCGGCTTGGACGTGGCACGGCCCTAAGGAAAAAGGATGCAGAACAGCTGGCCGCTGAAGAAGCCATGGGCGCCCTGGAGAGGGCACTTACCGGGGATGTGGCTGAGGACACACCAGCACCGGAAGAGACAGGACGGGGCTGAACAAATTAAGCGGGCGGCGCTTGAGCATATGGGCGATGTCTGCTATATTGGATAAACAGCACACTCGCCAGAGAGACAGTTCATCACCGTCGCACAGCATCACCATGAAAGAAAAACTGATTTTCGATTTTTCGGCAAGCGGCCGCAAAGGCTACAGCTTCTCCGGAAAAGACATGCCCGGGGCAGCACCAGGGAGCTTCCTGCCCTCCAAGTTCCTGCGAAAGGAGCCTGCCATGCTTCCGGAGGTTCCCGAAAGCGAAGTGGTGCGCCACTTCATCCGCTTGTCGAACATGAACTACCATGTCGACAAGAACATGTACCCGTTAGGAAGCTGTACGATGAAGTACAACCCGAAAATCAACGATTATACCTGCGACCTTCCGGGCTTCAGCGCCCTGCACCCGCTCCAGCCGGAGGAAACTGCCGGCGGTGCGCTCCAGCTGATGTACGAGCTCTCCCTTATGCTTGCTGAAATCGCAGGCATGAAGGCCGTCACCCTCCAGCCCGCCGCCGGTGCCCACGGAGAGCTGACCGGCATTCTTCTCATCAAGAAATACCATGAGTCGCGGGGCTCGAAACGCTCCACACTTCTCGTTGTCGATTCCGCCCACGGGACCAACCCTGCATCTGCAGCCCTCGCGGGATACCGGATCGTCTCGGTGAAAAGCAACGAGATCGGACGCACCGACCTTCAGGACCTTGAAGCAAAGCTTGACGGTGAGGTTGCCGCGCTGATGCTCACCAACCCGAACACCATCGGCCTCTTTGAAAAGGAGATTGTCAGGATATCTGAAATGGTGCATAGGAACGGCAGTCTTCTCTACATGGACGGCGCCAACATGAACGCCCTGCTCGGCATTGCCCGCCCCGGCGACATGGGCTTCGATGTAGTCCACTACAACCTCCATAAGACTTTTTCGGCACCCCACGGAGGAGGCGGACCCGGCAGCGGACCGGTCGGAGTCTCGGAAAAGCTTGTTGAGTTCCTCCCCGTTCCCGTCGTCGAAAAGACGGAGGGCGCCGACGGCCCCGTCTACCGGCTCGTTTCGGACCGTCCGGAAAGCATCGGCAGGATGATGAATTTCTACGGAAACTTCGCTGTTCTGGTGCGGGCCTACACCTACATCCGGATGCTTGGCGCAGAAGGGCTCAAACGAGTGTCGGAAAACGCCATCATAAACGCCAACTACCTGCTCAGCCGCCTCACCGGAGCCTATGAACTCCCCTTCCCGAAACAGGTGCTGCACGAGTTCTGTCTTTCAGGAGACAGGCAGAAGAAATCGCACGGGGTCAAGACGCTCGACATCGCAAAACGGCTGCTCGACTACGGGTTCCATGCACCGACCATCTACTTCCCGCTCATCGTCAGCGAAGCACTCATGATCGAGCCGACGGAAACGGAATCCAGGGAGACGCTTGATCTCTTCGCCGATGCGCTCCTGCAAATTGCCGATGAGGCGGAAAAGAGCCCTGAGACAGTCAAGGGAGCTCCAGTGACCACCCCGGTCTCACGGCTTGACGAAGCCATGGCGTCGCGCCAGCTCAATATCTGCTGTATCTAGATGCCATACTCATCGCCGCAGCTGCAGTGGACTGCTGCTGCGGCGATCTTTACAGAAAATTTACACAACACCTTTTGAAGTACCCAGCAATGCGTGTATAGTTATACAGCGGGCCCGCGCCGCAACTAACCATCAGGGAGAGAGCAATGACCCGATCGAAAGTCCTGGTGCTGAACAGCAGCTATGAGCCCCTGAGCATCTGCGATCCCCAGAAAGCCATCCTCCTCCTCTTCGGCGGCAAAGCCGTCCCGGTCACCCATCACCCTGAACGCTTCATCTGCACTGTCAGCAAAAGCTACCCCATGCCGAGCATCGTCCGCCTCACGGTCTTTGTCCGCGTCCCCTACAAGCGCATCATGCTGAACCGCAAGAACATCATCCGCCGCGACCGCTTCCAGTGCCAGTACTGCGGCAGGACCGACCAGCAGCTCACCATAGACCACATTACCCCCCGTTCCCGTGGCGGCGAGGATTCATGGGAAAACCTCATTACCGCCTGCAGAAAATGCAATGCAAAGAAAGGGAGCCGCACCCCGAAAGAGGCCGGCATGCCCCTCATGAAGCAGGCCGAACGCCCCAATCACCTCATGTTCATGCAGCTGCTCACCGCTTCAGCTTCCGAAGACTGGAAACCCTACCTCTACATGAGCTGACACGCATCGCTTCACGCCACCCTGAAAGCGGACATATTCACGGGATTTTTTTTACTTTCAAGAAACAATGCCGTTTCACCTGAAGAACTCTGGACCCGCTGCATGCAACCCGAACAGCCCCGTCTCCCTGCCCGCTGGCTTATAGCCCTCATCGTTCTCTCGGCGCTTGCGGGCGGAAGTCTCCATGCGGAACCTGCCCTGCCGCCCTGGCATGCCGAAGCCGTCTTCCGAGAAGTAGACTCCGGCATCGATGCGGCCCTTCAGGCGATGAGCCTTGAAGAAAAGGTCGGCCAGATGCTCATGGCCGACAGCCCCGGCGCCTATACGGAAAAAGACGACCCTGCCCGCATGAAACTTGACCGGCTTGTCTCGGAAGGAAAGGTCGGCGGCATCATGTTCCTCAAAGGCAGTATGTTCAGCGCCGCCATGCTGGCCAACCACTTCCAGTCCATCGCCCCAAACCCGCTTCTCATCAGCGCCGACATGGAACGAGGCCTGGCCATGCGCCTTGAAGGCGCCACCCGGTTCCCATCCGCCATGGCGGTATCTGCGGCAGGCAGCAGCGAACTCTCAGGCAAGATGGGGGAAGCCATTGCTCTTGAGGCCAAAGCCGCCGGTCTGCAATGGAACTTCGCTCCGAGCGCGGACTTGAACAGCAACCCCCTGAACCCGGTCATCAACACCCGCTCTTACGGCGATACCTCCGAGGGCGCTTCACGAATGGCCGATGCCCTCATCGAAGGAATGCAGTCAAAGGGGCTTCTTGCCACAGCAAAACACTTCCCCGGCCATGGCGATGTGACGGTCGACAGCCACTTCGCCCTTCCCGTACTCGAAGCCGACAGCCTCAGGCTTGAGGAATACGAGCTCAAACCATTCCGTTCCGCCATCCGCTGCGGCGTCATGGCGGTAATGACCGGTCATCTCGCCGTTCCGAAACTGACCGGTACCATGGATCCGGCATCGATCTCCGCCCCCATCGTGACTGGACTCCTGCGAAAAAGGCTGGGCTTCAAGGGACTCATCGTCACTGATGCGTTAAACATGAAGGCCCTCTATGACGGACATAACGTCGAAGAGATTTCTGTCCGGGCCGTAGCTGCGGGCAACGATGTCCTGCTCTTCTCGCCCGATCCCGAGCGATCGTTCCATGCCATTGTGAATGCCGTTCGGGATAGTGTCATCAGTGAAGCACGCATTGATGAATCGGTGCGCAGGATCCTGCAGGCAAAGCGCTGGGCGGGCCTCCGGCCCAAGAGCCTTGTCGACCTGAACCGGGTACCCGAAATGGCTTCACCTGCCCGGCACATCGAACTGGCGGAAGCAATTGCCGCCCGCTCCGTCACATTCACCGGAAAAGATCGCCATATCATCCCTTTCCGCATAAAAAAGGCCGGACCGTCCATGCTTCATATCATTCTGCAGGACCGCACAGATCCGGATGTCGGCAGTGCGTTCATGGCGGGAATTGACAGCACCTGGAAATCGCACCACCTCCGGATAACACCCGACACCGACCCGGAAAAGTTCATCGAGGCAGAACGCCTCGCCGAAACCGCTCCGGCAATCGTCATTGCGGCCTACATTACGGCCCCCTCAAAGCTCACCGCCCCTCAGCTGGCATTCATCCATTCGATCCAGAAACTCTCCCGGGGAAAACGGCCTGTCGTCTTTGTGGCGTTCGGCTCTCCCTACATGCTCCGGAGCTTCCCCGGGCTGGAAAACTGCATCTGCACCTACGATGCTGAAAAAACCAGTGAACAAAACGCCCTCAAGGTGCTTACCGGCCGGCTGGAACCAAAAGGAAAACTGCCCGTCGTGCTTCGGATGGATGCACCCGGGGACATCACCACACCATAACCACCGCCCCATGGGAAAGACCATTCGTGACGAATCAACCGCAAGCGCCTACTGGGCAGCCGTCAACACTTTCTGCCCGCTCAGCGACATACACGTCATCGCCGATGCGCCGGTAGGGTGCTACAATCTGGTCGGCGTGGCGGTCATGGACTACACTGACGCGATCCCCTACCTGGAAAACTTCACCCCGACAAGCCTCACCGAAAAAGAGATCGCATCGTCAGGCACCACTGAAGTTGTTCGGGATACCATTGAAAAGCTTCGGGGCAACGGGCGGCAACTCATCCTCGTCTCAAGCGCCGAAAGCGAAATGATCGGCAGCGACCACGAGCATATGCTCCAGATGCACTTCCCCGAGGTCCGGTTCTTCCCTTCCGACTCGCTCGGCGAGAACGAGTGGCAGGGGCGGGACAGGGCCCTCCTCTGGCTCCACAGCCAGTTCGACGACGCTAAACCCGCGATAATCGAGCCTGGAACCGTCAGCATCATCGGCCCCACCTACGGCTGCTTCAACAGCCCCTCCGACCTCGCCGAACTCAAACGACTCATTGCCGGAACGGGCGGCCGCCTGCAGCATGTCTTTCCGTTTGAAAGCTCTCTTCGAGACATTTCGGATCTGAAAAACTCCGACGTCATCATCGTCATGTACCGGGAATTCGGGCTTGCCCTTGCTGAAGCGCTCCAGCGGCCGGTACTCTATGCTCCGATGGGCCTTGACGACACCGCCACATTCATCATGGAGCTCGGGCGCCATATCCAGAAAGAACAGCAAGCCGCGGCCTTCCTGCTCGAAGAAAAACGCACCATCCTCAGACCGCTCTGGGACCTCTGGCGCGGCCCCCAGGCGGAGTGGTTCCCCACCGTGCGTTTCGGAGTGGCCGCCGCCCGGACTTATGCGGAAGGACTCGAGCGGTTCCTCGGTCGGGAAATGGGGATGCAGTGCATGTTCAGCCTTGACTCCGCCGTTGCCGACAACACATCACTTCGACAGGAGATTGCAGCAAATCAGCCGCAGTTCTTCTTTGGCAGGATCATCGACAAGATCTATCTGGCCGAACTGGACGCAAAAACCCGGTTCATCCCTGCTGGCTTTCCGGGACCCATCGTCCGCCGCGCCCTCGGAACACCCTTCATGGGCCACAGTGGAGCAGTGTATATCCTGCAGGAGATCATTAACGCACTCTATGACATGCTCTTCAACTTCCTGCCAATCAACCGTGTCGCTGCATCGGGCGAAGCCCCCGCACCGGAAATCCCCTGGAGCCCGGAGGCCGGTGAACTCCTCGACCGGATAGTCGCAAAAGCACCCTTCATCAGCCAGATCTCCTTAGGCCGCGAGCTGAGAAAAAAAGCCGAAGCACTTGCCGCAAAACAGGGAAAAGAGACGGTCACCCCCGACATCATACAGCTCCTGCACTAAGCGGGAGCCCCGGTAGCAAACGGCCGCCCTTAGGGACTGGCATATTTGGAAATCCAAATAATTCTTCGTACCATTCAAGTCCACTTTACGGAACCGGGGAAAAGGGGCCAAAGAGCCCCGTAGCCCTCCCGGCCTGGATATACCATCAACAAGAGGCTGCATTGATATCTTCCCATGAGGACGGCAACCGGAAGGAGGCCGCACCGCCATGGACTTGAAACGACTAGACACACCATGTCTGACAATCTGGAATCGCAGGTTATGCTGTCCATCACCCTGCCCGACGGAACCATCAAGCTGTTCCCGAAAGGAAGCACGGGCCTCGACATAGCACTCTCCATCGGGCGCAGGCTCGCTGACGCCGCACTTGCCGTCATGATAGACGGCAAAGCTGCGGATCTGTCCATGCCAATCGGGATGGACTGTACGCTCTCCATCATCACCTTCGATTCAGCTGAAGGTCACGAAGTGTTCTGGCACAGCGCAAGCCACATCATGGCCTCGGCCGTTGAGGAGCTCTTCCCCGGTGCGCGCTTCGGTGCTGGGCCTGCAGTCGAGCAGGGCTTCTATTACGACATAGCCTCCAGCCACCGCTTCAATGAAGACGACCTTCGCAGTATCGAGAAGAAAATGCTTGAGATCGCAGGCCGCGATACCCCGATCGTCCGAGAAGAGATGACGCGCGAGGCTGCCATCGAATTCTTCAAAACGGTCCGCCGCGATCCCTACAAGGTCGAGATCCTTGAGGATACCCTCAAAAACGTCCCGACCGTATCGCTCTACCATGAAGGCGGGTTCACCGACCTCTGCACCGGCCCGCATCTCCCCTCGACGTCCCGGCTCAAGGCAGTGCGGCTCTTCAACATCTCATCCTCGTTCTGGCGCGGAGACTCCTCGCGCGAGAGCATGCAGCGGATCTATGGCATCGCATTCCCTTCGGAAAAGCTTCTGAAGGAGCATCTGGAGCGCCTCGAAGAGGCCAGAAAACGCGACCATCGCAGGCTCGGCCAGGAGCTGAAGCTCTTCATGCTCTCCCCCGAAATCGGCAGCGGCCTTCCGGTATGGCTCCCCAAGGGCGCCATCATCCGCCAGGAGCTAGAAACATTCCTGAAGGACGAACAGCGCCGGCGCGGATATCTGCCGGTCTATACGCCGCACATCGGCAACATTGAACTCTATAAGCGTTCGGGCCACTACCCATACTACAGCGACTCACAGTTCCCTCCGCTGACATACCATGACGAGGACGGCAAGCAGGAGCAGTATCTGCTCAAGCCCATGAACTGCCCGCACCACCACCTTATCTACAGCTCCGAAATGCGGAGCTATCGCGACCTGCCGATCCGGCTGACGGAGTTCGGCACGGTCTACCGCCATGAGCAGTCCGGCGAGCTCAACGGACTGGTGCGCGCAAGAGGGTTCACGCAGGATGATTCGCACATCTACTGCCGCCCCGACCAGCTGGTCGACGAGATCTGCAACGCAATCGACCTCACGCAGTTTGTCTTCCGCACGCTTGGATTCGATGCAGTGGAAACCCGCCTGTCCATGCACGATCCGGAGAATCAGACAAAATACGGCGGCACCCCTGAGGTCTGGGAACAGGCTGAAAAGGATGTGAAGGAAGCCGCGGACCGCATGGGCATCAAGTACTTCATCGGCATTGGCGAGGCCAGTTTCTACGGACCAAAAATCGACTTCATCGTCCGTGATGCGCTCGGCCGAAAATGGCAGCTCGGCACCGTCCAGGTTGACTATGTCATGCCGGAGCGCTTTGATCTTACCTATGTCGGCAACGACGGTCAGAAACACCGTCCCGTCGTCATCCACCGGGCACCATTCGGCTCCATGGAACGCTTCATCGGCGTGCTCATAGAGCATACCGCCGGCAACTTCCCGCTCTGGCTTGCGCCGGTTCAGGCAGTCGTCCTTCCGATCGCTGAGGACGTGCACGACTACGCAGCGGGAGTAAGGAATGCTATGCTGGCAGCAGGTATACGTACGGAACTCGACCTGCGTAGCGAAAAGATCGGAAAGAAGATCCGCGAATCGGAACTTTCGAAAATCCCCTACATGGTCGTTGTCGGCCAGAAGGAAGAGGAAAAGGGAGCGGTCTCGCTTCGCCGCCACCGCAAGGGCGACGAAGGCACCCTCAGCATTCAGGACATGATTGAGAGACTCCGGGAGGAGATCGACCGAAAAGCCTGACCACAAACCAAACCAGAACGCATGAAGAAACAGAAGGCGACATCCCAGAAACCGAAAATCACCTATCGGGTCAATGAGCAGATCCGCGTGCCCGAAGTCCGGATCATCTTCCCGGACGGAACGCAGCAGGTCATGAAAACCATAGATGCCCGCCGGATGGCCGAGGACCGCAACACGGACCTGATCGAAGTGCAGCCGAACGCCGAACCGCCCGTATGCAAGTTCGATAACCTCGGCAAGCTGCTCTACAAGATGGCGCAGCGGGACAAGGACTTGAAGAAGAAGCAGAAAACCACAACGCTCAAGGAGCTGCGCTTCCATCCGAACACCGACAAGCACGATTTCGATTTCAAGACGGCCCACCTCGAGGAGTTCCTCCGCAAAGGGAACCGCGTACGGGCCACGATCGTCTTCCTTGGCCGTTCGATCATTTACAAGGACAAGGGACTTGAACTGGCCGACCGCCTGACGGAACGGCTCAGCGTCGTCGGGAACCGTGAAGGAGAACCTAAGTTCGAAGGCAAGAAGCTGTTCGTCTACTTCGAACCCGACAAGAAAAAGATCGACGCCTACGAGCGTATCCGTTCGAAAACAGGGACACCGCTGGCCCCGCTCGAAGAATCGGCCGATGCCGAGGACTAGACAGGAACTTTGCACATTCTTTTGATAAAAAAACAACGACAGTCATGCCTAAAATGAAATCGCACCGCGGTGCATGCAAACGATTCAAGGCCACCGCATCAGGAAAAATCAAGCGTGAACGGATGAACGGATCGCACAACCTGGAGAAGAAGAACAGGAAACGTACCCGCCGCCTCCACCAGTCGACCATGCTGGACAACGCGACCAAGGAGAAACAGATCAAGCGGATGATCCTTGCCTGACACATTTAAACATTAACCTTACACAACGATGCCTAAAGCAAATAACGCTGTCGCCTCAAAGGCCCGCAGGAAAAGAGTATTAAAGAAAGCCAAGGGATACTGGGGATCACGCGGCAATATCCTGACCGTCGTCAAGCATGCGGTCGACAAAGGCGAACAGTACGCCTACCGTGACCGTCGCGCAAAAAAGCGAAGCTTCCGCTCGCTCTGGATCATTCGCATCAATGCAGCTGCCCGCCTGAACGGCACAACCTACTCCAGGCTGATGGATGCAATGATCAAAAAGAACGTGGAGATTGACCGCAAGACCATGGCTGAAATCGCCGTAAGGGACCCCGAGGCGTTCACCCAGCTCGTAAAAACCATCATTGACTGAGATCCGCAGCAGTACATGGAAAACAGCATTCGAAGCCTCCGGGAGGAGATCGCCGGATTCAGGATCAGCTCAGCCGATGAACTTGAGGCGTTCCGCCTCCGGTACACCGTTCGCAAGGGACTGATTGCCGGACTCTTTTCACAGTTGAAGTCGGTCGATCCCGCCCGGAGACCCGAAATCGGCAATATGCTCAACCAGCTGAAAGCCGAGGCCGAAGCCAGAGTAGAAGAAGCTGCCCTGTCGCTGGAAAAAACGACATCGCCTGCGGCCCCCACGATCGATCTCTCGCTCCCCGGCCGGCGACATTTCACCGGGAGCGAACATCCGGTCCAGAAGGTGCTCGGTGAGATGAAGCAGATATTTTCCGACATGGGCTTTACTGTCGCCACCGGCCCAGAGCTTGAGCTCGGAAGCTACAACTTCGATATGCTGAACTTCCCCCCCGACCATCCGGCCAGGGACATGCAGGATACATTCTTCGTCAAACGCGACGGCACGGAAGACGACATTCTCCTCCGGACCCACACCTCCCCGGTGCAGGTCAGGGTAATGCTTGACCGCAAGCCTCCCATCAGGGTAATCTGCCCCGGAAAAGTCTATCGCAACGAAGCCATCAGCGCACGCAGTTACTGTGTCTTCCACCAACTTGAGGGCCTGTATATCGATAAAGGGGTAACCTTTGCCGACTTGAAAGCCACCATTTACTCCTTTGCACGTCAGATGTTCGGCAGCGATGTCCAGCTGCGCTTCAGACCCAGCTTTTTCCCGTTCACCGAGCCCTCGGCAGAGGTAGACGTCACATGCTACCTCTGCGGTGGCAAAGGGTGCCGTGTCTGCAAGAAATCCGGCTGGCTTGAAATCATGGGTTGCGGCATGGTACATCCAAACGTCATGAAGAACGCAGGCATCGACCCTGAAGTATGGAGCGGTTACGCATTCGGAATGGGTGTAGACAGGACCGTCCTGCTCAAATACAAGATCGACGACATCCGGCTCCTCTTCGAGAACGATCTGCGCATGCTTCGCCAGTTCCCGGCCTGAAGAACAACCCCTTACGCATCTACGACTCTGTCCCGAAGGGCTTTCGTCCATGACTCCATAGCCTCATTGGCTGTAGGGTTTGGAGCCTCGAGAAAGGTCACCACAAACCCGTCTTCCACTTCGCCAACGCCTATTGAACGGGGACGAACCGCCAGAACGTAAGGTGTGGGCATCTCTTTGCCGAAGCAGAACAGAAGATTCCTTGCGGCCTTGATCCCCTTACCGATGACCCCACCCGGCAGCGCTGCCGTGTGAGCATAATGGTCAAACTCACCAATATAGGCGACTGCAGGGTTTGCATCGATGCAGCTTTTGAAATGGGCGATGATATCATCCACGCTTCGGCAGCTGGTCTCGCTGCGATCGAATTTCGTAGTAAAAACAGGATATTTTTCCTGGAGAAGGGTCTGGATCATGGCATGGGGGGTTGACGCAGTGATGCTCTTGTCCAATATAATAGTGACTGACTGGCAGAAAGAAAAAAGCTCCGCAGTCCCAAGGGATGCGGAGCTTTCAACGAACGAATTGTGGATCCAGAGAGGGCTATGCCTGCATCAGGAACCTGCTGCGGGAGGAGGTCCTTAAGCCTCGGTACCCTCGGCTTCGACCTCGAAGGTGACCTTTACGGTGACGTCCGAGAACAGCTTCGCCTCGGCCTCATACTTGCCGAGCAGCTTGACGGGAGCCTCCAGGGTGATCTTGCGCCTGTCGATCTCTACGCCAACTGCCTTCAGGGCATCGGCGATGTCACCGGCGGTGACGGTGCCGAACAGCTTGCCGGATTCGCCGGCCTTGGCCTGCACCTTCAGCACCATCTGCTCAATCTTCTGGGCAAGTTCACGAGCACTCGTTCTCTGCAACTCGACTTTTCTTGCCTGCTGCTTCTTCTCGGTCTCAAGAGCTTTGAGGGTTCCCTCGGTAGCCCTCGTGGCCATACCCTGCGGAATAAGGTAGTTGTTGGCATAACCGTTCTTCACGGCAACAACTTCACCTGCATCGCCAAGGGCAGCCACATCTTTTCTTAAAATGACTTTCACGTCTAGCTTCCTTGTTTCAATGGATTGCGAAATTTTTTATTTGTACTCGTCAGCAACGTAGGGTATGACCGCGAGGAACCGTGCCCACTTCACTGAATGGGTCAAGAGGTTCTGCTCTTTTGCGGTGAGGCCCGTGATGCGGCGGGGGATGATTTTACCCTGATCGTTGATGAATCTTTTCAGCTTGCGCTCGTCGCGGTAGTCAAAGAACACGACCTGATTCTTCGACACCTTTCTCTTTGAAGCCAGAGCGTTGCTGATGGACTTATTGCCCTGCGCCCTTGTGTTTTTCTGTCTCATTGGTTTCATGTGCAGATTTTGCTTGCCCCCGCCTCTCAGTCGGAGGACAGGTATTTGTATTCATAAATGTGGTCGTTGTCCTCACCGTGTGCATCTTCATGATGGACATCATGAAAATCATCCTCGATGAAACCGTCGTGATCGTCCTCGCCGTCGTCCTTTTTGCGTTTGTTGAGGAACTGGATCCGTCTGGCCTTGATCTCGACCACTGTCCTTGATGTTCCGTCCTGCGCTTTCCATGTCCGGCTCTGCAATTCGCCGTCGACAAGGACCGCTGAACTTTTTCTGAGATTGTCCCTGCAGCTCTCGGCAAGTTTGTTCCATGCAACCACGCCGACGTAGCAAACGTCTTCCTGCCACTGGTGGTTGCTGTCGCGGAACCTGCGGTTGCAGGCGATTGAAAAATTGACAACCGGAGTCCCGCCTGAATCAGTCTGCCTGAAAACAGGATCCTTTGTAAGATTGCCAGCAATGATGACGCTGTTAATCTCAGGCATTTTCAATTCAGCCATAACATCTTCTCCGTTTGTTTCTCAATAAATCCAATCAATCCTCTACTGCGTCGAACCCTCAGTCACAATTCTCACTTGGCAACCTTGTCGGCTGCATCTGTTTCGCTGGCTACGTTGTCTTCAGGGCTACCGATGACCACGCTGTATTTCTCGACGCGCTTGCGCATCTCGAGGAGAGGGGACGTCAGGTGAACGATGAGATAACGAAGCAGGACTTCCTCGTAGCGCAGTACCCGTTCGATCTCTGCGATGACAGGAGTGGCTGCGGTGAATTCAATGTGGGCGTAGGACCCGATGGTTTTCTTTTTGATCGGATAGGCGGTCTTGCGCCTGCCGATATCAAGGACGCTGCTGATGCTTCCGCCCTTTTCGGTGATGACCTTCTGTACCATCTCCATCGCGGCAGCAATAGCTTCATCCTGAAGCCCGCCATCGATGATGACCGTACATTCGTACAGTTTGTTTGTTTCCATAGCGCAATGTAAATAATGATTGAGAGTACTCAGCTGCTTGCATGCGGCGAGGGTCCGGAATTGCGCATACCGGCCCCACGGCTTCACGCGTTCAGACGTGAACACCGCGTGCAAATTTGGACCTTAAATGTAAGGAATTGCATTCTTTTTTCCAACCGCCGCAACTCACCGAGAAAATGACCGGGTATCCTCATGCAAACCGGACTCCGGAACGAATTCAAGAATGATCGGTGCATGGTCTGAACTTTTCTCCGGCATGTCGACCGCTGCCCGGAGAATCCGGTCTTTTCTGTATCCGGAAAGATAAAAACAGTCTATCCGCCAACCGATGTTGCGCTCTCTGGCCATTCGCCAGTAAGGCCACCAGGTGAACAGGTCATCCCGCTCCGGGTTCAATTCGCGCATCACGTCGGAAAGCCCGAGCGCAATCAGCCGATCAATCGCAGAGCGCTCCTCCGGCCGAATACCTGTTGCTCCGGGCCTGTTCTCTGAGCGGTGAAGGTCGACCTGGCGGTGAGCCACGTTCATGTCGCCGGTCACGAGTATCTGTCTTCCGCAGGCAAGCAGTTCCCGAACATACTCATGCATGGCCTCAAGGTAGCCGAGTTTGAGGACGTAATGCTGAGCAGAGTCCCCCCGCGGCACATAGGTACCTATGATGGACAACTCTCCGGTGTGCAGCACCACCGTCCGGTTCTCAATATCGAAGGGCGGGATTTCGAACGTTGCACCCTCAAGTGCGGGGGTCTCCTTCATGAGAATTCCTGTCCCGCTATACCCCTTTCTGATAGAAGAGTCGTTCCAGAACGAACGGTAGCCGTCAAGTGACATGATACTCAGGGGGATCTCCTCTACTGAGGCTTTCACCTCTTGCAGGATGAGGACATCCGGGGAACTTTGCCTGACCCATGATTCGAGCGCACCCTCACGTGCCCTGATGCCATTGACATTCCATGAAGCGACAATCACCGCTGTGCCCCCCCGAGAAACGCAATTATCCTGTCGGAGACCCGCTCCGGCGGGATATCCAGCATGCAACGGAAATGACCTTTCGGACAGCGCTCCCTGCCGATGTGGGAGCACGGCCTGCAGCCGAGACCTGACACTTCGAAAAGTTCAAACGTGGACCGGTAAGGCAGGAATCCGAAGGCCAGCGACGAGGATCCGAAGAGCACAAAGAGGCGCTTCTGGAACGCAGAGGCCATATGCATCAGTCCCGTATCGTTTGTCAGGACTGCATCGGAGCGCTGCAACAGCGCTCCAGTCTCCATGAGGGAGCAGGCTCCGGCAAGATTCCGCACCGAACCGGCAACCCCGGCTGGCAGCAGTCCCATGATCTCCTCTGCATGGGCAGCGTCATCCTCCCCTCCAAGGAGTACTACCCGTAAAGAGGGGACAGCATTGAGTATACCAAGAATCACCTCGGCAAACCGGCGAGGGGGCCAGCGTTTGGTAAAATGGCGGGCACCGAAGCAGACCGCCAGCACCTTGCCCTCACCAGGCAGAATCCCGTCAGCTAAAGACGTGTCAGATGCTGAAGGCCAAAGCTCACATCCGGAATCATCGACCTTGATGCCGAGCCCCAACAGCGAAGAACCGTAGCGCTCCACCACTGAGGGCGCCTCTCCGTATAGATCAATCTTCCAGTGAACGAGGATCCACTTTTTCCAGTTGCCTTTATGATACCGGACCGTTTTTTTTGCCCCGACCCTCCCTAGGAGCGCATGCGAGCGCCTGTTGTTCTGAAGGTCCACCACAAGGTCATAAGACGAAGATGCCGGGAGGCTTTCGGGGGAATAGACCCCCGAAAGCCGAGGGCTGCCGGCCAGCAGGGGGAGAAACGGAGCTCTGGTGCAGAAATCGATTTTTGCCTCCGGCCACCGGACCCTTAGCCAGCGCACCACCGGCGTGGTCAGGATGATGTCGCCGATGGAACTCAAGCGGACAACCAAGATCGAGCGCACAGCCTCCATTCTCTCAGGACCAGAATTCCCACCAGGCGCGATAGCCTGCGGGTTTTTCGGGTTCAGTGGCACGGCCGAGCCTTGTCAGGGCCTCGGCGGCGGCGTTTCGAAGCGCCTCAAGCCCACCCATCCCTCCATTCCGCTCGTCGAGCATCTCACAGGCCATCCTGAACGACTGGAACGCTTCATCCCTCCTGCCGAGCCCCTCAAGGGCTGCGCCGCGTGAAAACACTGCCCGAATCCATAACTTGCCGCCATCCTCCTCCAATTCGCCACGACGATTGAAATAATACAGCGCAAGGTCTGCCGACTCCAGTCCTGTGCCATAGTCTCCGAGTCCAGTGAGAGCCCCGGCAAGCACAGCATGGACAAATGCATCGAACCCTGCATGATCAAATGCCTCCTCGGCAGGAATCGAGCGAGCAGCATCCATAGCGCTACGGCAGCTTGCCGCCGATTCTGCATGGAGGCCGTCTTGAAGCTGACGCTCACCCACACTGAGCGCCAGATAGGCATCAGCGACCGAACGCAGTGGTTTCATATGCTTCAGGGGGAATACGGACTGTTATTGAATTATGCGTCTCCAGCGCTCATGAGAGCAGCAAGCGCCGTCGGGATTTCAGGACGACCCCTGCCGTTAAGGGCTGTGCCGATTACTTTTGCGTTCAGCGCCGGTTTCATGTCGGGAAGACGGAGGATATCCTGATAGAATGCAAACTTGAGCGTGGATTCTCTCTGAAGCTGGAGGTTGACCAGGAATCTGTCGCCGCTCTTGAGGGGGGAGCGGTAATCAAGCTCGGCCCGCACAACAACGAGGTTGACCCCCATCCGGGCATACTCGCTGAAATCGATGCCTACGCTTTTGAGGTACTCGTGCCGGGCATGCTCGAGATAATTCTGATAGACACTGTTGTTGACGATGCCCTGCATGTCGCACTCATAGTCCCGTACGTCCATCTCAAGGGTGAACGAATGGTGCTCTCTTTGCATCAGTACATCGGTTCCTGTTCATGAAACAACACGGCCGGGCATCCCGGCCATGGATTGCAAAAGAAGCCCCACATGGAGCTGACTGCCACAAAATAACACAGTCCTCCCTCAATTCCCACTCCCGATGGATTCCGAAACAGGCTCAGTAACGATAAATGGCTGCAAGCCCTGTTTCGGATGGCATCTCGGTTGCAGAGAGGACGAGCACTTCGCCGCCCTTCTGGCGAACGATTTCGCCAATGTCATCCAGCACGTCGTCCACTGCAGGATCTTCCAGCGGAACAAACCGCACGGCGCCGGTGACGGGGTCTACCGTTCCTGCAATGAGTGTCTCCCTGTCGATGAGCAGGCGTTCAATCCGACCGCCGACAGCGGCCACTGCGGCGTCTTCTGGATCGCTGGTGCCCGTCCCTAAAGCGATGGCAGCCGCGCAGGATTCAGCCGCCGCCCGGATCCGGGCCGCAATACTCGGAGCCATGACATCCCAGGCCCTTACCCTGAGGACATCTGTCGTCATGCTCTGCGGGTCTGCAGAAATCCCCCCTTCGAGCAGCGACGCGTTACGGCTGATTTTGCGAAACAACCCCTGATGCTCGGGAAGCGCAGCAAGCATGAGCGGCAGGCCGGAAGGAATTGAATAGCGCTCAAGCACCGCCGTATCAACCGCCCGGAAAAACTTTTCATTATCCACCTCTTCCTCATCCCTCTTCGAACTGTGCCCGTGGCGGATAACCCCACCGGCACCGGCGGAACCGAATGAAGCGATAGTTATCTCAGGTTCCGTCGTTTCGCTGCCAAGTACCTGCAGCATGTTCCGGGGCATATCCGGCGGTAGCTCTATCTCTTCAACGGCGTACCGATCTGCATCATACAACTTGATATTCTGGCGCGTGAGACAGAGCAGGTGGAAGCGCTCAGTCGACTGCATCACCCGGAGCAGCGGCTTGGTATGAAAACTGTCTGCAGACACCGCTAGTTCTCGCGGCACGTATGGGAAGCGATAGGTACGGAAGATACCCTCGGCGCCAAACACAGCAAGCCCCTCATGGGTA